>NZ_JAHLJD010000031.1:0-1743544 GCF_020496225.1 Pseudonocardia sp. ICBG162
CGCGGCCGGGACCGCGTAGCCCATGGTCCCGAGCCCGCCGGAGTTCAGCCAGGTCCGCGGCTTCTCGTACTTGACGAACTGCGCGGCCCACACATCTGGTGCTGGCGACGCCCGCGGTGTAGATCGCGTCCGGCCCGGCGATCGCGCCGATCCGCTCGATCACGTACTGCGGCGAGAGCGCGCCGTCGGTCGGCTCGTCGTAGCCGAGCGGGTAGCGGTCGCGCAGCCCGCCGACCTGCTTCCACCAGGCCGACAGGTCCGGCTCACCGTGCTCGGCGCGGTCCGCACGGACGCCTCGACCAGGTCGGCCAGGACCTCCTTGCAGTCCCCGACGATCGGCACGTCGGCGCGCCGGTTCTTGGAGATCTCGGCCGGGTCGATGTCGGCGTGGATGATCTTCGCCCCGGGGCGAAGCTCTCCAGCTTGCCGGTGACCCGGTCGTCGAACCGGGAGCCGAGCGCGACCAGCAGGTCGGACCGCTGCATCGCCGCGACCGCGGCGACGGTGCCGTGCATCCCGGGCATGCCCAGGTGCAGCGGGTGGCTGTCGGGGAACACACCGCGCGCCATCAGGGTGGTGACGACGGGCGCCCCGGTCAGCTCGGCCAGCTCCCTGAGCTCCTCGGCGGCCTCGGCCTTGAGGACACCGCCGCCGACGTAGAGCACCGGCTTGGCCGACTCGCGGATGAGCCGGGCGGCCTCGCGGATCTGCTTGCCGTGCGGCCGGGTCGTCGGCCGGTAGCCGGGCAGCTGCAGCTCGGGGGCCAGGAGAACGTGGTCTGCTCCTGCAGCACGTCCTTCGGGATGTCCACCAGGACCGGGCCGGGCCGGCCGGTGGACGCCAGGTGGAAGGCCTCGGCGATCGCGCGCGGGATCTCCGTCGCGTCGGTCACCAGCATGTTGTGCTTGGTCACCGGCATGGTGATGCCGGTGATGTCGGCCTCCTGGAAGGCGTCGGTGCCGATCAGCGGCCGGGTCTGCTGACCCGTGATGGCCACCAGCGGCACCGAGTCCATGTGGGCGTCCGCGATCGGGGTGACCAGGTTCGTGGCCCCCGGCCCGGACGTCGCCATGCAGACCCCGACCCGGCCGGTGGCCTGCGCGTAGCCGGTCGCCGCGTGTCCGGCGCCCTGCTCGTGGCGCACGAGGATGTGACGCACCTTCGTCGAGTCCAGGAGCGGGTCGTACGCGGGCAGGATCGTCCCGCCGGGCAGCCCGAAGACGACCTCGCAGCCGATCTCCTCGAGCGAACGCACCAGGGACTGGGCGCCGGTCATGGGCTCGTCCACGATGCGCGGGCCGGGCACGGTGGTCTCACCGGGTGCCGGGGCCGCGCTGCGGGACGTGCCGGAGGCCGCGGACCGGCCGGGCGGCGGGCCCGGCTTCGGGCCGGGCGAGCCGGGCTTGGCGGGGACGGTGGTCATCTGGGTCTGCCTCGCTGGAGATCGTGTCGATCAGATGCCGGACATGGGCTGGACTCGGAGCTGGACATGAAAAAACCCCCGCCGCCCGGCACTCCGGGCGCTGCGAGGGTGAGCGCGTCGTCGTTCGAGAAGGTCGAACTCAGGCGACGACGCGCCCAAGAAGTACGAGAATTCGAACGGCGAACATGCATCGACGCTAGCACGCGTCCCACGGACGGAGTCAAACGACCCCACCCGTCCGGGCCGTGGGGTCACGGTCCGGATTTGTCACACTGGGGTCGTGAGCAGCACCGACGACCGCGCCGTCCCCCCCCGACCCCGCCCTCCGCCGACCCGCAGCCGGCCCCGGGGGCGTCCCAGCAGGTGGACAGCGAGCTGGCGTGGACCCCCCGGGTCCGCGACGAGGGCCGCAAGCTCCGCGTGGGCTCGCGCGCGCTGGTGTTCAAGCCGAGCCGGCTGACCATCTTCGCCATCCTGGTCGCGGTCGTCGGGTCGACGCCGCTGGTGTTCAGCCTGCCGTGGTTCTGGGTCGTGCTGCTGGCCCCGGCCGCGGCGATCGCCTGGATCCTGCGGGTCCGCACCACCGTGGACCCGGAGACGCTGACCGTCCGCGGCGCGTTCTCCTCCCGCACCGTGGACTGGGACGACGTGCGCGGTCTGCGGATCGGCTCGCGCTCGCGGGTCAGCGCGGTGCTGGGCGAGGACGACGCCCTCGTCCTGCCCGCGGTGCACGCGCGCGACCTGCCCGCGCTCTCGGTCGCCAGCGGCGGCCGGTTCGCCGACCCGGCCGCGGTGACCGACCCGGAGGATCCGGCCGAGGGTCACTGACGCCCGTCGCGGGGCGTACGGTTGCGGGCGATCGGCCCGCCGGCCGGCGGGACGCGACCCGCCCCGCCGCCGTCGCGCCGCACCCCCCGGGCGGCTCGTGCCCACGCTCCGCGACGCGCCCACCGGGGTCCCTCACGAACCACCACGGAAGACCCGGCTGGAGAAGACCGATGCCCGCCCTGCGTTCCCGCGTCACCACCCACGGTCGCAACGCCGCCGGAGCGCGTTCGCTCTGGCGCGCGACCGGCATGGGCGACGACGACTTCGGCAAGCCGATCGTCGCGATCGCCAACTCCTACACCCAGTTCGTGCCCGGCCACGTGCACCTCAAGGACATGGGTGACCTCGTCGCGGGCGCGATCAAGGAGGCGGGCGGGGTCGCCAAGGAGTTCAACACGATCGCCGTCGACGACGGCATCGCGATGGGCCACGGCGGGATGCTCTACTCCCTGCCCAGCCGCGAGATCATCGCCGACGCGGTCGAGTACATGGTGAACGGCCACGCGGCCGACGCCCTGGTGTGCATCTCCAACTGCGACAAGATCACGCCGGGCATGCTGAACGCCGCGATGCGGCTGAACATCCCGACCGTGTTCGTCTCCGGCGGTCCGATGGAGGCCGGCAAGGCGGTCGTCGTCGGCGGGGTCGCGCAGGCACCCACCGACCTGATCACCGCGATCTCGGCGTCCGCGTCGTCCGAGGTGGACGAGGCCGGCCTGGCCGAGGTCGAGCGCTCGGCCTGCCCGACCTGCGGGTCCTGCTCCGGGATGTTCACCGCGAACTCGATGAACTGCCTCACCGAGGCGCTCGGGCTCTCGCTGCCGGGCAACGGCTCCACCCTGGCCACGCACGCCGCGCGCCGCGAGCTGTTCCTGAACGCCGGGCGCACCGTGATGGACCTGGCGACCCGCTGGTACCGCGACGACGACGCGTCCGCGCTGCCCCGCAACATCGCCACCCGCGAGGCGTTCGAGAACGCGATGGCGCTCGACGTCGCGATGGGCGGCTCCACCAACACGGTGCTGCACATCCTGGCCGCCGCCCAGGAGGGCGAGATCGACTTCGACCTCGCCGCGATCGACGCGATCTCCCGGCGCGTGCCGTGCCTGAGCAAGGTCGCGCCGAACTCGGACTACCACATGGAGGACGTCCACCGGGCCGGTGGCATCCCCGCCCTGCTGGGCGAGCTGTGGCGGGCCGGGCTGCTCAACACCGGGGTGCACACCGTGCACTCCCCCACGCTGGAGCAGTGGCTCACCGAGTGGGACATCCGGTCGTCGGCCCCGTCGGAGACCGCGGTCGAGCTCTACCACGCCGCGCCGGGCGGGGTCCGGACCACGCAGGCGTTCTCGACGGAGAACCGCTGGTCCTCCCTCGACACCGACGCCGCGGGCGGGTGCATCCGCGACCTCGAGCACGCCTACTCCGCCGACGGCGGCCTGGCCGTGCTGCGCGGGAACCTCTCGGTCGACGGCGCCGTGATCAAGACCGCGGGCATCCCCGAGGACATCTGGGAGTTCGAGGGCCCGGCCGTGGTGCTGGAGAGCCAGGAGGACGCCGTCTCGGCGATCCTCAAGAAGGAGATCAAGCCCGGCGACGTGCTGGTCATCCGCTACGAGGGCCCCTCGGGCGGGCCGGGCATGCAGGAGATGCTGCACCCGACCGCGTTCCTCAAGGGTGCCGGGCTGGGCAAGGTCTGCGCCCTGATCACCGACGGCCGGTTCTCCGGCGGCTCGTCGGGCATCTCGGTCGGCCACGTCTCCCCCGAGGCCGCCGCCGGCGGCACGATCGGGCTGGTGGAGAACGGCGACCGGGTCCGGCTCGACGTCCGCGCCCGGTCCCTGGAGCTGCTCGTCGACGCCGAGGTGCTCGCCGACCGGCGCGCCAAGATGGAGTCCTCCGAGCGGCCGTGGCAGCCCGTCGACCGGCAGCGCGTCGTGTCGAAGGCCCTGCGCGCCTACGCCCACATGGCGACCAGCGCCGACACCGGGGCGGTCCGCCGCATCCCCTGATCAGCACGTCCCGACGGCCCCGGTCCGCGCCCTGCGGACCGGGGCCGTTCGCGTCTAGGTTGGTTGTCATGGCTACCGGAATGCGTCTCGGAACCCGCCGTCTCGGCGACCTCACCGTCTCCGCCCAGGGCCTGGGCTGCATGGGCATGAGCCAGGCCTACGGCGACACCTCCGACCGCGCCGAGTCGATCGCGACGATCCACCGCGCCCTGGACCTGGGCGTCACCCTGCTCGACACCGCGAACGTCTACGGCGACGGCGCCAACGAGGAGCTCGTGGGCGCCGCGATCGCCGACCGCCGCGACCGCGTGGTCCTGGCGACGAAGTTCGGCATCGTCCGCGACGCCGCGGGCAACCAGGGCGCGCAGGGCGACCCGGCCTACGTGCGGCGGTGCGCCGAGGAGTCGCTGCGCCGCCTCGGCGTCGACCACATCGACCTCTACTACCAGCACCGCGTCGACCCGGACACGCCGATCGAGGAGACCGTCGGCGCGCTCGCCGGGCTGATCGAGGAGGGGAAGATCCGCCACTACGGGCTCTCCGAGTGCGGCGCGGACACCGTCCGCCGCGCCCACGCCGTGCACCCGCCCGCCGCGGTGCAGTCGGAGTGGTCGCTGTGGACGCGCGGCATCGAGGAGTCGGTCGCGCCGACGTGCGCCGAGCTGGGCATCGGCGTCGTGCCGTTCTCCCCGCTCGGACGCGGCTTCCTGACCGGCGCGATCACCTCGACCGGCCAGCTCGGCGAGGGCGACATGCGCCGCGGTCTGCCCCGCTTCTCCGACGAGAACATGGCCGCGAACCTCGCGATCGTCGAGGCGCTCACCGCCATCGCGCAGCGCCGCGGGGTCACCGCCGGGCAGCTCGCGCTGGCCTGGGTGCAGAGCCGCGGGGAGCACGTCGTGCCGATCCCGGGGACCAAGCGGCGGACCTACCTGGAGCAGAACGTCGAGGCCGCCGTGCTGGAGCTGTCGGCGGACGAGCTGGCCGAGATCGAGGCGGCCGCCCCGTCGTCGGCGGTGGCCGGGGAGCGCTACCCGGCGCACCTGCAGCGCAACGTCGGCCGCTGAGCCGGGCGCCCGGCCGTCGTCTCAGCCGGAGGCGGCGGCCGCGGCGCGGCGCTGTCCCGCGGCCTGCGCCCGCCGGGCGTACAGCACGGTCCAGCCGATCAGCACGCCCAGCACCGCGAGCGGGACGACGGCGTTCACCACCACCATCGTCGCGACCGGGAGCCGGTAGGTCAGCACGATCCGCACGACCGCCTCGGCGACCAGCACCACGCCCCACACCGCGGTGAGCACGCGCTGGGTGCGGCGGAAGCCGGCGTACTGCCAGAGCCCGTCCCACCAGGCCACCCGGGCCGGGTCACCGCCGGTGGCGAAGCGACGGCCGAACCAGAACATCAGCGGGCGCGGGAGCAGCACCAGCGAGCCCAGCAGGAGCAGGCCGAGCACGCCCGTCGTCGCGGACTCCTTGAGCAGCAGGATCCGCGGGTCGGAGAACACCAGCCCGACCACGGCGCCGACCACCAGGAACACCAGCACGAGCACGCCGAACTCGTCGATCCGGCGGCTGCGCAGCCAGGTGATGCCGATGTCGAGCAGCGGCCCGATGCTCCCGGCGAGCAGGGCGGGGACCGGGCCGACCCCGCGGTCGGTGAGGACGTCGTAGACCACCACGGGCACCGCGATGCTCAGCACGATCATCTGCGCCCAGGACAGTGCCTGCCCCATTCCGTTCCGGCCCGCTGCCTCTACCATCGGTTCCCCCGAACTGGACGGAATGGTTCACGACCGTGAGCAGAGGTGTAGAGCTGGGCGCGCTCGTGGCAAGGCGCAACCCGACGAGCGGTGTGGTCGCGTCGCTGCTGCGCGTCGCCGGTCGTGACGAGCTGCCCGCCGCCGTGCTCGTCGGGCTGCTGGGCGATCTCGGCATGCGCGAGCCCGCCGCGCGACGGCTGCTGGCCCGGATGCGCGAGGACGGCCAGCTCGCGGGCCGGCGCGACGGGCGCGCCGTGCACCTGCGCCTCGACGGCCCGTTCGGGGCGGCGGTCCGGCGCCTCGGCGACGACCTCGGCGCCCGTCCCCCGGAGTGGACGGGCTCGTTCCGGGCACTGCTGCACGCCGTCCCGGAGCAGGAGCGGGCCTACCGCGACCGGCTGCGGCGCACCGCCGTGCTCGCCGGGTACGGGGTGCTGCAGCCGGGCGTGCTCATCGCGGTGGCCGACCGCGGCGCCGAGCTCGCCGAGGTGCTGGCCGACGCCCCGCCCGGTGCCCGGGTGACCGTGGCCGGGCTCGCGGTGGACACCGCCGAGGCGGCCCGCGTCGCGGTCGGGGCGTGGGACCTCGACGGGGTCGCGGCCGTCCTGGCCGGTCACGCCGACCGCCTGGCCGCCGCCGCGGCGTCGCCGCCCGGGGGCGGTGCCGGGTGCCTGCGCCGCCTCGTCGAGCTGACCAACCCGGTGTTCGTCGACCTGGTCCGGGCGCCGGCGCTGCCCACGGTCCTGCTGCCGCCGGACTGGCCCGCCGCACGTCTGGTCGACGAGCTGCGCGGCGTGCTGGACCGCTGCGTCCCACCGGCACACGCCCACGTCCGGGCCCGGCTGGAGGCGGCAGGCGTGGGGTGACGAGGCGGACCCGATGTTTGCCGGTCCCCCCGCGGCGGACATCCGTCGGATAGGAGCGCGACCCGCGCCACCCCACGACGGAAGGGCACCATGACCGCCTACGTGACCACGAACCCCGCCACCGGGAAGACCGAGAAGACGTTCCCCGAGCTCGACGACGCGGCGGTCTCCGACGTCCTGGGCCGCGTCACCGACGCCTACCCCGGGTGGCGCGCGACCCCGGCCGCCGACCGGGCACGGATCCTGGTCCGGGTGGCCGAGGCCTACGAGGCCCGCAGCGACGAGCTGGCCGCGCTGATCGCGACCGAGATGGGCAAGCCCGTCAAGGAGGCAGCGGGCGAGGTCGCACTGGCCGCGTCGATCTACCGCTGGTACGCCGAGCACGGCCCGGACCTGCTGAGCAGGGAGACCCTGGACCCGCAGGGCGCGCAGGAGTCGGTGGTACAGACCGAGCCGATCGGGCCGCTGGTCGGGGTCATGCCGTGGAACTTCCCCTACTACCAGGTGGCGCGGTTCGTCGCGCCGAACCTGGTCGTCGGGAACACGATCGTCCTCAAGCACGCCCCGATCTGTGCCGCCTCGGCCGAGGTGATGGACGAGATCTTCCACACCGCGGGCGTCCCGGCCGACGTCTACGTCAACGTCTACGCGACCAACGAGCAGATCGCCGACATGATCGCCGACCCGCGGATCCAGGGGATCTCCCTGACCGGCAGCGAGCGGGCCGGTGCCTCGGTCGCCGAGACGGCGGGGCGCAACCTGAAGAAGGCCGTCCTGGAGCTGGGCGGGTCGGACGCGTTCATCGTCCTCGACGACGCCGACGTCGCCCGCACCGCGAAGGTCGCCGCCCGGGCCCGCCTGATGAACGGCGGCCAGGCCTGCAACTCCCCGAAGCGGATGATCGTGCCGACCGACAAGGTCGAGGAGTTCGTGTCGGTGCTGGTCTCGACGTTCGAGGCCACCGAGCACGGCGACCCGACCGACTCCGGCACCCGGCTCGGCCCGCTGTCCTCGGTCGCGGCGCGCGACGGCGTCGCCGAGCAGGTGCGCCGCGCCGTCGAGCAGGGCGCCACCCTGCACACCGGCGGCGAGGTGCCCGACGGCGACGGCGCGTTCCTCCGCCCGGCCGTGCTGACCGGCGTCACGAAGGACATGGACGCCTACTCCGAGGAGATCTTCGGACCGGTCGCCGTGGTCTACGGCGTCGACTCGGTCGACGAGGCGGTCACGCTGGCCAACGACGTGAGCTACGGGCTCAGCGGGTCGGTGTGGAGCGGCGACATCGAGCGCGCGCAGGAGATCGCCGACCGGCTCGAGGTGGGCATGGCCTACGTCAACGAGCACGGCACGACGCTGCCCGGGCTCCCCTTCGGCGGGGTGAAGCGCTCCGGCTTCGGCCGTGAGCTGGGCCGCTGGGGCATGGGCGAGTTCGTCAACACCCGGCTGCGTCGCACGGCCAAGCCGAAGGGCTGAGCCGGGATCAGCCGCGGCGGGCGGTGGCGAGCAGGTCGCCCAGCTCGTCGAGGGCCGCGGCGGCGACCCGGACCATCGAGGTGACCCGGTCGGGGTCCTGGTGGTCGGCGGCGAACGGCAGGAACTGCACGTGCGCCGCCGCCCGCGCCCACGCCGTCTCCACCGCGACCATGGCGGGCGGGTCCGGCGCGCCGAGCGCGGTGTGCAGGGTGTCCCGGTAGACCGCGGGCACCGGCGACGACGGCGCGTCGGCCGGGCCGTCGGACGGGGGCGCGGCCAGCACCACGACGTCGAGCGACCCCACCGCGACGCGGGCATTGCCCCAGTCCAGCAGCACCGCACCGGCCGGACCGGCGACGACGTTGCCGCGGTGGGCGTCGCCGTGGCACAGGGTGCGGGGCAGGGCGCGCAGCGCGGTGCGGGCGCGGTCGTCCCCGGCCCAGGCCACGACGGACGCGGCCGCGGCGTCGTGCCCGGCCGCCGTCAGCCGGTCCGCGGCGTGCCCGCACAGCCGCGCCCACCAGGCGTCGTCGACGACGGGGACGCCGCGCGGCCGGTTGCGCCGCCAGTGCGCGTGGACCAGCGCGAGGGTGCGCCACACCTCGTCGGGTACCGGGGCCCCGGCCGGCAGCGGCGCGCCGGGCTCGTGGTCGAGCAGCACCCAGCCGTCGCCGGAGCCGAGCATCCGCGGCAGCCGGACGGACCCGTTCACCACCGCGACGGCGCGCAGCGCGGCCGTCTCCACCGCCCCGGTGTGCTTGAGGACGACCGCGGTGCCGTCGTCGAGGTCGATCCGCTCGGCCCCGCCGGAGGCGTACCCGCCGGTCAGCGGGGTCCGGGCCCGCACCGCGAGGTCGCGACGGCGGCGCCGGGCGAGCGGGCGCAGCCACGCGTCGTCGGCAGGGGTCACCGGCGCAGCACGAACAGGACCAGCAGCGACACCGCGACCGCGACCAGCAGCGACAGCACCGACCACGGCAGCGGGCGTCGCTGATAGGTGCGCCCGGCGTCGAGGGCGATCCGCCCGGCCCCGGCGAACACCAGCGCCGCGGCCCCGGCGCCGAGCAGCAGGTCCAGCTCCAGGGAGTTCGCGCCGTCCGAGGCGAACAGCGGCACCGACAGGGCCGGCACCAGCGCCACCACCACGGCGACGACCTTCGTCGCGAGCAGGCCCGCCGCGGCGAAGGGCGTCAGCAGCCCCAGCACGAGCAGCACGCCGAGGACCAGCTGACCGACCGCGAGCACCCAGGCCAGCGGGCCGGCGAAGGACGTGAACCCGGCGTCGGCGAGCGCGGTCGCGCTGGCGTCGAGGCCGATCCCGCCCGCGACGCCGAACAGCTTGCGTGCCCCCGCCGCGGCGAAGGACGCCCCGACGACCAGCCGCAGCACGAGCAGCCCGATGTCGGAGGAGAGGTGGGCGGGGACCGGCATGCGCTCCGGGCGGGTCTTCTCCGCCGGTTCGTCGCCGGAGATGTTGCCCCAGTCGTACTGCTGCGTGGGCCCGCTCATGGTCGGCGACAGTACCGGCGCGCGCCTAGTAGGCGCCGGTCACGAGGTTCGGCGGCGCGTCACCGGCGGCGAACGCCGCGAGCTGCTCGGCCGCGACGCCGTAGGCGCGGCGCATCGCCAGCGGCACGCTGCCGCCGACGTGCGGGGTGAGCAGCAGTCCGGGCGCCGACCACAGCGGGTGGCCCGCGGGGAGCGGCTCGGGGTCGGTGACGTCGACGGCGGCCCGGATCCGCCCCGAGGTCAGCTCCGCGACCAGCGCGTCGGTGTCCACCACCGGCCCGCGCGCGCCGTTGACGAGCAGCGACCCGTCGGGCATGGCGGCCAGGAAGCCGGCGTCGACCATGCCGCGGGTCTCGTCGGTGAGCGGGACGATCAGCACGGTCGCGTCGTAGTGCGGCAGCAGCGCGGGCAGCTCGTCCCAGCCGTGGACGCCGTCGCGGGCGGTGCGCCCGACCAGCGCGGTCTCCACCTCGAAGGGCTCCAGACGGGCCCGGGTCTTCTGCCCGACGTCGCCCGCGCCGACGATGAGGATCTTCTTGCCGGCCAGCTCCTCGGTCTGGTGGTAGTCCCACTCGCCGCGGTCCTGGGCACGCACGAATCGGTCCAGGTGCCGGTAGACGGCCAGCAGCACCGACACCACCCACTCGGCGGTGGCCCCGCCGTGCGCGCCGCGCCCGTCGGAGAGGCCGACGCCCTCGGGCAGCCGCCCGATCCACGTCTCGGCGCCCGCGGTGAGCAGCTGCACCAGCTCCAGGTTCGGGACCTGCTCGATGATCCCGACCGCGTCGGAGCCCGCCAGGAACGGCGCGACCAGCACGCGGGCGTGGGCGGCCTCGTCGGGCAGCGGCTTCTCCGGGTCGTAGACGACCGGATCCAGGCCGTCCACACCGGACAGGATCTCGGCTCCGACGGTGTGCGGCACCAGGACGGTCACGGGGCTGCTCATGACGCCCGACCGTACTCACCGGGCACTCACCTCGCGGGGCCTAGCCTGGTTCCTCGTGACCGCCCGGCTGCTGCTGATCGTCGCGACGCTCGTCGTGCTGCTGAGCGGCTGCGCCACCTTCCCCGACGCGGGCTCCCGCGACTGGCGCCCGCAGGCCGAGGGCGAGGGCGAGCTCGGCGGGCCGCCCCGGGTGGCCCCGGAGGAGCAGGCACCGCCGTCGAGCCAGGCCCCGTCGCCGCAGCAGCAGGGGGCCGCGCCGGCACCGCAGCCGTGCGTCGACCCGGACCCGCAGGTCGTCGCGGCCTGCCTGGGGCCGGTCGGGGCGGTGGCGGTGCTCCCGCAGGGCGACCGCGCACTCGTCGCCGAGCGGCGGACCGGGCGGGTGCTGGAGGTCCGCCGCAACGCCACCCCGCAGCCGGTCGCGACCGTGCCGGTCGACCCGGCGGGCGGGCTGACCGGGCTGGTCCTGTCCCCCGGCTACGCCGAGGACCGCCTGCTCTACGCCCTGTCCGAGGGACGGGTCTGGCGGATCGCGCCCGGTGAGGCGCCGAAGCCGGTGCTGGAGGGGCTGCCGCCGGGCGGGGCGCTGGCCGTCGACGCCGACGGCTCCTCGCTGGTCGTCGCCACGCCGGCCGGGGCGGGCCCGCTCGCCGGTGCGGTGCTGCGGATCGACACCCTGGGCCGTCCGGCCCCGGGCAACCCCGACCGCGCCTCGCCGGTCCTGGCCCGCGGGCTCACCGCCCCGGGCGGGGTGTGCGTCGACCCCGCGGCGCGGACCACCTGGGTCACCGACCGCACCGCGGGGCGCGACGTCCTGCACCGCGTCACGCCGGGCACGCTCGGCGCGCCCGCCTGGACCTGGCCGGACCGCCCGGGCGTCGCCGGGTGCACGGTGCTGCCGGGCGCGGTCGTCGTCGCACAGAGCACCGGCAAGGCGCTGTTCGTGCTCAACCCGGGCGCCGAGGGCACCTTCACCGGCGACCCGAAGCCGGTCCTGGAGGGCACCTACGGCCGGATCGGCCCGGTCACCCTCGCCCCGGACGGCCTGCTGTGGCTGGGGACGGTCAACCGCGACGGCGGCTCCCCCGGCGCCACCGACGACCGGGTCGTGCGCATCCAGCCGCCGACCGGCGGCGGCGCCAGCGCCATCTGACACCGCCCGGTACCGATCCTGCGTCCACCTGTCGGCCGCTGTTGCGCGGCCTAATATATCAATGTTAGAACAGGCGCCGCACCGCAGGCCGGGACGTCCCGGCACGCGCTCGGACGGCGAAGGGGCCACATGATCGAGAAGCCGCGCAGGAGCCGTCGCCGGGCCCTCGACACCGCGGTCGAGGAGGAGGCCACCGTCCGCCGGGCCGCCACCGCGGCGTCGGTGGGCAACGTCGCCGAGTGGTACGACTTCGGGATCTACTCCTACCTGGCCGCGGTGGTGCTGAACCGGGTGCTCTTCCCGGACGCGGGCCGGTGGTCGCTGGTGCTGACCCTCGCCGCGTTCGCGGCGGCGTTCGTCGCCCGCCCGTTCGGCGGGTTCGTGTTCGGCCACCTCGGCGACCGGGTGGGCAGGCCGCGGGTGCTGGCCGCCACGGTGCTGCTGATGACCGTCGCGACGGTGCTGCTCGGGCTCGTCCCGTCGCACGGCACGATCGGCGTCGCGGCGCCGGTGCTGGTCGTGCTCATCCGGATGCTGCAGGGCTTCTCCGCGGGCGGCGAGTACACCGGCGCGCTCACGCTGGTCGCCGAGTACGCCCCCGACCGGCGGCGCGGCTTCTTCGGCAGCTGGCTGGAGTTCGGCACGATCGTCGGCTACTCGCTCGGTGCCGGTGTCACCGCGGCGCTGGTGACCCTGATGCCCGACGACGACCTGCTCGCCTGGGGCTGGCGGATCCCGTTCCTGCTGGCGCTCCCGCTCGGCATCGCCGGGGTCTACCTGCGGCTGCGCCTGGAGGACACGCCCGCGTTCCGCCAGCTCATGGAGCGCTCCCCCGCGCTGGTCACGATGACCCACGGCCGCGCGTTCGGGATCCTGGTGAAGCGCTACCGCTCCGCGGCGCTGGTCACCGCCGGCCTGGTGATCGCCTGGAACGTCACCAACTACGTACTGACCGCGTACGTGCCGACCTACCTCACCGGCACCCTGCCCCGCTCCGGCGCGGCGGGCACCAGCCGGGAGGTCGCGACCCTGCTGCAGGTCGGGGTCACCGTGCTCGCGCTGGCCGCGGTGGTCGTCGTCGGACACTGGAGCGACCGGATCGGACGGCGCCCGCTACTGGCGGCCGGGAGCATCGGACTGGTCGTGCTCGGCCTGCCGATCGTGTGGCTGCTCCAGCTCGGGCTCGCCGGGCAGGCCACCGGCCTGGTCCTGCTGGCCGCGATCCTGGTCTGCTTCGCGGGCGTCTGCCCGTCGACGCTGCCCGCCCAGTTCCCCACCCTGGTCCGCTATGCCGGTCTCGGGCTGACGTTCAACCTGGCGGTGTCACTGTTCGCCGGGACGGCGCCCGCGGTGATCGAGACCGCGGTGACCGCCACCGGGAACCTGGACTGGCCGGGCTACTACCTGATCGGCGCCGGACTGGTCGGGCTGGTCAGCGTGTGGTTCCTCGTCGAGCCCGCCGGGAAGCCGCTGCCGGGTGCCGCGCCGCTGGAGTTCCGCGAGGACGCCACCGACGCCACCGACGGCTCCGGCGCGACGGCGTCCCGCCCCTGAGGGCGAGCGGTTCCGGTGCCGGACCACACGGGTCCGGCGCCGGGGGATCCGCTCAGCCGAGCAGGGCGAACAGCGCGTCGAGGTCGCGGGCGACCTGCATGGCGCTGTAGACGCTGCCGTAGTTGACGTTGCCCGCGGTCTCGACGACCCGGCCCGCCCGCACCGCGGGCAGCTCCCGCCACACCGGGACGTCGGCCATGGTCGCCAGCGACCGCTCGGTGCCGGTGTTCTGCAGGTAGAAGCCGTCGGCGTCGCGGAACTCGCTCATCGTCTCCAGCGGCACCTCCTGGTCGGCCGCGTAGGCCCGCTCGGAGCCGAACAGCGACCCGCCCAGGTCGGTGAGCACCTGCTGCTGCAGCCGGCCCGCCGTGTTCACCACGAACGTGCCCGCCTCCGGCCGCCACTGGGCGATGACGACGCGCTTCGTCGCCAGCGCGGCACGGTGGCGCTCGCGGACCCCGGCGGCGACCGCGTCGTACTCGGCCAGCACCCGGTCCAGCGCGTCGCGCCGGTCGAGCTGGGTGGCGATCGCAGTCAGGTCGGCGCGCCACGGCACGTCGAACGAGGTCGGGACGACCGGCGCGATCCGCTGCAGCCGGGCGGTCGGCCAGTACTCGCCGTCGTCCTCCGCCGAGCAGACGATCAGGTCCGGGCCCAGCGCGAGGACCTCCTCGTCGACGATCGGACCCTTGAGGACCGGCAGCCCGGGCGGGGCCGGGACCCACGCGGCCGGGGGACGCAGGCTGGTCGCCGACACCGGCAGGCCGAGCGCGACGGCGGTCTCCAGGTCGACCCGCGAGTCGACGGCGAGCACCGAGACCGGGGCGACGGGCACGTCGTAGGTGCCCAGCGCGGTCGTGACGCTGCGGGTGCGCCCGGCGGGGGCGCCGACGGTCGCCGCGGGGCGGCCGCACGCGGCGAGCAGGCCCGCCGTGCCGACCGCGGCGAGGAGCTGGCGGCGGGTGGCGATCTCGACGACGTGACGCTCGAGCAGGGCTGTGGACACGGGTCCTCCGGGGGACGATACGGACTCTGCCGATGAACTTAGCCTCACCTCACTTCGCGGTCGCCTGTCGCGCACCACGCGTCGACCGGACTCTTGTGGTCATTTCTTCCATCGTTTTTACTAACTGCGGCACCGTCGCCCACCGGCTGGAGAGTTCGTGCACGACCGGACCCGTTTCGTCGTCGACCGCCTGCGTCGCTTCCGCTCCGAGCACCTGGAGCGGTCCCGGTACCGGGACGCCCGGCCGCTGGAGGTCGCCGCCTGGGAGGTCCCGGGCGAGCCCGTCGGGTTCGCCGAGGCCGCCGGGCAGGCCTACGCCCCGTTCCCGGTGGGCCGCGGTCACCTCTCGGCGTGGGGGCGTCCGTGGAGCACCGTGTGGTTCCGCGCCACCGGCGCCGTGCCCGCGGACTGGTGGGACGCACCGGGGACGCGCGTGGAGGCCGTCGTCGACCTGGGGTTCGGCACCGAGAACCCGGGCTTCCAGGCCGAGGGCACCGTCTGGAGCCCGGACGGTCGCATCGTCAAGGGCATCGAGCCGCGCAACGCCTGGGTGCCCGTCACCGGTGACACCGTCGACCTGTTCGTCGAGGCCGCCGCGAACCCGCACATCTCCGAGCACGGCTGGTTCGTCCCGACCCCGCTCGGCGACCCGGCGACCGCGGGCTCCGACCCGCTCTACACGCTGCGCCGGGTCGACGTGGCGCTGCTGGACGAGACCGTCTGGGAGCTCGACCAGGACCTGACCGTGCTGCAGGGCTGGCTGGACCGGCTCGACCCGGACACCGCGCGGCACGCGCTGATCGTGTCCGCCGTCGAGGACGCCCTGGACGTGATCGACCCGCGCGACCTCACGACGACCGCGGGGCCGGCCCGCGAGCGGCTCGCCCCCGCCCTCGCCGCACCCGCGCACGCCAGCGCGCACCGCGTCGTCGCGACCGGGCACGCGCACATCGACTCGGCGTGGCTCTGGCCGACGCGCGAGACCGTCCGCAAGTGCGCACGCACCTTCTCCAACGTGCTGACCCTCGCCGAGACCGACCCCGGGCTGCGGTTCTCCTGCTCCTCGGCACAGCAGTACCGGTGGGTCCGCGACACCTACCCCGAGCTGTACGCCCGGCTGCGCGACGCCGTCGCCGCCGGGACGTTCGTGCCGGTCGGCGGCATGTGGGTGGAGTCGGACACCAACATGCCCGGTGGCGAGGCCCTGGCCCGCCAGCTGGTCGAGGGCAAGCGGTTCTTCCTCGACGAGTTCGGCGTCGAGCCGCTCGAGGTGTGGCTGCCGGACTCGTTCGGCTACACCGCCGCGCTGCCGCAGCTGGTCCGCGCGGCCGGGTCGCGCTGGTTCCTCACCCAGAAGATCTCCTGGAACGACACCAACCGGATGCCGCACCACACGTTCCTGTGGGAGGGCCTCGACGGCAGCCGGGTGTTCACCCACTTCCCGCCGGTCGACACCTACAACTCCGAGCTGACCGCCGACGAGCTCGACCGCGCCCAGCGCCAGTACCGGGAGAAGGGCCGCGCCGGCGTCTCGCTGGTGCCCTTCGGCCACGGCGACGGCGGCGGCGGCCCCACCCGGGAGATGCTCGCCCTGGCCCGCCGCCAGGCCGACCTGGAGGGCGCGCCGCGGGTGCGGATCGGCACCTCGGAGGAGTTCTTCACCGAGGCCGAGGCGGACTACCCGGACCCGCCGGTGTGGTCCGGCGAGCTGTACCTGGAGTACCACCGCGGCACCTACACCTCGCAGGCCCGCACCAAGCAGGGCAACCGGCGCAACGAGCACCTGCTCCGCGAGGCGGAGCTGTGGGCCGCCACCGCCACCGTCCGCACCGGCGCCCCCTACCCGGCCGAGGACCTGCGCCGGCTGTGGCAGAAGGTCCTGCTGCTGCAGTTCCACGACATCCTGCCGGGCAGCTCCATCGCCTGGGTCCACCACGACGCCGAACGCGACCACGCCGCGGTCACCGCCGAGCTGGAGACGATCGTCGACGGCGCGCTGGCCGCACTGGCCGGGGACGGCGACGTCGTGCTGCGGGCCAACGCGGGCCCCTACCCGCTGCACGGCGCACCCGCGCTGGGCATCGGCCCGGCCGCGGCGCCGGACGGCCCGGAGGTGACCGTCGAGCGGGTCGACGGCGGCCACCGCATCGGCAACGGACGGCTGTCGGTGCTGGTCGGCGACGACGGCCGGGTGCACGCCCTCGACGACCTCGACGCCGGCCGGGCGGTCCTCGCGCCCGGCGCGACCGCGGGCCTGCAGCTGTTCCAGGACATCCCCAACGAGTGGGACGCCTGGGACGTCGACCGGCACTACCGCCGCGTCGAGACCGGGCTGCCGCAGGCCTCGTCGGCCGAGCCGGTCCCGGGCGGGGTGCGCACCGTCGTCGTGGCCGGGGACAGCACGGTCACCACCGACTGGACCCTCGCCCCCGGCGGTCGCGCCCTGGAGGTGCGGGTGCACGCGGACTGGCAGGAGCGCCAGAAGCTGCTCAAGCTCGCGTTCCCGCTCGACGTGCACGCCGAGCGCGCCACCTCGGAGATCCAGTTCGGGCACCTGCACCGGCCGCTGCACACCAACACCTCGTGGGACGCGGCCCGGTTCGAGACCTGCGCGCACCGGTTCGTGCACGTCGGCGAGCCCGGCTACGGCGTCACCGTCGCGAACGAGGCCACCTACGGCCACGACATCACCCGCGACACCCGGCCCGGGCCGGACGGCACCGCCGCCGGGACGACCACGCTGCTGCGGCTGTCGCTGCTGCGGGCCCCGCAGTTCCCGGACCCGCACGCGGACTCCGGCGAGCACGTCCTGCGGTGCACGCTCACCCCCGGCACGGAGATCCCCGACGCCGTCCGCGAGGGCTACCGGGTGGCGCTGGGCACCCGGGAGATCACCGGGTCCGGCCCGGTCGAGCCGCTGGTGACCGTCGACGACGGCGGCACCGGCGCCGTCGTCGTCGAGGCGGTCAAGCTCGCCGACGACGGCTCCGGCGACGTGGTCGTGCGGCTCTACGAGGCGCACGGCGGTCGGGCCCGCGCGGTGCTGCGCCCCGGCTTCGACTGCACCGGCGCGGTCGAGACCGACCTACTCGAACGCACGCTCGACACCCCGCGCGCACTGGGCGGGGACCTCCGGCTGGAGCTGCGCGCGTTCCAGATCGCCACGGTGCGCCTGACCCGCGCCTGACCCCTCCCGCCCCGCCCTCGCAACGACGCGAAAGGACGGTCCGCCCGATGACCCCACCCCCTGCCCGCGGGTTCTCCCGGCGCGCGCTCCTCGCGGCGGGCGGCGCCCTGCTCGCCGCCCCGGCGCTCGGCGCGTGCGGCGCCGACGCCCGGGCTCCGGGACACCTGCGGGTGACCTACCAGCAGTGGGGCTCGGCCCGGGCCGTCGGGGACTACATCGAGGGCGCGGCCGCGGAGTTCATGGCGGCCCGCCCCGGTACCTCGGTGGAGGTGGTCCCGCTGGTCGCGGCGGAGAACGACTTCTTCACCAAGAACGAGCTGATGATGGCCTCGGCCCGGACCACACCGGACATCGCCTACGAGGACACCTTCATCCTCAAGGCCGACATCGCCGCCGGCTACCTGCGACCGCTGGACGACTACGTCTCCCGCTGGCCCCTGTGGGACACCTACGTCGACGTCGCGAAGGACGCCGTCACCGGCGAGGACGGGAAGGTCTACGGCATCCCGGGACCGACCGACACCCGTGGGATCTGGTACCACCGCGGCGTCCTGGCGGCCGCCGGGATCGCCGCGCCCTTCCGGCCCCGGACCTGGGACGACCTGCTCACGGCGGCGCGGGCGATCCGCGACCAGGTCCCCGACGTCGTCCCCCTCGTCCTCTACTCCGGCAAGGCGCAGGGCGAGAAGGCCAGCATGCAGGGCCTGCAGATGCTGTTCAACGGCACCGACTCGGTCCTGTACGACGAGGCCACCCGGCGCTGGACGACCGGCGCCGCCGGGATGCGGGAGTCGCTGGGGTTCCTGCACACCGTCTTCGGTGAGGGCCTCGGCCCGCCGCTGCAGGCCGCGCTCGACCCGAACCTCACCGAGACCGTCTACACGTCGTGGATGCCGGAGGGGAGGGTCGGCATGGTCGTCGACGGCAACTGGATCGCCCAGAACTGGGACCCGGGCGCGTCCGGGGCCTGGCCGGAGTGGTCGCGGACGATGGACCTGGCCCGGATGCCCACCCGGCGCGGGCAGGGCCGGGGGTTCGTGACCCTCTCCGGTGGCTGGGCGTGGTCGCTGCCGCGCCTGGCCCCCGATCCGGACCTGGCCTGGGGGCTGCTGGAGACGCTGATGTCCACCGAGAACGCCCTGCGGTGGACCGTCGCCGAGGCCAAGCTGGCCAACCGCAGCGACGTCATGGAACACCCCGGGTACGACGGCTACTCCCCCGCCTCCCCCTTCTTCACCGACCTCGTCCCCTACGCCGACTACCGGCCCGCGACGGCGCCGTACCCGCAGATCTCCTCGGCGATCCAGGCGGCGACCGAGGACGTCATGACCGGGCGGCTGGGCCCCGACGCCGCGGCCGACGCCTACGACGCCGCGCTGGTCGACATCGTCGGCGTCGAGCAGACCGCGCCGGAGGCGCGCGCATGACCGCCCTCGCCGGGCGGCAGGCCACCGACCGCGGACCCACGCCGCTGCGCCGCACCCTGCTGCGGGGCGGGCCGATCGTGCCGGCCGTCGTCCTGCTGGTGCTGTTCCTCGCCGGGCCGGTGCTCTACAGCGTCTACCTGGCCTTCACCAACCGGGCGCTGCGCGGGGACGGTGCGGACACCACGTCGTTCGTCGGGCTCGGCAACTTCACCGACGCACTCACCTCGGCGGAGTTCTGGAACTCCGCCGGTCTCACCCTGGTCTTCACCGTGGTGTCGGCGATCATCGGGCAGAACCTGCTGGGGCTGGCGCTGGCCCTGCTGATGCGCAACGCGTCGAAGCCGGTGAGCGCGGTGACCGGGGCGATCGTGGTCGGGGCGTGGATCCTGCCCGAGGTCGTCGTCGGCTACCTCTGGTACACCTTCCTCGCCGGGGACGGCTCGCTGAACGCCCTGCTCGGGCTGGTCGGGCTGCCCGAGCAGGAGCTGCTCGTCGCGTTGCCGATCGTCGCGGTGTCCTTCGCCAACATCTGGCGCGGGACGGCGTTCACCATGCTCGTCTACACCGCCGCACTCGCCGAGATCCCGCGCGAGGTCGAGGAGGCGGCGATGATCGACGGCGCCCGCCCGGTGCAGCGCTTCTTCTCCCTGACCCTGCCGCTGATCCGCCGCGCCGTGGCGACGAACCTGATGCTGATCACGCTGCAGACGCTGTCGGTGTTCGGCCTCATCTACGTCATGACCGGCGGCGGCCCCGGCACCTCCAGCCAGACGCTGCCGCTGCACATGTACGAGCAGGCCTTCTCCTACGGGCAGCTCGGTTACGGCACCGCGGTGGCCCTGCTCCTGCTGCTGCTCGGCGGGATCGCCTCGATCGCCTACCTGCGCCTGCTCGCCAAGGAGGACGCATGACCGCCACCGCGCACCGTCCACCGCCGGTCGACCCGGCCGTCCCGTCCCCCGCGCCGGACGCCGCACGGCGCCGGCGCGGACCCCGCCCCGCCGACCTCGTCCTGGTGGCGGTCGCGGTGTTCTTCTGCATCCCGCTGGCCTGGGTGGTCCTCGCGTCGTTCGACGCGGAGGCCTCGCTCGCCGTGGCGTGGCCCGCGGAACCGACCCTGGACAACTACGCCGCCGTGCTCGACACCGAGACGACGTTCCGCCCGATGTGGAACTCGGTCGTGCTCTGCGGCGGCGCCACGCTGGTCACCGTGGTCTGCGCGGTGCTCGCCGCCTACCCGCTCTCGCGCTACCGCAGCCGGGCGAGCCGACCGTTCCTGCTGACCATCGTCTTCGCCACCGGGCTGCCGATCACCGCGATCATGATCCCGGTCTACGCGCTGTTCGTGCAGGTCAACCTCATCGACTCGATGCCGGCGGCGGTGCTGTTCCTGGCGACGTCGGCGCTGCCGTACGCGATCTTCCTGACCAAGGGCTTCATGGACGGCGTTCCGGTCGAGATCGAGGAGGCCGCCTGGGTCGACGGCGCCACCATGCTGCGCACGCTGTGGGAGGTCGTGCTGCCGATGATGCGCCCGGGCGTCGCCGTCGTCGCGATCTTCACGCTGGTCCAGACGTGGGGGAACTTCTTCGTCCCGTTCATGCTGCTGCTCTCGCCGGACAAGCTGCCCGCCGCGGTCAGCCTGTTCACCTTCTCCTCGCAGTACGGCCAGGTCGCCTACGGCCAGCTCGCCGCCTTCTCGATCCTCTACTCGGCCCCGGTGGTGGTGCTCTACCTCGTGCTGGGACGCCGGCTCGGGTCCGGGTTCGCGGCGGCGGGCGGGCTGAAGGGCTAGGCGGTGTCGCGCTGCCCGGCACGGTCGACGCCGGTCCAGGCCAGCGCGACCGCGCCGTCGAGCAGCGCCCGTTCCGCGTCGGGACCCACGCAGTGCGCCGCGAACTCGCGCTGGTGGTTCGTGGCGGGCAGCGACCCGATCCCGATGTAGGGGTGGATGGCCGGCACGACCTGGGACACGTTGCCCATGTCGGTCGACGCCCGGTTCATCCGGCCCGCCGGGCCGTCGGGGGCGAACTCCCGCCCCAGCTCGACGGCGTTGACGCGGTAGTGCGCCAGGGCGGTGGGATCGGCGCGGAACTCGGCGTAGGGCCTGCTCTCCGGCTCGATCTCCAGCGTGCACCCGGTGGCCAGGGCACCGGCCTCGAAGCAGCGTCGCACCCTCGGCTCGATCTCGGCCAGCTCGGCGAGGGTCTCCGCGCGCACGTACCAGCGTCCCGACGAGTCCTCGGGGATCGCGTTGGGCGCCGTCCCCGCGGCGGTGACGATGCCGTGCACCCGCGCGCTGTGCGGGAGCTGCTGTCGCAGCAGCCCGATCGCGACCTGGGCGACGGTGAACGCGTCCGCGGCGTTGACCCCCTCCTCGGGGTAGGCCGCCGCGTGCGCGGCCCGGCCCCGGTAGGAGACCCGGGAGTGGCTGACGGCGAACGGACGCGCCTCGGCGACGTCGACCGGGCCGGGGTGCACCATCATCGCCAGGTCGACGTCGCGGAACGCGCCGCGGTCCAGCATCTCGATCTTGCCGCCGCCGCCCTCCTCGGCCGGGGTGCCGTAGACCTCGACGGTCAGCCCCAGCTCGTCGGCGACCTCGGCCAGGCCCAGCGCGGCCCCGACCGACGACGCGGCGATCAGGTTGTGCCCGCAGGCGTGCCCGAGCCCGGGCAGGGCGTCGTACTCGGCGCACAACGCGATCCGCAGCGGTCCGGACCCGTACCGGGCGTGGAACGCGGTCTCCAGCCCCAGGTACGACGGCGTCACCGCGAACCCGCGGCGGTCCAGCAGCTCCGGCACCACGGTCGCGGCCCGGTGCTCCTCCCAGGCCGTCTCGGGGTGGGCGTGCAGCTCGGCCGACAGCGCGACCAGCCCGTCCGCCGCCCGGTCGACGGCGGCCCGGGCGGCCGCCTTCGCCCCGGTCACCGGTCGCCCGGGACGCCGTAGGACGGCGCGGTCGCCGGGGCCAGCCCGCGGCGGACGTAGTCGTCGCGCTGCGGCAGCCAGACCTCCATCGCCTCGGCCAGCCGGTCGACCGGGTCCTCGGCCCAGTCGACCCGCAGGTCGGTCACCCGCCACTCGACGTCGGCGACGACGGCCAGCCCGGCCGAGTGCACCGGGCCCTCCTCCCCACCGGCGGCGAGGCCGGCGCGCAGGGCGGCGAGCAGCCGTTCCTCGAGCTCGCCGGTCGCGGACTCGAAGGCGTCGACCAGGACCGCGGGCAGCCCGGCGTCGGCCAGCATGTTGCCCGCGGCCACCGCGTCCGCACCGGCGGCGGCGCCGCGTGTGCCCAGCGTCCGCTCCCCGCTGAACCAGGCGGGCGGGCCGGTCCGGCCCAGCGCGGTGAGCTGGCGGTACTCCGGGTCGACGGCGTCGGCGCCGACCTCACGCACCGCCCGCACGGCGTCGTCGTGGGCGGCCAGCCGGTCGAGCAGGCGCCCGCCGAGCCGCGGGTCGGTGACGTTCTGCGACGCGGCGACGCCGACCCCCGGCCGCAGGTGCAGGCAGCGCGCGGCGACCGCCGGGCTGGAGGAGCTGACGGCCATGCCGAACCGGCCGTCCTGGCGGGCCGCGATCGAGAAGGTCACCGTCCGTCCTCCGGGATCACGGCGATGGCGTCGATCTCGCACAGCCACTCCGGGCGGGCGAGCGCGGACACCACGACGCCGGTCGAGATGGGGTGGACGCCCGTCGTCCAGCGTCCGACGGTCCGGTAGACGGCCTCCCGGTAGCGGGGGTCGACCAGGTAGATCGTCAGCTTGACCAGGTGCTCCATCCGGCTGCCCGCCTCGCGCAGGAGCTGGTCGATGTTCGCCATCGCCTGCTCGGCCTGCGCCGCGACGTCGCCGATGCCGACGGACTCGCTGGTGTCGAGGTCCTGCCCGATCTGGCCGCGGACGTAGACGGTGTTCCCGGCGACGACGGCCTGGCACAGGTCGTTGTCGAGGTTCTGCTCCGGGTAGGTGTCGCGGGTGTTGAACGGCCGGATGCGGGTGTGGGTCGGCTGTGCCGGCTGTGCGGTCATCGGGGGGCTCCGCTCGTGGTGACGGTGGGCTCGGGGAGGTGGGCGAGGTAGCCGCGCTGGATCGCGATGTGGTCGGCGACGTGGGCGGCGTCGTGCCACACGCCCCAGATGAAGCTGGACCCGCGCCGCGACTGCCAGGGCAGGCCGAGGAAGTAGATGCCGGGCTCGGTGGAGATCCCGCGGGAGTGCCGTGGGCGGCCGTCGTCGTCGAGGGCGCCGGGGGGCAGCCAGCCGTAGTCGGAGCTGTAGCCGGTGGCCCAGACGATCGAGGTGATCCCGGCCCGCGCGAGGTCCAGCTCGGTGACCGGGTCGGTCACGCAGTCCGGGGCGGGCCCGAGGACGCGGGCGGCGGGCTCCTCGGGCAGGTCGAGCCCGTTGCGCACGACGTAGGCATCGGCCTCGTCGAGCATCGCCAGGTAGTGGGCGTCCCCCGCGGCGACGGTGTCGGCCAGGTCCGGGGCGAACCGCAGCCGACCGTCGGCGAAGGACCGGGTCATCCCGACCAGGGTGATGCCGGTGGCCGCCAGCTCACGGAAGTCGACGGTGTGCCCGCCCCGGGCCCCGCTGACCGCGATCGTGACGTGTGCGGCCCCCTGTGGCGGCGCCGCCACGTCCCACTTGTCCAGCACGCCGAGCCACCAGCAGAAGTCCTGCCCGCGGTAGCGGCGCGGGGGCCGCTCGTGCGGGCCCACCGACAGGTGCACCGCGCGCCCGGAGCGCCGGAGCTCGTCGGCGATCTGCACGCCCGACGACCCCGCCCCGACGACCAGCACGCCGCCGTCGGGCAGCTGACCGGGACGCCGGTAGTCGCTGGAGTGGATCTGGGTCACGCCGGCGTCGGCGGGCACGACGGGCGGGACGACCGGCGTCTGGAACGGACCGGTCGCGGCCACGACCCGCTGCGCGTCGACGGTGCCCGCGGAGGTCTCCACCCGGAAGCCGGGCCGCCCCTCGTGCCGGTGCACACCGAGCACCTCGACCCCGCAGCGGACCGGGGCGTCGATCTTCTCCGCGTAGGCGGAGAAGTAGTCGGCCACCTGGTCCTTCGACGCGAACCCGTCCGGTGCCACCCCGTCGAACTCCAGCCCGGGGAACCGGTCGTGCCACGCCGGGCCGTTCGCCACCAGCGAGTCCCAGCGACGGGTGCGCCAGCTCTCGGCGATCCGGTCGCGTTCGAGCACCAGGTGGTCGATCCCGCGGGCGCCCAGGTGCTCGCTGGCGGCCACCCCGGCCTGCCCCCCACCGACGACCAGTACCTCGGTCACGACGTCGGCCATCCCGTACTCCGTTCCACGGTTCCGTCCGCTGTGCCCGCTCACGAGCCGACCCGGTCCGCGACGGGTGCCGGCTGCGCGGCCGGCGTCGGTGCGGGCAGGCCCGCGAGGTCCTGGTCGAGCAGCAGGCTCGTCCCGGCCGTCTCGCGCATGCTCAGGGCGGCGACGAGACCGATCGCCGCGGCGGCCATCAGGTACGGGCCGGGGACGAGCAGGCTCCCGGTGGTCGCGATGAGCACGGTCATGAGGAACGGGACCGTGCCGGCGAACAGCGCGGCGCTGACGTTGTAGGCGATGGACAGACCGCCCTGGCGGGTGCGGGTCGGGAGGGTCTCGACCGACCACACCGCGTAGGTCCCGAGGATCGCCGAGAGGATCACCGCCAGGCCGAGCGCGGCGACCACGGTGCCGACCATGCCGGTCTGCATCAGCAGGTAGGCCGGCGTCGCCGTCACCAGCAGGACGACCGCGGCCGTCACCAGCACCGGCTTGCGGCCGGTCCGGTCCGACAGCCTGCCGAACACCGGCACCAGGACCAGCCCGAGCAGCGACGCGCAGGTCGACAGCAGCGCCGCGCTCTCGGCCGAGTGGCCCAGGTGGTCGGTCTGGTAGGTCACCAGGTAGGTCAGCACCGAGTAGAACAGGACGTGCATCATCGTCATCAGCCCGGCGACCTGCAGCAGCTGGCGCCAGTTGCTGCGGAACAGCTCCCGCGCGGGGCGGCGGGAGACCGAGTCGGTCGCCTCCAGCGCCCGGTACTCCGGGGTGTCCTCGATCTTCGCCCGGATGACGTACCCGATGACGCCCATCGGCGCGGCGATCAGGAACGGGATCCGCCAGCCCCAGGCGGTGATCTCCTCCGCGGTCAGCGACACCGAGAGCAGGTAGAAGGTGAACGAGCCGCCGAGGAAGCCGAGCAGCGCGCCGACCTCGAGCCAGCTCGTCCCGAACCCGCGGCGGCGCCGCGGCGCGGACTCGGCGAGGAAGCTCGCCGCGCTGCCGAACTCGCCACCGGCGGCGAAGCCCTGCACCAGCCGGATCGCGACCAGCAGGATCGGGGCGGCGATGCCGATCGTCGCGTAGCCGGGGAGCAGGCCGATCGCCAGCGTCGCCACCGACATGATCACGATGACGATCGACAGCGTGCGGCGCCGCCCGATGCGGTCGCCGAGCGGCCCGAACACCAGCGCGCCGATCGGCCGGATCCCGAACGAGACCGCGAACACCGCGAACACCGACAGGACGCCGGCGACGTGGTTCTCCGCGGGGAAGAACACCACGGCCAGGGTCGTGGCCAGGTAGGCGTAGACGGCCCAGTCGAACCAGTGGACGAAGACGCCGACGGCGCCGGCGACGACGCTGCGGCGCATGGTGGCCGGGTCGGGCCGGCCCGCGGCGTCGAGCGCGGCCTCGGCCGCGGAGCGGGCGGTGGGTTCGGACACGGATCCCCCAGCGGGTCTCGTCGTGGACCACGGCCGGAACCCGGGGGAACGGGCCGTGAGCAGCGGCGGGAACATCCACGGCCGCGTGGGGGACGACGCTAGGCAACGGAGGGAAAGTCGATCAAACAGTGAAATGCGGTCCGCTGCATCGGTTCGATCGATGCAGTTGCGTCCGTGTATCACCCCTGTCACGGCCCCGTGACCACGGCCGGTGGAGGGCTCAGTCGTCGCCGTCGTCCACCGACGGGTCACCGGCCGCCACCCGGTGCCGGTGGGCGACCTCACGGGCGGCGTCGGTGACGGCGCGGGCGCGGGCCGTCCGGCGCGCCGACTCCATCCAGGCGACGACGACCGACAGCGCCGGGACGTCGTCGGCGATCGGCCGGCTCTCGACCGTGCCCCCGGTGTAGGTGTCGCCGTGCGTGGGCCGCTGGTTGAGCACCGAGAAGCCGAGCCCGCGCGCGACCATCCCGCGGACGGCCTCCACGCTGTGCGAGCGGTACGCGACCGGCGGGGTCACCCCGGCCGTGGCCAGCACGTCGCGGAAGTACTCCCGGCTGTGCGGCAGGTCCAGCAGCACCATCGGCTCGTCGGCCAGGTCGATCAGGCGCACCTGCGCCGCGCCGGCCAGCCGGTGCCCCGGCGGGAGGATCACGTACGGCGGGGCGTGCGCGACCACCTCGCGGGTCACCCCCGGCCCGAGCCCCAGGTCGTAGGTGACGGCGACCTCGACGGTGCCGCTGCGCAGCGCGGCGCTCACCGCGGCCGCCTCGAGCTCCAGCACCTCGACCGCCAGCCCCGGGCAGTGCTCGCTCAGCTCGGCGAGCAGCGACGGCAGCAGGAACGGGACGAGGGTGACCATGCAGGCCAGCGTGATCCGGCCCCGGACCTCGTCCCCGCGGCCGCGTGCCGCGTCCAGCACCTCGCCGAGGTGGTCGAGCAGCCCGCGCACGTCGCGCAGGAACGCCTCGCCGGCCGCGGTCAGGACGAGCCCGCGGGCGTGCCTGCGCAGGAACAGCGGGGTCCCGACCTGCTTCTCCAGCTGGGCGATCGACGCCGAGACCGCCGACTGCGCGACGCGGAGCTCCTCCGCGGCACGCGTCATGCTCAACGTCGACGCGGCCTCGACGAAGTAGCGCAGCTGGGTGAGCGTGACGTCCGGCCGGCGGCTCACGACGCCCGGTCCGACAGCGACATGACCCCTCCCGTCCCGGGCTCCGACCGTGACCACGGATCCCGTGCCCGGAGTCTCCCGGGCAGGGAGGATCGGCACAATCGATGCAACACCCCGCGAGCCCCGCCGGAACCGATGCGACACCCGCGGCCGGTGGTCAGCGGATGAGCAGCGTCGCCGGGCGCGCGGAGAAGGCGTGTTCGAGCACGAGACAGGCGGCGCCGACGACGGCGGCGTCGTCGCCGAGGGCGCTGCCGCGCACGTCGACCTCGTGCACCCGCCGGGCCTCGGTGGTGGCGGTGACGACGTCGCGCACGATCGGCAGGAACACCGGCGCAGTCCGCGACCACGCCGGCCCGCCGAGGACGACGGCGCCGACGTCGAGCGCGTTGCACAGGGTCACCGCGGCGCGCGCGATCCGCCCGGCGCTGCGGGCGAGGATGCCGTGCGCGACCGGGTCGTCGGCGGCCCGCGCGCAGAGCGTGCTGAACGCGGCGTCCACCCGGCGGTCGGTGGCGTCGTGCGGCAGCGGGTCGAGCACCCCGGCCGCGGCGGCCTCGGCCACCAGGGTGCGGGGCATGCCCGACGGGCCGACGCAGCCGGGCTGGCCGCACGGGCAGGGCGGCCCGTCCGGCGCCACCATGAGGTGCCCGATCTCGCCGGCGTTGTCGGTGCTGCCCGGCAGCAGCTCCCCGCCCACCACGAACCCGGCGCCGAGCCCGGTGCCCAGGTAGAGGAACACGAAGTCGGCCGGGTCGGGGTCGTGCCACAGCTCCCCGACCGCGGCTGCGGCGGTGTCCTTGTGCATCACCACCGGCAGCCCGGTCGCGTCCCTGACCAGGGACCGCAGCGCGACCCGGTCCCAGCCGGGCAACAGCGGCGCACCGACCACGACGCCGGCGCCGGTGTCCACCGGGCCGGGCGTCGCGATGCCCACGCCGAGCACCCGGTCGGGCGGCACCCCCGCGGTCACCTCGGTCACCGCGGCCGCGACCGCGGTGACCAGCTCGTCCGGCGTCGTCGCCGACGCGGCGACGGTGCGGCGGGCGGCCACGACCGCCGCGGTGAGGTCGACCAGGACGACCGCGGTCACCGTCGGGTCGACGTGCACCCCGACGGCGTAGCTGCCCGCCGGGTCCAGCCGCAGCGTCGCGGGCGGCCGGCCGCGCCCCTGCGACCCGACCGGTTCCCGCTCGTCGACCAGGCCGCGTTCGACCAGCCTGCGGACGATGTTGGTGATCGACTGTGCGGACAGCCCGGTGGCCGTGGACAGCTCCGCCCGGGACAGGTCGTGCCGGGCGCGCCGCAGCGCGTCCAGCACGACCGCCTGGTTGAAGTCGCCGATCCGGGGCAGGTTCGCGCCCCGGCGGGCCCGGGCCCCGGTCAGGTCAGGCCCCGACCCGCTCGACGATCAGCTCGCGGACCCGCTTGGCGTCGGCCTGGCCCTTCGTCGCCTTCATGACCGCACCGACGATCGCCCCGGCGGCCTGGACCTTGCCGCCGCGGATCTTCTCCGCGACGTCGGGCTGCTCGGCCAGCGCCGCGTCGACGGCGGCGATCAGCGCGCCCTCGTCGGAGACGACCTTCAGCCCGCGGGCCGCGACGACCTCGTCCGGGCCGCCCTCGCCGTCGAGCACGCCGTCGACGACCTGGCGGGCGAGCTTGTTGGTCAGCTCCCCGGTGGCGACGAGCTCGATCACCCGGGCGACCTGCTCCGGCGTGATCCCGAGGTCGGCGAGCTCGACGGAGCGGGTGTTGGCCTGCTGGGCGAGGTAGGACACCCACCACGAGCGGGCCTCCTGCGACGGCGCACCCGCCGCGACGGTGGCCTCGACCAGCTCCAGCGCGCCGCCGTTGACCAGGTCGCGGATCTCCTCGTCGGAGATGCCCCACTCGGTCTGGATGCGCTTGCGGCGCTCCCACGGCAGCTCGGGCAGGGTGCCGCGCAGCTCCTCGACCCACTCGGCCGACGGCGCGATCGGGACCAGGTCGGGCTCCGGGAAGTACCGGTAGTCCTCCGAGGTCTCCTTGCGCCGCCCGGCGCGGGTGTGGCCGGTGGACTCGTCGAAGTGCCGGGTCTCCTGGACGATCTCGCCGCCGGCGTCGAGGACGCCCGCCTGCCGGCCCATCTCGTGCCGGACCGCACGCTCGACCGACCGCAGCGAGTTGACGTTCTTCGTCTCGGTGCGGGTGCCCAGCGCGCCGCCCTTCGGCGACAGCGACAGGTTCACGTCGGCACGCATCGAGCCCTGGTCCATCCGGACGTCGGAGACGCCCAGGGACTGGATCAGGTCGCGCAGCGCGGTGACGTAGGCGCGGGCCACCTCCGGGGCGCGGGCCCCGGTGTCCGGGATCATCTTCGTGACGATCTCGATCAGCGGGACGCCCGCCCGGTTGTAGTCGAGCAGCGAGTGGTCCGCGCCGTGGATGCGACCGTCGGAGCCGCCCACGTGCAGCGACTTGCCGGTGTCCTCCTCCATGTGCGCGCGCTCGATGCCGATCCGGACGACCTCGCCGTCGTCCAGGGTCAGGTCCAGGAACCCGTCGACGGCGATCGGCTCGTCGTACTGGGAGGTCTGGAAGTTCTTCGGCATGTCCGGGTAGAAGTAGTTCTTCCGGGCGAACCGGCCCCACGGCGCGATCGAGCAGTTCAGCGCCAGGCCGATCCGGATCGCCGACTCCACCGCGGCCCGGTTGACCACCGGCAGCGCGCCGGGCAGGCCCAGGCAGACCGGGCAGACCTGGGTGTTCGGCTCGGCGCCGAACTCCGTCGGGCAGCCGCAGAACATCTTGGTGTTCGTCGACAGCTCGACGTGCACCTCGATGCCCAGCACCGGGTCGTACCGGGCGACGACGTCGTCGAAGTCGACGAGCTCCACGGACGTGGTCATGCCCTCACCCCTGCAACCTCCGGGACGCGGGCGATCAGCGGACCGCCCTCGTCGGCGTCGCGGGCGGCCTCGAACGCCGCCCCGACGCGGTACATGACGGCCTCGCCGAGCGCGGGGGCCATGATCTGCAGACCGGTCGGGAGCCCCTCGGAGATCCCGTTGGGCACCGACATGCCGGCCACCCCGGCCAGGTTGGTCGGGATGGTGGCCAGGTCGTTCAGGTACATGGCCAGCGGGTCGTCGACCTTGTCCCCGATCGGGAACGGCACGGTCGGCGCGGTCGGCGACACGAGCACGTCGGCCTGGGCGAACGCCGCGTCGAAGTCCCGGCTGATCAGCGTGCGGACCTTCTGCGCCTGGCCGTAGTAGGCGTCGTAGTAGCCGCTGGACAGCGCGTAGGTGCCGAGCATGATCCGCCGCTTGACCTCGGGCCCGAAGCCCTGCTCGCGGGTGTTGGCCATGACCTCCTCCGCGGAGCGGCCCTCGGCCGCGCGCAGGCCGTAGCGCATGGCGTCGAACCGGGCGAGGTTCGACGACACCTCGCTCGGCAGGATCAGGTAGTACGCGGCCATGCCGTACTCGAAGTGCGGGCAGGAGACCTCGACGATCTCCGCGCCCAGCTTCTCCAGGCTGCGCAGCGACGCGTCGAACGCCGACCGGACGCCGGGCTGGTAGCCCTCGCCCCCCAGCTCGCGCACGACGCCGACCTTCAGCCCCGACAGGTCACCGGTCGCACCCTGGCGCGCGGCCTCGACCACGGCCGGGACCGGCCGGTCGATCGAGGTCGAGTCGCGCGGGTCGTGGCCGCCGATGACCTCGTGCAGCAGCGCCGCGTCCAGCACGGTGCGCGCGCACGGCCCGCCCTGGTCCAGCGACGACGCGCAGGCGACCAGCCCGTAGCGGGAGACCTGGCCGTAGGTGGGCTTGACGCCGACGGTGCCGGTGAACGCGGCGGGCTGGCGGATCGAGCCACCGGTGTCGGTGCCGATCGCCAGCGGCGCCTCGAACGCGGCCAGCGCCGCCGCCGAGCCGCCGCCGGAGCCGCCCGGCACCCGGGTGGTGTCCCACGGGTTGCGGGTGACGCCGTACGCGGAGTGCTCGGTGGACGAGCCCATCGCGAACTCGTCCATGTTGGTCTTGCCCAGGATCGTGATCCCGGCGGCGCGCAGGCGCGCGGTGACCGTCGCGTCGTAGGGCGGCTGCCAGCCCTCGAGGATCCGCGAGCCGCAGGTGGTGGGCATGTCCGAGGTGGTGAACACGTCCTTGAGCGCCAGCGGCACCCCGGCCAGCGGGGACTCCGGTGCCTCGCCCGCGGCGATCCGCTCGTCGACCAGCGCAGCGCTCGCCAGCGCGGACTCGGCGCCGACGTGCAGGAACGCGTGCACCTCGCCGTCGACGGCGGCGATCCGGTCGAGGTGGGCCTGCGCGGCCTCCACGGCGGAGACCTCACGGGAGTGGATCTTCTCGGCGAGCTCGGCGGCGGTCAGCCGGATCAGGTCGCTCACTGCTCCTCCCCCAGGATCCGCGGGACGCGGAAGCGCCCGTCCTCGGCGGCCGGGGCGCCGGCGAGCGCCTGCGCCTGGTCGAGGCCGGGGCGGCGCTCGTCCGGGCGGAAGACGTTCTCCAGCGGGACGGCGTGCGAGGTCGGCGGGATGTCGTCGGCGGCGACCTCCCCGACCCGGGCCACCGACCCGATGATCACGTCGAGCTGCGACGCGAAGGTGTCCAGCTCGGAGTCGGTGACGGCCAGGCGGGCCAGCCGGGCGAGGTGTGCGACCTCGTCCCGGGTGATGACCCCGCCCGTCCGCTCCGCGGAATCGGCGGTCATGCCCCTCCTCGGGATGGTGTCCGATGATGACGACGGCGGGTGGACGGTCGCGACGGTGTCCTGGCAGCGGCGACGACGGTGCGACCGCCGGTCCGGCTGCCGACACGACCCGGTCGCTCCCGCGCGCGCCGGTCTACCCGCCCGAGTCTATTCCCGCCGGTCCACCGGCCGATCGCCCCCCGGTGACCGGGCGCGCACACCCCGCTGCGGGTGGCGGGTGACCGACGGGCCCGCGGGTGGCAGGATCATCGTTCCCGCCCGGAACCGCTCCCCGCCGCTCCGGTGCGGTGCACACGCGTGCCGACGAGGCGCCCGCTGTCGAGGGAGAGGATCCACTCCGTGTCGTTCCTGCTCCGGGTCGTCCTCCCGGACAAGCCCGGCAATCTCGGCGCCGTCGCCTCCGCCCTCGGCGGGGCCGGGGCGGACATCCTCAGCGTGGACGTCGTGGAACGCGGCGACGGCCAGGCGGTCGACGACATCGCCGTCGAGCTGCCGACCAACCGGCCGCCGGACGTGCTCATCACCGCCGCCGAGTCGGTGCCCGGGGTGTCGGTGGAGTCGGTGCGCCCGCACACCGGGCAGCTGGACACCCACCGCGAGCTGGAGCTGCTCGACGAGATCGCCGGCGACCACGCCCACGGGCTCGACCTGCTCGCCGCCGAGGTGCCGCGGCTGTTCCGCGCCGGCTGGGCGCTGGTCGCGGTCAGCGAGCACGGCCGCTCCTACCGGATCGCGGAGAGCTCCGCGGCGCCCGAGACCCGGTCCGGGGACCTGCCCTGGCTGCCGCTGGACCGGGCGATCGCCCTCGACGACAGCCACTGGGTCCCCGAGCCCTGGCGGGCGATGGACACCGAGCTGGCCGCCGCGCCGTTCGGGACCGGGGTGCCGCCGAAGACGCTGGTGGTCGGGCGGCCGGGCGGGCCGGTGTTCCGGCCGTCGGAGCTCGCGCGGCTGGCGCACCTCGCGGGGATCGTCGCGACGGTGCTGAAGGCCTGACCGCCGCTGCCGCCCGCCGTGACCGCGGCGGGCGGTCCGGTCAGACCCGGATCGACAGGGCGGTGCGGACGAGGTCGTCGTTGCCGGTCGCGAGCCATCCGTCGGGGCGCACCAGGACGTCCTCGAAGCCGATCCGGGTGTCGATGTTGACCCGGGTCGTGTACTCCAGCACCGGCCAGGCGCCCTCCTCCTCGCCGTGCAGCAGCACGGGGACGGGGGGCTGACCGAGCGCGCGCAGGATCCGGATGCCCTCGGCGACGGCGGTCTCCGGGTCGATCACCGTCGACTCCGCGATCACCCGCCGGGTCCCCGGGGGCAGCCCGTTCTGGCGGAGGGTGACGGCGTCGCCGCTGGTCCAGACGCCGAGCTCGACGGCGATGCCGACCGACCACGCGGCGTGGCAGACCTCGGTCCAGCCGAGCTCGTGCACGTTGACGCCGCACACGTCGGGCTTGCCGGAGCCGAGCCGGCCCCAGGACAGGACGGTCTCGACGCGGTCCTTCGGGTCGGGCTGGATCCAGCGCCCGGTCGGGACGCCGATCTCGATGCCCGGGGCCTCCTGGCGGATCAGCGACACGACGTCGCCGACCACGGCGGGCTCGATCGACTCGGCACCGCTGTCGTCGCGCGGGTGCACGTGCACCGAGGTGACGCCGAGCCGGGCGACGGCCCGGGCGTCGCGGGCGAGATGGCGGGCCAGGGTCGGCAGCGCCGGGTGCGCGTCCGCCGGTCGTGAGCCGTTGAGCGCCGCCTGCAACACCGTGTGTTCCCCGATCCGAGTGGTCGTCCTCCCGCCGGGAGGACCCCGCCGTGCAACCGAGAGTAGGCGGTGATCGACCGCGGCCCGCGGCCGGGCGCGGGCGCGCCCGGGGGACGTCGACGTCCGGCCGCCGGGCCGCGCCGGACGTCGAACACGCCCGGTGAGCGGTCGCTCACCGTCGGCGTGGCGCACGCCGAGTCGCCGGACGGGACGGACCGGCCGGGTGCCCGGACCGGCGGTCAGGCGTCGGCGGCCTGCTCGCGCGCCGCGTCGGGACCGCGGTCGAGCAGGACCGAGAACCCGGCCTCGTCCAGCACAGGCACCCCGAGCTCGACGGCCTTGTCGTACTTCGAGCCGGGTGCCTCCCCCGCGACGACGAACGCCGTCTTCTTCGACACCGACCCGGCCGCGCGCCCGCCGCGGGCCATGATCGCCTCCTTGGCCTCGTCGCGGGACCAGTTCTCCATCGAGCCGGTGATCACGATCGAGAGGCCCTCCAGGAAGCGGGGCACCGAGTCGTCGACCTCGTCCTCCATCGCGACGCCCGCGGCCCGCCACTTCTGCACGACCTCGCGGTGCCAGTCGACGGAGAACCAGTCCCGCACCGCCGCCGCGATGGTCGGGCCCACGCCGTCGACTCCGGCGATCGGGGCGAGCGCCTCGGCCACGGCCTTCGCCCGGGCGCGCGCGGCCGCCCGCTCCTGCTTCGCGGCCTCGACGGCCGCGGCGTCCGCCTCGTCGGCGTTCTCGTCGGCGTTCTCCGCGCCGTCCGCGCCCGCGGCGTCGTCCGCGCCCGCGGCGTCGTCCACGGCTTGCGGGGAGTCCGCGGCTTGCGGGGAGTCCGCCGCCCCGGCGGTGGTCGCCGCCTCCGCCTCCGCGGTCTCGACGTCGCCGGCCGCCTCGGCGGCGGCGCCCTCGGCCGTCGACGCCGCGGCCTCGGCCGCGGCGTCGTCCTCCCCCGCGGTCCCGTCGGAGACGATGGCGACCCCGGCCGCCTCGGTGTCCGCCTTCGCCTGCGCCGCGGCGCGTTCCAGGGCCTCCATCGAGCCGAACTCGCGGCCCAGCGCCTGCGCGGCGGTCGGCCCGACGTGGCGGATCGACAGACCCACCAGCACCCGCCACAGCGGCCGGTCCTTCGCCGCCTCCAGGTTCGTGAGCAGCTTGCGGCCGTTGACCGTCAGCTCGCCCTTCTGGTTGCGGAACAGCTCGGTCCGCAGCAGGTCGTCCTCGGTCAGGGCGAACACGTCACCCTCGTCGGTCAGCACGCCCGAGGTCAGCAGCGCCACGGCGGCCTCGTAGCCGAGCCCCTCGATGTCGAACGCGCCGCGGCCCGCGACGTGGAACAGCCGCTCCCGCAGCTGCGCCGGGCAGGAGCGGGCGTTCGGGCAGCGCCGGTCGACGTCGCCCGCCTTCTGCTGCACCAGCGCGGTGCCACACTCGGGACAGTGCGTCGGCATCACGAACTCGCGCTCGGAGCCGTCGCGCACGTCGGCCACCGGGCCCAGCACCTCGGGGATCACGTCGCCCGCCTTGCGGATGACCACCCGGTCGCCGATCAGCACGCCCTTGCGGCGCACCTCGTCGGCGTTGTGCAGGGTCGCCATCTCGACAGTGGACCCGGCGACCTTCACCGGCTCCATCACCGCGAACGGGGTGACCCGGCCGGTGCGCCCGACGTTGACCCGGATGTCGAGCAGCCGCGTGGTGGCCTGCTCCGGCGGGTACTTGTAGGCGATCGCCCAGCGCGGGAACCGGGAGGTCGCGCCGAGCCTGCGCTGCAGCGCCACCTCGTCGACCTTCACGACCACGCCGTCGATCTCGTGCTCGACGTCGTGCCGGTGCTCGCCCCAGTGCTCGACGTACTCGATCACTCGTCCGATGCCCTGCAGCACGGTCGTGCGCGGCGAGATCGGCAGGCCCCAGGCGACCAGCGCGTCGTAGGCGTGGGACTGGGTGTCGGGGGTGAACCCCTCCCGCTTGCCCAGGCCGTGGCAGATCAGCCGCAGGTTGCGCGAGCCGGTGACCCGCGGGTCCTTCTGGCGCAGCGAGCCGGCCGCGGTGTTGCGGGGGTTCGCGAACGGCTCCTTGCCGGCCTCGACCAGCGAGGCGTTGAGCCGCTCGAAGTCCTCCAGCCGGAAGTAGACCTCGCCCCGGACCTCGACGAGCCCCGGCACCGGGAACTCCTCGGCGCCGGTGAGCTGCTCGGGCACCTCGGCGAGGGTGCGCATGTTGAGCGTGATGTCCTCGCCGGTGCGCCCGTCGCCGCGGGTCAGGGCCCGGGTGAGCCGCCCGTCGGTGTAGAGCAGGTTCACCGCGAGCCCGTCGATCTTGAGCTCGCACAGGTAGTGGAGGTCCTCGCCCACCTCCTTCGTCACCCGCTCCTGCCAGGTGCGCAGGTCGTCGGGCGAGAAGGCGTTGTCCAGGGACAGCATCCGCTCGAGGTGGTCGTACGCGGTGAAGTCGGTGGAGAACGTGCCGCCGACGCGCTGGCTCGGCGAGTCCGGCGTGACCAGCTCGGGGTGTGCCTCCTCCAGCGCGAGCAGCTCGTGCCACAGCTCGTCGAACTGGCCGTCGGAGACGACCGGCGCGTCCAGCACGTAGTACCGGAACTGGTGGTCGGCCACCTCGGCCGCCAGCTGCGCGTGGCGCTCGCGGGCCTGCGGGGCGTCGGACTGGGAACTCACGACGCGCAGGTTAGCGGCGACCCCCGACAGCCACCCGTCGCCGAGTGCTCCCGTCCGGGTGGCGGCACCGGAACGGCACCGGCGGGGCGGCCGCGGTGCCCCTACCGTGGCGGGGTGGACCAGGCCGCCGTGGAACTCGCGCACCGGATGTTCGACCTGGCCCGCGAGGGTGCGGCGGAGCAGCTGGCCGCCTACCTCGACGCGGGCGTCCCGGTCGGGCTGACCGATCCCAAGGGCGACACCCTGCTGATCCTCGCCGCCTACTACGGCCACGACGCCGTCGTCGCCGACCTGCTGGCCCGCGGCGCGGAGCCGGACCACACCAACGACCGCGGCCAGACCGCGCTCGCCGCCGCGCTGTTCGCCCGGTCGGCGCCGTCGGTGACCGCGCTGCTCGCCGCGGGCGCCGACCCGCACCACGGCAGCCCGTCGGCGTGGGCGACCGTCGAGCACTTCGACCTGCCCGACATGCGGGCGCTGCTGGAAGCGGGGACCTGAGCCGGGCGCCGTCGTCGGGGAGTGTCGGTGGCGACGCCTAGAATGCGGGTGTGAGCACCACCGAGAGCGCGGCCCAGAGGGAGACGGCACCGTCGTCCGGAACCGCCGGCGACGCGCGCGTCGTCGGTGAGACCGCCCGCCGGCGGACGTTCGCGGTGATCTCCCACCCCGACGCGGGCAAGTCGACGCTGACCGAGGCGCTGGCGCTGCACGCGGAGGTCATCGACTCCGCCGGTGCGGTGCACGGCAAGTCCGGCCGCAAGGGCGTCACCTCGGACTGGATGGAGATGGAGCGCGCCCGCGGCATCTCGGTGTCCTCGGCGGTGCTGCAGTTCGCCTACCGCGACTGCGTGATCAACCTGCTCGACACCCCCGGCCACGGTGACTTCTCCGAGGACACCTACCGGGTGCTTGCCGCCGTCGACGCCGCGGTGATGCTGCTCGACGCCGCGAAGGGCCTCGAGCCGCAGACCCTCAAGCTCTTCGACGTCTGCCGCTCGCGCGGTGTCCCGATCGTCACCTTCGTCAACAAGTGGGACCGGCCCGGCCGCGAGGCCCTGGAGCTGCTCGACGAGGTCGAGCAGACCATCGGCCTGCGCCCGATGCCGCTGACCTGGCCGCTGGGCATCGCCGGACAGTTCAAGGGGCTCATCGAGCGCACCACCGGCGAGTACACCGCGTTCACCCGCGCCGCGGGCGGCGCGACCAAGGCCACCGCCCAGGTCGTCGACGCCGAGACGATCGCCGCGCAGGAGCCGGAGTACTGGCAGAACGCGCAGGACGAGCTGGGCCTGCTCGACGAGATCGGCGCCGGGTTCGACGAGGAGGGCTTCCGCTCCGGCAAGGCCACCCCGGTGCTGTTCGGGTCGGCGCTGTCGAACATCGGCGTCGCCCGGCTGCTCGACTCGCTGGTCGACCTGGCCCCGCCGCCCGCCCCCCGCCCGGACGTGAAGGGCGACGACCGCCCGCTCGAGGCGCCCACCTCCGGACTGATCTTCAAGGTCCAGGCCGGCATGGACAAGGCGCACCGCGACCGGATGGCGTTCCTGCGGATCTGCTCGGGCCGGTTCGAGCGCGGCATGGTGCTCACCCACGCCGCGACCGGGAAGCCCTTCGCCACCAAGTACGCCCAGTCGGTGTTCGGCGCCGAGCGCAGGACCGTCGAGGAGGCCTTCCCCGGCGACATCGTCGGCCTGGTCAACGCCACCGCCCTGCGCCCCGGCGACACGCTCTACGCCGCCGACCCGGTCGAGTTCCCCTCGATCCCGGCGTTCGCCCCCGAGCACTTCGCGGTGATCCGCGCGAAGGACGCGGGCAAGTACAAGCAGTTCCGCAAGGGGATCGAGCAGCTCGGCAACGAGGCGGTCATCCAGATCCTGCGCTCGGACCTGCGCGGTGACCAGGCGCCGGTGCTGGCGGCGGTCGGGCCACTGCAGTTCGACGTCGTCACCACGCGCCTGGAGACCGAGTTCAACGCCCCGGTCACCCTCGACCGGCTGCCGTACCAGATCGCGCGCCTGGTCGACGCCGAGGCGGTCGAGAAGCTGGCCGGGCAGTCCGAGTGCGAGGTCCTGCGCCGCGACGCCGACGGCGAGCACCTCGCGCTGTTCACCAACAAGTGGCGGATGGACATCATCCAGCGCAAGTTCCCGGACATGCGGTTCGAGGCCATGCCCGCCGGGTCCTCGATCTCCTGATCCGCTGAACACCGTCGCCGCGATCGGCGCCGCGCTGCTGTCGGCGCTGCTCTTCGCGCTCGCCGCCGTCGCCCAGCAGACCTCGGCGGCGGCGGACCCGCACGACCGGGGGCTGCGGATGCTGGCGCGGCTGGTCCGCGACCCGCGCTGGCTGGCCGGGTCGCTGGGTGACACGGCGGCGTTCGCGATGCAGGCCGTCGCGCTCGGGTTCGGGTCGCTGCTGCTGGCGCAGCCGATCATCGTGACCCAGCTGGTGTTCGCGCTGCCGCTGGCCGCGCGCTGGGCCGGGCGACGACCGTCGCGCGCCGAGCTGACCTGGGCGACGGTGCTGGTCGTGGCGCTGGTGCTGTTCGTGACCGTCGGTGAGCCGACCGCGGGGGTGGACCGGGCCGGGCTCGCGGCGTGGGCGCCGACGGGGTCGGTGCTGCTGGTGCTGTTCGCCGCCTGTCTGCTCGCGGCCCGGGTGACGACCGGGACGCCGCGGGCGCTGCTGCTCGCCGCCGCGACCGGTATCGCCTACGGCGTCGTCGCGGCGCTCACCCTCGGCGTGGTGGACACGCTGTCCGACGGGCTGGTCGCGCTGCTGACCTCGTGGGAGACGTGGGTGCTGGTCGTCGCCGTCGTCGGGGGGACGCTGCTGCAGCAGTCCGCCTTCCAGGCCGGCGCGCTGGGGGCGTCGCTGCCGGCGGTGGTCGTCGGGGAGCCGGTCGTGGCGGCCGTGGTCGGTGTGACCGTGCTGGACGAGCGGCTCGACACCGGCGGGGCCGGGTGGCTGCTCGTCGGTGTGCTGGTGGTGGTGCTGGTGGTCGCCACGATCGCGCTGGCCCGGGCGTCGGCGCGGACCGGCAACCGGGTCTGAGCCGCTCAGCCGGTCTCGAGCCCCGCGAGAAGCGCACGCAGCAGGTCGTCGAAAGCGACGCGGTCCGCCGGGCCGAGGGCGGCGAGCATGTCCCGCTCGTTCGCCACGTGCTCGGTGACCAGGCGGTCCACCAGGTCCCGCCCGCCGTCGGTGAGCGTGACCAGGATGCTGCGCCGGTTCTCCGGGTCGAGCCGTCGCTCGACGTGGCCGAGGTCGTCGAGGCGGTCGAGGCGGTGCGTCATCGCGGCCGGGGACAGCATCAGGGTCCGGCTGAGCTGCGACGGTGTCAGCGTGTACGGCGTTCCGGCCCGCCGCAGTGCGGCGAGCACGTCGAACTCGCCGGTGCGCAGGCCGTGCCCGGCGAACACCCGCTCGACGCGTGGCGCGGCGAGCGCCGCGATGCGGCCGAGCCGCCCGATCGTCGCCATCGCGGCCAGGCCGTCGCCGTCCAGGTCCGGGCGCTCCCGGCGCCACTGGTCCACCAGGTCGTCGACGGCGTCGTGATCGGGCACCGGCCGATGGTAGGTCGACGTCGAAAACACTGGAGCTTAATATTTCGATATCGTACTGTTTATAGCATGAATAATCTCACCGTCGCCGCCGAGACCATCGTCGACGCCCCGGCCGCCGAGACCTGGGCCGTTCTCGCCGACTACGCCCGCGACGTGCAGTGGCGCACGGGAGTGCGGCGGATGACCCCCACCCCCGAGGGCCCGGTCCGCGCGGGCACGACGACACACGAGGTGCTGGGCACGGCCGGTCGCACCACGCGCAACGACGGCCTGGTCACCGAGGTCGTCGCCGGGCGCCGGTTCGCGTGGCGCACGACGGCGGGCGTCGACGCCGACGGGACGCGCGAGGTCGTCCCCCTCGGCGGCGACGCCTGCCGGGTCCGGCTGACGCTGCGGGTCCGGCCACCCGGCGTGCTGCGCCTGGTGCCGGGGCCGCTGCGGTGGATGCTCGCCCGCACCCTCCGGTCCGATCTCGCCCGGCTGCGCGTCCTCGTCGAGCTGGGCGGGACCGACCCGGAGCAGACGGACGGCGCCGACCTGACCGGGAGCGGGTTCACCGGCCCGGAGGGTCGCGACGACCGGCGCGACGGCCCCGGGCTGCTCGGCCTGCTCCGCTGACCGGTACGGGTCAGGAGGCGAGGACGAAGAACTCCAGGGCGTTGCCGTCCGGGTCCTTGAAGGACAGCGCGAGCCCGTAGTCGGCCTCGACGATCCCGTCGTGGGCGATGCCGACGGAGTCGAGGTGGTCACGCCACTGCTCGATCTCGCCGCGGTCGGCGACACCGAACCCGACGTGGTCCATACCCGGCCGGTTCGGCGCGAACGTGTCGCCGGTGTCGACCGAGTCGTGCCGGGTCAGGCCGAGCAGCTGGCCCGACGGGAGCGCGAACACACGCCGGTGGAACGGGCCGTCCGACAGGGTCATCGCCGGCTCGGCGCCGATCAGCTTCGTGTACCAGGGCTCGCTGGCGTCCAGGTCGGTGACCGACAGGGCGAGGTGGTGGATGGCGGGGAACTCGGGCACGGGACGACCTCCGGATCGCATGGCGGGACGTGCATGTCCGGGGTTCCCGTTCCGCCCGATGATCAATCGTGCACTACCGGTCTACGTCGCGGCCGGGCGGGCGGGGTGCGGCGGGTCAGCCCGCGGCGTCGGCGGGGTCGCCGAAGCGGGTGTCGAGCGGCCAGGCCCCGGCGGGCAGCCGGTGCAGCCGGGCGTAGTGCTCGGCGATGTCGTCCGGGTCGTAGGCGGTGCCCGGCGCGACCGGGCCGCACACGGTGACGGTCGCCGACCGCACGCCGCGCGGGCCGAACTCGGCGTCGAGCAGCTCGGCCAGCGCACGCAGCCCGGCCTTGCCCAGCGACAGGCTCGTCAGCTGCGGCAGCGGGTGCGGCATGCCGGCCGTCATCAGGTAGCTGCCGCCGTCGCGGTCGGCCATCGCTGGGAGCAGGGCCGCGGCGGTGGTCACCGCGCCGCCGACGTTGACCGCGTACGTGTGGAGCAGCGTCGCCGCGTCGAGCCCGGTGACGGTGTCGGTGCGGATCACTCCGGCGTTGTAGACGACGACCTCGGGCACCCCGAGCCGCGCGACCAGCTCGTCGAGCGCGGCGCGCAGTGCTGCCTCGTCGGCGACGTCGGCGGTGACACCGACCGCGCCGTCGGACAGGTCCGTGAGCAGGGCGTCCACGGTGGGCGACGAGCGGGCGAGCACCCCGACCGGATGCCCGGACCCGGCGAAGCGGCGGGCGACCGAGCGGCCGATGCCCGGCCCCGCGCCGACGACGAACACGGCGGCCATCAGTCGGGCAGTTCCGAGGCGGACCGCATCTCGGTCACCGCGACCGCGTTCATGTCGCCCCGCTGCGCACCGAGCTCCTGGTAGGCGCGACGGCGGAGCCGGTTGACCGATCCCAGCGGGCGGTGCGCGGCGAGTCCGTGCCACGGCCGGAACGCGAGCCGGTCGTCGGCGAACACCCGGCGTTGCGGCGAGTACGCGTGCTGCGGCCGGAACCTCAGCGTCGCGACGGTGACGTAGGGCGACAGGTCCTGCGGCCAGTCGACCGCGGCGTCCTCCACGGGCATCGCGTCGGCGTCGGTGCGCAGCTGCACCCGGACGTCGAACACGGTGTCGCGGGTGGAGGTCCACTCCTCGACCAGGCTCTGGAGCACGCCGCGGGAGTCGTCGTCGCCGATCTCACGGGACGCGAGACCCTCCTGCTCCGGCGTGCCCGGGTACAGACCGATCTTGGCGACGTAGTCGCCGTGGCGGAACACGCCCTGGGTGTAGTACGCGTGCGCCAGCGGGTGGATGTTCGCGAGCCGACCGAAGGCGCCGAGCTCATGGGCGTCGGGTCGCTGTGCGACCTCCTCGTCGATCTTCTCGGGCTCGGAGAAGTGTCGCTCGCGGATCTCGGTGATCTCCATGAACTTCTTCGCCGTGCCCGGTGGCAGCACGGGCAGGGTGTTGAACAGCAGGTCGTGCACCCGGTGGTCCGGGTCGGACGGGTGCAGGGTCTCGCCCCGGACGTCGAAGACCTTGAGGGAGAACCCGCGCGCGTTGGGCTGCCGGTCGTCGTCGAGCTGGCCGGTCTCGGTCGCGATCCGGGCGACGGCGTCGTACTCGCCGGGGGTCGCGAACAGGCCCTGGGCCAGCTCGGCCGGCAGGTCGCGGTGTACCTGCAGGGTCCCGCGGAGCACGCCGTGGCTCTTGGCGTGCGTCGCGCGGTACCCGTGGCGGTGCAGGTCGAAGGTCATCGCGTTGGTGCGGAGCAGGGAGTCGATGCAGCGCCGGATGTGCTCGTCCTCGTCCGGCTGGAGCTGTTCGACGGCGTCGGTGTAGGGGATCGGTGGCACACCACCGATGTACCCGGGATCAGGTCGTCCATCCCCCCGACACCGGCACGATCTGCCCGGCCATGAAGTCGCTGGCCGCCGACGCCAGCGCCAGCGCGAGCTCTGCGGCCTCGCGCCCCTCCCCGAGGCGCCCGGCCGGGATCTGTGCCTCGAACGACCCGCGGACCTCGTCGTCGTCGAGCATCTCGTCGGTGTAGTACATGTTGTTGCGCACGTGCGCCGGGCCCAGCCCGTTCACCTGCACGTTGAAGGGCGCGGCCTCGGCTCCGACGACCTGCAGGAACGCGTTCTGAGCGCCGCGCGCAGCGGAGTAGACGGCCAGCCCCGGGATGGCCCGCAGCGGGGTCGCGCTCGTCGCGGCGACGATCTTGCCCGACCGTCGCGCGGTCATCGCGGGCAGCGCCGCCCGCACGATCCGCAGCAGCGGCCAGACGAGCTCGTCGAGGTAGTCCTGGAACTCGGCGTCGGTGAACTCGCGGACGTCGCCGATCATGTCGGTGACGGGCATCCGGGCGGGCGGTCCGGCGAAGTTGGCGACGAGCACGTCGATCTCACCGGCGTCGGCGACGACGCGGGGCGCCACGTCCGGGCCGGTCGTGTAGTCGGTGGTGTCGGCGACGACGTCCGCGCCCTCGGCGCGGAACAGCTCCACCACCGGGGGTCCGATGTAGCGGTCGGCGTGGGTGACGAGCACCCGCTTGCCCTCGAGGCGTCCGGTCATGATCCTGATCGTCCCGTTCGTGACGGGGTGCCGCATCTTTAGCGGTCGCGCCGCCAGCGGGCCGGTCCGTCGTCGTAGAGGTCCCCGCCGTGCAGGTCGTCGACCACGAGCACCGGGAAGTCGCGGACCTCCAGCCGCCGGACCGCCTCGGTCCCCAGGTCGTCGTAGGCGATCACCTCGGCCGCGGTGACGCACTGCGACAGCAGCGCCGCGGTCCCCTCGACCGCTCCGAAGTAGACGCAACCGTGCTCGCGCATCGAGGCCTTCACCTCGGCCGAGCGCCGTCCCTTGCCGATCATGCCGCGCAGACCCCGCTCGATCAGCAGCGGTGAGTACGGGTCGCAGCGCGACGCCGTCGTCGGTCCTGCGGAGCCGATCGGGTGGCCGGGGCGGGCCGGGGTGGGGCCGACGAAGTAGATCGTGGCGCCGTCGACGTCGACCGGGAGCGGCTCCCCCGCCCGGATCGCCTCGGCGAACCGGGCGTGCGCGGCGTCGCGCGCGGTCAGCATCTCGCCGGTGAGCAGCACGGAGTCCCCGGCCCGCAGGTCGCCGAGCACGTCGTGGTCCAGCGGCAGGTCGAGGTGCTTCACAGGGTCACCTCCCGGACGCGGTGCGAGTGGCAGTCGAGGTTGATCGCGACCGGGAACGCCGCGATGTGCGTCGGGTACGCCTCGATGTGCACCGACAGCGCGGTCACCGTGCCGCCGAAGCCGGCCGGGCCGATCCCGGTGGCGTTGACGGCGTCGAGGATCTCCCGTTCCAGGTCGGCGATCGCCGGATCCGGCGACGGCGACCCGGTCGGGTCGCGGGTCAGCGCCCGCTTGGCGAGGACCGCGGCCCGGTCGAACGTGCCGCCCATGCCGATCCCGATCGTCACCGGAGGCGACGCCGACGGTCCGGCCCGCTCGACCGTCTCGACCACGAAGTCGGTCATGCCGCCGACGCCCGCGGCCGGCGTGAGCATCCGCAGCGCGCTCATGTTGTCGCAGCCCGCGCCCTTGACCAGCAGGGTCAGCCGGACGCCGTCGCCCTCGACGAGGTCGTAGTGCACCATCGCCGGGGTGTTGTCACCGGTGTTGGTGCGGTCCACCGGCGACCGGACCAGCGAGGCGCGCAGGTACCCCTCGCGGTAGCCCTCGGCGACGCCGCGGTCGATCGCCGCCGCCAGCGAACCCCCGGAGAAGTGCACGTCCTGCCCGATCTCCAGGAAGCAGACCGCGTAGCCGGTGTCCTGACAGAACGCGATGTGCTCGCGCGCGGACACCTCGGCGTTGGCGAGCAGCCGGTCGAGCACCTCGCGCCCGGTCGGGGACTCCTCGACGTCCCGCGCGCGGCGCAGCGCGGCCAGGTGGTCCCCGCGCAGCTCGTGGTTGGCCTCGACGCACAGGCGTCGCACGGTGTCGGCCACGACGCCGACGTCGATGTCCCGCATCCCGCCATGATCGGGCCGGTCGGCCGGCCCCGCAGGTCAGGGCGTGTGGCAGACGTCCGGCGCACAGGCCGGTGTGGTGTCGGTGCCGTCGAGCGGGGCGGGCCCCGGCCCGGTGACGGCGAGGATCACGAACGCGGCCAGCCAGATCAGCCCGCCGGCCAGCCCGGCCACCGACAGTCCTGCGGCAGAGATCGCGGTGCGGGACCGGCCCGGGCAGGCGCGGACCGCGCCCAGCGTGCCGAGCACCAGACCCCCGACGGTCAGGACCACCCCGGCGGAGGCGAGTGCGAGACCGGCGACGGTCAGCGGCGACACCGCGGACAGCGCGATCGCGACGGCGACGAACACCGAGCCCAGCGCTCCCAGTACGAGCGCGGACGACCCGAGGCCACCCCGCGGGGTGGTCGGGTGTCGGGTGTCGGACCGGTCTCGGAGCACGGCACCAGAATCGGGGTCGGACGGCCCCACCGCTGTCAGGGACACGACAGATCCTCAGTTCTGGGTACGCGGCGGGCTCCCCGGAACCGTCCTACGGTGGCCGCATGACCTCCACCGCCGAGAAGGCCACGAAGCTGCAGGAGCTGCACGCCGCGTCCGAGCTGCTGCTCGTCGTCAACGTCTGGGACGCGATCACCGCGAAGGTCGTCGCCGAGACGCCGGGCACGAAGGCCCTGGCCACCGCCAGCCACGGCATCGCCGCCTCCCGCGGCTACGAGGACGGCGAGAACATCCCGCGCGACCTCATGATCGCCGAGGTCGGGCTGATCGCGAAGGTCGCGGGCGACCTGCCGGTCACCGCGGACCTGGAGGCCGGCTACGGCGACCCGGGCGGCACCGTGGCCCGCGCGATCGACGTCGGCATCGTCGGGGCGAACCTGGAGGACCAGGTCAAGCCGCTCGCCGACGCCGTGAAGGCGGTCGAGGCGGCCGTCGCCGCGGCGGAGTCGGCGGGCGTGGACTTCGTGCTGAACGCCCGGACCGACGCGTTCCTCAAGGCGGGCGACAAGGACCCCGAGGCCGTACTGGCCGACGCGATCGAGCGCGGGAAGGCCTATCTCGACGCCGGCGCGTCGAACTTCTTCGTGCCCGGCAAGCTCGACGAGACCCAGGTCGGACGCCTGGTCGAGGCGCTCGGCGAGCGCAGGGTCAACCTGATCGGCATCCCCGGGTCGATCCCGCTGAAGACCGCGCAGGAGCTGGGCGTCGCCCGCGTGTCCTACGGGCCGTGGAGCCAGAACGTGGCGCTGACCGCGCTGGCGGGCCTCGCCGAGGACGTCTACGCCGGCGGCGGTCTGCCCGAGGGCACCCGCAAGCTGAACTGAGCGGCACCGGGCCGGCGCCACGCGGCGCCGGCCCGGCCCGGCCTCACATGTCCGGCGCGTCCGCGTTGGACGGTGTCGTCGTCTGGGCGACGATCGCGTCCCAGTTGCGCAGGATGTACTCGCCCGTCCGCTGGGACAGCGCGCCGATGGTGCTCGTCGGGTTGACCGCGGCCCCGGTGGTGAGGGTGCTGCCGTCGCAGACGAACAGGTTCGGCACGTCCCAGGTCTGGCACCACTTGTTGAGCACCGAGTCGCCGGGGTTGTTCCCCATCCGGCAGGTGCCCATGAGGTGCCAGGCCGGCGGCGGGTAGAGCACGCCGGTGTCGTTGGTCTCCACCGCCCCGACCGCCCGCGTGGCCTCGAAGATCTTGTCGATCCCGTACTCCGCGAGCGCGATGTCGTTGGCGTGCAGCTCGTAGTTCACGTGTGCCGCGGGCAGGCCCGAGCTGTCGGTCACGTCGTGGTTCAACGTCACCGTGTTCGTCTCCACCGGCAGGTCCTCACCGAACATGAAGACCATCAGGTGGTTGGCGAAGTGGCCGTCGAAGAACTCGCGGTGCCGCTCGCCCCACGGTGCGGTGTAGCCGGTGTGCGTGCCCATCGCGGCGTAGGCCGGCCCGAAGCTGCGCGCCACCTGCATGCCGAAGCCGTTGACGAATCCCCTGCTCACGTCGGTGTGGTAGAACTCGTGGCTGTACAGGGGCGCGCCGAAGCTGCCCTTGTAGCCCTCGATGGGCTCGTCGAACCACGAGTCGCAGAACGCGAAGACGTGGTGCATCAGGTACTTGCCGACGATGCCGTTGGAGTTCGCCAGCCCGTCCGGATGCCCCTTCTGCGCGCTCTGCAGCAGCAGCCGCGGCGACCCGATCCCGTTGGCCGCGAGCACCACGATCTTCGCCCGGATCTCGTGCCGGTCGCCGGTGTCGCGGTCGATGTAGGTCGCCCCGGTGGCCTTCCCGTTCGCGGCGTTGATCTGCTCGACCCGGGCCATCGTGCGCAGGTCCGCGCCATGCCGGATCGCATAGGGCCAGTGCGCGTTGGACGGGGTGGACAGCGACCCGGTCGGTGAGCCGGACAGCTCGTTGCCCATCGCCTGGTCGGCCTGCCGGTTCTCCCGGTCCCGCGTGATGATCGCGTTGTCCGACGGCCACCAGTGCCAGCCCAGGTCGCGCGAGGCCTTCGCGTACTTGAGCCCGAGCTTGCCGGGCAGCACCTCCGGGTCACGGACGGCCTGCTTGCGGTCCGGATAGGACGGGTCACCGATGCGGCCGGAGATGCCGTAGATCTCGTCGTTCTCGTCGTAGAACGGGGCGAGGTCCTCGTAGCTGATCGGCCAGTCGATCGTGCCCTCGAGGCCGTGCTCGGTGCCCTTGCGGAAGTCGACGGGCTTGTAGCGGGGCCAGTGGCCCGCGTAGTGCATCGTCGAGCCGCCGACGTTGTTCATCATGTACGGCGTCGTGACGCCGGTGACCGGGTAGTCCTCGGGCAGCTGCCGGACGTTGGGGTCGTAGGCCCAGCCGCGCTGCTTCTCCAGCTCCCACTCGTCGTGGTAGTGCGGGTGGTCGCTCGGGGTGACCCACGGCCCCTGCTCCAGGCAGGTCACCTTCACCCCGGCCTTCGCGAGCTTCAGCGCGATCCCGGCCCCGCCGGGGCCCGCACCGATGATCAGGACGTCGGTCTCCTCGTAGGCAGCCATGACGTACTCCTCACTTGGTCCAGGACAGCTGGGACAGGTCGACGCGCACGACGTCGTCGGTCTCGAGGTAGGAGCCGTGCTCCTGGGCCTGCGTGAGCAGGTCCTCGTCCCAGGGCTCGGTGGTCTGCAGGTAGCCGTAGGGCAGCGGCGGGCCGTGGTAGTCGCGCCCGGCGGGCAGGTTGCGGTTGATCGCCAGCGTCACGACGGGCCGGGAGTAGTAGCCGTAGTAGACGAGTGCGCGCAGCTGCTCGAACAGCGGGTCCTCGGCCTTCTCCAGCGCGGCGACCGCCTCGGTGCGGGCGACGACGTCACCGTCCACGAAGGACTGCCCGAGCCGGTCGAGACCGGCCTTGAACGCGTCCTCCTCGGCGAACGGGAAGTGCTTGTTGCGGTACCCGGACGGCGTGACGTAGCGGCCGACGAAGGTCACGAGGTCGACCTCGCTCGCGGTCGGCCACGCCGGGTCCGGCGGGATGAGGGTGTCGGCGACGGCGTTCAGCACCGCGGTCTGGGTCCCGTCGAACCGGATCGGGTTCAGCAGGCCGCCGATCCGCGGGCGGCCGCTCTCGAAGAACCCGCCGGCCTCGCCCGGGTTCGCGGTCTCCGCCGGTGCTCCGAAGGGAGCAGGTGCGTCGTTCATCGTGGGTCTCCTCTCCTACAGCGGGGCGCCGGCCCAGTCGCTGCCGGCGCGCAGCGACGGGTCGAGGTTGACGCTGACGTGCTTGACCTGGGTGTATCCGTGGACGGCCTCGAGGCCCTCCTCGCGCCCGGTGCCGGACTGCTTGTGCCCGCCGTGCGGGGTCATCGGCAGCTCGCCGAACCAGTCGTTGATCATCACGCCGCCGACCTGGAGCCGGCGGGCCGTGGAGAGCAGCCGCTTGATGTCGCTGCCGAGCAGCACCGCGAACAGGCCGTAGATCGAGTCGTTGGCCGCCTCGACGAGCTCGTCCTCGGTGGTCCAGGTGTGCACCGAGGCGACCGGGCCGAAGATCTCCTCGCGGGCGATCCGGGCGTCGTGGGCGACGTCGACGAACACCGTCGGCTCGACGAAGTAGCCGCCCTCGGGCGCTCCGGCGGGGCGGCCGCCGCCGTAGTGCAGGGTGCCCTCGGTCTTGCCGATCTCGATGTAGTCCCGGACGCGGTCGTACTGCTTCTGCGAGACGAGTGGCCCCATCTGGGTGCCCTCGGCGAAGCCGTCACCGACCTGGGTCTGCTCCAGGCGGGTGGTGAGCTTCGCCAGGAACTCGTCGCGCACGTCGGCGTGCACGAACAGCCGGGTCCCGGCGACGCAGACCTGCCCGGTGTGCGAGCAGAACCCCTGCACGGCGGCCTCGACGGCGTCGTCGAGGTCGGCGTCGGGGAAAACGATCGTCGGGGACTTGCCGCCGAGCTCCAGGTTGACCTGCGCGACGTGGTCGGCGGCGAGCTTGGCGACCGTCTTCCCGGTCTCGGTGGAGCCGGTGAAGGTGATGCCCGCGACGTCGGGGTGCGCGGCCAGCGAGGCGCCGGCCTCGGTGCCGTAGCCGGTGACGACGTTGAACACGCCGTCCGGGAAGCCCGCCTCCTTGACCAGCTCGGCGAACTTGAGCGCCGACAGCGAGGTGTCCTCGGCGGGCTTCACCACGCAGGTGTTGCCGAGCGCGAGCGCCGGGGCGCAGGACCGGACCATGATCAGCAGCGGGTAGTTCCACGGCACGATGTGCGCGGTCACGCCGAGCGGCTCGAGCAGGGTGAACGACAGCTTGTTGCCGGGCACCTCGATGGTGCGCCCGCCGACCTTGTCGGCCAGGCTCGCCCAGTAGTCGAGCCACAGCGGGATGGCGCCCATGAGCTCGCTCGCCTTGGCGAGGTAGTGCCCGGAGTCGAGTGCCTCCAGCCGGGCGAGCTCGTCGGCGTGCTCGGTGACCAGCGCCGCGAGGTTGCGCAGCAGCGCGGCGCGGGCGATCGCGTCGGTGAACTGCCACTCGACGGCGACCCGCTTCGCCGCCGCGACGGCGCGGTCGACGTCGGTGCCGTCGGCGCGCGGGACCTCGGCGATGGTGCGGCCGGTGTTCGGGTCGACGGTCGGGAAGGTCGCGCCGGCCGCGGCCGGGACGAACTCGCCGTCGACGAACATCGCCACCTGGTCGGCGGTGCGGGCGTCGCTGTCGAGGGTCAGTGCGTGGGTGGTGACGGACATGCTCGGTGGCCTCCTTGCCACGGGGGTACAGGGATCGCCTGTTCAGGGACGCTTGGTGTGCTCGCGCTCGTCGATGACGCGGCGGGCCTTGTGCTCGCTGCGCTCGTAGGTGTCGGGCGCGACGACCTCGACCCCCACCCGCAGCCCGACGACGCGGTGCAGCCCGCTCCCGGCGGCGCTCTCGAAGCGCTCGGCGTGCTCGGGCGCGCACTCCGCCTTGACGACGATCTCGTCCATCGAGCCGGTGCGGGTGACGTGCACGCGGTGCTCGCCGCCGTAGCCCTCGATCTCGCGCAGGACGTTGTCGATCTCGGTGGGGTACACGTTCTCGCCGCGGATGTGGATCATGTCGTCGATCCGGCCGTAGACCCCGGCGGGCAGCCGCGGGTAGGTGCGCCCGCAGCCGTTGGTGCCCATCTCCCAGCGGGTCAGGTCGTTGGACGCGAGCCGGATCATCGGCTGCGAGGTGCGCTCCAGGTGCGTGTAGACCGGGGTGCCCTCGTCGCCGTAGGGGACGGTGCGGAAGGTGGCCGGGTCGCAGACCTCGTGCCAGACGATGTCCTGCCACAGCAGCATCCCGTCCGGGCTGCCCTGCGTGGCCGACGCCGACATGAACGGCGTCATCTCCGCCATCGTGCCGCAGTCGACGACCCGGGCCCCGAAGGCGTCCTCGATCGCCTTGCGGACCGTCGGGACCGAGGCTCCAGGCTCGCCGGAGAAGAACATGACGTCGATGCCGAACTCGCGCGGGTCGACCTTCTCCTGCTCGGCGACCTCGGCGAGGCGCAGCGCGTAGGACGGCGTCGAGTAGAACGCCTTCGGCGTCGTGCGGGCCAGCCACTGCACGGCCCGGGCGGTCATCCCGGAGGCACCGGCGCCGTAGGGGAACACCTTGCAGCGCAGGCGTTCCGCTCCGGACATGGCGCCCCAGGAGCCGAGGTAGAGCGAGAACAGGGCGGAGACGAACACGGTGTCGCCGGGACGCACGCCCATCCCCCACAGGATGCGGGCGTGGTTGTCGGCGATGACCTCCCAGTCCCGGCGGCCCATCGCGAACGCGGTCGGGGTGCCGGTGGTGCCCGAGGTGCCGTGGATGTGGTGCAGCTCGGCGTCGTCGACGCAGACGTAGTCACCGAACGGCGGGGCGTTCTCCTGGGAGGCGCGCAGCTCCTGCTTGGTGACGACCGGGACCTGCTCGAACGCCTCCCAGGTGGTGACGTCACGGACGTCGAGCCCGGCCTCGTCGTACTTGCGCCGGTAGAACGGTGAGCTGTCGTAGGCGTAGCGCAGGACCTCCTGCAGCCGGACCAGCACCGCGGCGTCGCGCTCGGCGGGGTCCATCGTCTCCCGGTGCGGGAACCAGTACGGGCTCTCCGGGTCCGGCAGGTAGCTCTGGTCGTAGCCTGCCGGGAAGTGCCACTCCTCCATCTGCGGGCTCATGCCTTCCTCCGCTCGATCTCGGCGTCGTTCCAGGGGGTGAGGGCCTGGTAGTCCGGCACCCAGCCCAGGCCCTTGCCCGCGTCGGGTGACGGTGCGTCGCGGCTGGTCACGACGTCGATCACGGCCGGAGCGTTGGCCATGGCCCGCTTGAGCGCGTCGGCCATCTGCCCGGGCTCGGTGACCCGCTCGCCGTGCGCGCCGAGTCCCTCGGCCAGCCGGGCGTAGTCGTTGTGCTCCAGCTCGGTGCCGACGACGAGGCCGTAGTTCTCGGCCTGGTCGTAGCGCTCGATGTTCCAGGCGGCGTTGTTCGAGACGATCACGACGATCGGCGCACCGTGCCGGACGGCGGTGTTGACCTCCATCGCGTTGATGCCGAACGCGCCGTCACCGGTCACCGTGATCGCCGGGCGGTCCGGGTTCGCGAGCGCCGCGGCGATCGCGAACGGCACGCCGACCCCGAGGCAGCCGAACGCGCCGGCGTCGAGGTAGCGGGCCTGCGGCGGGACGCCGAGCCGGGCGAAGGACAGCAGGTCCCCGCCGTCGGCGACGACGGTCGCGCCGTCGAGGTCGATGTCGTGCAGCGCGGCGAAGATGTGGTTCGGGTGCATCAGGCCGTCGCCGCCGGGCGGGGTGGAGGCGAGCTTGTCTCGGTAGCCCGAGGACCGCTCCAGGTGCGCCTCACGCAGCCCGTCGCGCCAGGTGCCGTCGCCGGCCGCGGTACCGGCGAGCTCGTCCAGGGTGGACGCGACGTCGGCCAGGATCTCGACCTCGCCGCGCCGGTTGTCGAACAGCTCGCTCGCGGTGTCGGAGATCCGTACCCAGCGCGCGTCGGGGAACGCGGCGGGCGAGCCGAAGCCCAGCTGGTAGTCGAGCTGACGCCCGACGGTGACCACGAGGTCCGCCTCGCGCATCGCCCGGCTCCGCATCGCCCCCACGACCGCGGGGTGGTCCTGCGGGACGAGCCCGCGGCCCTCCTGGGTGTCGAGGTAGGCGGCGCCGGAGGCGTCGAGGAAGCGCAGCAGCGCCTCCTGGGCGGTGCGCGCGCCGCGACCGGTGATCACCAGCGGGCGCTGCGCGGCGTTCACCAGCTCGGTGACGGCCATGACGTCGGCCGGGTGCGGCAGCGCGCGGCGGCGCACCGGGGCGCGCAGGTGCTCGTCGAGCACGACCGCGGGCGGCACGGTCTCGCGCAGGACGTCGGTGGGGATCTCCAGGTAGACCGGCCCGGGCTCGCCCGCGTCGCCGAGGGCGCGGGACCAGCCCTCGTCGCACTCGCGGAGCACCTCGTCGGCGACCCGCAGCGTGCGGCTCTGCCGGGTGACCGGCGCGAGGATCGCGGTGTGCGCGATGTCCTGCAACGGGTGCTTGTTGGCCTGCGGCCGCGGCGGGCAGCCCCCGATGAGGATCAGCGGGATCCGCGAGACCGAGGCGTTGGCGACCGCGGTGACGGTGTTGGTCACGCCCGGCCCCGCGGTGGCCAGCGCGATCCCCATCTCGCCGGTCAGCTCGGAGTGGGCGTGGGCCATGTGCACGGCCGCGGCCTCGTCGCGGACGTCGACGATGGCGACGCCGAGGCGGGCCAGCTGGTCCCAGATCGGCTGGATGTGCCCGCCCTGCAGACCGAACACGCGGCGGACCCCGCGCTCGTACAGGAACCGGGCCACCAGTGCGGCGGCGGTGCGCGCCTCTTCGGGCGCAGGGTGCTCGGGCATCGAGCGGGCCTCCTCGGGCGACGACGGCCGGGTGACGTACGCCACCGACTGTGGGCATACTGAATTCAGAAGTCAACCGGAAGGACTGGTGAATCAGCCGCTGGGTAAGCTCGATCCGTTGTCCCACGGGACATCTCACGGCGCGAAAGGACCGGCCCGATGACCGCCCTCCCGGCCCCGCCCTCGCGGGTGCAGCAGGTCTACGACGCGATCGTCGACGACATCTGCACCGGCAAGCTGACGCCGGGGACCCCGCTGCGCCAGGAGCAGCTGGCCGAGCGCTTCTCGGTGTCGCGCCAGCCCGTGCAGCAGGCCCTGCTGCTGCTGCGCAACCAGGGCATGCTCCGCGACTTCGGCCGGCGCGGCCTCGAGGTCGCACCGGTCGACGCCGACTTCGTCCGCCACCTCTACGGACTGCGCGCGGTGCTCGACGGCTACGCCGCCCGCAGCGCGGCCGGGCGACTGACGGCGGACCAGGCGTCGTACGGGTTCTCGCTGGTCGCAGCCGGTCAGCGGGCCGAGACCGACAAGAACTACGCGGGCATGGTCGCCGCCGACATCGACTTCCACCGGTTCGTCACCGAGCACTCGGGCAACCCGCTGCTGGTCGAGAGCGCCGCGGTCATCTGGCGCAACGTGCAGCGCGTGATGGGCGAGCTGCTGTTCCGCGGGAGCGCGCCCCGCTGGGTCTGGGAGGACCACTCGGCGATCTTCGCCGCCGTCGTCGCCGGGGACGCCGACCGGGCCGAGGCACTGGCCCGCCGACACGCCGAACACGGCGAGCAGCTCATCCTGGAGGCGCTCGCGGCCGAGCACTCCGGGGACACCGACACCGCGGCCTCCTGAGCCCCGTGTGATCGCGAGCCGGTCCCGGCCCACGGTTGACTTCTGAATTCAGAATGTCGATGGTGGTCGCCGTCGAGAACCCTCAGCGCCGAGGAGACCGGTCATGGCCGCACGTCCCGACCCCGCCCGCACCCCCGAACGCACCGCCGACGACCGGGTCTACCGGAAGGTCGCGCTCCGGCTCGTCCCGCTGCTGTTCGTCTGCTACGCCGTGTCCTACCTGGACCGGGTCAACGTGGGCTTCGCACGCCTGCAGATGGACGACGAGCTCTGGTTCTCCGACGCCGTCTACGGCATCGGGGCCGGCGTGTTCTTCGTCGGCTACATCCTCTTCGAGGTGCCGAGCAACATCGTCCTGCACCGGGTCGGCGCCCGCCGCTGGATCGCCCGCATCATGGTCAGCTGGGGGCTGGTCTCCGGGATGATGGCGCTGGCGAGCTCCCCCGGCACGTTCTACCTGCTGCGGTTCCTGCTCGGCGTCGCCGAGGCGGGGTTCATCCCCGGGATCCTGCTGTACCTGACCTACTGGTTCCCGGCACACCGCCGTGGCCGGATCACCGCGCTGTTCCTGGCGGCCATCCCGGTCGCGACGATCGTCGGCGGACCGCTGTCCGGCTGGCTGATGCAGGTCTTCGACGGCGTCGGCGACCTGCGTGGCTGGCAGTGGATGTTCGTCGTCGAGGCGGTCCCGGCGGTGCTGCTCGGCCTGGTCGTGCTGCGCAGGCTCGACGACCGGGTGGCCGACGCGACCTGGCTGACCCCCGCCGAGCGCGACCTGGTGGCGGCCGCCGTCGCCGCCGACGAGGACGCCAAGCCCGGCGCGCACGCCTCGGTCCGCGACACCCTGCGCAGCCCGGTGGTGTGGCTGCTCGGCGGGATCTACTTCGCGGTGGCGCTGGGGATCTACACGATCAGCTTCTGGCTGCCGACGATCCTGTCCCGCAGCGGCGTGCAGTCCACGGTGGCCGTGGGCCTGCTGTCGGCGGTGCCCTACCTGGTCGCCGTGGTGGCGATGATCGCGGTCGCCACGCACGGCGACCGCACCGGCGAGCGACGGTGGCACACCGCGGTCCCGACCGTCGTCGGCGGGCTCGGGCTGGTGGCGGTCGGGCTGACCCAGTCCAGCACGGTGCTCGCCCTGGTGGCGCTGACCGTCGCCGCGGCGGCGGTCTCCAGCGCCCAGGCCGCGTTCTGGAGCCTGCCCGCCGCGCTGCTGTCCGGCGTCGGGGCGGCCGCCGGGATCGCCCTGGTGAACTCGATCGGCAACGTCGCCGGAGCCGTGAGCACCTCGCTGGTGGGACTCGTCTCCGACGCCACCGGGTCGACCGCGAGCAGCCTGTACCTGTTCGGCGGGGTGCTCGTCGCGGGTGGGCTGCTGGTGCTCGCGGTGCGCCCGGAGCAGGTGAACGGGCAGCGCTGACCGGCGCGGGTCCCTCCTCACCGCGCGGTGATCCGCCCGCCGTGCGGTGATCCGTCCGCCGCGCAGTGATCCGTCCGCCGCGCAGTGATCCGTCCGCCGCGCAGTGATCCGCCCGCCGCGCGCGTCCGGACACGCGCGCGGAGCGGATCAGCGCGCGAGGATTGGATCAGCGCGCGGAGGGCGGTGATCCTCTCCGCACCGCCCTCCGGCCGCTTCACGGCGATCCACCCGCCGCACCGTGATCCCTCCGCCGCCCAGTGATCCATCTGACGCGCGGTGATCCGTTGGGCGCGCGGTGATCCGTTGGGCGCGCGCGTCCGGACGCGCGCGCGGAGTGGATCAGCTGGCGGGGGTCGGTGCATCGCAGGGCGCGCAGCGCGTGCGAGGGGTCAGCGCTCGTCGGCGGGCGGGACCTCGTCGGGGTCGGCGAAGGCCTTCCCCAGCTCGCGGGACAGGGCGAGCGCGCGGTGCGCCCAGGCCGGGGTCGCCCCGGCGAGCCCGCAGGCGGGCGTCGGGACGGCGAGCCGGACCAGGCGCGGCCGGTCGAAGCCCAGCCGGTCGGCGAGGTCGTAGCCGATGCGGGCGAGGTCGCCGATCGCCGGTTCGCGGGCCGGCGCGGTGCCGGGCAGCAGCCCGAGGAACAGCGGGACACCGCTGTCCCAGGTCTCGCCGATCGCGTCGAGGGCGCGCGGCTCGGCGGTGGCCCCGGCGAACGCCGGCCGGGTCGCGTCGATCCCGACCGCGGCCGCACCGGTCCCGGCGAGCAGTCGGATCGGCGGGCGGTCCGCGCAGCAGTGCACGACGACCGGGGCGTCGATGCCGGCGATCAGGTCCCGGAGCAGGTCCTGGGCGTCCGGCGCGGCGATCGAGCGGACGGTGCCGTAGCCGGACGCGGTCGGCAGCGATCCGGCGAGCACGGCGGACAGGCCGGGCTCGTCGAGCTGGACGACGACCGTCGCCCCGGTCCGCTGCGCCACCTCGGCGACGTGGGCGCGCAGCCCCTCGGTCAGGCTGGCGGCGAACTCGCGGACGGCGCCGCGGTCGGTGAGCACCCGGTGCCCGGCGGCGAGCTCGACCGAGGCGGCGAGCGTCCACGGGCCGGTGACCTGGACCTTCACCCAGGACGGGCGGATGCGGTCGCAGGCGTCGTCGAAGGCGTCCAGGTCGCCGGACATCAGGTCGCGGGCCCGGCGCAGGTCGCGCCCGGGGTGGGCGGTGACCCGCCAGCCGGTCGGCACGACCTCGACGGCGAGATCCACGAGCAGCCCGGCCGTGCGGCCGACCATGTCCGCGCCGACACCGCGGGCGGGCAGCTCGGGCAGCGCCGGGAACTCCGGGTTCTCGCCGGTGACCAGCGCACACGCCTCGCGGACGTCGGTGCCGGGCAGTGAGCCGACGCCGGTGCCGACGCCCGCGGGCCACAGGGCGCGGGGCGCGGCGGGCTCGGCGGGGGCGTCGTCGACGACCTCGATGCGCGGCGGGGGCGGGAGGGTCTCACCGGGACGCACGTCGCCGAGTCCGGCGGCGGCGAGCGCGGCGACCAGCGGGTCGGTGGGGTCCGGGACGGTCACACCCCCAGTGTCCTCCGCCGTCCCGTCCGGGTGCGTGCGCCCCCGGTCCGGCGTCGGCGGGCACGATCGCCGGGAGTGGAGTGCGGCGTCGGGTGGACTGCGCCTGGCGCTCCACTCCTGGTGATCACCGCAGGGCGGACACCGGTGGTGGGGTGCGGCGGCGAGCTCGGCATCGGATCCTGGCGGTCACCCCAGGGCGAACACCGGGTGGCGGGGTGCGGCGGCGGCGAGCTCGGCGTCGGTGGAGGCGGGACCGACGTCGTCGAACAGCATCCCGGCGGCCCGGCCGAGTCCGCGCAGGTAGGCGCGCAGTACGGGGACGGCCGCCGCGGCGTCGAGCTCGGTGGCGGACACCGGCTCCGCTCCCCCACGGCCGCGCAGCTCGGCGCTCCCGCCGGCCGCGCGCAGGTTGCGGACCCAGTCGGTCTCACCGCGCGGCGAGATGAGGTGGCGGGTCCCGTCGAGCAGGACCGGGGTCAGCGGGACGGTGCGGACCGTGCCGCTGCGCCGGCCGCGGACGGCGAGCACGGCCGTGTCACCCAGGGTGATGCCGCGCTGAGCCAGGGCCCCGACCAGCGGATTGAGGACGCGGCGCACCAGCAGGCCGGGTGCTCGGTAGTCACGGTCGCTCATGGCGACAGCCTCTCACCGATCACCGCGTCCGTCGCTCCGGTGATCCCTCTCCCCGGAGCCCACGGCGCCCGGGAAGGCGCTCCCGGCTCCGCGGAGAAGGATCATGCGGCCAGGACGAAGATCGGGTGACGGTGGGCGACGGCGGCGATCTCGGCGTCGGACGAGGAGGCGTCGACCCCGTCGAAGAACGCCCCTACCTCCCAGGCCCAGCGACGCAGGTACTCCCGCAGCACCGGGACGACGGCGGCTGGCTCGGTCAGCTCGGTCGCGGCCACCCGCTCGGTGCGACGGCCGACGGTCAGCTCCGCCTCCCCTGCGACGCGCAGGTTGCGCACCCACTGGGTCTCGCCGCGCGCGGCGACGAGGTAGCGGGCTCCGTCGTGGCGCAGCGGGTTGACCGGCGTGGTGCGGACCTCGCCGGAGCGGCGGCCGCGGACACCGAGCACCGCGGAGCCGGCGAGCGGGAGGCCGAGCCGGGTCAGCCCGGCGACCAGGGGGTTCATCACCCGGCGGGTGATGCGGCCGGGGGCGAGGTAGTGGATCTGAGAGCGCTGGTTCGTCATGAGAGCAGTGTTCACCGTTTGACGCACAGAAGCAAGAGCAGTGCTCTCGCTGGGGTTGGTGCGACAGGCCCGGGTTCACCGAGATGCAGGTCAGCGGGCTGGAACGGCTCCGCGCGGCCCGCTGGGGTGCATCTCGGCGCACGGGCGACGGCGGGCCGGGTCGGTCAGGTGCCACCGGCCGGACGCGGCCGGGCGACCTCGGTCAGGCCGTCCCGGTGATCGTCGCCGACCCCAGGACGACGTCGCCGTCGTCGTCGGGGCGGTAGAAGGCGACGGCCTGCCCCGGGGCGACACCGCGCAGCGGCTCGGACAGCTCCACCTGCACGGCGGAGTCGAGCGGGGTGACCGTGGCGGGTGCGGTGCCGCCGTGCGCGCGGACCTGCACGACGCAGCCGAACGGTGCGTCCGGCGCCGCGCCCGAGGTCCACACGGGGGTGCGCGCGGTGATCGCGGTGACGTCGAGCGCGGCCTCCGGGCCGACCCGCACGGTGCCGCTGACCGGCTCGATGCCGAGCACGTAGCGGGGGCGGCCGTCGGCGGCCGGCCGGTCGATCCCGAGGCCCTTGCGCTGCCCGACGGTGAAGCCGTGCACGCCGTCGTGGGTGCCGAGGGTCTCGCCGGAGGCGGCGTCGACGAGCGCGCCGGGGGCGGCGCCCAGGCGGTCGGCCAGGAAGCCGCGGGTGTCGCCGGTGGGGATGAAGCAGATGTCGTGGCTGTCGGGCTTCCCGGCGACGCGCAGCCCGAGCCGGGCGGCCTCGGCCCGGATCTCCGGCTTGGGGGTGTCGCCGACCGGGAACATCGCGTGCCGCAGCTGGTCGGCGCGCAGCACGGCCAGCACGTAGGACTGGTCCTTGCCCGCGTCGGCCGAGCGGCGCAGCACCGGCCCGGCCGGGTCGAGCCGGGCGTAGTGGCCGGTGCAGACGGCGTCGAAGCCGAGGGCGAGCGCCCGGTCCAGCACCGCCGCGAACTTGATCTTCTCGTTGCAGCGCAGGCAGGGGTTCGGGGTCTCCCCCGCGGCGTAGGCGGCGACGAAGTCGTCCACGACGTCGCGGGTGAACTCCTCGGACAGGTCCCAGACGTAGTACGGGATGCCGAGGACGTCCGCGGCGCGGGCGGCGTCGCCCGCGTCCTCCTTGGAGCAGCAGCCGCGCGACCCGGACCGCATCGCGTCGCGGGTGCGCGACAGCGCGAGGTGCACGCCGACGACGTCGTGCCCGGCGGCGACCGCCCGCGCGGCGGCCACCGCGGAGTCGACGCCGCCGCTCATCGCAGCGAGGACCCGCACGGCTCAGCCCGTGACCGACGCGGGGGTGCGACGGCTCGCGTTGCGGGCGCGCTCCACGACCGACCCGATGGCCCCGGCGACCGCGGCGACGTCGGCGGAGGTGCTGGTGTGCCCCAGGGAGAAGCGCAGCGACCCGCGGGCGGTGCACTCGTCGGCGCCCATCGCCAGCAGCACGTGGCTGGGCTGGGCGACGCCTGCGGTGCAGGCCGAGCCGGTGGAGCAGTCGATGCCGTTGGCGTCGAGCAGCATGAGCAGGCTGTCGCCCTCGCAGCCGGGGAACGACAGGTGCGCGTTGCCGGGCAGCCTGCCGGGACCGCCGTCGACCCGGGAGTCGGTGGTGTCGCCGTTCAGGACCGCGTCGGGCACCTCGGTGCGCACGACGCGGACCAGCTCGTCGCGCAGCCCGGCCAGGTGCACGCGGCGGCGCGGCGCGGCGGCCACCGACTCGACGACGGCCGTCGCCAGCCCGGCCAGCGAGGGCACGTCCAGGGTGCCGGAGCGGACGTCGCGCTCCTGGCCGCCGCCGTGCAGCAGCGGGGTGCAGGTGACCTCGCGGCCGAGCAGCAGCGCGCCCGCGCCGTAGGGGCCGCCGAGCTTGTGCCCGGTGAGGGTGAGGGCGTCGGCGCCGCTCGCGGCGAAGTCGACGTCGAGGATGCCGACGGCCTGCACGGCGTCGGTGTGGAACGGCACCCCGAACTCGTGGGCGACGGCGGCGAGCTCGCGCACCGGGTTGACGGTGCCGACCTCGTTGTTGGCCCACATGACCGAGACCAGGGCGTTCCCGTCCGGGTCCTCGGCGAGCGCGGCGCGCAGCGTCTCCGGGTGGACGCGGCCGGTCGCGTCCACCTCGAGCAGCCGCAGCCGGGCGCCCTCGTGGGTGGCCAGCCACTCCGCCGCGTCGACGACCGCGTGGTGCTCGACGGCCGAGACCAGCACCCGGGTGCGGCGCGGGTCCGCGGCCCGGCGGGCCCAGAACAGGCCCTTGACCGCGAGGTTGTCGCTCTCGGTGCCGCCGGTCGTGAACACGACCTCGGACGGGCGCGCGCCGACCGCCTCGGCGATCCGCTCGCGCCCCTCCTCGACCGCGCGCCGGGCGCGGCGGCCCGACGAGTGCAGCGACGACGCGTTGCCGGTGCGGCCGAGCGCGTCGCTCATGGCGGCGACGGCAGCGGGCAGCATCGGTGTGGTCGCCGCGTGGTCCAGGTACGTCATCGGCCTCCAGGGTAGACCCCGTCCTGACAGCGGTGCGTGCCGAACCCGTCGTGGACGACCGTCCGTCTCACACGGCCGTGGCGGTCGTGGCCGGGCGCGGGTGACGGACCCGGTCGCGGGCACGGGCGGCCAGCGCGCGCCGGTCGGTGTGCGGGCCCGGCTCGACGAGCTCGCCCACGGTGACCTCGCAGACCAGGCCGGGCAGCCGCAGCACCCGGCCGACGGTGTCGCCGAGGGTCTGCTCGCCGACGAACGCGGCGGCCGTCGTCGGCCGCCCGTCCGGGGTGGTGATCGCGACGGTGACCGGCCGGACCGGGGCGCCCGCGTCGATCGCGGCCTGGAACGGCGCGCGCCGGTAGTCCCCGGAGATCGCGCCGCACCACGTCGTCGCCTCGGGGAAGACACCGACCAGCGTGCCGTCCCGCAGCGCGTCGGCGCAGGTGGCGACGGTGCCGGGCAGCCGGGACAGGCCCTCGCGGTGCACGAACAGGGTGCCGATGCGGGCGGCGAGCGCGCCGATCAGCGGCCAGTCCCGGACCTCCCGCTTGGCGAGCATGGTGACCGGTCCGATCGCACCGAGCGCCGGGATGTCGATCCACGACGTGTGGTCGGCCACGACCAGCGCGCCCCGCCCGTCCGTGGGCGCGAGCGGCCCGCCGCGCACGACGAGCCGGACCCCGGCGGCGCGGAGCACCGCGCGGTGCAACGCCCGCAGGACCGGGTCCAGCACGCGGGCGCCGAGCAGCGCGGCGGCCGGGACGACGGTCACGGCCACCGCCAGCACCGAGAGCAGTGCCGCGGTACGGCGGGCCAGGCGCAGCGTGCCGGTCGTCGCACGCGGGGGCAGGCACTCCTGCGGGGTGCACGGCGACCAGGCCGCCCACGGCCCGCCGGGACGCCGCGACGCGGGCGGTGCCGGCGGGTGCGTGGGGTGGTCGACGAGCGGGTGCACCGGGGTCCGCAGGGCGGCGCGGGCCGGGTGGTGCACGGCACCACGGGGGTCCCCCGTCGCCGGGACCACCGGGGCAGCCGGCGGAGCGGACGACAGCACCGCGGCCCCGGCGGACGGGACGGCGGAGGCACGGCCGCGCGGACGGAACCGGCGGCGCGGGCGGAGGGGCGCGCCGGCGTCGCCCTCCGGCCCGGCGGCGAGGGTCATGCGCCCGTCACCCCGGCGGCGTCCTCGCCCAGGAAGAAGCGCAGGTAGCGCTGGTCGATGTGGTCCATCCCCAGCAGCACCGGGAAGTCCGCGACGCCGAAGTCCGGGTCGTGCGCGGGCGGCCCGCATACCCAGGTGTTCAGGCGCAGGTAGCCGCGCAGCAGCGGCGGGATGCCGCCGCCCCGGCCCGCGGGTGCGCCGGTCGGGTCCCAGGGGCGGTGCGGGACGGTGCGGTACTCCTCGGGCGCGAGGTGCTTCGCGCGGACCCGGTCCCAGACCGCGGCGGCCTGGGTGCCGCCGTCGGCGAGGGAGACGCTGGCGCAGCCGATCAGCCAGCGGTGCCCGGTGAGCAGCATGTAGCGGGCGAGCCCGGCCCACACCAGCCCGACGACGGCGCCGCCGCGGTGGTCGGGGTGCACGCAGGAGCGCCCGGTCTCGACGATCCCGGGGCGCAGCGGGTCGAGGTTGGTGAGGTCGAACTCGCCGTCGGCGTAGAGGCCGCCCGCGGCGCGCGCCCGCTGCGGCGGGAGCATCCGGTAGGTGCCGACGATCTCGCCGGTGGCGTCCTCGCGGACCACGAGGTGGTCGCAGTGGGCGTCGAAGCGGTCGACGTCGCGGCCGGGGACGGGGCTGTCGAGCCGGGCGCCCAGCTCACCCGCGAACACCCGGTGCCGCAGCGCCTGCGCCGCGGCGACGTCGCCGTCGTCGGTCGTGAGGAGCAGGGAGTACCGCCGGGCCGCGGTCTCCGGGGTCGAGACGATCACCTGGTTCACACCCGGCTTGGTACCGGCCGGGTGCGACACCCGGACGGTTCCGCGACGACACGTCGGTGGCATCGGGGTGAACGGACCCGGACAGGTGTCGTCGCAGGCAGGAGCGGGTGAACAGGCCCCGCACACACGTCGACGCCCGGGTGCACGCAGCACCCGGGCGTCGACGCGGTGGAGGACCGGAAGGGGTCAGCCCTTGCGCTTGGCCACTTCCTCCTGCAGCTGCGGCGCGACCTTGAACAGGTCGCCGACGATGCCGAAGTCGGCGATCTCGAAGATCGGCGCCTCCTCGTCCTTGTTCACCGCGACGATCGTCTTCGACGTCTGCATGCCGGCGCGGTGCTGGATCGCGCCGGAGATGCCGAGGGCGATGTAGAGCTGCGGCGAGACCGACTTACCGGTCTGGCCGACCTGGAACTGCGGCGGGTAGTAGCCGGAGTCGACCGCGGCACGCGAGGCACCGACGGCGGCACCGAGGGAGTCCGCCAGGCCCTCGACGACGGTGAAGTCGTCGGCCGAGCCCACGCCGCGCCCACCGGAGACGATCACGGTCGCCTCGGTCAGCTCCGGACGGGACCCGCCCTGGATCGGCTCGCGGCCGGTCACGGTCGCGGCACGCCCGGACGGGGCCGGGACCTCGACGCTCTCGCGGGCACCCGCACCGGCGGCCGCCTCGATCTCGATCGAGCCCGGGCGCACGGTGATGACCGGGTGCTCGGTGTTCGACTTGGCCTCGGCGGTGTAGGCACCACCGAAGATCGAGTGCGACACACCGTCCGCCGAGACGCCGACGACGTCGGACAGCAGCCCGGAGTTCGTCCGGACGGCGAGCCGACCGGCGACCTCCTTGCCGTTGCCGGTGGCCGCGAGCAGCACCGCGGCCGGGGACGCCGACCCGATGAGCGACTCCAGGACCGTCGTCTCCGGGGAGAGGAAGTCGGTGGAGTCGGTCTCGGCGACGTAGATCTTCTCGGCGCCGTGCTCGGTCAGACCGTCGGCCAGCTTGTCCGCGGTGCCCGCGGCACCGACGACGACCGCCGACGGCTCGCCCAGCGCGCGGGCGGCGGTCAGCAGCTCGTAGGTGGTCTTCTTGATGTCACCGTCGACATGGTCGACGAGGACCAGAACCTCAGCCATGATTCTCTATCTCCAAACGAAGAGGGAAGCCAGGAAGAACCGGGGTCAGATCAGCTTCTGGCCGACCAGGAACTCGGCGATCTTCGCGCCGCCGTCGCCCTCGTCGGTGACCTTCTCGCCGGCCTGCTTCGGCGGCTTCGGCGAGGCGGAGACGACCGTGGTCAGGGCGTTCGCCAGACCGACCTCGGAGGCGTCGATCCCGGCGCCGGCCAGGTCGAGGGTCTCCACCGGCTTCTTCTTCGCCGCCATGATCCCCTTGAACGAGGGGTAGCGCGGCTCGTTGGACTTCTCCCCGATCGACACCACGACCGGCAGCTCCGCGGTCAGGTGGGTGACGCCCTCGTCGGTCTCCCGCTTGGCCTTCACCGTGGTGCCCTCGACCGAGAGCTCGTTGGCGTGGGTCAGCGACGGCACACCGAGCAGCTCGGCGATCATCGCCGGGACCGCACCGATCTGGCCGTCGGACGCCGAGTTGCCCGCGATGACCATGTCCCAGCCGTCGACGGTGCCGATCAGCTTGGTCAGCGCCTTCGCGGTCTGCACCGCGCACGAGCCGTGGATGGCCTCGTCGGACAGGTGCACCGCGGAGTCCGCGCCCATCGACAGCGCCTTGCGGATCGCGTCGGTGGCCCGGTCCGGGCCCATGCTCACGACGACGACCTCGGAGCCGTCGTGCGCCTCCTTCAGCAGCAGAGCCTGCTCCACCGCGCGCTCGTTGATCTCGTCGATCACCGCCTCGGCACCCTCACGGTCGAGGGTGTGGTCGGAGTCGGACAGCTTCCGCTCCGAGTAGGTGTCGGCCACCTGCTTCACCAGGGTCACGATCTTCATAGGACCTCTTCGACCTCCTGCCGCGGCGGCCTGCGCCCACGCGCACACCGCGTCGTCCTTCGTCGCGTTCCGGTCCCGGTCGTCCCGGGTCCGGACCGTCTCGCGTCACCGTGACGGTGCTGCGCCGCGCGCTCTCGATCAGAGCGGGGGTGGGCCGCGGCGTCGCGCCCGTCGTAGCCGGTGACTCTGCCATTGCTCGTGCCGTAACGGCACGCCGTGCCACTGTGACGTTCATTGTTACCAACGAGTAGCGTCCCGGCAAACCGGGGCAGGTCGTGACCGTACTCACGCGCGGGCCTCCTCACCTGGTGCGCGCACGAGGTCACACGCCGCAACCCCTGATCGGGGGTCCGGTTTCGCTACCGTCGGCACCTCGCGCACTCGGCAGGAGGGAGCCGTCGTGCAGGTGACGGGGTTCGACGACCGTCTGGGGACCGGCTACGTGCTCAGCACGGGGCCGCACGCCGACGAGGACGTACCGGGCAGCCGGACCGTGGAGCACGGCGGTCGCACCGTCCGGGCCACCGACGGTCTGGCCGCGATGCTGGAGGACGCGCTGGTCCACCGGCCGACCACCCGTCTGGGGTGGGGCGGACCGGAGGTCCCGCTGACCCTGGAGGACGCGACGCTGCTGGCGTGGCTGCGCCAGGACATCGGCGGGGTGGTGGCCGTGAGCGGGGAGCCCGAACCCGTCTGACCCGCCCTCAGCGGCCCAGGTGGGCGAGCGCGCGACGCGCGGCGTGCGCGCCGCACATCCCGTGCGCACCCGGGCCGGGCGGCGTCGCGGCCGAGCAGAGGAAGTGGCCCGGCGCCCCCGTGTCGTAGGGCTGCAGCGTCGTCCGCGGCCCGAGCAGCAGCTGCCGCAGGTCCTTGGACCCGGTCAGGATGTTGCCGCCGACGAAGTTCGGGTTGCCCGCGAACGCGGCCGGGTCGGTGACCATCGTGCCCACGACCCGCTCCCGGAACCCGGGCGCGAACCGTTCGATCTGCGCGGTGACCGCCTCGGTGGCGTCGCCGGTGTACCCGCGGGGGACGTGCGCGTAGGCCCACACGGGGTGGACGTCGCCCGCCGACCGGGACGGGTCGGCCAGGTACTGCTGCCCGACCAGGACGAACGGCCGCTCCGGCATCCGGCCCGCGTGCACCTCGCGCTCGACGAGTGCGTTCTCCGCCGCCGACCCGACGACGTGCAGCGTCCCGGCCCGTCGCGCGTCGGGGTGCGTCCAGGGCACGCCGCCCGCCACCGCGTAGTCGACCTTGAACGCGGCCGGGCCGTGGCGGAAGCGCCGGTAGGCCCGCGCGACCCGCGCCGGCAGCCGGTCCCCCAGCAGGGCGGGCAGCCGGTCCGGGCCGACGTCCCACACCACGACGTCCGACGGCGGCAGCTCGTCCGCCGACCGCACGCGCACCCCGGTCTCGACCTTCGCCCCGTGCTCGGCGAGCACCGCGGCGAGCGCGTCGGAGATCGCCCGCGACCCGCCCTCGGCGACACCCCAGCCGTGCCGGTGCCCGGCGGTGAACAGGCCGAGCCCGATCGCCGAGGACAGCGGCCGGTTCAGCGGCCGGAACGCGTGCGACGCCGACCCCAGGAACAACGCCCGTCCGCGCTCGGTGCGGAACGCCCTGGCCAGCACCTCCGCCGGGAGCACGGTGGGCGCACCGAACCGGGCCAGCAGCAGCGGGTGGCGCGGGATCCGCACGAGTGGGCCGAGGAAGTCCGGGGAGAAGGTGTCGTAGTCGCGCACCGGTCCGGTGAACAGCGCACGCCACAGCGCGCCGTCGGCCCCGAGGCCGGCCGCGGTACCGGCGACCGAGCGGACCAGGACGCCGGCGTCGCCGCCGTCGAGGGGGTGGGCGCAGTCGACCTCCGGCAGCCGCCACCGCAGCCCGTACCGGTCCAGGCCCAGCTCCTCGAGCACCGGCGAGCCGACGGCCATCGGGTGCACCGCCGAGCAGTGGTCGACCAGCAGCCCCGGGACGATCGCCTCCACCGTGCGGGTGCCGCCGCCGATCTCGTCGGCGGCCTCCAGCACGGTCACCGCCACCCCGGCGCGGGCCAGCACGGCCGCGGCCACGAGCCCGTTCGGCCCGGATCCGACGACGGTCGCGGTGGTCATGGCGTCCTCCTGGGGTACCGGGTCAGAGCAGCGACGCGTCGAGGCCGCCGTCGAGCACGAGCCCGCTGCCGGTGCAGAAGCGGGACCGGTCGCTCGCGAAGAAGAGCGCGGCCTCCGCGACGTCGTCGGGGGTGCCGTAGCCGCCCTGCTTCTGCTCGATCAGCCCGTCGAAACCACCGGCGGGCAGGCCGAGCGCGGCCTCGAAGCCGGGCCGGGCCGACGTCACCAGGTCGGTGTCGACGAAGCCCGGCAGCAACGCGTTGACCCGCACACCGTACGGCCGCAGCTCGGTCGCCGCGGTCCTGGTCAGGTTGACCACGCCGGCCTTGGCCGCCGCGTAGTGCCCGATCAGCGGGGAGCCCGCCGTCGCCGTGACCGAGGCGAGCGTGACGATCGTGCCGCCGCCGGAGGCGATGATCGCGGGCGCGGCGTAGCGGATCGACAGGAAGACGCCGTCGAGGTTGACCGAGGTGACCTCCCGCCAGTCGGCGAGGCTCATCTCCAGCAGCGGCTGCGGACGCCCGACCCCGGCGTTGGGGACGAGGACGTGCAGCCCGCCGTGCCGTTCGACGGTGTGCGCGACGAGCTCCTGGACCTGCTCCTCGTCGCGGACGTCGCAGGACAGGTGCGTGGCGTCCGGGATCTCCTCCGCCGTGCGCCGTGCGGCGTCGCCGTCGATGTCGGAGACGACGACGGTCGCCCCCTCCTCGGCGAAGCGCCGGGCGATCGCCCGGCCGAGGCCCTTGCCCGCGCCGGTGACGAGCGCGACGCGGCCGTCCAGTGCGTCTCCCATGTCGTGTCCCTCTCGTCGTGCGGTGTCGGTCCGGCGGGACGGGCGGGCTGCGGTGTCTCCGCCCGTCCCGCCGGGTCTCAGGGGGCCGGGGCCTCGACGCCGTCGCCGGCCGTCGCCCGCTGCGGGGCGCGCCAGGTGACGGTCAGCGGGATCGGCCCGTTCGGCAGCCACGGCTGCTCGGCGACGGCGTCGGCGACCTTCCAGTACCCGCGCTCGACCACGCCGAGGGCGGCGTCGATCAGCTGGTAGTGCTGGACCGACGAGTGGATGGCCTGGGACTCCACCCAGCAGACGACGAACTCGCCGGGCGCGAACCCGATCCGCTTCTGCAGGGCGGCGATGAGCTGGGCGTCGTGCAGGTGGCCGTCGCCGAAGTTGAACCCGATGACGGAGTTGCAGCCGAACTCGGCCTCGCGGACGGTGCGGGAGTCCAGGTCGTCGAGCCGGGCGGCCAGGACCGAGAACAGGCCGCGGCCCTGGGAGTGCATCGACCGCCAGGCGATCGTCTGCTGCATGGTGACCTCGGCGACCGCCGGCGGGTAGCCCAGTGCCTGCAGCTGGTCGACCTGGTTGGTGGTGGGCCGGTGCGGCAGCCGGTTCAGCTTCTCCTCCGCGCCGGGGGTGAAGGTCCACAGCGCCGAGGCCCAGTTGCCGGCGTACTGGCGCATCGACGGCAGGAACGACACCAGGTCGGGTCGCAGGTTGCCCAGCACCGGGAAGAACGCCAGGCAGGCCACGATCGCGACGGTCAGCACCGGGGAGGACATGTCGCCGACGCCGAAGCCGTCGCCGTTGGGGAAGCCGAGGAACAGGAAGATCGCCAGGTAGCCGAACAGGATGTTCCACTCCAGCGGCACCGCGAGCGGGAACGTCGAGGTGATGAACAGGTGGAACACCACCATCAGCACCACCCCGGCCAGGGTCAGCCGGTGGTCGGTCGAGAACAGCAGCACCAGCGGGGTGATGATCTCCACCGTCGTGCCGCCGACGTGGGCCATGAACGTCGCGAGCCGCGACGGCCGCAGGTCGCCCGAGGCGTCCCGGTAGTGCGCCCGCTTGATCCACTTCGAGGGGATGCAGGGGCTGTTGGACACCATCGGCGGGATGACGTTGGTGAAGTGCCTGCCGAACTTCGACACGCCCGCGCCGATCCACACCATGCAGATCAGCAGCTTCGCCGCGACGATCATGTCGACGAACGGCAGGGTCCCGAAGAACACCATCGCGGGCAGGTACTGCTCGCCGCGGGCGGCCAGGAAGATCGTCTTGTCGCGCAGGCCGCACAGGACCAGCAGCACGATCGGCGCGATCATCAGCCAGGGCGCGACCAGCCCGGAGGTGTTGTCGGGCAGCACCGCCGACAGCGACGCGCTCGGCACGCCGGGCAGCACCACCGCGGTCAGCAGCGAGGCGACCAGGCCCAGGTAGAGCACGACGTCGAGCACGGTGCGGGTGTCGCCGTCGGTACCGGGGACGGCCTTCCACGGACGGAGCCGGATGGTGCCGGGGCGGGCCCAGAACAGGATGCCGCCGGTCATCGGCCTGAACTTGCCCGCGATCGGCCCCCAGGACCCGGCGACGCCGACGACCTCCAGCAGCACCGTCCAGAGCACCAGCTTCTGGTAGACGACCGGCTGGTCCCACCAGCCCGACACCTCCCAGAACGGGCCGACGCCCGAGGTCCAGGTGATCAGCGCGGTCCCGATGACGCCGTAGAGGACCAACAGCTTCACGACGTAGGTCGTCGGGATCATCTTCGGCGACCCGAAGCCGTACTGCGTCCAGTGCAGGGCGAGCACCTTGGTCCGCTCGAACAACGGCCTGTCGAGGAAGGTGTCGAGATCGACCGGGGGGAAGTCCCCCGTCTTGAACCCCATCGTGCGGTCCTCTCCGGTGGAAGGTTCGGTGGCCGTCCGCGGGCGGTGTCCGGGCAGGACGGCTCCCCCGCCGGACCGTGCGGGTCCGCGGGAGGTCGGTGGGTGCCGGGGTCAGCCGGCGGGGACGGGCGCGCGCCGCAGCGCGGGTTTGTCGACCTTGCCGACGGCGTTGCGCGGCAGGGTGCCGACGAGCGCGATCCGGGTGGGGACCTTGATGCGGGCGAGCCGCTGCGCGCAGTGCGCCGCGAGGTCCTCCGGCGTCGCGGCGACGCCGGGGCGCAGGACGACGTGGGCGACCGGGACCTCGCCGAGGACCGGGTCGGGCACGCCGACCACAGCGGCCTCGTGCACGGCGGGGTGGGCGTACAGCGCGTTCTCGATCTCCTGGGGGTAGAGGTTCTCCCCGCCCCGGATGATCATGTCCTTGATCCGGTCGACCAGGACGAGGTAGCCGTCGTCGTCGAAGCGGCCGACGTCGCCGGTGTGCAGCCAGCCGTCGCGGATCGTCTCGGCGGTGGCCTCGGGCAGGTTCAGGTAGCCGCGCATCACGTTGGGCCCGGAGACGACGACCTCGCCGGGGCCGTCGTCGACGAGCCGGCCCTCGGGGTCCATCAGCGCGACCCGCTGACCGGGCAGCGGCAGCCCGACGGTGCCGGGCTTGCGGAGGCCGTCCCACGGGTTGATCGTCGAGGCGCAGGTGCCCTCGGACAGGCCGTAGCCCTCCACCAGCGGCACCTGGAAGCGCTCCTCGAAGCGGGCGACGAGCTCGGCGGGCATCGGCGCGGCCCCGCAGATCACCCGGCGCAGCGAAGAGGTGTCGGCCTCGCGCGCGGGCAGCGCGGTGAGCATGGCGTAGATCGCCGGGACGGCGGAGAAGTAGGTGGGCCGGACCCGGGCGACGGTGTCGAGGAAGGTCTCGGCGCGGAACCGGCCGGCGATGGTGGTGCGGCCCCCGGCGAGCAGCGGCGACAGCACCGAGACGGTGATGCCGTTGACGTGGAACAGCGGCAGCACGAGCAGGCTGTGGTCGTCGGCGCCGAGACCGATCCCGGCGATGACCATCCCGCACATCGCGCGGACGTTCGCGTGGTCGAGCACGACGCCCTTGGGGCGCCCGGTGGTGCCGCTGGTGTAGATCAGCAGGGCGGTCGCGTCGTCGTCGGTGACCGGGTCGGGTGCGGCGGCCGGGTCCCCGGCCAGCTCGGCGACGTCCAGGGTCACCAGCGGCGAGGCCGCCCGCTCCCCCACGACGACGACCGCCCCCGAGTCGGTGATCTGGTGGCCCGCCTCGTCGGCGGTCAGCGCGGGGTTCACCGGGGTGACGGCCGCGCCGAGCCGCCAGGCCGCGAACAACGTCACCACGAGCTCGACGCGGTTGGGCAGCACGACGGCGACGACGTCGCCCGCCCCGGTCCCCGCAGCGTGCAGCGCGCCCGCCGCCGCGGCGACGGCGGCGGCGGCGAACCCGGCGTTGTCGAGCGCGCGGTGCTCGTCGGCGAGACAGGGCGCCTCCGGCGCGGTGCGCGCCCGTTCCCGCGGCAGCACGGCGATGTGCATCGGACTCCCCCTCGGCGTCGTCGGAACCGGTGTGGGGGAAACGTAGGTCCGCGGTGTGACCGACACCATGTACGTCGATCACGAATCGTGGCGGGCCCGTTGTGCCGGGGACACAACGCGTCGTACCCGCCGGCCCGGGGACCGGCCGACCCGCTAGCGTCGCGCGGGTGTCCGCCCACGTCGACGAGGTCGTGGCGGCCGTCGCCCGCGACGTCGAGGCCCGGCTGCCCGAGCTGACGACTGCGATGACCGACTGGTTCGTCGAGGTCATCCCCGAGTTCCGGCACGACGAGACGCTGCGCAGGCTGATGGTCGCGAGCACCTCGGCGAACCTCGTCGCGATCATGGACATGCTCGTCCACTCGATCCCGATGGACCGCATCACGGTGCCGCCCGCGGCCGCCGAGTACGCCCGCCGGTTCGCCCAGCACGACCTGTCGCTGGAGGCGCTGCTGCGGGCCTACCGGCTCGGCGAGCAGATGTTCGCGCAGTGGGCGCTGGACGCGCTGCGGGCCGGGCCGCACCACGGGGACCCGGACGTGCTCGACGCGGTGTCGGTGCTGAGCGAACGCACGAACCGCTACATCGACGAGGTCATCGCCGGGCTCATCGACATCTACGAGGCCGAGCGACGGCGGTGGAGCACCCGGTCCGGGGCGGGACTGGCGACCCGGGTCCGGATGGTGCTCGACACCGACCCGCTGACCGACGCGGCCGCCTCGGAGCTGCTGGGGATCCCGGTGACCGGCCGGCACACCGCGGCGCTGGTGTGGACCCCCGCGTCCGGCGACGGCCCCGCCGACGGGCACGCGCTGCAGGCCGGGGCCCGGCTGCTCTACGAGGCGTCCGGGCGGACCCCGCTGACGGTGCTCGCGGACAGCCGCACGCTGTGGGCGTGGTTGTCCGGGCCCGACGAGGTGCGGCTGGACGTCGGCCTGCTCCGCGACCGGCTCCCGGCCGGGGTGCGCATCGCCGTCGGCGGGTCGGCCGCCGGGATCGACGGGTTCCGCGGCTCGCTCGCCGAGGCGCAGCGGGCCCGTGCGGTCGCCGAGACCGCCGAGGACCGGCCCGCGGTCATCCGGTTCGACGACGTCGCCGTCGCCGCGCTGCTCACCGACCGGTCCGAGGACCTGCGCCGCTGGGTCGCCCGGACCCTGTCCGGGCTGACCGCCGACGAGCCCGGCACCGACCAGCTGCGCGAGACGCTGCGGGTGTTCCTGGCCGCCGGGGGCAGCTACATCCAGGCCGCGGCCCGGCTGCACCTGCACAAGAACACGGTGCACTACCGGGTGCGCAAGGCCGAGGAGCTGCTCGGGCGCCCGGTCGGGGAGGACCGGCTGCAGGTCGAGGTGGCGTTGCTGGCGGCGTCGCTGCTGCGGGGACGGCTGTAGTTCCGCCCGCCCTCGCTCAGCTCACGCGGCGGCCGGGCGGGGGCTCGGCGTGGACGCGGTCCTCCTCGGGCACGACCATCGACAGCACCTCGCCGAGGGCCTCGTCGTCCATCGCGCGCGGCTCGACCGGCTCGTCGCCGAGAACACCCGACACCACCCAGGAACCGGACCGCCCGGTGATGGTGAGCGACAGCGTCTCGTTCTCGTCCGCCGGATCGTTCATCCTGGGCTCCTCTCGGCACGACGCCGTCGGCGTCACCCCTGGCCCGCACGGGCCCGGGGAACGGCGGATACCCGTCGGTGGGCAGTTGATACCCGTCCGGGGACCGACCGCACGCCGACCGGCACGAACCGTGCGCCGACCGCGAACCGGACGTGCGCGACCGGACTGCGGCTCAGCCCGGGTGACGGCGGCCGGGCGCGGGGGCCGGGTACGCGGGACCGTGCGCGGCCGACGGTGCCACCGGCAGCATCGCCCACAGCATCTCGGCGAGCGCGCCGTCGTCCAACCCCTTGAGCGGCAGCGGTTCCCGGCCGAGCACACCCGACACCAGCCAGGATCCGCTACGGCCGGTGATGGTCAGCGTCACCGTGTCCTCGTCGGTCGCGATGTCGGTCATGTGTCCCCCTCCGTCGTGCCTGGCGGGATGTCAGTCGGGCTCCACGTCATCAGACGTCCGTGGTGACACTGCGTTGCTCCGCGTCGACGAGCGGTAGCGCACGCGAGGGGACCGGTGCGAACTCCCCCCGACGGGCGTGGTGAAGTCGGTGGGTGACCAGCAGCCTGCCCCTCACCGGAGAGCGCACCGTCCCGGGCATCAGCCACGAGAACTACTGGTTCCGCCGCCACGAGGTGGTCTACGCGGCCATCGCCGCCGACTGCTCGGGCGTCGCCGTGCTGGAGGCCGGCTGCGGCGAGGGCTACGGCGCCGACCTGCTCGCCGGGGCCGCCCGCTCGGTGCTGGCGCTGGACTACGACGAGACGACCGTGGCCCACGTCCGGGCCCGCTACCCGCGGGTGGGCGTGGCCCGGGCCAACCTGGTGGCGCTGCCGGTGCCCGACGGGAGCGTCGACGTCGTCGTGTCGTTGCAGGTCATCGAGCACCTGTGGGAGCAGGAGCGGTTCCTGCGCGAGTGCAGGCGGGTGCTGCGCCCCGGCGGGCGGCTGATGGTGTCGACGCCGAACCGGATCACCTTCTCCCCCGGCCGTGACACCCCGCTCAACCCGTTCCACACCCGCGAGCTCGACCCGCGCGAGCTGGCCGGGCTGGTCGACGACGCCGGGTTCGGCCGTGTCGTCGTGCAGGGGCTGCACCACGGTCCGCGGCTGCGCGAGCTCGACGCCCGCCACGGTGGCCTGATCGAGGCGCAGACCCGGCTGGCGCTGTCCGGGGAGCCGTGGCCGCACGCGCTGGCCGTCGACGTCGCCGGTGTGCGGTGCTCGGACTTCGTGCTGCGCACCGGCGACCACGCCGACCTCGACGCCTCGCTCGACCTGCTGGTCACGGCGACCCGGCCGTGAGCGGCGCGCCCGTCGGGACGTTCTGCCTCGTCCTGCACTCGCACCTGCCGCTGCTGGCCCGGCACGGCCGGTGGCCGGTCGGCGAGGAGTGGCTCTACCAGTCCTGGGCGCACTCCTACCTGCCCGTCGTCGCGACGCTGCGGGAGCTGGCCGAGGAGGGCCGCACCGGGCTGGCCACCCTCGGGGTGACGCCGGTGCTGGCCGCGCAGCTCGACGACCCGCACTGCCTGCGCGGGGTGCACGACTGGCTCGGCGGGTGGACGCTGCGCGCGCACTCGGCGGCGGGCCGGCTGCCGGACCTGGCCGCGCACGAGCACCGGGTGTCGACGGCGGCGACGGCCGAGTTCGAGCGGCACTGGCGCCACGGCGGGTCGCCCGCGCTGCGCGGTCTGCGCGACTCCGGCGCCGTCGAGCTGCTGGGCGGGCCGGCCGCGCACCCGTTCCAGCCGCTGCTCGACCCACGGGTGCGGGCGTTCTCGCTACGCGCCGGGCTCGACGACCACGCCCTGCGCCTGGGCGCCCGGCCGGCCGGGATCTGGGCGCCCGAGTGCGGCTTCGCGCCCGGGATGGAGCACGACTACGCCGCCGCCGGGGTGCGCCGCTTCCTCGTCGACGGCCCCGCGCTGCGCGGCGACACCGCGTTCGCCCGGCCGGTCGGGACCTCCGACGTCGTGTGCGTCGGCCGCGACCTGGAGATCACCTACCGGGTGTGGTCGCCCCGCAAGGGCTACCCCGGCTCGGCCGAGTACCGCGACTTCCACACCTGGGACCACGAGTCCGGCCTCAAGCCGGCGCGGGTCACCGGACGGCGGGTACCGACCGAGCGGAAGAAGCCCTACGACCCCGCGCTCGCCGCCCGCGCCGTCTCCCGCGACGCCGACGACTTCGTCGACACCGTCGTCGCGCGCCTGACCGCGCTGCGTGCCGAGCGCGGCCGCCCGGCGCTGACCGTCGCCGCGTTCGACACCGAGCTGTTCGGGCACTGGTGGCACGAGGGACCTGCCTGGCTGGCCGCCGTGCTCCGCAGGCTGCCCGAGGCCGGGGTCGCCGTGCGCACCCTCGGCGACGCCGTCGACGACGGTCTGGTCGGCGACCCGGTCGACCTGCGGGAGTCGTCCTGGGGCTCGGGCAAGGACTGGCGGGTCTGGGCCGGGCCGCAGGTCGCCGACCTGGTCGCGCGGAACGCCGAGGTCCAGTCCGACCTGCTCGCCGCCCCGCTGCCCGGACCCGTCCGGGACCCGCTGGCCGACCTGCTCGCCGACCAGGCGCTGCACGCCCTGTCCAGCGACTGGGCGTTCATGGTCAGCAAGGACTCCGCCGCCGGGTACGCCCGCTCCCGCGCCGACCTGCACGCCGGACGGGTGGCCGAGCTGTCCGGGCTGCTGCGCGCCGGGCGGCGGCGGGCCGCACAGCGCCGGGTCGCGGCCTGGGCGGACGCGCCGCTGCCGACCTTCGGACACGTGGACGCCCGGGACCTGGGACGGGTCTGACCGCGAACTCGCTTACCCGGTAAGCGGATTCGGCGGGGTCGAGGTCGGGGAGCACCGGCCCCGGACGCCTCGGGGCCCCGGGCCCGGGCCACCGATCCTGTTCTGCCGGGTGCGGCGCGGCGATCGCACGGTGTGGCGACCTGCCGCCCGGCGCGGCGACCGCCGCGCGGGGTGCCGCGCAACGGGGCGGGGTGCCACGCAACGGGCCTCTGCTCCCACCGGCGTGGCCTCCCGGCCGCGCCGGGGCGGCGCGACACCGCCGGACGTGGCACCCGATCGCACGGTATGGCTACCTGTCGCCGGGCGCGGCGACCGCCGGGCGGGGTGCCACGCGACGGGGCGGGGTGCCACGCAACGGGCCCCCACCCGACCCCCGTGCCACGTCCCACCGACCGGCCGATGGACGCGTCCGCGTCCGGAGAACGCGCTCCCGATCGGACGCGCGTTCTCCCAGCCCCCGCGCGTCGACGGTTCGGCGCGGGACGCCGGCGCGCGACAGGGACCGGGCACGGCGGGGCGGAGGTCGGTGCGGTGGGCGCGATGGGCACGGCGCCCCGGGGGTTACCGCCGGTCCGGCATTTGTCAGGATCTAGCGATGCGGGTGCTGATGGTCAGCTGGGAGTTCCCGCCGGTCGTCGTCGGCGGGCTGGGCCGGCACGTGCACGCGCTGTCCCGCGAGCTCGTCGCGGCCGGGCACGAGGTCGTCGTGCTGTCCCGGGCCCCCACCGGCACCGACGCCGAGACCCACCCGACCCGCGCCGAGACCGTCGACGGGGTGCGGGTGCTGCGGGTGGCCGAGGACCCGCCGGAGCTGGAGTTCGCCACCGACCTGGTCGCGTGGACGCTCGCGATGGGGCACGCGATGCTGCGCCACGCGCTGACCGCACTGCTGCCGGGCTGGCGGCCGGACGTCGTGCACGCCCACGACTGGCTCGTCGCGCACCCGTCGATCGCGCTCGCCGACGTCCTCGGGGTCCCGCTGGTCGCGACCGTGCACGCCACCGAGGCGGGCCGGCACTCCGGCTGGCTGCCGGGGCCGCTGAACCGGCAGGTGCACTCCACCGAGTGGTGGCTCGCGCAGCGCGCGGACGAGGTCATCACCTGCTCCGGCGCGATGCGCACCGAGGTGTCGGCACTGCACGACCTCGACCCGGCCGCCGTCCACGTGGTGCACAACGGCATCGACCCGCGTCGCTGGCGGTCCCGCGCCGCCGCCCCCGCGCACGCCGGCGACGGGCCGCGGATCGTCTACTTCGGACGTCTGGAGTACGAGAAGGGCGTCCAGGACCTGATCGCGGCGCTGCCCCGGATCCGGCGGCGGCACCGCGGGACCCGGCTGCTCGTCGCCGGGAGCGGGACGCAGCAGGAGATGCTGGCCGAGCGCGCGGCGCGGCACCGGGTGACGCGCTCGGTGACCTTCCTCGGCCACCTGCCCGACGGCGAGCTGACCGCCCTGCTGCGCGGCGCGGACGCCGTCGTGCTGCCGAGCCGCTACGAGCCGTTCGGGATCGTCGCGCTGGAGGCCGCCGCGGTGGGCGCGACACTCGTCGCCTCGACCGCGGGCGGGCTCGGCGAGCTGGTCCGCGACGGCGAGACCGGCCTCGGGTTCACCCCCGGCGACGTCCCCGGGATCGCCGACGCCGTCGACCGCGCGCTGGCCGACCCGGCCGCCGCCCGCCGCCGGGCCCGCGCGGCCCGGGCCCGGCTGCGCACCGACTTCGCCTGGCCGGTCATCGCCGGGCACACCGCCCGCATCTACGCCGGCGCCACCGCGGCCGGGCCGCGGGAGCTCCCCCGCCCGAAGATCCCCACCGGGAACCTGTTCGACGCCTGAGCCGGCTCAGGCCCGGTCGAGCCGCGCCTGCAGGGCCCGGTCGGCCTTGCGTGCCATGTCCGCGACCGCGGCGCGCTCGGCGGCGGCGGCCTCGTAGTCGGCCCGCCGGTCGCGCACCACCCGGGCCGGGGTCCCGACGGCGATCGACTCCGCGGGGATGTCCCCCCGCGCGACCGCGTGCGCCCCGAGCACGCTGCCCGGGCCGATCCGGGTGCCGCGCAGCACCGAGGTCTTCACCCCGAGCCAGCAGCCCTCGCCGATCCGGACCGGCGACTTCACGATGCCCTGGTCCTTGATCGGGCGCCGGACGTCCTCGGTGCGGTGGTCGAAGTCGGTGACGTAGACCCAGTCGGCGACGAGCGTCGTCGCGCCGATCTCGACGTCGAGGTAGCAGTTGACCGTGTTGTCCCGGCCGAACACGACCTTGTCACCGATCCGCATCGAGCCCTCGTGGCAGCGCAGCGCGGTGCCGTCGCCGATGTGCACCCAGCGGCCGATCTCGAGCCGGCCGAACCCGGGGCGGGCCTCGATCGTCACGTCCTTGCCGAGGAACACCATCCCGCGCAGCACGACGTGCGGGTGCCGCAGCCGCAGCTTCGCCAGCCGCCAGTACCGCCGCAGGTACCAGGGGCTGTACGCGCGGTGGCGCAGGATCCAGCGCAGCGAGGTGAGGCTGAACAGCTTCGCCTGCTCCGGGTCGGCGTCGGGGATCGGCGGACGTCGCACCCGTCAGACCCTAGGCGTGTGCACCCTTGCGGCGCCGGGTACCTCCCGGGGACCACGTCCCCCATCCGAGAGGTCCGCCCGTGAGCGACCACCGCCAGCCCGACGACGGCACCGACGTCGGTACCGACGAACTGACCTCCGGAGGCGGCGGCACCTCCCGCGCCGACACCGACAAGGCGGGCAACCCCCGCCCCGACGCGACGACCGACGACTCCGGAGCGACCGGAGCGGCCGCCCGCGAGGTCGAGGCCGAGAACGAGGACGAGCCCACCCGCAGCGAGTGATCCCCCCGGCGGGCCGGTCGTAGGCTCGCCGGTGTGCCCCGCCCGTTGATCATCTCGACCGACCCCGGTGTCGACGACGCCGTCGCGCTCGTGCTGGCCCTGCGCAGTCCCGAGGTGGACGTCCGGGCCGTCGTCGCCACGTTCGGCAACGTCGGCCTGGACGCCACCCTGCCCAACGCCGGACGGCTGCTCGCCCTCGCCGGACGCCCGGACGTCCCGCTGGGGGGCGGCGCCGCCCGGCCGCTGGTGCACCGGCGCGAGCAGCGGGCCGAGCACGTGCACGGCTCCGACGGGCTCGGCGGGCGCGCCGCGGCGCTGCCGGAGCCGGTCGCGCCGGTGGCCGGGGCCGGGGTCGCCCTGATGGCGCGGGTACTGGAGGAGGCGACCGAGCCGGTCACGATCGCCTCGATCGGCCCGCTCACCGACACCGCGATCCTGCTGGCCGCCCGCCCGGACCTGGTGGGGCGGATCGAGCGGGTCGTCGTCATGGGCGGGGCGATCGGCGGCGGGAACGTCACCGGTGCCGCCGAGTTCAACGTCCACGCCGACCCGGAGGCCGCGCACCGCGTCCTGGCCCAGGACCCCGGCGAGGGCTCCGTGCCGGTCGCGCTGGTGCCGTTGGAGACCACGCTGGGCTGTGCCGCGGGCCCGGAGTGGGTCGCCGCACTGGGCGACGCCGACCCGGTCGGCGCCGAGCTGGCCGCGATGATCGCCCCCTACATGCGGTTCTACCAGGAACGCTACGGCCGCGACGCCGTCGCCCTGCACGACGCGACGGCGCTGCTGGAGTGCGTCGCACCCGGCTCGCTGACCCCGACGCCGACGGCGCTGACCGTGGACACCGGGTTCGGCCCGGCCCGCGGGGCGACCGTGCCCGCCGGACCCGGCACCCGCCCGGTGGACGTGCTGTCCGCGCCCGACGTGCCGGCCGTCCTCGACGCGGCGCTGGCCCGGCTCACCGCGCACCCGTAGCGGGCTCAGCCCGCCCACACCGCCGCGGCGAGCAGCAGGACGGAGACCACGAGCCCACCCCAGGCCGTGACGGCGCGCCGCGGCGGGACCGTCGGGAGCTCCCGGCCGCGCAGCACCGCGACCACCAGGGCCGCCGCGGCCGGGGCGAGCGCCAGGCCCCAGACCCAGCCGCCGACCGTCGCCCACGGGCCGCGGTTCCACAGCAGCACCAGCCCGAACGCCGCCGTCAGCAGGCCGTCGGCGATCGGCAGGCGCGCACCCGCCCGCACCGCGCGACGCAGCGCGAGCAGCGAGAACAGCGCGGCGATGCCGACCGGCACCCAGACCAGCGGGTGCGGGGCGTCCTCGGACGGCGGCGTGCCGAACAGCAGTGCCGCGGCGACCGGCTCGACCCCGGCCGTGGTGTCGCCGAGGACGACCACGGCCCGCCCGGTCTCGCGGTCGAGGGCGAGCATGCTGCGGAACCCGCCGGTCCCGCCGTTGTGCCAGACGAACGGGTGCCGGGCGCCGTCCCCGCCGGTGGCCGTGCTGGTGACCCAGATCCAGCCGATCGAGGTGTCGGGGTCGTCCTGCGCGGTCGGGGTCAGCGCCGCGGTCCCCGGTGCGACGCCGGTGAGCTGGGCCTGCGCCCAGCGCGCCAGGTCGTCGGCGGTGGAGAACGTGGAGCTCCCGGCGGGCAGGTAGCCCTCGCCGGACCAGCGCGGTGCCGGGCGGCCGTTGTCGAGGTGGCCGGGCACCGCGTCCGGCGGGATCTGCGCGTCGGTGGCGGCGAAGGTCGTCGCGGTCATGCCGAGCGGACCGGTGATCCGGTCCCGGACCAGGGCCGGGTAGTCCGTGGCGCCCGCCGCGCGGACGAGCGCCGTCCCGAGCAGGGCGACCCCGAAGTTCGAGTAGGTGGGGGGCTGCTGCGGCTCGACGGGGGCGCTGCGGGCGTCGTCGATCAGCTGCGCGGTCGTCGTCGACAGGTAGGGGTTGCCGTTGACCGCCCGCGCGGCCAGGGCGCCCGTGGCGGCGGTGGCGCCCAACGGCGGCAGGCCGGAGCGGTGCTGGGCGATCGACCCGAGGGTCACCCCGCCCGCCGAGGTGCCCGCCAGCTCCCCGAGCACGCGGTCGAGGCGCTCGTCCGGGCGGACCTCGCCGCGGGTCACGGCGTCGGCGAACAGCGCGGCGGTGAAGGTCTTGGTGACCGACCCGATCTCGAACGGCGCCCCGGGGGCGGCGGGGCCGAGTGCGGCGGTGGTGACCGCCGTCGGCGTGACCTCGGCGACGGCGAGCGACCGCAGGCCGCCGAGCGGGCCGGCGGCGGCCCGGACCCGGTCGGCCAGGGCCGGGTCCCCGGCGCCCTGCGGGCCGAGCCGCTGGCGATCCGGGCCGGCGAGTGCCCCGACGAGCACGGCCAGCACGGCGACGACGGCCGCGACGATCCCGATCCGGTGCCCGGTGACGGAGGTGGTCATGACGGTTCCAATCATCGGTGCGCGGCCAGGACGGTGACGAGCAGCGGGACGACCCGGGCGGCCGGGACCTCGTAGTGGCCGCGCCGGGTCGAGGCCAGCCAGCCGGCGGCGACGAGCTGGCGCAGGTGGTGGTGCAGCTGCCCGGTCGTGCCCACCGAGGGCTGTTCCAGCAGCTCGGCGGTGCTGTGCACGCCACCCAGCACGTGCTGCAGGATCGCGAGCCGCGCGGGGTGGGCGAGCGCGTCGAGGGTCGCGCTCAGCTCGGACCAGTCGGCGTCGAGCAGGACCTCGCTCGGGCGGGCGTACTGCCAGCGGACGGTGCCCTCGTCGCCGGGGAGTCCGACGCTGCCGGCCATCAGCACCGCGCCGGGGCTGCGGGCCTCCAGCTCGGTCAGCGCCCAGAGGGCGCCGTCCGCGGGCGCCGCCGCCGGGGTGTCCCCGCCGGTCGGGCGGAGTGCGTCCTGCAGGTCCGCGACGGCCTGTTCGACGGCGCGCAGCCGCTCCTCGATCCCACTCACGCCCCCAAAGTACGGAAGTACGTGGAAACGCACAAACGACGGTTCAGGCGAGTCCGTACTCGATGGCGTGCCGGACGAGGGCCGCGCGGCCGGGCACCTCGAACTTGCGCAGCAGCCGCTGCACGTGGTTCTCGACCGTGCGCGGGGACAGCACGAGCCGGGCCGCGATCTGCTTGGCGGTGAGCCCCTCGACCACCAGCCGCAGCACCTCGGACTCGCGTGGGCTGAGCTCCGGTACCGCGTGCGTGGGGGCCGCGACCGACTCCAGGACGACATCGGCCAGCCCCGGGGAGAACGCGGGACGCCCGGCGGCGGCCGCGGCGGCGACGGCGGCCAGCTCCCGGGGGTCGGCGCCGGTCGCGACGCCGGTCGCCCCGGCTCGTACCGCGTCGAGGACCCGGGCGTGGTCGGCGACCGCACTTGCGACGGCCAGCACCGCCGCGTCCGGCACGCGGGCGAGCACGGCGGCGATCACCGCGGGCGCCACACCCTCGGGGCCGGTCAGATCGACCAGGACCAGAGCGGGCCGGGCGCGATCGACCGCGGCCGCGGCCCCCTCGGCGGGCGCGGGCGGCACGTGGGCCACGACCTCGACCCCCGGCGGCACCACCGGCCGCCCCACCGCCACCGCCGAGACCCGGTCGCCGTCGTCGTGCACGTCCTCAGTTCTCCCCGCCCCGTTCGTCCGGACGGCCCAGCTTGCCATGTGCCGCAGCACAGTAGGCCGTCCGAACGGCGCGGAACCCGCCGGTTCGACGCGAACGGGTCGGGCGGGCGTCAGACCGCGACGACGGGGCGGCGCAGCCGCAGCAGCGCCTTGGCCGCTGCCGCCGCGGAGGCGACGAGCGCCGCGAGGACGACCCCGGCGAGCACCGACATCAGCGGGTCGCCATGCGTGATCGGCCCGACCAATACGCCGATGCCGGTCATCCAGGTGCTCCACACCAGCGCGCTCGCGACGGTCGCGGGCAGGAACGCGCGCAGCGGCAGCCGGACCCGGCCGGCCGCGGACACGCTCGCCAGCCGTCCGCCGGGCAGCAGCCGGGTCGCGACCAGCGCGGCGACCGGCCGGCGGTGCAGGTGGCGGCGGACCCAGGCGCCGATCCCGTCGCCGCGACGGGCGCCCCGGACGACCGAGTTGGAGCTGCGTCCGGCGCCGTAGAGCACCGCGTCGCCGAGCAGGGACCCGACCACCGCGGCGCCGAACAGGGCCGCGATCCGCCACCGGTCGCCGTCCGCCAGTGCGGCGGCCGTGGCGCTGAACAGCACCGGCTCGCTCGGCAGGAACGGGAACGGCCCGTCGCACATCACGGCGACGGCGAGCAGGGGCACCAGCCAGGGGCTCTGGAGCAGGTACCCGATCAGGGCGCTCGGGTCGGTCACGGGCTCTCCGGAGGTCGAGCGGCGGGGGCGGAGCCGAGTGTGCCCGGTCCCGTGACCTGTTCGTGATGGGGGTGGCCCCCGTTACGGGTTTGCCTCCGCTCACCGCAGGGAACGGACCGTCCCGCTCGTTCAGTCCGCGAGGCCCTGCTCGATGGCGTAGCGGACGAGCTGGCTGCGGTTGTGCAGCTGCAGCTTGCGCAGGGTGTTCTGCACGTGGCTCTCGACGGTCCGGTGCGAGACGACGAGCTTCGCCGCGATCTGCTTGGCCGTCATGCCCTTCGCGACCAGGCGCAGCACCTCGGTCTCGCGCTCGGTGAGCGCCGGGACGGCGGGCGCGCCGTCGGCGGGGCGCGGGGCGTCGGCGAGCCGCCGGTACTCCCCCAGCACCAGCCCGGCCAGCCCCGGGGTGAACACGGCGACGCCGTCGGCGGTGCGCCGGATCGCCTCGAGCAGCTCGTCGACCCCGGCGGACTTCACCAGGTAGCCGAGCGCACCGGCCTTGACCGCCTCCAGGACGTCGGCGTGCTCGCCGGAGGCCGACAGCACCAGCACGCGGCTGTCCGGGCTCTGCTGCCCGATCGCGGCGATCGCGTCCACGCCGGAGGTCGCGCCCAGGTTGAGGTCCATGAGGATCACGTCCGGCCGCACGGCCGTCGCGATCCGGACGGCCGCGGGCGCGTCCGGGGCCGTCGCGACGACGTCGAGGCCGCGCTCGGCGAGGTCGCGGGCCACGCCCTCGCGCCAGATCGGGTGGTCGTCGACGACCATCACCCGGATGCTCATGTGTCCTCCCTGGGGACCCGGATGACCCATTCGGTCCCGATGTCCGGTCCGGTGTCCAGCGTCAGTGTCCCGCCGACGTCGCCGACGCGGCCACGGATGGAGCGGGACACCCCCATCCGGCCCTGCGCCTCGGCCTCGGCGAGGCGGCCCTCGGGGATGCCGGGGCCGTCGTCGCGGACGCTGACCTCGACCGTCCCGGGCAGCTCCTCGACCAGCACCCACGCGCGCGCGTCCGGGCCGGCGTGCAGCGCGACGTTCGCGAGCGCGGCCCGCACCGCGCCTTCCACCTCGTCGACGACCGGCCCGCCCAGCTCGACCGGGCGTCCGGGGGCCGAGACGGTGACCCGGTCCGAGGCGAGGATCCGCAGCGCGGCGGCGAGGTCGCGGAGCCCGGACGCGTCGGTGGTCCCCGGCCCGGACAGCAGCGCACGCAGCGCGGTCTCCTGCTCCCCGGCGAGCACGCCGAGCTCGGTCGCCCCGCCGCCCAGCTCCGCGCCGCGGCGCTGGACGTGCGCCAGCACCTGCAGGACGCCGTCGTGCACGGCCCGGGTGAGCCGCTCGCGTTCGGCGGTGGCGGCCTGTTCGGCCACGAGGCGGCGCAGCCGGGCGGCGGTGCGGTCGAGCACGTGCGCGGCGAACCCGACGGTCAGCCCGGCCAGCAGGAGCAGCTGCATGTCGCCCAGCTCCAGCACCCCGAACCGCTGCTTGGACAGCACCAGGGCCGCCGAGATCACGGCGGCGGCGAGCACCCCGCCGGTGATCCGGAACGCGACCGCGCAGGCCAGCACCGCGCCGGAGGTCCAGATCGACCCCATGCCGGGGCCGCCCTCGTCGAGGTGGGCGACCCGCACGACCAGCGGCGTCGTCGCCATGATCGCGACGCAGACGCCGAGGTCGGCGAGCGCGAGCAGGCCGCGGCGGTCCGGGGCGCCGGGCAGCCCGCCGAGGTAGCCCCACGACGTCACGGCCGTCCACACCGCCATCACGACGAGCACGCCGACCGCGGCCAGCGGGCGCTCGTAGCCGGTGCGCAGGTGGTAGAGCGTCACACCGACGACGGTCAGCAACGTCAGCAGGCGGTAGGCGATGACGCCGCGCCAGAACGGCTCCAGCGGGTGCTCCACGTCGTCCATGCTGACCGACAGCGCGCCGCGCCGGGGCCGATCGCTCATCTCGGCTTGGTACCGGTGATCAGGGCGTTGTAGAACCAGCTGCGCGGCACGACCCGGTTCAGGACGTGCTCGTCGAGCCAGGACAGCCGCTGCCAGCCGTGGTAGGCGAACATCGCCCAGTTCCAGCCGAGCTTGCCGGGCGGGACGGCCGCCTCGAAGGTCCGGACCGGCCAGCCCAGCATCGCGGCGGCGAACTCCTCGGTGGAGGCCCGCACCCCCTCGGCCCCGGCCCGGGTCGCGGTGCGCTCCAGGTCGGCCGGGTCGAAGGTGTGGATGTCGACGACCGACTCCAGCGCGGCGGCGCGGGAGGACTCGTCGAGCTCGTGCTGGGGGCGGCGCCAGCCCTGCAGCGGGCCGAGCTTCGTCAGCGTGGTGGTGGCCTTCCAGGTGAGCTGCCCGAGCGTGCGGGCGTAGGCGTCGCCGACGGTGGTGGGCTCGCCCGCGAACACGAACCGCCCGCCCGGCTCCAGCACCCGCAGGACCTCGCGGAACGCGGCCTCGACGTCAGGGATGTGGTGCAGCACCGCGTGCCCGACGACGAGGTCGAAGCTGTCGTCGGGGAACGGGATGTGCTCGCCGTCGACGACGGCGCCCTCCACCTCGAGCCCGAGGTGCTCGGCGTTGCGGGTGGCGGCGGCGACCATGCCCGGGGACAGGTCGGTGACGACGCCCCGCTCGGCGACGCCGGCCTGCATGAGGTTGAGCAGGAAGAACCCGGTGCCGCTGCCCAGCTCCAGGGCGCGCAGGTAGGGCCGGCCGTCCCACGGGGCCGCGGCGCGGAAGCGGCCCGCGGCGTAACCGATGCAGCGCTCGTCGTAGCTGATCGACCACTTCTCGTCGTAGGTGCCCGCCTCCCAGTCGTGGTAGAGCACGTTGGCGAGCTTCGGGTCGTGCCAGGCCGCCTCGACCTGCTCGGCGGTGGCGTGCGGGGTGGGCGCCGGGTCCGAACTCATGAGTAGGAGTTTTGCAGAACACGGCCGCCGACCTGCTCCCCGCCCGGGCGCGTCGCGCGTCCGGGCGGGGGCGGGGTGGCTCGGCGGCGGCTCAGCGGCCGGTGAAGGTGGCCTTGCCGGGGCCGTTCTCGACGAAGCTGGCGGTGCCCGCCTTCGCGTCGTCGGTGGCGAACACGCCCGCGAACAGCGCGGACTCGATGTCCAGGCCGGTGCGCAGGTCGGTGTCGAGGCCGTTGTCGATGGCCGCCTTCGCGGCGGCGTAGGCGAGGGCGGGGCCCGCGGTGAACTGCTTCGCCCAGGCGACGGCCCGGGTGTAGACCTCGTCGGCCGGGACGACCTCGTCGACGAGCCCGATCGCCAGGGCCTCGTCGGCCTTGACCATCCGGCCGGTGTAGATCAGGTCCTTCGTGCGCGACGGCCCGATCAGCCGCGCGGCGCGCTGGGTGCCGCCACCGCCGGGGAAGATGCCGAGCAGGATCTCCGGGAAGCCGAGCTTGACGTTGTCGCCCGCGATGCGGCGGTCGGCGCCGAGCACGACCTCCAGGCCACCGCCGAGGGCGTAGCCGGTCACCGCGGCGACGGTCGGCTTCGGGATCGTCGAGATCGCGCCCAGGCCGGCGGACAGCTTGCGGGCCACCACCGTCATGTCCGCGTAGGACATCGACGCCATCTCCTTGACGTCCGCACCCGCGGCGAAGGTCTTCTCCCCGCCGTGGACGACGACCGCACGCACGTCGGCGCGGGTGGCGGCCTCGTCGGCCACCTCCAGCAGCTCACCCTGGATCTGGCGGTTCAGGGCGTTCATCGGCGGGCGGTCGATCCGGATCGTCCCGACGCCCTCGTCCACGGACAGGCTCACGAATTCGGTCACGGAGCGGACTCTAACGGGCTCCGGCGGCGGGTTCCCACGGCTCGGGACCCAGTCCGGTGAGGCGGCCCGCGAGGTGCGCGACGACCAGCTCACGCCGGTTGCGGCAGCCGGTCTTGCCGAACAGCCGGGTGAGGTGGTTCTCGACGGTCTTCTCGCTCATCGTGATCCGGGCCGCGATCTGCCGGTTCGACCGGCCCTCGGTGACGAGCCCGACCAGCCGCATCTCCAGCTCGGAGAGCCGCTGCTCGCCGAGCTCCGGGGTCCGCACGGCGATCCCGTACCGCGACATCGCCCGGCGCACCGAGCGCCTGATCCGGGTCGCCTTCAGGTCGTCGGCGATGGCGAGGGCCTCGTGCAGCAGGGGCTCGGCCTCCTCGGGCCCGACGACGTCGGCGGCCTGCAGGCACGCCTGTGCCAGGTCCGGCAGGCTGGCCCGTTCGCGCCACCACGCGACGCCCCGGCGGGCGGCAGCGGGGTCGTCGCGGAGCATCGCCTCGATGAGCTCGCCGTACTCCGGGCCCACCGACTCCGGTTCGTCGGCCAGCGCCTCCTCGACCGCCTCGGCGATCCGGCGTCGCCACCCGTCGTCGCCGCTGCTGCGGGCGAGCATCGCCAGCCAGTTCAGGACCTCCCCGGCGTGCGGCCCCCGGGAACCGCGTCGCAGCTCGCCGCAGTACACCGCCCAGGTCGCGGGCAGCGCCTCCAGCGGGTTCTCCCCGGTGTGGGCCAGCCGCGCCTCGGCCCACTCGCGCAGCGCGGGCACGGCGGTGTCGGTGTCGGTGTAGTCGGTCTCGGGAATCGTCTGTGCCCACGCGCGGGCGCGCCGTTCCCGGCCCCGGAAACGGTGGACGGCCGCGGCGGCCAGCGCCGCCCACGGCCGGGAGACCAGGTCCGCGGACTCCTGGGTCTGCAGCGACCGGGCGGCCGACAACGCCCGGTTCCAGCGCCCGTCGCCGTAGGCGATCATCATCCGCTCGAACGCGGCGAACGGACCGTCGGCCGGGGGCCGGTAGTAGGGACCCAGCAGCCACCGGAGCATCGGCACCAGCCGTCGCCGGGAGAACGCGTGCCGGACGTCCGCGGGCACCCGCAGCGAGTCCGCGGACAGGTCCCGCAGCGTGCGGACCGGCCCGCCCGGCGCGAGCGGCGCGAAGCCCTGCACCAGCTCACCGATCGAGAGGTTCTCACCGCGCCACCACCGTTCGCAGAGCTGCAGCGGACAGTAGGGGTCCCCGATCCCCGCCAGGGCCGAACGGACCGGCGTGCTCACCCGGCGGCCGAGCTGCAGGGCGGCGAGCGCGGCGGCCGCTGCCAGCTCGGCGCGTGACCCCGTCGTCCGGTACCCACCCTCGTCGACGGCGTCGGCGACGAAGTCGGCCAGCTCGTCGAAGCGGCCGGCGGCCCGGGTCGCGCGGATCAGCTCGGCCTGCACACGACGCCGGCCGTGTCCGGGCCCGGCGTGCCGCCACGCACTACGGAGGTGGCTGATCGCGAGGTCGGGGTCGCTGTCGGCGATGCGGACGGCCTCGTCGTGCAGCACCACCGTCAGCCGCCGCTGGACGGGCCACGCCGTCCCGGCCGCGGCGACGTGGCCGGCGAGTGCGGACAGGTCGTCACGGCTGCTGAGCCCGACCGTCGACTGCACCCGGCGACCGATCCGCACGTGCAGGTCGCGCAGTGCGTCCTCCCCCAGCCCGGCCCGCACCGTCGTCCCCAGTGCCCGGCACAGCGGGGTCAGACGGCCCCGGAAGTCGCACTCGAGCGCGGACTCCGCGGCGAGGGCGTCGACGACGGCGCCACACCCCACCGCGGTCCGTCCGGTCGCCCCGGCGACGGCGTCGAGGTCGGCGATCCGGAACCCCGTCGGGCCTGCCGCGAGGGCGACGAGGCCCTCCCCGGCACGGCCTGCGGCGCGCACCGTCTCCACCAGGAAGTGCCCGGTCGGGAGCCCGATCGCCACCCGGTCGTCGCGGAGGCAGAGGGTGCGGTCCACGCGCACGACACGGCCCTCGTCACGCGACGCGGCCAGGGTGGAGATCAGGGTCCCCGGGCACCCGAACAGCAGCCCCAGGGACTCCCGCAGGGCGTCGACGAGTCCCGGGTCGACCGGGCCGCCGGCCGCCCGTCGCAGGATCTCCACCGATGCCTCGTCCGACAGCATCGGGAGGTCGATGATCTCGTCGGCGGCGTCGCCGACCTCGGCGAGCTGCTCGGTCGGGAGCTGCACCGACCGCATCGCGGCGAGCACACGGTGCCCGGCGCGCCGGGCCTCTGCCAGCACGAACAGCGGAGCCGCGACGTGGTCGGCGTCGTCGACGGCGAGGGTGACCGGGCCCCGGGTCCCGACCGCGGCGAGGAGACGACCGGTCTCGGCGCGCAACCGGGAGCGGCCGGCGATCGACTCGTAGGTCTCGGCGGTGGCCAGGCGGCGCACCGACCTCATCGCTCCGGGCAGCTCGGGGCCGGGGTCGAGCTGCTCGAAGGACCGGCCGACCGCGGCCAGCAGCGGACGGACGCCGAACCGGTCCCAGCGCGCATGGTCCTGGACCGCGTCCACGAACAGGACCGTGGAACCCGACTCGCGCAGCTCGTCACCGATCCGGGTGAGCAGCGCGGTACGTCCGCTGGACGTCGGTCCACGCAGGACCGTCAACGACGCCTCGGGGGTGCCTCGCAGGGCGTCCAGCACCTCGTCCCGACCACAGAACTCGATCTGTTCCCTGCTCATGTCACCGTCCCGGTCGTGCGGCCCCGCGGGCTGCGAAGATCATGACATGTGCCGCGAAACGGTACGCTCGACAACAGGTTCCCGGTCGGCACCGCCGGGACCGGTACCCGGGGCCGCCGTGGTCCCCGCCCGAAGTCCGCTCGTCGTCCCGTGGTGCGAGGAGTTCCTCGCCCCGTCGCACCGTCGTCGACGACCGCCCTGTGGAGGCACCCTTGCCCGTCCCGGACCTTCCGGACGACGGAACCCGCTCGGCACTCGTGCACGGACCGCCGGGGATCGGGCGCACGGCCGTGCTCGACCGGCTGGCCGCCCGCGTCGGGGAGCAGGGCGGCGACGTCCTGCGCCTGCGCTACACCCCCGACGGTCCGGTGATCGACGGCAGCACGGCGGTGCTCGCCCGGGTCCCCCCGACGCTGCTGCACCCGGTCGACGGTGCGCGGCACTCCCCCGCCCTCGCCGCCCGGATGGCGGCACCGATCGCGATGGTGCTCGACCGGCACCGGCTGACGCTGCTCGTCGACGACCTGCACCGCAGCGACCCCGACTCGGTCGCGGTGCTCGCCGCGCTGGTGCCGTCCCTGGCCGAGGCCGGTGTCCGGGCGGTGTTCACCGTCCAGACACCCGTCCCCGGATTCCTGCGCCCCTTCGTCGCGGTGGTCCGTGCCCTGCGCCGCGACGGCGTCCTCGACTCGCACCGGCTGCGGCCGCTCGACCGGGCGCAGACCGCGAGGCTGCTGGCCGAGCAGCTGCGCAGCCGCCCGGCACCCGAACTGGTCGACCTCGTGCTCGAGCGGACGCGGGGGGTGCCGGAGGCGGTGCTGGACCTGCTGGGGAGCCTGTCGGCGGGCGGCCGGGTCGTGATCTCCGACCGGCACGCCTATCTCGGCCCGGGACCGGAGCCCGGCCCCCGGCCGGACGGGCCGCTGCTGCGTCCGGTCCGCCGTCTGGGGCCCGCCATGTGGCCGGTCGCGACCGCCGTCGCCCTGCTCGCACCCCTCGGGCCCGCGCTGCCCCGGCTGCTCGCCGCGAGCCTCGACATCGACGTCGACGAGGCCCGTGAGCACCTGGCGGAGCTCGTCGACGCCGGGGTGCTGCACCGTGGCGGGGCCGACGACGGCTGGCGTTTCCCGGTCCCCCAGGTGGCTGTCGAACTCGCGGCCTGCCTGCGGCCCTACGAGCGGCGCTGGGTGGCCGTCACCGCCGTCGTCGCCCTGTGGACGGGTGTCGCCCACGCCGAGGACCCCGACTACCTCACGGACCGGATCGCCGAGGCGGGCGCGTTGCTGGACACCGACCGCGCCCGGTCCGAGCTGGTCCAGCGGGCCACGATCCGCGCGGCCGACGACCCGCACCGGACCAAGGCCTGGTGGCTGACCGCCGCGGACCTGTCGCCCGACCGCGCCGACGAGGCGATGGCCCGCTGGATGTACGCCACCAGCTGCTACCGCACCGGTGACTACGCCACCGCCGTCACGACCATCGAGTCCGTCCTGGACGAGCTCGGCGACGTCCTGCCCGAGCACTGGGTCGTCGACGCCGGTGCGACGATGCTCGGCTCGATGCGCAGCCTCGGCGACCTCGACGGGCTCCGCGCCGTCGCCCACGGCCGCCGCGAGCTCCCCGGTGACGTGGCCGCCCGGTCCTCGTGGCGTGCGCTGGCCCTGTTCATGCTCGGCCGGTGGCGAGACGCCCTGGAGCTGCTCGACGACGCGCGGTGGGCGTGGCGCGGGCCGGGGGCGACCTCCTACCTCGGGGACACGCTCTCGATGATGGCCGAGCTGGGGGCGGGGCGTCCGGGGACGTTCGAGACGCTGCTCGCCGATCCGGGGCTGTGGCCGGCCGACAACTCCGCCCGTCGCCGGCTGGCCTTCACCCAGGGGCTGGTCACGCTCCTGCTCCTGCTCAGCGACGTCGGCCGGGCCCGCCGGCTCATGGCGGACGAGGGTCTGACCCCGGAGATGCTGAGCCTGTCCGACCGGGCCTCGCTGGCGTTCCTGGAGGGCCGGACCACCGAGGCCAAGGACCTGGCCCGCCGCTACCGCGTCGGCGGGTTCGTCGTCGGGCACGACGCGGGCCTGGAACTGATGCAGCAGCACCACGCCTTCCTGCTGCTCGCCCGGGGCGAGATCACCCGGGCCCGGGAGTTCCTGGACGAGGCGATCGCGGCGAAGTCCTCGCTGCGGCACCTGCTCGCCGCCCCGCGCGCCGTCGCCGACGTCGCCGTCGGGGACCTCGACGAGGCGGTCGACCGGCTGCAGGGCTCGGTGGCCGACGCGGAGGAGCGCGGCATCCTCATCGGCACCGACGCGAGCCACCTCCAACTCGCGCGCATCGCCATGGCCCGCGGCGATCTCGACGGCGCGCGGCGCGCGGGCCGGGCGCTGGAACGGTTGCACGATGTGCTCGGCACCTCGCGGACCGAGCTGTACCTCCTGCTCGTCCGCTCGCTCGTCGACCGCCACCCGGCGACCGTCGAGAGCTGCCTGCGGGTCGCCCGGGAGCGCGGCCTCCCTCTCGAGCTGGCGACGGTCATCGGCATCCTGGGCGAGCAGGACCTCGTGGGGCCCGACGACCTGTGGGAGTGCTACGACCTCTTCGGGGACCTCGGCGCCCTGCTGTGCCGGAACTGGGTCCGCGGTCAGATGACCCGTGCCGGCGTGACCGTACCCGGCCGTACCACGGTGGTGGCGGAGAACGAGCGGCTGCTCGGGCTGCTGGTGGGGCAGGGCTTCGGCAACCGCACGATCGCCACGATCCTGCAGGTCAGCGAGAAGAGCGTGGAGGGCCGGCTGGGCCGGATGTTCGCCCGCGCCGGCTACCGGTCGCGGACCGAGCTGATGACGGCGATGCAGGACCGCGGGTTCACCGGCTGACCGGCCGTCCCCCCGGCGCGCGACGGCCTCAGACGGCGAGTTCGAGGTCATCCGCGGTCAGCAGTGTCAGGTCGGCGGGAGCCACGGCACCGCCGGCGCTGAGCCGGGACGCCTGCCGGTCGGCCATCCGCTCGAACACCCGGCGAGCGGTCCGGCCGTTGCCGAACGTGCCGTCCTTCGGGATCTGTTCGAAGTAGGTGAGCAGGGCCTGCTCCGCCTCCGGGGCGAGCCGGTAGTCGTGGCGCTCGCACTGGCTGCGCACGATCGTGACCAGCTCGGGGGCGTCGTAGTTCGCGAACTCGATGGTCCGGCTGAAGCGGGACTCCATGCCCGGGTTGGCCTCCAGGAACTGCTGCATCTCCTTCGAGTAGCCGGCCGCGATGACGACGACGTCGTCCCGGTGGTCCTCCATCAGCTTGACCAGGGTGTCGATCGCCTCGCGCCCGAAGTCGGGGCCGGTCCCACCCCGGCCGCTGGACAGCGTGTACGCCTCGTCGATGAACAGGACCCCGCCCAGCGCGCTCGTGAACGCCTCGGTGGTCTTGATCGCGGTGCCGCCGATGATCTGGGCGACCAGGTCCGCGCGCGCCACCTCGACCAGGTGCCCGGACCGCAGCACCCCGAGGCGGGCGAGGACCTCGCCGTAGAGCCGGGCGACGGTCGTCTTGCCGGTGCCCGGCGCGCCGGCGAACACCAGGTGGCGGGCCATCGGCGGGGCGGACAGCCCGGCGTCGACCCGTCGCTTGGCCATCTTGTTGAGGTTCACCAGCGAGGTGACGTCGGCCTTCACCCCCTCCAGCCCGACGAGTGCGTGCAGGGCGTCGAGCGGGTCGTTGGCCGGGCGCCGGGACGGTGCCGCACCCGGCGCGGAGGCGACGGCCTCCTGCGGGCCGCCGGCGGCCGCCGCGGCCGGACCACCGGGCCGGGGCCCCGGCGCGTCCGGGACCCCGTTGGCGAGGCTGGTCAGCCGTTCGACGGTGAGCGACGCGGCGGGGGCCGTCACCCGCAGACCGGCGCCTGCATTGCCCTGCGCGGCGCAGCCGGTGAGGCGGACCGGTTCGGCCGTGGCGACGACGACACCGTCAGCACCGCCGTCGCCGGCGGTGCACTCCTCCAGCGTGCCGCCCGAGCCCGCGCCCAGCCGGAACCCCGCTCCGGGGGCGCCCGCGACGCGACAGTGCTGCAGGGTCAGGTCCGCGCCGGTGCCGGCGGCGACGCCGTCGCCGCCGACCGCCGACAGGTCGCAGTCGGCCAGCGACAACGCCGCGCCGGTGACGGCCACACCGGACCCGGCGGCACCGCGCAGGGTGAGCCCGTCGATCTGCGGGCGGGCCCCGTCGGTGACCCGCACGCCGTCGGCGCCGGCCCGCTCGATCTCCACGTTCTCCAGACGACCGCGGGCCCCGCCGGAGACGACCAGTGCGCAGGTCCCGGCGTCCAGGACGCGCAGCCGGCGCAGGAACGGGTCCGCGCCGTCGTCGACGACGACGCCGGCGCCGCTGTCGGCAGCGGTCTCGACGGCGTCGAGCTCGGGGGTGCTGCGCCCGGTCACCCGCAGCCCGTCGCCCGCGGTGGAGCCGACGGTGCAGCCGGTGGCGGTGCCCGAGGCCCTGCCGGTCCACAGCAGACCCGCCCCGGTGGCGCCGCGCACGGTGACCGAGCGCAGCTGCGGGCGGCAGGCCTGGTCGACGTGCACACCGACTGCACCGCAGGGTCCGATCCCGGCCCCGTCGACCTGCACGGAGGCGCTGCTCGCGAGGTACAGGCCGACTCCGGCGGCGTCGGTGACCTGCAGGTCGGAGGCGGTGAGGGCACCGTCCTGCTCGACGGCGACGGCCGGCTTGCCCGCCCCGGCCACCGAGGTCCGGGACAGCGTGAGCCGGCCCCGCTCGTGGACGAACACGCCGTTGCCGGCGGGGCCGTCGATCCGGGTCGCGGTCAGGTCCAGCACGCCGTCCCCGGCCACCACGACCGCCGTGGTGCCGATGTCGGTGATGCGGCACAGCGACACGGAGCTGCCCACCGGGGAGCTGACGACGACCCCCGCGCCCGCCGGGGCGGACAGCGCGCAGTCACCGGCGTGTACCGCGCCGTCGTCGCGGGCGAGCACCGCCGACCAGCCCGCGCCGGCGACGGTGCACTCGGTGAGCCGCAGCGCACCGCTCGTCACCAGCACCGCGGCGACGACGCCCGGCGCGCCCTGCACGGTGATCCCGGACAGCTGCGCGGTCGCCGACGGCGGACCGGCCAGCACCACCGCGACACCCTCGCGCGGGGCGATCCGGACGGTGCCGGGGCCCTCCTCCGCGGTGACGGTGACCGCCCGGCGCAGCACGAGGGGCTCGGTGTAGGTGCCGGGCGCGACGCTGATGACGGCGCCCTCCGGAGCCGCGGCCACGGCCTCGGCCAGGCTGCGGTGTCCGGACCCGCCCATCGGCGAGACGGCCAGGGCCGCGCTCATCGCGGCACCGGTCCCGTACGGCGTCGCGGCTCCATCGCACCCCTTCGGCAGAGTCGGTTCCGGCGGTCCTCCCCTGTCTAGTGCGGACCCCGGCACCGCGGAGCGGCGACGGGACCCCACGCGCGCCCCACGGGGGACATCCCCCGCGAACCGGTCACCCGGTGGGGGCCCCGCCGGTGAGCGAGCGCAGCGTCGCGGCCGGGATCAGCGCCGGGGCGGGCGAGTCGGGGTTGACCACGACGTCGACGCCCTCGGCGGGCAGGGCGGCGGCCAGCTCCGCGGCGGTGGTCTCGCGCCAGGACGCGACGCCGGTGACCCGGTCGCGGTGCGCGGCGGCGGTGACGACGGGGACCACGCCGCCGCCGGGCGCCGGCCGGACCACGGCGACGCCGGTCTCGTCGAGGGCCACCCCGAGCCGGGCCTCGAGCAGGACGGTGTCGAGCAGCTCGAGGGTCTCGGCCTCGGGACGCAGGCCGTCCGCCCGGTCCAGGGCCAGGATCTGCAGGACGGCGTCGACGGGGTCGGTCGGCGACCCGGGGTCCGCGGGGACGTAGTCGGGGTTGGTCTGGAACCCCTCGACCCCGCCGTCGGCGCGCAGGATCCAGGCCCCCACGATCCGGGTCGGGTCGGGCTGGGACTGCTCCGGGGTCGGCCGCCAGGCGGGGTCGACGAGGTAGGCGATCCGGTCCTCGGCCGTGCCGGGGACCTCGGGCTCGGCGGGCCCGCCCTCGGGGGCGGGCGTGTGGTCGGGGGCGGTGCTCATGGACGGTGCTCCGTTCGGGGGCGGTTCGTGGTGTCTGCGGGTGGACGGCCGGGCACGGGGGCGGGCGCGTCACCGTCGACGTCCCAGCTCGGGACCGCCTCGGAGACCCAGCTCTCGTGCGCCGGCGGGGCGGCGGGGGCCACGACGACCTCGTCGGCACCCGTGGTCGGACCGCCCGGTGTGGCCACGGTGTCGTCCGGGGCGGGACCGTGCAGCCGGAGCGGGTTCCCGTCGCGGTCCGTCCCCACGGCCGAGACGACCACGCCGGCGCCCGGCTCCCGCCGCACCGCGGCGACGACGCCGCCGTCGGACGGGGTCAGCACGACCACCGCCCCCCGGCTGTGGATCATCGACACCGTCTCGGTCCGTCCGGTGGCCGGGTCGTGCATCCGGACCAGCGCCGAGCTGCCGTCCCCGCCGTGGAACAGGCCGTTGTAGACCTGCACCCAGGCGGCGACGCCGGTACCGATCTCCGCCGGCGGGGCGCCGAAGGTCTGCTCGACCGCATCCGCCGCGGGCTCGGCGACGACCTCCCGCGGGCGTCCCCGCCACAGGTCGTGCAGCGCCAGATGCCCGTCGAGACCGGTGTCCGCCAGCTCCTCCCACGCCCCACGGTGCAGCGCGAACCGGTCCGTCCGGTCGGCGGTGAACGGGAGCAGGTCGCGCACCAGGTTGCGCATCTCGGCCAGTGAGACGGTCGCACGGGCGAGCGTGTCGACGTCGAAGGGAAGCGGGGAGGTCCGCCGCCGCCACGCGTCGTAGGCGTCCAGCAGCGCCGTGCGGTAGGCCTCGTCCCCGTGGTACGCCGCGCGGTCACGCGCGGTCGCCGCGGCATCGCCGGACCCGGTCGGCCCGTCCGGGGCGATCGGCTCCGGGAGGTCGTCCCGGACGACGGGGAGACCCAGGTCCCTCAGCACGTTCTGGATCGCGGCCCACTGGTGGTGGCCGGGCACCAGCCGATCCCCGGCCGTCGGCGCGGTGACCGACGGCAGCGGCCTGCTCGGCAGCTGCGACCCGCCGAACAGGGCGTCGAGGCGGGCCAGGTCGGCCTCGGTGTACACCAGGATGCCGTCGGGCCCCATCAAGGCCTCGTACGCGGTGGTCCCGCCGACGGCGGCGTCGTTCCCGTGCGGGCCGTACCTGTCCGGCAGGCCGAACACGTGGGAGAGCTCGTGCGCCGCGACGGCGGACCCCGTCGCCTTCAGGCTGCGGATCTGGCTCAGCTGCCAGCGCCCCTGATGGGACGTGGCCGACTGCCCGCGCACCCACGGCACGTCCTCCACCACGACGACCTGGTGCTCGGGGCGGGTGGGCGAGAGATCGAGGCTCAGGTGCAGCTGGTCCCCGCCGGGAAGCCGGTAGCGGTGGTTGAGCAGCTCCAGCTGTTCGACGGCCAGCGCGGTGGCCTCGGCGACCGCGGCCGGGTCACCCACCAGGCGCACCGCAGCGGTCAGCTCACGGACGAAGTGCCCGGGGAACACCTCGTAGCGGCGCACCTCCACCGGCGCGAGGTCGTCGTACCGGGAGACCCCGGTGCCCTGTCCGTCGGGCGGGAGCACCGTGACCGCGTCGGGCCGTACGACGGTCACCGGGGCCGCGGCCCGCTGGGCGTCCCAGACGACGTCGCGGCGGTACAGCTGCTCGGAGTCCGCCGCCGGCTCACGGCCCCCGTGCCATCGGGGGCCGACGCGGTGGCGCGGCTCCGCACCGCCGGGGAGGGCGGCCGGACGGGCGTCGGCGGGCGGCAGCGGCGGCGCCTCGGGCGCCGGTGGCCCGGGCACGGACGGTGCCGGCTCGCCGACCGGGACGGTCCGCACACGGTCGCCCGCGCCGGTGACGCCCACCGCGGTGAGGCGCGCATCCTCGGGGACGACGACGTGCTCGGCGAGCACGACGCCGCCGTCGGACGGGGTCAGTACGAGAACGTCACCCTCGACCTGCACCACGGAGAGCGTCTCGACGCGACCGTCGCCCGGGTGCTCGATCCGGACCAGGCCGGAGCCGCCATGGCCACCGGTGTGCAGCGCGTCGGCGAACCGGGCCCACGCGTCCGGGCCGGCGCCGATGTCGACCGGCGGGAACCCGAACGTCCGCTCGATCTGCTCCCGGGCGTCCTCCCGGTTCCTCCCGCTCCCGGCCGGGTCCGCGGTGCCGACCGGATCGGGTGCGGCGGCCGGCTCGGGCGTCGCGACGGCGTCCGGCGTGGCGCGAGGGCGGCCCCACCAGAGATCGTGCACCGCCAGGTGCCCGTCGAGCCCGGATCCCCGCAGCTGCCGCCAGGTCGGCTCGTGCAGGCTGAACACGGCCGTCGGGTCGTCGGAGAACGGGATCCGCGCAACGAACGGGCGGTCCTCCCGGGGGAAGACCAGCGCCACGCCGTCGGCGCCGGTCCCGACCGCCTCGACCCGGCCCAGGTGGCTCAGGTGGTCGGCGGTGGCCGGGACGACGTCAGCGGTACGCAGCTCGACGAGCTGCACCGCGCCGCCGTCGTTGAGCAGGTTCCAGTAGGTCGGCCCGACCAGCCGGAGGTGCCCCTCCCCGGTCGGGGGGATCGCGGGGTCGCGCTCGAACGAGCCCCAGACCACCGCGTCGGCGCCCGGCCCGGCCGCCCGGACGGTGTCGATGACCGTGCCGAGCGCGGCCGGACCGGTTCCGATCGGGGTCATCGGGGTGCCGAAGGTCTGCTCCAGCATCCGACGGGTGCCGACGGGCCCGGACGGCTCCTCGCGGGGAGCGGGCGACCGCCCGTGCCAGGCCTCGTGCAACTCGGCTGCGTAGGTGGGGTTCGATCCGGAGTAGGTCCAGGCCAGGTCGTCCACCGTCCGCGGGGCCGACGATCTCGTCGCGGCGGAGCCGATCGTGCCGGGGTCGAGGACGACGAGCGACGGCACGGTCGGACTCTGCCCCGCGACGGCGTCGTCGACGGCCCGGAACGCTCCGCGCGCCACCCCGAGTGCGACCACGGCACGGGCGGCCTCGACGACGTCGACGGCCAGCGGCGTGGTGGTCCGACGCCACCGTGTGTAGACCGAGCGGACGTCCTCGTCGCTCGCGGTCAGCCGGCGGGAGGCGAGCTCGGTGTCGATCGCCTCCCGCTGGTCGACGCCCGGGGTGATCGTCGAGCGGGCCGAGGCGTCGATGCCGGCCGGGGACCCGGGCAGCCGCTGCTCGTCGACGACGACCTGGCGGACCGTGGTCTCGATCTCGTCAAGATCGGCCTGGGTGAGCACGTCGCGCCGGGTCTCGAGGACGCCCATGACACCGTCGGTGTCGACGACGCCGCCGACCAGCGCCAGGGTCGCGTCGCCGCCGTAGCGGTCCTTCAGGCCGACCAGGTGCAGCAGCTCGTGCAGGGCGACGTCGGCCCCGGTCGTGGCGAGCTCGTCGAGGATCCGGTCGACCCGCCAGTGCCGGTGGTCGGAGACCCCGTCGAACCCGTCGCCCAGCTCCTCGTCGGTGACCCGGATGCGGTACCGGGGGCCCGGCCGCGGATCGGGGTCGACGGCGAGGTGGAACTGGTCCCCGTCGGAGAAGGCGTAGGTGCCGTTGACGCGGGCGACGGCCGCCTCGGCGAGTGCGCGGGCCTGCCGCCGGGCCTCGGGCGGGCCGTCGAACACGATCGGCAGCGTCACGTGGGTGACCCGGCGGCCCGGCTCCGCCTCGAACCGGCGCACCTCGAACAGCAGATCGCCGCCGACGGCGCCCATCGCCCCGTCGACCTCGGCGGCCCGCGGCGTCTCCGGGAGCGCCGTCCGGCCGGGAGCGGCGAGCGCACGTTCCCAGGCGGGACCCGGCTGCAGCGGGTCGGTGAGCGGCGTGGCGCGCGGCAGCGTCCCGGGGTACCAGGTCGGGCCGGTGTCGAGGCGCCCCGGACGGAGCTGCCCGTCCCAGGCCAGCAGCAGCGGGTCCGGGCCACGGCGCGGGGCCGGCGCGGGGCCCGCAGGCGGGGGCGGCGCGGCCGGGCCCGGGAGCGGGGCCGGTGCCGGCCGCTCGGGGGCCGGGAACGGCAGCCGGCCGCCGTCGGCGCCGACACCGACGGCACGGACGACGGCGCCGTCCGGCACGGTGGCCTCCCCCGCCCAGGCGGCGCGGGGCCCGTCGGGGAGCACGACGAGCGTCTGCCCGTCGGCCCGGACGACGCTGACCGGGGTCTCGGTGGTGTCGCCGGGGGCACGGACCAGCAGCAGCGCGTCGGCGCCGTCGCCGGCCCGGCGGACCGTCTCGACGGCCCGGTCGAGCGCCGCCTGCCCGGTCCCGACCTCGGTGGGCGGGTGGCCGTAGGTGCGTTCGACCGCGGCGGCGTGCTCGCCGGCCGGGAGGTCGGGGTCGGCCGGGCGGGGCCGCCCCCACCACATGTCGTGCAGTGCGAGGTGGCCGTCGAGGCCGGGCCCGAGGAGCCGGTGCGCGTCGGACCGCAGGGCGAACCGGGCGCCGGGCTCGTCGGTGACGTCCAGCCGCGGACGGCCGGTGTCGACCGGCGGGAGGTCCAGCGGGCTGCCGTCGGGGTGGGCGGCGACGGCCCGCAGCCGGCCCAGCCGCTCGATCCCGCCCGGGGTCGCCTCGACGTTCGTCCCCGCGGCCAGGTCGACCAGCCGTACCGAGCCCGCGTCGTTGACCAGGAGCCAGGTGCGGCGGACCGGGCCGACCCAGTCGCCGCGCCGGGACCGGGTGCCCGCCGGGAGGGGCTCGGGCATCCCCTGCAGCAGCGCGTCCGCGCCGGGACCCGCGTCGGCCACGGCGCGGACGACCCGCACCATGGCGGCCCGGCCGGCACCCACGTCGGCGGGGTGGGCGCCGAAGGCCTGCTCGACGGGGTCGCCGACCGGGGAGCCGGCCGGTGCCGGGTCGCCGCGCCACAGGCGGCGGAACTCCACCGCGTCCGCGGCCGACCCGGTCCACTCCCCTCCGGACGGACGACGGTCGGCCCGCGGCTGCTCCGGCGCGGCGCCGTCCGCACCGGACCGCGACGACGGATCACCGAGCAGCAGCGCGTCGAGGCCGGCGGCCGGGGCGGGACCGTCGGCCCCGGGTGCCGGGCGCCCGAGGAGCAGGGCGTCCAGCCCGGCTGGGGCCTGCCGGGTGGCCGGGGGGCCGCCCAGCAGCGCGGTGATCCCGGCCCCGGGCCGGGGCCCGGTCTGCGGGCTGAGCAGCGCGAACGGGTCCGCCGCGGCGGCCGCAGTCGGGGGCGCCGCCGGCAGCGTCCTGGCCTCGCCGGAACGCTCGATCAGGTCGACGGTGTGCGCCGCCAGCTGGTCGGTCGTGTAGGACAGGCCGGAGGTCCGCTCGTTCCACCGGGCGTAGGCGGCCAGGACCGCCGAGCGGGGGGCGGCGAGTCCGCGCCCGGCGAGGGCCCGGTCGATGGCGGCGAGCATCTGTCCCGACGGGACTGTGGAGGGCCGGAACCCGGCGTCGGGCGCGGGCTGCACGACGATCTCCGGCACCCCGGCGGGCGCGGCCCGCCGGCCGCGGCCCGCCGCGGCGGTGTCGGCGTCGGCGTCGGGCAGCCGCAGGCTGTGGACCACCGCGTGCCGGGACGCCAGGTCGATGCGCTCGATGTCGGTGTTGCTGAGCAGGCGGCTGCGGTTCTCCAGCGCCCCCATGATGCCGGTCCAGTCCCGCACGGAGGCGACCGCCGAGTCCGACGCGTCGCGGGTGTAGCGGTCCACGGTGCCGAGCCGGTGCGCCATCTCGTGCATGGCGGTGGAGCGCAGGCCCGCGGCGAGGTTGTCCCGGATCTGGACCAGGTTCCAGCGTGAGCTGTGCGAGTGGTCGGTGCCGTGCACGTAGGAGTCGTCCACCACCGCGACCGTGTGCGGGGTGATGCGGTGGTCGGCCAGCTCGACCGAGACGTGCAGCTGGTCGCCGTCCGGGAACAGGTAGTTCCGGGCGCTGATCTCCTCGGCCGTCTCCCGGGCGAGGGCCGAGGCGGCCTCGACGGCCCGCGGGGTGCCGGTGAACCGGATCGCCAGCGTCAGCTCCCGCACCCAGCGTCCGGGTTCGACCTCGAACCGGCGGACGTCGAAGGTGGCCCGGGTCCCGCGGCCGGCCGGCCGACCGTCGGCGTCCACCCACGGCTGCACCACGTCGGCGCCCGCCTCGGCGGGTGCGGCCTGCTCACGTTGCCGGCGCCAGGCCGCGCTCGACGGGTCGAGCGGGGAGGACGCGACCCGCGCGGCGGGCAGGTAGCCGGGCACGGCCGAGGGCCCGATGGACACGCGGAGGGGGACGCCGTCACGGGACGCGCCCAGCGGGCCCCGGGCGGTGCCCAGGACCGGAGGCGGGCCGGGCGGGGCCACCTCGAACGGCAGGCCCGCGCCGTCGGCGTCCGTACCGACGGCCGCCACCCACGCGCCGACCGACACCGACGACGACGCCGGGTCCACCGCGGACCCCGCGGCCGGGTCCACCAGCCAGACCGTGCCCCGCACGTTGACCAGGGTGTGTGCGGAGCCGTCGTACAGCGGGCCGCCCGAGGCGAGGACCAGGGCCTCGGCCCCGTGTCCCGCCGACCGGACGGTCGCCGCCACCGACAGCAGCGCGTCCGGGCCGGTACCCACCCGCACCGGCGGGCGACCGTGGGCACGGGTGACGGCCTCGAACCGGTCGGCCACCGGGACGTCCGGTCCCGCGGCCCGGGGCCTGCCCTGCCACATGTCGTGGAAGGCGAGGTGGACGTCGAACGAGGTGCCGGTGAGCATCCGTGCCCAGTCCCGGTGCAGCGCGAAGCGGTGGTTGCGCAGCAGGGAGACCGGCAGCGCACGCCCGGCGGAGACCGGTGTCGGCAGCGGTGTGCCGGGGCCGGTCATGAGCCGCCGGACCCGGGTCACCGCGGCGCGCAGGACACCGTCCGGCCGGGGGACGGACGGCCGCGGGACGGGAGCGCCGTCCGGCCGCGTCGCGGGGGTGTCGGCGACGGGGCCGGACCGGTGGGCCGGACCGTCGGGGGCGCCGCCGCGCAGCCGCAGGACACCGCCGGTCAGGGCGACCTCGGCGACCTCACGGGCGAGCCGGCGCGCGTCGGCCGGCATCTCGCGGCCGAGCGCGGACCAGCGGTCGAACGCGCGGCGGGCGTCGAGGTCGGCCGCGTCCCGCGGGGTGCGGGGCAGCCCGGCGTCGTCGCGCAGGTCCCGGAGCGCGGAGCGGATCTCCGCGAGCCGCAGCGGGGTGAGGACGGGTCCGCCGGCGTCCGGGACGGACTCCTCCATCGGATCCGGCTCCGTCCGCGACGTCGGCTCCGTCCGCGACGTCGGCTCCGTCCGCGGGGTCGGCTCCGGGCGCGGGGTCGGCTCCGGGCGCGGCGGGGTCTCCGGCCCGGCCGGGTGGGTGGGTAGCGGGAGCGGCGCCCGGCCGCCGGTGACCGCGGCGGCGCGCACCCCGCGGACGGCGGGCGGACCGTCGGGCCCGACCCGCGTCGCGGTGCCCGCACGCGGGTCGACCAGCCACTGGGTGTCCCCGTCCTGGAGCAGCACCCAGGTGGTGGGAGCGAGGCGCGGTCCCCGCCGGCCGGTGTCCCGGACGGCCTCCACGACGGCCGAGGAACCGTGCCCCGCGTCCCGGACGGCCGTGGACACCGCGGCCCACGCGCCCGCGCCGTCGCCGATGACGACCAGCTCGGTGCCGAGCCCCTCGGCGACGACCTCGTCCGCCGGGCGGCGGTAGCCCGCGTCGGGCAGCCGGGGAGCCCCGTGCCAGGTCTCCACGACGGCCACGGCGGAGTCCACGGTGTCGCCCTGCAGCAGGTGCGCCCAGCGGTCCGGCGACACGAACGGTCGTGGGACCCCGTCCCGGCCGGTGACCGCAGTGGTGAGGCGTCCCTCGGCGGTGTACCCGTTCCGGTCGGCGTGCTCGACCGCGGCGCGGGCCAGCTCGGCCGGGGACTCCGGCACCGGGCGGCCCTGCTCGCGCCAGCGCTGGTAGACCTCGAACGAGTCGTCGCGGCTGGAGCGCAGCCCGCGGTTGTCCAGGGCGACACGGAGGGCGTCCATCTGCGGTCGCGTCGGCATCTCCGGCGCCGGGAGGGGCGGGTGCACGACCGTCCCGGGGTCAGCCGGGGCCGTGCTCCTCCCCGGCCGGGTCGGCGCCGGGGTGTCGCGCGCGGTGCCGGCGTCCTTCCCGCCTGCGTCCTTCCCGCCTGCGTCCTTCCTGCCGGGGTCCTTCGCACCGGGGTCCTTCGCCCCGGCGTCCTTCGCACCGGCGTCCTTCGCCCCGGAAGCCTTCGCTCCGGGGTCCGTGGCCGGCCCGGTGGTCGTGCGCGGCCCGGTGACCGTCGACGAGCGCGGGGCCCGCTCCGAGGAGGTGTCGGCGGGGCGCGGCGGCGACGGCGGGGTCGCCGGGGGCTCCTCGCCCTCGGGGATCGTGGCCAGCCGCGGCACCCGGGGCGGCAGCGGTGCGGACGCCACCGGACGCCGCTGCACCCACTCCGCGGTGCGCCGGTCCAGCTCGGTCTTGGCCTCGGCCCACCCGCGGGCGGCGTCGGCGTACTTCTCGCCGGCCACACGGAGGTCGGTCGCGATGTCACCGGTCTTCTCGCCGCGCAGGCCCTCCAGGCGGGGGCGGTCCGCCGCGGGGGTGTCGAGCCAGAGCGCGTCGTAGCGGTGCTGGACCGCGACGAGCTCCTTGTCGGCGGCGCGCCAGGCGTCCGCGCGTGCCTTCTCCTCGGTCATCGCGGAACGGACATCGGCCGGCATCGGGCCCAGCAGCGTCTCGGCGTCGCGTTCGGCGATGAACAGGCGCAGGTCCCCGCCGCGCGTCGTGCCCGCGACGTGCAGGTCGTCGCGACCGGGCCGGGTGAGGACCGCCTCGACGTCGTAGCGGTAGGAGCCACTGAGGATCCGGACCGAGCCGCCGAGCTTGGTCTCGTGCTCGCGTCCGGTCAGGGGCAGCTGCATCGACCGGTTGCTCGCCGACGCCTGCCCCTGGGCGTCGCCGCGCAGGTCCCCGCGGGACTCGCCGACGGTGCGGCCGTCCCCGAGCAGTCCGGCGCCGACGCCACCGGACACGTCGCTGTAGGGACCGGCGACCGTCGAGGTCATGGAGTTGGACTCCGCACCGACCCCGAGCTGGGCCGACACGGCCTCGGTGTACAGCGACTCGGGCACGATGCGCAGCCGCGGCGTCAGCACGTACCCGGGCAGGCTCGGGTGCGCGACCGGCGGCAGGTCGGTCGGGCCGTCGAGCAGCAGCGGGATCCAGGTGTCGAGGTACTCGGGGGTGAACATCGCGTCGAGGGCGTGGTGGCCGGGCTCCCCCGGGGTCGTCCAGGCCCGGGGGACGTCCGCGGCCTGCAGCGCCTGCTGCAACGCGGTCCGGGCGCGCTGCGCGTCGCCCCGGATGTTGCCGAGGACGGTCTCCGGGTCGACCGTCGCCGCGGGGCGCCCGTCGGCCGCCGGACGCATCTGGTCCGGCGGCGGGACCGCCGGGTCGGGCCGGGTCGACAGGAACGACACCGGGACCCGCCGGCGCAGGGTGAACGGCACCGAGGCCAGCGACGGGGTGGTCGTCCCGTTCCGGGACACCGACAGCTCCAGATGCCCGTCGCGGCCGAGGATCGCGGTCGGGCCGTCGGACCCCAGCCAGCGCCAGCCGCGGTAGGTGTGGGCCGTCGCGTCGGGGCGGTGGGTCGTCGAGGACCAGGACGCGCCCGCGGCGGCGAGCCCACCGCCGTAGTGCGCGCTCCCGTCGACGGAGCCCTCCCGGCCCCCCGCGCTGCCGCCGATGTCGGCGCTCGGCCCGGACGACACCGCGGTCACGCTCATCCGCTGGTCGCTGACGTACTGCTCGACCTTCGGCGCGTGCCCGTCGTGGACGACCCGCTCCACCCGCGCCGCGTCCGGTGCCGGGTCGGGCACGAACCGCAGGGTCCCGGTCAGGTCGTGGTGGCCGACCACGCCGCCGCGGGAGCCGGTGAAGGTCAGGCCGTTGCCGCCCAGGCTGTCCTGCATGCCCTTCAGGTCCGTCGCGGTGAACCCGCGCTGCGGGTCGGTGAACCGCTCGGTCAGGGTGCGGACGTCGGCCGCCGGGAGCCTTCCGTCGAAGTGCCCGGGGATCTTCGCGGCGAGGTCGGCGAGGGGGCGGGCGATGTCCTCGTCCATGGCCCAGCCCAGGCCCACCACCGGCGAGGTCCCGCGCAGCCGCGACGGCACCAGCAGGGGCACCTCGGACGTGTCGGGGCGCGGGAGCTCCGGGGGCAGCAGCCCCCAGTCCCGCAGCTGCGCCTCACCGGCGGAGACGTAGACCTGCCGGCGCAGCTCGACGTAGCGGGTCGCGGTCCGTTCGGCCGGCGTGCGCACCAGGTCCAGGAGCTGGTTGGTCACCGTCGTGCGGGCCGTCGCCTTGAAGACCCCGTCCATGACGACCACGTAGGAGCGGCTGCTGCCCAGGTCGTGGAAGGTCTCGCTGGCCCCCGCCGTGCCGCGCGACCGCCCGGCCCGGTGCGACGCCCGGTAGCCGGCGTGCGCGCCGCCCGAGCCGGTCGGGTGCCCGTCGGCCGCGGCGATGTCCTGCGCCGTCAGCGCCTTGTCGCTGATCTCGACGCCGGTGCGGCCGGTGACGGTGTGCGTGCGGTTGCTGCTGCCCGAGGCCAGGCCACCGCTGTAGACGACCTCGCTGCGGGAACGGTCCACCGGCGGCGCGTGGTCCACCGACAGGATCCGCGGGCGGTACAGCATCAGCTCGCCCTCGCCCGTGCCGCGCCGGTCGAACAGGCGCCCCTTGTGTACGAAGACCGGTGTCCCGATCCCCTTCTGCGTGACGGTGCGGTCGTTGGCGACCCGCTCCGGGCCGAAGGTCATGTCGAGGGCGCGGCCGTCATCGGTGCCGGACCGGGCGAGCACCCCGGCACCGGTCGTCGCGTCGAACGCCGCCTCCATGGCCGCGCGCCGGGCGCCCGCCCCGCCGACCCAGGTGATGATCGTGTCGGGCCGCAGGGTCGGGGCGAGATTGGTCCGGTTCGGCCGGATCGGGGTGGCCGTCGGGGCGCCCGGCATCGGGATGCGCCGCAGGTGCGGCGGCGCGCCCGGCCGCAGCATCTCGTCCTTCGGCACGTCGAGGGCGAACGGCTCGGCGACGGGCGGCTCGGCGACGTCGCGCACCGGGGTCCGCTCGACGGCCTGCAGGCCCGGCGTGCCGACGCCGGTGACCCGGCCGAACGCGTTGGTGACCGAGAACCTCTCCGCCGTCACGCGGTAGGTGTTGACGCCGGTGACCCGGTGCGCGTCGCCGCCGGGGCCGCCGACGCTGCGCCGGCCGGTGACGGTGCCGACCGCGCCCCCGGCGTCGCCGCCGTGGGCGTACCCGGCACGGGCCGTCCCGCCCAGGTACATCGGGCCGACGTCGAAGCTCAGGCCGAACCGGCCGCCGAACCCGGCGTCGAACGCGCTGCCCGAGCTCGCCGTGGACTCCTTGCGGTGGCCCGCGCTGGTCTTCACGGCGACGCCCGCCCGCGGGCCCTCGTCGACGACGTCGGACATCACCGCGTCGACGCGGACGTGCAGGTACTCGGTGTGCCGTACCCCGTCCCGGGAGTACAGCAGGTGCACGCCGCCGTCGTAGAGCTGGTCGGCCGTCGCACCGAGGACGGCGTGGGTCGTCTGGTGGTCGAGCATCCGCCAGCTCTCGCTGAAGCCCTCGACCGTGCCGGCCTTCGACGCCGTGCGCTGCGACCCGTCGTGGTCGACCAGCGAGGCCATGCCGCCCTCCTCGGAGGCGGCGATCCGCTCGATGCGCTCCCGCAGCCGGGCCGGGGCGTCGCCCAGCGAGTGCACGTGGGCGCGACCGATGCCGCGGCCCGCCGCGATGTAGGGCGGCAGGGTGTCGGTGCGGGCCGAACGGGGGGCGTCGCGGATCTCGTCGGGGACCGGGAGACCGGCGTCGCGGGCGTTGTGCGGGTCGTCGGCGAGCAGGGTCTCGACCGGGACCCGCACCGGCGGGGCGGTCTCGCTCGTCGAGCCCCAGGCGACCTTCATCTCCAGGTCGAAGTCGACGTCGAAGGCCTGCAGCCGGGTCTGGTCGACGTTGCGCCGGGAGGCGCTGATGTGGTTGGCGGCCCACCCGCGGCGGTGGTTCCAGCCCGCGCCGACGTAGGGCCCCAGGTTCATGAACAGGAACTTCGGAGCGACCCGCCAGCCGCCACGCAGCTCACCGGACACACCGCGTCCCCGGCTGCGGCCGGACTCCACACCCCAGTCGATGCGCTGGGACAGCGTCGTCTTCCCGGCGACCGGACCGCGCCACGAGCCGGCCCTGGGGACCAGCCGGGCCATCACGAACGCCGACCGGCCACCGCCGACGGCCAGCTCGTCGGACTTCATCCAGCCGCCGGTCAGCCGCTGGAAGTGGTGGGTGAGGGTGTTGTCGGACAGGAAGTGCGCGAGCCGGTTGTGTCCCGGGGTCCCGGGCCTGACCAGCGCCGGCGGGAGCTGACCGGCCAGCGCGGCCAGTGCGGCGTCGACGCCGGGGGTGCGGATGTCGAGGACCGCGGCGTTGGACAGCGCGGGGCCCGCGGTCCCGTCCAGCGGGGCGGGGACGCGCCCGCCGGGCCTGCGGTCGGCGGTGTCGAACCAGCCGCTCGCGGTGCCGGCGAGGGTGCGCGGGCCCGGTCCGACGAGGGCGCCGGAGTCGTCGCGCAGCGTCACGGTGAAGCGCACCGGGACGTCGCCGGCCGGGGCGTGCTTGCCGTCGTAGCCGACGTCGACGTTCACGGTCTTGCGCGTGCGGTGGTGCACGGTGTCGCTGCCGCCGAGGGTGATCCCGCCGCCGGCGAAGCCGGTGATGGAACCGCCGGTGCCGACGACCGGGACCGACAGGCCGGAGGTGTGGGCGAGGCCCTCGACGTGGTTGGCGGTGCCCCGGCGGATCTGCTCGGTGCCGTCGGTGGCCGCGGGGGCGTCCGCACCGCGGGCCGGACCCGGACGGGTCGGGTCCTCGCCGATCGCGACGACGGCCTCGTAGACCCGGCCGCCGACCCGGACGTCGAACGGCAGGCCGCTGTGCAGCGCCTCCGGACGGGCCTGCAGCATCTCGTCGAGCTGCTCGGCCACCGCCCGGTCCCGGCGACGGTGGCGGCCGGGGACCATCTCGTCGATCAGCTCGGCGACGGCGCGGCGCTGGTCGGCGCCGACGGTCCGGACGCGCAGCAGCCGGTCCGGGCCGGGACCGCCGGCGCGGGTCGACGTACCGGCCCCCGCGGGCCCGTCGCCGCGCCGGGGACCGGCGTCGGGACCGGTCCAGGGGGCCAGGACGTCGTCGTCGAAGCGGTAGCGGCCCGACTCCAGGTCGTCGCGCAGCGCGCGCACCGCGTTTGGGTCGCGGGGCGCGTCGAGGTCGACCAGGCCCCGGGTCTCCAGGTACTCGTGCAGCCGACCGGCGACGAAACCGTCCTCGGCCAGACGCGGGGAGTCCAGCAGCGCACCGAGGAACGGCGACCCGGGCGGGGCGACCACGAGCCCGGTGGGCGGCGGGGCGGAGCCGTCGCCGTCGGGTCGGGTGAGCAGCGGGAACAGCGGTTCGCCGTCGACGAGGCCGCGCGGCATCCGCGGCATCGTGTCCGGAAGCGGGCCGAGGGCGCCCGGGAGCACTCCGGGCTCGGCCCAGATGCCGCCGTCGCGGTGCAGGACGGCGACGGCGACGTCCGCACGGGCCCGGTCGAGGTCGCCGGCGATCAACCGGCTGAGGATGCGGTCAGAGGGTCGGGTGCCCGCGGGGAACTCGGTGGCGACGTCGCGGATGGTGAACCCACGCCGGTCCAGGCCGGCCCGGGCGGTGTCGGTGAGCCGGCCCGCGTCGGTCCAGACGTGCACGGTGGCGGGGTCGCCGGTCCGCTCCGCCCACACGTCCAGCGACTGCAGGATCTGTGCGTCCAGCCGCCCGTCCAGCATCGGGAGGTGCACCCGGCGCGGGACGTCGGCGAGGTGGCGCCCGTCCTGGTCGCCCATCACGGTGCGCCGGACGGGCTGGTCGACGAGCGCCTGCACCCCGCGCGACGGGGGTGGGACGACGCCGTCGGGCGCGTCGACGGCGGAGCGGGCGGTGACCCGGACCCCGCCCTCGACGTCGGCGAGCAGGCCGCGCAGGTAGACCGCGGCCGCGGTGGCACGACCGTGCCCGGTGGTGCGGCGGTGGTCGACGTCGTCGCGCGCGCGACCGGCCCGGTCGGTGTCGGCGTCGCCCAGCAGCCTGCGCGCGTCACCGCGGAGCCGGTCGGCGCGGTGGCCGATGCCGTCGCCGACGAGCCGGACCCGCGGCGGCGGCAGCCCCTGGTCGCGGGCGAGGCGGGCCCGTTCACGGACCTGCTCGGCGATGCCCTGCAGCTCACGGCGGGCGGCGGCGTCCAGGCGGGTGGTGTGGCTGCGGAACGGCACGTCGTGCACCGAGTCCACGGCGGTGACGTCGGCGGTGTCGCGCCCCAGCACCGCGACACGGTGCTCGGCCGGGGACGCCCCGGGCGACGGCGGTCGCACGGTCCCGGCGGCGACGATCCGGAACTCCCGTTCCGCGAGCCCGCCGGTCGCGCCGTTGACGACCCGTGCGCGCAGCCGGGCCCGGGCGATCGACTCGACGTCGCGGGCCCGGTCGAGCCCGGTCCGCTCGGCGCCGGTGCGGTCGGCCCACGCCCGCGACGCCGAGCGGGAGCCGTTGCCGTGCCCGGTCACCGTCAGGGCCGGGGTGGGGCGGCCCTCGGCGCGGGCCGCGACGACGTCGTCGATCCACCGGTCGGTGGCGGCCTGCACGGCGGCCCGCCCGGTCGCGTCCACACGGTGGACACCCTCGTCGAACGCGACGGTGAGCCGGGTCGCGTCGCCGGGACCGTGGGTGCTCCCGGTGTCGGACGAGCCGTGCGTGCTCTCCGGCCCGAGCGGATCCCCGGTGTCCCCCGGGGCGTCGGTGCCGGAGCGGGTCGTGCCCCAGTCGAAGGAGTCCGGGGCGATCGGGTCGCCGTCGGCGCCGCGCACCGGCGGGCCCTCCGCGGCGGGCGGGGCGGGTGGGGTGGCGTCCCGCGGCGCCGGCAGCGGCAGGTCGTGGGTGGGGGCCTGGCGTGCGACCTCGTCGATCCGGGCCAGGTCGGCGCCGGTGAGCAGCGTGCTCCGCCAGTCCGTGCCCATCACACCGGTCCCGTCGACGACCCCGCCGAGGACCGCGCCGGGGACCCGGTAGCGGTCGGGCAGGCCGACCCGGTGCAGCAGCTCGTGGAACGTGCGGCCGACCGCCTGCGCGGGGTCGTCGCCGCGCTCGAGGTGCTCCATCCGCCAGTGCAGCGACGTCGAGTTCGCCCCGGTGTACCCCGGCTCGGAGGTCACGAGGACGCGGTTGGCGTCGGCCCGCGTCGTCGGCTCGATGCGCAGGTGCAGCTGGTCGCCGCCGGGCAGCGTGTAGCGGCCGTCGACGTGGTCGCGCAGCGCCTGCGTGGCCAGCTCCGTGGCGCGGGCGACGTGTGCCGGGTCCCCGACGAGGTGCAGCGGCAGGGTCAGCTCGCGCACCCACCGTCCCGGCTCGACCTCGATGCGGCGCACGTCGACGGTCACCGGGTTGCCCTGCGGGGTCAGGGTGCCGTCCGGCTGCTGCAGGACGCGGATCTGCTCGGTGTGCGCGGTCCCGGGCGTCGCGTCGCCACGGCGGGCGTCCCATTGCGCGGGCTGCAGCGGGTCCCGGAGCTGCGGGGCGGCCGGCGTCGCGTCCGTGCGCCACAGCGGGCCGGGGCGCCACGACCGGGAGGGGGCGGGCGGCCCGGTATCCGGACCGGCCGTGGTGGTCGGCCCGTCGCCGGGCGGGCCTGTCTCGGGGCGGGCCCCCGCGCCCGGGTCGTCCGGAGTGGTCCGGGCCGCGGCGTCGGGGGTGAACCGGATCGGGGCCGCGCCGGGATCGGCGCCCACGGCGAACACCCGGCCGATCCGCGGGATCGGGTCCGGACCGGCGACGGTGGCCGTGCCGGTCCGCGGGTCGACGAGCCAGACGGTGCCCTCGTGGTTGACCAGGTTCCAGACGCGACGCACCGGCCCGACCCAGTCGCCGCGACCGTAGGAGCGGCCGGGCTCGGCGGCCTCCGGGTAGGCGTGGACGATCGCGTCGGCCCCGTGGCCGGCCCGCCGGATCCGGTCGACGACCGTGCCGAACGCCTCCGGTCCCTCCCCGACCGGGGCGAGCGGAGCGCCGAAGGCGTTCTCGACGTCGGCGACGGCGGCCGCGAGCGGGGTCGCCGCGGAGCCGTACGCGACCCGGGGGGTCCCCCGCCAGGTCTCGTGGGCGGCCAGCCCCGCGTCGAGGCCGGCGCCGAGGCTCTCACCGCGCAGGGCGGGGGCCCACGTCCCCGGGGCGGCGAACGGCGTCGCCGCGATCGACGCCTGGGCGAGCAGCGCCTCGGCCGCGCTGTAGGCCTCCCGGCTCGCCGTACCGATCTCGCGGATGCCGGTCTGCAGGTCCTGGGGACCGGCGAACGGCGACCCGCCGTCGCGCTGGGTGCGCGGCCCCTCGTGGCGCATCTCCCCCACGGCGGCGGGCGGGGTCAGCCGGGGCGTGCCGTCCGCGGCGCGGTTGTGGTCGAGCTCCGGCAGCGTGGTGCTGATCCCCAGCGCCTCGTCGGGGCCCACCCGGCGGCGCTGCGGGTCGTCGCTGAGCCCGCCGTACAGCCAGTCGCGCAGGGTCGCGGTGCTGGGGTCGGAGTCGTTCATGCGGCGCGGGGGGAGCCTGCGGTCGAGCAGGCCGGGGTCGGGGTCCCGGCGGTGTCCCTGCGGGTCGAGGGCACGGAACGTCGAGGCGAACCGCTCCATCACCGGGCCCGTGTTGCGGTGCAGCCAGGCGGCGCCCTCCGGGCCGGTGCCCTCGACGACGTGGTCGGGGAAGTGCCGCAGGTTGAACGCGGAGAAGTTCTTGGTCAGCGCGACTCCGCCGTCGGCGTGCAGGCGCTGGGACATGGCCGCGAACTGCAGGTAGAGGGCGGCGACCGTGCCGTGCACGGCCGTCCGGGTCGCGGCCAGGGTGTGCGGCGGCCGGTCGGCGAACGCCGGGTCGGTCACCATCTCCTCGGCCACCCGGCGGCCCAGCTCCAGCCCGTCCGCCAGGTGCAGGCGGGCCGCGTGGGCCGGGAACACGTTGACCGCCGCCGACCGGCCGGACAGCCAGGTCAGCAGGTCCGCGAGTCCGGCGACGGCGGTCCCGGCGGTGTAGTGGGGCGACACCGTGACCCCGCCGGACCCGGTCAGGGGCTCGACCCGGACCCCGTCGGCGTCGGAGGAGAGCCGGTACTCCGGCGACGGGAAGATGGTGGAGAGCGGCGCGGGACCGGTCAGGGCGGCCAGCCGCTGCAGCACCCGGTCCAGCGCCGCCGCACTCTCCTCGAGCGGCACCCGGCCGACGTCGCCGTCGAGGAGGCCGGCCGGCTGGGTGACCAGCTCCAGCGTCATGCCCGACGGGCCGATCTCGGCCACCGCCGTGAGGGCCGTGGACCCGGCGAGCTCGTCACCGGGGGCGACGAACTCCGCGAGGTTCACCAACCGGTGGCGGAGGAACTCCGCCTCGACGCCGATCGCACGGGCACCCGGCCCGTCACCGACCAGGTCCGGGTTCGCGACGGCCGCGGCCAGCGACCAGTCGCCCCCGCGCGGCATCGGCTCGCCGCGCCCGCGCCACTGCGCGTACGCCTCGCGCACCTCGTCCGGGCCGGACGGCCGGTCGTAGACCTGCAGGGCCTGGCCGATCGCCGCGGCCTGGGCGTCGGTGGGCGCCTCGGGCACCGACGGGTGCGGCACCGCCGGGGGCATCCCCTCGGGGACCGGCGACGGGGCCGGTGCGGCCGCGGCCGGACGCTGCGGCGGCGCCGGGGCAGGCGGTGCGGGCGGTGCGGGCGGCGGGGCGGGACGCACGGGCGGGGGCGGGACGACGTCGTCGCGACCGGCACCGGGGCTCACCCACTCGCGGACGCGGCGGTCGAGGTCGGTCTTGGCCTGCGCCCAGGCCCGGGCCGCCTCGTCGAACCGGGTGGCGGCGGTCCGTCGGTCGGCGTCGATCGCCGCGATCTCGGCGGCCCGGTCCCGAGCCAGGGTGGCGCGGCCGCCGGGGCCCGCGTCGAGCCACAGCTGGTCGTTCCGGCGCTGCAGCTCCACCAGCGCGGTGTCGGCGGCCCGCCACTCGCCGGCGCGGGTCTTCTCCTGCTCCATCGCGGTGCGCACCGTCTCGGGCATCGGTCCGAGCAGGTCCGCGGCGTGGCGTTCGGGCAGGAACAGCCGCATCCCGGTGCCGGTCACCGTCGGCACCGTGAACGTCTCCGGGGCCCGGCCCGGCCGGTTCAGCTCCAGCTCGATCCGGTAGTCGAACCGGCCGCCGAGCAGCCGGACGGGGTCGCCGAGCTTCGTCTCGTGCTCGCGCCCGATCAACGGTGCCTGGCCGCCGCGGTTGCTCGTGGAGGCTCCGGCCGCGCCGTCGGCGCGCGCGTCGCCGCGGCTGCTGCCGACGTCGCGGCCCTCCCCGACGACCGAGCCGACGACGTCACCGGAGTGGGTCTGCGACGACGCGGTCTGGGTCCCGATGTGGAAGTTGGACTCGGCGCCGAGGTTCATCGCCGAGGACACCCCGTCGGTGTGCAGCGACACCGGGGTCGCCGTGATCCGCGGGGTCAGCGTCACGCCCACCTGGGTGGGGTGCACGACCGGCGGGAGCGTCGCCGAGCCCTTCAGCATCGACGGGATCCACGAGTCGAGGTGTTCGGGCGAGAACAGCACGTCGAGCTGGTGGCGGCCCCCCTCGCCGGGCCGTCGGAACGCGTCCGGCACGTCCACCGTCGCGAGGTGGTCCTGCACCGCGCGGCTCATCGCCACGGCGTCGGTGCGGACGACGCCCATCGCCGTGTCCGGGTCGATCCGCGGCGCGTCACCACCGGGTCCGGCCCGGCGGGTCTGGTCCGGGGGCGGCTGCGGCAGGTCCGGCAGGGACGACAGGAACGCCGCGGGCACCCGGTGGCGGAGCGTGAACGGCGCCGACGTCGGGCCGGGGATGGTCTCGCCGTCGCGGGTGACGGTCAGCGAGAGACGACCGGTCTGCCCGATGATCGCGGTGGGCCCGTCGTAGCCGAGGAAGCGCCAGGTCCGGACGGTGTCGGCCGTGGTGTCGGTGTGCACGTCGGTCCGCGACGAGGACGCGGCGAGCCCGCCGGAGCCGCCGCCGTAGTACGGGTCCTCGCCACCGCTGCCGCCCCGGCCGCCGAGGGTGCCGCCGAACTGCGCGACCGGGCCGGAGCTGCGCACCGACGTCGACGAGCGCTGGTCGGCGAAGTACTGCTCCACCTTGGGCGCGTGCCCGTCGTGGACGACCTGCTCGACGCGCGTCGCTCCCGGGGTGGTGTCCGGCACGAACGACAGGTGCCCGGACAGGTCGTGGTGGACGAAGAAGCCCCGCCGGGAGGCGCTGAACGGCACCCCGTCCCCGCCGAGGCTGCTGTGCAGCCCCTTCAGGTCGGCCGCGGAGATGCCCCGCTGCGGATCGGTGAGCCGCTCGGTCAGCAGCGCGACCTCGTCGGCGTCGAGCCGGCCGGCGAAGTGCCCGGGGAGCTGGTCGTTGATGTCGGCCAGCGGGGCGCGCAGCCCCTCGTCGGTGGGCCAGCCCAGACCGGCGACGGGGTCGTCGCCGCGCAGCGTCGGCGGCACCTGCAGGTCCACCGGTGCCTGGTGCGGGCGGTTCTCCTCCTGCGGGAGCAGGCCCCACACCCGCATCTGCTCCTCGCCGACGGACAGGAACACGTGGTCGGGCAGGTCGACGTAGCGGATGGCGGTCCGGCGGGTGGGGGTGTGCACGGTGTCGAGGAGCTGGTTGCTCTCCCACGACGTCGCCCGGTGGGTGACCACGCCACGGGCCTTCACGACGAACGACCGGCCACCGGACCCGTCGTTGAACGTCTCGCGCGCACCGAGGGTCCCCTGGGCCCCGGTGTCGCGGGCGCCGGCCTGGTAGCCGCCGTGGATCCCGCCCGACCCGGTGGGGTGGCGCGAGGACTGCTCCAGCTCCTGGGCGGTCAGCGACGAGTCGTTGACCTCGAACCCGGCCCGTCCCTGGGCGCCCCGGGCGTTCGACGACGAGCCGGACGCGACGTAGCCGCCGTAGACGACCTCGCTGCGGGCGCGGCCGGTCGGCGGCGCGTGCCGCACGTCGACGACCCGCAGGTCGTAGAGGCCCAGGGTGGACACGACGGTGCCGCGCCGGTCCCGCCAGCGGCGCTTGTGCACCTGCTCGGGTGTGGCGAGCCCGCGTTCGGTGACCCCGCGGTCGTTGGACACCCGCTGCGGGGCCAGGACGGCCTCGAGCGCGCGGCCGTCCTCGGTCCCGCGCCGGCCCAGTACCGCGTCTCCCCCGGCGGCGGCGGCGGTGAGCGCGGCCTCGGCGGCGGTGCGGCGCTCCCTGACCCCACCGACCCAGGTGAAGGTGCTGTCGGCCAGCAGGGTCTGCGCGAAGTCCCGGCGCCGGGCACCGACCGGGCTGTCCATGGTGATCCGCGGCCGGCTGCGGATGCCCTGGGCCTCCGGCGGCGTGCCCGGGGTGAGCATCTCGTCGGCGGGCACGTCCAGCGCGAACGGCTCCCGGATCGGCGGGCCGTCGGGCAGCTCCACCGGGGTCCGGGGGCTCACGTGCCGACCGGGTGCACCGATTCCGGTGAGCCGCCCGAACGCGTTGGTCTCGCTGAACCGTTCCGCGGTGATGGTGTAGAGGTTCTCGCCGGTGACCCGGTGCGAGGGCCCGGCGGGACCGGCGACCGCGCGCCGGCCGGTGATGGTGCCGCCGGCACCGCTGTCGCTGTGGCCGAGACCGGCCGAGGCCCGTGCCCCCAGGCCCGGGTAGACCGCGCCGGCCTCGAACCCGAGCCCGGCCCGCAGCCCCAGCGTCCCCTCGATCCCGGTGGCGGCACCGCTGAGGGACTCGGTGCGGTTGCCGGCACTGGTCTTGACGCTGATCCCGTCGAGCGGGCCCTCGTCGCCGACGTCGAGCATCTCGGCGGTGATCCTCAGGTGCAGGTACTCGGTGCTGCGGAAGCGGTTGCGCGCGAGCACGAGGTCGACGCCGCCGTCGTAGAGGGAGTCGGCGCTGGTGCCCAGCAGCGTCTGGGTGGTGTTGTGGTCGAGCATCCGCCAGGTCTCACCGAGGTCGCGCACCGTCGAGCTGCTCCTCGACGCGCGGTGGGTCCCGTCGCCGTCGGCGAGAGCCGCGAACGGGCCGCCGACCGAGGCGATGATCTGGTCGATCCGCTCGCGCAGCCGGGTCGGTGCGTCGCCGAGGGAGTGCATGTGGCCCCGGCCGATGCCCAGGCCCGCGGCCAGGTAGGGCGGGAGCGTGTCGGTCCGGCGGTCGGTGTTGCGGGCGTCGCGGACGGACTCGGAGACGGGCAGTCCCGCGTCGCGGGCGTTGTGCGGGGAGTCGGCGAGGACCAGTTCCACCGGCGTCCGGGCCGGGGGTGCGACGGGGCTGGTCGACCCCCACCGCACCCTGGTCTCGCGCACGAACTCGACCTCGTAGGCGCCCAGGGAGCTCTGGTCGACGTTGCGCCGCGACGCCCCGATGTGGGTGGCCGCCCAGCCGCGGCTGCGGTTCCAGCCCACCCCGAGGTACGGGCCGAGGTGCAGGAAGGCCACCTTCGGGAAGAACCGCCAGCCCCCGCGGATCTCCCCGGAGACACCGAGACGGGAGCTTCTGCTGCCCTCGACGCCCCAGTCGATGCGCTGCTGCTTGGTGGTCTTGCCGTCGAGCTCGGCCAGCCACGACCCCTTCTTCGGCACCAGCCGGGACTCGACGTACACCGGTGGCCCGCCGGGGTTGCGCAGCTCGTCCGAGCGCACCCAGCCGGTGGTGAACCGTTCGTAGTGGTGGGCGAGGTGGTTGTCGGACAGGAAGTGCAGCAGCCGGTTGCGGCCCGGGGACCCCGGTTGCAGCAGCCCGGGCGGGAGCTGGTCGGCCAGCGCGGCCAGGACCGCGTCCGGGCCGGGTCCACGGACGTCGAGGACCGCGGCGTTGGACAGCGCGGGCCCGGCGCCGGGACCGAGCTCGACGGCGGGGCGGGCGCCGGCGTTCGGGGTCGGCTGGTCGAACCATCCGGTGGCGGTGCCGTCCAGGACGCGTGGTCCGGGCCCGACGACGGCGCCGGACTCGTCGCGCAGGGTGACGGTGAAGCGGACCGGGACGTCGGCGGCCGGGGTGTGCTTGGCGTCGTAGCCGACGTCGTTGTTGACCGTCTTGCGGGTCCGGTGCCCGACGGTGTCGCCCCCGGTCACGGTGACCGCGGCACCGCCGTACCCGGCGAGCGAGCCGCCGGAGCCGGCGATCGGGACGGCGCGGCTGCTGTCGTCGTAGCGGCCCTCGACGAGGTTGTCGGTGCCGCGCCGGATCTGCTCGGTGCCGTCGGTCGCGGCGGGGTCGGGGCCGTGGCCCCGGCGGCCGGGGTCGTGGTCCACGGCGACGACGGCCTCGTAGCGGCGGCCGCCGACCTCGACCTCGAAGGGCAGTCCCTGGTGCAGCGCCGACGGCCGGTGCGTGAGCATCGCGTCGAGCTGCGACGACGTCGCCGTCCCCGACCGCCGTGCCGATGCGCCCGGGACCATCGACGCGATGAGGTCCGCGACGGCGCGCCGCTGTTCGGGGCCCACCGACTGCACCCGCAGCAGCGAGCGGGGCGCGGCGGCCGGGGCGGGCACGTCGCGGCCGGTCCACGGCGACAGCACGTGGTCGTCGACACGGAACCGGCCGGAGCCGAGGTCGGTGCGCAGGTCGGCCTCGGTGCCGCGGTCGGCCCGCGCGGTCAGGTCCACCGGGCGGGAGTCGAGGTGCTCCTGCAGACGGCCCGTGAGGAACCCGTCCTCGCCGAGCCGGTCGGAGTTGAGCAGGGTCTGCAGCAGCGCCGAGCCGGGTGGGGCGACGAGCAGCCCGGTACCGGGACCGTCGAGCCCGTCCACGCGGCCGGTGAGCAGCGGGAACAGCGGCTCGCCGTCGGTGACGCCGCCGGGCATGCGGGGCATGGTCGCGGGGAGCGGGGCGGGTGGGCCGTCGCCGGTGGCGCGCACGGCCGGGTCGGCCCAGACGCCGCCCTCGGAGTGGACGACCGACAGCGCGATGTCCGTGCCGACCCCGGTGAAGGAACCGGTGCGGAGCCGGTGGTTGAGGATCCGGTCGGTCGCGCGGGTGCCGGACGGGAGGTCGGTGGAGACGTCGCGGACGGTGACCCCGAGGTCGGTCAGGCGGCGCCGGGACACGGCCGAGAGCCCACCGTGGCCGCGGGCGGGGGCGTCGGCCCACACGTGCACGGCGGAGGGGTCGCCGGTCCGGGCGATCCACATCTCCAGGGCGCGTCGGACGTCGGCGGTGAACCGTCCGCCCAGCAGCGGGACGTGGACCCGGCGAGGCACGTCCTGCAGGTGACGGCCCTGCGGGTCGCCCATGACGGTGCGCGGCACCGGCGCGTCGACGTGCGCCTGCACGCCGCGGCCCGGCCGGGGCACGACACCGTCCGGTGCGTCGACCGCGGCGCGGTGCACGATCCGGACCCCGGGGACGTCCGCGAGCTGCCCGCGCAGGAACACGGCCGCGGCCAGCGCCCGCGCACGGCCCGTCGCCAGCCGCTGGGCCACGTCGTTGCGCGGCCGCCCGGCCCGGTCGGTGTCGGCCCGGCCGACGAGGGACTCCGCGGTGCCGCGGGCCCGGTCGGCGCGGTGCCCCATGCCGTCGCCGACGAGCAGCACCCGGGGCGGGGGGTTCCCGGCCGCGACGGCCAGACGGGCGCGTTCACGGACCTCCCCCGCGAAGGTCGTGAGGTCGCGGCGGGCGTCGTCGTCGAGGCGGGTGACGTGGGAGTCGAAGGCCACGTCGTGCACCGAGTCGGTACGGGCGACGTCGTCGGTCCGCTGCTCGACGACGTCGACGCGGCGCTGCTCCACTGACGCGTCCGGGACGGGCGGGCGCGCGCTGCCGCCGGAGACGATGCGGAAGTCCTCGCGGGTGAGGCCGCCCGCCCGGTCGGTGCGCAGCCGCTCGGCCAGGCGCTGCTCGGCGACGTCGTGCACGGAGCGGGCGCGGTCGCGGCCGGTGACCTCGGCGCCGGTGCGGTCGGCCCAGGGGCGGACGAGGTCGCGCGACCCGTTGCCGTGCCCGGTGACCACCAGGGCGGGCGTCGGGCCGCCGGCCGCACGCGCGGCGACGACGTCGTCGATCCACGCGTCGGTGGCGCGTTCGACCGCCGCGCGGTCGCGGTGGGCGATCCGGTGGACGCCCTCGGCGAACGGGATGCGGACGGGCGCGCCGGCGGGGGCCGCGTCGCTCCGGGCGCTGTCGCCGCTGTCGCGGTGGCCGCCACCGTCCCCGTCACGGGCGCCGTCGCCGTCGTTCCGCAGCACGCCGTCCTCGGCGGGCCCGCGGCGGCCGACCGCCTCCGGCGGGCGCTGCGCGTCCTGTTCGACGACGGCACGCACCGACCGGGACGGGGCACCGACCGGCCCGTCCGGAGCGCGGTCGACGGCGGCCCGGGTCGCGATGCGCACCCCGTCGGCGTGGTCGCCGAGCAGCTCGCGGAGCCGGTTCGCGACGGCGTCGGCCCGCTCCCGGCCGGCGGTGCGCCGTTGCTCCAGGAGTGCCTCGGGGCCGGCCGACGGTGGCCGGACCACCCACCGCCCCGGCGGACGGGGGTCGTCGGCGGGGTGCCGGAGCAGGTCGCGGGTCCACTTCTCGGCGCTGCCGAGCCTGGTCTTCGCGACCCGGCCGGAGGACTCGATCAGCGCGCCGCCGCGGTGCGCCAGCCGCTGCGCGGGACGGCCGGTGCCGTCGCCGACGATCTCCACGCGCACCGGGCCGCCGTCGCGGAGGCGTTCGCGGACCTGACCCGCGAGCGCGACGATGTCGGCGTCGGCACCCGGGCCGGGACGGTGCTGGCCCGAGGAGAAGGTCACCGTGCTCTCCGACCGGGGGCCGGTGACGTCGTCGGTGGTGTAGTCGATGATCGCGATCCGGTTCGTGTCGCGCAGCGCGCCGGGGGTCAGCGGCGTCGCGTCCGTCCGCGCCAGCACCCGGAACTCCGAGGTGTCCCGGCCCCCCAGGCCGCCCTCGCGGGCGAGCTCGTCGAGCCGCTCGAGGACGACGGCCCGCACCGCGTCGGCCCGGGCCCGGCCGGTGCCGGTGCCGTCGATCGACCACGGTGTGCGGCGCATGGTCCCGTTGCCGTGGCCGGTGATCGTCATGGCGGGGGCCCGGCGGTCCGGCGGCGTGGCCAGGACGTCGCGGACGAACGCGTCGGTGGCGTCGCGGATCGGGCCGCGGGCGTCCTCGTCGATCGAGGTGGTGGACTCGCGGAACCGGACCGGTGTGACCGGCGCGCTCTGTTCGGACCCGGGTGCGGCGGACCGCCCCCCGTCGTCGCCGCGGCGCGGGGCGGGCGGACCGGACTCGGCGGGATCCGGGGTCGGCACCGGCAGGACGACGGTGCCGTCCTCGCGGTCGCGGGTGCGCGAGCGCCCGCCGGACTCGGCCGGGCGGGACTCCGGGACGCGAGGATCCCCCTCCGGGGTGCGGGCACCGCGGGCGGTGGCCGGGCGGTGTTCGCCGGACGTCGGGTCGCCGGTCCGGGTCGTGTCCGGCCCGCCGGACCCGGCGGTGCGTGCCGGGGCCGGCGTGCTGCCGTCGGTGCGCGCCGGTGTGGTGCCGTCGGTGCGTGCGGGGGCCGGCGGGGCGCCGTCGGTGCGCGGCGCGGGCGGCGGGGCACCGTCGGTTCCGGTGCGGGGCGGGGCGGACGTCGGGGACGCCGTCGGGGTCTGGGTCGGAGCCGGGGTCGAGGACGGCGGGGCCGGGGGCGTCGGGGCCGCGGACGAGGGCGTCGGGGCCGGGGCTGCCGGGGTCGACCCCGCCGTGACCGAGGTGGACACCGGCGGGGGCGTACCGGTCGCGGGCGTGGACGACACGGCCGCGGGCAGGACCGTGGGCTCGACGGGTGCGGTGGGCGGGGTGCGGTCGAGGTCGGTGAACGGGGACCCCGACGTCTCCCAGGTGGCCCGGTCCCCGGCGGCCGGGGCGAGCGGGGATCCCCCGGAGCGGGAGGTGTCCGCGGAACGGGCGCCGTCGGCGGCGGTCGGGGCGGCGTCGCGCCCACCACCGGTCGCGCGGGTGGCGGACTCGCCGCCGACGGTGCGCCCCTCCCCCGCCGACGTGCCGGTCGACGGCGCCTGCTGGGCGGATCGGGGGGTGTTCGCCCCCGAGCCCTGGCCGGACGGGGTGGCGTCGGTGCGCCCTCCGCCGGAGGTCGTGGCGGTGTCGCGACCGGCCCCGGACGTGGCCGGCTGGGTGGTCGACGACGCGGCGGGCGGCTGCGGGGTGGCGACCGGGCCACCCGTCCCACGACCGTCGGTGTCGTCGGCGACGCGGGACGGGGAGAGCTCCGGGGTGCGCGCGTCGCCGCCCACCGTGGGCGCCTGCTCGCCCCGGACCGGCTCGCGGACCGGACCGCCTGCGGAGTCGGTGGTCGCGTCGCGCACGGTCCCGGTGGATGCGGTGGGTTCGGTCGGACGGGTCCCGACGGTGTCGCGGGATCCGTCCGGTGTGGAGGGACCGTCGCCGGTCGTGGCCCGTCCGGGCGGGGCGGCGCCGTCGGACTGCACCGCCGCCGGGCCCGGAGCGTCGGTCCCGCGGCCGCCGGTGCCCTCCCCCTCGACGGTGCCCCGCTGAGGCGTGGAGCCCTGGTCCCGGCCCTCGCTGACCGGCGCCGCCGGGTTCGGTGCCTCCCCGCCGGTGCTCCTGACCGCGGTGTCCGACGTCGGCCGGGGCGCGGTCGAGCTGCCACCGGACGCGGTGTTGCCCGACGCGGTGTTGCCGGACGCGGCATTGCCCGACGCAGGGCTGCCCGACGCAGGGCTGCCCGACGCAGGGCTGCCCGACGCAGGGCTGCCCGACGCGGTGTTGCCCGACGCAGGGGTGCCCCCGGCAGGGGTGCCCGCGGCGGTGCCGGCCGGCGCTGCACCGACCGGCGCGCCGTGACCGGGCACGGCGCTGGGCGGCGCGTCGCTTCCCGGTGCGATGCTGCCCGGTGCGGTGCTTCCGGGAGCCGTGCTGCCCGGCGCGCTGTTCTCCGGAGCCCCGGTGCCCGGCGCCCTGTCCCCCAGCGCGGAGTCGACCGCGGCGGGGCTGCTCGGCGCGCTGTTCCCCGGCGCGCTGTTCCCGGGCGCGTTGCCGCCCGGCGCGGAGTCGACCGTGGCGGAGCTGCTCGGCACGTTGCTGCCCGGCACGTTGCCGCCCGACGCACTGCTGCCCGCCGCGAAGTCGACCGCGGCAGGACTGCTCGGCACGCTGTTCCCCAGCGCGTTGCCGCCCGGCGCGGAGTCGACCGCGGCAGGACTGCTCGGCACGTTGCTGCCCGGCACGTTGCCGCCCGACGCACTGCTGCCCGCCGCGAAGTCGACCGCGGCAGGACTGCTCGGCACGCTGTTCCCCAGCGCGTTGCCGCCCGGCGCGGAGTCGACCGCGGCAGGACTGCTCGGCACGTTGCTGCCCGGCACGTTGCCGCCCGACGCACTGCTGCCCGCCGCGAAGTCGACCGCGGCAGGACTGCTCGGCACGTCGCTGCCCGGCGCATTGCTGCCCGGCGCGCTGCTACCCGTCGCATCGCGGCCGCCCGCGGCGCCGCCACCCGTGTCGCCGCTGATGCCGCCGTTGCCCGGGACCGGCGTTCCGTCCGGGATCGACACGGTCGTCGACTCGCCCGACACGGGCGCGACGGAGGAGGCCGGAGGCTCCGACACCGGTTCCGGGCGGGCGCCGGCGGCCGAGCCCCACGTCGGGCCGGACGGGGTGCCCGACGATCCGCCGGTCACCGCCGCCGGCACGGACTCCGGCGTCGGCGACGACGTCGACGTCGACGTCGAGCTCACCGTCGGCGACGACGGGATGACCAGCGGCGACCGGCTCTCCGGTCCCCCCTGCCCCGACGACCGCGACGGCGCCGACGAGTCCCCGTCGTCGCCCCGGGTCGTCGCCGGGTCCTCGCCGGACGGGCGCGTACCGGGGGGCGGCCCCGACCCGTCGGACGTCGTGGGGATCCGGAGGACGTCGTCGGGACCGGCGGAGGTCATCCAGGGCGGTGGGGTCGCCGAGGGGCCCAGCCCCTCCTTCTTCATGTGGTCCAGCAGGGACGTCCGGCTGACGACGGGGAATTTGCTCGCCGCGAGGCCGAAGTCCCCGCCGGGGCGGCTGCGCATTCCGCCGAGTGCGCCGATCGCACCGAAGAACGGGTTGGAGTCCTCGCCGAACACCGCGTTGATGACCGCGCCGGACGCCGGCGCGGTCATGATCTGCGCACCGGCGTAGCCCAGGATGCCGAACGCGCGGACGTGGCGGGCGAGCTGCTGGGGAGGGGCTCCGGGCGGACGGGCCCGGTTGAGGTTGCGCATCGCGCTGTTGCTCCAGCTGCGCACACCCCCGGCCGCCGCGCGCGCGAGCCCCGCACCGGCGCCGCCGATCGCACCACCGATCGCGCTGTGCCCGATGGAGTCGAGGTCGTAGCCCTCGCGGTCACCCGCCTCGTTCTGTCCGACCTGGATGAGACCGTCGAGGCCGCCCATGATCCCGGCGCCGGCCGCACCGTAGAGCGCCGCCCGCTTGGTCGCCTCCGCGAGGGCTTTCGAGATGCCACGCAGCAGCGTCTGGGCGGTCGCCTTGTTCAGCCCGAGCCGCGCGACCGCCTGGACCATCTGCTTGACCATCTGCCGCAGCAGCGCCCACAGGCCGACCCGGGCGGCGGCGAGGACGGCCGGGACGAAGATCGCCCCGAACAACGACGCGATCAGCTCGATGACGGCCGCGAGGGTCATCGCGGCCATCACGATCAACATGATCTTGCCCTTTTGGATGTCCGCCGCGGCGTTCTTCGTCGCCTTGCGGAACTCGTCGGCACCCTGGGCCATCTCGGTGAGACTGGCGGCGTAGTCCTCACCGAGGAGCTTCGCGTTCGCGGCCCCGGTGTCGCCGCGCAGGACGTCGTCGAGGTCGGCCCCGGACCGCCGCGCGTCGAGCGCGGCCTGCTCCAGTGCCGCGGCGAGGTCGGCCCAGGCGCCGCTCAGCGCCCGCAGGTTGCCCTCGTTGCCCTCCGGCCACTCCATCCCGAGGGTGACCTTGAAGAACTTCTGGAGGGAGTCGGGCAGCTCGGTCGACCCACCTGGCATCGCAGGGTTCCCTCCTTCCTCGTTCCACCGATCGTGTGAGGGTCGGACCCGGCGGTGCGGCCGGATCGGGTTGGTGTCGTGCGGGGACGGACGGCGTGCGCTACGCGGGAGGGACGTGGGAGGCGTTGTCCTCGTCGAGCCGCGACAGGTTGTCCGCCGAGATCTCGAGGTTGTCGGCGTAGATGTCGAGCCCCTCGGTCGTCTCGCCGACACCGGCGCGGGCCTCGGTCGAGTCCGGGGAGTACTTCTCCCCGAAGGCCTTGCCGATGTCGTCGGTGCCCCAGCAGCCCTCGTACTCCGCGCTGAGCGCGTTCAGACGCTCCAACGGCCCTGCCAGGTCGCTCCGGATGCGGCGCACCCCCTCGGCGTTGCGCCGGACGCCGGGGAGGTCGACGTAGGTCTCATCGGCCACGACGCTCACCCCGGGTCGGGTCCTCGACGCCCATCTCGGCGAACATCGAGCCCATCAGCGACTCGATCATCTCGGAGGGGTCGACCTTCCCGGTGGCCAGTCCCACCAGGTCCAGCCCCTCCGCGCCACCGCCCTCCTGCACGATCGCGGCGGTGCGCTCCAGTGCCTGCAGCCGACCCGCCTGCAGCGTCCCGACGATCAGGTGCGCGAGCTCGGTGGGCGCCAGCGAGCGGTACCGGGTGCCGTGGAAGCTGAGGTCGGCGAGATCGCCACGGCCGTCGAAGGTCATGGTGAACGAGCGGTCCTTCGCGACGACCGTCGTCTGCTCCTCCTTCCAGACCCGGCTGACCTCCCCGACCCGGGCGCGTTCCTGCTCGACCTGCTCGAAGGCCTCGTCGAGCCGCCGGGCGTAGTACCCCTCGTGGTCCGTGGCGTCGCTCATGGGTGTCTCCTCCTCGTGTGGTCGGGCGGGGTGGAGGCCGGGCCTCAGCTGCGGCCCAGCACTCCCGGCACCCCGTCGTCCTGCCAGTTGCTGGGATCAGCGGTCAGCGAGGTCTCGCGGGCGCGGTCGTCGTTCTGGTTCATCCCGGCGGCCATCCCGGCCCCCATCGGCATGAACGGCCCGCCCATCGGCGCCCCGCCGGGCATCCCCGCCTCCCCGGCGCCCGGGGACAGCGGGAGGCGTCCGGCGCTGCGGGGGTCCGGGGTGGGTGTCGTGACCGGCAGCGTCGCGATCGCCGCCGCGTCACCGGTGACCGGCAGCGTCGGCACCCGCACCGCCGGTCCGCCCGACGACACGGGCGGCGAGGACGGCAGGCCCACCGACGACGGCAGCGGGCCCGCACCCGCGCGGACCCGGTCGGACGGCGTGGACGGGCCGCCACCGGAGGTGGTGGCCTGCAGCGCCTCGACCTCCGGCAGCGACACCGCCCCGACCGCGTCCGGACCGGTGGTGCGCCCTGCCCCGCGACGGGTCGCGTCCGTCCGCTCCGTGGCGGGGGACGGCCCGGTCCCGGCCGGGGTCCTGCCCTCGGTCGTACCGCGTCCGAGCACGCCGCCCGCCGCCATCCCGACCAGCCCCCCGGGGAGCGTTCCACCGCCATCGGCGGACCGGTCCGGGTCGGCCCCGGGCGACTCCGGGGAGAGGGCGGCCCGGGTGCCGACCGGCGCGGTGACCGTCGCCGGTGTGCCGGTCCGGCTGCTGTCCGACGGGCGCCCCAGCACCCCCGACGGGGCCACGGCCGTGGCTCGCGCGGCAGTCGACGGCGCGGGGGTCACCGGCGCGGACTGCAGCGTCCCGGAGGGGGCGGCCGCGGGGGCACCGAGGGTCTGGCCACCGAGCGCGAACGCCGTCGGGGCGAACGCCGCGTCCCCCGGCGCCGTGGGCGACCCGTCCGTCACCGGGGCGGGTGCCTCCGGGAGCGCGGCCGCGCGGATGCCCGCCGCCTCTGGGCCGGGTGCGGTCAGCCCCGGGATCCCGGCCGTCGGGCCCGCCGACCCCGGCCGCACCGCGGTGACCACCTCCGGCTGCGGCGGCGCGGTGGTCGACACCGCGGTCACCGTCGGCCCACCGGCCGGCGACGACCCCGGTACCGCCGCGATCGGCTGCTGCGCACCGCCCGACGAGGCGAAGGCCGTCTCCACCCGGGCCAGCTCCGCGCGCGCCGCCGCGGCGAACGTCTCCTCGACCTCGGCGGCCTGCGGGTGACCGGCCCAGGCGGCGCGCTGCTCGCGCAGCGACATCGCCGCGCTGCGGGCGCGCCCGAGCTCGTCGCCGGCGCCGCGCAGGGCGAGCGGCCAGGTCCGGACGGCCTCCAGCGACCGTTCCAGTGCGGCCACCTTCGACGCGGACTCGGCGGCGAACCCGTCCGCGGTCGCGCCGAGCATCGCCTCCTGGACGCGGCGGGTCTCGCGGCGCAGCCCGTCGCGGGCCGTCTCCAGCTCGACGACGACGGCGTCGACGGCGTCCGCCCGCCGGTACAGCACGTCGGGGTCGGCCGCGAGCAGCTGCGCGACGATCGCGTCGAACCCGGTGTCCACCGGGGGCACGGGGGTGGTCACGGTCAGGTCCGTCCGATCACACCGGGGGCGAGATGGTCGGTGTCCTCGTCCCAGATCCCGCCCTCGGCCTGCAGCCAGGTGTGCGGCTCGCGCTCACGCTCCTGTCCCATGCCCTGCGGGGACATCCCCGCACCGCCCATCGGCATGCCACCCATCGGCATACCGCCGCCCATCGGTCCGCCGGCCGCGGCGTTGGCCGCGGGGAGCACCTGCCCGTTCGGGACGCCGCCGGGCGGCACACCGAAGCCGCGTTCGGCGGCGACGTCGGTGTCGAACCGGGCCAGGCTCGGGTCGAGCGCACCCGGGCCGCCACCGGCACCACCGCCGAGGCCGCCGCCGGCGCCACCGGCATCGTCGTCGGCGCCGCCGCCCGCGCCACCGGACTCGCCCATCAGCTCCTCGGCCGACGGCAGGTCCGGCGGCGACACCGGGCCGCCGCCACCCGCGCCGTCCTCCGGGCCGCCCCCGGCACCACCGGCACCGTCGTCCGCGCCGCCGCCCGCGCCACCGGACTCACCCATCAGCTCCTCGGCCGACGGCAGGTCCGGCGGGGACGCCGACGACCCACCGCCGGTGCCGTCGCCCTCGGTCGCGGTCCGGGCCCCCGGGTCGTCCCCGAGGCCGGTCTTGTCCGCCGCGTCCTGGCCGAGCTCCTCGAAGGCCTTGTCCATCGCGTCCGAGACGCGACCGGGCGGCTCGTCGCCCAGGGCATCGGTCGCGGTCTTCTTCAGCTCGTCGAGTACCGCCTGGCGGTGCGGGTCGCCGGTGGGGTTTCCGAGGTCGTCGATGGCCTTCTCGACGGCCGCCCTCGCCTGCTCGGGCGTGGCGTCCGGGCCCAGCTCGGCGAGTGCCTTGTTGGCCGCCCCGTGCGCCTGGTCGAGCAGACCGCGGTCGTCGGGCCGCAGTGCCGTGCCGTCCGTGTCGGCCCCCTCGGCGGCGAGGTCCTCGATCGCCTGGTTCGCGGCCTCCTTGGCCTGGTCGAGGGCGTCGTTGCGGACCGGGTCGTCGGTACGCAGCTCGTCGATCGCCTTGTCGGCGGCCTCCTTCGCGTCCCGCATCGCCTGGTCGTGCGCCGGGTCGCCGCTCTCGTCCCCGGAGCCCGGGCCCCCGCCGGAGCCGCTGCCGTCCCCGGAGCCGCCCTCGGAGACCGGGTCCTGGAGGTCCTCGATGGCCTCGTTCGCGGCCTTCTTCGCGTCCTCCAGCGCCTGGTCGCGCTTGGCGCCCTCGGAGCCGGGTCCGCTGCCGCCACCCGACCCCGGCGACTTCGCACCGCCGCCCGAGCCCGAGCCCGACCCCGGCGAGCCGCCGCCCGGCGAGCCGGTCAGACCTCCGCCCGCGCCCGTCGAGCCGTCGCCGGAGCCGCCGGAGCCGCTGCCCGACAGATCGTCGATCGCCTGGTTCGCGGCGTTCCTGGCGTCCTCGAGCGCCTTGTCGCGTGTGGGGTCGGACGTCTCGCCGCGGAGGCCGTCGATGGCGTCGCCGGCGGCCTTCTTCGCCTGGTCGAGCGCCGCCTGCCGCTGCGGGTCCGCGGTCGACCCCCCGGAGCCACCGGTGTCCTCGCCGCCCGTCGACAGGTCGGGGATCTCGGGGGCCGGGACGCCCCCGCCCGAGCCCCCGGTCTCGCCGGAGCCGGAGCCGGAGCCGGGGTCGCCACCGCCGGTGCCGCCGCCGGTACCGCCACCGCCCGCCAGGTCGTCGATGGCCTGGCCGGCCGCGTTCCGGGCGTCGTCCAGCGCCTTGTCGCGGGCGCCGCCACCGGCGTTGCCCCCACCGTGGGCGCCACCGCTGCCGCCGGAACCCGAACCCTCATCCGAGCCGGAACCCGAGCCCTCGTCGTCGCCGAGGCCGTCACCGGCACCACCGATGCCGTCACCGGCACCGTCGCCGCCGCCGGTCCCACCGGTCTCCAGCTCCTCGACGCGTTCCTCGAGGTCCTCGATCTGCTGCTCCAGCTCCTCGACGGTGGGCGGGGCCCCGTCGGAGTCGGAGTCCGAGTCCGAGTCGGTGTCGTCATCGTCGTCCCCGGACCCGGAGCCCTCGGAGTCGTCATCGTCGTCGTCGGACCCGGAGCCGTCGGAGTCGTCGTCGGAGTCGTCGTCACCCTTCTTGTCGAGCTTGGCGACGGCCTCCTTCGACCCGCGCGCCTTCTCGCCGCGCACGATCTCCAGCGCAGCCATGTCCCCGGCCGCCGTCGAGTAGTCGTCCGCCAGCCCGCCGAGCAGCTTCTGGAGTGCCGTGACGAGCTCGTCCTCGTACTCGTTCTCGATCCGGCGCACCACGTTCTTGTAGGTCTGCACGACGTCGGCGATCAGGGACGAGTCCCCCGCCGCCGCCGCGAGCGTCACGGCCGAGACCGCCTTCGCGCGCACCTTGTCCTGGGCCGCGCGACGGTCCTCCCAGCTCTGCTCGACCGTCTCCCACCACTTGTCCCGGAAGGTGGAGATGTCGGTGCCGACGCCGCGGACGGTGTCGGCGTACTTCTTGTCCGCCAGGACCGCGGCGAAGGCCTTGCTCTCCTTCAGCACGCCGTCGGCGTAGTCCTGGAAGGCCGTCCCGGCCTGTCCCTCCAGCGCCTCGTCAACCTGCTTGACCAGCTTGGCGACGTCGTCGTTGATCGACTGGAGGCGCTCGGTGGCGGTCTGGAACTGGTCGCCGAGCTTCTTCCACGCCGCCGGCGCGGCGGACTGACCCTCCTGGGGCGCGATGCCCTCGACCTGGAACTGCAACGTCGTCCAGGTCTTGAAGTCCGAGGCGTTGAACGCCGGAGGGGGCGCGGTGTCCTGTCCGGCGAGGCCGAACGCGTCCGGGTCGTCGGCGTCAGGCATCGACGACCTCGTCACCGGGCAGGTCGGTCACCCGCGTGCCGGAGACGACGTCGGTGTCGACCAGGTTGCGGGCGGTGGCGGCGAGGGAACCACCGAACTCCCCGAGCTCGGTGCGGAGTGCGGTGACGTAGCTCAGCAGCTCCTGGGCGCGCGCGTCGGACACCCCGTCGAGCTGCTGCGCCGCCGCGAACGGCCCCGAGGGCGACCAGTCCGCGCCGAGCCGGTCCCGGGAGCCGGAGCTCGGGGGCAGCAGGGCACCGACGGCGTCGGCGGATGCGGTGACGGCGCCGACGTCGACGCGGGTCTGATCGGCCATGGTCCTGGGTGTCCTCTCGGGAAGGGTGGAGCCGGCGCGGGCGGCGACCGGACTCAGGAGTCGGGCCGGTCGTCCTCGAACTCGTCCAGGAACTCCTCGTCGGTGGTGTCCTGGTCGGTGTCCTCGGTCTGGCTGGGGGCGTTGAGCACCTCGTCCTGCGGGACGCTGCCCACGCCCTCCTCGCCCTTGGGCACACCGGTGATGATCTGGCCCTGGGTGTCGTCGTACCCGTCGCCGTCGGAGGTGTTGCTCTCCTCCGACTCGTCGTCGGTGGTGAAGTTGTGCTGCTGGTGCTCGATCTCGTTGGCGCGGTCGACGATCTCGTCGTCGGCGTCGGCACGCATCTCGTCGATGCGCGCACCGACGGCCGCCGCGCTGTCGGAGTCGACGTCCACCAGCATCTTCGACACGTCCTTGAGCGAGGGCTCCATCGCCTCGAGGATCGTCTTCATCCGCTTCGCGTGGTCGATGACCGCGTTGCGCCGGTCGTCGACCCGCCGCTCGACGTACTGGGCCACGGAGAACTTGCCCGCGTCCGGCCAGTGCGGGTCGAGATCGGTGAACGCCTTGATGTCGTCCATCAGCTTGCCGAGCTTGCCCGCCGCCTCGTCGATGGCGGCCCGGTCGACCTTCGTGTGCTCGCCCATCCCTGCTCCGTTCTCCGCAACGGCCGAAGGCCGGTGTCACCCCGTCGGGGTGACACCGGCCGGGGCATCAGAACGCGTTGACGCCCGCGCGGTCGGACGCGCGCATGCGCTCCATCGAGTCCATGACCTGACGGTGCAGGTCGTCGATGTACTGGTTCTTGGCCTGCAGCTGCTGCTGCAGCTCGTTGGCGGTGGAGTTGTACTGGTCCGCCGAGGCACCGACGAAGTCCGCGCCGAACAGCTGCTGCACCGCGCTGCGCAGCTGCGAGGTCTCGTCCTGCAGCGTCTGCGCCGAGCGCTTCATCGCCGCGAGCGCTTCCTCGATCTGCTCGTACTGGTAGAACATGGTGTCCATGTGAGGGACTCCTTACCTGGTCAGAGGGGTCGGGCTCAGTTGGCCTGCGGAACGCCGCCGGCGCTCTCGACGTCGGTCTGCATGTTCTCGGTGGCGGCCCGGCGCATGGCCTCACCCATGTGCTGCAGGTCCGCCTGCGCCTTCTTGCCGAACTCCTGCAGGTCGAGCCAGGCCGCGTGGGTCGCCTTCGCCAGCTCGCTCGACGTCGGGTCGAACTGACCCTCGACCTCGGACGCGGCGGTGCGGATGAGCTGCTGTACGCCGTTGCCGGTCTCGTCGTGCTGCGCCGCGGTCGATTCGATCCGCGGCATGTCCGCCTTGGTCAGCGCCATGTTCGTCCTCCGGGTCGGGGCCCGGCCCAGTCCGGCCGAGCCTCCTGGTGCGTTCCGTCGATCGGGTTCCCGACGCCTGAAGTGAATCGGTCCCGATCGCCGGAGACGTAACGGCTTACGTCCGTTCGCCGGATCGGTGGGGATTTCCCCCGCCAAGTCGCATGCGAGCGGTCACGACTGCGGTGACCGGGTCTGCAACGCCGGCTCCCGGTCGAGCACCGGGCCGGTCGGCAGCAGCTCCAGCAGCTGCTCGGGCACCGCGACGGCGCTGCCGCCCTGCATGCCGAGCGCGGTCAACGCCTCGTCGTCGGCGACCGGGAACCGCACCCCGATGTCGGTGACGAGGAACGCCGCTCCGGGCGCGGCTCCCGGCGCGGCCGCCACCCGGGCGAGCACCCCGGACGCGGCCGGGATGCCGATCCGGTCGGCCTGCAGCCCCGGGGTGTGCGTCCCGGCCGGGACGGTGGCCGCCGCGACGGCCGCCGCCGGCAGCGTCCCGATCCGCACCGGGGCGTCGGGATCGGCGACGTCGACCCGGACGCAGGGGATGTCCTCCTGATGGGTCACCACCAGCCGCGGCGGCACCGGGGGCAGGTCACGGCCCAGCTCCGGGCCGGCCGACCGCGGCACCGCCGCGATGTCGGCGGGCCCCACGCGGACCGTGCTGCCGCCACCCGACATCGCCAGCGCGGCCATCGTGCGGCTGAGCGGGGCGACGCCGTCGGCACGGACGAGGTAGAGGTCGTCGGAGGCGAGCGCGGGGTTGTCGACCTGGTACACCTGCCCGACCCGGCTGGGCCTCCCGGCGATGGTGGGCCCCGGCGCACCGGGGGTGCCCATCGCCGGGACGCCCAGGTCCGGTCCGGCCGGGACCGCGGCCAGCCAGCCGGGCTGCACGGGTGCCGGGGCGACGTCGTCGTAGCCGAGGGCGGCGGCGACGCCCGCCCCGCCGAGCCGGTAGCGCCGGCCCTGCCAGACCAGGCTCTCCTGGCCGTCGGGGGTGGCGACGAGCAGCCCCTCGTCGTCCGCCGGCTCGGGACCGGCCGGGGCGCCGAGCAGCAGCGACAGCGTCGGCGGTCCGACCGTGCCCGCGGCCGGCGGGCTCGCGCACACCGTCCACGGGGACCGGTTCAGCGACGCCGCGGCGGGCACCGAGTCCGGCGCGTCGGGGATGCCGATCGGCGCCCCCACCGGGGTCCCGGCCAGCGACGCCGCCGACACCGACGTCGGTGCCGCGGTCGACCCGGTCGCCAGCCGTGCCGAGGCCAGATTGAGCACCGGGTGCAGCGTCCCGTTCAGGTAGACGAACCGGGCCCCGGAGGTCTTCTCCGTGACGATCGCGCCCGCCGTCCGCCACGAGGTGTTCCCACCCGGCTTGAACAGCCCGTACACGCCGAACCCGGCGCAGAGGACCGCGGCGACCAGCACCCCGATGGCGAACCCGGTGCTGAGCCGCCGCCCCGGCGGGCGGACGACGTCCGGCCGTCCGTGGGTGACCGCGGAGGTCATCCGCCCGACGACGTAGAAGTAGGCCTGGACCTGGTCCCGACGCGACTGCACCTGCTCAGCCCGCCAGTCCGCGCATCCAGGCGAACACGCCCAGCACCTGCAGCAGCAGCGGGAGCACCGCGACCGCCGTCAGCGACTCGACGATCTCGACGGCCCGCCCCCAGTACGGCCGCAGACGGTGGCCGGGCAGCCGCTCGGCCGCCACGGCGAGCAGGGCGCCCGCGGCGAGCACCGGCAGCCACAGCCCCAGCACCCGCGCGGTCGGCGACAGGACCGGGGCGACCCCGACCGCGCACACCACCAGCGCGGTGACCACCGGTGCGAGCACCGCCCACCGGGCCACCACGGAGTCCAGGTGCCGTGCGCGCAGCGCCATCAGCGCCGCGACGACGAGCACGAACACCACCGCCCAGACGGTGGCCTCGACGAGCACCAGGGGCAGCAGCACGAGCTGCGCCGCCCCCAGCCCGACGTGCAGGGCCGCGGTGTACCCGACCGTCGCGGTCCCCCGCTCGACGACGAGCGCGTAGGGCACCGGCTCGACGTCGTCGGAGAGCTGCTCGGGCTCCCCGGGCAGCAGCGGCAGCTGCAGGCCGGACAGCCGGAAGGCGGTGGAGGGGACGAACACCCCGGCCACCAGCGACAGCACCACCGCGATCGCCGCGGCCTTGGGCGCGGACACCCCGCCCAGCGCCCCGGCCAGGCCCGCCGCGGCCGTGACCAGGCCCGCCGTCGCGGCCCCGACGAACAGCAGCGCGCCGTCCGCGACGAGCGCCGTCCCGATGGCGAGCGCCATCAGGCCCAGCGCGGCCGCGCAGGCGACCACGGTCATCACCGGCGCGCCCGGCTCGATGAGGCGGATCAGCAGCACACCGGCGGTGGCGGCGTAGCAGACGGCGACGCCCGCCAGCCCGGCCGCGGGCACCGTCCCGACGCCACTGCGCGCGACCAGCCCCGCCGCTCCCAGCAGTACCACCGCGATGGCCCCGGCCAGCGCGAGCGCCAGCGCCGGGACGGTGACCTGCAGGACCAGCGGGACCCCGGTCAGCAGGGCGAGTGCCGCCAGGAGTCTGAGCATCGCCCGGGTCCGGCTGTCGTTCCACGACCAGGGATGGGTGCGGACCTGCTCGCCCACGCCGTCCACGACGTCGTCGTAGTCGATGGGGGCCAGCCCGTCGGCCCGTGGCCGGACGTGCACCACCTCCCCGTCGCGCAGGCCCAGCTCGCCGGTCGTGCGTTCCTCGTCGAACGGCGGGTCACCCAGCCGTTGCAGGACCCAGCCCTCGTGCTCGGCGCCCTGCTCGATCGCCTCGCCACCGAAGTGCGGCAGCACCGCGGGCAGCAGGTCGGCGAGCGGGACCTCGGCCGGCACCGTGATGTCCGCGGACTTCTCACCGAGGACGAAACGTAGCCGGGCCGAGCTGCGTGTGCGATGCTGGATCTGCTCTTGCGTCACGGTTCCTCGGGTCCTCTCCTGCCAGGGTGTCGACCACCGCGAACCGCCCGGAACGCTAGGTCCGCCCCCACGCACACGTGCGGCGCCGCGGCCCCGCCCGGGCTTTCCAGGGGAGATCACCCACGAAGGGGAAGCGCGTGAGCACCGAACTGTTCGCCCGACGGGCGCGCCGTCAGAAGCCCCCCGTGCCCGACGAGACCGTCGAGATCCAGGAGCCGCCCGCGGTTCCCGAGGAGTCGGGCGGGGGCATGAGCTCGGCGCTCATGTACGCGCCGATGGGTCTCGGCTCGCTGGCCATGGTGATGATGTTCGTCCGCCCCGGCGGCGGTCCACTGATCTACGTCGGCGGCGGCCTGATGGTGCTCTCCGCCATGGGCATGATGCTGGTCGGGTTGCTGCGCAACTCCGTCAACCACAAGCAGAAGCTGCACGGGCTGCGCCGCGACTACGTCCGCTACCTGACCCAGCTGCGTGGCCGGGTCCGCCGCTCGCTGGCCGCCCAGCAGACGGCCGCGAAGTGGCTGCACCCCGATCCGCGCTCGCTGTGGTCGATCGCGCTGGGCTACCGGCTGTGGGAGCGCCGTCCCTCGCACGACGACTTCGGCGAGATCCGGATCGGGCTGGGGACCCGGCGCTCGTCGCTGGCGCTCAAGCCGCCGGAGACCAAGCCCGTGGAGGACCTGGAACCGCTGTCGGCGCACGCGCTCCGCCGCTTCCTGCGCGCCTACTCGACCGTCCCCAACGCCCCGATCGCCGTCTACGTCCGCGGGTTCGCCCAGATCCAGATGACCGGCGACGACGAGGCCGTCCTCGGCCTGGCCCGCGCGATGCTGGCCCAGCTCGTCACCGCGCACGGACCCGCCGACCTGCGGGTCGCGGTGGCCTGCAGCGACGAGAACCGGCACCGCTGGGACTGGTGCAAGTGGCTGCCGCACGGCCAGGACCCCGACGCCCCCGACGCCGCCGGTGCGCGGCGGATCGTGACCGACAGCCTGGCCGAGGCGGAGGACCTGCTCGGCGGTCCGGCGTTCGCCGGCCGCCCGCGGTTCGAGGCGGGGTCCCCGGTCACCGCGACCGAGCCGCTGGTCGTGCTGGTCCTCGACGGGGTCGGCGTGCACCCGGAGCACCGCTGCGTGCTGGAGGGCTACCGCAACACGGTGCTCCTGGACGTCGGCGGCTCGCTGCCGTGGACCCAGCGCGCCGACGCGCTGTTCCTGGAGGTCGACCCGGACGAGGTCCGCACCGTGGTCTTCGACCGGCTGGGCCGCCCGCGGCCGCGGCCGCTCTGCCGCCCGGACCGGCTGGGACCGGCCGGGGCCGCGGCGCTGGCCCGCACCGTGGCCCGGTTCCGGATCGGGACCGCGACCGGGACGACCGAGGAGCCGCTGGCCTCGGACTACGACCTCGCCGCGCTGCTCGGGCTCGGCGACGTCCGGACCTTCGACCCGGTCCGCTACCGCAGCGGCCGGGCGGGCGCCAAGCGACGGCTGCGGGTGCCGATCGGCATCTCCGCCGCCGGGGCACCGCTCGAGCTGGACCTCAAGGAGTCCGCCGAGGACGGCATGGGCCCGCACGGCATGTGCATCGGCGCGACCGGGTCGGGCAAGTCCGAGCTGCTGCGGACGCTGGTGCTCGCACTGGCGACGACGCACACCTCCGAGGACCTCAACTTCGTGCTCGTCGACTTCAAGGGCGGTGCCGCGTTCCTCGGGTTCGACGCGCTGCCCCACACCTCCGCGGTGATCACGAACCTGGAGGACGAGCTGGAGCTCGTCGACCGGATGCAGGACGCGCTGACCGGTGAGCTGAACCGCCGCCAGGAGCACCTGCGCCGGTTCGAGTACGCCTCGCGTCGCGACTACGAGGCCGCCCGCGCCGCCGGGGCGCCGCTGGAGCCGATGCCCGCGCTGCTCGTCGTCGTCGACGAGTTCAGCGAGATGCTGTCCTCCAAGCCGGAGTTCGTCGACGTGTTCGCCATGATCGGACGGCTGGGCCGCAGCCTCGGGGTGCACCTGCTGCTGGCCAGCCAGCGCCTCGACGAGGGAAGGATCTCCAAGGTCGAGACGCACCTGTCCTACCGGATCGGCCTGCGCACCTTCTCCGCCGGGGACAGCCGCAGCATCATCGGTGTCCCGGACGCCTACGAGCTGCCCTCCGCACCCGGCAACGGCTACCTGCGTCCGGACACCCAGACCCTGCTGCGGTTCAAGGGCGCCTACTCCTCGGCGACCTACCGCCCGGCCCGGCGGCGCCGGCGCCGCGACGACGTCGAGCAGCAGGTGGTGGCCTTCGGCACCGAGTACCTCCCGCCGCCGGCCCTCCCGGAGGCCGACGAACCGGAGCCCGAGGAGCCCACCGAGACCCGCGCCATGATCGACGTGCTGCTGGGGCGGCTGACGGGATCGGGCCACGGGCCCACCAGGTGTGGCTGCCGCCGCTCGTCGTCCCGGCCGCGCTGGACCAGCTGCTCCCCCCGCTGGTCGACGACCCGGAGCTGGGGCTGCGCGCCGTCGGCGCCCTGGACTCGGGCACCCTGCGCGCCCCGGTCGGGCTGATCGACCTGCCGGCCCAGCAGCGGCGCGAGCTGCTGACCGCCGACCTGTCCGGGGCCGGCGGCAACGTCGGCGTCGTCGGTGGGCCGCAGACCGGCAAGTCCACCCTGCTGCGCACGGTGATCTCGTCGCTGGCGCTGACCCACTCCGCCGCGCAGGTGCAGTTCTACTGCCTCGACTTCGGCGGCACGCTGTCGTCGCTGTCCGGGCTGCCGCACATGGGCTCGGTCGCGAACCGGCTCGACCGGGACCGGGTCACCCGCACGGTGCTGGAGGTGACCAACCTGCTGGCCCGGCGGGAGGCCCTGTTCGCCGAGCACAACATCGACTCCATGGCGACCTACCGGCGGGCCCGGCGCGCTGGCCGCTTCCTCGACGAGGACCCCTACGGCGACGTCATGCTCGTCGTCGACGGCTGGTACACGGTCCGTCAGGACTACGACGAGCTGGAGGAGCGGTTCCAGGAGCTGGCCGCGCGCGGGCTCGGCTTCGGCATCCACCTGATCATCGCCTCCAACCGGTGGGCGGAGATGCGCCCCTGGCTGCGCGACGTCCTCGGCACGCGCTTCGAGCTGCGTCTGGGTGACCCGGTCGACTCCGAGGTCGGGAGCCGGGTGGCGGCGACCGTCCCGGAGGGACGGCCGGGGCGCGGTCTCACCCGCGACCGCCTGCACTTCCTGGCCGCGCTGCCCCGTATCGACGGGTCCGGTGCCACGGACGACCTGTCCGAGGCGACCGTCGAGCTCGCCGAGGCCCTCACCACGCCCCGGGCACCGGTCGCCCCGCCGGTACGGCTGCTGCCCGGGCGGCTCGCGCCCGCGGACCTGCCCGCACCGACGGCGGTCAGCGCCACCGCCGAGATGCGGATGGCGCTGGGCGTCGAGGAGACCCGGCTCGGCGTGCAGTGGTGGGACCTCGACACCAGCCCGCACCTGCTGGTCTACGGCGACACCGAGACCGGGAAGACGGGTCTGCTGCGCCACATCGCGCGCAGCGTCGCCGCCCACCACACCCCCGACGACGTCCGGATCGTGTTCGGCGACGTGCGCCGCGAGCTCTACGACGCGGTGGGGCAGGAGTACCAGCAGGACTACTCGGTCGGCGTCGACGCCCTGACCACGGCGCTGCGGACGGTCGGGGAGACGCTGCGGGCCCGGGTCCCCGGACCGGACATCACCCCGGACCGGCTGCCGCGCCGGGACTGGTGGACCGGCCCGCGCTACTACGTGCTGGTCGACGACTTCGAGCTGATGGAGGGCGGGATGGGCGCCGGCGCGCTCGAGCCGCTGGTGCCGCTGCTCGCCCAGGGCGCCGACATCGGCCTGCACCTGGTGATCGCCCGCAGCACCGGTGGCGCGTCGCGGTCGATGATGAACGCCGGGATCCGGCGGATGTGGGAGCTGGGTTCGCCCGCGCTGCTGCTGTCCTGCCCGCGCGAGGAGGGGCGCTTCCTGGGGACGGTGCGGCCGCGCACCCTGCCGCCCGGGCGGGGTCAGTTCGTCGACCGCAGGCGGTCGGTGCGCCTGGTGCAGACACCCCGCACCGACGGCGGGTGACCGGCACGGTGCCGGCGTGGCGGGTACCGCGCCGGCACCGGGTCAGCCGAGCTGGTTGGTCGCGAACAGCTCCGTGATGTGGCCGCCGAGCCGCTCCCAGTGCTGCCCCGACGAGGCCGCGGCGGCCGCGCCGTCGCCGGAGGCGCAGAGGTCCACGAACGCGTCGTGGTGCTCGATGGTGTTCCGGCCGCCCAGCAGCGTGGAGAGCTTCCGGTAGAGGATCCGGTGGATCTGCGGGTGCAGCTGCTCGACGATCCGGGTCAGCGTCGGGTTGTCCGCGACGCGCAGCGGCACGCCGTGGAAGCGGTCGTCGGCGTCGAGGGCGGCGTCGGTGTCGTCGGTGTCCACCGCGCGCTCGAAGTCGCGGTTGGCCGCACGCATCTCCTCGAGGTCGGCCGCGGTCATCCGGGGTACCGCCGTGCCGACGGCCAGGGTGTCCAGCGACCTCAGCACCGCCAGCGCGCGCTCGGCGTCGGTCCGGTCCAGCGGGGTGATGCGGGTGTAGACACCGGGCTTGGCCTCGACCAGCCCGGTGTCCGCCAACCGGTTGAGCGCCTCCCGCACCGGGGTCCGGCTCAGGCCGAACCGCTCGGCGAGCTCGGTGTCGCGGACCTTCTCCCCCGGCGCCAGCTCGAAGTGGACGATGGCGTCGCGCAGCCGCGCGAACACCTCGTCACTGAGCAGGCGACGCGGGACGGGAACGATCTGCATGCAGCACACAGTATATCAACGGCACGTTAAATCGGTGCCGTCAGCGCCACCATCGCCCGGGCCAGGATCCGTGCCGGGTCCAGCAGCGGCACCGTGACGTCGGTCGTGGCCAGGCACAGCGGGATCTCCGTGCACCCGGCCACGACCGCCTCCGCACCGGCCCGGGCGAGCCGGTCGGCGACCGCGGCCAGGGCCGCGGTCTCGGCCGCACCGCGACGACCGGCCTTGATCGACAGGATCGCCGTCATCACGGCCCGCTGGTCGCGGGCGTCGGGCACGATCCCCTCGACCCCCCTGCGGTGCAGCCAGTCCTGGTAGAGCCCGGTCCCGACGGTCCCGTCGGTCGCGAGCAGGCCCGCGCACCGGACGGGTGGCGCCGCGCCGGCGAGGGACCGGGCGACCTCGTCGATCATGTGGACGACCGGGACGTCGACGTACTGCAGCAGCGCCGGCACGAACGCGTGGGCGGTGTTGCAGGGGATGGCGATGTGCGTCGCGCCTGCCTCCTGCAGCTTCTCCGCACCCGCGCGCAGCCAGGGCAGCGGGTCGGGGCCACGCCCCTGCAGGCTCTCGGTCCGGTCGGGCACCGTCGGGTCGGACCAGATGACGACCCGACGGTGCTCCTGGTCCCGCGACGCGGGGGTCGCGTCCACGAGCTTGGTGTAGAAGTCCGCGGTGGCCGCGGGGCCCATGCCGCCCAGGATCCCGATCACCGGGACGTCCGGCGCGCCGGGCCCGGCCGGGCCCCGCGCCGCGACCGGAGCCGGGGCGGTCCCCGGCCCGGTCGCGCGCGGGGCGCGTTCCGGGGCGATCATCAGCGCTGCGACCCCTGGGTCGCGTCGACCCGCTCGTCCGGGGCGGGTGCCCCCGCACGGTCCGCCGTGACCGGCGACGGGCGCCCTTCGTCGGCCCCGGCCGGTGCCGACGGTGCGGGTCCGCCGGCAGCGGCTCCCGGGGACCCGTCGGCCGGGTCGGCGTCGGCCGCGGCGGCCGCGTCGAGGTCGGCGGGCAGCGGCTCACCGCGGCGGCGGGCGCCCCGGATCTCCGACTTGTCGATGACGGCGGCGGCCAGCGAGTTGCCGACGACGTTCACCCCGGTACGGGCCATGTCGACGATGAAGTCGACGCCCAGCAGGAGCGCCACGCCCTCGGGCGGCAGCCCGATCGTCGTGCTCGCGGCGAGCAGCACGACCACCGACGCGGAGGCGACCCCGGCCATGCCCTTCGACAGCACGACGAGCACACCCACCATCAGCAGCAGGCTGCCCCAGGAGGTGTCGAGACCGAAGGCGTTCGCGATGAACACGAGGGCGACGGCCTGGTAGAGCACCGAGCCGTCGGTGTTGAAGGAGTAGCCCAGCGGGACCACGAACGACGAGGTCGAGCGGCTCACCCCGAACTTCTCGAGCCGGCCCAGCAGCGGCGCCAGCACCGCCTCCGAGCTGCGGGTGACGAACGCCAGCCCGGCCAGGTCGCCGATCGAGCGCAGCATCGCGACGTAGCGGACGCCGTAGATCGCCGCGATGACGGGGAAGACGACACCGAGGACGAGGATCAGCCCCAGGTAGACCACACCCACGAAGCCGAGCAGGCTCACCAGGTTGCCGAAGCCGTAGTGCGCGACGTCGTAGGCGATGAACCCGAGCACGCCCAGCGGCGCGAACGCGATGACGTAGCCGACGACCTTGAACATGGCCCCGGCGAAGGAGTCGAGGACGTCGTTGACCGGCCGTGCCTTCTCCCCGAGCGCGGCCAGCGCGATGCCCACCAGGGTCGCGAACACGATGACGCCGAGCAGGTTGCCCTCGGCGAACGCCTGGAACACGTTCTTGGGGATCGCGTGCAGGAGCAGCTCGTGGAAGTCCACGCCCTGCTGGAGGTTGCCCACCGCGGCCGCGTCACCACCCGAGGTCGGGGCGCCGACGCCGAGGTCGAACGCCTTCGCCAGGCCGACCGCGAGCAGCAGGATGACGGTGGTGACGATCTCGAAGTAGAGGATCGACTTGCCGGCGATGCGGCCGACCTTCTTGACCGACTCCATCCGCGAGATGCCCAGCACGATCAGCGGGAACACCAGGGGGACGACGACCATCTGGACCGCGTTCAGGAACGCGTCACCGAGGATCTTCAACCCCTCGCCGACGACGGGGAACGCCCAGCCGATCGCCGCTCCGAGGGCGACCGCGATCAGCGACTGGACACCGATCGGGTAGCGCCAGAACCGCCAGTGCACGCGCGCGGCCACGGAGCCGCGGCCGGCACGGGGCTGCGGTGGTTCCTGGGGCGTCGACGGCGTCGGGGACACGGCCATTGTGACTCCTCGCTGCTGTTTGCGTGCAGTATATTGCACTCTGAGCTTTGCGCTTCGCATCCAACATTGAGTAGTCTGGCAGCCGTTGTCAAGAGTGGGGAGCAGCCATGAACGCGATGACGCGTACGGAGGGGGATTCCCTCGGCACGGTCGAGGTGCCCGCGGACGCCTACTGGGGGGTGCACACCGCACGGGCGGTCGCCAACTTCGCCGTGACCGGCGAGACGGTCGGTGGTTTCCCCCGGCTGGTGCACGCCCTGGCCGCGGTGAAGGAGGCGGCCGCCCTGGCCAACCGGGACCTCGGGCGGCTGGACGGGCGCCGGGCCGACGCGATCGTCGCGGCCTGCCGGGAGCTGCGCGCGGGCGCGCTGGCCGACCAGTTCCCGATCGACCCGATCCAGGGCGGGGCGGGGACCTCGACCAACATGAACGCCAACGAGGTCGTCGCGAACCGGGCCCTGGAGCTGCTCGGGCACGCCCGGGGCGACTACGCCGAGCTGGACCCGCTGACGCACGTCAACCTGGGCCAGTCGACCAACGACGTCTATCCGACGGCGATCCGGCTCTGCATCCTGACCCACCTGCACGAGCTGGTCGCCGGTCTGGAACACCTCGCCGCGGCGTTCGCGCGCAAGTCCGAGGAGTTCCACGACGTCGTCAAGATGGGGCGCACCCAGCTCCAGGACGCGGTCCCGATGACGCTGGGCCAGGAGTTCCACACCTACACCACGATGCTGCGCGAGGACTGTGCGCGGCTGCGTGAGGCGGCCGCCCTGCTGTGCGAGAGCAACCTCGGCGGCACGGCGATCGGGACCGGCATCAACGGCCACCCCGACTACGCCCGGGTGGCCTGCGCGCACCTGCGCGACATCACCGGCGAGGAGGTCGTCCCGGCGGGCGACCCCATCGAGGCGACCCAGGACTGCGGGGCGTTCGTGCAGGTCTCCGGCGTCCTGAAGCGGGTCGCGGTGAAGCTGTCCAAGGTCTGCAACGACCTGCGCCTGACCTCGTCGGGCCCGTCGGTCGGGTTCGCCGAGATCAACCTGCCGCCGGCCCAGGCCGGGTCGTCGATCATGCCGGGGAAGGTCAACCCGGTCATCCCCGAGATGGTCAACCAGGTGGCGTTCGAGGTCATCGGCAACGACCTGACCGTCACCATGGCCGCCGAGGCCGGGCAGCTCCAGCTCAACGCCTTCGAACCGATCATCGTCTACGGGCTGATGCGGTCGACCTCGCACCTGGAGGCCGCGGCGCGGACGCTGGCGGACCGCTGCGTCGACGGGATCACCGCGAACCGTGAGCACCTGGAGCAGGGCGTGCGCGGGTCGGTCGGGATCGTCACGGCGCTGTCCCCCGCGTTGGGGTACGCCACGAGTGCGGAGATCGCGAAGGAGTCGCTGGCCACCGGACGGCCGGTCGGCGACATCGCGGTGGCCCGGGGGCTGCTCGACGCCACGCGGGTCGACGAGCTGCTCTCCCCCGCCGCGCTCACCGGGCTGGCCGCCCCGGCCCGGTCGCTGCCGCGGGACCTGGACGCCGCCCTCCACTGACCGCCGCTCCGGCACGGGCCGGGACCGGTTCATCCGGCCCGGATGCCGGAGGGCCGCTCCGGCACACCGCCGTCGTCCGTCGCAGCACCCGCGACCGCCTCGGCCGGGGTGGGCCCGCGGATCTCGACCCGCCGGGGCGGGGACCACCCGCGACGGTGCCCGGCCGGGCCCAGCCGGACCAGCAGCACGACCACCGCGGCCGTGCCGGCGGCGGCGAGCACGCTGAGCACCGCCGTCAGCGGCCCCCACGACGGGGCGACCGGATCGGGTGCACGGACCGGCGGGGCGACGACGGCGGCCTCCCGCCCCGTCCCCTCCTCGGGCAGCACCGCGGTGACGGCGTCGACCGGGTTCACGGTGCCCCAGCCGAGTGCCGGGTCGGGGAGCGGGACCGCGGGGTGCGTCGCGGTCGCCTCCAGCCGGTGCTTGACCTGGTCGGCCCGCAGGTCGGGCCGGTAGGCGCGGACCAGGGCGGCGGTGCCCGCCACGAACGGCGCCGCGTAGCTGGTGCCGCTGCCCTGCCAGTGGCCCGGCCCGCCCGGGCCGATGCTGACGACGTCGCTGCCCGGGCCGACCAGCGACAGGTACGGGCCGGTCTGGGAGAAGTCGGCGCGCCCGCCCTCGGCGTCGACGGCACCGACCGCGATCACCGTCGGGTAGGAGGCCGGGTAGGTGACGGGATCACCCGTGCGCGCCCCGTTGGCGGCCGAGGCGACCACGACGACGTCGCGGGCGGCGGCGTGCGCCACCGCCTCGGCGAGCCCGGCGTCCGGGATGCTGGTGCTGGCCGACACGTTGATCACGCGGGCGCCCTCGTCCACGGCGCGGCGGATGCCCGCGGTCAGGGACGCGGCGGTCACCCGGCCTGCGTCGCCGTCCGCGTCCGGGACCGTGACCCGGATCGGCAGCAGGGTCGCGTCGGGGGCGATCCCGGCGAACCCGCTGCCCTCGACCGGCTGCGCGGCGATGATGCCGCCGACGAAGGTCCCGTGGCCGTAGCAGTCGCTGTCCGCCGGGCCGGGCGACACCACGTCGGCACCCGGGAGCACGTGCGCGCCCGCGAGCTGCGGGGTCCGGGCGTCGACCCCGGTGTCGACGACGGCGACGACGACCCCCGCACCCCGGGTCACCGGCCACACCCGCTGCGGCGCGAGCTGGCGCTGTGCCCAGGGCAGCGTCGGTTCGGTCACCGTGGGCGGGGGCAGGCACCCCGGCGGGACCTCCGGGGCGGCGAGGGCCGGTGGGGCGGCCGTCAGCAGCGTGACGAGCGCGGCCGCACCGAGCGCCACGGCCCGTCCGGCGGCGCGGGACCTCGCCCGTCTCACGACGCGGCGGCCGAGTCGCCGGTGGCGCCCGCGTCGACCGTGAGGAGCGGGACGGTGAGGCGCCGGACGACGTCCGGGTCCTCCACCGTCCGCAGCACCATCCGGCGTCGCCGCTCCAGGGCCCGTTCCAGCCTCGCCAGTGCCGCCTGGTCGCGTTCGCCGAGCCCACCGGAGCCCTCGCCCTCGTCGGCGCCGAGCTCCCGGACCAGCAGGGCGAGACGCGGCGCCACCGGCCCGCCGTCGATGTCCTCGGGCGCGGGCGCATCCCGCACACCGATCGTCCGGAACCGGGTACCGGCTGGGAAGACGACCTCCGCGACGGGGCGGCCCGCGACGAGCTCGCTCGTGCGGCGGGCCGTCATCGGCCAGATCAGGACGTCGTAGCCGGCGTCGGGGACGGTGACGTCGAGCTCGCCGGCCGCGCTGAGGAATCCCGGCTCGGCGAGTGTCCCGCCCACCACGATGTGGTCCGAGGGCGGTTCCGGCGCCCGACCCTGACGCAGCACCGGTCGACGGTGCGTCGGGAGGCGACGCAGCCCGGAGACCAGACAGGCCAGCTGCCCCTCCGGCAGGTCGCGGCCGCCGGACCGGACGCCCTCGTTGACCGGGCCGCCGCCACGCTCGCCGTCGCCGAGGTGCAGGCACACCGCGGCCAGGTCGGTCTTCACCCCGGACGTGTCCCCGGTGCGCAGCGACGGCCAGGAGGCCAGCGCCGCGTTGACCGTCGCGAGGGCCTCGGTGTACAGGTCCCCGGCGGCGGCGACGAACCGTTCGCGTTCCCTGCCCGTGCTGGGCCGGTCGTCGACGACGAGCGGTGGGCGCGCGTCCGTGGCCCCCGTGGTGGCCGCGGGGTCCGTGTCCCCGGGGCCGTGGTCCCCGGTGACGGGGCCGACCGGCCCGGCGTCGGCAGCCGGTCCCGGCGGGGTGACGTCGGCGTCCGGCGCCGGGACCGCACCGCCGGTCGGGCCGTCGGCGGGGCCCCCGGGCTCCGGTGCGGGGTCGACGGCCGGATGCTCCCCGGGGGTGGGCGGCTCCGCGACGGCCGGGACGGGCGCCGCGGGCACCGCCGACTCGACCCGCAGGTCCGGCACGGTGGTGTCCCAGCTCGCCGGGGCCGGCCGGGGCAGCAGCCCGAGCGACACGGCGCGCTCGGCGTCCTCCGGAGTGGCCCAGACCCCGCGGAGCCGGACCCGGTGACGGGCACGGCGCTCGTCGTCGAGGGAGTCGACGAGCGAGCGGGCGGCGGCCAGGAGTGCGGCCCCGACGGGCTCGCCGTCGTGGCCGAGGTGGAGGGTCCAGACCGCCGGGTCGTACGGGTCGGGCGGCACCGGCCCGGCGTCCCCGGCGCCGAGGACCAGACCCGACGGGACGACGGTGGCGACGACGTCGTCGCGGACGTAGCTGCACCCCCGCGCGTCCCACCCGGCCGGTGGGAGGCCCACCGACAACACGTCCTGCCCCCCGTCGGGGCGCTGGCGCAGCACCGTCGGGAACGGACGCATCCGGGTCTCCCGCCCGGGTTCGACCACGAAGGTCTCCACCCCCGACGCCGTCCGCAGCGCGACACCGGTGCCCAGGGCGAAGTCCGCGCCGATCGCCTCGCCGAGGGCCGCCGGGAACCCGTCGACGAGCGCTGCGGGGGTGAGCGGCGCGACCAGCACGGGGCACCCGGAGGTGATCGTCCGAGCGGCGCCGGCGATCGCCTCCGGCGTCGGGACGGGGCCGGTGCCGCCGACGAGCAGCTGCACGAAGCGACGGTCGAGAACGGCACGCAGCGCCACGTCGTCGTTCTCCGTGCCCGCCTCCGGGGCGGGCAGGCCGCGGACCGCGAGTCCGGCCGGGACCGGCTCGACGGCCGCTCCCCCGACGGCCGCGGGCTCGTCGGGCAGCGCCCCCTCCCAGTCCGGGCGCGGGAAGCGCGTGCCGTGTGCCTGCGGTGCTGATCCCGGTGCGAAGCGCACCCAGCCGGTCCCGCCGACCGTGGGTCCGGTGAGGATGCCGGAGCCGACGGAGAACCGCATGGCCCCCGACGGGGCGACGAGCGCGACGCCGGTGGCGTCGGCGACCTGCTGCAGCCTGGCACCCAGGGCGGCGATGTCGGTGACGGCGAGCCACAGCTCGCCGTCGGCGCCCGCGGGGCCGGTCACCACCTCGTGCAGCAGCCGGAGGAGCTCCGCCGCGAGTCCCGGCCTGCGGTAGGCGGTCCCGACCAGCATGGCGACCGGCGGCCCCGACGAGCCCAGGCTGGACAGGAACCCGCGCTCCCGGGACGCCTCCGTCCCGTCGGCGATCAGGACGTGCGGCCCGACCGGGGTTGCGGCCAGGGGGGCCACGACGGACTCGGCCCGGGCGTCGGTCACCGGTCCCACCTCGCTCTCCTCGGGCACGCGTCCACCGCCCCCGGCGGGACGGGCCCGATCCACCGTCGATCATGGCCGCGCCGGGCGGCCGGTATCCCTCCGCGCGCCGTGCGCACACCGAACACGGGGGTTTCCCCCGTCGGCCGCCGGATCAGCCGTCGAAACCGTCGGTGATCCGGGCGGCGAGCAGGAGAACCGCGTCGACGGTGGCCGGCGCCAGCCGGGACAGGTCGATCCGGCCCCCGTGCGCGAGGTGCTGGTCGAACGGCAGCTCCACGACGGCGCGGACACGGGACTCGAAGTGCCTGCGGACCAGGTCCCGGTCGATCTCCCGGCTCCACCGGTCCTGGGACAGGACGACGACGGCCTGCTCGGCGAGGGCGGAGAACCCGTGCCCGTGCAGCCAGTCCAGGGTTCTCGACGCCCGGGTCGCCCCGTCGACGGTCGGGGTCCCGACGACGACGAGCGCGTCCGCCAGCGTCAGCGTCCCCTCCATCGCCGAGTGCACGAGGCCGGTCCCCGAGTCGGTGACGAGCACGTTGGCGAACCGGCCGATCAGCCCGCAGACCGCCTCGTACTCCTCCCGGCTGAACGACTCCCCCGCCGCCGGGTCCTGCTCCGAGGCGATGACCCGCAGGCGTCCGGCCAGGCTGCTGAAGCGGTCGAGATCGTGGACCGACGACGCGTGTGCGGCCCCCGCGAGCAGCTCGCGGACCGTCGCGGACGTGTCGCCGGTGAGCCGGTCGGCCAGGGTGCCCGCGTCGGGGTTGGCGTCGAGGGCGACGATCCGGTCGCCGCGGTTCTCCGCCAGGACCAGCCCCAGCAACGCCGACACGGTCGTCTTGCCGACGCCGCCCTTGATCGAGGCGACCGCGATCCGCCGGACCCCGGCCAGCGGTCGGCGGATCTGCTGGATGAGCTCCTGGCGGGCGAGCTGGGCCGGGGACGGCCCGGGGTTGTAGCGGCCCGCGGTGACGGCGTAGACGCCGCGCCGCCAGCCGTGCATCGGTTGGTCCCCGGCATAGCGGATGGGCGCGTTCGGCGCGACGGGCCGGACCGCGCCGGCGCGCTCGGCCGGGAGCGGGACCGGCGCGGGCCGCGGGCCGGCGGGCGGTGCGGACCGGCGCGGCCGGGGCGGAGCGTCCGGGTGCTGCGGCGCGGCGGGCGGTCGCCCGGCGCCCGGTCCGGGCGGAGGTCCGCCCGGCGGCGAGGCGGGTGGCCGGGACGGGGGGTGCCCCCGCCCGCGGGGCGGTGTCGGTCGGTCGGCTCCGCCACGGGGCACCGGACCGGTCGCGGAGCCGGTGCCCACCGGTGGGGCGGCCTTCCCGGCGGCCGGGGTGGGGCGGCCCGTGACCACCGGGATCGCCGTCGTGGCCGGGGGTGCGGCCTCCCCGGCGGTCCCGGTCTCCCCGGTCCTCCCGGTCCTCTCGGTGGTCCCGGTCCTCTCGGTGGTCCCGGGCGTCCCGGTCTTCTCGGTCGTCCCGGACCTCTCGGTGCTCCCGGGCGTCCCGGTCTTCTCGGTGGTCCCGGTCCTCCCGTCGGACGTGTCCGGGCCGTCGGACGCGGGCCGGTCGCCGGGCGACGGCGTGGGTCCGGTGCCGGTCGTGCCGGCGACGCCGGGCGGCGCACCGGTGGTCTCCCCGGTCGCCCGTCCCACCCGCCCGGTGGACGTCGCGGGTGCCGCCGGCGGGGTCACCCGCAGGGCGCGGGTCTCGGGGTCGGCCGCGCTCGCGGGTCCCGACGGCCCGGTGGGCCCGGCCGTCGCGGCCGTGTCCCGGACCGGCGCCCCGGTGTCGGCAGCGCCTCCCCGGTCGCGGGCCGGTGACACCGGGACCGACGCCGGCGGCTCCGCGGGCGATGCGGGTCCGGCAGCCGGCGCCGGGCGCGGCGACGACGTCCGCGCCGGGAGCGGCGCGGGAGCCGGGGACGGCGTCGGACCTGCGGACGGCGTCGGACCTGCGGACGGCGTCGGAGCCGGGGACGACCGGACCGGCGGCTCCGGCTCCGGACCGGTCCCCGGAGCCGGACGGTGGGGCTGCCCGGCATCCTCCGTGGACCTCTCCGGGCGCCCCGCGTCCCAGGTCACCGTCCAGTCGACGGGGACCCACTCGTCGGTGGCGTCACCCGTCGCCGGGTCCTGCGACGTCCGGTCCTGCACAGTCCGGCCTCCGTCCTCAGCCGACCGACACCTCGGTCGACCTCACCGACGAGGGGTCGACCGGCTCGTCCAGGGAGACGGTCACCGAGGAACCACTGATCGTCTTCGTCGCGGACGTGCCCCCGTCCTCGGTGTTCACGGTGACGTGGGCGGTCCGGCCCGAGCAGTGCTCGTCGAAGCCGGAGATGCGCACGGCCGTCACCTGGCCCTCGTCGTTCTGCTTCACCGAGACCGACAGCGACGACGCGTCGGTCGAGCACTGCTCCGAGGCCTTCTGCTCCTCCTCGGCCTGCTGCCGCTCGGCACGCTCCGCGGCCGCCCGGCGTTCGGTCGCCCGCTGCTCGGCCGCCTCGCGCTCCGCCGCCTTCTGCTCGGCCCGGCGCTCGGCGGCCTCCTGCTCGGCGGCTTCCTGCTCGGCTGCCCTGCGCTCGGCGGCCTTCTGCTCGGCCGCCTTCCGCTCGGCCGCCTTCCGCTCGGCCGCCTTCCGCTCCGCGGCCTGCTGCTCCGCGGCCTGCCGCTCGGCCGCCTGCTGCTGGGCCGCCTGCTGCTGGGCCGCCATGAACTCGGCCGCCCGCTGCTCGATCGCGCCGTCCGACGCCTCCTCGGCACGCGGGAGGTCGGACCCGTCCCGGCCGGTCGTGTCCGGGGTGGTCTCCTCCGGGACGGTCCGGCTCGGCGCCGCGTCGCCCGCGGCGGAGCCGGTGGCGGTCCGGGCGGACGTGTCGTCCGCGCCGAGCCGGCGCTCGGGCTGCCCGGCGACTGCCGCCCCGCGGGACGGCGCCTGCGCGAGCAGCTCGGGCAGCCGCCCGCGCTCGGTCGCGCCGGTCGTCATCCGCGCGATCCACTGGTCGGCGAGCGAGAGCGCCTCCCGCTCGGAGACCCCCTCGGGAGCGGCGGCCACTGGAGCGGACTGCGGCGTGCCCTCGGCGGCGAGCGCCTCCTGCACCGCCGGTGCGGTCGGCGCCGGCGCGGTCTCCTCGGGGGCGGTCTGCGCCGGGGCGGTCTGCGCGGGCGCCGTCTGCTCGGGGGCCGTCTGCTCGGGGGCGGTCTGCTCGGGGGCGGTCTGCGCCGGTCCGGACTGCTGCGTGCCCTCGGCCACGAGCTCCTCCGTCTGCTGCGCGGGGCCGCTCGACGCCGGGGCCTCGGCCGGGGCCAGCACGCCCAGCGCCGTGAGGGCCTCGGCGACCTCCTCCTGCCGGTCGGCGCGGGTCGGCAGGTCGGCGGCGCCTTCGGCGGTCGCGGAACCGGAGGTGTCGGACGGCCGGTCACCCGCGACCAGGGACGTGACGGGCGCGGCGGCGGAGTCCACGGTCTCCACGGGCCGTTCGAGCGTCGTCGCGACGGACCTGCCGACGGTGTCGGTGGCCTCTCCGGCCGACTCGGCCACCGGGGTCACGACCTTCCGCACGGGGGCGGCGGGCACCGGCAGCGAGACCGGGGCCGCCGCCACGGGTGCGGGCAGCGCGACGGGGGCCGCGGGCACCGGTGCGGCCGCCACGATCGGACCGAGCACGGACGGCGCCGGGGGCACCGCCGGCAGCAGCGCCTCGGGGGCCACGACCTCCGGCTCGTCCACGCCGACGCCGTCGAGCGACGGCAGCTTCGGCCCGGCCGCGGCCGACGGGGACGGGGCGGACTCCGGCGCGGACTCCGGGGCGGCGTCGCGCGATGCCAGGATCTCCGCGTCGTCCGGCTGCCGCGCCTCGTTCCGCTGTCCCGCGGCCCAGGCGGCCCACTCCTCGGTGGAGTCGGTGGCCTTCCCGGCCGGCGCACCGGCCATGGCCGCCCCGAACACCCCGACGGCGGTGAGCGCGGTCAGTCCTGCGACCAGTGACTGCCGCGGGGCCGCAGAGCGGCGCTGGGGCCGCGTGGGGTCGTCGCGTCGGGGAGCCGACATCGGTGCACCTTCCGTCCGGTCGTCGTGCCGGCCGGGTTCTCCGGCCCACAGCTGATCACGACCATCGCGTGCGACCGGCCCCGGACGTACGTCGCGAAGGCGGCGAACGGCCCATCCGAGGGGGATCCCTCGCCAACCGGCGGCGCGGACCGGTGCTCCCGGCTGGGCCGGACGGCCCACGCGGCCCCGGCCTCAGTCGCGCCGGTAGGCGGTGAACCGTCCGTTGCCGCGACGCTCGACGGTCAGCGGCAGCCCGAACGTCTCCGACAGCGGCTCGGAGGTCATGACCTCGTCCAGGAGCCCCGCGGCGACCACACGCCCCTCACGCAGCAGCAGCCCGTGGCTGTAGTTCGGCGGGATCTCCTCGACGTGGTGGGTGACCAGCACCGACGCCGGGGCGTACGGGTCGTCGGCGAGGTCGGCGAGCCGGGTGACGAGGTCCTCGCGGCCGCCGAGGTCGAGCCCGGCGGCGGGCTCGTCGAGCAGCAGCAGCTCCGGGTCGGTCATCAGCGCGCGGGCGATCAGGGTGCGCTTGCGCTCGCCCTCGGAGAGCGTGCCGTACGCGCGCCCGGCGAATCCCGCCATGCCGAGCTGGCCCAGGAGCTGCTCGGCGCGGCCGGTGTCGTCGCGCTCGTACTCCTCGCGCCAGCGCCCGAGGACCGCGTAGCCCGCGGAGACGACGACGTCGGAGACGATCTCGTCGCCCGGGATCCGGACGCCCAGGTTGGCCGAGGTGAGGCCGATCCGGGTGCGGAGCTCGAAGACGTTGACCCGGCCCATGCGCTCGCCGAGCACGTAGACGGTGCCGGAGGTCGGGTGCAGCTCGGCACCGGCGAGGCGGAGCATGGTCGTCTTGCCGGCGCCGTTCGGGCCGAGGACGACCCAGCGCTCGTCGAGTTCCACCCGCCAGTCGACGGCATCGAGCAGGGTGGTGTCGCCGCGGCGGACGGTGGCGCCGTCCATCCCGACGACCACGTCCTCGTCGTCGATCGGGGTGGAAACGGGTGTGACACCGGGCGCGGACGGGGTTCGGGGCGAAGTCACCCCCCTATCCTGGCCGATCGTGCCTGTCTTCCCCCTCGGTGCCCACCCCGACGACCACGGGACCCGCTTCGCGGTCGCCACCACCAGCGCCGAGACCGTCGAGGTGTGCCTGATCGACGGCGCCGCCGACGGTGAGGGCGGTGGTCTCACCGAGCGGCGCGTCGAGCTGCGCGAGCACACCTTCGGCGTGTGGCACGGCCACGTGCCCGGGGTGCGGCCCGGCCAGCGCTACGGCTACCGCGTGCACGGTGCGTACCGGCCGTTCGAGGGGCTGCGCGCGAACCCGCACAAGATCCTCGTCGACCCGTACGCGGCCCGGATCACCGGCCGGGTGACCGACGCCGTCGCCGCCCGCGGGTGGGACGGCGACCCGATGTCGGGGCGGCCCAGCACCGTCGACTCGCTCGGGTCGGTGCCGCTGTCGGTCGTCACCGCGACCGACCTGGCGCCCCGCCCGCCCCGCCCGGACGTGCCGTGGTCGGAGACGGTGATCTCGGAGATCCACGTGCGCGGCTGGACGAAGCTCCACCCCGAGGTGCCCGAGGCGCACCGCGGCACCTACCTCGGGCTGGCCCACCCGGCGGTCATCGCGCAGCTGCAGCGCACCGGGGTGACGGCCGTCGAGCTGCTCCCGGTGCAGGCCAACGCGCCCGAGCCGCCGCTGCTGGAGCGGGGCGCGTCGAACTACTGGGGCTACGCCACGCTGGGCTTCCTCGCCCCGCACGCCGGCTACGCCTCGGACCCCGGCAACGAGGTCGCCGAGTTCCGCTACCTCGTCGACACCCTGCACGCGGCCGGGATCGAGGTCATCCTCGACATCGTCCCCAACCACACCTGCGAGGGCGGGGTCGGCGGCACCACCCTGTCCTACCGCGGCCTCGACGCTCCGGCGTACTACTCGCTCGGCGGGTCCGGGCACGACGCCGACATCACCGGCACCGGCAACACCCTCGACGCCGGCTCCCCCACGGTCATCCGGCTGGTCTGCGACGCCATGCGGCACTGGGTGCACGCCTACGGCGTCGACGGGTTCCGGATCGACCTCGCCTCGGTGCTCGGCCGCCCGCGGTCGGGCCCGTTCTCGCCGGACTCCGCGCTGCTCACCGCGATCGCGCAGGACCCGACGCTGTCGACCTGCAAGCTGATCGCCGAGCCGTGGGACGCGACCGGCGAGGGGTACCGGGTCGGCGGCTTCGGCGTCGCCTGGTCGGAGTGGAACGGCCGCTACCGCGACGCGGTGCGCGACTTCTGGCGCGGTCACGGCGGCGTCGCCGAGCTGGCGTCGCGGCTGACCGGCAGCTCCGACATCTACCAGCTCTCCGGGCGTCGCCCGTGGGCCTCGGTCAACTTCGTCACCGCTCACGACGGCTTCACCCTGCGCGACCTCGTGTCCTACGAGCGCAAGCACAACGAGGGCAACGGCGAGAACAACCGCGACGGCACCGACGACAACCGTTCGCAGAACCACGGCGCCGAGGGCCCGACCGACGACGCCGGCATCCGCGCCGCCCGGCAGGCCACGGCCCGGGCGATGATGGCGACGCTGCTGCTGTCGATCGGCACCCCGATGATCACCGGCGGCGACGAGCGCTGGCGCACCCAGGGCGGCAACAACAACGCCTACTGCCGCGACGACGAGACCTCCTGGGTGGACTGGACCCGCACCGACGAGACCGCGGCGATGGAGGCGTTCACCGCCAAGGTCGCCGCGCTGCGCCGCGAGTCCCCGGTGCTGCACCGCGACCAGTTCTACGTCGACGGTGAGGTCCTCTGGTGGGACCCGTCCGGGCGGCCGATGGAGCCCGGCGACTGGCACGACGGCGGCCGTCGCACCCTCGCGCTGCTGCTGGCCGACTACTGGCTACTGGTCCTGCACGCCGGCGACGAGCCCGCCGACTGCGTGCTGCCCAGCGACCACGGTTTCGACCCGGTCCTGGACTCGACCGCGCCCGACGGCACCCCCGTCGACACCACCCCGCTCGACGCCGGGGCGACGGTCGTCCTGCCGCCCCGCTCGGTACGCCTGCTGCGCAGCCGCTGACCGGCGGTCCGGGGTGGTCGCGAGGCTGGGACGGACCGGCCGCGCGGCGTAGGCTCCGCGCATGCCGCGCTACGAGTTCCGCTGCCGCGAGTGCAGCACGACGTTCGAGGTCGAACGGCCGATGGCCGCGTCGTCGGACCCGGCGGACTGCCCGCACGGGCACGCGGACACCGTCAAGCTGCTCTCGACGATCGCGCTCGGCGGCCGGTCCGGTGCCGCGCCGCGGCCCGCGATGGCCCCGGCCGGTGGCGGCGGGGACTGCTGCGGCGGCGGGTGCTGCGGCGGCTGACCCCGTGCCGACGACGGGTCCCACCACCTCGGGCCACGGTCCGGCGGGCGGCGGGACGTCGCGGGCGGCCCGGCGCGTCGTGCTCGTGCTCCCGGCCGTCCTGCTGGTCGGCGTCCTGGGCGCGGGCTGTGCGGGTTCCTCCCCGCTCGCCCCGACCCGCGGCGCGGAGACCGCGGCGGGCCCGAGCGCGTCCGCCGTCGCCGCGCCGTCGGACTCGACGTCGACGAGTGCCGGACCGCCGGTGACGATCGTGCTCGGCAGCCCGGACCGGCCGCAGGCCCGCGGCCTCGGGACCCCGCGACCGTCGCTGGTCGACCTCGGCGGGGCGAGCTCCACCGGCATCGTCGAGGACCTGACGTGGCAGAGCTGGGGCGGCCCGACCGCCACCGGCACCGGGACGGCCGCCTACGCCGCCCCCGGGCAGCCGCTCGCCGCCGCGACCCGGGAACGCGCGACGGTGGTCGCGGCCGACCCGGGCTCCTGCGCCGGGCGCCCGGCCTACCGCACGCTGACCTGGTACTTCCCCCAGCACGGCGAGGTCCCCGGCGCCCACCCCCCGCTGCCCGTCTGCGGCGACTGACCGCCACACCGTTGCTAGGCCGAACGGGCGTATTCAGCTCCATCGTGTGACGTAGGTCAACACTGCTCCGATACGCCGAGTGCATCTGTCCCCGTGGAACTGGAGTCCACGTGCCCCGAGCGCTCCCCCGTCTTCTCCGTGCCGCCACCGCCGTCGCCGCCGTGGCCACCACCGCCCTGCTCACGACGGCGGCGACCCCCGCCCCGCCGTCGCCCCCGGCCGAGGCGCTCACCGCGCCCGGCCCGGTGCAGGCCCTGCAGGTCTCCCCCGTACCCGGCGGCGGCGCCCGCGGCCTCGGCCTGCAGGTGTCCTGGTCCCCGCCCGTCGAGAACGAGGGCGCCCTGCGCACCCACTACGACGTCGAGGTCCGCGACCACGCGGGCGCCGTCCTCCACTCGGCCTCGACCGAGACCACCACCAGCGCCCCGGTGTACGGCGACTACTGCGTCGCGCCGTTCACCGTGTCGGTGCGCGCGGTGACCCGCGACGTCGACGAGAGCCGGTCCGAGCCGGGGCCCGCCGTCCTCACCACGTTCGGCGAGCGGGCCCCGTGCGCCCTCACGATGTCGATCACCGCGGCCCGCGCCGCCGACGGCACCGTGCACGTGCGCGCCGTCCGCGAGGCCCCGGTCGACCCGTACGTCTCCGGGCCCTGCACGCTCGCGACGGCCGGCCGGGTGCTCTGGTCGGGCACCTGCGGCGGCTACGCCACCACCCAGGACATCGTGGTCGGCGCGCTGCCCCCGGGACCGCGGGAGCTAGCGCTGACCACCGGCGCCCCGCGGGGTGAGCGCAGCACGAGCCGGACCACGCTGCGCTAGCCCGCCAGGACGATCCGCCCCAGCTCGACCGACGACGCCAGGTGCGGGTGGTGCGGCAGCACCCGGACCGTGTACCCGGTCAGCCCCGCGTGCGGCAACGGCACGGCGACCTCCCAGGACCCGTCGCCGCGGTGCTCCATCGCGACGGTCACCGGGTCCGCCAGCTCGTCGGAGGAGTCGACCCGCCCGACGACGGCCTCGACCGTCACGTCCGACGGGTCCAGCCCGGCCAGGTCCACCCCCGCCCGGACCGTCATCGGCGACCCCACGACCGGGGTGTCGGGCAGCCCGGACGCGTCGACGCCGGTGATCCGGACGTGGTTCCACGCCTTGTTCAGCCGGGCCCGGAACTGCGCGATGTCGCGGGCGACGGCGTAGTCCGACGCGGCCGCGTCCGCGGCGGCGCGGGCGGCCGGGGTGTACCAGTCCTGCACGTACTCCCGCACCATCCGGGTGGCCTGCACCTTCGGCCGCAGGGTGGTGAGGGTGTGGCGGACCATCTCGACCCAGCGGTGCGGGACGCCGTCGACGCGGTCGTAGAACGCGGGGCCGACCTGGGTGGCGATGAGCTCGTAGAGGGCGTTGGCCTCCAGGTCGTCGCGCCGGGTCGGGTCCTCGACGCCGTCGGCGGTGGGGATGGCCCAGCCGTTGGCGCCGTCGTAGAACTCGTCCCACCAGCCGTCGCGGATGGACAGGTTCAGCCCGCCGTTGAGCGCGGACTTCATGCCGGAGGTGCCGCAGGCCTCCAGCGGGCGCAGCGGGTTGTTCAGCCAGACGTCGCAGCCCCAGTAGAGGTAGCGGGCCATCGACATGTCGTAGTCGGGCAGGAAGACGATGCGGTGGCGCACGCCGGCGTCGTCGGCGAAGCGCACGATCTGCTGGATGAGCGCCTTGCCGCCGTCGTCGGCGGGGTGCGACTTCCCCGCGACGACGAGCTGCACCGGCCGGTGCGGGTCGAGCAGCAGGCTGCGGAGCCGGTCGGCGTCGCGCAGCATCAGCGTGAGCCGCTTGTAGGTCGGGACCCGGCGGGCGAAGCCGACGGTGAGCACGTCGCGGTCGAAGACGTGGTCGGTCCAGCCCAGCTCCGGCTCGGACGCACCCCGCTCCAGCCAGGCGGCGCGCACCCGGCGGCGGACCTCGTCGACCAGCCGGGACCGCAGCGTGTTGCGCAGGCCCCACACGTCGGCGTCGGACACCTCGGCGGTGCTGCTGCCGGGCTCGCCGAGCAGCTCGGTGACCTGGTGGGCCTCCCAGGTGGGGCCGTGCACGCCGTTGGTGACCGAGCCGATCGGCACCTCCTCGCGGTCGAACCCGGCCCACAGCCCGCCGAACATCTCCCGCGACACCGTCCCGTGCAGCCGGGAGACACCGTTGGCGCGCTGGGCCAGGCGCAGACCCATGTGCGCCATGTTGAACGTCTCCGGGTCCTCCTCGGCGCCGAGCGCGAGGAGCCGGTCGGTCGGCAGGCCCGGCAGCAGCCGGTCGGTCAGGTAGTGCCGGACCAGGTCCAGGCCGAACCGGTCGATGCCGGCGGGCACCGGGGTGTGGGTGGTGAACACCGTGCCCGCGCGGACGGCGGCGAGCGCCTCGTCGAAGTCGAGCCCGCCGGACGACGCGGACGCCGTCGCCGGGCCCGCGCCGTTGGACGACACCGCCGAGCCGGTGCACAGCTCGCGGATCCGCTCGCAGCCGAGGAACCCGGCGTGGCCCTCGTTGGTGTGGAAGACCTCCGGCGTCGGGTGCCCGGTGAGCCGGCAGAACGCGCGGACCGCGCGCACCCCGCCGACACCGATGAGGATCTCCTGCTGGATGCGGTGGTTCTGGTCGCCGCCGTAGAGCCGGTCGGTGACCCCGCGCAGGTCGGCCCCGTCGTCGGAGCCGGCGTTCTCCTCGATGTCGGTGTCGAGCAGCAGCAGCGGGACCCGCCCGACCGCGGCCTGCCAGATCCGCGCGTGCAGCGTGCGGTCCCCCGGCATCGCGACCTCGACGAGCTCCGGCGCGCCGGAGGCGTCGGTGAGCAGCTGCAGCGGCAGCCCCTGCGGGTCGATCGCCGGGTAGTGCTCGAGCTGCCAGCCGTCGAGCGACAGGGACTGGCGGAAGTACCCCGACCGGTACAGCAGCCCCACCGCGACGAGCGGGACGCCCAGATCCGAGGCGGCCTTGAGGTGGTCGCCGGCGAGCACGCCGAGCCCGCCGGAGTAGTTGGGCAGCACCTCCGAGACGCCGAACTCCATCGAGAAGTACGCGACGGCCGACGGCCTGCCCGCGCCGTCGGCGTCCGCGCCGCGGTACCAGCGCGGCTCGGACAGGTAGGTCTCCAGCTCCGCGGCCCGCTCGGCGACCTCGGCGGCGACCGCGTCGTCCGCGGCGAGCTCGGCCAGGCGGCCGGCGGGGATCTCGCCGAGCAGGCGGACCGGGTCCTGTCCGCTGGCGTCCCAGGCGTCGGGGTCGAGGGAGGCGAACAGTTCCCGGGTCGGCGCGTGCCAGGTCCACCGCAGGTTCGTCGCCAGTGTCTGCAGCGGCGCGAGCGGAGCGGGGAGCTGGGCACGGACGGTGAAACGACGGAGGGCTCTCACGGCCGCGAGGGTAGCCGGGAACACCGACACGCACGCGGTGTCCCGCCCGGCCGTGACGGGGTCCCACCGGTAGGGTCGCACTGCCGCGGGATCAGTGGGTCCGTGCACGTCGAATCGGTTCCGTCCACATCCGTTCCGATCCGTTCACGCCGATGGTCCCGCGGGTGTGGCGACAGGTGACGTGGCGGCGTCAGACTGGCCGTCTCGACTCTGGTGGGACTTCTACCGACGGTGACAATTTCCTGGGGGTGCAGCCGATGACCGGTCGGCTCGGAATCGACGACGTGACCCCGTTCGTGGAGAGCGGAGACCCGGCCAAGGCCGTGGTCGGCGAGGTCGTCCCGATCCGGGCGACCGTGTGGCGGGAGGGACATGACGCCGTCGCGGCGAACGTCGTGTTCACCCCGCTGTCGGCCGACGGGACGCCGGGCGACGCGCAGTACGTGCGGATGCAGCCCGACGGGGTGGGCACCGACCGCTTCGTGGCCTGGGTCCGCCCCGACGCCGAGGGTCGCTGGACCTTCCGCGTCGACGCGTGGAGCGACCCGTGGGCGACCTGGCGCTCGGGCGTGGAGAAGAAGATCGCCGCGGGCCAGACGGCCGAGGAGCTGGCCAACGACCTCGAGGTCGGCGCCCGGCTGCTCGCCAGGGTCGGGCGTCGCCCGGCCGAGAAGGACAGCCGCGACCTGCTGCTCGGCGCCGCGAACACGCTGCGGGACACCGCGCTGCCGCTGCGCGCGCGGGTCGCCCCCGCCCTGTTCGACGCCGTCGTCGCGATCATGGTCGAGCGTCCCGTCCGGGAGCTCATCACCCGCGGCCCGGAGCGGACGATCTTCGTCGACCGGCCCCGCGCGCTGTACGGGTCCTGGTACGAGTTCTTCCCCCGCTCCACCGGCGGGCGCGACGAGACCGGCCGCCCGGTGCACGGCACGTTCGCGACGTCGTCGAAGGAGCTCGACCGCGTCGCGCGGATGGGCTTCGACGTCGTCTACCTGCCGCCGATCCACCCGGTCGGCACGGTGCACCGCAAGGGCCGCAACAACTCCACCCACGCCGAGCCGGGCGACGTCGGCTCCCCGTGGGCGATCGGCTCCGCCGCGGGCGGGCACGACGCGATCGACCCGGAGCTGGGCGACTTCGACGACTTCGACGCGTTCGTCGCGCGGGCGAACGAGCTCGGCATGGAGATCGCGCTCGACCTGGCGCTGCAGTGCGCGCCCGACCACCCCTGGGTCACCGAGCACCCGGAGTGGTTCACCGTGCGCCCGGACGGGACGATCGCCTACGCGGAGAACCCGCCGAAGCGCTACCAGGACATCTACCCGCTGAACTTCGACCGCGACCCGGCCGGCATCTACGCCGAGTGCCTGCGCGTGGTGCTCAAGTGGGTCGAGCACGGGGTGACGATCTTCCGGGTCGACAACCCGCACACCAAGCCGCCGAACTTCTGGCACTGGCTGATCTGGGAGGTCAAGCGGACCCACCCGGAGGTGCTGTTCCTGGCCGAGGCGTTCACCCGCCCGGCCCGGCTGTTCGGGCTGGCGCGGCTGGGCTTCACCCAGTCCTACACGTACTTCACGTGGCGGACCGAGGCCGAGGAGCTCGCCGACTTCGCGACGATGCACGCCGAGCACGCCGACGAGTGCCGCCCCAACCTGTTCACCAACACCCCGGACATCCTCCACGAGTCGCTGCAGACCGGCGGCCCGGCGATGTTCGCGATCCGGGCGACCCTGGCCGCGACGATGTCGCCCACCTGGGGCGTCTACTCCGGCTTCGAGCTGTACGAGGGCACCCCGGTCAAGCCGGGAAGCGAGGAGTACCTGGACTCGGAGAAGTACGAGCTGCGCCCGCGGGACTTCGAGTCCGCCCTGAACCAGGGGCGCTCGCTGGAGCCGTACGTGACCCGGCTCAACGAGATCCGCCGCGCCCACCCGGCGCTCCAGCAGCTGCGCGAGATCCACTTCCACGAGGTGGACAACACGAACGTCATCGCGTTCTCCAAGCTGGACCCGTCCACCGGTGACCAGGTGCTCGTGGTCTGCACACTGGACCCGACGGCCCCGCAGCAGGGCACCCTGAAGCTGGACATGCCGGCGCTGGGGCTGCGGTACACCGACGTCGTCGAGGTGCACGACGAGGTGTCGGGCGAGACCTACCGCTGGGGCGAGTACAACTTCGTGCGGCTGGTCCCGACCGACCACGTCGCGCACGTGATCACGCTGCCCGCGCAGGCCCCGCTGCTCTGACCCGCCCCGTCCGCCGCCGTCCACACCCCCTGCCGGGCGTCCACACCCGGTGCGACGGGTGTGGACGGCGGCGGACGGGTGTGGACGCTCAGTCCTCGTCGGCGTCGTCCGCCGGGGGCTCCAGGACGACGGCGGTCGCCCGGAACGGGGCCATCCCGATCCGGAACCCGTTGAGGTCGTCGACGGTCCCGACGGTCTCGCCGGAGAACAGGTCGGTGACGGTCGCGCCCGGCGCCAGGTGCTCGGACCGCACGAACGCGTCCACCTGCTCGTCGGCGAAGTTCAGGACGGTCACGCTGGTCCGGTCGTCGTCGAGCAGGTGCACCATCACCAGCAGGCCGCGGTGCGACACGTCCGGCACGTCGACCTGACGGGCCGTCGCCACCCCGGAGCGCTTGCGCACGGCGAGGATCGCCTGCATCTGGCGGACGAAGCTGGTCTCCTCGGTCAGCTGGTCGGGCAGCGACCCGTAGAGGCTGCGCCCGCGGGGCATGCCCGACGAGGACTTCTCGGCGTCCGGCCGGTGCCCCATCAGGTCGTGCGCCGGCCGGGAGATCCACCGGGTGTCCCCGGAGTTCAGCAGGTCCGAGACCGAGTCCGGCGGCAGCGTCAGCATGCCGAGCAGGTCCCAGCCCGACAGCGCGAACACCCCGGGCTGGAACGCGTTGAACATGACCAGCAGCAGGTGCACCCGCCGGATGCGCCCGACGTCGTCGGGCCCGATGTCGTCGAGCGCGGAGATGCCGAGCGAGGCGGCGATGACGGTCGCGGTGGTGCAGGCGATCCCGTTCGTCGTGAAGATCAGGTTGTAGGGCGCGTCCGGCCCGGTGAGGACGTCGCACAGGTCGCGGCGGATCGTGTCGGCCAGGTCCCCGCCGCGCATGTCCTCGCCGCGGAAGTGGAACAGCTCGTCGGTGTGGCCCGCGGTCCAGTGCACGAGCTCGTAGGTCAGCTCGTCGTGGTTCTGCAGCGCGTGCACCAGCGACGCCGGGTCGACGCCCAGGTCGAGCGCGGTGCGCAGGGTCAGCCGCAGGAACTCGGTGTCCGAGGTCGCGAGCGCGTGGTGGTAGGCGGGGCGGTTGATGAAGTCGTAGGACAGGTCCGCGCCCGCCTCGGAGGTGACCTTGATGTCGTCGACGGTCAGGTTCAGCTCCTGGAAGGTGAACCCACCGACCTTGCGCACCATGCTCGCGATGAGGTGGTTCGCGGCCTCGGACAGCGGGTGCCCCTCGGACCAGCCCGGGTTCCCGGAGCCCGCCTTCTCCACGCCGAGGAAGCCGTTCGCGTCCAGGCGCAGCGCACCCGAGCCGAGGTCGGCCAGCGAGTGCAGGGCGTCGCCGATGACCATCCGCATGCCCGCGAAGGTCGGGTCCAGCCAGTTGACTGACGGCTGGCCGTCCTTGAAGTAGTGCAGGTACACCCAGCGCCGCACGACGCCGTCGACGCCGGTGACCTCGCCGGTCGCCGACCAGTTGGTCTCCTTCACGCCCTCGCGGTAGAAGATGACCCGCTGCAGCCGGCCGACGATGTAGCCGGCCTTCTCCAGCGCCTCCTCTGTCGCCGCGTCGAGGTTGGCCGAGTCCTTCCCCGGCGGCACGTCCGGCAGCATCCCCCAGTCGGACTGCTCGATCTCGACCATGTGGTAGATGCCCGGGTAGTCGCCGTAGGCGAGCTCGGCGAGCCGGAAGTCCGGCCCCTTGCCGGTGTGGCCGGGGACGATGTCGTCGATGATCGTGCCGCCGTGCCAGGTGGCGGTCGCGCACATCGCACGGAACTCGTCCTCGGTGCCGAAGGCCGGGTCGAGCTCGTTGGAGATGCGGTCGAAGTGGCCGTCGACGCTCGGGGTGGGCTGCCAGCCCGAGAGCCCGCCCGCCTTCTTCACCGGCCCGGTGTGGACGCCCTCGATGCCGATCGTCTCGAACGCCTGCCACAGCTCCTCGTTCCCGAGTGCGGCCAGGAACGACTCGCCGGAGGCGGTGATCAGCGAGATCGGGTAGGCGGTGAACCACACCGACGCCGTCTCGACCGCGTGCCGCGGGCCGGGGCTGGCGTAGGGGTTCTGCCACATCGAGCCCTGCCCGGAGAACTGGCGGGCCAGCTCGTCGGCGTGGCCGAGCATCGACTGGGACAGCAGCCACGACACGTAGACCGGGTTCTCCCCCGACGCCGGGCCGTCCTGCGACACCGACCGGCGCCGCACCGTGGACCGCACCCGGGCGCGGTGACGCAGGGTGCGCGGACGCGCCTCGTGGTAGTACTCGGCGAAGTTCACGTCCGGTGGCTCCGGGACGTGCTCGGCCTCGGCGGGCACCGGTTCGACGGCGGCGAGCGGATCGGCCGGTGCGATCCGGGCCTGGGTCTCCGGGATCGTCGGGGGGATGTCGGCCTTCGGCTCTCGCTCGGTCACGCCGCCGGTCCTCCGGTCGCTGTGGGGGGCAGGTCAGGGCAGGTTCTGGGCATGTCCGGCCCACGGTGCGCCCTGCGACGGCGATCCGCACGCGGGCGCGTGCGCACCGTCGCGGGGTACCCGCGGGCACCACGTCCAGTATGGGTTTCCCGGCACGGGGATGCCGGACAGAAGCGTGATCACCGCCCGTGACCAACGGGTGGTCGATTCGACACGGACAGTACCGCCCACCCGACCTCCTGACCCGGCCGGGTCGGCCTGTCCCGGTTAGGGTTTTCGCCTGCGGGCCCGGGTGGCGCCGACCGGTACCGGACGTGGTGCGGGCGGTGGTCGCGACCGGTCCGCGGTGGTGTTCACAGGCCGGGCGGACGCCCGGCAGGAGGGGGACGACGCGTGCGGCCGACCGGAGCTTCCGAGGACCTGACGGCGCTCCCGGGCCTGTTGCGCGACTGGCTGCCCGGGCGTCGCTGGTTCGCCGAGAAGGGGCGTCCGCTGACCGGCGTCGCCGTCGCGTCGCGGCACCCGCTGCCCGCCGCCGAGGGCGTCACCGGGCTCGAGGTGCTGGTCCTCGCGGTGTCCTTCGCCGACGGTCCGGACCGGCACTACCAGCTGCTCCTGGCCCGCGCCCCGCACGCCCCGGTCGGGGCCGCACCGATCGGCGGCCACGACGGGCAGGTCCTCTACGACGGCCTGCACGACCCGGCCGTCACCGCGCTGCTGCTGCGGCTGATCGCCGAGGGCGCGACCGCCGGTGACCTGTCGTTCGTGCCCGAGCCGGGCGCGGTGCTGCCGCTGACCGAGACCGGCCGCGTCGTCGACGCCGAGCAGTCCAACACCTCGGTCCGCTGGGGCGAGCGCTCCATCCTCAAGGTCTACCGGCGCCTGTCCCCCGGTCTGAACCCCGACCTGGAGCTGCACCGGGCGCTGCGCGCGGCCGGGTCGACGTCGGTCGCGGCGCTGCAGGGCGGGATCGAGGGGGTCCTCGACGGCGAGCCCGCCACCTTCGCGCTGCTGCAGGAGTTCGCGGCCGGCTCGCACGACGGCTGGGAGCGGGCCACCGCGGCGGTCCGCGACCGGACCGACTTCACCGGCGACGCCCGCGCGCTCGGTGAGGCGCTCGCCGACGTGCACGTCGCGCTGCGCGCCGAGCTCGGCACCTCCGAGGCCGACCCGCGCGAGCTGGCGGCGTACTGGACCCGGCGGTGCACCGAGGTCGCCGACCAGGTGCCGGTGCTCGCCCCGCACGTGCCCGCGATCCGCGCCGTCTACGACGAGGTGGCCGCGCTGGGCGCGCCCGTCGTCGTGCAGCGGGTGCACGGCGACCTGCACCTCGGGCAGACGCTGCGCCGCCCGGACGGCCGCTGGCTGGTCATCGACTTCGAGGGCGAGCCGGCCGCCTCCCCCGAGGAGCGGCGCGCGCCGGACTCCGCGGTGCGCGACGTCGTCGGGATGCTGTTCTCCTTCGACTACGCCGCCTTCCACCACCTGCTGACCCGGTCCGACACGCCCGGGGCAGGTCTCGGTTCGGACACCACCGAGGCACGTCTCGCTCACGACTGGTCGGCCGCGAACCGCGACGCGTTCTGCGCCGGCTACGCCGCCCGCGCCGGTGAGGACCCGCGCGCGCACGCCGCGCTGCTGCGCGCCTACGAGCTGGACAAGGCCGTCTACCAGGTGCTCTACGAGACCCGCAGCCGTCCGACCTGGCTGCCGATCCCGCTCACCGCGATCGCGCGCAGCACCGCCTAGCACGTCCGGGCCGTCGGCGACACCCGGTGGTCACCGGACCTTCCGGCCGTCGACGCCGGGGCGACGCCCGACTCCCCGGGCGGCCCGGCGCGGGATCGTGGAATCCTCCCCGACCAGGAGGACACCCACCGTGAGACCACCACCCGCCACCCGGCCCGAGGACCTGTCGTGACCCCGGCCGGTCTGCTCGGTGTGGACGGTCTGGACGGGGTCCTGGGCCTCGTCCAGCGCCCCGACGGGCCCACGCTCGGCGTGACGCTGGCCGTGCTCTTCCTCGGTGTGCTGGTGGAGGGGCCGGTCGTCAGCGTCGTCGCGGGCTCGCTCGCGGGCGCCGGGCTGCTCGACTGGTGGGTGGTGTGGCTGGTGGCGTTCGCCGCCGACGTCGTCGCCGACACCGTCTTCTACGTCCTCGGCCGCGGCGGGCGCCGCCCGGCCGTCGCTCCGCTGCTGGTCCGGCTGGGTCTGACCGAGCGGCGCTGGGACGCACTGCGCGCGAAGGTGGGGGGCCGTCCGGGCCGGCTGGTGCTGGGCGCGAAACTGGTGGACGTCGGCGCGATACCCGCGTTCCTGGCCATCGGCCTGGCCGGGGTGTCGTACCGGCGGTTCGTGGCCTGGGTGGTCCCGCTGACGGCGGTGCGTTCGGCACTGCTGGTCGGGATCGGCTGGGTGGTCGGGGGCCGGTTCGCCGCGGAGCTGGCCGACCGGCCGTGGATCATCGTGGCGGTGGGGCTGGGCGTGGGCCTGGTGCTCGTGGCCGGGCGCGCGCTGTGGGTGCGTGCCAGGACCTCGCGGAAGGAGAACGTGTGCGCGTCCTGATCGGGGCCGACACCTGGGCACCGGACGTCAACGGGGCCAGCTACGCCGCACAGCGGCTGGCGGCCGAGCTCGCCGCCCGTGGGCACGAGGTGCACGTGGTCGCGCCGTCGCGCGGCCTGCGAAGCCTCCCGCCGCGCCGGGTCGGGCCGGTGACCGAACACCGGGTCCGCTCCTGCCGCGTCCCCAAGCCGCCGGACTTCCGGCTCTGCCCGCCGCCCGGGCTGCGCCGGACCTGCCGCGCGATCCTGCGCCGGGTCCGGCCCGACGTCGTGCACGTGCAGAGCCACATGGTGCTGGGCCGGATGCTGCTCACCGCGGCCGCCGACCTCGGCGTCCCGTCGATGGCGACCACGCACATGATCCCGGAGAACATCATCCCGGCGATCAGCTTCCTGCACCTGCCGGAGTCCGGGCTCAAGAAGCTGTTCTGGTGGGACGCGGTGCGCGTGCTCAGCCGGGCCGGGCTGGTCACCGCGCCCACCCCGCTGGCCGCGTCGATGGCCGAGCAGGGCGGCGTCCCCGGCCCGGTGCTGCCCGTGTCCAACGGCCTGGACCTGGGCCGCTTCCGGCCCGACACCACCGGTCGCGGGCCCGCGTTCCGCGCCCGGCACGGCATCCCCGCCGACGCGCCGCTGGTCGGCTTCGTCGGGCGGCTGGACCGGGAGAAGCACGTCGACGAGCTGGTCCGCGCCACCGCGCTGCTGCGCGCCGGTGCGGTGCCCGCGGCGCGGCTGATCGTCGTCGGCGACGGCGAGGAGCGGGCCCGGCTGGGCGCGCTGGTCCGCGCCGAGCACCTGGAGCACGCGGTCACCTTCACCGGCCGGCTCACCGACGACGAGATCCCCGACGTCTACCCGGCCCTGGACGTGTTCGTGAACGCCGGCACCGCCGAGCTGCAGAGCCTGGTCACGCTGGAGGCGATGGCGACCGGGAAGCCGGTCGTCGCCGTCGACGCGGGTGCGCTGCCGCACCTGGCCCGCCCCGGGGTGAACGGCTGGCGCTACCCGCACGGCGACGTCGCCGCGCTCGCCGACCGGCTGTCCCGGGTGCTCGGCGACCCCGACGGCGCGGCCGCGCTGGGGGCGGCGAGCCTGCGGATCGCCTCCGAGCACTCGCTGGCGACCACGGTGGACACCTTCGAGGAGCTGTACCGGACGAAGGCCCGCCCGGTCGTGCCGGTGCGCGCGTTCCGATCGGCGCGCCGCGCCCGCCGGCACGCGGACACCCGGCGGTGACCGCGACGCCGGCGCCCGCCCTCGCGGTGGCCTCTCCCGTGCACGTCGTCGACGGCGCGCCCACCGTCGTGCACACCCTCGGGGACCCGGACGGGGCACCGGTGCTGGCGCTGCACGGGCTGCGCGGCAGCCACCACGGGCTCGCGCCGCTGGCGTCGCGGCTGACCGGGTACCGCGTCGTCGTGCCGGACCTGCCCGGGTTCGGGGCGTCGCCGCCGTTCACCGACCGCACCCACGACGTCGACGGCTACGCCCGCTGGGCCTCGGCGCTGCTCGCCGACCTCGGCCCGGACACGGTGCTGCTGGGGCACTCGTTCGGGTCGATCGTGGCCGCGGCCGTCTGCGCCGCGGCCGCGACCACCCCGCGGGCGCTGGTCCTGGTCAACCCGATCGCCGAGCCCGCCTCGGGCGCCGGCGGCGTCACCGGCCTCGGGACGGCGGCCACCGCGCTGCTGCACTCCGGCGCCGCCCGGTTCGGCCTCGACGGCGTGCTGCGCAGCAGGCTGCTCGCCGACGCGGCCACCCTGTCGATGACCACCACCCGCGACCCGCTGCTGCGTCACTGGATCTCCGACGAGCACCGCGCCCACTTCGGCACCTTCGCCACGACGGCGTCGCTGCTGGAGTGCTTCCGCGCCGCCGGTTCCGGCTCGGTGCGGCCCTGGGCGCCCCGGATCACGGTGCCGACGCTGCTGCTGGCCGGGGCCCGCGACCGGGTCGCCCCACCGGCCGGGCAGCACGCGCTCGCCGCCGCCTTCGCCGACGCCCGGCTGGTCCTGCTGCCGCGCACCGGCCACCTCGTGCACTACGAGGCCCCGGCGTGGGCGGCCCGCGAGATCCGGGGTTTCGTGGCGCGGTGAGGGTGCTCGTCGACTGCCGCTACATCCGTCCCGGACGCCCGGACGGCATCGGCCGCTACACCACCGGGCTGGTCCGCGCGCTGGACCGGATCGCCCCGGTGGAGCTGCTGGTGTCCGACCCGCGCCAGCGCGACGGGCTGCCCGACCGGCCCGCGCACACCCTGCCCGCCCCGACCGGGGCCGGGGAGCCGATGGTCGCGCGGCGGGTGAACCGGATCGTCGCCGGGTCACCCGATGCGGTCGTCTTCAGCCCGATGCAGACGATGGGCACGCTCGGGCGCCGCTACGCGGTGGTGCTCACCGTGCACGACCTCATCTACTACCGGCATCCGGCGCCGCCGCCGTGGCTGCCCGCGCCGGTGCGGGCGGTGTGGCGGGCCTACCACCTGTCGTGGTGGCCGCAGCGGCTGCTGCTGGCCGGCGCCGACGCCGTCGCGTGCGTGTCCGCCGCGACCGCGGGCCTGGTCGCGGCGCACCGGCTGTCCCGCCGGGAGGTCGCCGTCGTCCCGGACGCCACCGACTTCCACCTGCCGCCCGGCACGCCGACGCGGTCCCGCCCGCCGGGGAACCGGATCGTCTACGCCGGGTCGTTCATGCCCTACAAGGACGTCGCGACCCTGGCCCGGGCCGCGGCCCGGCTGCCCGGGCACGAGCTCCACCTGGTCTCCCCCGTCCCGCCCGGGGTGCGCGCGGAGCTGGCGCGGCTCGCCGCACCGGCCCGGCCGGTGTTCCACGACGGCGTCGACGACGACGGCTACCGCGCCCTGCTCGACGGCGCCACCGCCCTGGTCTCCGCCTCCCGCGACGAGGGGTTCGGGCTCCCGGTGCTGGAGGCCATGGCGCGGGGCTGCCCGGTCGTCGTCACCGACATCCCGGCCTTCCGCGAGGTCGCGGGCGACGCCGGGGTGTTCGTCGCGCCGGGTGACGACGCCGGTTTCGCCGACGCCGTGCGCGGGCTGGACGCGACCTGGACCCGGCGCTCCGACGCGGTGCGGGCCCGCGCCGCCGAGCAGACCTGGGACGGCGCCGCCGTCGCGCTGCGGGCGGTCCTGGAACGGGCGCTGGGGCGCCACCGGCGCCGGCGCGGGCGGGCCTGACCCGGTCCGCTCACGCTCGACTGCGATCCGGCAACACTGTGCGACCGCGCGCGGCGGGCGTTCGTCACCCGCAGTACGGTTCCGCAGTGACCTCCGAGGAGACCCGAGCGACCCGCTCCGAGACCGATGCGTACGCACCGGACCAGGCGACGACCGACCGGCTCCTGGGCGGTGCCCACCACGACCCCCACTCGGTGCTCGGCGCGCATCCGCACGTCGACGGCACCGTGGTCCGTGTCCTGCGGCCGCACGCCGTCTCGGTGGCGGTGCTGCCGAACGGCGACCGCGCGCAGGCCTGCGAGCTGACCAGGGTGCACGACGCCGGGCTGTTCTCCGGCCTCGTCCCCGGCTCCGGCGGCGACTACCGGCTGCTCGTGACCTACGGCGACGGCGCCGGCGGCACGACCGAGCAGACGGTCGACGACCCGTACCGCTGGCTGCCGACGCTCGGCGACATGGACCTGCACCTCATCGGCGAGGGACGGCACGAACGCCTGTGGGACGTCCTCGGCGCACACGTCCGGGACTACGACACCCCCTCCGGCGCAGTCGCCGGGACCAGCTTCGCCGTCTGGGCCCCGAACGCCCGCGGTGTGCGGGTCACCGGTGACTTCGACGGCTGGGCCGGCTGGGCGCTGCCGATGCGCTCGCTGGGCAGCTCCGGGGTCTGGGAGGTGTTCCTGCCCGGCGTCGGCGTCGGCGACCGCTACAAGTTCCGCATCCTGGGCCCCGACGGCCGGTGGCGGGACAAGGCCGACCCGATGGCCTTCGCCACCGAGATCCCGCCGCAGACGGCGTCGGTCGTGACCCGCGACGTGTACGAGTGGACCGACGACGCGTGGATGGCCGACCGCGCGCAGCGCCGCCCGCACGCGGAGCCGATGAGCGTCTACGAGATGCACCTCGGCTCCTGGGTGCCGGGGCTGGACTACCGCGAGATCGCCGAGCGGCTGGTGGCCTACCTGGACACCACCGGGTTCACCCACGTCGAGCTGCTGCCGGTGGCCGAGCACCCGTTCGGCGGGTCCTGGGGCTACCAGGTGACCTCGTACTTCGCCCCGACCTCGCGGTTCGGCACGCCCGACGACTTCCGGTACTTCGTCGACCGGCTGCACCGCGCGGGCTACGGCGTGATCGTCGACTGGGTGCCCGCGCACTTCCCGCGCGACGAGTGGGCACTGGCCCGCTTCGACGGCACGGCCTGCTACGAGCACGCCGACCCGCGCCGCGGCGAGCAGCCCGACTGGGGCACGCTCGTGTTCGACTTCGGCCGCAACGAGGTGCGCAACTTCCTCGTCGCGAACGCGCTGTACTGGCTCGAGTCGTTCCACATCGACGGCCTGCGCGTCGACGCGGTCGCCTCGATGCTCTACCTGGACTACTCCCGCGCCGACGGCCAGTGGCTGCCGAACGTCCACGGTGGCCGGGAGAACCTCGACGCGGTGGCGTTCCTGCAGGAGATGAACGCGACCGTCTACCGGGAGCACCCGGGCGTCGTGACGATCGCCGAGGAGTCCACCGCGTGGCCGGGCGTCACCCGGCCCACCTACATGGGCGGTCTCGGGTTCGGGCTCAAGTGGAACATGGGCTGGATGCACGACACGCTCGACTACACCGGGCGCGACCCCATCCACCGCAGCTACCACCACAACCAGATGACCTTCTCGCTGATGTACGCGTTCAGCGAGAACTACGTGCTGCCGATCAGCCACGACGAGGTCGTCCACGGCAAGGGGTCGCTGTGGACCCGGATGCCCGGCGACGACTGGAACAAGGCCGCCGGCGTCCGCGCGCTGCTGGCCTACATGTGGGCGCACCCGGGCAAGCAGCTGCTGTTCATGGGCGGTGAGTTCGGGCAGCCGCGCGAGTGGTCCGAGCAGCGGTCGCTGGACTGGCACCTGCAGAGCGACGAGCCGCTGCACGGCGGGATCACCACCCTCGTCGGGGACCTGAACCGGACCTACCGCGCGCAGTCCGCGCTGTGGTCGCGCGACACCACCCCGGACGGCTTCGGCTGGATCGACGCCAACGACGCGCAGGGCAACGTGTTCTCGTTCCTGCGCCACGGCGTCGACGCCGAGGGCCGCGCCACCGTGCTGGCCTGCGTCGCGAACTTCTCCGGCTCCCCGCGCGAGGACTACCGGGTGGGCCTGCCGTTCGCCGGGAACTGGACCGAGGTCGTCAACACCGACGCGTCGGCCTACGGCGGATCCGGGGTGGGCAACCTCGGCCGGGTCAAGGGCGAGCAGGTCATGTGGCACGGCCAGCCCGCGTCGGCGGTGCTGCGGCTCCCGCCGTCGGGTGTGCTGTGGCTGGTGCCGGAGGAGACCGGCGGCCCGGTGCTGTCCGCCCCGGCGCAGGAGGCGGCCCCGGCCGCGACGGTCCCGCCGCCGCTGCCGGCCGCCGCGCTGCCCGACGAGCCGGAGGACACCGACGTCGAGGCACCGGTGACCCCGGACGACGACCTGCGGGTCTCCGCCGCCCCGGCGGACCCGGCCGACCTCGTCGACCCGGGGCCGGACGACTCCGAGGACGCCCCGGACGCCGGTCCGGTCTCCACCTCGGTCGCGCCCGCACCCGGCACCGTCGGTGTCCGGGCGGTACGCACCGGCACGTTCGTGAACGGGAGCTCCGGGACGGGCGCGTCGGACACCGGGACCACCGCGGGCGACTGAGCTCCGCCCCGCGACCGGCCCGGCCCCGCGCCGGGCCGGTCGCGGGTCAGCGCTCGGCCGTGTCGGGCTCCTCGCCGGGCAGGTCGGAACGGGCCGTCGTCGGCCGTGCCGGACCCGTGCTCCCCGTCACGGCGCCGCCCACCGGGGGACGGTCGCCGTCGACCGGTGGCCTGCCCGACGGCTCGTCGTCGGGGCCCATCCAGACGCGCGCCATCGGCTCACCCCGTCACGCGCCGGTCGGCGGGCACCGCCAGTACCGCCAGGGCCCCCAGCGCGGCGACCGCCCCGAACGCGAAGAAGCCCCACGGGTAGGCGAGGCCCGCGGTGAGCAGCACACCGCCGAGGATCGGACCGCAGATCGCACCGAGCCGGCCGATCCCGCTGGCCGCACCGAGCGCCGAGGCCCGCGCGTGGTCCGGGTAGTGCCGGCTGACGAACGCGTAGACCAGCACCTGCGAGCTGAACACGAACACGCCCGCGAGCAGGACGCTCACGTAGATCCCGCCGCCGGGCAGCGGCACCGCGAGCAGCGCCAGGAACACCGCGCCCGCGACGAACCAGCCGACCGTCGCCGTGCGCAGCCCGATCCGGTCGGCGACCCGGCCCGCGACGAGCAGCCCGACGATCGCGCCGACGTTCAGCACGAGCAGCTGGGCCAGCGCCGCGTCGAGCCCGTACCCGGCGACCCGCATGATCTGCGGCAGCCAGGTGTTGAGGCCGTAGACCAGCAGCAGTCCCATGAACGAGGCGACCCAGAACGCCACCGACGAGCGCAGGTAGCCGTCGCGGACGAGCTGGGCGACCGGGTTGCGCGACCGCGGCCCGGCCGGTGCGGCCGTCGCGCGGGCCTCGGCGGGCAGCGTGTCCGGCAGGTACCGGGCCAGCAGCGGGACCAGGACGATCGCCGGGAGCGCGCCGAGCACGAACATGGGCCGCCAGCCCCAGACCGGGATGACCAGGATCCCGAGCAGCGAGGTCGCGACGGCGCCGACGTGGTAGCCGGTCATCAGGGTCGTGGTCGCGCTGCCGCCGCGCCCGGGCCTGCTGTGCTCGTTCACCATCGCCAGCGCCACCGGCAGCACCCCGCCCAGGCCGAGCCCGGCCAGGAAGCGCAGCGCGCCGAACGTCCACGGGCCGGTCGCGACCGCGCACAGCAGCGTCAGCACGGAGAACGCGACGACGGTCGCCAGCATGGCCCGGCGGCGGCCGACGAGGTCGGCGAGCGGGCCCGCCGAGAGGGCGCCGGCCATCACGCCGAGCAGCCCGGCGGTGGACACCAGCGACGCCGTCGCCGGGGTCAGGCCCCAGGCGGGCTCCTCCAGCAGCGACGGCAGCACGACGCCGAGCACCACCAGGTCGAAGCCCTCGAGTGCCACCGCCGCCCAGCACAGTGGGGCCACCCAGCGCCCGTGGCGGACGGCGTCGGGGGCGGTGGTGGGTCCGCGGGCGGGGTCGGGCCGTGACGTCTGCGCCATCCGGGAGCCTCCTTGCGTCTCGGGTGGCGCGGAGTCTGGACCGTCAGGCCGGTGCGCGGGTCAACTCTTCCGCAGAGCGGAAGGACCCGCCGGGAACCGGTCCGGTCGCCGGACGCAGCAGCGACCACCAGGTCACCAGGAGCACGGCCGTGTAGAGCGCCCGCCCGAGCGGGGTCGCCCAGCCGCCGTCGGCCCACAGGTCCGACCAGCTCACCGGGACGACGGCGAGACACCCGATCGCGACGACGACCCGGCGGCGGGTGTCCCCCGCCCGCCCGGACGCGACGAGCGCCAGCAGCCCGGGCACGAGCAGCAGCAGGTAGTTGTGCCAGGCGATCGGCGCGGCCAGCAGACCGGTGGCGAGCACCGCGAACAGCGCCGTCCCGCCCGGGTCGGTGCCCGCGGCCGGGCCGGCTCCGTGCCGGCGGGTGCGCCGCCCGAGGTGGACGAGCGTGCCGACCGCGACCACCGCGCCCGCCAGGGTGCCGACGACGGTCGGGATCCCCCAGCGCAGCGCCTGGCCCGGGAGCGAGGCGTTGTCCGGGGTGGGGCCGACCGGCTCGGACAACGCCATCGCCAGCCACTGGAACGCCGTCGGCCACCCGGCGACGGCGACGCCGACGAGCGTCGCGACCGCCGCGGCGGCGATCCCGGCCACGAACGGCCGCCACCGGGCCTGCACGGCGGGGAGCAGCAGCACCGGCGCGAGCGAGGGCTTGAGGGCGACCGTCACGCCGTAGCAGGCGGCGGCCAGCAGCGGGTGCCCGCGCCGTTCGGCGACCCAGCCCGCGGTCAGCCCGGCCAGCAGCAGCGGGTAGATCTGGCCCAGCAGCAGCGTCCCGTGCAGCGGCGACGACGCCAGCACCACCACGAGCGCGCCGGTCGTCCAGCGGCGGCCCAGCCGCAGCTCCCGGCAGACCAGCAGCACCGACCCGGCGACGAGCAGCACCGACAGCGCCGTCAGGAGCCGGTAGCCGGTGACCGGGTCGAGCAGGGCCAGCGGCGTGAGCAGCACCGACAGCAGCGGCGGGTTGAGGTTGTGCAGTCGGGCGCCGGTGTCGTAGATCGCGGCGCTGCCCGGGCCGTGCTGGACCAGCGCGTACGCCGAGGCCCGGAAGGTGTCGAAGTCGACGTGCATCCGCGCGATGTCGGTCGCCGGGATCCAGCGCAGCAACGGCGGGCCGCCCAGCAGGAACAGCAGTGCCGCGGTCACCAGCGCGGCGACGGCGACGACCGGCGCCACCGGCCGGGCGAGGCGGTGCACGCCGTCGCGCACCGCGCGCGCCCGCCGCGCCGTCCGCCCGGTCCACCCCGTGCGCACGGGGTCCGCCGCGGCGGGGCCCGACCGGAGGTCCGCGGTCACCGCGTGTCCCGCTGACCGGCCGATGCGGCCCCGGTCCTCGTGGGCACCGGCTCCGGCGGCCGCGGGGTCCGCGGGTGGACCACCGGCGGCCGGTGGGTCATCGGGGCGGGGTCCGGCTCAGAACAGGGCGCGGGCGAGCGCGCGCCGGGCCGTGGCGACCCGCGGGTCGTCGGCCGGGAAGAGCTCGAAGAGCCCGACGAGGTGCCCACGGGCCCGGTCACGGTCCTCGCCCCCGGTCCGGGCGACGGTGCCGACCAGCCGGGTGAAGGCGGCCTCGACCCGGTCGGCGGCCAGCTCGGCGTCGGCCGCGGCGAGCTGGGCGTCGACGTCGTCGGGCGCGGCGTCGGCCCGCTCGATCGACGACGGGTCGGCCTGCTCGGCACGGGCGAGGAACCGGACCTGCGCCAGCGCCGCCTTCGCCTGCTCGTTGGCGGGCTCGGTGTCGAGGATCGCGGTGTAGGCGGCCTCGGCGGCGGCGTAGTCGCCCTGCTCCAGGGCGTCCTCGGCGGCGGTGAAGCGCGGGTCCTCGGGCTCCTCGACGGGCTCGTCCGAACCGGCCGCGGCCGCCCGGCGCTCACCCTCGGCGATGGCCGGCATCCGGTCGCGCAGCGCGTCGAGCAGGGACGTCACCCACTCGGCGACCCTGTCCTCGGGGATCGCGCCGTTGACCGCGTCGACCGGCTGACCGCCGACGAGCACGACCAGCATCGGGACCTGCTGCACGCCGAAGGCCTGGGCGACCCGGGGCTGGGTGTCGATGTCGACCCGGGCCAGGCGCCACGCGCCGCCACCGGTCGAGGCGAGCCGCTCCAGCTCGGCCGACAGCTGCTCCTCGCGCGGGTAGCGGCTGGCCCACAGCTCGACGACGACCGGGACCTGCAGCGACGGCTCGAGGACCTCGTTCTGGAAGCCCTGTTCGGTCGCGTCGACGACCCAGGAGCCGTCGCCCCCACCGGGCGCGGGCGGAGCACCCGCGGGACCGCCGGACGGGGCGGGCCGGTTCGCCGCATCGGCACGGGCCTTCAGCCCGGAGAGGTCGACCGCCCCGGCCATGGCCGAGGACATCGCCGCACGCTGGGCCGCCTGACGAGGATCTGGGCGAGACACGCCGTCCATCCTGGCACGTCCGTGTGTCCGGCGTGACACGCCCCGCCCGGTGACACGCGCCCCCGCGCGACGCGTGCGCCCCAGCCGGTCGGCGTCATCCCCTCGCCGACTCCGGGCCCCGTTCCCTCCTCGACCGTTCCCTCCCCGCACCCGGGCGACGCTGCTCCGTCCGGCCGCCCCTGCGCCGTTCGGTCGCCGGCCCGGCCCCCGGTACAGGGCCGCACGGCCGACGGCGGGGACGACGGCGCTCCCACGATCACCGGACCGGCGGAGCAACACCGGGCCTCGTCACTCGTTGAACACCCTGCAGGGACTCGATGCTGACTCTGCGTGATCGCGGCGGGGCGTTCCCCCGGTTGCCCCACCCCGCGGTTCCCTTCCCCGACAGAACGACCGCCGGCACCCCGGCGCACAACGGAGGGCTCCAACCCGATGAGCAACATGCAGACGACCGACAAGCCGACCCTGGCCTACGCGTCGCTGGCGCTGGGCATCATCGCGATCGCCGCGTTCCTCGTCCCGATCGCCGCCTGGATCCTGGGTGCCGCGGGCCTGGTCACCGGCTTCCTCGCCTACCGCAAGCCGGGCATGGCCAAGCTCGCCCAGATCGGCATGACCGTCAGCTTCGTCGGCATCCTCGCCGGCGTGTACTACTTCTCGACGATCATGGCGGGCTGACGACGGCTCTCCTCGCAGTACGCCGCGACGACGACACGGCCTCCGGACCCGGTCCGGACGCCCGACGGCCGGTGACGGGTCTCCCGTCACCGGCCGTCGTCGTCCGGCCCCGGTGCTCCGGTGGGCCGCCCCGGTGCGCGTCGGCCGGCCGGGCCCGTCGTCAGGCCGGCGCGGCGAACCCGGCCAGCAGCTCCGCCGTCTCCTCCGGCCGGGTGAGCATCGGGAAGTGCCCGCCCGCGAGCTCCACGAGCCGCGCCCCGATCCGGTCCGCCTCCCGCCGTCCCGCGACGGGGCTGACGACCCGGTCCTCCGCGCACACCACCGACACCGTCGGCACCGCTGGCCACGACGGCACCGGGCACGGCTCGGCGAGCAGCGACCAGTCCTGCGGGCGCAGCTCCGCCGCCGCGTCCGCGACCTCGGCCCGCCCGTCGCGTCCCGCCGCGTCGAGCTCGTCGGCGACGCCCCGGTAGAGCCCGTCGGCGACCGCCCGCGCGTCCGGCCAGTACGTGCTGACCCCCGGGCCGCGACGGACCTCGGCGTCGTAGCCGGCGACCATCAGGTCGCGCTCGGCACGCATCCGGTCCCGGTAGGGACGACCCGGCTCGGGGACGAGCGCCGCGACGAGGACCAGCGCCCGGACCCGGTCGGCGATCCGGCCGGCGGCCGCGGTGGCCACGAGACCGCCGAGCGAGTGACCGACCAGCACCACCGGCGGACCGTCGCCCCGGGTACCGGGCCCGCCCGGCCCGTCGCCGGCTCCGGCCAGGACCGCGTCGACGAGCTCGGCGTGGCCGACCCCCGGCGTGTCGGACGGGAGGTCCGGCGTGACCGCCTCCACACCCCGGGCCGCCAGTGCCCCGGCCACCGGCGCCCACGACACACCGCGGTGCCAGGCGCCGTGGACCAGCACGACCCGGGCCGGGCCGGGTCCCCCGGCCCCCGGTGCGGCCGGGGCGCTCACGCGCCGCCTCCGCGCAGGTGCTCCTCGACCCGCTCCACCTTGGCCTGCAGCTGCCCCTGGTACCCGGGCCGGATGTCGGCCTTGAGGACCAGGCTGACCCGCGGCGACACGGCGGTGACGGCCTCGACGGCGCGCTTGACCACCGCCATCCCCTCGTCCCAGGTCTCGGACTCGATGGTGGTGAACATCGAGGTGGTCTCGTTCGGCAGGCCGGACTCGCGGACCACCCGGACGGCCTCGGCGACGGCCGCACCGACGCTGCCGTCCCCGGAGTCCGATCCGGACGGGGCGATGCTGAAGGCGAAGAGCATGCCGACACCGTGCCACGCCCGGCATACGGAACGGATCCGGTCACGGCACTTGCTAGCGTCGGGCCATGGCATCCCGCGGGTCGCTCCCCTTCGACCCGATCCAGCGTGCGGCCGAGCTCTGGGAGGAGCGGGTCGGCCCCGCGCGCACGATGGCGACGGTCACCAGCGTGATGCGGGTGCAGCAGATCCTGCTCTCCGCCGTCGACGCGGCGCTGCGGCCGCACGGGCTGACCTTCGCCCGCTACGAGGCCCTGGTGCTGCTGGACTTCGCGCGCCGCGGCAGCCTCCCGATGCGGGTGATGGGCGAGCGCCTGCAGCTGCACCCGACGAGCGTGACCAACATCGTCGACCGTCTGCAGGGCGACGACCTCGTCCGGCGGATGCCGCATCCCACCGACCGCCGCGCCACCCTGGTCGAGCTGACCACCGAGGGGCGTGCCCGGCTGGAGAAGGCCACGGCCGCGGTGACCGGCATCGACTTCGGCCTGTCCGGGCTGGACCCGGCCGAGGAGGAGCAGCTGACCGCGCTGCTGCGCTCGGTGCGCCGCGCCGCCGGCGACTTCGCCTGACCCGCGCACCTCAGCCGGCCCGTCTCCGCCGTCGCGGCCCGCCCGGTGGCGGACCGCCGTGTCCCGGGCCGCGCCAGCTGCGCATCACCGATCCGCGGGGCGGCCGGGGCCACAGCATCCGCCGCACCGCGGCCCGCCCGGCCAGCGCTCCGCTGAGGCCGGACAGACCCACGCACGCCAGGTAGTCGATGAGGTCCACGAGCACGCTCCGGAGGGTTCGGGGGTGGTGGTGACGCGGGTTGCGTCAACGGTGTTGACCCTACGACGGGGCACCGACAGAATCGGTCGCGTGCACGCTCCACCGCCCTCCACCGACCGGCCCTCCCCCGCCCGGTCCGGTACCGGCGCGGCGCTGCGGGCGGCGCGCGACCGGCGGGGCTGGTCCCAGTCCGAGGCGGCCCGCGCGCTGGCCGAGCTCGTCGCCGGGAGCGGCGGCACCGCGCGGGCCGCGAGCCTGAAGACCCAGCTGTCGCGCTGGGAGAACGGCCACGCCGTCCCGGACGCCGCGCACCGCGCCCTCCTGGCCGAGCTGTACGACAGCACCCCCGCCGGGCTGGGCCTCGCCGACGCGACCGGGCCGGACCCCCTCGACGGGGCGGCGCGGCTGCGCGCGGCGCTGGAGCGGGCCGCCGCCGTCGGGGAGGAGGAGCTGGACCTGCTGCGCGCCCAGTGGGCCGCCACCACCGCGCTGGACGACCGGCTGGGCACGGCCGCCGCCCACGACGCGGTGGCCGCCGTGGTCGCCCAGCTGCGCGAGCCGGCCGCGCACGCGCGGGACCCGCGCCGGGTGCGGGCACTCACCGGGCTGCTCGCCGCGGCCGCGCTGCGGCTCGGGGACCAGGAACGCGACCGTGCCGCCCCGGACCGGGCGTGGGCGGCCTACGTCGAGGCGGAGTCCGCGGCCCTGCGGGCCGGTGACCCGGGCGCCGCGGACGAGGCCCGGCACCGGCGGGAGCGGCTGCTGGCCGAGCTGCCGGCCGTCGACGTGCAGGACGGCGCTCCGGATCCGGCCGGACCGCACGGCACCGGCGGACGGCGTGCGGCCACCTCGACGGGCGCCGCCGGGCCCGGTGGGGCCGTCCCCGGGGACGAGGCCGGGCACAGCGGCGAGACCGGGCCCCGCCCGACCATCGACGTCCACACCGCCCCCGCGTGGCTCGCCGTCGCCGACGGCCCGCCGCAGCGCCCGGTCCGCGAGCGCACCGACCTCGCCCTGGACGAGGTGCTCACCGCCCTGCGCGACGGCGACGGCCCCGCCGCGCGCGCCGCCCACGCCCGGGCCCGGGCACTCGCCCTGCGCAGCGGGTCGCAGCGCGTCCTCGACCGGCTCGCGACGCTGCCCGGGTCCACGCCCCCCTGACCGGGGGGCATCGGCTCAGCCCGACTGCTCCAGCAGCTCGTCGGCGGCGGCCCACGGGTCCAGCTCGCCGCCCAGCACCCGCTCGGTGAGGGTGTCGAGCGCGTCGCCACCACGCACCCGTTCCATCCGGGCCCGGACCTGTTCCATCCCGATGCCCTCGATCTCACGGCGCGCCCGCTCGCGACGCCGCCGTTCCCGTTCACCGGACTTCTCGGCCCAGGCGAGGTGCTCGTCGAGGGCGTCGGCGACGGCCCCGATCCCCTCCGAGCGGGACGCGACCGTCGAGAGCACCGGCGGCTCCCACGGCTCGGCGCCGTCCGGGGTGCGCAGGTGGAGCATGTTCCGCAGCTCGCGCACCGTGCGGCGGGCCCCCTCGCGGTCGGCCTTGTTGACCACGAAGACGTCGCCGATCTCCAGGATCCCGGCCTTGGCCGCCTGGATGCCGTCGCCCATCCCGGGCGCGAGCAGCACGACGGTGCTGTCGGCGAGCCCGACGATCTCCACCTCGGACTGCCCGACGCCGACGGTCTCGATCAGCACGATGTCGCAGCCCGCGGCGTCGAGCACCCGCAGGGCCTGCGGCGTCGCCCAGGACAGCCCGCCCAGGTGCCCGCGGGTGGCCATCGACCGGATGAAGACGCCGTCGTCGTCGGCGTGGTCGCCCATCCGCACCCGGTCGCCCAGCAGCGCCCCGCCGCTGAACGGTGAGGACGGGTCCACCGCCAGCACCCCGACCCGGCGCCCGCGCGTCCGCAGCTCGGTGACCAGCGCCGACGTCGACGTCGACTTGCCCACCCCCGGGGACCCGGTCAGCCCGACGACGTGCGCCCGCCCGGTGTGCGGCGACAGCGCCGCCGACACCTCCCGCAGCTGCGGGCCGGCGTTCTCCACCATCGAGATGAGCCGGGCGACGGCGAGCTGCTCGCCGCGACGGGCGCGTTCCACCAGGTCGCGGGGGTCCGGCGGTCCGGGCACGGTCGGCCTCCTTGTCGGGGGGCGGATGCACGTCGGCCCCCGCCGAGGCGGGGGCCGACGTGGACTACACGGAGATCAGGACTTGGGGACGCGCACGATCAGCGCGTCGCCCTGGCCACCGCCGCCGCACAGCGCGGCCGCACCGACGCCGCCGCCGCGCGCCTTGAGCGCGAGCGCCAGGTGCAGCGCGATCCGGGCGCCGGACATGCCGATCGGGTGGCCGAGGGCGATGGCGCCGCCGTCGACGTTCACCTTCTCCTCGTCGATGCCGAGCTTGCGGGCGGAGACGATGCCGACCGCGGCGAACGCCTCGTTGATCTCGACGAGGTCGAGGTCGGCGGGCTGGATGCCCTCCTTCTCGCACGCCTTGGCGATCGCGTTCGCGGGCTGCTCGTGCAGCGAGGCGTCCGGACCGGCGACGACGCCGTGCGCGCCGATCTCGGCGATCCAGTCCAGGCCCAGCTCCTCGGCCTTGGCCTTGCTCATCACGACCACGGCGGCCGCGCCGTCGGAGATCTGCGAGGCCGACCCCGCGGTGATGGTGCCGTCGGCGGCGAAGGCCGGCCGGAGCTTGCCGAGGCCCTCGGTGGTGGTGTCGCCGCGCACGCCCTCGTCGGTCGAGAAGACGACCGGGTCGCCCTTGCGCTGCGGGATCTCGACCGGGGCGATCTCCTGGTCGAACGTGCCGTCCTGCGCGGCGCGGGCGGCGCGCTGGTGCGAGCGGGCGGAGAAGGCGTCCTGCTCCTCGCGGGTCAGGCCGTAGCGCTCGTTGTACTTCTCGGTGGAGGCACCCATCGCGACCTGGTCGAACGCGCAGAACAGACCGTCGTAGGCCATGTGGTCGGTGAGGGTGGTGTCACCGAACTTGGTGCCCTCGCGGGACTTGGTGAGCAGGTGCGGGGCCTGGGTCATCGACTCCTGGCCACCGGCGACGACGATGTCGAACTCGCCGGCGCGGATGAGCTGGTCGGCCAGCGCGATGGCGTCGACACCGGACAGGCAGACCTTGTTGATGGTCAGCGCCGGGACGTCCATCGGGATGCCGGCCTCGACGGCGGCCTGACGCGCCGGGATCTGTCCCGCGCCGGCGGTGAGGACCTGGCCCATGATCGTGTACTGGACCTGGTCGGGGGCCACACCGGCGCGCTCGAGCGCGGCCTTGATGGCGACGCCGCCCAGCTGGGCCCCGGAGAAGCCCTTCAGGGAGCCGAGCAGACGGCCCATCGGGGTGCGGGCGCCGGCGACGATCACGGTTCCGGACACGGGGTCCTCCATCAGGCTTCGTTGTCAGGTGGGCCGCCACCATACCCACGGCCACGACCCGTCCGGACGCACCGAACGGTGGGGGTGACCAGCGGCACAGGCTCCTACCGACGAGTAGAACCGGTAGCTTCTGCCCCCATGACGACAACCGAGGACGCCCTGTCGCCGCTGGTCGTGGCCGTGGACCACGTGGGCATCGCGGTGCCCGACCTGGACGAGGCCATCCGCTGGTACGCGGAGAACCTGGGCCTGGTCGCGGTGCACACCGAGACCAACACCGAGCAGGGCGTGCGCGAGGCCATGCTGGGAGCACCGGGCGAGGCGGCCGGCGCCACGAAGGTGCAGCTGCTCGCCCCGCTGAACGAGGACTCGACGATCGCGAAGTTCATCGGCCGCAACGGCCCGGGGCTGCAGCAGGTCGCCTACCGGGTCACCGACGTCGCCGCCGCGGCGGACGCGCTGCGGGCGAAGGGCCTGCGCCTGCTCTACGACGCCCCGCGCCGCGGCACGTCGAACTCGAAGGTCAACTTCGTGCACCCGAAGGACGCCGGTGGAGTGCTGGTCGAGCTCGTCGAGCCGGCCGCGGACGCGCACTGACGGACGAGGCACGACCCCGTCCCGAAGGACAGTACGGACGTCCGGTGGGGTGCATCACGAAGCGCACTTCGGGTATCACCCTCACCGGCGACCTACGGTTAAGATACTACGCAGTAACTTGCGGTATCCCAAGCATCATCGGGTGAGCCCACCCGACTCCCCTGACAACGTCGCCATCGGAGGCCAGCAGTGAAGGACATCCGCGACGCCATCCTCGCCGGACGGTTCACCGACGTCGGAGGCCTGGAGGTGCCCGAGCACTACCAGGGCGTCACCGTCCGCGCCGAGGACGCGGACATGTTCGAGGGTCTGACCACCAAGGAGAAGGACCCGCGCAAGAGCCTGCGCGTCGAGGACGTCCCGGTCCCCGAGCTCGGCCCCGGTGAGGCGCTCGTGGCCGTCATGGCCAGTGCGATCAACTACAACACCGTCTGGACCTCGATCTTCGAGCCGGTCTCGACGTTCAGCTTCCTCAAGCGCTACGGCAAGCTCTCGCCGCTGGCCAAGCGGCACGACCTGCCCTACCACGTGGTCGGCTCCGACCTCGCCGGTGTCGTCGTGCGGACCGGGCCGGGCGTGAACAGCTGGAAGCCGGGCGACCAGGTCGTCGCGCACTGCCTCTCGGTCGAGCTGGAGAGCCCCGACGGGCACTCCGACACGATGATGGACCCCGAGCAGCGCATCTGGGGCTTCGAGACCAACTTCGGCGGCCTCGCCGAGCTGGCCCTGGTCAAGTCCAACCAGCTGATGCCGAAGCCGGACCACCTCACCTGGGAGGAGGCCGCGTCCCCGGGCCTGGTCAACTCCACCGCGTACCGCCAGCTGGTGTCGAAGAACGGCGCCGACATGAAGCAGGGCGACGTCGTGCTGATCTGGGGTGCCTCCGGCGGCCTCGGCTCGTACGCCACCCAGTTCGCCCTCAACGGCGGCGCCACCCCGATCTGCGTCGTCTCCTCGGAGGAGAAGGCCCAGATCTGCCGCGACATGGGCGCGGAGCTGGTCATCGACCGCAACGCCGAGGGTTACAAGTTCTGGAAGGACGAGACCACCCAGGACCCGAAGGAGTGGAAGCGGCTCGGCGCGAAGATCCGCGAGCTCACCGGCGGTGAGGACCCCGACATCGTCTTCGAGCACCCGGGCCGCGAGACCTTCGGCGCCTCGGTCTACGTCACCCGCAAGGGTGGCCAGATCGTCACCTGCGCCTCGACCTCTGGCTACATGCACGAGTTCGACAACCGCTACCTGTGGATGAACCTCAAGCGGATCGTCGGCTCGCACTTCGCGAACTACCGCGAGGCCTACGAGGCCAACCGGCTCGTCGCCAAGGGCATGATCCACCCGACGCTGTCGCGGGTGTACCCGCTGACCGAGACCGGCCAGGCCGCCAACGACGTCAAGCAGAACCTCCACCAGGGCAAGGTCGGCGTGCTCGCGCTGGCGCCCGAGGAGGGACTCGGTGTCACCAACCCGGAGAAGCGCGAGAAGCACCTCTCCGGCATCAACCGGTTCCGGGGCGTCTGATCCCCCGTTCGGTCACCCGGAGGCCCCGTCCGTGTCACACGGACGGGGCCTCTGTCCATAGCGGGGTGAACCCCGTGACCCTCGGTGCCGAACTCACGGCTGTGGAACGTCGGCGACGGTACGGTGAACGACATGGCCGGTGACCACGATGTGCCCGTACCCCGGACCGGTTTCTCGATCGCGCGCCGCGGCTACGACCAGGCGCAGGTCGACAGCCATCTGCGCCGGCTCGACGCCGAGGTGCGCATGCTGGCGGCCGACCGTGACGCCGCGGTCGCCCAGAACACCCGGCTGAGCCGCGAGCTCGACGACGCCCGTACCCGCTCCGAGGCCATGCAGCAGCAGGTCAACCGGCTCGCCGGCCCGCCGCAGAGCGTGCAGGGCATGAGCGAGCGGCTCCGGTCGATGCTGCGCCTCGCCGAGGACGAGGTCGCCGAGATGCACGCCGCGGCGAACCGCGAGATCGCTGAGCAGCGCCGCCAGGCCGAGGAGCACGCCCGCACCGTCGTCGAGGACGCGCGCGTCCGGGCCGAGCAGACGGTCGCGCAGGCCGAGGCCACGGCCGCGGAGGCCGCGCACCGGTCCGCCGAGCGCGAGCGCGCCGTCGAGGAGAAGCAGGCCCGCGTCGAGCGGGAGCTGGCCGCGCTGCGCGAGCGCACCGAGGCCGAGCTCGCCGAGCGGCGCCGTGTCACCGAGGCCGAGCTGGCCGAGCAGCGCACGACGACCGAGCGCGACCTCGCCGAGCAACGCAGCACCACCGAGCGCGAGCTCACCGAGGCCGAGCGCACCGTCACCGCCCGGATCACCCGCGCCGACACCGAGGCCCGGGAGAACCGCGAGCAGGTCGAGCACGACTTCCGGATCGCGATGGACCAGCGCCGCACCGAGGCGCTGACCTCGCTGTTCGCCGAGCGCGACGCGCTCGAGGCCGACATCTCGCGCCGTGAGCGCGAGGCCGCGGAGCGGATCCGCCGCGACCTGGACCAGGCCCGCACCGACGGCGAGAAGGTCCGGTCCGACGCCCGCCGGGACGCCGAGGCGACCACCTCCGCCGCCCAGCGCCGCGTCGAGCAGCTCACCGGGCTGCGCGCCCGGGTCGCCGAGCAGCTGCGTGGCGCGCGGTCGCTCATCGAGTCCGGCGTCGACGACCTCGACGCGGGCCCGGCCCTGGCCGACCTGCCCGCCGACGAGCCGCCCGCGGGGCAGGCCCCCGTCGAGCAGCCCCCGGCCGGGATCGCCGAGCCGCACACCGCCGTGGCTCCCGCCGCACCGGTCGCCGCCGACACCGCAGCGAGCACGCCCCGCACGGTCGAGGAGGCCGTCGCGGCGAAGGAGCGCCGGTCCGCCGCGGCCGCGGAGAGCGAGCCGGAGCCCCCGGCCGGGCCGGCGGGCAGCGGGTCCTCCGGGTCCGGCCGCCCCCGGCCCTCGCCGCGGGCCCGCAGCGGCTACGGCGGCAGCAAGCGCGCCGCCCGCACCCGCTGACGCGGAGCCGGGCGGCTCAGTGCCGCCGGAACCCCGCCCGACGACGGTCGCGCGCGTTCCAGCACGGCAGGTGCCAGTGCCGCCGCTCCTCGACCCCGCGGCCGTCCTCGGCGGGCCAGGTCACCACGTGCGGCATCCCCGAGGGCAGCAGCTGGTCGCAGCCGGGGCACCGGTAGTGCTTCACCGTGGTGCCACCCGGCACCCGGCGGACGTAGTGCTCGCCGTCGCGGCCGCTCTCCAGGTCGGTCGTCATGCCGCTGCCGAGCGGCGGTGCGACGGGACGGCCCCGCCCCCGTTCCGAGGGGCGGGGCCGTCGCGCACGCCTGCCTGCCATGCTCCCAGTCTCCCAGGGAGATCGGGATCTCTCAGCGCTTGGTGTAGTCCCGGAACCCGTGCCCGGTCTTGCGCCCGAGCCGCCCCGCGGTGACCAGGTGCTCCAGCAGCGGCGCCGGGGCGAACCCGGCCTGGTGGAACTCGGCGTGCAGGGACTTCTCGATCGCCAGCGACACGTCGAGCCCGACGACGTCGAGCAGCTCGAACGGGCCCATCGGCAGCGCGCAGCCGGTCTTCATGGCGGCGTCGATGTCGTCGGCGGTGGCGTAGTGGGCCTCGAGCATCTTCACCGCGTCGTTCAGGTACGGGAACAGCAGCGCGTTGACGATGAACCCGGCCCGGTCGCCGCAGCTCACCGGCACCTTCTTGAGCTTCTGGCACACGTCGAGGACGGTGGCGGCCACGTCGCGCGAGGTGCCGATCGTGGACACGACCTCGACCAGCTTCATGACCGGCGCGGGGTTGAAGAAGTGCATGCCGATCACGTCGCCGGGGCGGCCCGTGACCGCGGCGCACTCGACGACGGGCAGCGAGGACGTCGTCGTCGCCAGGATCGCACCCGGCTTGCAGATCTCGTCGAGCGCGCCGAACATCGCCCGCTTGACGTCGAGCTCCTCGGCGACGGCCTCGACGACGAGGTCGACCTCGGCCATGTCCTCCAGCGCGGTGGTGCCGCTGATCCGGGCGAGGACGGCGTCGCGGCCCGCCTCGTCCAGCTTGCCGCGGGCGACCGCCTTGTCCAGGGACTTGCGCACCAGCGCGACCGAGCCCTCGACCTTGGAGTCGCTGCGACCGCGGACGACGACGTCGTAGCCGGCCTTGGCGAACACCTCGACGATGCCCGAGGCCATGGTGCCGGTGCCGATCACGCCGACCCGCTGTACGTCGCGCAGGGTCACGTCGTCGGGCACGGCCGAGGCCGGGGTCTCGCCGTCGGCGACGACGGTGGAGCTGTGCGGGGCGGAGTAGGTGTAGAAGCCGCGCCCGGTCTTCCGGCCGAGCAGCCCGGCGGTGATCATCTGCTTGAACACCGGGTTCGGCGCGTGCATCAGGTTGCGCGACTCGCCGTACATCGTCTCGAGGATCTCGTAGGCGGTGTCCAGGCCGATGAGGTCGAGCAGGGCCAGCGGGCCCATCGGGTAGCCGCAGCCGTAGCGCATGCCGGCGTCGAGGTCCTCGCGGCTGGCGTAGCGCTCGGCGTACATCTTCGCGGCGTGGTTCAGGTAGCCGAACAGCAGCGCGTTGGCGATGAAGCCGGCGCGGTCGCCGATGACGACCGGGACCTTGCCGAGGGAGTCGGCGAACGCCTGGACGTCGGAGATGACGTCGGGCTCGGTGACGACGGTCCGCACGACCTCGACCAGCTTCTGCACCGGTGCCGGGTTGAAGAAGTGCATCCCGACGACCTTGCCGGGGCGGGTGGTGCGCACGGCCAGCTCGGTGACCGACAGCGACGAGGTGTTCGAGGCGAGGATGGTGTCCTCGGCGACGACCTTGTCGACCTCGGCCAGCAGCGCGGTCTTGGCGTCCAGGCTCTCCGGGATGGCCTCGACGACCAGCTGCGCCGGCGCCAGGTCGGCCAGGGTGGTGGTGACGGTGATGCGACCGAGGAGCTCGTCGGCCTGCTCCCGGGTGAGCTTGCCGCGCTCGATGGCGCGGTCGGTCGAGGCCGCCAGGTGGGCCCGGCCGCGCTCCCCCGCCGCCTCGTCCACCTCGACGGCGATCACGTCGAGACCGTTGCGGGCGAAGACCTCGACGATGCCCGCCCCCATCGTGCCGAGGCCGACCACTCCGACGGTCCGGAACTCACGTGCCACGCTGCAACCTCCTGGATCGGGACAACCCTGTCTTCCGCGTCGGCGCCGATCCTGTCATCCCAAGGTGCTACCAGTGGGTAACATGCGACCAGGACCACCCCTAGGTGCAGGAACGGCCCTGGTCGTCGGGTGAGGACGCCCCGTCGAGACGGGCCAGGAGCCGGGCGAGCACGTCACAGGCGCCGGTGAACTCGCCGTCGTCGAGCAGGGCCGACCACCGGCCCTCGATCTCCGCCACCCGCCCGCCCGCGACCTCCAGCGCGACCCGGCCGCGTGCCGTCGGGCGGATCAGCCGGGCCCGCCCGTCGTCGGGGTCGCGGACGCGTTCGAGGTAGCCGCGCCGCTGCAGGTCGTCGACGAGCTCGGCGGTGGCGGCCAGGCTCAGGTGCGCCCGTGCGGCGAGCGTCGTCAGCCGGACGCCGTCCACCCCGCCGAGGTTGCCGAAGATCTGCAGGTGCGCCTCGCGGATGTCACCGAACCCGCGCTCGGCGGCGACCGCGAAGACCTCGGCCCGGAAGTGCTGGAGCGTGCGGACCAGGAGCTGGCCGACGGCGGGCCGGTCCGCGGGAAGGCTTGACGCGTCCATGGCGCGTCATGATACTTCGGAAACCGAAGCTACGGATTCCGAAGTATCTGGAGGGGCCATGCCGACCACCGTCCGGACCCGCGCGGGACGACTGTCCGTCACGGTCGAGGGCTCGGGTCCGCCCGCCCTGCTGTGGCACAGCCTCCTGGTCGACTCGACGCAGTGGGACCGTGTCCGCGCGGAGCTGGGCGCCCGGCGCACGCTGCTGCTCGTCGACGGGCCCGGGCACGGACGGAGCGGCCCACCGCCGCGGGGCACGTCGTTCGCCGGGTGTGCCGACGCGGCGCTGGAGGTGCTCGACGCGGTCGGCGCCGACGGACCGGTGGACTGGATCGGCAACGCCTGGGGCGGTCATGTCGGGTACCACTTCGCCGCACGCCACCCGGGGCGGTGCCGCACGCTCGTCGCGGTCGCCGCGCCGCACACGCCGCTGCCGCCGTCGCAGCGGGCGCGGATCGCCGCCCTGGTCGCGCTCCACCGGCTCACCGGGCCACACCCGCTGCGGGGCGTCGTGGTCGACACGCTGCTCTCCCCCGCCGCCCGGGCCGGGGACCCGGAGGCCGTCCGCCGCGTCGAGGAGGCCTTCCTGCGCGGGCACCGCACGGGCATGAACCGGGTCATGGTCGCGATGATGCTGCGCCGCCCCGACCTGACCGGGGTCCTGCGCCGCGTCACCGCGCCCACACTGCTGGTCGCGGGCGCGGCCGACCCGCTGTGGTCCGGGCGCCGGGCGGACGCCGCCGCCGCGGTCCTCCCGGCGGGATCGGCACTCGTCGTCGACGGCAGCGGGCACCTGCCGCCGCTGGAGGCCCCGGCGGCGTTCGCCGGGGCCGTCGTCGACCACTGGGCCGCGCCGGTCGGCTGACCGGCACGGCGGTGGGTCAGCGCCCGTGCCGGGCCTTCACGATGCCGACGAGCGTCTGCATCGTCCGCGCGGTCCGCTTGAAGCTGGTGACGACGATCGGCATCCCGAACCGCTGCCGGGCGATCGACTGGGCGCGGGTGAACTCGCGGAGCCCGTCGGCGCCGTGGATGCGGCCGAAGCCCGACTCCCCCACCCCGCCGAAGGGCAGCGACGGGATCCCGGCGAAGGAGATCACGCCGTTGATCGAGACCATCCCGCAGCGCAGCCGCTCGGCGATCTGCTCGCCGTGCTTCGCGGAGAACACGGTCGCGCCGAGGCCGTAACCGGTGGCGTTGGCGCGGCGGACCGCCTCGTCGACGTCGGGCACCCGGTTGACCACGACCAGCGGGCCGAAGGTCTCCTCGGTGACCGCGACGGAGTCCTCGGGCACGTCGGCGATGACGACCGGCGAGATCGACCCGCCCTGGGCGGGCACCGAGTCGGCGCCGCCGACGATCGCGCGGCCGCCGCGCTCCAGGGCGTCGGTGACGTGCCGGCGCACGATCTCGGTCTGCGACGGCATCGTCATCGGCCCGAGGTCGCCCTCGTTCGTGGCCGTGCCGACCTGCAGCTTCGACGCCGCGGCCCGCACCTTCTCCAGGAACCGGCCCGCGACGGACTCGACGACGTAGACCCGCTCCACCCCGACGCAGGTCTGGCCCGCGTTGGACATCCCGCCCCAGACGGCGGCGTCCGCGGCGGCGTCGAGGTCGGCGTCGGCGTCGACGATCAGCGGGTCCTTGCCGCCGCACTCCATGAGCACCGGCACCAGGTTCTCCGCGCAGGAGGCCATCACCCGGCGGCCGGTCGCGGCGGACCCGGTGAACGCGATCTTGCCGACGCCGGGGGCGCGGCACAGCTCGGCGCCGGTCGGCCCGAACCCGGTGACGACGGTCAGCAGCGGGTGGCGGCCCACCTCGGGAACGGCCTCGGCGAGCGTGCGGGCGATCTCGTGCCCGACGCCCGGGGTCAGCTCCGAGGGCTTGAACACCACGGTGTTGCCGGCCGCCAGCGCGTAGGCGATCGAGCCCATCGGCGTGAAGATCGGGTAGTTCCACGGCCCGATGACGCCGACGACGCCCAGCGGCCGGTACGCCACCGACGCCGCCTGGTTCGCCATCAGCAGGCCCGGGGACACCGAACGCTTCCCGAGCACCTTCGCGGCGTTGGCCGAGGCCCAGTCCAGGTGGTCGATGGCGAGCACGACCTCGAGGCGGGCGTCGTCGAGCGGCTTGCCGGTCTCGGCGGCGACGACACCGGCGACCCGGTCGAGCTGCGCGACCAGCACCTTCTTCCAGGCCGCGAGCCGGCGACGGCGCTCGGCGAACCCGAGCCCGTCCCACCACACCCCGGCCTCGCCGGCGTCGCGGACGGCGGCACGCACGTGCTCGCCGTCGTGGACGGGGTAGCGGGCGAGCTCCTCCCCGGTGCGCGGGGAGAGGGACGCGAAGTCCCCCGAGGCGGGCACGGCGGCGGTCGTGGGGGCGGAGTCAGCGGCGGTGGCACTCACGTGGTCAGGCTAGACGCCACGGCAGGGCCCGGCCGGGCCCGCGCTGGCCCGGCGGGGCCGCTCGGGCCGTCCGGGTCAGAACAGGAGCAGGTCGTCGCGCGCCATCCCGCGCAGCGCGTCGTAGTCGACGGTCACGCAGCGGATCCCGCGGTCGACGGCCAGCGTGCGCGCCTGCGGCTTGATCTGCTGGGCCGCGAACACCCCGTGCACCGGCGCGAGCAGCGGGTCGCGGTTCATCAGCTCCAAGTACCGGGTGAGCTGCTCGACGCCGTCGATCTCGCCGCGGCGCTTCACCTCGACCGCGACGTGCGCGCCGTTCCCGTCGCGCAGCAGCAGGTCGACCGGGCCGACGGCGGTCATGTACTCGCGGCGGACCAGCGTGTGGCCCTCCCCGAAGGTCTCCGGGTGCGCGGCGAGCAGCTCCTGCAGGTGCGCCTCGACGCCGTCCTTGACCAGGCCGGGGTCGACGCCGAGCTCGTGGCTGGAGTCGTGCAGCACCTCGTCGATGGTGATGACCAGCGACTCGTCGGCCTTGTTCTTCACCGTCCACACGCCGGGCTCCTCGGTGAGCCAGCACGGTGGCGACATCCAGTTGAGCGGCTTGTAGGCGCGGTCGTCGGCGTGGATGCTCACCGAGCCGTCCCGCTTGACCAGAAGCAGACGGAGGGCCATGGGCAGGTGGGCGGTCAGCCGTCCGACGTAGTCCACCTGGCAGCGGGCGATGACGAGACGCACCCGGCTCACTGTAAGGCCGGGTGGATGGATCATCCTGGGCGGGTGATCGAGCAGACCTCGAGCCGCCAGGTGTACGCCAACGACTGGATGACCGTCCGGGAGGACGGCATCCGGCGTGCCGACGGCACCGGGGGGATCTACGGCGTCGTCGACAAGCCCACCTACGCACTGGTGATCCCCCGCGACGACGACGGCCGTCTGCACCTGGTCGAGCAGTACCGCTACCCGGTGGGCGGCCGCCGCTGGGAGTTCCCGGCGGGCACCGCGCCCGACCGGGCCGACGTGGACCCGGCCGAGCTGGCGGTGCGCGAGCTCGTCGAGGAGACCGGGCTGGCCGCGGCGCGGATGACCCTGCTCGGCACGCTGGACTGCGCGCCGGGCATGTCCAGCCAGCGCGGTCACGTCTACCTCGCGACCGGGCTGACCGCGGGCCCGCCGCGCCGCGAGCACTCCGAGCAGGACATGCGTGCCGCCTGGTTCACCGCGGACGGGTTCGAGGCGATGGTCCGCCGCGGCGAGCTGACCGACGCCCAGTCGCTCGCCGCCTGGGCGCTGCTGGCCCTGCACGACGCGCGGGCATGATCGGCGGGAGTGGAGCGCGGGACGCAGTGCACCGCACCCGGCGCTCCACCCCCGGCGATCACCCGGTGAGCACCGGCAGCGCCGCCACCCGGCTGAACCCGGGGCGGGGCAGCCAGGGGACCTCCGCGGCCGGTACGGCGAGCCGCAGGCCGGGGAAGCGGTCGAACAGCATCCGGAAGGCAACCTCGCCCTCCTGCCGGGCCAGCGCGGCGCCCAGGCAGTAGTGCGCGCCCTGCCCGAACCCGAGGTGTCCCTCGCCCCGCCCGGTCTCCCGGGCGACGTCGAGCTCGTCGGGCCGGTCGAAGGCGCGCGGGTCGTGGTTGGCCGGCAGCAGCCCGGCGATGACCGGGGACCCGGCGGGCACGACGGTGCCGCCCAGCTCGACGTCGACGGTCGGGTACCGGAACTGGGTGAACTGCACCGGGCCGCGGGCGCGCATCAGCTCGTGCACCGCGCCCGGCCAGCCCGCCGGGTCGGCCCGCAGCGCGGCGAGCTGGTCCGGGGCGCCCAGCAGCGCCAGCACGCCGTTGGCGACCAGGTGCGCCGTCGTCTCGTGCCCGGCCATGACGATCGCGAAGATCATCGTGACCATCTCGCGGTCCGAGAGGCGGTCGCCGTCGTCGTCCTGGGCGGCGATCAGGGCGCTGACCAGGTCGTCGGCGGGCTCGACCCGGCGGGCGTCGACGAGGGCGTGCACGTGGGCGATCGCCGCCCGCAGCGCGGGCCCGGTCCGCTCGCGGTCCATCGTGGTCAGCACCGCGCCCCACTCGTGCCACTGCGGGCGCTCGGGCTCGGGCACCCCGACGAGCTCGCAGATCACGGTGATCGGCAGCGGGTAGGCCAGCGCCTCCACCAGGTCCACCGGCGCGCCACCGGCTCCGGCGGCGGCGACGTCGTCGAGCAGGGCGGCGGTGATCTCCTCCACCCGCGGGCGCAGCGCCGCCACCCGCTTCACCGTGAACGCACGCGACACGAGCTTGCGCAGCCGGGTGTGCTCCTCACCGTCGACGGTGAGGATGGTGCGCACCAGGTAGCCCGCGACGTCGTCGGGTACCCCCATCCTCGCCATGATCTTCTCGCGGGTGTCCGGCCCGCCCGCGAGCGTCCGGTCGGTGACGAACCGCGGGTCGGTCAGGACGGCGCGCACGTCGTCGTAGCGGGTGACGAGGACGGCGGGCGGGCTGCCCATCATCGTCACGGTCGTGGTCGGGGCCTGCTCGCGCAGGCGCGCGTAGGCGGCGTACGGGTCGGCGGCCAGGGCCGGGTCCAGCAGGTCCACGGCTCCGGTGTCCGGTGCGGCCATCTCACCACTCCTCTCCTCGCGCGCCCGGGTCAGCGGACGCGACGTCTCCACTCCGCGTCGATGTGCTCGACGAGCGGCCGGTACAGACCGGCGACGGCCGCGGCGACCTCCGACGCCTGGGCGGCCGGGGCGGGCCCGGTCAGCAGGCGGGCCACGCCGTGCTCGATCAGCTCCGCGGTGCGCCGCGGATCGGTGGGGGCGAACGGGCTCGCCGCGCTCTCGGTGAACAGGTAGCCCCAGGTCAACGCACCCCAGGCGTGGACCTGCTCGTCCGGGGACAGCGCGTCGTCGACGAGGCCGGCCGACCGCAGCAGCCGGAAGTGCTCGCGCACCACGGCGTCCCGGCGGCGGCCCAGCTCCCCGAGGGTCCCGGCGGCCTCGTGCGCGAGCCGGCCGAGGACCTCGCCGTCGCCCAGGTACAGCGCACGCGCCACCTCGTCGGCGCGCAGCCGCTCGTACAGCGCGCGCGACATGCCCCAGGGCAGCGCCACCGCGGGCTCGACGAGCATCCGGTCGGCCAGGTCGGCGAACAGCCGCCGCTGCGAGCGCAGCAGCACGGTGAGGAACAGCGCGTCCTTGGTGCGGACGTGCAGGTAGACGGTGCCCTTGCCGACCCCCGCCCGGCGCGCGACGTCCTCGACGGTCACCCCCCGGTAGCCGCGGCGCACCAGCAGCTCGGCCGCCGCGTCGAGCACCCGCTCCATCCGCGCGGTGTCCTCCGCCGCCATCCCGTCCGGTACCGCCACCGCTCCCCCGTTCCTCGCCGTGACCGGATCAACGAATCCGGTCACGAGGTCACGGTAGCGTGTCCACCCCTCGGCGGCGAGCGGATTCCGGGCTACCGTCGTTCCATGACCGACTACGAGCACCTCCTGGTGAAGCAGGACGGCGACACGGTCCGGATCACGATGAACCGCCCGCAGCGCCGCAACTCCCTCACCGAGGACCACCTGCGCGAGCTGCTGGACGCCTTCGAGAGCGCCGGACGCAGCGACGCGACCGGGATCGTGCTGGCCGGGGAGGGCAAGGCCTTCTCCTCCGGGCACGACTTCGGCGACGTCGCCGCCCGCGACCTCGCGGGGGTCCGTTCCCTGCTGCGGCTGTGCACGACGGTCATGCGCACCGTGCAGGAGGTGCCGCAGGTCGTGATCGCCCGGGTCCACGCGACGGCCTGGGCCGCGGGCTGCCAGCTCGTCGCGTCCTGCGACCTCGCCGTCGCCGCGGAGTCCGCGACGTTCGCGCTGCCCGGCGGCAAGGGCGGCTGGTTCTGCCACACCCCGGCCGTCCCGGTCGCGCGGAACATCGGCCGCAAGCGGCTGATGGAGCTGGCCCTGACCGGGGACCCGGTCGACGCGGCCACCGCCGCCGACTGGGGCCTGGTCAACTACGCCGTCCCCGACGACGACCTCGACGCCCGCGTGGACGAGCTGCTCGCCCGTGCGACCCGGGGCAGCAGGCTGTCCAAGGCCGTCGGCAAGCAGACCCTCTACGCCCAGCTCGACCGTCCCGAGGCCGACGCCTACGGTGTCGCGGCCGAGGTCATGGCGTCGATGTCGCAGTCCGGGGGCGCCCGCGAGGGCATGGCGTCGTTCCTGGAGAAGCGGGCCCCGGAGTGGACCGACTGATCGGCACCTAGGCTCGCGGGACCATGCAGATCCGCACCACCACCCGGCTGAGCCGGCGCCGCCTGCTGGGGGCGGCCGCCGCCCTCGGCGGGACCGCGCTGGCCGCGCCACTGCTGGGCGGGTGCGGGGGGCCGTCGGACCCGCTGTCCCGGCTGCAGGCCGGCGGCGACGTCGTCGTCGGACTGTCCGGGGAGCGCCCGTTCGGCTACACCGACGGCTCCGGCCGGGCCACCGGGGAGAGCCCGGAGGTGGCCCGCGCGGTCGTCACCGGCCACGGCGGCAGCGGCCTGGCCGCGGTCCAGACGAGGTTCGACCAGCTCGTCCCCGGCCTGCTCGACGGCCGCTTCGACGTCATCGCGGTCGGGCTGACGATCACCGCGCTGCGCTGCCAGCAGGTCGCGTTCTCCCGCCCCGACTACGTGGCGGGCACCGGCCTGGTGGTCCCGGCCGGGAACCCGCTGGGCGTCGCGACGCTGGCCGGGGTCCGCCGGTCCGGGGCGACGCTGGCGGTGCTCGACGGCAGCGCCGAGCAGGAGTACGCGCTCGCGGCGGGCATCCGGGCCGAGCACATCGTCACCGTCGACTCGCAGGGCGCGCTGGTGCGCGAGGTCGCGAACGGCGGCGCGCAGGTCGGGGCGCTCACCCGCATCTCGCTGCTCGACGAGGTCCGCCGCAACGCGGGCATCGGCCTGGAGGTGACCGCCGCGTTCGCCCCCGAGGTCGCGGGACGACCGGTCGTCGGGGCCGGGGCGTTCGCGTTCCGCCCCGCCGACGGTGCCTTCCGCGACGAGTTCGACCGCGGGCTCACCGCGCTGCAGGACTCCGGGCGCTGGCTGGAGCTCGCCGCGCCGTTCGGGTTCACCGCGGCGAACCTGCCGCCGCGCGACCTCACCGTCGACGAGCTCTGCGCCCGCACCCCCGACTCCTGAGCCGCGCGGCCGCCGGACTGGAATGATCCGGGCCATGGCGCTGCGCATCGCGGGTATCGACGTTCCCGGCCCGTCCGACCTGCTCTCCGGCGCGGCCTCCGTGGTCGAGGCGACCGGTGACCTCGCCGGGACCGTCGCCGGGCTGCCCGCCCGGGCCGGGGAGCTGCTGGAGGAGGTCGGCTCGCTGGTCGGCCGGATCGGCACGATCGCGACCCGCGCCGAGCAGCTGCTCGACCGGGTGGACGGCGTCGTCGACCGGGCCGAGGGGCTGATCGGGACCGTCGACACCGTCGCCGGGGAGGCGACCGAGCTCGTGGCCCGGGTCCGCCCGGTCGCGGAGCAGGCCGAGGCGCTCGTCACCCGGGTCACCGGCGTCGCGGGGAACGCGGAGGAGCTGGTCGGGCGGGTCACCGGTGTCGCCGGGGACGCCGAGGAGCTGGTCGCGCGGGTGGGCGGGGTCGCCGACGAGGCCGACACCCTGGTCCGCAAGGTCACCACCGTGTCCGAGCAGGCCGACGGCCTGGTCCGCCGGGTCACCACCGTCTCCGAGGAGGCGGGCGACCTGGTCCGCCGGGTCACCACGGTCTCGCAGAACGCCGAGGGCATCGTCGAGCAGGTCTCGGTGGTCACCGGGAACGCGAGCGGGCTGCTCGCGCGGGTCGACACCGTCACCGGCGAGGCGGGCGGGCTCATCCGGACCGTCGGCGAGATCAGCGAGCGCGCCGGCGGCCTCATCGGGCAGGTCGAGACCGTCACCACCGACGCGACCGGTGTCGTCACCGCGGCGAAGGCGGTGTCCGACCGGGCGGGCGAGGTCGTCGGGCAGGCCGCGGGCGCCAGCGAGCAGGCCGGTGAGCTGCTGGACCTCTACGGCCCGCTGGCCCGCCGGGCGGCCCCGCTGGCCCAGCGCTTCGTCGACGAGCTCTCCGAGGAGGAGGTGCGCGCCGCGATCCGGCTGGTGGACCAGCTGCCGAAGTTCACCGAGCACATGGAGGAGGACATCATGCCGATCCTCACCACGCTCGACCGTGTCGGACCGGACGTGCACGAGCTCCTGGACGTGCTCAAGGAGGTCCGGCAGGCGATCATCGGGATCCCCGGCTTCCGGCTGCTGAGCCGCCGGGGCAGCGAGAAGGACGAGGGCTGAGCCCCGGGCCGGGCGGCGTGTGCCGCCCGGCCGGGCACTCAGTCCAGACCCTGGGACTGCCGGATCAGGGTGACGATCTCGTCCATCATCCCGGTCAGCCGGAAGTTCTTCGGCGTGAACACCGCGGCGACCCCGCCCTCGCGCAGCCGCTTCTCGTCCTCGGGCGGGATGATCCCGCCGACGACGACCGGCACCTCCCCGGCCCCGGCGTCGCGCAGCCCCCGCACGACCGCGGGCACGACCTCCAGGTGCGACCCGGACAGCACCGACAGCCCGACGGCGTGCACGCCCTCCTGGACCGCCGCCGCCACGATCTGCGACGGCGTCAGCCGGATCCCCTGGTAGACCACCTCGAACCCGACGTCGCGGGCGCGCACGGCGACCTGCTCGGCGCCGTTGGAGTGACCGTCGAGGCCGGGCTTGCCGACCAGCATCCGCAGCCGCTGCCCCAGCTCGTCGCCGGTGGCGCGGACCCGCTCGCGGACCTCGGAGATCTCGGTGGCGCCCTCGCCGGACATGCTCGCCCCCGCCACCCCGGTCGGGGCCCGGAACTCCCCGAACACCTCGCGCAGCGCACCGGACCACTCGCCGGTGGTCACGCCCGCCTTCGCGCAGTCGATCGAGACCTGCATGAGGTTCTGCTCGGTCTTGGCCGCGTCGCGCAGCGCCCGCAGCGCCTCGTCGACGGCGTCCTGGTCCCGCGCAGCGCGCCACTCGCGGATCGCCTCGACCGCGGACCGCTCGGTCGCCGGGTCGACGGTGAAGATCGCGTCGGCGCCCTCGGCCTGCAGCGGGCTCGGCTCGGTCGTGTCGAACTTGTTGACCCCGACCACGACCTCGTCGCCGGACTCCAGCCGGCGACGACGGGCGGCGAGGGAGTTGACCAGCTCGCCCTTCATGTAGCCGGACTCCACGGCCGCGACCGCGCCGCCCATCTCCTGCACCCGGTCGATCTCCGCGCGGGCGCCCTCGACGAGCTCGGCGACCTTCGCCTCGACGACCCGGGAGCCGTCGAAGATGTCCTCGTACTCCAGCAGGTCGGTCTCGTAGGCCAGCACCTGCTGCATCCGCAGCGCCCACTGCTGGTCCCACGGCCGCGGCAGGCCGAGTGCCTCGTTCCAGGCGGGCAGCTGCACCGCACGGGCCCGGGCGTCCTTGGACAGGGTGACGGCGAGCATCTCCAGCACGATGCGCTGGACGTTGTTCTCCGGCTGCGCCTCGGTCAGCCCGAGCGAGTTGACCTGCACGCCGTAGCGCAGGCGTCGCTGCTTGGGGTTCTCGACGCCGTAGCGCTCCAGGGTGATCTCGTCCCAGAGCCGGCCCAGCGCCCGGAGCTTGCACATCTCCTCGACGAACCGGATGCCGGCGTTGACGAAGAACGAGATGCGCCCGACGACGTCGCCGAACTTCTCCGGCGGCACCTGCCCGGAGTCGCGCACCGAGTCGAGGACGGCGATCGCCGTGGACAGCGCGTAGGCCAGCTCCTGCGTCGGCGTCGCCCCGGCCTCCTGCAGGTGGTAGCTGCAGATGTTGATCGGGTTCCACTTCGGGATCTCGCCGACCGACCAGGCCACCATGTCGGTGATGAGCCGCAGGCTGGGCCCGGGCGGGAACACGTAGGTGCCCCGCGACAGGTACTCCTTGACGATGTCGTTCTGGGTCGTCCCGGCGAGCTTCGCGCGGACCTCGGCGTAGTCCAGGCCGGACTGCTCCGCCTGCTCCTCGGCGACGGCCACGTACAGCGCGAGCAGCCACATCGCCGGGGCGTTGATCGTCATCGAGGTGTTGGCCTCGGCGACCGGGATGCCCTCGAACAGCGTGCGCATGTCACCGATGTGGCTGACCGGCACGCCGACCTTGCCGACCTCGCCCTTGGCGAGCTCGTCGTCCGGGTCGTAGCCGGTCTGGGTCGGGAGGTCGAAGGCCACCGACAGACCCGTCTGGCCCTTGGCCAGGTTGCGGCGGTAGAGCTCGTTGGTCTTCTCCGCCGAGGAGTGACCGGCGTAGGTGCGGATCACCCACGGACGGTCGCGCTCACGATCGGTGGGGTACGGCACCGGAACCTCCGTGTCGTCGCGGGAGCACAGTCGGCACTGCCTGTGATGCGGACAGAGACTACTCGTCAGTAGCCGGCGACGGGCACGGAGTCGTCCCTCGTCACAGTCCTGTGTTCGGCAAAGTACGCGACGCGCGCGGGAAACCGAGCGCTGGATCGGTTCACCACCCGACCCCTCGGACAGGGCGCGTCGCCCGTCCGGGTGCGACCATCGGCGGATGGAGCTCGACCTGGTCCCGCGGCTCGGCGCCGTCATCGGCCTGGCGGTGGTGCTGCTGGTGCTCGGGCTGCTGCTGCGCTGGACCTACGGCCACCAGAAGCACCACGCGCTCCCGACCGACGACCCGGACGACCCGGTGGCGACCGGGCTGCTCACCGAGGTCTCCCGGGTGCCCGGGCCGGAGGCGGCCCGGGTGCTGCGCGACCGGCTGCGCTCCGAGGGCATCCGCGCGACGACCTCGCGTGCCGACGGCGGCGGCTGGGCGCTGCTCGTCTTCCCGAAGGACGTGCAGGACGCCCGCGTGGTCCTGAGCCGCCGCTCCCTGGACTGAGCGCTCAGTCCACCCGGTGGTAGCGGGCGTCGAGGAAGCAGAACACCCCGTAGCAGGCGATCCCGATGCCCACCGCGACCAGCAGGAACACCCCGTAGGGCTGTTCGCGCAGCGTCTTGAGCGCCGAGTCGAGCCCGTTCGCGCGCTGCGGGTCGAAGGTCAGCGCGGCGACGCCCATCAGGATGCCCAGCACACCGATCGCGATCCCCTTCGCGATGTACCCGGCCTGCCCGGTGCGGGCGTTGATCCGCCGCAGCCGGCTGTCGGCGCCGCCGAGGTCCTGGTCCTCCGTGAACTTCTTCTGGTAGCCGTTCCAGGCCATCACCCCGCCGCCGACCAGCACACCCAGCCCGACCAGCACGGTGAGGACCTGCCCGCCCGGCAGCCCCAGCAGCCCGGCGGTCGCCCGCCCACCGCCGCCGCTCGACGCGCGTCCGCTGATCGCGGTGGTCGCCGCGGTGACGGCGAGCACCGCGTAGACGACGGCCTGCCCGCCGGCGACGACCCGCTTCACCGTCCGCTTCGTGCTGTCGCCGATGTACTGGAAACCCCACACCGCCGAGACGGTCCGCCACAGGACGACCGCGGCGAACCCGACGACCAGCACCCACAGGAACACCCGGCCCACCGGCTCGGCGGCGATCGCCCCGAGGGCGCCGTTCTGGTCGGCCTGCCCGCCCGAGCCGAGCGCGATCTGGACGGCGAGCCAGCCGATCAGCAGGTGCAGCACCCCGTTCGCGGCGATGCCGACCCGGGCGGCGACGCGCACCGGTGTCGAGTGCGCGGCGTCCCGCGCCCCGCGGCCCGCCTCGCGGCCGGCCTGAGAGACGTCCGCGGCGTCGGGGGTGCTCACCATCACGGGCCTCCTCGTCGAGTCGACGCGAAGGGTGGCACGGCGCAGGCCGGTCCGCCGGACTGATGGGCCGTTCGGAGCAACGGCGTCGCCGCTCCGGCGTCGGGACTCAGCCGGCGGCCCACATCTGGGCGTAGGGGTGCGAACAGACCTCGATCACCGTTCCCCACGGGTCGGCGCAGTAGACGATCTCGAAGCCACGTCCGGCGTCGAGCGTCACCGGCTCCGCACGCACCCGGCCCCCGGCCGCGGCGATCCGTTCGGCGAGCCCGCGGGCGTCGGCGCAGGTGAGCGAGAAGTGGTTGATGCCGGTCATCCAGAACTCGAAGTCGTCGTCGCGGCGGCGCACCGCGGGCCGGTCGAAGCAGAACAGCTCCAGGCCGACGCCGTCGGGCAGCACCAGGTGGGCGAAGCGGAAGCGGGTGAAGCCCTCGCCGTAGATCGCGGCGGCGGCGTCGCCGAGCGGGGAGCCGTCCTCGAGCACCTCGATCGGCCCCGCCACCAGGTACAGGCCGAGCACCTCCCGGTACCACGCGACGGCGGCGGGCAGGTCGGGGACGGTGACCCCGACGTGGGAGAAGGCTCCGGGCCGGTCGCTCATGGTGGTCGTTCCCTCCTCGTACGGCCGGGCGGGCCCCGGCCGGCGGCGCCATCGGAGCCCTCCGCGACGGCGGCCGTCAACGCGTCCACGGCCCCGTCCGGACCTGCGCGGACAGCGGGGTGCGTTGCGCGGACAAACGGTGCGCCGGACGGATCGCCGGTCGTGGCGGGCGCTCCTAGCGTTCCGCGGCATCGACGGCCTGGACCGTCGCCCACGAAGGGACCGCCATGACCGACTCCGGCTCCGCACCGGCGCAGCTGCGCGCACAGATGGAAGACCACGCACTGACCGCGGTGCCCGACTCCGAGCGCCGCTCGGGCTGGGGGCTGATGACCAACACCGCGGGCATCGCCTCCACCCTGATCCAGCTCGCCATCGGCGGCAGTGTCACGCTGATCGCGGGCGTCGGCTGGGGCATCCTCGCCGGTGTCGTCGTGGCCGTCTTCGGTGGCGCGCTGGGCTGGCTGGTCGGCCACGTCGCCTACGTCTCGGGGACCTCCAGCACCGTGACCGCCCGCTTCTACGGCCTGGGCGTGCGCGGGTCGGCGCTGGCGTCGCTGATCTTCGCGTTCATGATCCTGGGCTTCCTGGCCCTGGAGAACGCGCTGCTCTACTACGGCACGCTGTTCATGTTCGGCTGGGAGCCGACGCTCGCCAACGCGATCGTCTTCTACGGCGTGCTCACCCTGGCCTGGATCGGGCTGACCGTGTTCGGGCTGTCGCTGGTGCAGCGGACCTCGATGGTCCTGCTGGTCGTGTTCGTGGTGCTGACGGTGGCACTCGCCGTCGTCGCGTTCGTCCGCTCCGGGCTGTCGATGAGCGAGCTGCTGGCCGCGGGCCCGGTCGTGCCCGGCTACGGCAGCGGCGCGGAGCGGTTCACCGCGGTGCTGTCGATCCTGGCCGGGTCGGCCGGCGCGCTGGCCCTGGTCGACGCCGACTTCGCCCGCTACGCCCGCTCCAGCCGCGACGTCGGCATCCTCGCCGTCGGTGGCTCGATCATGATCGACGTCGTCGTGGTCGCGCTCGGGACCGTGCTCATCCACGCCGGTTCGGGCCTGGTCTCGGACTACCTCGGCCGGAACCCGGCGGTCGCCGCGACCCAGTCCGGCACGAGCGTCGCCGACAAGGTGACCTGGATGATCGCGAACAACGCCGGCGCGTTCTTCATCGTGCTCGCCGGCACGCTGGGCTTCGTCCTGATGTACGTGGCGCAGGTCAAGGCGCAGGTGCTCAACACCTACAGCGGGTCGCTGGCGCTGTCGAACCTGGCCGACGGGCTGTTCGGCAGCAACCCGGGCCGGGTGGCGATGGTCGTCGTCGGGAACGTGATCGGGCTGCTGATGGTCGCCGGTGACATCCTCGGCCTGGTCAACAGCTATCTCGGCCTGCTCGGGGTCACGACGACCGCGCTCGCGGGCGTGATCATCGCGGACTTCTTCGTGGTGCGCCGCCGCCGGGTCGCGGCGCCGGACGAGGCGGAGCCGGTCAACCTCGCCGGCGTGGTCTCGGTGGTCGGGGCGTCGGTCCTGGGCGGGGTCCTGCAGGAGACCGGGGTGACCTCGCTGGGCTTCGTCGTCGCGCTCGTGACCGTGCTGGCGGCGTATCCCCTGCTGAGGACTCGCGTTTTCGTGACGACCGTAACGCGGGCGACACCCGAAACGACGGTGCAGGTCGGAGAATGACGACCTGAGCGGAGCGGCCGGTCGCCGGGACCGGCCGCTCCGTCGCTCCCGAGGAGTGCCCGTGACCGCCACCGCCACCGCCCACCGCGTCCGGCTGTCCAGCCACGACGTCGACGAGACCCGCGAGATCGTCGGGCAGGACTTCTGCCCGCACGACCTCAGGCTCGTCGAGCGGTCCACGCCGCTGGCCGCGCGGTACCGGTCGGACCGGGTGGGCGGGGTCGGCGTCTGCCGGCTGGACTACGGCGCACCGGTCCGCATCGCGGCCAGCGCCGAGCGGGACTTCTACCTCGTCGAGATCCCGCTGGGCGGACGGTCCGAGGTCACCGTCGGGGCGGACCGGGTCGTCGCCGACCCGCGCAGCGGCGTGGTCATCTCCCCCGGCGACGCGCTCGCCGTCTCCCGGTCCGCCGCCAGCCCGCAGCTCATCGTCCGCTTCGAGCGAGCCGCGGTGGAACGCGAGCTCGCCGCCCTCACCGGGCTCCCCGCCGTCCGGCCGCTGCGCTTCGCCGCGCCGCTCGACCTCGGTTCGGCCGCCGGACGCTCCTGGCGGCGGCTGGTGGAGCTGCTGTGGGCCGAGATCCGCGACGACGGCCCGCTGCTCGCCAGCCCGCTCGCCCTGGTGCACCTGCAGTCGGTCCTGCTCGGCCAGCTCCTCGCCGGGCACGCGCACAACTACAGCCAGGCGCTCCACGACGACACCCGGCGCCCGCTGCCCAAGCTGGTCCGCCGCGCCGTCGAGCTCATCGACCGGCACGCCGACGAGCCGCTGACCGTCGCCGACGTCGCCGAGGCCGTGGGGGTCGGTGTGCGGGCGCTGCAGGACGGGTTCCGCACCCACGTCGGCGCCAGCCCCACCGAGTACCTGCGCTCGGTCCGGCTGGACCGGGTGCACGCCGAGCTGGCCGCGGCCGACCCGGCCGCCAGCACCGTCACCGACGTGGCGCTGCGCTGGGGGTTCACCCACCTCGGCCGGTTCGCCGCCGAGTACCGGCGCCGCCACGGCGAGTCGCCGTCGGCGACCCTGCGGGGCTGAGCGCCTACCGCTCCGGCTCGCCCGCGACCCGCCGGATGTCGGCGCCCAGTGCGGACAGGTTCTCCACGAACCGCGGGTAGCCGCGGTCGATGTGCGCGACGTCCCAGACCTCGGTGGTGCCCCGCGCGCACAGCCCGGCCAGCACCAGCCCGGCGCCCGCCCGGATGTCGCTGGCCCACACCGGCGCGCTGGACAGCTCCGGCCGCCCCCGTACGACGGCGTGGTGCCCGTCGGTGCGGGCGTCCGCACCCAGGCGCACCATCTCGTCGACGAAGCGGAAGCGCGCCTCGAACACGTTCTCGGTGATCATCGACGTGCCCTCGGCGACGGCGGACAGCGCGATCGCCATCGGCTGCAGGTCCGTCGCGAAGCCCGGGTAGGGCAGCGTCACGAAGTCGACCGCCTCGGGGCGGCCGGGCATCGTGACCGAGAACTCCTGCTCGGCGGTGGTGACCTCGGCGCCCGCGCTGCGGAGCTTGTCGAGGACCAGGTCGATGTGGTGCGGGTCGACGCCGCGCACGGTGACCTCGCCGCGGGTCATGGCGGCCGCGAACGCCCAGGTGGCACCGACGATCCGGTCCCCGATGACGCGGTGCGTGGTCGGCTGCAGCCCGGCGACGCCGTGCACGGTCAGCGTGGAGCTGCCGACGCCCTCGAGCTTGGCGCCCATCTGCTGCAGCATCACGCAGAGGTCGACGATCTCCGGCTCGCGGGCCGCGTTGTCGATGACGGTCGTGCCCTCGGCGAGCACCGCGGCCATCAGGATGTTCTCGGTCGCCCCGACGCTCGGGAAGTCCAGCCAGATCTGCGCGCCGTGCAGGTCACCCGCCGTCGCGGTGACGCTGCCGTGCACGATGTCGGTGGTCGCGCCCAGCTTGCGCAGCCCGTTCTGGTGCATGTCCAGCGGGCGCGAGCCGATCGCGTCGCCCCCGGGGAGCGGGACGACCGCCCGCCGGCAGCGCGCCACCAGCGGCCCGAGCACGCACACCGACGCGCGCAGCTTGGACACCGACCGGTAGTCGGCCTCCGCCCCGGGGTCGGCGGGCACGTCGATGTGCACGGTCGACCCCTCGATCGCGACCGTGCAGCCCAGGCTCCGCAGGACGTCGGCCATCAGCGGCACGTCCAGGATCTCCGGGCAGTTCTCGAGCGTCGTCCGCCCCTCGGCCAGCAGCGCCGCCGCCATGAGCTTGAGCACGCTGTTCTTCGCCCCGACGACGTCGACGGACCCGCTCAGCCGGGCCCCGCCGTTGACCGCGAAATGCTCCACCACGCCCGGAACGGTAACGGGACCGTCACCGCGCCGGATGCCCGCCCCGGACGGCCCTGACCCTTCGGACCGTCCGGCGCACCCCCGCATCTGGTCGCCGAGGCACCGGCGCCCCTAGCCTGTCGGGGTGGCGGTGCATCTGACGCGGATCTACACGAAGACCGGCGACGACGGTACGACGGCCCTGGGCGACTTCAGCCGGGTCCGGAAGACCGACGCCCGGCTGGCGGCCTACGCCGACACCGACGAGGCGAACGCCGCGATCGGGGTCGCCGTGACCGTCGGGGGACTCCCGGATCGGATCGTCGACCCGCTGCGGCAGATCCAGAACGACCTGTTCGACGTCGGCGCCGACCTGTGCACCCCGATCGTCGAGAACCCCGAGTACCCGCCGCTGCGGGTCACCGAGGGCTACGTGACCCGGCTCGAGGGCTGGTGCGACGAGTTCAACCCCGAGCTGCCCAAGCTCAACTCCTTCATCCTCCCCGGCGGCACCCCCGGGGCGGCGTACCTGCACGTCGCCCGGACCGTCGCCCGGCGTGCCGAGCGGTCGGTGTGGGGCCTGCTGGAGGTCGACCGGGAGCACACCAACCCGCTGACCGCGCAGTACCTCAACCGGCTCTCGGACCTGCTGTTCATCCTCGGCCGGGTCGCGAACCCCGACGGCGACGTCCTGTGGCAGCCGGGCGGCCCGCACGGCGCCCCGACCACCGACGCCTGACCGGACCCGCTCCGGACGGCCCATTCAGGACGGCCCGCTCAGGTCAGCACCGCCACCAGCAGCGCGACGACGGCGCCGCAGCCGAACGCCACGGCCCGCCGCATCGCGGTGCCGCTGCGGCTCCGGCTGCGCTCCAGGTGGTCGCCGCGCTCGGCGACGGTGAGTGTGAGCGGGTGGTCGGCCGCGGCGGACAGGCGTACCCGGTCCCCGGACAGCCGGGCCTCCCCCACCACGGTGAGCCGGGAGCCCGGCTCGATCCGCCACTCGGTGCGCTCGCGGGCCACCGTCGGGTCGACGAGGCGGAACAGGCCGAACTCGCGGCCCTCGCCGTCGTCGGTGACCCGGCGGCGCTCGGCGACCGGGATCTCGGTGTGCGCGTCGCGGGGGTCGACCACGACCTCCGCGCCGCCGTCGGTCAGCCGGAACGGCCGCTCCCGCCGCTGCTCGGCGACGACCTGCCGTTCCTCCCGGTCGTCCCGGCCGCGGGAGAGCGCCTCCTCGACGAACCGGAACCAGACCGCGTCGACCCCGGTGAGCGGGGCCGGGCGGGCCTCGTCGTCGAGCGGCTCGACGGTGCCGGACAGCGACACCACCTGGCGGAACGCCGGGGCGTCGAGCTCGTCGCGGACGGAGCCGGCCATGGCGACGAGCTCCGCGACCGTCACCGGGGTCGCGGCCAGGCCGCGCGTCCAGCGGGCGTGCCCGTCGCGGGCCTCGCGGAACGACGTCCACGCCAGCCAGCCGAGAATGCCCGCGAACGCCAGGAAGACCAGATCCACGACGGCAGCATAGAACGGACAGAACGGACGACAGGTCCGTAGAGCTACCGATCCGGCGAGGTCAGGACGCCTCGCGGTAGCCGTGCCCCTGCCCCGGCGGGGTGGACTCCAGCCAGGCCATGAAGCCGGTGCGGACGCCCGCCGACATCGCCAGCTCGACGTCGATGCCCCGGCCGGCGGCGTCGCGGCCGCGGCAGCGCAGCACCTCGACCGCCATCGGGATCGCGAACTCCTCCGACCGGTGCGGCGGCCGCCGGTCGACGATCTCCAGGTCGGCCCGGTCCATCACGACGGTCGCACCGATCCGGAAGCTGGTCAGGCGGTACCAGGCGAACCGCTCGCCCTCGTAGCGCCCGACGCCGAAGTGCCAGTCCGTGACAGCGAAACGGCGGCGCAGACACAGGTCCACACCGCCGTTGCGCATGAGTCGTACCCGCCGTACGGCGAGCCAGACCAGGGGGACGACCAGGCACAGCAGCAGAACTCCGACGAACGCCGCGATGAGCTCCACTGCCGTGCCCGGTCCCCGTACTAGTTCGCCTCGGCCGCCCGAAGGCGGGCCTCGGCCCGGGCGATCGCCGATTTGCCCTCGTCGGTGGACGAGTCGGCGCCGTCGCGCGCCCGCCGGGCCCGCTCGACGTCGATCTCGTCCGCCTGCTCGGCGAACTCGGCCAGGATGGACACCCGCTCCGCCGACACCGACAGGAACCCGCCGTGCACCGCGATGGTGCGCTTCGAGCCGTCGGTGGAGTCGATGCGGACGACCCCGGCCTCTTCCAGCTGGGCCAGCATCGGCTGGTGGCCGGGCAGGATGCCGACCTCGCCGACCGTGGTCCGGGCGAGCACGAAGCGTGCGTCGCCCGACCACAGCCGGCGCTCCACGGAGACCAGCTCCACGGTCATCTCAGCAGGCATCGGTGATCAGCCCTCGAGCTTCTTGCGGTTCTTCTCCAGGTCGTCGAGACCGCCGCAGAGGAAGAACGCCTGCTCGGGGACGTCGTCGAACTCGCCCTTGGCGATCTTGTCGAACGCCTCGATGGTCTCCTTGAGCGGGACCGTCGAGCCCGGCTGGCCGGTGAACTGCTCGGCGACCAGGAGGTTCTGCGACAGGAAGCGCTCGATGCGACGCGCCCGGCCGACGAGCTGCTTGTCCTCCTCGGACAGCTCGTCGATACCGAGGATGGCGATGATGTCCTGCAGGTCGTTGTACTTCTGCAGGATCCGCTTGACCTCGTTGGCGACGCGGAAGTGCTCGTCACCGACGTACTGCGGGTCCAGGATCCGCGAGGTCGAGGTCAGCGGGTCCACCGCCGGGTAGATCCCCTTCTGGGAGATCGGCCGGGAGAGCTCGGTGGTGGCGTCGAGGTGCGCGAACGTCGTCGCCGGAGCCGGGTCGGTGTAGTCGTCCGCGGGGACGTAGATCGCCTGCATCGAGGTGATCGAACGACCACGGGTCGAGGTGATCCGCTCCTGCAGCTCGCCCATCTCGTCGGCCAGGGTGGGCTGGTAGCCCACCGCGGACGGCATGCGGCCGAGGAGGGTCGAGACCTCCTGGCCGGCCTGGGTGAACCGGAAGATGTTGTCGATGAACAGGAGGACGTCCTGCTCCTGCACGTCACGGAAGTACTCCGCCATGGTCAGCGCGGAGAGCGCGACGCGCATACGGGTGCCCGGCGGCTCGTCCATCTGACCGAACACCAGGGCGGTGTTCTTCATGACGCCCGACTCGGTCATCTCCGTGATGAGGTCGTTGCCCTCACGGGTGCGCTCACCGACGCCGGCGAACACCGAGGTGCCACCGAAGTTCAGCGCGACACGCTGGATCATCTCCTGGATCAGCACGGTCTTGCCGACACCGGCACCACCGAACAGACCGATCTTGCCGCCGACGACGTAGGGCGTCATCAGGTCCAGGACCTTGATGCCGGTCTCCAGCATCTCGGTCTTGCCCTCGAGCTCGTCGAAGCGCGGGGCCTTCTGGTGGATCGACCGGAGGTCACCGGTGAACTGGATGGACGGGTCGTCCAGGCAGTCGCCGAGGGCGTTGAACACGTGGCCCTTGACCTGGTCGCCCACCGGCACGGAGATCGGGCGGCCGAGGTCGGTGACCTCCTGGCCGCGCACGACGCCGTCGGTCGGCTGCATGGAGATGGCCCGGACCAGGTTGTCACCCAGGTGCGTGGCGATCTCCAGCGTCAGCTTGCGCTTGTCGCCGGAGAGGTCCACCTCCAGCGTGAGGGCGTTGAGCAGGTTCGGGACCTGGTCACGCGGGAACTCGACGTCGACGACCGGGCCGGTCACCTGGACGACGCGCCCGGTGATCGGGCCGGCCGAAGTTTCGGCGGTCGTGGTCATCAGCTCTCACTTCCTGCGCTGGCGAGAGCGTCGACCCCACCGACGATCTCGCTGATCTCCTGGGTGATCTGTGCCTGGCGAGCCTGGTTGGCCTCCAGGGTCAGGCTACGGATCAGTTCGTTGGCGTTGTCCGTCGCGGCCTTCATGGCCCGCTGCCGGTTCGCCGACTCCGACGCCGCCGACTCCAGCAGGGCCGCGTAGAGGCGGGCCCCGATGTACTTCGGCAGCAGCGCGTCGAAGAGCGTGTCCGGGTCCGGCTCGAACTCGTAGAGCGGCTGGAGCCCCTTGCTCTCCGGGTGGTCCCGCTGGCTCTCGGCCGTGTCGGCGTCGCTGTCGATCTCGTCGACCGGCTTCGCCGAGGCACTGTCGGCCGCGTACTCGACCTCGAGCGGAGCCATCCGCCGGGCCTGCGGCACCTGGGTGATCATGTTCTTGAAGCTGGTGTAGACGAGGTGCAGCTCGTCCACGCCGGTCACACCGTCGGTGTTGCCGTCGTGGTCGTCCTCCCCCGCCATGAACGAGTCGACCAGCGTCCGTGCGGCCTCGGCCGCGTGCTCGTAGCCCGGCTGCTCGGAGAAGCCGGTCCACGACTGCTCGATCTCCCGGTTGCGGAACCGGTAGTACGAGACGCCCTTGCGGCCGATCACGTAGAGGACCGGCTCCTTGCCCTGCTCGCGGAGCAGGGCCTGGAGCTGCTCGGCCTCCTTGAGGACGTTGGCGTTGTAGCCGCCGCACTGACCGCGGTCACTGGTGACGACCAGGACCGCGGCCCGCTTCGGCTGCTCCCGCTCGACGAGCAGCGGGTGGTCCAGCGCCGAGTTCGACGCGAGCTCCGACAGGGTGCTCGTCATCAGCTCGGCGTACGGACGTGCCTCGTCCACCCGCGCCCGGGCCTTCGCGATCCGTGAGGTCGCGATCAGCTCCTGGGAACGGGTGATCTTCTTGATGGACTGCGTCGACCGGATACGCCGGCGCAGCACCCGGATCTGTGCCGCCATCGGGTATCAGCCTCAGTTCTTCTTGACCGTGACGGTCTCCTGCTCGACATCGTCCTCGTCGAGGGCCTTCTCGGCCTTCTCCTTGGGGACGACCGAGGAACCGTCGGACGCGGTGAACTCGTTGCGCTTGAACTCGTCGACCGACTTGGTCAGCGTCTCGACGGCGTCGTCGGAGAGCTTCCCGGTGTCGGTGATCTCGTTCAGGGCGCCGGAGGCGTGGCGACGCGAGTACTCGCGGAACTCCGACTCGAAGCGCTGCACGTCGGCGACGGGCACCGAGTCGAGCTTGCCGGAGGTGCCCAGCCAGATCGAGACGACCTGGTCCTGCACCGAGACCGGCGCGTACTGCGCCTGCTTGAGCAGCTCGACCAGGCGCTCGCCACGGCCCAGAGCGGCGGCCGAGGCGGCGTCGAGGTCGGAACCGAAGGCGGCGAACGCCTCCAGCTCGCGGTACTGCGACAGGTCCAGACGCAGCGAGCCCGAGACCGTCTTCATGGCCTTGATCTGCGCCGAGCCACCGACCCGGGAGACCGAGATACCGACGTTGATCGCCGGCCGGACACCCTGGTTGAACAGGTCGGACTCGAGGAAGACCTGGCCGTCGGTGATCGAGATGACGTTGGTCGGGATGTAGGCCGACACGTCGTTCGCCTTGGTCTCGATGATCGGCAGACCGGTCATCGAGCCCGCGCCGAGCTCGTCCGAGAGCTTCGCGCAGCGCTCCAGCAGACGCGAGTGCAGGTAGAAGACGTCGCCCGGGTAGGCCTCACGGCCCGGCGGGCGGCGCAGCAGCAGCGAGATCGCGCGGTAGGCCTCGGCCTGCTTCGACAGGTCGTCGAACACGATCAGGACGTGCTTGCCCTGGTACATCCAGTGCTGGCCGATGGCCGAGCCGGTGTAGGGCGCGAGCCACTTGAAGCCGGCCGGGTCGGACGCGGGGGCCGCGACGATCGTCGTGTACTCCAGCGCACCGGCGTCCTCGAGGGACTGCCGGACACCGGCGATCGTGGAGCCCTTCTGGCCGATGGCGACGTAGATGCAGCGGACCTGCTTCGACGGGTCGCCCGACTCCCAGTTCTCCTTCTGGTTGATGATCGTGTCGACGCAGACCGCGGTCTTGCCGGTCTTGCGGTCGCCGATCACCAGCTGGCGCTGGCCGCGGCCGATCGGGGTCATGGCGTCGATGGCCTTGATCCCGGTCTGCAGCGGCTCGCCGACGGACTGGCGGTCCATCACGCCGGCCGCCTGGAGCTCGAGCACGCGGCGGGCGTCGCTCTCGACGTCGCCGAGGCCGTCGATCGGGTTGCCCAGCGGGTCGACGACCCGGCCCAGGTAGCCCTCGCCGACCGGCACGGACAGGACCTCGCCGGTGCGGGTGACCTGCTGGCCCTCCTCGAGGCCGGTGTAGTCGCCCAGGACGACCGCACCGATCTCGTTCTGCTCGAGGTTCAGGGCGACGCCGCGGACGCCGCCCTCGAACTCGAGCAGCTCGTTGGTCATGGCCGAGGGCAGACCCTCGACGTGGGCGATGCCGTCACCGGTGTCGGCGACGATCCCGACCTCACGGCGGGACGTGCCGCTCTCCAGCGACGAGACGTAGCTGGAGATCGCACTCCGGATCTCCTCGGAGGAGATCGTCAGCTCTGTCATGGCTGCGTCGTTCCTTCTCTCGAACGGGGTCTTCGGGTCGTTCCGCCGGGGTCCGGCGATCGCGTCCGAAGCAGGTCAGCTGGGCAGGGATCGGCGAGCTGCGGCGAGTCGACCCGCCACACTGCCGTCGATGACCTCGCCGCCGACCTGCACGACCAGGCCTCCGAGGAGGCTCCGGTCGAGCTCGACCTGCAGGGAGATCGTGCGGCCGTACATACGGCCCAGGGTCTCGGCGAGCTTGGTCTCCTGCTCGGAGGAGAGCTCGACGGGTGTGCGCACCTTGGCGACCGAGCGGTCCCGGCGGGCCGCCGCGAGCTCGGCGAGCTCCTCGGCGACGACGTCGAGGTGCCGGCTGCGGGGCAGCCGGACCGCTTCGCGCAGCAGCGTCGCCGTCACCGGGTAGACCTTCTCGCCGAGCACCGAGTCCAGGAGCTGGACGCGACCCTCGACGGGCCGGGCGCCGTCGCCGAGCAGGCTCGCCAGCTGCGGCTCGCGGGCCACGATCCGGCCGAACCGGAACAGCTGGTCCTCGACCTCGTCGAGGGAGCCGTTGCGGTCCGCGATCGCGATGGCCGTGCGGCGGGCCAGGCCCTCCGCGCCGGTGACGATGTCGCGGGCCTTCGACCAGCGCTTGCGCGCCAGCTCGGAGACGAGGTCCACGGTCGGCTGCGAGAGCTGGGACCCGAACAGCCGGCGGACGAGGTCCGCGCGGGCGTCCTCGGGGGAGGACGCGTCGGCCAGCAGGCGCCGGACGGAGCGCTCGGAGTCCAGGAACCGGGCCACCGCGAACAGCTCGTCCGCGGTCGTGGTCAGGTCCCGGGCCGACGCGGAGTCGGTCCAGGAGTCCAGCCGCTCGGTCAGCGCCGCGAGGGACTCACGGCTGGCGGGCTGCAGGACAGCCGCCATCAGTTCGCCCCGCTCCGCTGGGCCACGCCCTGCTGGTCGAGCTCACCGAGAAACGAGTCGATCGTCGCGGAGCGACGCGAGTCGTCGGCCAGCTGCTCGCGCAGCAGGCGCTCGGCCAGCTGGACCGACAGGCCCCCGACCTCGTTGCGCAGAGCACGCTGGGCGGCGTCGCGCGACGCGGCCACCTGCTCCTCGCCACGGGCCTTGATGCGCGCGGCCTCGGCCTCGGCCTCCTCGCGGAGCTCGGCCTTGATCTGCTGGCCCTCGGCCCGGGCGTCGTCGCGGATGCGCGCCGCCTCGGCCCGGAGGCCGGCGAGCTGCTCCTCGTACTCCTTCTTCAGCCGGTCCGCCTGCTCCTGGGTCTCCTGAGCACGCTTGAGGCCGCCCTCGATCGCGTCGGTCCGCTCCTCGTAGAGCGTCTCGAAGCGCGGGACCGCGAACTTCCAGAGCAGGAACAGCAGGATCGCGAACGCGACCACACCGAGCACGAGCTCATCGAGGTGCGGGAGAATCGGAAGCGGCTGTTCGGCGGCGAGAATCAGTTCCACCGTGTGTCCTTCCCTGACATGGCCGCCGGTACCGGGACCGGCATGAGAGTGATCTGCCGGCTCTTACTGCGCGATGAAGAAGAGCACCAGGCCGATCAGCATGACCAGCTCGGCGAGGACGAAGGTGGTCCAGCCGATACCCATCAGCTGGCCGCGGGCCTCCGGCTGGCGGGCGGTGCCGCTGATGACGGCCGACCAGATCAGGCCGACGCCGATACCGGCGCCGATGGCCGAGGCGCCGAACCCGATGGCCGCGAGGCCCGGGTTGATGTTGGCGGCTTCCTGGGCCAGAACCTGGGTGACGTTCACTTCGGGTTTCCTTCCGTCGGGTCCGCGGGATGCGGGTCGTTCGGTGTATCGGCCCGGACGGGCCGGCGGATGAAGCAGGTGGTGCGAGCGCGGTGCAGGCGGCACCGGGGTCTCGGTGGTGCTGTCAGTGGTCCTCGGAGATCGCCGCGCCGATGAACACGGCGGCGAGCAGGGCGAAGACGTAGGCCTGGATGACCTGGACCAGCGCCTCCAGGAACGTGAATGCGATCCCGGCGGCGAACACCACCGGGGACGCGATGACGAGCGCGGAGCCCGCCGACACCAGGAACGCCGCACCCACGGCGGTCAGGGCGAGGATGAGGTGGCCTGCGAACATCGCGGCGAACACACGCAGTGCCAGCGAGAGCGGCTGCACCAGGAACTTCTGCAGCAGCTCGATCACGATGATCAGCGGCGCGATGAAGACCGGGACGCCCGGCGGCAGCGCGGCGTGCTTGATGTAGCCGAAGAACCCGTGCTTCTTGAACCCGGCGTAGTGGTAGAAGACGTAGACGAACAACGCCAGCGCGATGGGGAACCCGATCCGCGACAGCGTCGGGAACTGGATCACCGGGATGATCGCGAAGATGTTGTTGACCAGGATGAAGCTGAACAGGCCGAGGATCAGCGGGATGTACCGCTTGAAGTCCTCGGAGCCGATCTGGTCACGCGCCATCGTGTTGCGCGGGATGTTGTAGAAGGACTCCAGTCCGAACTGGAATCGGCTCGGGACGATGGACAGCTTGCGCGTGCCCAGCGTGAAGACGGCCGCGACGATGATCAGCGACAGGACCGCCAGCACCATCGGCTTGGTGACGGCGCCGAAGATCGGCGGGTACTCGAACAGACCTGCGCCGGGCGGAGTGAACTCCTCGGCCGCCAGTACCAACGTGCCCAATGGGGGTCCTTCCGGTGCTCCCGTTCCGCATCCACGCGGAACGGGGGATCGCCTGCAAGGTGCCTCGTGGCGCGATGTGTTTCCGGGCGGCCGGGTCGAAACACCGGAAGTCACCCACATCGCCTACGTGGCGGATGCTATCAGCCGTACTTCTACACGATGTCGGGGGCTCGTACGCACCTCACCTGCGCGTTCGTCCGACGAAACGATCTTGGTCGGGTCCGGCGCGTCGCGTCGGGTGATTCACCGTTAACTCCCCCGGCGGTCGCCGCCCGGTCATCCGCCCGACGCCCTCGATAGCCCCCGTGGAGGCCCGCGAGGGCACCGCAGGAACGGACGAAACGGTCGTCGAACCCCAGGTCAGGCATCTGTGGACCCCGGATCGGTGCCGATCAGGATCTGGAGCTTCTGCCCCGCCCAGGCCTCCGCCGCCGTCGTCGTGATGAAGACGACGAGCATGGTGACGGCCAGTGACATGCGGTGCAGGCCCGCCGTCCCCCCGAGGGTGAACAGGGCGAGCAGGAGGATGATGGCCTTCATCGCGAGGCCGCCGAATGCGGCCAGCATCACAGCGCCCGGCTCGAGATGGGTCGTACGCAGCATCAGCACCGGCGTGAGCAGGGCCGAGCCGGTGGCCAGCAGGCCACCGAGGGCCGCGGCGGACAGGCCCGGGACCCCGGCCGCGACGACCCCGCCGACGGCGCAGACCACCGTGGTGGCCACACCGACCAGGGCGGCGCCGCGGGCCATCGACCCCGACAGCCGCCGCACGACCTGCGCCTGACCGAGCGCGGGACCGTCGTACTCCACGGTCCCCCAGCGGTCCCATCGCCACACGGTGCGTCCGCCTCCCGGCTCACCGGCCGCCCCACCAGCGGGTACGGCTCCGCGCACACGGTAACCGGCGGGTCCGGCACCCCGACCGGCGCCGTCCCCCGCGATGTCCCGTGCTGCCCGGCCCGCGTCGAGAAGTGCCTGAGCGCAGTCGGACCGCTGTCGAGCAGCACCCGGGTGCTTCTCGACGCGCTCGGCGGGCCCGGGACCGGGCGGCATACGGGGCCGGACGGGGCCGGGCGGGGCCCGATCCGTGAGCGCGGACACCTCTCCCCAGGGCGAGGACCGGCGCAGGTCAGACGTCGCGGTCGCGGGCGGGGTGGTGCGCGGGGGTGGGGACGGTCGGCTGGTCCGGCCCCGACCCCGGCGTCGCGGCGGGGTGGGCGCGGTGACCGGTGCCGCGCGGGGGCTGCGGGCGGGGTGGGGTCGGCCCGGGGCCGGTCGGGTCCGGCGTCGGCGGTCCGGCGGCCGTGCCGCGTGGCATCCGCGGACGGGCGGCGACGGGCCGGGACGGGGGCGGCGGTGTGGGCGGCCCGGCCTCGGCGGCCGTCGTCGCGCCGAGGTGCTCCGGCCCCCCGGTCGGGGCGCCCGTGAGCCGGGCGGGTCCGGGTCCGGCGAGCGCAGGTCCCGCAGCACCGGCGGCCACCGGTCCCCCGGTGCCGGCGGGCGCGCGTCGCGTCCCGGTCCGCGACGGGCCACGCCCGCCGCTCGGCCGGTGCGCGCCTCGCGTCCACGGCGCAGGCCCACCGGATGCGTCCCGGCCCGGTGTGTCCCGCCGTGACGGATCCCGACCGGAGGTGTCCCCGCCCGGCACGACCCTGCCCGGCGCGGGCGCCGCCGCGGCGTGGCCCGGCGGTCCGGGACCGTCCACGACCGGACCGCCGGCGGACGGCCGGGCGGGGGGCGTCCCGCGCTCGGGCCCGGCGTCCGGGAGGTCGTCGGTCGAGGCGATCGCCGTCTCCCCCGCGGCGGCCGGTGCCGCGGAGGCGGTGCGCATCCGCGACCGGTGCGGCACGGCCGAGGCCACGAACGCCACGACCAGCGCGATCCCGGTCGCGGCGAGCACCAGGCCGGTGCGCGGGACCAGGGCGAGCGCGACCGCACCGAAGGCGATCACCGCGACCCACAGGTAGACCAGCAGCACCGCGCGCCGGTGGCTGTGCCCGACCTGGAGCAGGCGGTGGTGCAGGTGCATCTTGTCCGGGCTGAACGGGCTGGTCCCGGCCCGGGTCCGGCGCACGACCGCCATGAGCAGGTCCAGCGACGGGATGAACACGATGCCGACCAGCACGACCACCGGGGAGACCAGCGCCAGCAGATCCCCGGGCGAAGGGGTGTCCGACTGTGGGACGCGGCCGGACGCGCTCGTGATCGCGGCGGCCAGCATCACCCCGACCATCATCGAGCCGGTGTCGCCCATGAAGATCCGCGCGGGGTGGAAGTTGTGCGGCAGGAACCCCAGACAGGATCCCGCGAGCACCACCGCGAGCAGCGCGGGGACGAACGTGGCCGGATCATTGCCGTTCTCGCTGATCAGCCCGATGCAGAACACCGCGGTCGCGAGCGTCGTGATCAGCCCGATCCCCGCCGCGAGCCCGTCGAGCCCGTCGACGAAGTTCATCGCGTTGACCAGGACGACGGTGACCAGCACCGTCAGCAGCACCGACTGGCTCTGCCCGAGCGCCAGCACCGACCCGCTGAGGAACGAGTCGCCGCCGATCGGGATCCAGATCTGGAGCCACTGGACCCCGTAGAGGACCAGCAGCCCGGCCGCGGTGACCTGCGCGGCGAACTTGGTGAGGGCGTCGAGGTCGTAGCGGTCGTCGAGCATCCCGACGCCGACCAGCAACCCGGTCGCGACGACGACCCCGACGACCTCGGTGCTCTGCTCGAAGTAGGCCAGCCGCAGGGCCGGGAGCTGCAGCGACAGCAGCAGCCCGGCCAGCACCCCGCCGAACATCGCCAGGCCGCCCCACCGCGGGGTCGGGGTGACGTGCACGTCCCGTCCCCGCGGCCAGGCGACCGCGCCGACCTTCAGCGCCAGCATCCGGACCGGCCCGGTCAGCAGCAGCGTGACGACGGCGGCGACCAGCCCGACGAGCAGGAGCTCCCGGATGGGGAGTCCGTACGTGAACTGGTCAGTGGGCACGTCGCGAGCGCCTCTCCGCCTCCGCCGTGGGTCTCAGGTCACCCCCGAGGGTAGGCCGGTGCCTTCGAGACGAGCGCGGTGACCGCCTTCGCGACGTCGGCGAGCTCGGCGTCGCCGGCCGTGGTGTCGTGCTCGGCCTTGACCGCGCGGGCCAGCAGGGCGCCGACCTCGGCCATGTCGGCCTCGGTCATCCCCTGCGTGGTGACGCTGGGCGAGCCGACCCGGATGCCGGACGGCTTCATCGGCGGCGCCGGGTCGTAGGGGATCGCGTTCTTGTTCAGCGTGATGCCGGCGCGGTCGCAGCGGGTCTCCGCCTCCGAGCCGGTGACGCCGATCGGACGCAGGTCCAGCAGCGCGAGGTGGTTGTCGGTGCCGCCGGAGACGGCGCGCATGCCCTCGGACTCCAGGCTCTTGGTCAGCGCCTGGGCGTTCGCGATGACCTGGCGGGCGTAGGCCTGGTACTCCGGCTGCGCCGCCTCCTTCATCGCGACGGCCTTCGCGGCGACCGCGTGCATCAGCGGGCCACCCTGGGAGAACGGGAAGACGGCCTTGTCGATGGCCTTCGCGTGCTCCTCGCGGCACAGCACCATGCCGCCGCGCGGGCCGCGCAGGACCTTGTGCGTGGTGGCGGTGACGACGTCGGCGTAGGGCACCGGCGACGGGATCGCCTTGCCGGCGACCAGGCCGATGAAGTGCGCGGCGTCGACCATGAGCTTGGCGCCGACCTCGTCGGCGATCTCGCGGAACACCGCGAAGTCGATCAGGCGCGGGTACGCGGTCGCACCGGCGATGATGATCTTCGGCTGGTGCTGCTTGGCCAGGTCGCGGACCTGGTCGTAGTCGATGACCTCGGTGTCCTCGCGGACGGTGTAGGACACCGCGTCGAACCACAGGCCGGAGAAGTTGACCTTGCTGCCGTGCGTGAGGTGGCCGCCCTGCTTGAGGTCCATGGCCAGCACGGTGTCGCCGGGCTTGGCGAACGCCGCGTAGGCGGCGAGGTTCGCGCTCGCACCGGAGTGCGGCTGGAGGTTGACGTGCTCGGCGCCGAAGAGCTCCTTGGTCCGCGCGTTGCCGATGTTCTCGGCGACGTCGACGACGCCGCAGCCGCCGTAGTAGCGGCGGCCGGGGTAGCCCTCGGCGTACTTGTTCGACAGCGTCGACCCGAGCGCGGCCAGCACCGCGGGGCTGGTCAGGTTCTCGCTCGCGATGAGCTGCAGTCCGCCGCGCAGGCGCTCGAGCTCGTCCAGCACGACGCCCGCGATCTCGGGATCCTGCTGCTGCAGTGCGTGGAAGTCCGGTCCCCAGAAGGTCTGCTCGCTCACGCCGGGACACGCTACCCGCTGCCATCCCCGCAGGCCGCGGCCGTGCAGGCGTGATCACACCCGCGGGTGGCCCGCTCAGACCCGGTCGATCTCCTGGCCGACGACCTCCTCGACCTGTTCGGCGGTCACCCCGCCCTCGCGCAGCATGCGCGGCCGGGCGCCGGTGAGGTCGACGATCGTGGACGCGACCGGGTCACCGGACGGGCCGCCGTCGAGGTAGACCTGCACGCTCGAGGCCAGCTGGGTGATCGCCTCGGTCACGTTCGACGCCGGCGGGTTGCCCGAGGTGTTCGCGCTCGACACCGCCATCGGCCCGACCTCGCGCAGCAGCTCCAGCGCGACCGGGTGCAGCGGCATGCGCAGCATCACCGTCCCGCGGGTGCTGCCCAGGTCCCAGGCCAGCGACGGCGCGTGCTCCAGCACCAGCGACACCTCGCCCGGCCAGAACGCCTCGATCAGCGCCCGGGCGGACTGCGGGACCGTGGAGACGAGGCCGTCGATGGTGGTCCAGGAGCCGACGAGCACGCCGACCGGCATGTCCGGGCCGCGCCGCTTGGCGGCCAGCAGCGCGCGCACGGCGGTGCCGTTGAACGCGTCGCAGCCGATGCCGTAGACGGTGTCGGTGGGCAGGACGACCAGCTCCCCCGCCCGGACGGCGCGCGCGGCGGCGGTCAGGCCGCGTGTGCGCTCGGCGGGGACGCTGCAGTCGAACAGCGGCTGGGTCTGCGGTGCACTCACGATCCGCGAGGATACGACCGCGCCGCGCGGGGGTGCGGGGCGGCTCACATCCGCGGCACCGGCGGGGCGTCCGGACGACCGCTCCCCGCCGGGTGGGACGGGCGTCAGGGGCAGGGGACGCGGCGGGCGGTGACGAAGCGCGGGCGGCCGGTGAGGTCGTCGTGCTCGGTGACCTCGCCCAGCGTGCGACGGCGGCGCAGCAGCGCCGGGACCGTCTCGCCGTGGGTGTCGTCGTGCTCGATCGCGAGGTGTCCGCCGTGCCGCAGCCATCCGCTGGCCCCGCGCACGACGGCCTGGATGATCTGGGTGCCGTCGGGACCGCCGAACACGGCGCCGGGCGGGTCCCAGCGCTCCACCTCGGGCGGCACCGGCGTCCCGTCCGGGACGTAGGGCGGGTTGCAGACGACCAGGTCGACCGCACCCTCCAGCTCGATGAGCAGGTCGGTCCACCGGACGTCGGCGACGTGCAGGGTCACCGGGCGCCCGCCCGCGGCCACGTGCGCGTCGAGGTTGCGCCGGGTCCAGGACAGCGCCGACGGGTCGGCCTCGAGGGCGTGCACCTCGGCGTCGGGCCGGGACACCGCGAAGGCCAGCGCGAGCGCGCCGGAGCCGGTGCAGAGGTCGAGCACCCGGGGGCGGGACACGTCGCGGATCGCGGCGAGGCCCCACTCCAGCAGCAGCTCGGTCTCCGGGCGCGGGGTGAACACCCCCGGTCCGACGGCGACCTCGACCGGGCCGAGTACCGCGGTGCCGAGGATGTGCTGCAACGGTTCGCGGGTGGCACGGCGGGCCACGAGGGCCTGCAGCCGTTCGACGACAGGCGGGTCCACCAGCGGGGTCATCAGCAGCGTGGACCGCGAGGAGCCGAGCACGTGCGCGGCGAGCAGCTCGGCGTCGACGCGGGGGGACGCGACGCCGGCGGCCGCCAGGGTGCGCTCGGCCTCCGCGATCGCCACCCGGAGCGGCAGCCGGCTGCCGACCGCCGGGGTCGTCGTCTCGGTCACGCCTCCAGTGTCGCGGCTGCGGGGCTCGGGGACACCCCACGTGACCGGTGCATCACCTGAGCGGGGGATCACTCCTGCTCCTGCTCCCCCGCCATGGCCTCGGCGCGCTCGGCCGCGGTCAGGGCGGCGAGGACGTCGACGAGGTGGCCGTCGAGCACCGCGGACAGGTTGTAGGCCTTGAACCCGACGCGGTGGTCGGAGATCCGGTTCTCCGGGTAGTTGTAGGTGCGGATCCGCTCGGAGCGGTCCACGGTGCGGACCTGCGAGCGGCGCTGCTCCGACGCCGCCTCGGCCGCCTCGGCCTCGGCCTTCGCCTGCAGCCGGACCCGCAGCACGTCCATCGCGCGGGCCTTGTTCTGCAGCTGGGAGCGCTCGTTCTGGCAGGTCACGACGATGCCGGTCGGGAGGTGCGTGATCCGCACGGCGGAGTCGGTGGTGTTGACGCTCTGCCCGCCGTGGCCCGAGGCCCGGTAGACGTCGACCCGGATGTCGGCGTCGTGGATCTCGACGTCGGGGGTGTCGTCGGCGTCGGGGAAGACCAGGACGCCGGCCGCGGAGGTGTGGATGCGGCCCTGCGACTCGGTCACCGGGACGCGCTGCACGCGGTGCACGCCGCCCTCGAACTTCAGCGCGGCCCACACCCCGTCGACCGGGTCCTTGCTGCGCAGCGACAGCGTGATGTCCTTGTACCCGCCCAGGTCGGACGGGGTGGCGCCGAGGACCTCGACCTTCCAGCCGCGGCTCTCGGCGTAGCGGCTGTACATGCGCACGAGGTCGCCGGCGAACAGTGCGGACTCCTCGCCGCCCTCGCCGGACTTGACCTCCATCAGGACGTCGTCGCCGTCGTGCGGGTCGCGCGGGCGCAGCAGCTCGGTCAGCTCGGTCTCGAGCTCGACGATGCGGGTGTCCAGGGTGTCGGCCTCGGCGGCGAAGGCGCGGTCCTCGGCGGCGAGCTCACGGGCGGCGTCGCGGTCCTCCCGGACCTGGGCGAGCTCGCGGGCGCAGCGCACGACCGGACCGAGCTCGGCGTAGCGACGGCCCAGCTTGCGGGCCTGCGCCTGGTCGGAGAGGACGTCGGGGTCGGCGAGGCGCTGCTCCAGCTCGGCGTGCTCGTCGAGCAGGGCGTCGACCGACTGCGTGCTCATCGGAGATTCCTTCGAGGCGCTGGGGTGGGAACGCGAAACGGCGCCCGCCTCCTCGCGTGCGGCGAGGCGACGGGCGCCGTGTCGGGAGCTACTTGGCGGCGCGCTCGCGCTTCCCGTAGCGGGCCTCGAAGCGGGCCACGCGGCCACCGGAGTCCAGGATCTTCTGCTTGCCGGTGTAGAACGGGTGGCAGGCGGAGCAGACCTCGACGCTGATGGCGCCGCTGTTCTTGGTGCTGCGGGTGGTGAACTGGTTGCCGCAACCGCAGGTGACCTGGGTGTCGACGTACTGAGGGTGGATTCCCTCGCGCATGGCTCTCTCCTCATCGTTGGCCGCCGGGTCCCTGGTACGACCAGGGTGAACCGGTGCCGGGAAGCTGACGGTCCATTCAACCATCCGGGCCCCGGCGGAATTCCCACCGGGGCCCGGACGGCACGGCTCGGACTAGTCCTCGTCCTTGCCGGGGGTGTTCTTGGCGACCTGCATCAGGAACTCGATGTTGGTCTTGGTCTTCTTGAGCCGGCTCAGCACCAGGTCGAGCGCCTGCTGGTCGTCGAGCGCGGCGAGGACGCGGCGGAGCTTCACCATCACCGCGTGCTCGTCGGGCGACATCAGGAGCTCCTCCTTGCGGGTGCTCGAGTCGCCGACGTCGATGGCCGGGAAGATCCGCTTGTCGGCGATCTTCCGGTCCAGCTTGAGCTCGGCGTTGCCGGTGCCCTTGAACTCCTCGAAGATCACCGTGTCCATCGTGGACCCGGTCTCGACCAGCGCGGTCGCGAAGATGGTGAGCGAGCCACCGTCCTCGATGTTGCGCGCGGCGCCGAGGAAGCGCTTCGGCGGGTACAGCGCCGTGGAGTCGACACCACCGGACAGGATCCGGCCCGACGCGGGCGCGGCCAGGTTGTAGGCGCGGCCGAGGCGGGTGATGTTGTCCAGCAGGACGACGACGTCGTGCCCCATCTCGACCAGGCGCTTGGCCCGCTCGATGGACAGCTCGGCGACGGCGGTGTGGTCTGCCGGCGGGCGGTCGAAGGTCGAGGCGATGACCTCGCCCTTCACCGACCGCTGCATGTCGGTGACCTCCTCGGGCCGCTCGTCGACGAGGACGACCATGAGGTGGCACTCGGGGTTGTTCGTGGTGATCGCGTTCGCGATGTTCTGCATGATCGTCGTCTTGCCCGCCTTGGGCGGGGAGACGATCAGCGCACGCTGCCCCTTGCCGACCGGCATGATCAGGTCGATCACACGGGTGGTCAGCTGCGACGGGTCGGTCTCCAGGCGGAGCCGCTCGTTGGGGTAGAGCGGGGTCAGCTTGGTGAACTCGGGCCGGTTGCGCGCGGCCTCCGGGTCCCGCCCGTTGATCGAGTCGACGCGCACCAGCGGGTTGAACTTCTGCCGCTGCTGCTCGCCCTCGCGGGGCTGGCGGACGGCGCCGGTGATGGCGTCGCCGCGCCGCAGGCCGTTCTTGCGGACCATCGACATCGACACGTAGACGTCGGTGGGGCCGGACAGGTAGCCGGTGGTCCGGACGAACGCGTAGTTGTCGAGGATGTCCACGATGCCGGCGACCGGCAGCAGGACGTCGTCGTCGCGGATCTCGGTGTCCACGCCACCGCCGGCGGCGCCGCCACCGGTGCGCTCGCGGTCCCGGCCGCGACGGCGGTCGCGGAACCGGCGGCCGCGGCGGCCGCGGCCGTCACCGTCGTCGCCGTCGTCGTCGCGGAAGTCGTTCCGGTCGGCACCGCGGTCGTTGTTCCGGTCGTTGTTCCGGTCGTTGACGCGGTCGGCGTTGCGGTCGTTGTTCCGGTCGCCGTTCCGCTCACCACGGTTGTCACCGCGGTCGCCGGTCCGGTCGTTGTTGCGGTTCCCGCGGTTGCCGCGGCCGGAGTCGTCGCCGTCGCGGTTGCGCCCGCCACGGCCGTTGTCGCCGTTGCCACGACCGTTGTCGTCGCGGCCCTCACCGGTGCGGTCGCCACCGTTGCGGTCGGCACCGCGCTCGGCGTTGCGGTCGGCCCCACGGCCGCGACGGCGGTCGCCGTCGGTGGCGGGGTCGTCGCCGTCGGCGTCGCGACGGGCGTCCTTCTGGCCCGCGTCCCGCTGGCCCGCGTCCGTGGCGGTGTCCTTCGGGGCGCCCTGGGGGGCGGTGTCCTTCTGGCCGTTGTCGTCGCCCTGCCCGCGGCGGCGGGTCCGGCCACGACGACCGGCGCCGTCGGCGTCCTCACGACGCTCCTCGGCCGGGGCCGGGGTGCTGTCGGCCTGCTCCGGCGCGCTCGCGGCGGGGGCGGCCTGCTCGGGCGCGGCGGCCGGGGCGCTCTCGGCGGCGGCCGGGGCCGCACCGTTGCCGGCGGAGGTGCCGGTGTCGCCGGTGGCGGCGTCGGTCACGGTGGCGTCGGGGGCGCCGGCCGGACGGGTCGCAGCACGGCGACGACGGGTGCGCGGCGCGGGGGCCTCGGCCTGCTCGGCGGCCTGTCCGCCCTGGTCACCGGCCTGCTCGGCGGGTGCCTGGGGGGCGGCCGGCGCGGCGGAGCCGTTGCCGGCGGGGGCCGCGGCGGTGTCGCCGAGGGCGAGCTGCGGCGCGTCCGCACCGTCGGAGCCGGTGGTGGCAGCGGGGTCCGCCTTCGCCTTCGGCTTCTTCGCGGGGGCCGCCGCCGCTCCGCCCTGACGCTCCTTGATGGCCGCGATCAGGTCGCCCTTTCGCATGCCGGAGATGTCCGGGACGTTCAGCTCGGTGGCCAGCTGGCGCAGCTCGGCCAGCACCATGCCGGACAGGCCGCCGCGTCGGCGGGGCGCCGCCTCGGCCGACGCGGTCCCGGTACCGGCGAGATCGGTCTCGCTCACAGAGTTCCTTCCTGACCGACCCGGTTACCTGTCCAGGTCAGGGGATGTCACACGCTCGGCCGATACGGAGACCCCGTATCGGCAGCATTCACAGATGGAGTCCCACGACGACGTCGCGGGAGTCAGGCCGCCCGTTCGGGATTCCGAGTCCAGTTCAGAAAGGAGATCGGGCGAGCGGGCCCGGCCGCAAGACTACGCCGATGTCGCGTGGATCGCCATGCACGGGCGAGACTAGTCCGTACACCCCGGGGCGGCAACAACCCCCCTCGGGCGACGCGCCGACACACGGGGTCGCGTACCTCACGTTCCCGGCGGGCACCGGTGCTCAGCGGATCTCGACCTGCACACCGGTGGTGTCGACCGGCAGCCGCTGCACCGCGAAACCGTCGGTGTCGACGCCGTCGGGCAGCGCGCCGTCGCCGGTCAGCGCCAGCACCGTCGGCCCGGCGCCGGAGATCGCGGCGGGTACGCCGTGCTCGCGCAGCGCCTCGACCAGCCGCAGCGACGACGGGTACGCCGGCCGCCGGTAGGGCTGGTGCAGCCGGTCCTCGGTGGCCGCCATGAGCAGGTCCGGCCGCCGGGTCATCGCCAGCACCGCCAGCGCGCAACGGCTGCCGGTGAACGCGGCGTCGACCAGCGGGACCTGCTCGGGCAGCAGCCCGCGGGTGGTCTTGGTCGCGGACTCGAGGTCGGGCACGCAGGCGACCGGGTGCACGTCGGGGTGCACGTCCAGCTTCTCGGCGTGGAAGCGCCGGGCGGCACCCGCCGTCTCCCAGGCGACCACGAACCCGCCGAGCAGGCTGGCCGCGGCGTTGTCGGCGTGGCCCTCCATCCCGGCCGAGAGCTGCAGCAACGCGTCGCGCTCCAGCTCCGGGTCCCGCCCGGCCAGCACGGCCGCGGCCGTCACCCCGGCGACGGCCGCCCCCGCGGAGCTGCCGAGGCCGCGCGAGTGCGGCACCGCGTTGAGGCAGCGCAGCCGCAGCCCCGCGGGCGCCCCGCCGAACGTCTCGAAGGCCAGGCGCATCGCCCGCAGGACCAGGTGCCGCTCGTCGCGGGGGACGTGCCGGCAGCCCTGGCCCGCGACGTCGACGAACAGCCCCGGCGTCTCGAAGGTCTCGACCTCGATCTCGTCGTAGAGGGCGAGGGCCATGCCGAGGGTGTCGAAGCCGGGGCCGAGGTTGGCCGTCGACCCCGGCACCCGCACCAGTACGCGCGTCGGGCGGCCCATCAGGCCAGCTCGAGCGCCGCGGCGACGGCACCGGGGTCGATCGGCACGATCTCCGGGTCCGGCGCGGTGAGCAGGGCGGTGTCGGGGTCCTTGAGGCCGTGACCGGTCACCGTGCACACCACGAGGGAGCCGGTCGGCAGCGACCCGTCGGCGTGGCTCTGCAGCAGCCCGGCGACGCTGGAGGCCGACGCGGGCTCGACGAACACGCCCTCCTGCGCGGACAGCATCCGGTAGGCGGCGAGGATCTCGTCGTCGGTGACGGCGGCGAACTTGCCGTTCGACTCGTCGCGGGCGGTGGTCGCGCCCTTCCACGAGGCGGGGGCGCCGATCCGGATGGCGGTCGCGATCGTCTCGGGGTCGCTCACCGGGGCGCCGTGCACCAGCGGTGCGGCACCGGCGGCCTGGAACCCGAACATCCGCGGCAGCGCGTCGATGATGCCGTCCGCGTGGTAGCCGCGGTAGCCGTGCCAGTAGGCGGTGATGTTGCCGGCGTTGCCGACCGGCAGGCAGTGCACGTCCGGGGCGCGGCCCAGCTGGTCGCAGATCTCGTAGGCGGCCGAGGCCTGCCCGGCGATGCGCGTCGGGTTCACCGAGTTGACCAGCGCGATCGCCGGGTAGTCGGCGGTGGTCTTGCGGGCCAGCTCCAGGCAGTCGTCGAAGTTGCCGTCGATCTGCAGGATCCGGGCGCCGTGCGCGACGGCCTGGGCGAGCTTGCCCAGCGCGATCTTCCCGGTCGGCACGAGCACCGCGCAGGTCATCCCGGCACGGGTGGCGTAGGCGGCCGCCGACGCGGAGGTGTTGCCGGTGGACGCGCACAGCACGCTGGACTTGCCGTCGGCGAGCGCGGCGGTGACCGCCATCGTCATGCCGCGGTCCTTGAACGAGCCGGTCGGGTTGGCGCCGTCGACCTTGAGGTAGACCTGGCAGCCGGTCAGCTCGGACAGCCGCGGGGCCGGGAGCAGCGGCGTACCGCCCTCCCCCAGCGTCACCACGGTCCAGTCCGGCTGCACCGGCATCCGGTCGCGGTAGGCCTCGATGACACCCGGCCACTGGCCGGGCGGCGGCGGCGCGACCGCACCGGCGACCTGGGTCACCGGACCGAAGGGACCGGACGCCGGCCCCCGGACTCCTCGCACGCTGCCCGTCACGACCGGTCCACTCCCTGATCCCCCACCTGTGGTCATTCGCCCATACCCAGTGCGCTCACCGCGCGGCCCAGTCCCTCGACCCGCAGCACCCCGGCGACGCCGAGCACGTGGTCGAGGTCCAGCAGCGCCGACACCGTGGCCGACAGCGCGGCCTCCGGCGCCGAGTGCGTGACGACCGTCAGCCGGGCCTGGCTGCGGTCCGAGCCGTCGGCCCGGTCCACCGAACCGTTCACGCCGCCGGTCTGGCGGACCGCGGCGATCGAGACGCCGTGCCGGGCGAACTCGCTCGCGATGGCGGCGAGCACGCCCTCGCGGTCGGCCACCTCGAGGTCGACGTGGTAGCGCGTCGGCACCTCGCCGATCGGGCGCACCGGCAGGCTGGCGTAGGCCGACTCGCGCGGCCCGCGGCCGCCGCCGACCCGGTTGCGGGCCACCGCGACGAGGTCACCGAGCACCGCGGAGGCGGTCGGCGCGCCGCCGGCGCCCTGGCCGTAGAACATCAGTTGGCCGGCGGCCTCGGCCTCGACGAACACCGCGTTGAACGCGCCGTCGACGCCCGCCAGCGGGTGCGAGTCGGGGACCATCGCCGGGTAGACGCGCGCCGAGACCGACTCGGTCCCGTCCGCGGCCACCACGCGCTCGCAGATGGCGAGCAGCTTGATCGTGCAGCCGAGCCTGCGGGCGGCGGCGACGTCGGCCGAGCTGACCTCGCGCATGCCCTCGCGGTGCACGTCGGAGGCGGTGAAGCGGGTGTGGAACGCCAGCGAGGCCAGGATCGCGGCCTTCGAGGCGGCGTCGTAGCCGTCGACGTCGGCGCTCGGGTCGGCCTCGGCGTAGCCCAGCCGGGTCGCCTCCTCCAGCGCGTCGGCGTAGGAGGTCCCGCCCGACGACATGGCCGAGAGGATGAAGTTCGAGGTGCCGTTGACGATGCCGGCGACCCGGGTGATGCGGTCCCCGGCGAGGGACTCGCGCAGCGGGCGCAGCAGCGGGATGGCCCCGGCGACGGCGGCCTCGTAGTAGAGGTCGGCGCCGGAGGCGTCGGCGGCCTCGGCCAGCGTCGGGCCGTCCTCGGCGAGCAGCGCCTTGTTCGCCGTCACGACCGAGCGGCCGGACTTGAGCGCCTCCAGCAGCCAGCCGCGGACCGGCTCGATCCCGCCGATGACCTCGACGACGACGTCGACGTCGTCGCGGGTCACGAGCTCGCCGGCATCGGTGGTCACCAGGTCCGGGAAGTTCTCGGTCAGCCAGGGGTGCCGGTGCGGTCGCCGCACGGCGACCCCGGCCAGCTCGATGCGGGCTCCCACCCGCGCGGCCAGCTCGTCGGCCTGCTCGGTGATGAGCCGGACCACCTCGGTGCCGACGGTGCCGCAGCCCAGCAGTGCCACCCGGACGGCGCCGGTCTCGCTCGCCACGTGTCCTCCTCGCGTGCGCGCACCCCTCGGGCGCGCGCCGATCATTCCTGGTCGGACGGGTGCAGACAGGTCCGGGTGGCGGTTCTCACCCGGGTGCGCTCACACCTCGAAACGGAACTGGTCCTCCAGTGTCTCGCGTCGCAACAGGGTCCGGTCGACCCCGTCACGGACCGCGACGACAGCGGGGCGCGGCAGCCGGTTGTACCCCGACGCCATGGCGTAGCAGTAGGCCCCCGTCGCCGCGACGGCCAGCAGGTCGCCCGGCGCGAGATCGGCCGGCAGCCAGCAGTCGCGCACCACGATGTCACCCGACTCGCAGTGCTTGCCGACCACCCGGGACAGCACGGGGACGTCCCCGCCGGGGACCGAGTCGTGCCCGCTGGCGCGCGACACCAGCCGTACGTCGTACTCGGCGTCGTAGAGGGAGGTGCGGATGTTGTCGCTCATCCCGCCGTCGACGCTGACGTAGCGCCGGGAGTACCCGCCGAGCGGGACGTCCTTGACGGTGCCGACCTCGTAGACGCTGACGGTGCCCGGCCCGGCGATGGCCCGGCCCGGCTCGACGGCGATCGCCGGCACGTCCAGCCCGGAGGCCGCGCACTCGCGCTTGACGATCGCGCGCAGCTCCTCGGCCAGCGCCGGCATCGACAGCGGGGTGTCCCCCGGCCGGTAGGCGATGCCGATGCCGCCGCCGAGGTCCAGGGTGCGCAGCGCGGTCAGGTTCTCGCCGCCGTGCTCGGCGTGCAGGTCGGCGAGCACCTTGACCACGCGGCGGGCGGCCGCCTCGAAGCCCTCGGTCTCGAAGATCTGCGAGCCGATGTGGCTGTGCAGCCCGACCAGGCTCAGGTGGCTCGCGGCGAGCACGCGGCGCGCCGCCTCCAGCGCCGCGGAGTCCTTCGTGTCGGACCCGGCGATGGAGAACCCGAACTTCTGGTCCTCGTGCGCGGTGGCGATGTACTCGTGGGTGTGGGCCTCGACGCCGACGGTGAGCCGGATCAGCACCGGCGCGACGGTGTCCCGCGCGGCGGCGACGTCGGCGAGCCGGGCGATCTCGTCGAAGGAGTCGACGACGATCCCGCCGACCCCCGCCTCGACCGCGGCCTCCAGCTCGGCGAGGGACTTGTTGTTGCCGTGCAGCGCGATCCGCTCGGGCGGGAACTCCGCGCGCAACGCCACGGCCAGCTCGCCGCCGGAGCACACGTCCAGCGACAGGCCCTCCTGCGCGACCCAGCGGGCGATCTCGGTGCACAGGAACGCCTTCGCCGCGTAGTGCACGGCCTCGGCCCCGAACGCGGCGGCGAACTCGCTGCAGCGGCCGCGGAAGTCGTCCTCGTCGAGCACGAACAGCGGGGTGCCGTGGGTCGCGGCGAGGTCGCGGACGTCGGCCCCGGCCAGGCGCAGCGCGCCGTCCTCGCCGCGGGCGGCGTGCCGCGGCCAGACCGCGGGCGCCAGCTCGTCGAGCGCCGCGGCGCTCTCCGGGCGGGGCCCGGCCGACTCGGGCGCGGGGGTGAGGCCCGCGTGCATCGGGCCTGCGGGGTGTGCCCTCATGTCACATCCGTTCCGGGGCGTCGACGCCGAGCAGCGCCAGGCCGTTGGCGAGCACCGTGCGGGCGGCGACGCAGAGCGCGAGGCGCGCGCGGTGCAGGTCGGAGACCTCCTCGTCGCCCTGGGGCAGGACGCGGCAGGAGTCGTAGAACTTGTGGTAGGCGCCGGCGAGCGACTCCAGGTAGCGGGCGACCCGGTGCGGCTCGCGCAGCTCGGCCGCGGTGCGCACGATGTCGCCGAACTCGCCGAGGGTGCGGATCAGGTCGCCCTCGCGGGCGTGGTCCAGCAGGCCGTAGTCCTCGCCGGGGGTGATGCCGAGGTCCGCGGCGTTGCGGGCCAGCGAGGACAGCCGGGCGTGCGCGTACTGGACGTAGAACACCGGGTTCTCGCTGGTCCGGCTGGCCAGCAGGTCCAGGTCGATGTCCAGGCCGGAGTCCACCGACGAGCGGACGAGCGAGTACCGGGCGGCGTCGACGCCGACGGCCCCGACCAGGTCGTCCATCGTCACGACGGTGCCGGCGCGCTTGCTCATCCGGACCGGGGTGCCGTCCTTGACCAGGTTGACCAGCTGCCCGATCAGGACCTCGACGACGGCCGGGTCGTCGCCGAACGCGGCCGCGGCGGCCTTGAGCCGGGCGACGTAGCCGTGGTGGTCCGCGCCGAGCATGTAGATGCACAGGTCGAACCCGCGGGCCCGCTTGTCGCGCAGGTAGGCGATGTCGCCGGCGATGTAGGCGGGGCGGCCGTCGGACTTGATGACGACGCGGTCCTTGTCGTCGCCGTGGTCGGTCGAGCGCAGCCACCAGGCGCCGTCGGCCTCGTAGAGCGAGCCCTTCTCCTTCAGCGCGGCGACGGCGTTCTCCACCGCGCCCGAGTCGTGCAGCGACTGCTCGTGGAACCACACGTCGAACTCGACGCGGAACTCTCCCAGCTTCTGCTTGATCTCGGTGAACATGAAGCCGACGCCGACCCGGCGGAAGACCTCGTCGCGCTCGGTGTCGGGCAGCTCCAACGCGCCGGGCTCGGCCGCGACGACGCGCTGGGCGATCTCGGCGATGTAGTCCCCGCCGTAGCCGTTCTCCGGGGCGGGCTCGCCCTTCGCGGCCGCGACCAGGGAGCCGACGAACCGGTCGATCTGGGCGCCGGCGTCGTTGAAGTAGTACTCGCGGGTGACCTTCGCGCCGCGCGCGGACAGCACCCGGCCCAGCGCGTCGCCGACCGCGGCCCACCGGGTGCCGCCCAGGTGCAGCGGGCCGGTCGGGTTGGCGGAGACGAACTCCAGGTTGACGTTGCGCCCGGCCAGCTCGTCGCCGGTGCCGTAGCCCGCGCCCGCGGCGAGGACCTCCCCGACGATCGCGCCCTGCGCGTCGGCGGCCAGGCGCAGGTTGATGAACCCGGGCCCGGCGATCTCGGCGCTGGCGACGCCGTCGCGGGTCGCCAGCTCCTCGGCCAGCCAGGTGGCGAGCTCGCGCGGGTTCACGCCGGCCTTCTTGGCGGTGCGCAGCGCGATGTTGGTCGCGTAGTCGCCGTGGTCGGGGTTGCGGGGACGCTCGACCCCCGCATCGGCCGGCAGGGCGGAGACGTCCAGGTCGCGTCGGATCAGCACGTCCCGCGCGACGTCACGGACCAGGTCGGCGAGCACGTCGGGATTCACCACCCGGATTCTACGGAGGGACCCCCGGCACCCTCATGCAGGTATCCGCACCCCGACCGGCGACGATGCGGGGCGTGACGCCCCCCTCCACCGACCGGAGTACCCGCGCACCCGTCGTCTCCGGGGCGGTGGCGCTGCTGCTCGGGGCGGGGTTCGTCGCGGTGTCGCTGGCCTACAACCGCGGGAGCCTGGTCCCGCCGCTCGACGACGTCTACATCCACCTGCAGTACGCCCGGCAGTTCGGCGACGGCGAGCCGCTGCGCTACCAGCCGGGTGCGGAGATCACGACGGGCGCGTCGAGCCTGCTCTGGATGGTCCTGCTCGGCGCCGCGCACGCGGTCGGGTTCGACGGCCGGTGGCTGCTCGCCGTCGCCGTCGCGGGCGGGGTCGTCGGCGTCGCCCTCGCCGCGGTTTTCACCTCGGCCGCCGCGACCCGGCTGGGCGGCCGCGCGGCCGGGTGGTGGGCGGGGCTGCTCACCGCGCTGTGCGGGCCGCTGCTGTGGGGCGGGGCCAGCGGCATGGAGGTGGGTCTGCTCGCGGCCCTGGTTACCGGCACCCTGCTGTCCTACCTGCGCGAACGTCCCCGATTCCGGTGGACGCCGGTGGTCGCGGCGCTGCTGGCCCTCACCCGTCCCGAGGGCTTCCTGGTCGCCGCCGCGTTCGTCGCCGCGATGCTGTGGACGCTGTACCGGCAGCGGTCCTCCCCCGCCGCGGCGCCGTGGTGGCGGGGCGTGCCGGTCGTGCTGCCGGTGGTGGTGTTCGCCGGGCAGCTGCTGCTGTTCCGGGTGCTCACCGGGACCTCCCAGGCCAACGGGGTGCTCGCGAAGTCGTGGCTGCACACGGGGTTCCTGCACCAGCCGCTGGAGATCGCCGACCACGTGCAGCGCAACGTCGCGGCACTGCTCGCCTCGCTGGCCGGGCTGTCCGGGCAGGACGTGCTGGCGCCGCTCGCGCTCGTCGTCGCGGTGCTGGGGGTCGCCGCGCTCGCCGCGCGCCGGGAGCGGACCCTCGCGGTCGCGCTCGGCGGCGGGCTGGTGCTGGTGGTGGCGGCCGTCGCCACCCTGACGACGGCGATGTGGCAGGACCTGCGCTACCTGCAGCCGTTCCTGCCGCTGCTGCTCCTGCTCGTGGTGCTGGGCGCCGGTCTCGTGCCGCACCGGGCGGCGCGCGGCGGGCTGCTCGCGGTGGTGCTGCTGTTCACCGTCGCCGCGACGCCCGCCTGGGCGCTACGGCTGGGCCAGCAGGCCTCGGCGATGCGCGAGGGACCGGTGAGCGTCGCGCAGTGGATCGCCGGGAACGTGCCGCCGGGCGACGCCGTCGCCGTCAACGACGTCGGCGCCGCGGCCTGGTTCGGCGGTCACCGCACCGTCGACCTGGTCGGCCTGACCACGAACGGGATGGCGGCGCCGTCGCTGAACGGGCCCGGGACGCTCTACGAGGCGCTGCGCGCGCTGCCGCCGGACGAGCGGCCGCAGTGGTTCGCGGTGTTCGACCGGTGGGGCGGGGTCCCCGTCGCCGACCTCGGCCGCGCCGGCCTGCTCGGCACCGAGCCGGTCATCACCTTCGGGCTCGCCGGGCCCGCCCGGCCGATCTCGGCGTCCGCACCGCAGACCTGCCAGATCGACCGCAGCTGCGACCGGGTGAGCGTCTGGCGTGCGGACTGGTCCGCCGCGGACTCCGCGCAGGCACCGGACGCACCCGTGCCCGGCCGGATCGTGGACCACCTGAACGTCGGGGACACCGCCGACGAGGCCGCGCACGGCTGGACGACCGACCCGCCGGTGCTCGGCGTGCAGCCGGACTCGGTGCTGGACCGGGCCGCCGTCGCACCGGGACGGCTCGTCGCCGACAGCGGCCGGCACGTCGTCGGCGGGGAGACCTTCACCCTCGGCGGCACCGTCCCCGGACGGCCGGTCACCCTGACCGGGCGGATCGGTGCCGGGCCCGCGCTGCCCGGCGAGCGGACCCGGGTGGTCGCCGTCGACGTCGACGGCCGCCCCGCCGGGGAGTGGACGCTGCCGGACGCGCAGCCGTGGGCGCAGGCGTCGTTCACGGTGCCCGGGGAGCTCGTGACCGGTGACCGCGTCACGGTGACCACCCGTCCGGTCGCGCCGCTGCTCGCGCCCTACCCCGACTACCGCTCCTACGGGTGGTGGGCGAGCCGCTGACGGGGTCTTCCTAGACTCGGGCGAACCCGCCCGCCGACCACGAACAGGACTCCCCCATGGCCAGCGGCAAGTCCGGCAAGAAGCGACCGTCGATGCCGAGCTCGGTCGGCCGGCGCCAGTTCCCCTGGGGCATGGTCGCCGCGATCACCGTGCTGGTGCTGCTCGCGGGGGCGTTCATCGTCTACCCGCTGGTGCAGCGCAACCAGAACCGGGCCTGGGAGCCCTCCGACGACAACCGCAACCCGGCGCTCGCGATCCCCGGCATCGTCAGCCAGGACTACCCGGGCCTGCAGCACGTGCTCGGCTTCCAGCGGGTCGCCTACACCCACAGCCCGCCCTTCGGCGGCGCGCACGACGGCTTCTGGGCCGCCTGCAACGGCGTGGTCTACCCGAACCCGGTCCGCTCGGAGAACCTCGTGCACTCCCTGGAGCACGGCGCCGTGTGGATCGCCTACAACCCCGACACCCTCGACGAGGCCGGGCGGGCCGCGCTGGCCCAGCGGGTCGAGGGCCAGCCGTACACGGTGATGTCGCCCTACCCGGGTCTCGACGCGCCGATCTCGCTGCAGTCCTGGGGCAACCAGCTGAAGGTCCAGACCGCCGACGACGAGCGGATCGACCAGTTCGTCCGCGCCCTGCGGCTCAACCGCTTCACCCACCCCGAGGTCGGCGCCTCCTGCGACGCCCTCGGTGCGCAGGGCTTCGACCAGGACAACCCGCCGGCGTTCCAGCCGATCCCGGAGCAGTCCGCCGTCGACGGGCAGACGATCCTGCCCGAGAACCAGGGCGCGACCCCCGGCGGCGCCCCCGCGCCCGACCCCGCCGTCCCCGGGCAGCCAGCACCCGGTCAGCCGGCCCCGGCGCCCGCACCGGCCCCCGGGCAGTGACGCCCCGATGACGACCCCGGCCGACGAGACCCCGCTCTGGCGGAACCCGATCACGATCGCGCTCGGCGTGATCGCGCTGGTCGCGGTGCTCGTCGCCGGGTTCGCGGTCCGCGGCGCGTTCGGCCCGTTCGTGCCCGAGCCGGGCTCGGTCGACGTCGGGTTCGCCCAGGACATGACCGTGCACCACCGCCAGGCCGTCGAGATGGCGTCCTGGGAACGCGACCGCGCCACCGACCCGCGGGTGCGGCAGCTGGCGTTCGACATCGAGACCACCCAGAACCAGCAGGTCGGCCGGATGCAGGGCTGGCTCGGCCTGTGGGACGCGCCGAGCCTGCCCAGCGGCGGCCACATGGCCTGGATGGACGACTCCGCACACGCCGGCATGTCCGGCATGTCCGGGACCTCCGGCGGCGTCGCGACGATGCCGGGGATGGCGAGCACCGCCGACCTCGCCCGGCTGCGGGCCACCCCGCCCGGCACCGCGCTGGACGTCGAGTTCCTCCAGCTGATGCTGCGCCACCACCTGGGCGGCGTGTCGATGCTGGAGTACGCCCGCGACCACGCCGACACCGGCGAGGTCCGCAACCTCGCGTCGCAGATGCTCTTCTCGCAGAACTCCGAGGCGGACCTGATGCGCGGGCTGCTCGCCGAGCGCGGCGCGGCCCCGCTGCCCCTGGGCTGACCGCCCCGGGTGCCGGGGCTGGACGACCGGCACCGCGGCGCGCTCTGATGGGAGCTGCCGCGGACGCCGGCGCCACCCCGTGGCCATCCGCGGCCGAGGAGGCCCCGTGAGCAGCACCGCGACCGTCGACGTCCCCCACCTGGGCGGATCCCGGATCGGGTACCGGTCCGGCAGGCCGCACGACCCGTCGCTGCCGACCGTCGTCATGGTCAACTCCTTCACCACGACCGTCGACCTCTACCGCCCCCAGTTCGAGGACACCGCGCTGTCGGGCGCGGCGAACCTGCTCGCCCTGGAGCCCTACGGGCACGGCGCGACGAGGTCGGCCTACCCGCACTTCACCTACTGGGACAGCGCCCTGGCGAACCTGCAGGCCATGGACGCGCTCGGCGTCGACCGGGCCTTCGTGCTCGGCACCTCGCAGGGCGGCTGGGTCGCCGCCCGGATGGCGCTGCTCGCCCCGGACCGGATCCAGGGCATCCTCCCGCTCGGCACCTCGATGGACTTCGAGAGCCCGGCCAGCCGCGAGCGGGGCTGCTGGGACGGCATCGAGTTCTGCACGCCGTCGGTCGACGCGCTGGCCGCCCCGGTCGGCGACGACTGGGTGGTGCCGGAGGAGTTCGTCGACGCCGTCCTGGGCGCGGGGCTCGGCGAGGGGATCGGCGACGACTTCCGCGCGTTCTGGCGGCGGACCTACCGCGAGACCTACACCGGCGACGACGGCCGCCACCGCCTGCGCGTCTGCACGGTCAACCTGCGGGACCGCGACGGCCTGCACGGCAGGCTCGACGAGGTCCGCTGCCCGGTGCTGTGGCTGCACGGGACCGACGACACGGTCTACTCCGTCGCCAACGCCGAGGACGGCATCCGGCGTTTCACCGGTGCCCGGCACGCCGAGCTCGAGATCGTGCAGGGCGGGCAGCACTTCCTGAGCGCCTCGAACCCGGAGGAGGTCGACGCCGCGGCCCTGGCCTTCGTGACGCGGTGGGCGTGAACGGGGCCCGGCGACGGGCATGATCGGCACCCCCGCGCGGGCGGGCCGGGTGCGATGCGCTATCTTTCTCCCATCGCACGGCCCCCGTAGCTCAGGGGATAGAGCACCGCCCTCCGGAGGCGGGAGCGCAGGTTCGAATCCTGCCGGGGGCACGTCAACGCTTGACAGAGAACGCGGCCTCTCACCTGCTGAACAGGGTGAGGGGTCGCGTTCGTCGTGTCCGGCCGTCATCGGCTGTGGGTGGCTCGTTGCGGGCGCGCCGGCGACGTCCCGTCGACGGTGCGCGTCACCACCCAGCGGTGCGGGGAGATCGGTCGGGTGCGGGTGAACCCTCGCCGCTCGAACACAGCCATCGGTCCGGTGTGCAGGTACGAACCCGGGACCGCTCGGTCGTCGGTCTCCTCCGGATACCCCTCCACGACCCCGCCGCCCAGGCGATCGATCTCGGCCAGCGCGCCGCCGAGCGCGATGTCGGCGACTCCCCGCTGCCGCAGCCCCTTCCCGGTGAGGAAGCAGGTGATGCGCCAGTCGGGCAGCCGCGTCAGCTCCTTCTCGTACCGCCGCCGGCTCTTGATCTCGGGGAGCTCATGCGGACTGCCGAACTGGCACCAGCCCAGACACGTGTCGCCGTCGAGAACCAGTGCGTTGTGAGTGGCACCCGACCGCACGAGCTCACGCTTCTCGGTTCGATTCTGCTGCGGGCTACGGCCTCTACCGAGCTTGACGTGGAAGCCCATGCACCAGCAACCGCCCCAGACGCCGTTGTTCGCCTCGACCAATTCGGCGAACGAAGCCCAGTTGTCCTCGTTCAGCATCGCGACCGTGAGAGCGTTCGCCATGGTGGGTCACTCTGCCAGCAGGTCGGCGAAGGCTCACTCCTCAGCGCCCGGTGCGGCCGTCGATGCGTTCGCGGAGGATGTCGGCGTGCCCGGCGTGGCGCCCGGTCTCCTCGATCATGTGCACCAGCAGCCACCGCCTCGACGGGGCCGACCTCCGTCCCACCGGCACCGGCGCCGCCCGGTCCAGGTCGGCCCAGGTGGCGATGACGGCGTCGGCCCGGGCGGTGGCCTCCCGGTAGGCGGCCACGACGTCCTCGGCGGTGTCCTCCTCCCGCGGCCGGAAGGTCGCGGGCCAGTCGCGGACGGCCTCGCCGAGGAAGTAGTGGCGTTCGACGTGCGTCAGGTGCGAGACCAGGCCGAGCAGGCTGGTCCCCGAGGGGACGCCGGGCTCGCGGGCGGCGGGGTCCGGGACGCCGGCGGCCTTGACGGCGACCGCGCCGCGGAGATGGCCCAGGAACCCGGTCAGCACGCTCTTCTCGTCCGCGGCGTCGCGGGGGAGGCCGGTGTCGTGGTGTCGGGGCACGGTCAGCTCCGGTCGGAGGGGACGGCGCCGGCGCGACGCAGGACCAGGACGGTGTCGACGACCGTGGCGGTGCGGCCGTCGGGGCCGGTCGCGAGGCGCCGGGGCTCGTCGGCGCGCTCGACGGCCCACCCGCCGGGGTCGAGGCCGAGCCCGGCGGCGATCTCGGCGGCGGTGGGGTGGCGGGTGTCCGGGTCCTGGTCCCACGACCACGGGGCGACGGACCCGTGGTCGACGACGAGGAGCACCCCGCCCGGGCGCAGTGCGCGCGCGGCGGTCCGCAGCACCGCGTCGCGGTCCAGTGTGAACGGGGTGTGCAGGTACTGGGCGGAGACCAGGTCGAACGTCCCGTCCGGGAACGTCGTCGCGAGGTCGTGGCGTTCGGCGCGGATCCGCTCCGCGAGCCCGTCGGCGCGACCACGACGCGCGAGCCCGTCCACGGCGGCGGCGGAGATGTCCACCGCCGTGACGTGCCAGCCACGCCGGGCCAGCCAGATCGTGTCGCCCCCGGCGCCGCATCCGAGGTCCAGGGCCGTGCCCGGTGCCAGCGGGCCGGCGACCTCGGCGAGCAGGGGGTTGGCGCGGACCTCTCCCCCGCCGCGGCGGCGGTACAGCTCGTTCCAGAAGGTCTCGGGGTCGGACGCGGTCGGCATGGGGTCCATCGGTGGTTCCTCCGGGAGGTGTCGGTGTGCGGGTGGGCGGGAGGGGTGGGCCGTCACGGCAGGAAGGTGAGCAGCTCGGCGAGCACGAACCCCGGGTTCTCCTCGGGCAGCCAGTGCCCGCTGCCGGGCACCTCCACCGCGCGGACCAGGTTCGGCAGGCGCGACTCGACGGACGGACGCGTCGACGTGAGCAGCCCCTGGGCGGTCATCAGCATCGTCGGCGTCGGGACGGGTGCGGCCGCGGTGTTGTCGCGCTCGTCCCGGCCGAGTGCCCGGTAGAGCTCGAAGCCGCCGCTCAGGACCTGGGGCCGGCTGTAGGTCCGGGTGAACTCGTCGATCTCCCGCTCGTCGAACGGCGGCGTCGTGCGGCTGCCACCGAAGCTCTCCCCGTCGTGCGCGACCTGGGCGTAGAACAGGCTCAGGTACTCGCGCACGTCGTCGGCGACGACGGTCTCGGGCACGACCCGCTTCATGTGGAACGCGATGTGCCAGCTGAACGTGGCGTACCGGGCGGCGCTGAGCGCGGGACCCGGCAGCGGGTAGTCGAGATGGGCGTAGCGCAGGACCTCGTCCGGGTACTGGGCCGCGTACCGGAACCCGACCCCGGCTCCGAGGTCGTGACCGACCATGCGGACCTCGCGCAGACCCAGGTGCTCCGCGACCAGTCCGTGCACGTACCGGGCGAGGGTGGCCTTGTCGTAGCCGGTGGGGACGCCCTCGCTGTCCCCCAGGCCCGGCAGGTCGACCGCGTAGACGGTGTAGTGCTCGGCGAGGGCGGGCATGATCGGCCACCACGCGTACCAGGACTGCGGCCATCCGTGCAGGAGCACCACGGGCGGGCCGGTCCCGCCGGCGACGTAGTGCATCCGCACCCCGTCGACGTCGGCGAACCCGTGCCGGAACGCGCCGTCGAACCCGGGGTCGTCCCGGGTGGCGGCGCCGAACCCGGTCGCGCCGGGCGGGGCCGGTGCCGGGCCGGCGCCCGGAGCGGAATCGGTCCCGCACCCGGCCGTCAGGGCCAGCACGGTGAGGGCGACGGCCACGGCGCGGCGGGCCGGTCGGAGAAGGTTCACCTCCGCAGCATCGGCACCCGTCGTACCTGCTTGCAAGAAATCTTGCCGATCGGCAATCTGGCGGCATGGACGACACCGGACACGACGTGCTCGCCGGAGTGGGCCCGCGGTTGCGGGACCTGCGCCGTCGCCGCGGCGCCACCCTCGACCAGCTCGCGGCGGAGACCGCCCTGACCGCGAGCACCCTGTCCCGGCTGGAGACCGGGAAGCTCCGGCCGACGCTGGAGCAGCTGTTGCCGCTCGCCCGGGCGCACGGGGTCCCGCTCGACGACCTCGTGCAGGCGCCTCCGACCGGTGACCCCCGCATCCATCTGCGCCCGGTGCGCCACCGCGGGCTGGTGTTCGTCCCGCTGACCCGTCGCGGCGGCGGGGTCCAGGCCTTCAAGGTGATCTACCCACCGGCCGCCGCGTCGCCGACGACCGCCCTGCAGACCCACGAGGGCTACGAGTGGTTCTACGTCCTCGACGGCCGGGTGCGCCTGGTCCTCGACGACACCGAGCACCTCCTCGACCCCGGCGAGGTGGTCGAGTTCGACACCGGCACACCGCACTGGATCGGCAGCGCCGACGACCGGCCCGCCGAGACGCTCGCGCTGTTCAGCCTCCAGGGCGAGCACGCCCACCTCGGCCGGGGTGCGACCCGTGCCGCGCACGACGGCCGAGGCCACTGAGGGCATCACCGGCGAATCCGGCCCGTTCGACGCAGGGCACGGCGGAGCGACGAAGCTGATCGAGCGGTCCGTCCTCGGCGAGCTTCAGTCGGCCCCCATGCGCGGTCACCGGCAGCGGAGCAGCGGGTCGATCGCCCGACGCCACTCAACCCAGCGCCCCGCTCCTGCCGCTGTCACTCCTCGGTGACGCAGAAGAACGCCTTGACCTGCTTTTACTAACGTGGTTAGCTTATTGTGGTCGCACGGGAACGGACACGAACCGGTACCCGGACACGCGGGGCTCAGCCGGGGAGATCCACCCCGCGCAAGAAGGTCCGCATCATCTCGACGAAGCGTCGTTCGTCCTCGTCATCCGAGGCGGGCACCAGGTCGTCGGGACCGAGTCCCTGCAGCGCGGCGCGCCCGTTCGCCGTACTGATCGCCGAACCGATCGTCATCCGATGCGCAGCTTCGAGGAGGAACAGATGCACGCGCTCCGGGACGCCCTGCCCCTCCAGTAGGAGGGAGTACCGCCGGTAGAGCCGCACGAGCAGCGGCTGCGGAAAGTACGCGACCACCAGCGGCACGGCACGCGGGTGCCGCAGCAGTGAACGGCGGAACAGCGTCGACTCCTCGACGAGCCACTCCCGCCACTGCCCGGCGGCGGGATCCGGCACGCGCGGGGTGTCCAGCACGATGGTCCGGGCGACCTCCGCCAGGATCTCCGCCTTGTCCGCGAAGTGGTTGTAGAGCGACGGCGCCCGGACGCCCAGGGCCGCGGCGAGCCGTTCGAGACTGAGCGCTGCGGGCCCGCCCTCGTCGACGATCGCCAGCGCGGCGCGGGCGGCGCCGTCACGCGTGATCAGCGGCCTGCGCCCCATCACCACCTCATCTCCTGTCGGACCGAGCCTACGGCCCACACCCACCACCACCTCACGACGGAGGACGCTCGACGATGCGCAACACCACCGTTCTCGATGCCCTGGGCGCCTGGTCGAGGCGTCGCCCCGACTCGCCTGCGCTGCAGGACCCGGCGCGTTCCCTGACCCGGCGCGAGCTCGCCGCGGCGCAGGACGCCGCCGCCGCCGCGCTGGTCGAGGCCGGGGTCCGGCCCGGCGACCGGGTCGGGGTACTCGGTCCGCTCTCCGTCGACTGGGCAGTGGCCGCGCTCGGCGTGCTGCGCGCGGGCGCAGTGCTGTGCCCGCTCAACGAACGTCTGGGAGCGTTCGAGCTGGCCGAGGTCCTCCGTCGGATCGACCCGGTGTTGGTCGTCGCCGATGACGGACACCGCCCGACGCTGGACGGCATCGACGCCGACACCCCCGCGGTCCGCTCCCTCGCGGCGATGCAGGAACGCCCCGCTGCGGGACGTTCCGTCTTGCCCGACCTGCCCCGCGACCCGACGCAGCCGGCGTGCATCCTGCCGACCTCGGGGTCGACCGGACGCCCGAAGGGGGTCGTGTACACCCACGAGGCCCTGCTCGGTGCGTTCTTCGAGTGGGCACTGCAGGCGCCGGAGCTGCTGCGTGGGCGGGCACTCGGCGTCAGTGCGTTCTCCTTCGCCGCGGGGCTGCTCAACGGCCTGCTCGGCCCCCTGGTGCTCGGTGGCAGCGTGGTACTGCTCCCCCGGTGGGACGCAGCGACCGCACTGCGTCTGATCAGGGACGAGCAGATCACCACCTTCGCCGCCACCACCATCTTCTACGAGCAGATGGCCCGGCTCCCGGAGTTCGCCGACGCCGACCTGTCCTCGTTGACCGTGGCGTTCACCGGCGGGAACCCGGTCACCACCGAACTGATCGAGGCCTGGGCTGCGAAGGGCGTCGGGCTACGACAGGCCTACGGCCTCACCGAGTCGCTGTCGAACGTCACCTTCCCGACCGTCGAGATGTCCGTGCGCAGCCCGGAGTCCGTCGGCGAGGGCGGCATCCTCACCAGGGTCGTGGTCACCGACCCCGACGGCGTCGTACTCCCGCCGGGCGAGCCCGGGGAGATCCGGATCTCGGGGCCCGGACTCGCCGCCGGCTACTGGCAGGACGAGGAGCACACGGCGGAGGCCTTCGCCGACGGGTGGCTGCGGACCGGCGATGTGGGCGTCGTCGACGACCACGGTGCGCTGCGTGTCGTCGGCCGCCTGAAGGACATGATCATCAGTGGCGGGATGAACGTCTACGCCGCCGAGGTGGAACGCGCGGCGCTCGCGCTTCCGGGCGTGGTCGAGGTGGCGGTGATCGGCGTGCCCGACGACGAGTTCGGCGAGACCCCGGCGCTGCTGCTGCGAGCGACCGAACCGTTCTCCGACCAGGCCGTACTGGAGCACTGCCGGACCCGCCTGGCCGCGTACAAGATGCCCCGCTACGTCGTGTTCCTCGACGAGCCGCTTCCGCGGACACCGAGCATGAAGATCGACAAGGCGGCCGTCCGAGACCGCCACACCGACATCCCCGCCACGCACCGTCGGCACGCACGTACCCCCCTGCCCGCGTGAACCGGGCCCCGGACGAGAGGACCAGCGCATGAGCATCGACGAGACCCCGGTGACCGGGCGGCAGGACCGCGCGTTCCGCACCATGCTCCGACACGTCGAGAAGGGCAGTACCGACTGCCACGACGAGATCGCCCGGTCCGAGGCAGCCGAGTACCGGGACCCGGGGCTGGCCGCCCTCGAACGCGATCGGGTGTTCGGCGAGGTGCCGTTCATCGTCGGCCACGGCTCGGAGATCGCGCGGCCCAACGAGTTCCTGACCCGCAGGCTGCCCCGCAACAACGCCATCGTCATCCGACAGCGCGACGGCGGCGTCAAGGCGTTCGTGAACGCGTGCCGACACCGCGGGGCCCAGCTCGTCGACGAGGCGTCCGGCCGGTGCCGGCTCTTCTCCTGCCCCTATCACCGCTGGTCCTACGACCCGAGTGGTGAGCTGCGCACCGTCACCCTCGACGACACGTTCGGCGACTTCGACCGGACTGCGTTCGGTCTGGTGGAGCTGCCCGTGCAGGAACGGCACGGGTTCCTCTGGATGATCGACAACGCGAAGCGCGGGATCGACGTCGAGAGCTGGCTCGGCCCGGAGATGGACGCCATCCTCGCCGGGTACCGGATCGAGGACCTGGTGAGCGTGACTCCACAGTCGTTCGACCGGCCGACCAACTGGAAGATCATGCAGGACGGCTTCCTCGACAACTACCACGTCAAGTACGCCCACCCGAACACGGCGGGCAAGGTCCTGCACACCAACAAGCTGGCGCTCGAGGACTACGGCAGGCACTTCTGGTTCCTCGCGGCACGCAAGAGCATCGACCGGTTCGTCGACGACGAGGACCCGGCCGGGGCCGACATCGCCAAGCACACGATCGAGAGCTGCTTCCTCGCGCCGAACAGCATGCTGCTCAAGCACGCGACGCACGTCGAGCTCCTGACCTTCCGGCCCTATGGCGACGACCCCGCGAGCTCGGTGATGGAGATGCGGATCATGGCGCCCACCACCGAGGCGCTGGAGATGGATCAGGAGCGCTGGGACGCGCTCTGGGCGAAGAACTGGAAGATCATGATCTCGATCATCCACGACGAGGACTTCCCGATCCTGGAGGGTTCGCAGGCGGCGATGCGCAGCCAGGACGCCGGGACGATGCTGCTGGGCCGCAACGAGCTGGGTAACCATCTGTTCCGGCGGGAGCTGAACCGCCTGGTCACGGCCGAGCCGGGCGCGTGACGACCACCGCGGGCCCGCCCGGCCTGGTCCGGCTGCGGGAGGTGCCGGACCTGACCGTGGCGGCCCGCGAGCTGCTCGCGCGGGCGGCCCGGTTCGACGCCGAGATGGGCTTCGGCCCACCACCGCCGGACCTCCGCCGCCCGGTGGACACCGTCATCGAGATCGACACCTGCCTGCACCGCCACGACGTCGCGCACGACGACCACTACGTGCCGGCCGGTGTCGTGTGCATCCGTGACCTCGGCGGGGGCACCGGGTCCGTCGAGCTGGTCGTCGACCCCCTGCGTCGTGCGATCGGGGTGGCGACCTCGGTGCTGGAGGTGCTCGGCACCGAGCCGGACCCGGTGTGGGGCTGGGCCGGGACCGGGTTGCACGTGCTGCACGCCGTCGCGCTCGGCAACCATCCGGCCGCCGAGCGCCTGGCGCGGCGGTCCGGTGTGGCCACCGACGCCGTCCGGCACCACCTGGTGCTCCCCGTCGACGAACCCGCACCCGACGATCCGCAGCTCACCCGGGACCGGCCGGACGGCACCGTCGCCGGCACCGACGACGACCGCGAGGTGGTCCTGCGCGACGTCACCGGGGGGTCCGCCCGTCTCCGACGGCCGGGCCCGGACGGCGCGCTCGCCGGGATCTCGGAGATCGCGACCGCACCCGGTACGCCGGAGCACGCACGGTGCGCGGCGCTGGTCACGCTCGTCGGCGCGGCTGTCGTCCGGCTGCGGGCGGAAGGTGCGGGAGCCGTCGAAGCGGTCGCCGACGCGGGCGACGGAGCGCTGCTGCTGGCGTTGCGCCGGTTGCGCTTCGAGCACGACCGCACCGACCTGGTCTTCCGCATCGGACCGGCCCGCTGACGCCGGGCCCGGTGTCAGGCCCGCGGACGCTCGTCGACGACCCGCCGGGCCTTGAACGTCGTCTCGGGCAGCGTCCCGGGATCGAGCAGCGTCACCGGCACCGTGATGGCGACGGCCCGGCGCAGCGCCTGCTCGGCCCGCCCGGCGAGCTCCCGCCGGGCCGCGGCGGCGTCCGCGGCGGGCAGGCCGTCGAGCGCCGTGGCGGTGGGCGCCGAGACCTCGGCCTGCACCGTGATCTCGTCCAGCGCGGCCGGGCGAGCGACCCGGATCCGGAACTCCGGCCCCAGCCCGTCCACCGAGCGCAGCGCCGTCTCGACCGCCGACGGGAAGACGTTCGCCCCGCGGACGACGAGCATGTCGTCGAGCCGGCCCAGCACGCCCTCGGGCATCCGCGGGTAGGTCCGCCCGCACGGGCACGGGTCGTCGGCGAGGTAGGTCTCGTCCCCCGGCGCGAACCGGATCATGGGCTGGGACTCGCGCCAGAGGTGGGTGTAGACGACCGCGCCGCGCCCGCCGACCGGCACCGCGGTGTGCGGGTCGTCGGGGGCGACGACCTCCACGTGCACCTCGTCGGTGATCAGGTGGGTGCCGGTGCCCGCGGTGCAGCCCACGCTGGTCTGGAACGGGTACATCTCCGACGTCGACCCCGCGTCGACGACGGTCGCGCCCCAGCCCTGCTCGATGAGGTGGCGGGTCCCGGGCAGGGAGCCCCCGGGCTCACCGCCCACCAGCAGGGTGCGGACCGTCCCCGCCGCGAGGTCGATGCCCATCCGCTCGGCCACCGACAGCAGGTGCACGCAGTACGACGGCGTCGCCGTGAACACCGTCGACCCGAGCCGTCCGATCAGCTCGAGGTGCCGCTCGGAGTCGGTGACGCCGAGCGGGAACACGGTCGCGCCGATCCGTTCGAGCCCCTGCAGCACACCCCAGCCGCCGAAGAACAGCCCGAACGGGAACCCGACCTGGGCGATGTCGTCCGGCCGGACACCCGCACACCACTGGGCCATCGCGTGCACGTCCGCGGCGCGGTCCCAGTCGCCCCGTGACACCGCGTAGAGCGTCGGTGTCCCCGAGGTGCCCGACGAGCCGTGGATCCGGGCGATCCCGGTCGACCCGTCGGGCGTGGAGAAGTCCCGGGTGTAGCTGCCGAACGGCGGATGCTCGGCCTGGTCCGCCACCAGCATCCGCTTGGTGACCACCGGGACCTTCGCGGTGAAGTCCGCGAGCGAGCGCACGTCGTCGGGGTGGAAGCCGTGCGCGTCGTAGTGCCTGCGGTAGAACGGCAGCCGGTCGTAGGCGTAGTGCAGCTGGTGGCGGATCCGGTCCAGCACCACCGCGTCGCGGTCGCGGGGGTCGCGGGTCTCCCGTTCGGCGTCCCAGAATCGGGCGAACCCCCGGTCGTCACGGTCGGTGCCGTCGACGACGGTGTGCGGCACGGCGGCGCTGCTCATGCGTGTCCTCTCTGCGGCGGGGTGGTCTCGGCGGCGGTCAGCCGGCGCTGCCCTTGGCGTTCCACCCGCCGTCGACGGGCAGGACCTCCCCGGTGAGGAAGGACGCGTCCTCCGACAGCAGGAACGCGGCCGCGGCGGCGATGTCGGCGGGCGTGCCGAGCCGCGGGATCAGGTGGGCCGCGACGAAGTTCTCCCGCATGCTGTCGGTGATCCCGGCGAGGATCGGGGTGTCGATCGTGCCCGGGCAGATGCAGTTCACCCGGATCCCGCGCGGGCTGTACTCCATCGCGACCTGCTGGGTGAGGCTGACGACGCCGCCCTTGGCCGCGCTGTAGGCGGCCAGGTTCTCCAGGCCCTTGAGCGCCGCCATCGACCCGATGTTGAGGATCGACCCGCCCCCGCCGTCGAGCATCCGCGGGATGACGGCCTGCATCCCCAGCCAGACGCCCTTGAGATCGGTGTCGACGACGTGGTCCCACCCGGCCTCGTCGAGGTCGACGACGTTGTCCGGCCCGAGGGTGTTGGTGACGCCCGCGACGTTGCCGAGGGCGTGCACCCCGCCGAACCCGCCGACGGCCTCGTCGACCAGGCGCTTCCAGTCGCCCGGGCGGCGCACGTCCATCACGACGTGCGCGGCCCGCCCGCCGGCGTCGACGATCTCGCGGGCGGTCGTGTCGTCGTCCTGCAGGTCGCCGACCACCACCGCGGCGCCCTCCGCGGCCAGCCGCAGCGCGATGCCGCGGCCGATCCCCTGCACACCGCCGGTGATGACGGCGACCTTCCCGTCGAACCTGTTCATGCTCGCTCCGATCTCGAAGGGGGTCGGGGTCGGGGTCAGGCCCGGCCGAGGGCCACGTTCGCCAGCCGCTCGCGGCGGGCCATGTTCTCCCGCGGGGTGAACTGCGGGGTGACGTAGCGGGCGAACAGCTCCAGCGAGCGGTTCCAGCGGTCGGTGGTCACCCAGTCCCGGGTGTTGATGAGGAAGGTGCCGAAGCCGCCGGTCTGCTCCTCCAGCTCCCTGATCGACCGGATGCAGTCCTCCGGGCTGCCGACGATCCAGGGGATCTCCTCGACCATCCACTCGAAGGTGAGGTCGGCGTCGTCCATCCCGTGGCCCTTCTTCATGAGGGCGCCGAGGCCGAGGCCGAGCAGGTACTCGTAGGAGCGCCGCACGCCCTCCCGGATCTCGTTCATCGCCTGGTTGCGGGAGTCGGAGACGTAGACCTCGCGGCTGACCCGCCAGTTCCGCCGTGCCTCGGCGGGGTCGAGTCCCGCCTGCTCGGCGGCGCCGACGAGCGCGGCGGCGTGGGCGGCGAGGTCGGGCGCGTCGGTGTAGCCGCGGTTGTCGGTGGGCGCGAAGTACACCGAGAGCGCCTTCCAGCCCTTCTCGCCGCACCGCGCGTAGTTGTGGGTGCCGGTGAGCCCGGCGATCGCGAACGGCGGGACCTCCTGGTAGGGCCCGACCTGCAGCTGGCGGTTCTCGTACTTCCAGTAGAGGCCCTCGTAGCTGACCGGCTCCTCGGAGGTCAGCAGCTGCCAGATGATCTCCAGCGCCTCGTTCGTGCGCGGCTTGGCCTCGGAGCGCTCCAGCCCGAACAGGGCCTGGTCGGTCGGCAGCCCGCCGCCGCCGAAGCCGTACTCGAGACGGCCGTGGGTGAGGTGGTCGAGGAACGCGAGGCGCTCCGCCACCTGGAACGGGTCCTGGTAGGGCAGGTTGACCACGCCGGTGCCGAGCCGGATGCGGCTGGTGACCGCGGACGCCTTGGCGATCATGTACTCGGGCACCGGGACGTTCTCGAAGCCGCCGGTGTGGTGCTCGCCGATCCAGTACTCGTGGAAGCCCAGCTTCTCCGCCAGCACGATGTCGTCGATGTCCCGGTCGTAGGACAGCGTCCAGTTCTCGTGCGGGGGGTGCTCGGGCATCGTGAACAAGCCGAACCGCATCGGTCGGACCTCCTGGCCGCACTCGGCCGGCGTAGCCTCGTTGCCAAACGCCGGGTTGTTTTCAGTCCGGCAAACAGTGACCTGGTTCACCTGAGCTGTCAAGAACTCCGTTCGTAGCGGGGCAGACCGCCCCTTTGCGTCGTTGATAACTGACCCTCGGTTTGTTTTCATGGCGGGACACCCGACCCAGGAGAGCCGCCCGTGCCGCACGCCGACGCCGTCGACCCACGCCCCCGTTCCGAGCTCGACGCCGACGGGACGTGGCGGCTCGCCGGGCTGCGCTGTCCGGGGTGCGCGGCCGTCTCCGCCCACGTGTGGCCGCGGTGCCCGGCGTGCGGCGGACCGGTGGAGCGGGCGTCGTTCGGTCCGGGCGGCACCGTCTGGAGCAGCACCGTCGTCCGGATCCCGGTCGCCGGGCGGGAGCCGCCCGTCGCGCTGGCCTACGTGGACCTCGACGACGGGCCACGCGTCCTCGCCCACGCTCCGCTCGGACCGGACGCGCCGCCGGTCGGCTCCCGGGTCGTGCTCGTCGCGCCGACCGCGGCGGGCGACCCGGCGGTCGGCACGGTGCCCGGCACCGGCGCGGGGGTGGCGTCGTGACCGGGGTCGCGGTGCACGGCGTCGGCACCTCCCACTTCGGGCGCAGGCCCGACCGGGACGCCGTCGCGCTCGTGCACGACGCGGTGTCCGAGGCGCTCGCCGACGCCGGGGACCCCGCGCTCGACGCGGTCTGGGTCGGCACGGTGTTCGGCGCGCCCGGGGTGGCCCAGCGGTCGCTGCGCGCGCTCGGGATCACCGGGATCCCGGTGGTGACGGTCGAGAACGCCTGCGCGAGCGGGACGACGGCCTTCGCCGAGGCCTGCGAGGCCGTCCGCTCCGGCCGGTACGGGCGGGTGCTCGCGCTCGGCGTCGAGCGGATGAGCGCGGCGTTCGACGGCGCGATCACCCCCGAGCCGTCCGACCCGGAGCAGGCCTCGGGCCTCGCGCTGCCCGCCCTCTACGCCATGAGCGCCGCCCGCTACCTGGCGCTCGGCGCCGTCACGCACGCGCAGCTGGCGGCGGTGTCGGTGAAGAACCACGCGCACGCCCTGCACAACCCCCGTGCCCAGTACGCGGGGTCCTACACCGTCGAGCAGGTGCTCGGGTCCCGCATGATCAGCGACCCGCTGACCCTGCTGCAGTGCTGCCCGACCTCCGACGGCGCCGCCGCGGCGGTGCTCGGCCCGGCCCGCGGGACGGGCCGGGAGGTGGCCGTGCGCGGGGTGGCGCTGCGCAGCGGCGCGCCGTGGAACGAGCGGTCGCCCCACGTGTGGGGGTACGACCTGACCCGCGACACGGCCGCCGACGCGCTCGCCGCCGCCGGCCTGGACTCGGTGTCCGACGTCGACGTCGTGGAGGTGCACGACGCCTTCACGATCGGCGAGATCGTCACCGTCGAGGCGCTCGGGCTGGTGCCCCCCGGTGCGGGCGGACGGGCCGCCGAGACCGGCCTGACCGCACTCGGCGGCCGGCACCCGGTGAACCCGTCCGGCGGGCTGCTCTCCCGTGGCCACCCGCTCGGCGCGACCGGGCTCGCCCAGGTCGCGGAGATCGTGTGGCAGCTGCGCGGCGAGGCGGCGGACCGGCAGGTCGAGGGGGCCCGGATCGGGCTGGTCGAGACGATGGGCGGCGGCGTCTCGGTCCTCGACGGCAACGCCTGCGTCGTCGCCGTCCTGGAGGCACCGTGACCACCACCCCGCCCGACGCCGCCCCGTTCGACGCCGACAGCGCCGACCTGCTCTCCGCGGAGGCCGTGGCCGACCCGTACCCGCTGCTCGCCGCGCTGCGCGAGCACGACCCGGTGCACTGGAGCCCGCGGTACCGCTCGTGGTTCCTCACCCGGTTCGACGACGTCGACGCCGCACTGCGCGACGTGCGCTTCTCCTCCGACCGGATCGCCCCGTACCGGCGGGCCAAGCTGGACCGTCCGGGCGCCGACCCCGGGCTCCGCTACGCCTTCGGGGTCCTCGAGGAGTGGATGGTCTTCAAGGACCCGCCGGACCACACCCGGCTCCGCAAGCTGCTCAGCCGCGGGTTCACCCCGCGGGCGGTCGCCCGGATCCGGCCGCGGGTCGAGGAGCTCGCCGACGAGCTGCTCGACGCGGCGACGCCCTCCGGCGCGGGCACCCTCGACGTCGTCCGGGACTTCGCCTACCCGCTGACCGCCTCGGTCATCGCCGAGATGCTCGGGGTCCCCCGGCGCGACCAGGACGACTTCAAGGTCTGGTCGGACCGGATCACCGGCCTGGTGTTCGGCGGGATGGGCGACGCCGGGCGGCACGCCGACGGGGCGAGCGGGATGGCCGAGCTGACCGGCTACCTGGCGGACCTGGTCGCGGCGCACGAGCGCGAGCCCGCCGACGACCTGCTCTCGGCGCTGATCAGCGCGCGCGACGAGCACGACTCGCTGAGCCACGACGAGCTCGTCGCCACCGGGGTGCTGCTGCTGTTCGCCGGGCACGAGACCACCACGAACCTGATCGGCAGCGCGGTGCTGGCGCTGCTGCGCCACCCCGGGCAGCGCGCCCTGCTCGACGCCGACCCGCAGCGGTGGAGCGGCGCGGTCGAGGAGGTGCTCCGCTTCGACGGTCCCGCCAAGACCGTCGCGCGGGTGATGGCGCAGGACGTGGAGCTGCGCGGACGGACCCTGCGCCGCGGGGACCGGGTGTTCCTCAGCCCCTCGGCGGCCAACCGCGACCCGGCGGTGTTCGAGGACCCGGACAGCTTCGACATCACCCGCCGGCCGGGCCGCCAGCTCGGCTTCGGGGTCGGGCCGCACTACTGCCTGGGCGCGCCGCTCGCGCGGCTCGAGGCCGCCGTCGCCGTGCCCCGGGTGCTGGCACGGCTGCCCGGCCAGACCGTCGACGAGGACGGGCTCCGCTGGGCGCCGGTGCTGCTGTCCCGCGGGATGGAGCGGCTGCCCGTGCTGCTCGACCCGGGTCCGCCGGACGCCCGGTGACCGGGGAGGATGGGCGGGTGACCGACCCGCCGGCAGCGCTCCCCGGCGGGTTCCGGCTGGACGGCCGGGTCGCCGTCGTCACCGGCGCGTCGTCCGGGCTGGGTGCCTGCTTCGCCCGGGTGCTGGCCGGTGCGGGCGCCGACGTCGTACTGGGCGCGCGCCGGGCCGACCGGCTGGAACAGGTGCGGCGCTCGATCGCCGACACCGGGCGCCGCGCCGTCGCGGTCGTCACCGACGTCGCCGACCCGGACCACTGCGAGCGGCTCGTCGACGCCGCCGTCACCGGGCTGGGCCGCATCGACGTCCTCGTCAACAACGCCGGCACCGGCTACGCCGCCCGCGCGGAGACCGACGACCACGGGCGGGCGGCCGCGCTGCTGGAGGTCAACCTGCTGGGGGCCTACGCGATGGCCGCGGCCGCGGGCCGGCGGATGATCGACGCGGGCCGCGGCGGCGCGATCGTCAACGTCTCCTCGGTGCTCGGGCTGACCGCCGGCACCGTGCCGCAGGCGGCCTACTCGGCGTCGAAGGCGGGGCTGGCGGGGCTCACCCGGGACCTGGCGGCGCAGTGGGCCCGGCACGGCGTCCGGGTCAACACGCTGGCTCCCGGCTGGTTCGCCTCGGAGATGACCGGCCCGCTGCTGGAGCACCCGCGCGGGCGCGACGCCGTCGTCGACCGGATCCCGCTGGGCCGCCTCGGCGAGCACGACGAGCTGGCCGGGCCGCTGCTGCTGCTCGCGTCGCCGGCGGGGTCGTACCTGACGGGCACGACGCTGTGCGTCGACGGCGGCTGGACGATGCACTGAGCGGGAAGGGGTGAGCTGATGCCGCGACCGAGTCGCTGGCCGGACCTCGTGCGTGCGGCCGGGGAGGAGTTCCGGGAGCACGGGTACGACAACGCGACGCTGGAGAGCATCGGGGCCCGGGTCGGGATCCTGAAGGGCAGTGTCTACAACTACGTCGGCAGCAAGGAGGAGCTGCTGCTCGCCGTCGTGGACCGGCCGGCGCAGGCGCTGCTCGCCGAGCTCGACCGGCTGCGGGCCGACACCGACAGCAGCGTGGCGATGCGGCTGCGCGAGCTGATCCGGACCCAGGTCCGGATCTTCTCCGACTACTACCCGGCCGCCTTCGTGTACCTGCAGCACGTCGGGCGCTTCCGGTCGCCGGTCTTCGCCCGGTTCGACGACATGGACCGCCGCTACATCGCCGCGGTCGAGTCGCTGCTGGCCGAGGGGGTGGACAAGGGTGAGTTCTCGCTGGCGGGCTCGCCCGCCGTGGCCGCCCGCGCCGTCGTCGGCATGCTCGACTGGATGCAGCACTGGTTCACCCCGCAGAGCGGTGAGGCCGACGCGCGCCTCGCCGACGAGCTCTTCGCGATCGCGCTCGGGGGCCTGCTCACCGCGGGCGGGGTGCACAGCCTGACCCGCGGACTCCCCTACGAGGCCCCGCCGCAGCCCTGACACCCGTTCCGCACCGGGTGCAGGGCCGCGGCGGGCCCTGCGCGGGCCTTCTCAGCGGAGCCCGGGGCGGGCCAGCACCTCCGGGCGCAGCAGCCGGGCCAGCTCGTCGGCCGGGATCAGGCCCCGTTCGACGACGAGCTCCACGACCCCGCGGCCCGACGCGAGCGCCTCCTTCGCGATCTCGGTGGCGGCGGCGTAGCCGATCGTCGGGTTCAGGGCGGTGACCAGCCCGATCGAGTTCTCCACGTAGCCGCGGAGCACGTCGGTGTTGGCCGTGATGCCCGCGACGCAGCGGGTCGCGAGCGTCCGGCACGCGGCACCCAGGTGCGTGATCGACTCCGACAGCGAGTGCAGGATGATCGGCTCGAACGCGTTGAGCTGCAGTTGTCCGGCCTCGGCGGCCATGGTGACGGCGACGTCGTTGCCGATCACCTCGAACGCGACCTGGTTGACCACCTCCGGGATCACCGGGTTGATCTTCCCGGGCATGATCGAGGACCCGGCCTGGACCGGCGGCAGGTCGATCTCGTTCAGACCGGCGCGCGGGCCCGAGGACAGCAGCCGCAGGTCGTTGCAGGACTTCGACAGCTTCACCGCGATCCGCTTGAGCACACCCGACAGGTGCACGAACGCGCCGCAGTCCTGGGTGGCCTCCACCAGGTCGGCCGCGGTCCGGACCGGCACCCCGGTGATCTCGCCCAGGTGCCGGCAGGCCGCCTCGGCGTAGCCGGGCGCGGCATTGAGACCGGTCCCGATCGCCGTCGCGCCGAGGTTGATCTCGTGCAGCAGCGCCGCGGCCTCGGTGAGCCGCTCGCGGTCCTCGCCCAGCATCACCGCGTACGTGCCGAACTCCTGCCCGAGGGTCATCGGCACGGCGTCCTGCAGCTGGGTGCGCCCCATCTTGAGCACGTCGTGGAACTCGACGGCCTTCGCGGCGAAGGCGCGCTCCAGCACGTGCATCGACTCCGACAGCTCGCGCGCCGCCAGGATCGTCGCGACGTTGACCGCGGTCGGGTAGGCGTCGTTGGTCGACTGGGACATGTTGACGTGCTCGTTGGGGTGCACGACGTCGTAGCGGCCGCGCTCGTGGCCCAGCAGCTCCAGCGCCCGGTTCGCGACGACCTCGTTGGCGTTCATGTTCGTCGAGGTGCCCGCACCCCCCTGGATGACGTCGACGACGAACTGGTCGTGCAGGGCCCCGCCCCGGATCTCGGCGCAGGCGGCCACGATCGCGTCGGCCACCTCCGGCTCCAGCAGCCCCAGCTCCCGGTTGGCCAGGGCCGCGGCCTCCTTCACCGCCGCGAGCGCCTCGATCAGGTGCGGGTAGGCGGCGATGGTAGTGCCGGTGATCGGGAAGTTCTCCCGGGCCCGGGCGGTGTGCACGCCCCAGTAGGCCTCGGCGGGGACGTCGCGGTCGCCGAGCAGGTCGTGCTCGTGACGGACGGCGCTCATGCGGTCTCTCCTTCGGCGGTGGCCAGGGGGCCGGTGACCCGCAGGTCGGTCCGACCCGGCGGGAGGTGGACGCCGCACCGGGCGAGTGCGGCGGTGACGACGGGGCGCAGGGCGCGCAGCCCGCCGTCGGCGATCTTCACGGCGACGGCGGTGCCGTCCGGCAGCGCGGCGACGGTGACGGCCTCGAAGCCGTCCTTGGCGAGCAGGCCCGGCACCGCCCGCATCAGCGCGGTGACCGGGCGCCGCGATCCGCCGACGAGCTCGGGGTGCCGGCGCATCCCGGCCGCGACCAGGCCGTCCGGGGACTCCGGGTCGGCCGTCACGAGCCGGGCCAGCGCGCCGGCCAGCCCCCGCAGCGAGACGGCGAACAGCGGTGCCCCGCAGCCGTCGACGGCGGTCCGGGCGACCGGGGCGCCGGTGAGGTCCTCGACGGTCTCCCGGATCGCGGTCTGCAGCGGGTGCCGCGGGTCCAGGTAGCCCTCGGTCGGCCAGTCGCGCAGCAGACAGGTCCGCAGCATCGCGGCGTGCTTGCCGGAGCAGTTCTGCGCCAGCTGCGACGCCGACCGGCCCGCGGCGAGCCAGGCGTCCCGCTCCTCGGGGTCGTAGGGCAGGTCGGCGGGGTTGCCCAGCGCGCCGATGCCGATCGGGCCGAGCAGCGCCCGGACGGCGCCGAGGTGGGCCTGCTCGCCGGAGTGGCTCGCGGCGGCGATCGCGAACCCGGACGGACCGGGTCGCAGCCCGAGCCGGGCCATCGCCGCGGCCTGCAGCGGCTTCGCCGTCGAGCGGGGGTAGAACGCGACGTCCGGGTCCCCCGCGGCGAACAGCGTCGAGCCGTCCGGGGCGAGCACCACGACCGAGCCGTGGTGCACCCCCTCGACCATGCCGTCGCGCAGGAGGTGCACCAGCGGTTCGTGGGCCGGTACCCCGATCCTCGGCGGGGCGGCCAGCTGGGTCATACCGTGTCGTCCTCTCTGTCGTCCGTGCTGTGGTCCGTGCTGTCGTCCGCGCCGAAACCGGTCCGGTCGAACGCGGACATGTCGATGCGGTTGCGGACCGCGTACCAGCCCGCGACCAGGGCGCCGACGATCACCGGCAGCCCCATGAGGGTGATCCGGCCGACCTCGTCGAAGGCCATGAGCACGACGACGGCGGCGAGGAACACCAGCGTCGCGACGTGCGTGTACGGCGCGCCCGGCAGCCGGAACGCGGGCCGCTCGACGCCTTCGCGGCGGCAGCGGCGCACGAACAGCAGGTTGCTGATCATGATCGTTCCCCAGGTGCCGAGGATGCCGATCGCGGCGAAGTTCAGGACGATCTCGAACGCCTGCGCCGGGACCACCGCGTTGAGCCCGACGCCGAGCACGCAGATCGACGAGGTCAGGAGGATGCCGCCGTAGGGCACCCCGCGCCGGCTCATCACCCCGGTGAAGCGGGGTGCCGACCCCGACGCCGCCATCGAGCGCAGGATCCGGCCGGTCGTGTAGAGGCCGGCGTTGAGGCTCGACAGCGCCGCGGTGAGCACGATCAGGTTCATGATGCTGTCCGCGCCGGGCAGCCCGAGCCGGGCGAGCACGGTGACGAACGGGCTCTCCCCGGCGGAGTACTCCGTCCACGGCAGCAGCATCGTCAGCAGCACCACCGAGCCGACGTAGAACAGCGCGATCCGCCAGACGATCGAGTTGATCGCCCGCGGCATGACCTTCTCCGGGTGCTCGGTCTCTCCGGCGGTGACGCCGACCATCTCGATCGCGGCGTAGGCGAACACGACGCCCTGCACGATGAGCACCGCGGGCAGCAGCCCGGCCGGGAGGATCCCGCCGTTCCCGGTGATCAGGGACGGTCCGGGGGTGACCCCGTCGATCGGGGTCTGCGTCGCCAGCAGCCAGATGCCCAGCAGCATGAACGCCACCAGGGCGCCGACCTTGACGATGGCGAACCAGAACTCCAGCTCGCCGAACAGCCGCACCGACACCAGGTTGACCACGAGCACGACGGCCAGCGCGACCAGGGCGAGGACCCACTGCGGGACCGGGGTGAAGAACGACCAGAAGTGCGCGTAGAGCGCGATCGCGGTGATGTCGGCGATCCCGGTCGTCGACCAGTTGAGGAAGTACATCCAGCCCGCGACGTAGGCGCCCTTCTCCCCCATGAACTCCCGGGCGTAGGACACGAACGCACCCGACGAGGGCCGGTAGAGGATCAGCTCCCCCAGCGCCCGGACCACGAGGAACGCGACGACGCCGCAGACCGCGTAGACCAGCGCGAGCGCCGGTCCCGCCTGGGCGAGGCGGCCGCCGGCACCGAGGAACAGCCCGGTCCCGATCGCCCCACCGATGGCGATCATGTGGATGTGCCGGGCCCGCAGGTCCTTGCGGTAGCCGGAGTCGCCACGGTCGGCGACGGGGGCGGGTCGCGTCCCGGTCACCGGGTCACCCCGCCCTCGCGCACGATCCCGGCCAGGGTCTGCTCGACGTGGCCCAGGTGGGCGGTCATCTCGGCGACGGCGCGCTCCTCGGAGCGTTCGGCGATCGCGGCGACGATCCGACGGTGCTCGGCGTTGGACTGCTCGCGCCGGTCGCCCAGCTTGTTCAGGAACGACGACTGCGCGGCCAGCGCCTCCCGGATCTCCTCGATGACCTTGGCGAACGCGGGGTTCCGCGACGCCCGCGCGATCGTGATGTGGAACAGCGAGTCCAGGGCGACCCAGGTGGCGTCGTCGGTCTCGGCGTCCATCCGGCCGACCAGGTGCCACAGCTCGTCGAGGTCGGCGTCGTCGTGCCGCACGGCGGCGTAGCCCGCGACCGGGATCTCGACGTGCCTGCGGACCTCGAACAGGTCACGGGCGCTGTAGTCGCCGAAGGTCGGGTCGTCCGTCGGACCGGTCGCGACGACGAAGGTGCCGCGCCCGGTGCGCGACTCGGTGAGCCCGAGCGCCTGCAGGCCCCGGAGCGCCTCGCGGACCACCGACCGGCTGACCTCGAACTCCGCGCTCAGCGCCGCCTCGGCGGGCAGCTTGTCTCCGACCTCGTACTCACCCCGCTCGATGGTGGCTCGCAGGTGGGACAGCACGGCCTCCATGGCGCTGACGCGACGGGGACCACGCTGTCCGGCTGTCTGGCTGTCTGACAGGTTCACGGTGCAAGAGAGTGACGGGGAGGGGCGCCGCTGTCAAGAACCGGGGCCGGCCGGCCGAGGGCCGACCGGCCGCAGTCGACCGGTCTCCGCCAGCCGGTCTCCGTCAGCCGGTCTCCTCGGCCAGCGCGACGAGGATGCCGTCCGGTCCCCGTACGTAGGCGAGCACGTGCGCCCCGCCGAACGGCACCACGTCGCCGACCGGCACGGCGCCGTGCCCGCGCAGCCGGGCGAGGGTCTCCGCCACGTCGGTGACCGCGAACATGATCCGCCGGATGCCGAGCACGTTCACCGCGGCGCCCGGGTCCCCGGCCGGCGACGACGGCGACCCGAACCGCATGAGCTCCAGCCGGCCGTGCCCGTCCGGCGTCCGCACGACGGCCATGTCGCACTGCACGCCGTCGAGCCCGACCAGCCGGTCCACGTCCGGGCCCGCCACCGTCGCCCGGCCCTCCTCCGCCAGGCCGAGCGCGCCGAAGAACGCGACCGCCTCGTCGAGGTCGGTGACGACGACGCCGACGTTGTCCATCCGCAGCACGCTCATGATGTCCTCCCGATCGCGCGGCCCCGGTGGCCGCGTCCGTCCCGGGGACGGAGCCGGTCCCCGGTTCTCGACATGTCTCAGCCGAGGATCTCGACCAGCCCGCTCCCGCCGTCCACCCGGACCCGCTGACCGTCCCGGATCAGCCGGGTCGCGTCCTCGACCCCGACCACGGCGGGCAGGCCGTACTCGCGGGCGACGACGGCGCCGTGGGTCATCCGCCCGCCGACCTCGGTGACCAGCCCGGCGATCGTCACGAACGCCGGTGACCAGCTGGGGTCGGTGTAGGTGGTGACCAGCACGTCCCCGGGTTCGAGTGCGGCGCCGGACAGGTCGGCGACGACGCGGGCGCGGCCCTCGACCGTCCCGGCCGACACCGCGAGCCCGGCGAGCGTTCCGGGCGGCACGTCGTCGCGGTGGTAGGAGCCCTGCAGGCACTCGCCGTCGGAGGTCAGCACCCGCGGCGGGGTCAGCGCCTCGTACGCGGCGAACTCCGCCCGCCGGGCGCGCACCAGCGCGAGGTCGGCGTGCCCGGTGCGCGAGACCTGCTCCAGCTCGTCGAACCGCAGGTAGTAGGCGTCGGTGCGGTCGTCGAGCACCCCGGCGGCGACGAGCCGGTCGGCCTCGGCGAGCAGCGCGGCCCGGTAGACCGCGTAGCGCGAGACCATGCCGAACTTGGGGAACTCGCGGTAGCCGATGAAGGTCCGCAGCCGGTCGATCATCAGCGCCGTCCGCGCGGCCCGTGCCTCGCCGTCGGTCCCCGACCGCAGCCGGGCCAGCAGGTCGTCGCGGGTGGCCTCGGCCTCGCGGCGGCCCTGCTCGAACCGGCGGCGCCCGGCGCCGGGCTCCTCGCCGTCGACGTGGCCGAGGATCAGCGGCACGAGCGCGGCCGGGCGCTCGTGCCACCGCGGCCGGCTGATGTCGATCTCGCCGACGCAGCGGGCCCCGTAGGCGTCGAGCCAGCCGACGATCGCGTCGCGGGCCACCGTGCCGCCCTCGACCGACCCCAGCGCGTCGAGCACGTCCTCCCGTCCCTCGCGCAGGAGCGCCACCGCCGCCGGGTACGGGCGGACCGCGTCGGCGACGTCGAGCAGCGCGAGCCCCATCTGCGAGGTCACGTTGTCGGGCACCGACCGGGTCAGCACGTCCGACGGCCGCTCCCCCAGCCACTCGCCGACGTGCTCGTCGATCCAGTACGCCGCGTCCATCGCCGTCATGAACACCCGGGTGCTGCGCGGGTTGTTCAGCCGCGCCCGCAGCTCGGGGATGTCCGCGCGGACGGCGGCGAACAGCTCCGGCCCGACGCGGCCGGAGATCCTGCGGGCCGCGTCCGCCACCGAGGCCCGGACCTCGGCGACCAGCTCGGCGACGAGCGCGGGGTCCGGGTCCAGCGGCTCGGAGGTCGGCGCGCCGTGCACCGGGGCGGGCGTCGCCGGGTCCTCGCCGAGCGGGACCGCGCCGCGGTCGAGCACGGTGCGCAGCGCGTCGGTCATCAGCGGGTCCGACCGGCCCATCACCGCGAGCAGGCCGTCGCGACCGGAGAGGGTGCCCAGCGCGGCGGTGACGTCGACGAACAGCCGCCCGCCCGCCTCGGCCATCGGGCGCGGCGTCGTCATCTGCCAGAACGACAGCCCGAGCGGGCGCATCGCGTCGGTCATCATCTGCTGGTAGCCGACCGACAGGTAGACGTGGAGGCGGTCGTCGTCGGTGTCGGGGACCGGGAACAGCGTGGTGATCGGGCGGCTCTGGACGACCTGGAACCGGCCGCCGGACAGGCACCACTCGACGTCCTGCGGGCCGCCGAGCCCGGCCTCGATCGTGCGGCCGAGGCGCGCCAGCTCCAGGACCTGGTCGTCGGTGAGCAGCGGGGAGTCGTCGTGCGGGCCGAGCCGCTCGGTCCGGATGCCCCCACCGGGCGCGGGCCGGACCGCGACGGTCCGCGGTGCGGCGCGCCGGTCGACGACGGTGCCGTCGCGCACCGTCCACCCGTCCGCCGCGACCAGCCCGGACACCAGTGCCTCACCGAGCCCGGGCACCGCCTCGACGACGGTCGCGGTCCGGTCGGAGGTCACCGGGTCGGCGGTGAACAGCACCCCGGACACGTCCGGGACGACCATCTCCTGGACCACCACCGCCATCGCGACGGCGCGGTGATCCAGGCCGCGCCGCCGGCGGTAGGCCACGGCGCGGTCGGTGAACAGCGACGCCCAGCAGTCCCGCACCCGGTCGAGCACGGCGTCGGCGCCCACCACGTTCAGGTAGGAGTCCTGCTGCCCGGCGAACGACGCCGTCGGCAGGTCCTCGGCGGTCGCGCTGGAGCGCACCGCCCACGCCGTCCCGGCCGGGGACCGACCGACCGCCGCGGCGACCGCCGCCGCGACGTCGTCGGGGACCGGCCGGGACGCCACCAGCCCGCGGACCTCGGCGGCGACCGCGGCGAGCCCGTCGGCGTCGTCGGCGGGCAGGCCGGCCAGGCGGTCCAGCAACGCGTCGAACCCGGGCGCACCCTCCACGACGGCCCGGTAGGCGCCGGTGGTCACGCACCAGCCGCCCGGGACCGTGATCCCCGCCGTCCGGGTCAGCTCCCCCAGGTGCGCGGCCTTCCCCCCGACGACGGCGAGCCGGTCCCGGCCGACCTCGCCCAACTGCAGCAGCACCCCGTGCACGCCCACCCCCGTGTCACCACGACGCCGCAGGTCACGGCGCCGGGCGCAGAGTCTGGCGCGGCCACCGGGTCTTGCCGCAAGTCCCCCGCTGCGTTATACGTTGACCATGGCGGGAGGGACTCCCGCCATGGCTGTCAGCGGCAGGTGGGCGTCGTCGGCAGGTCGGCGAAGCGGGCCTGCAGGAACGCCAGCGCACGGGCCTGCCCCTCCGGGTACCCGCCGAGGTGGCCGGGGACGGGCGACGGCCGGAACTCGACGTCGGCGCCGCGGGCGCACCAGCGCTCGGCGAGCTCCTCGCCCTGGCCGAACGGCACGATGTCGTCGGCGACGCTGTGCACGATCAGCACCGGCGCCTCGGGGGTGCGACGCCCGATCAGCTGCTCGTCGACCCGGCTCGCGAAGGGCTCCTCGTCGAGGAACGCCGAGATCGGGCGTCCGTCGGCGGACAGCGACTCCGAACGCAGGCCCGGGTAGCGCAGCGCGGAGTCCTGGGTGCACTGCTCGCGCAGCTCGGTGACCACCTGCCGGCCGCGGTCGTTGAGCAGGTCCTGCACCCCCAGGTCGGGGTAGGCGGCGTCGAACCCGGACACCGCGTAGCCGAGCAGCGCGACGGCGGGGCCGCCCTCCAGGGCCCGGCCGGTCGCACGCAGGTCCGCCGGCGGCGCGCCCGCGTAGGCGCCGACGAGGTTCAGCTCGGGGGCGTACTCCGGGGCCAGCTCGACCGCGGCGGCCGACGCGCCACCGCCCTGGGAGTAACCGTAGAGCGCGGTCGGGGCGTCCTCCGGCACGCCGACACCGGCCCGCTGGGCGGCGCGCGCCACGTCGAGCAGGGCGTGCGCCTGCGCGGCGCGGTTGACGTAGGTGTGCTCGCCGGGCGTGCCCAGGCCCTCGTAGTCGGTGACGGCCACGGTGTAGCCGCTGGTCAGCAGCGCACCGATCGCCGGGGCCTCGTACTCGGTACCGGCCTGCAGCTGCCGCGACGGCGCGCAGCGGTCGGCGAGCCCCTGGGTCCCCGCGGCGAAGCCGACGACCCGGGTCGGCCCGGGCGCCGGGACGAGCGGGGTGAGGACGATCCCGCTCACCGTGATCGGCCGGTCGTCGGTGTCGAGGCTGCGGTAGAGGATCCGGGTCGCCGTCGCGGCGGGCACCGTCGGGGTGAGGACCCGCTCCGCGGACACGACGTCACCCGGCGCACCCTCGCCCCCCGGTCCGTCCGGCGAGGCCAGTGCCTGCGGCACCGCGACCACCGCCGCGACGACCGCCACCACCCCCGCCACGACCGTCGCACGCAGCCTCGTCCTCATGCCCGTCCCCCTCCGCAGATGATCTCCACTGGGCTGAACGAGCACCCGTCCGCCGGGGAACGGGGGACGAAGGTTGCGAAACGGCAGCGGCGGGTGATCCGTGCCGCGACGAGCGGCACGCAACGGCACCCGGTGCCACAATCGAGGGTGAAGATCGGGTACACGCGGGAGGTCACCGTGGATCATCGGGTACGTGTCGCACGAGGAGCCCTGCGCGGTGTGCTGGCCCTGCCGAAGCCGGTGAAGCGGGCGATCGCCGGCCCGCCCGTCCGTCGCGACGGCCAGCAGCTCGACCTCGACATCCAGCTCCTGCTGCGGCTGCTCACCCCGCGCCGGCCGCAGCCGGTCCCGCCGCCGGAGCAGATGCGGGCGGGCCAGTCGTTCGTCGACCGCGTCGTCGCCGGGCCCGAGGAGCCGGGGGTGCGCCGCGAGGACCGCACGGTCCCCGGCGCGGTCGCCGACCTGCGGGCGCGGCTGTACGTGCCGCCGCCGGGACCCGACGTCGTCGACGGCGCGCTGCTCGTCTACGTGCACGGCGGCGGTTTCGTCGCGGGCGACCTGGACACCCACGACGAGCTGTGCGCGACGCTGGCCGCCGAGTCCGGCGCCCGGGTGCTGTCGGTGGACTACCGGCTGGCGCCCGAGCACCCGTTCCCGGCCGCCGTCGACGACTGCCTGGCCGCGTTCGCGCACGTCACGGCGCACCCGGAGGAGTTCGGGGCGGCCCCGGGCCGGATCGCGGTCGGCGGGGACTCCGCCGGGGCGAGCCTGGCGCTGACGGTGGCCCGCGAGACCAGCCGCGACGGCGCCGACCCGGCCGGGCGTCCGGTGTTCTGCCTGGCGTTCTTCCCGGTCACCGAGCTCGACGGGCACACCCGCTCACGCGAGCTGTTCGGCGACGGGTTCCTGCTCACCGGCGAGGCGATCGCGGCGATGGCCGGCTGGTACGTGCCCGAGGCGATGCGCGACGACCCACGGCTGCGGATCGCCGAGGGCGACCTGTCCGGGATGCCGCCGGCCTACGTCGCGACCGCCGGGTTCGACCCGCTGCGCGACGAGGGCGAGCACCTGGTCACCCGCATGCGGGAGGCGGGCGTCCCGGCGACGCTGCGCCGCCACCCCGACCTCGTGCACGGCTTCGCGACCTCGCTCGGGATCGGGGTGCGGCCCCGCCAGGCCGTCGCCGAGGCCGCCGGGGCGCTCCGGACGGCGTTCGCCCTGCTCGCCTCCCCGGTCCCGGCGCCCTTACCGGATCCGAACACGAGCAGCACCCGGTCCTGATCTACGGGGAGCACCGTCGGTGAGGTCCCGGCCGCACCGGCCGGGCTCGACAGGAGGAACCCGATGCGGACCAGGACGAAGTGGATCACCGGCGCCGCGGGCGCCGCACTGGCCACGGCACTGCTCGCCACCGGCGCGGGCGTGGCCTCGGCGGCCTCCGGTACCTCGGCACCGGCCACCACGAATGCCGCCGACACGAAGACGTGCGACCGGCTGCCGCACGCCATCGCCCGGATCGACAAGCAGACCACCCGGATCGGTGGCGACGCCACCGTGAAGGGCTCGACGGCCTGGATGCAGGCGCGGGAGCAGGCGGCCCGGACGGCCGGGCACACCGCCGAGGCCGACGTGCTCGCCGCCCGGATCTCGGACCAGGCCGGGCGGACCAGCGCACTCGGGACGCTGCGCGGCCAGCTGGAGCACGTCCAGCAGACGGACTGCGGCGGTTCCTGACCGGTCCCCGGCCCGGCGGTGCCAGGATCGCCCCTGTGGAGACCAGCCCGGGTGGACGCGGGCTCGTCCTCGTGGTCGAGGACGAGCCCGCCATCGTCGACCTCATCGGCCTGTACCTGCGCCGTGACGGGTTCTCCGTGCTCACCGCGGCCGAGGGGTCCGCGGCGCTGGAGCTGGTCCGCCGGCACCGGCCGGTCGCGGTCGTGCTGGACGTCGGCCTGCCGGGCCTCGACGGCATCGAGGTGTGCCGCCGCCTGCGCGCCGACGACGACTGGACCCCCGTCCTGTTCGTCACCGCCCGCGACGACGAGGTCGACCGGGTCCTCGGCCTGGAGATCGGCGCCGACGACTACGTGGTCAAGCCGTTCAGCCCGCGCGAACTGATGGCCCGGCTGCGCACCGTGCTGCGCCGCGGCACCGGTCCCGCACCGGGCCCGCTCGTGCTGGGCCGGGTCCGGGTCGACACCGTCACCCGCCGGGTCCTGGTCGACGACGACGAGGTCGCCCTGACCGCGACCGAGTTCGCGCTGCTCGCCCACCTCGCCCGGTACCCGGGCCGGGTGTTCTCCCGCGAGCAGCTGCTGTCCTCGGTGTGGGGGTACGCCGCGCACGCGGGCACCCGGACCGTCGACGTCCACGTCGCGCAGCTGCGGGGCAAGCTCGGTGGCGACTGCCCGATCCGCACCGTGCGCGGCGTCGGCTACGCCGCCGAGGTCGGCCGGTGACCGGCCGGCGCAGCACCGCGTGGCGCGTCGCGCTGGCCTGCCTGCTCGTCGCGCTCCTCGCGGTGCTGGTCAGCTCGGTGGTGACGCTGGTGCTCGTCGACCGGACCGCGCGTCAGGTCACCCAGGAGGCGCTGGCCCAGCAGGCCGACGTCGTCGCCCGGCAGCTCGACGCCGGTGTCCCCCTCGCCGCGGTCGAGCCGCTGCTGCGGGGGCAGGACATCGCCGTCGTCGCGCTGCCGGACCCGGTCGCCGACCCGGTGCTGGCCCGGGCGCTGGAACGCGCGGGGGCGGCGCGGGCGCTGGCCGGACGGCCGGTGTCCGCGGTCGTCACCGCCGACGGGACCGGCTGGGTGGTGGAGGCCCGCCCGGCGGCCGGGTCGGCGTTCGCCCTGGTCCGCGCCCCGGAGCGGGGGCCGCTGGGCAGCCCGCTGCTGGGGCGCACCCTCGGGTTCGCGCTGCTGGCCGGTTCGCTGGCCGCGATCCTCGTGGGCGCCGGTGCCGGCACCGTGCTGGCGCGTCCGCTGCGGCGCACCGCCCGGGCGGCCCGCGAGCTGGCCGACGGCGCGCGCGACGTGCGGGTGCCGGTGCGCGGCCCGGCCGAGGTCGCCGACGTCGCCGCCGCGGTGAACGAGCTCGCCGACGCGCTGGCCCGCAGCGAGGGGCGTCAGCGCCGGTTCCTGCTCTCGGTGTCCCACGAGCTGCGGACCCCGCTGACCGCGGTCCGCGGGCTGGCCGAGTCCCTCGCCGACGGCGTGGTCACCGGCGACGACGTGCCGGGCGCGGGCGAGGTCATGGTGCGGGAGGCACTGCGGCTGGACCGGCTGGTCGCCGATCTCATCGACCTCGCCCGGCTGGAGGCCGACGACGTCCGGGTCGACCTGCAGATCGTCGACCCGGTGGCGCTGGTGGACGAGGCGGCCGAGGTCTGGCGCGGACGGTGCGCGGGGGCCGGGATCGCGTTCCGCACCGAGACCGCCCCCGACGTGGGGCCGGTGCTCGCCGACCCGCGCCGGCTGCGGCAGGTCCTCGACGGGTTCGCCGAGAACGCGGTGCGGGTCGTCCCGCCGGGGGCCGCACTGGTGTTCGCCGTCCACGGCGACGGCGCGGTCGAGGTCCGCGACGGCGGCCCCGGCCTGGCCCCGGAGGACTACCCGGTGGCCTTCGAACGGGGCCTGCTCCACGACCGCTACGACGGCCGTCGCCCGGTCGGGCTGGGCGGGATCGGCCTGGCACTCGCGCACGGCCTGGTCACCCGGATGGGCGGCACCGTCACGGCGGGCCCCGCACCGGAGGGCGGTGCGTGCTTCACGGTGCGGCTCGCGGCGGCCGGGCCCGCACATGGGCCCGGCGCGTCACCGGGCCCGAGGTGCGGGCTCCGGTGACGCGCCGGTGGCGCGGTGCGTCGCTCAGCTGCGGCGCTCGTCGCGGGGCAGGGCGTGCTGCGGGTCGTCGACCTCGATGCGCTCCTTGCGCACGGTGTCGGAGACCTTCTCGTCCTCGGTGACGGTGCGGGTGCCGAGGCGCACCTTCTCGACGGCCTCGGTGGTCTTGTCGACGACCGGGCGCTCGCGGTGCAGGGTCACCTCGTGCTCGGCCTCGCCCATGGCGCCCGGGCGGGCCTTCGCCTCGGTGCCGTCGATCGGCTCGCGCTCGAGGCGGACCTCCTCGTGCGACACCGGGACGGTGACGGTCTGGTCCTCGGTCACGACGTACTTGCGCAGCGCGACGCGGCCGGTCTCCTCGGTCTCGGTGCCGACGCGCAGGTTCTCCTCGTGGCGGACCATCGCGTCGTCGCCGGTACGGGCGGTGCGGTCGGTGCGGTCGCGGTCGGTGCGCTCACCGGTGGCGTGGCGGGCGTCGGTGCGGCCGTTGCCGGTGCCGATGCCGTAGTGGCGGTAGAGCTCGTCCTCCTCCGACCCGGTCAGGCGCTCGTCGGAGCGGCCCACGTGCGGGCAGTCCTTGACGGCCTTCTTCTCCACGCCCAGCGCGACGTCGCGGTCGTGCACGTCGGCGTTCTGCAGCGGCACGAAGCTCTCCTTGGTGCCGAACAGCCCGGTGTTGACCGTGGCCCAGGTCGGGGCACCGCTGCGCTCGTCCAGGTAGATCTGGCCGATCTTGCCGACCTTCTCGCCGTGGTTGTCGACGACCTGACGACCGATGAGCTCCCGGGTCATGTCCTTCGTGATCATGCTGCTGTCCTCCGTGGCTCGGTGCGAATGCTGTCGAACACCGGTGGGGTCGGCCCGGAACCGCCCCGGCATGCGGCGGATGCCCCGTTCCCCGTCGTCCGTGTGACCGCCGTCATCCACCCGGCCCCACGGGATCGCTTGTGCGACAACGCTGGGTGTAGCGCGTTCCCGTCGCGGGCGACCCCGGACGGCATGTTTGGGACGGTCTGTTCTGGACTTGATCTAGGACGTTCCCGACGACGGGGACGGATCATCCCGCCGCCGGGCCCCCGGAACCGGCGTGGAATCGTGGTGACGTGCTCGCCGGGACCGCACTGCTCCCGCTCGGGTCGGCCGTCACCGTCACCGCCGTCGCGGGCACGGCCGCGCTCACCCTCGTACTGCTCGTGCGCCGCTGGGCCCGGTGGCGGCCCGCGGTGCGGGCGGCCGCGCTGCCGGCCGTGGTCGCGCTCGTCGTGCTCGCCCTCGCGGTGGGGACGAACGCCTGGTTCGGCTTCTACCCGACGCCCGCCTCGCTGGCCGCCGGACCGGACCGCGGCGGGCTGCCCGCGCCACCCGCCCCGCCGGTCACCGGACCCGGCCGGGACACCGTGCTGACCGTCGACGGCGTCGACGTGCCCGTGCACCTGCCGCCCGGCTACGACGACCACCTCGCCCACCCCGTCCTGGTGTGGACCGGACCCGGTGACGGGTCGGCCGCGGTCGACGCCGCCGTCGACGCCGCGGTCACCGCGGGCCGGATGCCGGCCGTGGTGGTGCTGTGGACCGACCGGGTGCCGGTGTCCCGGCTGCGCGCCGCCGCGGTCGCGGCCGGCTCGCCGGTGCTGCGGACCGACCGGGCCGCGTGGGCCCTCGCCGGTCCGCCCGAGGGCCCCGGGTGCCCGCTGGGCCGGGCGCTCGCCGAGCGCGCCGACGTCGCGACGGCGGCCGGGCCACCCGGCGGCGACGGCTGCCCGGCCCCCGCGTCCGGTTCGCCCGATCCGTTGGACCTGGTCGTCGTGCGCACCGCGGCGACGCAGGATGACCCGGTGCCGGGCGCGCCGCCGCCGGGCCCGGCGCTAGCGTCGGGGTCGGTGACCGCGGCGCCCGGGACACCGGCGGCCGACGTCGTCGCCGCGGAGCTGGACGCGCTCGGCGCCCGGCTGCCGGGTCCGGTGGCCCGTTCGGGCGTCGCCGGTGGTCCGCCACCGGGGACGGAATCGACAGGAGGAACGCGTGACGGGCTCTGAGGGCTCCGGCCCGCCCGGGACGACCGGGGACGAGCACCGGGACGAGCACGGGGACGTCCGCACCCGCGGAGCGGCCCCGGCGCCGGACCCGGAGGCCCGCAGACGACGGCTGTCCGAGGCCGCCGTCGTCCGCGCCGTGGTGTGGGCGGCCCGGATCGTCGGTGCGCTGACCGTCGTCGCGGCGGTGCTGCCCGCGCCCCGCCGGGTCATCGGCAGCGAGCTGCGCAGCACACTGGGCCTGCCCGCGGGGCTGGGCCTGGCGTCGCTGGTCGTGACCGCGCTCGCCGGGGTCGGCCTGCTGCTGCTGGCCACCGGGCTGCGCCGGCGCAAGCAGCGCGCCTGGTGGGTGGCGACCGCGACGACGACGTTCCTCGTCGTGGTCAACCTGCTGCACGTGCTGGACCAGCGGCGCGGCATCGGGCCCGCGGTGCTGGTCGTCGCGCTGCTGGCGGCGCTGATCGCGACGCGCCGCTACTTCGTCGCCCGGCAGGACCCGGGCGGGCTCGGCCGGTCGGTCCGGTCGCTGCTGCAGTTCGGTCTGTCCGGCTTCCTCATCGTCTGGGTGCTGCTCGCGCTCAACCCGCGCCGGCTCGTCGGCGACCCGTCGATCGCCGCGCAGGCCGCACACGCGGCGCTGTCGCTGATCGGGGTGACCGGCCCGGTCCAGTTCGAGCAGCGCGCCGTGTGGCTCGACGACCTGACCTCGGCGATCGGACTGACGTTCGGGGTGGTCGCGCTCGTCGTCGCCGGGTACCACCTGCTGCGCTCGCCGGAGCCGCGCCCGTCGCTCGACCCCGACGACGAGCAGCGCCTGCGCGCCCTGCTCGACCAGCGCGACGGCGACTCGCTGGGCTACTTCGCCCTGCGCCGTGACAAGGCCGCGGTGTTCGCCCACGGCGGCAAGTCCGCGGTGTCCTACCGGGTGCTCGCCGGGGTCGCGCTGGCCTCGGGCGACCCCGTCGGCGACGTCGGCGCGTGGCCCGGCGCGATCGAGGCCTTCCTCGGCATCTGCACCCGCTACGGCTGGTCGCCCGCGGTGCTGGGCTGTTCCGAGCGCGGCGCGACCGCCTGGTCCAAGGCCGGTCTCGACGCCCTCGAGCTCGGCGACGAGGCGGTGCTGGAGACGGCGTCGTTCAGCCTGGACGGACGCCCCATGCGCGGGGTCCGCCAGACCGTCAACCGGATGCAGCGCAGCGGGCACACCGTCGAGGTGACGCGGCTGCGGGACCTCGACGAGACCGCACGGATGCGGGTCGCCGAGCGCGCGCACCGCTGGCGCGGCGCCGAGGACGAGCGCGGCTTCTCGATGGCGTCCTCGCGGGTCGCGGACCCCTCCGACCCGGACGCGGTGATCGTCACCGCGCTCCGCGACGGCGAGCCGTCCGGGATGCTGCAGCTGGTCCCCTGGGGCCGCGACGGGCTCTCGCTGGACCTCATGGTCCGCGACGCCGACGCCGACAACGGCATCAACGAGCTGATGATCGCCGAGCTGATGGCGGCCGCGAAGGACCACGGCGTGAAACGGGTGTCGCTGAACTTCGCGATGTTCCGCTCCGCCCTGGAGCGCGGCGAGCGGATCGGTGCCGGACCGGTCGCCCGCGGCTGGGCCAGGGTGCTGCGGATCGCGTCGCGCTGGTGGCAGATCGACTCGCTCTACCGGTTCAACGCGAAGTTCCGCCCGAGCTGGTACCCGCGCTACGTGCTGTTCCCCGCCGTCCGCGACCTGCCGCGGGTGTTGTTCGTCGTGCTCGAGGCCGAGGGCTTCGGCGGCCGCCCGCCGGCGCTGCTGCGGCTGCTGCGCCGGTGAGCCGGGTCCGCGCGGGGGCGGCGCCGTGATCCACGCCTCCGAGCTGCGCCTCGACGTCGTCGCCGCGGTGGTCGTGCCGACGGTCGCGGCGGTGCTGCTGCTCGTCCTCACCGGTGGGGCGTGGCACCGGCTGCGCCGGGTGGCCCGGACGCTGCTCGTGGCCGTCTCGGCCGTGGCCGTGCTCGCGGCCGCCGGGGCCGGGGCGAACCTGCTCGGCGGCTTCTTCCCCACCGTCGGCTCGCTGATCGGGTCCTCCCCCGACCCCGGCGAGGGCTCGGTCGCCGACATCGGCCCGGACGGTGCGGGCCTCGACGCGGCGATGCCGCTGGTCGCCGCCCGCTCCGCGCAGGGGCTGGGCTCCACGCTGCACATGACCCTGCACGGGGCCGTGTCCGGCATCGACCGCGACGCCGACGTCTACCTCCCGCCCGGCTACACCGAGCACCCGCGGGCGCGGTTCCCGGTCGTCGAGTGGCTGCCCGGGTTCCCCGGCGAGCCCCGTGAGGTGGCCGCCCTGTTCAAGGTGCCCGACGTGCTCGACGCCGCCATCGCCGCGCACCGCATCCCGCCGGTCGTGCTGGTCATCCCCGACATCAACGGCGAGCCCCGGTTCGGCCACGACCAGGAGTGCGTCGACGCCCAGCACGGCGCGGCCGACGACACCTACCTGACCACCGACCTCGTCGACTGGACGACCCGGCACCTGCGGGTGCGGCCCGACCGCGGCGCCTGGGCGCTGGCCGGCTGGTCCTCGGGCGGCTACTGCGCGATGAACCTGGCGCTGCGCCACCCGCGCACCTACGCACTCGCGGTCAGCCAGAGCGGCTACGACCGCACCCCCGACGACGTCGTCACCGGGGAGCTGTTCGCCGGGCGGCCCGACCTGGCCGCCGCCAACGACGTCGTCGCGCTGCTGGGCGAGCGGCCCGCGCCGCTGGCGATGCTGGTCACCGCGGGCTCCGACGAACCCGAGGAGCGGGCCGCCGCGGACCGGATCCGCGCGGCCGCCGCGCCACCGGTGACCGTCGACACCCGGCTCTACCCGGGTGGCGGACACAACCAGAACGCCGTCCGCGCGCAGCTGCCGGACCTGGTGGACTGGCTGGGTGCGCACCTGCTGGGGCCGCTGGCCCCGCCCGCGACGCCGGCGGGTGTCACGATCGACGACGGGCCCGGTGTGCCGCAGCGCGTGCTGCCGCTGCCCGACCCCTAGGAAGGAGACACACGTGGTCTGGGAGGGAGTCGGCACCCTGCTGCTCGTCGGCGGGCTGCTCGCCGGGGTGGTGTGGATCGTGATCGCGGCCGGCGTCGGGGAGATCCCGAAGGTGCTGCACGGCCTGGCGCTGTGGCTGCTGGTGCCGCTGGCGTGGCTGGGCTCGCTCGGAGTCGTGCTGGCCGGCGGCTCGGTCGGGGCGGGCTGGGCGGTGCTGCTGGGGCTGCTCGTCGCCACCGGGGTCGCCTGCGCGGCGGCGCGGATGCTGGCGGGTCGACGGAGCTGACCACCCACCGGTCAGAATGACGGCGTGGACTTCCGCTCCGTCTACCGCCACCACTTCCTGCGCACCGCCGCGGCGACCCTGCACACCACGATGGCCGACCCGGCCGCGAACGTCGCCGCCGTGCTGGAGACCGCCCGGACCTGCGCGGACGACGGCGTCGGGCTGGTGGTGTTCCCTGAGCTGACGCTCTCGGGCTACTCCATCGAGGACGTCCTGATGCAGGACACGCTGCTGGAGACCGTCGAGACCGGGCTGCTCTCCCTCGTCGAGGCGACGGCGGACCTGCTGCCGGTCCTCGTGGTCGGGGCACCGCTGCGGTACCGCCACCGCCTCTACAACTGCGCGGTCGTGATCCACCGGGGCCGGGTCCTGGGCGTCGCCCCGAAGTCCTACCTGCCGACCTACCGCGAGTTCTACGAGCGCCGCCAGACCGCCCCCGGGGACGACGTCCGCGGCGCCACGATCCGGCTCGGCGCCACCGACGTGCCCTTCGGTACGGACCTGCTGTTCGCCGCCGAGGACCTGCCCGGCTTCGTGCTGCACGCCGAGATCTGCGAGGACTACTGGGTGCCGATCCCGCCGTCGGCGGAGGCGGCGCTGGCCGGGGCGACGGTCCTGGCGAACCTGTCCGGCTCACCGATCACCGTCGGTCGGGCCGACACCCGGCACCTGCTGTCGCGCTCGGCGTCGGCGCGCTGCCTGGCCGCGTACGTCTACGCCGCCGCGGGCGAGGGCGAGTCGACCACGGACGTCTCGTGGGACGGCCAGACCATGATCTACGAGAACGGCGTGCTGCTCGCGGAGTCCGGGCGCTTCCCGCAGGGCGCGCGGCACGCGGTCGCCGACGTCGACCTGGACCTGATCGCCGGCGAGCGGCGCCGCCAGGGCACCTTCGACGACAACCGCCGCACCCACGCCGCCCGCACCGACGCCTTCCGCACGGTGGCGTTCCGGCTCGACCCGCCCGGCCACGACATCGGCCTGCGCCGCACCGTGGAGCGCTTCCCGTTCGTGCCCGCCGACCCGGCGCGCCTCGAGCAGGACTGCTTCGAGGCCTACTCGATCCAGGTCGCCGGGCTGGAGCAGCGGCTGCGGGCGATCGGCCAGCCGAAGGTCGTGATCGGCGTGTCCGGCGGGCTCGACTCCACCCACGCCCTGATCGTCGCGGCGCGGGCGATGGACCGGCTCGGCCGCCCGCGCACCGACATCCTCGCGTTCACCATGCCCGGCTTCGCCACCTCCGACCACACCCGCAACAACGCCGTCGCGCTGTCCGAGGCCCTCGGCGTCACCTTCGCCACGATCGACATCACCGGCACCGCGCGGACGATGCTGTCGGAGATCGACCACCCCTTCGGCCGGGGCGAGCCCGTCTACGACGTCACCTTCGAGAACGTCCAGGCCGGGCTGCGCACCGACTACCTGTTCCGGCTGGCGAACCAGCGCGGCGGGATCGTGCTCGGCACCGGGGACCTGTCGGAGATCGCGCTCGGCTGGTCCACCTACGGCGTCGGCGACCAGATGTCGCACTACAACGTCAACGGCGGCGTCCCGAAGACGCTGATGCAGCACCTCATCCGCTGGGTGATCTCCTCCGAGCAGTTCCCGCACGAGGTGTCGGCGGTGCTGCGCTCGGTGCTCGACACCGAGATCACCCCGGAGCTGGTGCCCTCGGACGGGACGACCGAGGTGCAGTCCAGCCAGGCCACCGTCGGTCCGTACGCGCTGCAGGACTTCACGCTCTGGTACACGCTGAGGCACGGCTTCCGGCCGTCGAAGATCGCGTTCCTGGCCGGGCACGCCTGGTCCGACGCCGCCGCGGGCCGGTGGCCGCCCGGGTTCCCCGACGACGAGCGGCCCGCCTACTCCCCCGCCGAGATCCGGCGCTGGCTGCAGGTCTTCGCGCGGCGGTTCTTCCAGTTCGCGCAGTTCAAGCGCTCCGCGCTGCCGAACGGGCCGAAGGTGTCCGCGGGCGGCGCGCTGTCGCCCCGCGGGGACTGGCGGGCACCCTCGGACCTGTCGGCGACGATCTGGCTGGACGAGATCGAGCGGGAGGTCCCGGCCGGCTGAGGGCGGCCCGGTCACGGGGCGCGAACGCGGACGCCGCAGCGCCCCGGGTCCGGACGGGGGTGGCCCACTGGGCCGTCCGGCGGCGACGACGGGTGATCCGATCACACGTCCGGCGCAGCAGTGGTGCGTGTCGTCGTGTCGCCGGCACCGGTCGCCGATCGGTGACACGGTTCACCGAGCGGACGGGGCCGCCCTGTGCCGACGGGGCGGCGCCACACCGGGCGACCGGACCGGCGGAGAGCCCCGGCGCGATCCCGCGCACCCCTCGCGAGCAGCGCGAACACCGGGTCCTGAGTGGATCGGCGGGCACCGGCCGACGGGCCCCCCGCCCTGCCGGGGGCGGGTGAACCCGACCACTACTGTCGCCCGCATTCGACCTGGAGGTGAGTCGTGGCACTCGCGAACATCCTGTCCGAGATGCCGGATCTGCTGGAGCGGACCCTGGCGGAACACACCCCCGACGCGCAGGGCTTCTGCCGTGAGTGCCGGGACGCGACGGGGGTCAGCGCCACCTGGCCCTGCGTGACCCGCGAGCTGGCCGAGCAGGCCCGCTCGATGTCCTCCGGCGGTCCCGGCACCGTCGACGAACGGCCCGCCGAGGGCACCGTGGCCGGGCGTCGCCGGGCCCGGGACCTCTCGGCCCCGCTCGGCAACGGCCGGCACCGCTCGATCTAGGCCGCTCCGGCGCCCCGGACACCAGGTCCGGGGCGCCGTCGTCGTCAGGAGAGCCGGGCGGGCGCGTCCGGGCGGTGCGTCTCCCGGATGAGCAGGACCGCGACCAGCGAGATCACGGCGACGACGACCATGTAGGCCGCGACCGCCATCGACGTCCCGTAGCCCTGCTGCAGCGCGGCGGCGATCAGCGGTGCGAACCCGCCGCCCAGCACGGCGCCGACGGCGTAGGAGAACGAGGCGCCGCTGTAGCGGAAGCGGGCCTCGAACATCTCCGCGAACAACGCGGACTGCGGGCCGTAGGACAGGCCCAGCCCCACCGTGAGCACGACGACCGCGACGACCATCGCGGCGAACCCGGTGGTGTCGAGCAGCAGGAAGAACGGCACCGGCCACACCACGAGCAGCACCGAGCCCACCAGGTAGGCGCGCTTGCGGCCCACCCGGTCGGACCAGATCGCGCCGGCGACGATGCTGACCAGCCAGCTCAGCGAGCCGATGATCACGACGACGATCATGGTGTTCCGCGGGACCTCGAGCACCTGGGTGCCGTAGGAGAGCAGGTAGGCCAGGAAGATGTAGCCGATCGCGTTGTTCGCGACGAAGCTGACCGAGGCCAGCACCAGCTCGCGCGGACGGTGCCGGAACACCTCCAGGATCGGGGCGCGGCTGCGGCCGCGGTTCTGCCGCAGCATCGCGAACACCGGGCTCTCCTCTACCCGCAGCCGGATCACGAGCCCGACGACGACCAGCAGGATCGACAGCAGGAACGGGATCCGCCAGCCCCACGCGGCGAACTGCTCGGGGGTGGTCAGGTTGGACACGACGAGGAACACCAGCTGGGCCAGGATCAGCCCGGCGGGCACCCCGATCTGCGGGAACGAGCCGTAGCGCCCGCGCCTGCCGGGCGGGGCGTGCTCGACCGCCATCAGCGCGGCGCCGCCCCACTCACCGCCCGCCGAGAGGCCCTGCAGCAGGCGCAGCACGACGAGCAGCACCGGCGCCGCGACGCCGATCTGGCCGTAGGTGGGCAGCAGGCCGACGCCGACGGTGGCCACGCCCATCAGCAGCAGCGAGAAGACCAGCATCTTCTTGCGGCCGAGGCGGTCGCCGAAGTGCCCCCACACGATGCCGCCGAGCGGACGCGCCACCAGGCCGACCCCGAGGGTCGCGAACGCGGCCAGGGTGCCCGAGGCCGCGGACATCGTGGTGAAGAACTGGCTGTTGAACACCAGGGCCGCGGCCGTGGCGTAGATGAAGAAGTCGTACCACTCGATCGTCGTGCCGATCGCGCTCGTCGCGGCGACCCGGCGCACCTGCGCGGGCGCGGAGCCGGTCGTGTCGGCGGCACTCGTCGGGCCCGCGCCGGGCCCGGCCTGCTGCTCGGTCATGCGTCCTCCCCTGACCCGGGACGGCGGTGTCCCGGACCGCGCTACTTTTGCACCGAACGTCCGGTCGGGTAAAGACGTCCGGGGTGCCCGATCCGCGCCACTCGTCGCACGGCCGGGTGCGGTCGTCGCCACGAACGGTCCGCGAAGATCGGACATCACGGGACATTCGCTACCGTCCGGTCACTGAACACGCGGTCCGGTACCCCCCGACGGGCCGGGATCCCCCGATCCCGACGCTCCCCCGCAGCCCGGCCGGTCCGCGTGCCGGAGGAGAGACCGTCGTGCCCCGACACCGACATCGGGCGCAGGCCGGGCTGGGGCCCGGTCTGCGTCACGTCGCCACCGCGGCCGCCGTCGCGAGCGGCACGCTCGCCGTCGTCACGCCCGTGACCGGGCTCGGCTTCGGGCCGGCCGAGGCCGACCTGCGCCTGGCCGCACAGGACGTGTCCGAGGGCGACCTCGGTAGCCCGTTCGCCGAGGCCGCGGCCGCCGCGGACACTCCCCGCTCCGCGCCCGTGTTCGGCGCCGAGATCGTCCGCGACGCGGGCCTGCTCGACCCGGCCGCGGACGCGAGCCTCGCCGCGGCCCGCAAGGCCCAGGGCCTGGCGCAGGAGGCCGCCGAGCAGGCCAGGGCCGCCGCCGCGCTCGCCGCCCGCGGGCTGAACGACCCGTCGTGCGGGCTCGACCTCGACGACCTGGGCCGGGTGAAGGACTGGGTGTCCGACGCCGCGGAGTTCCTCGGCTGCGCCTACGGCGAGACCGACCTGATCGGCGTCGCGAACCGGGCGAACGCCTCCGACCACCCGACCGGACACGCCCTGGACATCATGGTGCGCGGGCAGAAGGGCGACCGCATCGCCGACTGCGCCCTGGCCAACGCCGACGAGCTCGGCGTGAAGTACGTGATCTGGGAGCAGCGCATGAACGACGGCTCCGGGTGGTCGACGATGGAGGACCGCGGCGGCGACACCGCGAACCACTACGACCACGTGCACATCTCGTTCGACGAGCGCGCCGGGTCCGGCGAGCCGGACCTCGGCCGCTGCGCCTGACCCGCAGCCCGGTCCGCGGCGGAGCACGGACCGGGCGGCGGTGGTCTCAGACGCCGATCTTCGCCGGGCGTCCGTCCTTCAGGTGCCGGATCGCGGCGACGGCCGGACGCGGCTGCGCGGCGCCGCCGTCGGGCCAGTGCGACGCGGGCTTCTCCGGTGAGGCGTCGTCGACGTCGCCCGGGTGCTGCACCGAGACCAGCACGAAGTTCTCGGTGACGACCGGGCCGCAGCACTCCGAGCCGACCGGGACGCTGGCGAACAGCCGGGTCGAGCCGCGCTGCGGCCCCTCCAGCACGACGCCGTAGAGGCCGTCGTTGATCTCCAGCGCCTGGCTGGAGTCGGTCGAGATCCACAGGTTGCCGTAGGGGTCGAACGCCACGTTGTCCGGCGAGGTGATCGGGCTGACCTGGGACTTGTCGAACCCGCCGAAGTACGTCGACGGGTCGTCGGGCTTCCCGCAGACCAGCAGGATGTTCCAGGCGAACGTCGTCGCCGCCGGGTCGTCGCGCGTCTCGGTGAGCTCGATGACGTGGCCGTGCTGGTTGGCGTTGCGCGGGTTCGCCTCGTCCGGACCGGCCTTGGCGCCCGCCTTGCCGCGGTCGGAGTTGTTGGTGCAGGCGATGTAGACCTTCCCGGTGCGCGGGTTGGGCTCCACGTCCTCCGGGCGGTCCATCTTCGTCGCGCCGACCTTGTCCGCGGCGAGCCGGGTGAACACGAAGACGTCGGCGACGCTCATGCCGTCCACGTAGGACTTCGTGGTCGACGCCAGCGGCTTCCACTGCCCGGAGCCGTCGAAGCGGCCGTCGCGCGGCAGCGTCCCGGTGCCGGTGATCTCCGCGGCCGGGCTGTCCCCGGTGAACGTCGCGACGTAGAGCGTGCCCGACGACAGCAGGGTGGCGTTGTGCTCGCGGGCGGCCCGGCTGTGACCACGGCGCATCCGCTTGTCCGACACGAACTTGTAGACGTAGTCGAAGCGCTCGTCGTCGCCCATGTAGACGACGGGGCGCCCGTCCCGGGTGAGCGCGACGGTGGCGCCCTCGTGCTTGAAGCGGCCGAGCGCGGTGTGCTTGACCGGCTTCGAGCGCGGGTCGTGCGGGTCGATCTCGACGATGTAGCCGAACCGGTTGGCCTCGTTCGGCTCCTGCGCGAGGTCCCAGCGCGGGTCGACACGCTCCCACCGGCGCTCCGAGGCGCCCTCTTCGAAGCCGTAGCGCTTCGCGCGCTCGTCGGTGACCGGGCCGGAGGCGAAGTAGCCGTCGAAGTTCTCCTCGCCGGACAGGAAGGTGCCCCACGGGGTGGTGCCGCCGGCGCAGTTGCCGATCATGCCCTTCACGCTGCGCCCGGTCGGGTCGGCCTTCGTGCGCAGCACCTCGGCACCGGCGGCCGGGCCGTCGAGCACCATCTCGGTGTCGGCGGTGATGCGCCGGTTGAGCTTCCCGTTGCGGTCGTAGCGCAGCTCGCCGGTGCGCAGGTCGCGGGTCACCTCGACGACGCCGCCGCCGTGCGCGGCCATGCCGATCCGGATCTGCTCGGGGGTGGGGGCGTCCTCGTCGTACCCGCGGAACATCAGCGGCTCGAGCGTGTACTCGTGGTTGGAGAACATGACGTAGCGGCGGCCGGGGCCGTCGATCGGCAGGATCCCGCAGAAGTCGTTGTTGTAGCCGAACTGGCGGGCCTGCGCGGCGGCGGTCTGGTTCTCGAAGTCGAACTCCGGCGCGTCCGGGAACATCGGGTCGCCCCAGCGGATCACGACGTTGCTCGCGTAGTCGACCGGCACGCGGATCGCGTCGTCGAGGTTCGGCGCGACCGTCTCGTACTGCAGCCCGCGCGGGGGCCGGGCCTGCGCCGGCGCTGCCACGTCGGCACCGAGCGGATGGGCCGGCGCGGCCGGGGCGGGCTCGGCCGCCGAGGCGGTGCCGGCCAGGGCCACACCGGCCCCGGCGCCCAGGCCGATCACCGCACCGGCGCGGAGCATCCCGCGCCGGTCGAGCACGGCCTGCATGACGTCACCGAAGTAGGCGTTCGACGACGGGTTGGGCTCGGGCCGCGAGCAGGCGTCGCCGCACCGGTAGCGGCAGGTGAGGCCCTGACGTCCGTGCCGCACGCGGTCGAGGAGCGGGAGGGCACGGCGGGAGCCGGCCTGGGGGGCGTCGCCGGGGCAGCTGTGGGCCACGGTCGTCCTCCTGGGGTCGTGGTGGGATGACGCGGTCCGGTCCGGTCCGTTCGGAACCGTCCGTTTCCTCCGCATCCCAACACCCCCGTTCTCCCGTGGGGTGAGGAGAAGGTGGCCGCCGGGTGAACGCATCCCCGGACGGGGTGGTGTCGACCACGCAACGCGACCGGCGCGGCCACCCGATGGGTGACCGCGCCGGTCGCGTCGTGCGCTGGACGAGGGCACGGACCGGGGCGGGCGAGTGCCTCGCCCCGGCCCGGCGGGATCAGACGATGCCCTGGCGGGCGGCGGTGTAGACGATCTCGGTGCGACGACGGACCTCGAGCTTGTCGCGCAGGTTCCGCACGTGGAACTTCACGGTGGCCTCGGAGATCCGCAGCCGGGTCCCGATCTCGCGGTTGGACAGGCCGACGGCGAGCAGCCGCAGGACCTGGTTCTCGCGGTCGGTCAGCAGCGAGGTCTTGCAGAGGTCCGGCGTGGGCGACGGCGCCGGGTCGGTGTCGCGCAGCACCTGCAGCGGGCCCGCGCTCGCGGTGCCCGGGTCGAAGACGCCCTCGCCGCGCAGGACCGTGCGCAGCGCCCGCACGATCTCGGCGGTGTCGGCGCCCTTGCGCAGGTAGCCGTGGACACCCAGGCGGACGGTGCGCATCATCGAGTCGCGGTCACGGCAGCCGGTCAGCACGAGGATCTTCACCCCGCGGCAGCGCTCCAGCAGCGCGCGCACCAGGTCGAGGCCGGGCCGCTCGTCGCGGGCGAACTCGATGTCGACGATGATCGCGTCGGGGCGGGCGCGCTCGGCGGCCATCAGGGCGTCGCGCGGGGAGGCGGCCTCGCCGGCCGGGGCCAGGTCGGGCTCGGCGGTCAGCAGGGCGCGCAGCCCGTGCCGGACGACCGGCTCGGAGTCGACGACGAGTACCCGGGCCGCGCGGCGGATCACATCCGCGCCGTCGGCCCCGCGGCCGGCACGCAGATCGGTGGCCTCACGAACGGCTTCGAGCGTCATCGCTGTCCTCCGGTGGATCTGTTGCGTCATCGCAGGAACACCAACCGGCGTCCCGATGCGGCAAACCGTAAGGAGCGCCACGTTGCCCCCACGTTGCGCGCGATCGAGCGACGTCGCATCCCGGCCCGGTCGCGAGGGGGTCGAGCCCCCCGAGCAGCGGGTATGCTCGCGACCCCGGGACGGACCACCGATTCCGGGACGGTCCCGCGCCGGCGCGGGACATCACGTGGGAGCAGGGCACGACGTGCCCCCAGCCGTGACGGGAGGCGACGTGAGCGGAGCCGAGGGCGGGACGTCCCCCGAGGAGATGGTCGCCGACGCACATCGCCTGCGGCGCATCTACGACGACGGGCTCGGCGCCGGCGGTTCGGCGGGTACCCCCCGCCCGGTCGTCTCGGACTCGTGGCAGCGCAGCCTGGCCGCGCACGTCGACCCGGAGGGCAGGCTCCCCCCGCTCATCTACCTCGCCGACGAGCTGAAGGAGGTCCGGACCGGCCACCCGCTGCACGCGGTGATGCCGCTGCTCCGTTCCACCCTCGTGAGCATCGCCGACGAGGCGATGCACGTGATGCTCGTGACCGACGCCGACGGCACCGTCCTGTGGCGCGACGGCGCACACGGCCTGCTGCACTCCGCCGACGACGTCGGGCTCGTCGAGGGCACCCGATGGGCCGAGGAGACGATCGGCACCAACGCGATGGGGACGGCGCTGGCCGTCGACGAGCCGGTCCGGATCCACTCCGCCGAGCACCTCGTCCGGGCCTACCACGACTGGACCTGCGTCGCGGCACCCGTGCACGACCCCGACACCGGCGACACCATCGGCGCGATCGACATCTCCGGGCCGCTGCACACCGTGCACCCCGCGCTGGTGCAGCTGGTGACGGCGACCGCGCACCTCGCGGAGAACCAGCTGCGGGTGCGGCTGGCGATCGCCGACGAGCGGCTGCGGGTCAAGAACATGCCGCACCTCGCGGCGCTGCGCGGCTCCGAGGGCGCCCTGCTGTCCGCGAGCGGCCGGGTCATCGCCAGCGAGCCCTACGGCCTGTTCCCCGAGCGGATCCGGCTCGACGACGGCGTCGACCGGGTGCAGCTCGGCGACGGCCGGGAGATGGCCGTCGAGAGGCTGGCCGAGGGCTACCTGCTGGTGCCGCCGTCGCGGCGGCGCGGGCGCGTCGTCCCGACGGCGCCGACCGGTGCGCCCCGCCCGCTGGAGCTGCGCTTCACCGGCGGGGGCGGTCCGCGCGTCACCCTCGACGGCGAGGAGTTCGCCGCCACCCTGCGCCCGGCGGAGATCCTCACCGCGCTGGCGCTGCACCCCGACGGGCTCTCCGGCGAGCAGCTGACCCTGATGCTCTACGGCGAGGACGGCAACCCGACCACCGTCCGCGGCGAGATCCACCGGCTGCGGTCGTCGCTGGGCGCGGAGCTGCTGCTCACCCGCCCCTACCGGCTGGCGGCCGGGCCGCAGGCCGACTTCCTGCGGGTCCGCGCCGCGTTGCGCGACGGCCGGGTGTCCGACGCGCTCGACTCCTGCCACGGCGAGCTGCTGCCCCGCTCCGACGCGCCTGCCGTGCGCGAGCTGCGCGACGAGCTCGTGGTCGGGCTGCGGCACGCCGTGCTCGCCTCGGACGACGTCGCGCTCCTGCACCGCTTCGTCGTGCACCCGCTGGGGACCGACGACCTGGAGGCGCACGAGCTGCTGCTGGACCTGCTCGACCGGGACGACCCGCGCCGGGCCGCCGTCGCCGCGCGGGCCGAGCACCTGCGGGACTGACCCGCCGGGCTCAGGTCTGTGCGGCCAGCGGGCTGTCCGGCTCGGGCTCCAGCTCCCCCGCGCGCCACAGGGCCGCGTAGCGACCGCCCGCACGGACCAGCTCGTCGTGCGTGCCCTCCTCGGCGATCCGGCCGCCGGACAGCACCACGATCCGGTCCGCCCGCCGCGCGGTCTGCAGCCGGTGGGCGACGACGAACGCGGTCCGCCGCGACGCCACCCGCTCCCCCGCCGCCAGCACGGTGGCCTCGGTGGCCGGGTCCAGCGCCGCGGTCGCCTCGTCGAAGATCAGCACGTCCGGGTCGACCAGCTCGGCCCGCGCCAGCGCGACGAGCTGCCGCTGCCCCGCAGACAGGCCCTGCCCCCGCTCGCCCACCGGGGTGCGGAACCCCTGCGGCAGCGACCGCACCAGACCCAGCGCCCCGACCGCGCGGGCCGCGGCCTCGATCCGCTCCGGCGGGGCGTCCGGGCGGCCGTAGGCGATGTTGGAGGCGACGTCGCCGGTGAACAGGTGCGCCTCCTGCGGGACCACCCCGAGCCGCGAGCGGTACCCGGCCAGCGGGAAGCGGCGCACGTCGACGCCGTCCACGCGGACCTGGCCGTCGCCGGTGTCGTAGAACCGGGCGATCAGCTTGATCAGCGTCGACTTGCCGGCACCGGTCGCGCCCACGAGCGCGACGGTCTCGCCCGCCCCGACGCGCAGCGACACGTCGTCGAGGGCGGGGGCGTCCACCCCCGGGTAGCGGAACGTCACGTGGTCCAGCTCGACCTCGCCGCGCAGCCGCGACGGCACGGGCGCCGGGCGCTCGGGCTCGTCCGGGACCGAGGTGCGCGTGCGCAGCAGCTCCGAGATCCGGTTCAGGCCGACCCGGGCCTGCTGGTAGCCGTCGAACACCTGCGACAGCTGCTGCACCGGGCCGAAGAACAGGGTCAGGTACAGCAGGAACGCGGTGAGCACGCCCGGGGTGATGTCCCCGCCGACGATGCGGGTCCCGCCGACGAACAGCACGACCGCCGTGGCGATGTCGGACAGGAACGCCACGAACGGGAAGTAGGTGGCGATGTAGCGCTGCGCGCGCAGCCGCGACCGGCGGTAGGCGTCGGAGCGCTCGCCGAAGCGGTCGTAGCTCAGCTCCTCGCGGACGTAGGCCTGCGCGATGCGCACCCCGGACACGTTCTCCTGCAGGTCGGCGTTGACCACGCTGACCCGCTCGCGGGCCTCGGCGTAGGCGCGGGAGGAGAACCGGCGGAACACCACGGTGCCGACCGCGAGCAGCGGCAGCAGCCAGCCCAGCGCGTACAGCGCGAGGTGCGGGTCGGTGAGCACCAGCGCGGTCGCGACCCCGCCGATCGTCAGGAGGCTGACGACGGCCTGCGCCAGCCCGGTCTGCAGGAACGTGGACAGCGCGTCCACGTCGGTCGTCATCCGGGTCATGATCCGGCCGGACAGCTCGCGCTCGTAGAAGTCGAGGCCGAGCCGCTGCAGGTGCGCGTAGCTGCGCAGCCGCAGCAGGTAGAGCAGGCTCTCCCCGGCCCGGGCGGTGACCAGCGTCTGGAACCCGACGACCACCGCGTCCAGCACGACGATCAGCAGCCCGGCCAGCGCCGCCAGCAGCAGGACCCGGGTGGCGCCGTCGGTGATGCCGTCGTCGACGGCGATCCGGGCGATGCTGGGCAGGGCCAGGGTCGCCAGCGCGTCCGCGGTCATCAGCGCGACGCCGAGCACCAGCAGCCGGCGCACGGGGCGCAGCAGCGAGGACAGCCGGAACGCGGGATCGGGGGCGGTCGGGTCGTCGTCGCCGCGCAGCCGGGGGGTCTCGTCCGCCGGGGGCAGCTTCGCGACGGACTCGAGCAGCTCGGGGGTCGCGCTGATCCCACCCGCCCAGCCGGCCGCGCCGCCTCCGCCGTCGCGGGTCAGGGCCCGGTCCGGGTCCTCCTCGATGCTGACCCGCGGCCACAGCTCCGGGGTGACGGCCGGGCCCGCCGGTGCATCGGCGAGGACACCGTCGCCGGTGCCGGTGCCGGTGCCGGTGCCGTTAGCGGGTGCCGCCTCGTGGGCGGCGGGCCCGCGGGTACCGCCGCCGAGCTCGTCGGCGGGGCCGGTGGCGAGCAGCTCCCGGAACAGCGCGCACCGGCCGCGCAGCTCGTCCTCGGTGCCGGTGTCGACGACCCGGCCCTTGTCCAGCACCGCGATCCGGTCGGCCAGCGCCAGGGTGGAACGCCGGTGCGCGACCAGCAGCGTGGTCCGCTCGGCGGTCAGCTCGTGCAGGGTCTCGTGGATCGCGGCCTCGGTGGCGGTGTCGACCGCGGAGGTCGCGTCGTCGAGCACCAGCACCCGCGGCCGGGTCAGCATCGCCCGGGCCAGCGCGATCCGCTGCCGCTGGCCACCGGACAGGGTCAGGCCGCGCTCGCCGACCTCGGTGTCGTAGCCGTCGGGCAGGTCCTCGACGAACGACGCCACCTGCGCGGCCTCGGCGGCGGCGCGGATCTCGTCCTCACCGGCGTCGGGCCGGCCGTAGGCGATGTTGTTGCGGATGCTGTCGGAGAACAGGAACGCCTCCTCGAACACCACCCCCAGCTCGGCGCGCAGGTCGTGCAGCCGCAGGTCGCGCAGGTCCACCCCGCCGATCGCGAGACGCCCGGCCTGCGGGTCGTAGAAACGGGGCAGCAGCAGCGCCACCGTCGACTTCCCCGAGCCGGGCGGGCCGACCAGGGCGAGGGTCTCGCCGGGTTCGACGCGCAGGGAGAGCCCGTCCAGGACCGGGTCGGGGGCGGCGTCGCCGTCCGGGCCGGAGCCCGCGGGCTCGTAGCCGAACCGGACGTCGTCCAGCTCGACGGTCAGCGGGCCCTCGGGCAGCGCGGCCGGACGCTCCGGGTCGACGATCCCCGGTGCGGCGTCGACGATCTCGAAGACGCGCTCCGCCCCGGCCCGGGTCAGCTGCGCGGTGACCACGAGCGCGCCGATCAGCCGGGCGGGCCCGACGAGCATCCCGACGTAGGTGGTGAACGCCAGGAACGTGCCGAGGTCGATGGTGCCGCGGGCGGCCATCCAGCCGCCGACGCCGATCACCGCGACCTGTCCCAGCCCGGGCAGCGCCAGCAGCATCGGGTTGAGCCGCGCGGTCAGCCCGGCGGCCCGCAGCCGCTCGCCGTAGAGGCGGCGGGCCCGTCCCTCCAGCGTGGCGGTCTCGCGGGCCTCCTGCCCGAAGCCCTTGACCACGCGCACGCCGGTGACGGTCTCCTCGACCTGCTGCGCGATCTCCGCGGCCCGCTGCTGCGCGGACCAGGTGGCCGGGAACAGCCTGCGCCGGATGCTGTTGGTGGCCAGGAACGCCAGCGGCAGCATGACCAGCGCGACCACGGTGAGCAGCGGCGACAGGTACAGCATCGCGACGATCGCGACGACCACCAGCACGACGGTGCCCGCCGACAGCGGCACCATCGACAGGAAGCCCTGCACCAGCTGCAGGTCGGAGATGGCCCGCGAGGCGACCTGGCCGGTGCGCAGCCGGTCCTGGCGGACGCCGTCCATGCGCTGCACCGCGCCGAACACCGCGCGCCGCAGGTCGTGCTGCACGTTCAGCGCCATCTTGCCGCCGAGGTAGCGGCGCACGAACGCGCCGACGAACTTCAGCACGCCCAGCACCAGGAGCCCGCCGACGACCGGCGCGAGCACGCCGGTGTCCCCGCCGATCGCGCCGTTCACGCCCTCGCGGATCAGCAGCGGACCGATCGCCTCCAGCCCGACGCCGAGCATCGACGCGACGAGCGCACCGACCGTGACGCGGCGGTGCCGCATGCAGGCCGTGGCCAGTCTGCGGATCCAGCCGGGGCGTGCGGAGGGGTGGGGAGAGGGCACGTCGCCAGGCTATGCCCGCCCCCCGACAACCGGCCCGGCGACGCCGCCCGGCGCGGGCCGCCGGGCACCCGCCGTCGACGACGGCCGCTCCCCCGCACCGCCCACCTCGCACGGGTTCCGGCGACGTCGCAGACCGTGCAGAGGCTGCGAGGTGGAGCGAACCCGTGCGAGGTGGGCCGGGCTGCCGGCCGCCGCCCCGGACCCGCCGGCTCGCCTCAGGTGATGTCCCGCCGCGCCCCGACGACGGCGGCCAGTGCGATCCCCGAGGCCGTCCAGACCGCCAGGACCAGCAGCCCGACCCAGCCGGGCGGCGGGGCGCTGACCCCGGCCAGGAACTCCAGGACGAACTGCGACTGCGCCCCCAGCCCGGCCGAGCTCACGACCGGCCCCCAGATCGCGAGGTCACCGGCGTTGCCGGGCAGGAACGGGGTCAGCCGGGCGAACACCGACGGGTCGCCGAGCGAGGACCCGTCGCCCGCGCGCAGCGCCCCGGCGATCAGGTTCTCCCCGATCAGCAGGTAGCCGACGGTGAGCGCGATCGCCCCGGCCTGGTTGGTCACCAGGGTCCCGACGGCGACGCCGAGCACCCCCCACAGCGCGCACACCAGGATGCCGATCGCGCCCAGCCCGGCGAGCTGCCCGAGGTCGGGCAGCTGCTGGCCGCCGAGCGCCGCACCGCCGAGCAGCGGACCGACCACGACGAGGAACAGCGCGTACAGCCCGGCGACGACGGCGGCGATCAGCGCCTTGGCCGCGAGCACCTGGCCACGGGACCCGGTCAGATAGGCCAGCGTGACCGTGCGGTGCCGGAAGTCGCCGGTGCCCAGCAGCGTCCCGAAGGCGGCGCCGACGATCGCGGTCATGGTCAGCGCCGACGCCAGCCCGGCGAGCATCAGGATCGACGAGGTGTCGGTGGCCTGCGGCACGAGCAGCTGCAGGATGCTGCCGAGCAGGCTCTGGGCCAGCGCGAGCAGCAGCACCGGCAGGAACAGCAGCCACCACACCCGGGTGGACAGGGTCTTGCGGACCTCGGCGGTCAGGACCGCGCGGAAGCGGTCGAGGCTCACGGTCGCCATCAGCGCTGCTCCTCCCCGGCGAGCAGGCGCAGGAACATCTGTTCCAGCCCGGCCCGCTCCTCGCTCATCCCGTACACCGCGACGCCCGCGGCGAGCGCCAGGTCCCCGACGCGGACCGCGTCGGCCCCGCCGACGGCCAGTACGCCGTCGTCGACGCGGTCGATCTCGGTGATCCCGTCCGTGGCGAGCGCCTCGGCCAGCCGGGCCGGGTCCGCGGCGCGCACGAGCACCCGCGAGCCGTGGCCGGCGCGCAGCTCGGCGACGGTGCCGTCGAAGCGGCAGGCACCGCGGTCGATGACGACCAGCCGCTGGGCGGTCAGCTCCATCTCGGCCAGCTGGTGGGAGGAGACGAGCACGCTGCGCCCGGACGCGGCGAAGGCCTGCAGGAACGAGCGCAGCCAGGCGATGCCGTCGGGGTCCAGGCCGTTGCCCGGCTCGTCGAGCACGAGGATGCGCGGGTCGCCGAGCAGCGCCACGGCCAGCGCCAGGCGCTGGTTCATGCCGAGCGAGAACCCGCCCGCCGAGCGGTCCGCGGCGGCGGCCAGGCCCACCAGGGTGAGCACCTCGTCGACCCGGGAGTCGGGGACGCCGATCGCGGCGGCCGCGGCGCGCAGGTGCGCGCGGGCGGTGCGCCGCGGGTGCACGCCCTGCACCTCCAGCACCGCGCCGACGACGCGGCCGGGCGAGGCCAGCGCGGAGAACGGGACCCCGTCGACGAGCGCGCGCCCGGTACTGGGCACGACCAGCCCGAGGATCATCCGCAGCGTCGTCGTCTTGCCCGAGCCGTTGGGTCCGAGGAACCCCGTCACCGAGCCGGGCTCGACGGTGAACGACAGGTCGTGCACGGCCTCGACCGGGCCGAACCTCTTGCCGAGCCCCTCGACGACGATCCGCCCGCTCCCGGCCGCCGTCGCCGGGTCCGTGGACGCGGTCTCCTGCACTCCGGCCTCCGTCCGTCTCGCGTCGCACCCCGGGTTCGCGCCGGGGCATCGCCTGCCCGCCAATCCTCGCCCAGCGCGGGGACACGACCGGAGGCGGGCCCCGCACCGATCCGGTCGGCACTGGCGCGAGACCGACGAAACGGACTTGAATGGCGTGCGTCACACGCTCAGCGACGAGCCCCGAGGAGCCACCCCGTGATCGACCCGACCAGCACCGTGTCCTCCCTGCTGCGCACCCACGCCACCGGGCGCCCGGACGACGAGGCCCTGCGCTTCGGCGACGTCCGCCGCACCTGGTCCGAGCTCGACGTCCGGGTGCGCAGGCTCGCGGCGGCCCTGCGCGCGGAGGGCATCGGCCCGGGCGACCGGGTCGCGGTGCTGGACCTCAACCACCCGTCGTGCCTGGAGCTGTCGCTGGCGTGCGCGTGGATCGGGGCGGCGAACGCGGTCGTGAACTTCCGGCTCGCCCCGCCGGAGATCGTCTACGTGATCGGCGACGCCCGGGCGCGACTGCTGCTGGTCGGCCCGGAGTTCGCCGGGGCGGTCGGGCAGCTGCGGGAGGAGCTCACCGCGGTGGAGCGGGTGCTCCACGTGGGCGGGGACGCCGACGAGTACGAGGCGTTCCTCGCCGCGCACGAGCCGGACACCGACCCCTACGACGCCGGCCCCGGCGACTGCTTCGTACAGCTCTACACCTCGGGCACCACCGGGTTCCCGAAGGGCGCGATGCTCACCCACGGCGCGATGCTGGCGCACGCCGCGCACGTCGCCGCGGACTTCGAGCTGACCCCGACCGACGTCGTGCAGGTCGCGATGCCGCTGTTCCACGTCGGCGGGACCAGCTACGCCTTCCTCGCGCTCGCCCAGGGCGCGCGGATCGTGATGGCCCGGATGCCCGACCCGGCGGCGCTGCTGGACATGGTCGCTGCGGAGGGCATCACGCACACGTTCTGGGTGCCCGCGCTGATGGGCGCGATGACCCAGGTGCCGGGCGCGGCCGACCGCGACTACACGTCACTGCGGGCCATCTCCTACGGCGCCTCGCCGATGCCGCTGCCGGTGATGCGGGCGTCGCTGGCGCTGTTCGGCCCGAAGCTGCACCAGGCCTACGGGATGACCGAGGCCTGCGGCGTGGTCAGCTCGCTGGGCCCGGAGGACCACGGGGACCCGGCCGTCGAGCACCGGCTGGTGTCGGCGGGCAGGCCGATCACCGGCTGCACGATCGAGGTGCGCGACCCGGCGACGGGCGAGCGGCTCGGCACGGACGAGCCCGGGGAGATCTGGGTGCGGACCGACCAGCTGATGAGCGGCTACTGGGACAAGCCGGAGGCGACGGCGGCGGCGATCACCCCGGACGGATGGCTGCGGTCCGGCGACGGCGGCCACATCGACGCCGACGGCTACGTCTACGTCACCGACCGGATCAAGGACATGATCGTCTCGGGCGGCGAGAACGTGTACCCGGCCGAGATCGAGCGGGTGCTCGCCGAGCACCCGACCGTCGGCGACGTCGCCGTCATCGGAGTGCCCGACGACCGGTGGGGCGAGGTCCCGAAGGCCTGCGTGGTGGCCGCGCCGGGGGCGACCGTCGACCCCGAGGAGCTGCTCGTTCACGCGCGCGCCCACCTGGCGTCGTTCAAGTGTCCGAAGACCGTCGACGTCCTGCCGGAGCTCCCCCGCAACCCGACCGGCAAGATCCTCAAGAAGGATCTCCGGGCACCGTTCTGGGCGGGCCGGGAGCGCAGCACCGTCTGACGTGGCGCCGGTCTCATACTGAGACACGCCGAAACTTGACCGACTCAAGAAAAGCGGGCAGTCTCGCCGCCGTGTCGAACGCATCGGACTACGAGGGCATGCTGCGCGCGGCGTCGCTGCGCGTGACGCGTCCTCGCCTGGCCGTGCTGCAGGCGGTGCACTCCCACCAGCACGCGGACACGGAGTCGATCATCCGTGTCGTGCGGGAGGACCTCGGGGAGGTGTCGCACCAGGCCGTCTACGACGTCCTGCGTGCGCTGCACTCCTCCGGGCTGGTCCGCAGGATCCAGCCCACCGGTTCCGTCGCGCGGTACGAGGCGCGGGTCGGCGACAACCACCACCACGTGGTGTGCCGGTCCTGTGGCGCCATCGCCGACGTCGACTGCGCCGTCGGCTCCGCACCCTGTCTCACCGCCTCCGACGACAACGGCTTCGTGATCGACGAGGCCGAGGTCGTCTACTGGGGCCGGTGCCCCGACTGCTCATCCACTGATCCCGAGAGGATGTCCCGTGTCTGACGAGCACCCCACCGTCGAGAGCGAGATGAACCGCGAGCAGGACGGCGGTTGCCCCGTCGCCGCCGGCCGCATCGCGCACCCCACCGAGGGTGGCGGCAACCAGAGCTGGTGGCCGAACCAGCTCAACCTGAAGATCCTCCGCAAGCACGCTCCCGCCGCGGACCCGATGGACGAGGGCTTCGACTACGCGAAGGAGTTCGCGACCGTCGACCTGGACGAGCTCGCCCGCGACGTCGACGCCGTCATCACCACCTCGCAGGACTGGTGGCCCGCCGACCACGGCAGCTACGCCGGGTTCTTCATCCGGATGGCCTGGCACTCGGCCGGCACCTACCGGACCTACGACGGCCGCGGCGGCGCCGGCGCCGGGATGCAGCGCTTCGCCCCGCTGAACAGCTGGCCCGACAACGGCAACCTCGACAAGGCCCGCCGGCTGCTGTGGCCGGTCAAGCAGAAGTGGGGCCGCAAGGTCTCCTGGGCCGACCTGATGGTCTTCGCGGGCAACCGCGCCCACGAGATCTCCGGCTTCCCGATGTTCGGCTTCGCCGGCGGCCGCGCCGACGTGTGGGAGCCCGACGAGGACGTCTACTGGGGCTCGGAGAACGTCTGGCTGGGCAACGAGGCGCGCTACGGCGGCAGCAAGGACTTCGCCCACCGCGAGCTGGAGAAGCCGCTCGGCGCGTCGCACATGGGTCTGATCTACGTCAACCCGGAGGGCCCCGACGCCAGCGGTGACCCGATCGCCGCGGCCCGCGACATCCGCGAGACCTTCGGCCGGATGGCGATGAACGACGAGGAGACCGCCGCGCTGATCGTCGGCGGCCACACCCTCGGCAAGACCCACGGCGCCGCCAACCCGGACGAGAACGGCACCGTCGGCCCCGAGCCGGAGGCCGCCGACATCACCGAGCAGGGCCTGGGCTGGAAGCAGAACTTCCGGTCCGGCAAGGGCCGTGACGCCATCACCTCCGGGCTCGAGGTCATCTGGACCCGGACCCCGAACCGGTGGAGCCACGACTACCTCAAGCACCTCTACGCCTACGAGTGGGAGCTGACCGAGTCCCCGGCGGGTGCCAAGCAGTTCATCGCCAAGGACGCCCCGGAGATCATCCCCGACCCGGAGCCCGGCTACCCGAACCGCAAGCCGACGATGCTGGTCACCGACGTCGCGATGCGCGTCGACCCGTCCTACGGCGAGATCACCCGCCGCTGGCTGGACAACCCGTCCGAGTTCGAGGACACCTACCGTCGCGCCTGGTACAAGCTGACCCACCGCGACATGGGCCCGAAGGAGCGCTACATCGGCGCCTGGGTGCCGACCGAGGAGCTGCTCTGGCAGGACCCGGTCCCGGCCGTGGACCACGAGCTCGTCTCCGCCGACGACGTCGCGTCGATCAAGGCGAAGGTGCTGGAGTCCGGCCTGTCGGTCAGCGACCTGGTCAAGACCGCCTGGGCCGCGGCCTCGTCGTTCCGCCAGTCCGACAAGCGCGGTGGCGCCAACGGCGGCCGCATCCGCCTCGAGCCGCAGCTGCAGTGGGAGGTCAACGACCCCGACACGCTGCGCACCGTGATCTCGACGCTGGAGTCGATCCAGTCCGACGTCAACGGCTCGCTCACCGGTGGCCGGAAGATCTCCTTCGCCGACCTGGTCGTGCTGGCCGGTGCCGCCGCGGTGGAGAAGGCCGCCAAGGACGCCGGGCACGACGTCACCGTCCCGTTCGTCCCGGGCCGGACCGACGCCACCCAGGAGAAGACCGACGTCGAGTCGTTCTCCTACCTGGAGCCCACCGCCGACGGCTTCCGCAACTACCGCGGCAAGGGCCACACCCTGCCCGGCGAGTTCCTGCTCGTGGACCGCGCGAACCTGCTCGGCGTCTCCGCCCCGGAGATGACCGTGCTGGTCGGCGGCCTGCGTGTGCTGGGCGCCAACACCGGCGGGTCGACGGCCGGCGTGTTCACCGACAAGGTCGGCACGCTGACCAACGACTTCTTCACCAACCTGCTGGGCTCCGATGTCCAGTGGCGTTCGGTCGCCGGTGACGACGACTCCTTCGAGGCCGTCGACGCCTCCGGGAACGTGAAGTGGACCGGCACCCGGGCCGACCTGGTCTTCGGGTCGAACTCCGAGCTGCGCGCCGTCGCCGAGGTCTACGCCTCCGACGACGCCAAGGAGAAGTTCGTCCGCGACTTCGTCGCCGCGTGGGACAAGGTCATGATGGCCGACCGCTACGACGTCTGATCGTCGCGTAGCAGCACGTCACGACGCCCGGGCCGGGTCACCGGCCCGGGCGTCGTCGTGTCCGGGCCTCGCCGCACACCTCCGTCGAGATGCGCGCACCCCGCACGCCCCTGAGCCGCATCTCGACGCATTCCGGACGCCGAGATGCAGCTCAGCGGGCCGGGGAGATCCACGACTCCCGCTGAGCTGCATCTCGGCGGGTCGGTGCCGGCCAGCGGGCGACCCGTGGAGGGGCGTCAGTGGTGCAGCAGCCGTGGCGCCCAGGTCCCGGCACGCGGGCGGACGGCCCACCACAGCCGGGCGTAGGCGGCGTGCAGGCCGTCGCGCATCCGCGGACGGGGGCAGCGCCGGGCGAGGCGGTGCGCCTCGGCCTCGCGGTGCAGGTCCGCCATCCGCGCCCGCGCGAGACGGGCCCCGTGGTCCTCGATCACGACCCACCTCCCGGCGGCTCTGGCGGGGTGATCTCGCCGGGCGGGCGCGGGAGCCACGTCCCGAAGAAGAACTCGACCGGACGCGCCCCCGGCGGACGGGTGGACGGGTCGTGCTGCCGCTGCTCGAACCGCCGCGAGACGGCGATCAGCTCCTCGTGCAGCGCGCCGAGCTCCTCGGCGGTCATCCAGGTGGAGCCCGCCGAGAACCCGGCGCCCTCGCGCCACTCGGGCGCCTCGGCCCCGGCGCGCCGGAACCACCGCTTCATCTTCTCGGCGACCCGGTCGACGTAGACCTCCGACAGCGTCTCGGCGGCCATCGCGGTCTCGGGCTCCATGCCGTCCTCGACGCCCCAGGACTGCCCGTAGCGGACGAGCTTCCACGGCTTCTCCCGGCCGCGGCCGCCCTCGGCCGGCTCGACGAAGCCGTACTTGGCGAGGATCCCCAGGTGGTAAGCGCAGCTGGCGACGCTCTCGCCGGTGAGCTCGGCGCACCGGGTGGCCGTCGCGGTCCGTTCGAGCCCGATCACCTCCAGCAGCTCCACCCGCAGCGGATGGGACAGCGCACGCAGCCGCGCGGGGTCGGTGAGGGTGTAGGGCTCCTTCGGCACGGGAGTCAAGGTATCTTTATCAAGACATCTTGAGCAAGAGGCTTTGACTCAAGTTCGAACGCCGAGATGTAGCTCAGCGGGCCGGGAAGATCCACAAATCCCGCTGAGCTGCATCTCGGCGATCGGCCCGCGGCCTGGCACCCCCGGGCAAAGCGCCGGCGGCACACGCGGAGGCGGCGGGTCACCCCAGCCCGTCGAGCACCCCCGCGAGCCCCGAGGGCTCGGACAGCATCGGCCAGTGCCCCGTCGGGAGCGCGACGAGCGTCCACTCCGGACCGCCCATCTCCGCGAACCCGGGTACGCCCGCGTCGATCAGCTCCCGGACGTCGTCGGGCGCGAAGCTGCAGGCCACGACGGTCTTGGGCAGCGAGGGGTCGGGCGTCCCGCGACGCGCGCCGGTGAGCACCACCCCGGGCGGCTCGGCCACCGAGCGGGCACGGACGTCGTCGAACACCGCGTCGGGGATGCCGGCGGTGCTGCTGCCGGCGGCATCGAGCTCGGCACGGGCCGGCATCGGCAGCGCGCCGTGCTCGGCGAGGGTCGCGCGGGTCGCGGCCTGCGCGTCGGGCGGGGTGAAGTCGATCTGCGCGACGCGGTCGGGCAGCGGGCCGGTGTCGACGAACACGAGGCGCGCGAGCCGGCCCCGGGCGCGCTCGGCCACCGCGGCGCAGACGGGGCCCGCGCCGCTGTGGGCGACCAGGACGACCGGATCGCCCGCGTCACCGAGGGCGGTGAGCACCTCGTCGACACGGGTCTCCGCGGTCGCACCGGGCTCGTGGCCGAGGTCGAGCGCGGCCACGTCGTGCCCGCGGGCGCGCAGGTCGTCCGCGACCGCGCTCCATGCCGTCGCGTCGATCCAGAAACCGGGGACCAGGAGGTAGCTCGTCATGCCGCGAGCCTGGCGGCGGACGAGGACGGTTCCGGTCCTCGTCCTACTTCTTCTGCTGCTGCGCCTTCAACCGCGCGGCCTCGCGCTGGCTCTCGGCGCGGGTGGCGCGCTCGCGCGCGAGCCACTCGGGCTCCTCGGACTTGATCGCGGCGATCTGCTCGGTGGTCAGCGGCTCGGTGATCCCGGCGCGGGCCAGTCCCGAGATCGACACCCCGAGCCGGTCCGCGACGACCGGGCGCGGGTGCGGCCCGGTGGTGCGCAGCTCGCGCAGCCACTCCGGCGGGTCGGCCTGCAGGGCGTCGAGCTCGTCGCGCGAGACGACCCCCTCGCGGAAGTCGGCCGGGGTGGCGTCGAGGAGCACGCCGAGCTTCTTCGCCGCGGTCGCGGGCTTCATCGTCTGTGCGGACCTCTGGCGCGTCATGTCACCAGGCTATGCGGCTAGCCTCGACCGGTGACCGCCACGTCCTTCCACCTCGGCTACGTCCCGGGCGTCACCCCCGGCAAGTGGACCCGGATGTGGGCCGAGCGCCGTCCCGGGGTCCCCCTGGAGCTGCACACGGTGACCGCCGCCGAGGCCGCGGACCTGGTCCGCGCGGGCACGGTGGACGCCGCCGTCGCCCGGCTGCCGATCGACCGGACCGGGCTGCACGCGATCCCGCTCTACACCGAGACCACCGTGGTGGTCGTCCCGAAGGACCACGTGGTGACCGCGGCCGACGAGGTGACCGTCGCCGACCTGGCCGACGAGATCGTCCTGCGCACCGGCGACGACACGCTCGACTGGCCCGACGGGCCTCCCGGCCGGGCCGCGGAGTACGCCCCGCCGACGACGGCCGAGGCGGTCGAGATCGTCGCCGCGGGGGTCGGGGTGCTGGTCGTCCCGCAGTCGCTGGCCCGGCTGCACCACCGCCGCGACCTCACCTACCGGCCGCTGGTCGACGCCCCGGGTTCCGGCGTCGCGCTGACCTGGCCGGACGCGGAGAACAGCGACCTGATGGAGGAGTTCATCGGGATCGTGCGCGGCCGCTCGGCGCACAGCACCCGGACCCGTCGCAGCGAGCCCCCGGCGGCGCCGGCACCGCGCCCCCCGTCGACGGCGGGGAAGCGGCGACCGGCCCGGCGTCGCCGCTAGGCCGCCGGACACGACGACGCCCCCGGTGCACGGGGCACCGGGGGCGTCGGACGTATGACGCGGAGGGTCAGGCCGCGGCGGCGGCCGGCTTCTTCGAGAGCTTCTCGAGGCGGCGCGTGGTGGGCCAGCGGACCGCGGTCGCCCAGCCGAGCTTCTCGAAGCCCCGGATGACGACGGCCGAGATGTCGATCTGGCCCTTCTTCACACCGTGCCGGGCGCAGGTCGGGTCGGCGTGGTGCAGGTTGTGCCAGGACTCGCCGAAGGACAGGACCGCCAGCCACCAGACGTTGGCGGACTTGTCACGGGAGGCGAAGGGGCGCTCGCCCCAGATGTGGCAGATCGAGTTGATCGACCAGGTGACGTGGTGCAGCACCGCGACGCGGACCAGGCCGGCCCAGAAGAACGCGGTGAACGCGCCCCACCAGGACATGGTGACCAGGCCGCCGACGAGCGCCGGGCCCGCCAGGCTGAACACGACGATCAGCGGGAACGCCTTCTCCACGCGCATCATGTCGCGGTCCTCGAGCAGGTCCGGCGCGAACCGCTTCATGTTCGTGAGGTCGCGGTTGAAGATCCAGCCCATGTGCGAGTGCCAGAAGCCCTTGACCAGCGCCTTCGCACCGGTGCCGTAGAGCCACGGCGAGTGCGGGTCGCCCTCCTTGTCGGAGAACGCGTGGTGCCGGCGGTGGTCGCCGACCCAGTCGAGCACGCTGCCCTGCAGCGAGATGCTGCCGGCGACCGCCAGCGCGATCCGCAGCGCCCGGTTCGCCTTGAACGAGCCGTGGGTGAAGTAGCGGTGGAAACCGACCGTCACACCCAGGCCGCTGACCAGGTAGAACACGACGAACAGCGCGACGTCGACCCACCCGAGGCCCCAGCCCCACGCGAGCGGGACGGCGGCGAACAGCGCGAGCGTCGGGAGGACGACGAACAGTCCGACCAGGAACATCGCGCCGGGCGGGCGCTGCCCGTCGACGATCGGCGCGGGCGTCCGCTTCGCGGGCGTGCTGCGGGGTGGTGCGGCCTCGAGCGTCATGGCTCCACTGTCCCGGCGGCGCTACCCAACGGGCAGTGCGGCTAACCCCCCTGTTGCGATTCGGGTTGCGCTCCCCGGTCCGGACTTGACCGACGAGTAACTTGTGAGTACTGAACGGGGAGTGAAGCTCTCCACCGTCCTCCCCTACGGCGACGACCCGATCCGCAACGCGGACGCCGTCACCGACATGGAACGCGCCGGCCTCGACGTCGTCTGGGCCGCCGAGGCCTACTCCTTCGACGCCGTCTCCCTGCTCGGCTACCTCGCCGCGCGCACCGAGCGGCTCGAGATCGGCTCGGCGATCCTGCCGATCTACTCGCGCACCCCGACCCTGACCGCGATGACCGCGGCCGGCCTCGACGCCCTGTCCGACGGCCGGTTCAGCCTCGGCCTCGGCGCGTCCGGCCCGCAGGTCATCGAGGGCTTCCACGGCGTCGCCTACGACAAGCCGATCGGGCGCACCCGGGAGATCATCGAGATCTGCCGCAAGGTCTGGAAGCGGGAGGAGAAGCTCACCCACGACGGGCTCTACCCGATCCCGCTGCCCGGCGGCACCGGCCTCGGCAAGCCGCTGAAGATCATCAACCACCCGAAGCGCGCCGACATCCCGATCTGGGTGGCCGCGCTGGGCGAGAAGAACCTGCAGATGACCGCCGAGCTCGCGAACGGCTGGCTGCCGCACGTCGTGCTGCCGGAGAAGATCCAGGAGGTCTTCGGGCCCGCCCTGGAGGCCGGCTACGCCAAGCGCGCCCCCGAGCTGGGCCCGCTGCAGATCACCGGCGGCGGGATCGTCGCGCTGGAGGAGGAGTTCTTCGAGCCGGCCCGCCAGGCCGCCCGCGGCCTCTACGCGCTCTACATCGGCGGCATGGGCGCGCGCGGCAAGAACTTCTACAACACCGTCTTCGCCAAGCAGGGCTACGCCGACGCGGCGAAGACCGTGCAGGACCTCTACCTGGACGGGAAGAAGGAGGAGGCCATGGCCGCCCTCCCCGCCGACTTCATCGACAAGGTCACCCTGATCGGCTCCGAGGGCCACGTCCGCGAGCGGATCGCGGCGCTGCAGGAGAACGGGATCACCCACCTGCACGTGAACCCGATGACCAACGACGTGAACCGCACGTTCGAGAAGCTCAAGACCTGGATGTCCTAGGTCCGGGCTTGCCGGGCCCGCGCGGGCGTGCTCATCTGGGTGACATGGTCGACAGCGCTGTTGGTCAGGACGTCGCCCCCAAGGAGTTCGACGCGGTCGTGGTCGGAGCCGGGTTCGCCGGGCTCTACATGCTGCACCGTCTGCGCGGGCTCGGGATGTCCGCCGTCGTGCTGGAACGCGCCGACGGCGTCGGCGGGACCTGGTACTGGAACCGCTACCCGGGCGCGCGGTGCGACTCGGAGAGCTACTACTACTGCTACTCCTTCGACTCCGCGCTGGAGCAGGAGTGGACCTGGACCGAGCGCTACCCGCGCCAGCCGGAGATCAGGGCCTACCTCGACCACGTCGCCGACCGGTTCGACCTGCGCCGGGACATCCGGCTCTCGACCACCGTCACCGGGGCCCGCGCCGACGCCGACGGGCGGGGCTGGACCGTGTCGGTCGAGGACGGCCCCGACCTGCGCTGCCGGTTCCTGGTCACCGCGGTCGGCTGCCTGTCCGCGGCGAACGTGCCGGACCTGCCGGGCCTGGACGACTTCGCCGGGCGCTGGTTCCACACCGGCAGCTGGCCGCACGGGGGCGTCGACGTCGCCGGGCGGCGGGTCGGCGTCGTCGGCACCGGCTCGACCGGGATCCAGGCGATCCCGGTGCTGGCCGAGCAGGCCGCGCACCTGACCGTCTTCCAGCGCACCCCGAACTACTCGATCCCGGCCCGCAACGGCCCGCTGACCGAGGACGAGTCGCGCGCCTACAAGGCCGACTACGACCACATCCGCGAGATCCAGGCCGGGTCCACCAACGGGCACCCGTTCACGATCGACGACCGCTCCGCCCTCGACGACCCCGACGACGAGCGCGAGCGCAGGTACCGGGCCGCCTGGGAGCGCGGCGGGCTGCGGTTCCGCGCGGCCTACCGGGACCTGCTCGCCGACGAGGCCGCCAACGCCACCGCCTCGGAGTTCATCCGCGACCGGATCCGGGAGGTCGTCGAGGACCCGGCGACCGCCGAGGCACTGCTCCCGCACGACCACGGCTTCGCGACCAAGCGCCCGCCGATCGACACCCACTACTTCGAGACCTACAACCGCGACGACGTGACGCTCGTCGACGTCCGGGCCGACCCGGTCGAGGCCGTCGAGCCGGGTGGTCTGCGGCTGCGTTCGGGCGCGCTGCACGAGCTGGACGACCTGGTGTTCGCCACCGGCTTCGACGCGCTGACCGGCCCGCTGCTGCGGCTGGACCCGGTCGGCCCGGACGGCACGGCGCTGAGCGACGCCTGGCGCGCGGGCCCCCGGACCTACCTGGGGCTGGCCGTGTCCGGCTTCCCGAACCTGTTCACCGTCACCGGGCCGTTCAGCCCGTCGGTGCTCACGAACATGCCGACCTCGATCGAGCAGCACGTCGACTGGATCGCCGGCTGCCTGGCGCACCTGCGCGCGACCGGCCGGGACCGGATCGAGGCCGACCCGGTCGCCGAGCGCGACTGGGGCGAGCACAACCGGGCCGCCGCCGACGCGACGCTGCTGCCGCGGGCCGCGTCGTCCTGGTACCTGGGCGCGAACGTGCCGGGCAAGCCGAGCGTGTTCATGCCCTACGCCGGCGGGTTCGCCCGCTACGCCGCGACCTGCGCCGACGTCGCCGCCGACGGCTACCGCGGGTTCCGGCTGTCCGGCCGCGGCGCGGCCGCGTGAGCACCACGCCACCCCCCGACGAGGGAACCTGCGGCATTGCGCCGTTCGGCCCAGTACCGGGGGGTCGCGTCACGGCTCGTAGGCGGGGCGTAGAGAATGTGTGACGTCATCCACGGTTCACGGCGCCCCGGGCAACCCCTGCCGGGGCACCCGCGACAGGACTCGCGACATGACGAGGAGCCCGACTTGCTGGAGCTCGCCATCCGGACCTCCGACGAGCCGATCTCCCCCGGGCAGTACCGGCACACGGCGACCCACGCCTGGTGGATGGGGACCTGCTTCGCCCGCGACGAGCTCTGCGTCCACTACAGCGAGCACCTGCTCCAGCAGTGGACCCCGCTCGACCCGGCCCAGGACTGGCTGCTCGACCGCGAGCTGACCGGCCGCGTGCACTGGCTCAGCGGCGACGGCGCGGCCGCGATCGAGGACGGCTTCGACATCGCCGACCAGTGGCCCACCGGCCGCTTCCGCGCCCCGCACGGCGACTTCTACGCCGCGCTCCACGGCCACCGGCCCGCCGCCAAGGTCGGCTCGTGGGCCAACCCGACCGAGGCGTTCCTCGCGGGCCTGCCCCGCGACCCGGCCGCGATGCTGGACCGGCTGATCGCCGACAGCCCGCCCGGCCGCGGCTACACCGGCCCGTTCCCCAGCGCGGTCGACGCGCTGCGGACCTGCCGGGTCCCCGCCGAGCTGCGCGCGGTGCTCTACGCCGCGCTGCGCCGGATGCCGGCCGTCTCCCTCGGCGAGACCGACAACCTCGACGGCGAGCGGCACCCCACCCTCGTCCACGACGACGGGCCGGTCCGCACCGAGCTGCTGATCTCCCCCGTAGACGGGCAGTACGCCGGCGAGCGCGACACCGTCCGCCGCCCGGCCCGCGTCGGCCCGCCGGTCGGGACGGTCGTCGCCGAGACGGCGACGCAGACCGCGGTCGTCGGCGTCCTCGGGTCCCCGCCCGGCTTCTGAATCGTGCCGCTCGCCGTCCGCGTGCGGTCGATCACGAAACGATCACGAAGTGGGACCCGGCACACTGCCCGGTCTCGCGTCGAGGGGACTAACCTGGTAGCCGGTCGCGACAAATCGAGCAGCTATCAAGGCGGTTGACGCAGAGTGTCATCGAGCAGTACCTCCCATCAGGCGAGCGACTTCGGTCCGAACGAGTGGCTCGTCGAGGAGATGTACCAGCGCTTCCAGGAGGACCCGTCGGCCGTGGACCCGGCCTGGCACGAGTTCTTCGCCGACTACGGCAAGGACGGTGAGCAGACCTCCTCGTCGTCCGTCGGGACCGAGGAGCCGGCCGACACCTCCTCCGGCAACGGGTCCGCCCCGGCGGCCTCCTCGGGTGGGGTCACCCGCGGCGCGGCCACCGAGGACGACCAGGGCAGCGGGAGCGGCACGGAGACCGGCGCGGCCGGCTCCGGCGACGCCCCGGCCCAGAAGGCCGTGACGAACGGCGGGAAGGCCGGCGGCAAGGGCACCGCCACCTCCCGCGACGTCCCGCCGCCGGTCACCCCGAAGGCCGAGCCGCCGCCCGCCGAGGAGCGCCTGCGCACCGCGAGCGCACCGGCCCCGGCGTCGTCGTCGAACGGGACACCGGCCAAGCCCGCCGCGGGCAGCGGATCCAAGGCCGCGAAGCCGGCGCAGGACGGGGGTGGCGCGACCACCACCCCGCTGCGCGGTGCCGCGAACGCCATCGCCAAGAACATGACGTCGTCCCTCACGCTGCCGACCGCGACCAGCGTCCGTGCGGTCCCGGCCAAGCTGCTGGCCGACAACCGCATCGTCATCAACAACCACCTCAAGCGGACCCGCGGCGGGAAGCTGTCGTTCACGCACCTGATCGGCTACGCGCTGGTCCGGGCCCTGGCCGACTTCCCGAACCTGAACCGGCACTTCGTCGAGACCGACGGCAAGGCCTCGGTCGCGACGCCGGAGCACGTGAACCTCGGCCTGGCCATGGACATGGCGGGCAAGGACGGCAGCCGCACGCTGATCGTCGTGTCGATCAAGGGCTGCGAGAACCTGTCGTTCGCGCAGTTCTGGCAGTCCTACGAGGGCATGGTCCGCAAGGCCCGCGAGGGCAAGCTGACCGCCGAGGACTTCTCCGGCACCACGATCAGCCTCACCAACCCGGGCACGCTCGGCACCAACCACTCGGTGCCGCGGCTGACCGTGGGCCAGGGTGCGATCGTCGGCGTCGGCGCGATGGAGTACCCGGCCGCGTTCCAGGGCGCCTCCGAGGAGCGCCTCGTCGAGCTCGGCATCTCCAAGATCATCACGCTGACCTCGACCTACGACCACCGGATCATCCAGGGCGCCGAGTCCGGCGACTTCCTGCGCCGGATCCACCAGCTGCTCCTCGGTGAGGACGGCTTCTACGACGACATCTTCGCCTCGCTGCGGGTGCCGTACGAGCCGGTCCGCTGGGTGCAGGACTTCCCCGAGGGCGAGGTCGACAAGACCGCCCGTGTGCTGGAGCTGATCGAGTCCTACCGGACCCGCGGCCACCTGATGGCCGACACGGACCCGCTGAACTACCGCCAGCGCCGGCACCCCGACCTCGACGTCCTCAGCCACGGCCTGACCCTGTGGGACCTCGACCGCGACTTCGCGGTCGGTGGGTTCGGCGGCCAGAGCCACATGAAGCTGCGCGACGTGCTCGGCCTGCTGCGCAACTCCTACTGCCGCACCATCGGCACGGAGTACATGCACATCGCCGACCCCGAGCAGCGCAAGTGGCTCGAGGAGCGCATCGAGGTCTCGCACGTCAAGCCGGACTCCTCGGAGCAGAAGTACATCCTGTCCCGGCTGAACGCGGCCGAGGCCTTCGAGACCTTCCTGCAGACCAAGTACGTCGGGCAGAAGCGGTTCTCGCTGGAGGGCGGCGAGACCGTCATCCCGCTGCTCGACGCCGTGCTGGACAAGGCCGCCGAGCGCGAGCTCGACGAGGTCGTCATCGGCATGCCGCACCGTGGCCGGCTCAACGTGCTGGCCAACATCGTCGGCAAGCCGATCAGCCAGATCTTCCGCGAGTTCGAGGGCAACCTCGACCCGGGCCAGGCGCACGGCTCCGGCGACGTGAAGTACCACCTCGGCGCCGAGGGCAAGTACTTCCGGATGTTCGGCGACGGCGAGACCGCGGTCTCGCTGACCGCGAACCCGTCGCACCTGGAGGCCGTGGACCCGGTGCTGGAGGGCATCGTCCGCGCCAAGCAGGACCTGCTCGACAAGGGCGACGGCGGCTTCACCGTGCTGCCGGTGCTCATGCACGGCGACGCGGCGTTCGCCGGCCAGGGTGTCGTCGCCGAGACGCTGAACCTCGCGCTGCTGCGCGGGTACCGCACCGGCGGCACCGTGCACGTCGTCGTCAACAACCAGGTCGGGTTCACCACCGCGCCGGAGCACTCGCGCTCCTCGCAGTACTGCACCGACGTCGCGAAGATGATCGGCGCGCCGGTCTTCCACGTGAACGGCGACGACCCGGAGGCCTGCGTCTGGGTCGCCAAGCTGGCCGTCGAGTACCGCCAGCGCTGGAACAACGACGTCGTGATCGACATGATCTGCTACCGGCGCCGGGGCCACAACGAGGGCGACGACCCCTCGATGACCCAGCCGTCGATGTACGACATCATCGACGCCAAGCGCAGCGTCCGGAAGATCTACACCGAGTCGCTGATCGGCCGTGGTGACATCACCATGGAGGAGGCCGAGCAGGCGCTCAAGGACTTCTCCAACCAGCTCGAGCACGTCTTCAACGAGGTGCGCGAGCTCGAGAGGACCCCGCCGGTGATCTCGCCGTCGATCGAGTCCGAGCAGCTCGTCCCGTCCGACCTCGACACCTCGGTCCCCCTCGAGGTCGTCCACCGGATCGGCGACGTGCACGCCAACCTCCCCGAGGGGTTCGCCGTGCACAAGCGGGTCGAGCCCGTGCTGCGCAAGCGCGAGAAGATGTCCCGCGAGGGCGACGTCGACTGGGCCTTCGCCGAGCTGCTCGCCATCGGCTCGCTGGCGATGGACGGTCGGCTGGTCCGACTGTCCGGTCAGGACTCGCGTCGCGGCACCTTCGTGCAGCGGCACTCGGTCCTGATCGACCGGCACACCGGTGCGGAGTACTTCCCGCTGCGCAACCTGGCCGAGGGGCAGGGCCGGTTCCTGCCCTACGACTCGGCGCTCTCGGAGTTCGCCGCGGTCGGCTTCGAGTACGGCTACTCCGTCGCCAACTCCGACGCGCTCGTCATGTGGGAGGGCCAGTTCGGCGACTTCGTCAACGGCGCCCAGTCGATCATCGACGAGTTCATCTCCTCCGGCGAGGCCAAGTGGGGCCAGCTCTCCGACGTCGCGCTGCTGCTGCCGCACGGCCTGGAGGGCCAGGGCCCCGACCACAGCTCCGGGCGCATCGAGCGCTTCCTGCAGCTGTGCGCCGAGGGCTCGATGACCGTCGCGCTGCCGTCGGACCCGGCGAACTACTTCCACCTGCTGCGTCAGCACACCCTCGACGGGGTGCGCCGGCCGCTGGTGGTGTTCACGCCGAAGTGGATGCTGCGTGCCAAGCAGGTCGTCAGCCCGCTGTCCGACTTCACCGAGGGCCGGTTCCGCCCGGTCATCGACGACCCGGAGCACGCCGGCAAGGGCGAGCGCGTCTCCGGTGTGAAGCGGGTGCTGTTCTGCTCCGGCAAGATCTACTGGGAGCTGGCCGCGGCCCGCGACAAGCGCCGCAAGAACGGCGACGCAGGCGTGGACGAGGCCGCGCTGGTCCGCGTCGAGCGGCTCTACCCGATGCCGGCCGAGGAGATCGCCGCCGTCCTCGAGCGCTACCCCGAGGCCGCCGGTGACGTCCGCTGGGTCCAGGAGGAGCCGGCCAACCAGGGCTCGTGGCCGTACTACGGCCTGGAGCTGCCGCAGAAGCTGCCCCAGCTGCAGGGCAGCTTCACCCGGGTGTCCCGGCGTCGGATGGCGGCCCCGGCCGCCGGCTCGTCGAAGGTGCACGAGGTCGAGCAGGCCGAGCTGATCGACAAGGCGTTCGCCGGATAACACCACGCACGACGACGGCCCGGTCGGGGATCTCCCCGGCCGGGCCGTCCGTGTCCCGGGGGTCAGGAGCGGCGCAGCGCCCCGGCGACGACCGCGGCGCCGGTCACGACCGGCACGGCCCACTCCGCCACCCGGATCCGGCGGCGCAGCGCGGCGTCCGGGCCATCCGGCGTCGCGGCGCGGCGGCCCAGCGCCCCGGCCCAGGCGCTCGCGGCGAGCGCGGCACCGGTCAGCGCGGTCCGGGTCGCCGCCGCGGCCGCGACGCCCGGCTCGCGCCGGCGGACCGCGTCGCGCGCCAGCAGGCCCGCCCCGCCCAGCAGGTGCGCCGCCGTCGCGGCGGTGCCGATCCGGCCCCACCCGCCCCAGCCCGCGCCGGCGAGCCGTTCGCGCTCGGCCGGGTCGCCGACCGCGTCCAGCGCGCCGTTGAGGCCGGTGACGCCCATCAGCGAGCCGCCGAACCAGGCGGCCAGGCCGACGTCGTGCAGGGTGCGGGCCACGGGAGGGGTGAGTGCCATGAGAACTCCGGATCGGGGGGACGGCGGGGCCGCGGGCGCGGCGGTCCGTCGACGCTACCGAGCGCTCCGCGGCGCCGGCCCGTAGGTCAGGCGGCGGAGCAGCGTCTCGGCGGGACCCCGCACGCCGGCCCGGTCGAGCCGGTACGCGACGACGACGGTCAGCAGCCACACCCCGACCGCGACCAGCGACGCCGACCAGCCCGACAGGTGCGCGCCCAGCCCGAGGCCCCAGGCGGTGAGCAGTGGCACGAACAGCAGCGACTGCGCCAGGTAGCCGCTCAGCGAGCGACGGCCGAGCGCGACCAGGGCCCGGACCGGCAGCGGCGCCGTCGGACGGGTGCCGAGCCGGTGCGCGACGAGGCCGAACACCGCCGCGTAGCCGAGCGCGGCGAAGATCCCGGTGGCGATGTGCAGGCCGGCGAACGCACCCGGGTCCGGCAGCGCGATGACGCCGATGTGCACGAGGGCCTGGGCCAGCCCGGCCGACCAGCCGACGGCGATGCCGACGACGGCGGTGCGGCGCAGCAGGGGCAGGTGCGCGCCCGGCTCCTCCAGCACGCGGTGCCGCGCGGCGAGCAGCCCGAGCAGCACCGCGGCGGGCATCACCAGCGTCACGAACGCCCCGGGGATCGCCGACACCCACAGCGCGAGCCGCAGCGGCAGCGTCGCGAACCAGTCCGGGGTGGCGAGGGCGAGCTGCTGCGCGGCGGACGTCGGCGTCGTGCCCCCGGTGAACTGCGCCAGCACGCCCGTCACCGCGGGGACGGCCACGGCGAGACCGACCAGGACCCCGGCCCCGATCCGCAGGGTGCGGTCGCTGCGGTGCAGGAACAGCGGCACCAGCACCAGGCCCAGGACGCCGTAGGTGCCGAGGATGTCGCCCTGCCACAGCAGGGCCGCGTGCAGCAGGCCGAGGGCGAGCAGCCACCAGTGCCGGGTGCGCAGCAGCCGCCGCGCCTGCGCGTCGGTGCCGCCGCCGGCGATCCGGCGGGCGTACAGCTGCCCGATGCCGTAGGCGAACAGGAACCCGAACAGTGTCCAGGCGCGGCCGTCGACGGCGGTGATGGTCACGACCTGGGCGATCCGGTCGGCGAGCCCGCCGTCCGCGGCGTGCAGCAGCGTGGCCCCCAGCTCGGAGGTGTAGGCGAACCAGGGCGCGTGGGCCAGTGCGATCAGCAGCAGCATCGCGCCCCGGGCGAGGTCGGGGGCGAGCGCACGGTCACTCACCGGGGTCGGGGCGACGGTCGCGGCGGACGGCGCGGTGGACATGGGATCTCCTCACGAGGCGGTGGGAGACCATCGGAAACGATGCCGTCGCGTCCGGGTCAAGCGGCGGCCGCCGTATCCTCGCCGGCATGTACTTCACCGACCGCGGCATCGAGGAGCTCGTCGACCGGCGCGGCGACGAGCAGGTCAGCGTCGAGTGGCTGGCCGACCGGCTCCGCGCCTTCGTCGACGCGAACCCGCAGTTCGAGACGGCCGTCGAGCGGCTGTCGAGCTTCCTCGCGCGCGACGACGCCGACGACGAGTGACGCCGCGGGGCCGGGAGGGGACTCACCGGCCCCGCGGCGGGCCGGGGGTCAGAACACGACGACGGAGCGGATGACCTCGCCGTCGCGCATCCGGGCGAAGGCGGTCTCCACGTCGTCGATGCCGATCTCCTCGGTGACCATGTCCTGCAGCGGCAGGCGTCCACCGAGGTGCAGCTCGACCAGCCGCGGGAAGTCCCGCGACGGCAGGCACTCGCCGTACCGGCTGGACCGGATCGCGCCGTCCCGGCGGAAGAAGTCGATCAGCGGGAGGTCGGGGACGGTCGCGTCGGGGTGCGGCACCCCGACCAGGACGAGCGTGCCGGAGGGGCGGCGCGCGTAGAAGGCCTGCTTCCACGTCTGCGGCAGCCCGACCGCGTCGATGACGACGTCGGCCCCGGCCCCGCCGGTGAGCTCGCGGACGCGCTCGACGACGTCGGTGTCCCGGGCGTCGACGGTGTGGTCGGCCCCGAACCCGGTCGCCCACTCCAGCTTCCGCGGGTCGGTGTCGATCCCGATGACGGTGGTCGCACCGGCCGTCCGGGCACCGGCGATGGCGGCGTCGCCGACGCCCCCGCACCCGATCACGGCGACCGTGTGTCCGGGCCGGACGCCACCGGTGGTGACCGCGGCACCGAACCCGGTCGTCACCCCGCAGCCGATGAGCCCGGCGACCTGCGGGCTGATCCGCGGGTCGACCTTCGTGCACTGCCCGGCGTGGACGAGGATCTTCTCGGCGAAGGCCCCGATCCCCATCGCGGTGCCCAGCGGCGTCCCGTCGGTCAGCGTCATCGGGGTGCTCGCGGTGCGCGGCGCCGTGCAGGACCACGGCTCGGCGTCCCGGCAGGACCGGCAGGCACCGCAGACCGCGCGCCAGTTGAGGATCACGAAGTCGCCCGGGGCGACGTCGGTGACGCCCTCGCCCACCGACTCGACGACGCCGGCGGCCTCGTGGCCGAGCAGGATCGGGAAGCGGCCGGGGATGCCGCCGTCGCGGAAGTGCACGTCGGTCTGGCAGACCCCGCAGGCCTGCACGCGGACCACGGCCTCGTCGGGTCCGGGGTCGGGCACCACGACGGTCTCCACGGTGACCGGCTTGCCCAGGTCGAGGGCGACGACGCCGCGGACCTCCTGGCTCATGACGTGCTCCTGTCGTGTTCTCGTGATCCGGCCGGGAGCGCTCCCAGCCGGGGTAGGACGTGCTCGCCGAGCAGTGCGACGGTGCGGCGGGCCACCTCGGCCGGCATCGGGTGCGGCGCGACCCGCACCTGGATCTGGGAGACGCCGGCCCGCCGGTGGTCACGGAGCCGGGAGAGGACCTCGTCCGGGGTGCCGACGAGCACCGGGTCGGGATCACCGTCGGCCCGGCCCACGTCCCACAGCCCGCGGGAGCGGTAGTAGTCCCGCAGCCCGCCGAGGTGCTGCGCGGCGTGGTCGCGGGCCCGGTCGCCGTCGGTGTCGACGACGCAGATGCGGTTGGCCGCGACGGTGCCGGTGCCGCCGGCGTCCCGGTAGGCCGAGGCCTGCCGGGCCAGGACCCGGTCGGAGTAGTTGGTGGCGGCGTAGTAGCCGTCGGCGGCCGACACCGCGCGGTGCACCGCGGCGGCGCCGGACCCGCCGACGAGGACCGGCGGCCCACCGGCCCGCCACGGCGGGGGGACGGCGCCGCCGCCGTCGCGCCACCGCTCGCGCATCCCGGCCAGCACGGTGTCCAGCAGCGCGCCGCCGGCGCGGTCCGGCCCCCCGAACCTCCCGCGCAGCGGGGGCGGCCCGAGCCCGAGGCCGAGCACCAGCCGTCCCTCGCTGAGCTGGTCGAGCAGCGCGGCCTCGGTCGCGAGCCGGTCCGGGTCCTGCGCGCGCACCAGCAGCACCCCGGTGCCGAGGCCCAGGGTCGTCAGCGGGGCCAGGTGCGCCAGCACGAGCAGCGCCGAGGGCAGGTGGAACGGCTCCGGCCGGGCGTGGAAGCTCTCGCCGAGCCACACCGAGTCGAAGCCCGCCCGCTCGGCGGTCTCCAGCAGCGGCCGGGCGCGGCGCAGCTGCGCGGCGACCGGCCCCATCGCGGGCTCGGACCCGAGGTCGAGGGCCAGCCCCAGGGTCATCGACGGGGACATCGACGGAGACGCCGTCATGCCGTCTCCCGGACCCCGGCCACCAGGTCGGCGGCGGCGCTCGCGAGCAGGCTCGCGTCGTTGCCGCCCACGACGAAGTCCGTGCCGTGGTCGAACGCCGTGCGGATCGCCGCCGGCGCCGCGCCGTAGGCCAGCCCGAACACCTTCCCGGCGCCGTGCGCGGCCGCGCGGGCCGTCCCGATGTGGGCGAGCACGTCGTCCGACGACGGCGTGGATCCCGTCGACAGCGCGAGGTCCGCGGCGCCGACGAACAGCCCGGCGACGGCCGGGAGCGCCGCGATCCGCTCCGCGTCGGCGATCCCGGACTCGGCCTCCAGCTGGACGATCAGCATCGCCTCGTCCCGGCCGAAGCCGAGGTAGTCCGGCGTCGGGCGCCGGCCCCAGTGCCCGGCCCGGCTGGTCCCCCCGGACCCGCGGGTGCCCTCCGGGGGGAAGGAGAACGCCCGGGCCACCGCCTCGGCCTGGGCGAGGGAGTCCACCCGTGGGACGAACAGCCCGCAGGCACCGGCGTCGAGCATCAGCTGCACCGTCGACGGCCGGTGGTCCGGGATCCGGACGAACGGGACCAGCCCGTGCGCCCGCGCCGAGGACAGCAGCCAGGCGGCCGTCTCGATCCCGATCGGGGCGTGCTCCAGGTCGACGACGACGAAGTCGAACCCGGCCCCGGCGACGATCTCCACCGGTTCCGGCGCGGCCAGCTTCAGCCAGGTCCCGAGCGCGCGGGCCCCCGGCCGCAGCACCGCCCGCGGCGACACCGGCCCGGTGCCGGTCACGCCGGGAAGTCCTCGGCGTTGCGCACCCAGCCGGGCTTGGCGGAGAAGTCGGCGCGCGGCGGGCAGAAGATGTCGATCAGCCGGTTCTCCCCCGGGCCGTCGGCCTCGGAGGTGTGCACGGTGGGCGGCGGGATGACCGTCAGCGAGGGGCTGCCGACGCCGACGTGCTCGTCCTCGCGCCAGTGGTTGCGGTCGGTGACCCACGGCGTGCGGATGTGGTGGGTGTAGTGGCCGTGGGTCGCCAGCGAGTACTGCTCGAAGTCGTCGTGGTGGTGCGGGGAGAGCGTGTCGGCCGGGCGCGGCCCGTCGTGCGCGGCCAGCAGGTTGACCATGAACGAGCGGCTGCGGAAGATCCGTCCGAACCTCCCCTGCTCGAGCGGGTGGTCCTCGGCCCGGTAGAACCGCACCCGCTCCGGCCCGGGCGGGGCCGGCCACGGCTCGGCCGGTGCGACCCGGGGCGACGGCTCGGCGAACGCGGCGGCGTTGCTCGCGCGCCCGGCCCAGCCCGGCTCGTCGCTGCGGACCAGCAGGGTCAGGTCGGCGGTGCCGGTGTTGTCGATCCGCACGGCGCCGGGCGGCAGAACCGCGACGCCGTGCCCGGCGAGCGCGGTGCTGGCGCCCTCCCAGGTGACGTCGGCGGCCGCCGCGGTGTCGGTGAGGATCAGGACCGTCTCCGAGGAGAAGGTGGTGTCGACGACCGTGCCGGGCCTGCGGGCGGCGACGTGGTGCACCACGGCGTTCTGGCCCCGCGTCGTCCAGGTGTCCCCCGCGTCGGTCGTGGTCGCGGGGAGCACGGTGAAGTCGAGGTACTGGGCGGCGGCGATGGGCCGGGTCCGGTCGATCCCGGCGGCCTGGGACGCGAGGGTGCGGCGCGGGTCGGTGGTGGGGGTGAGGTCGGTGGTCACGGGAGTCCTCCTGTGCGGTCGGCGACGCGTCTACTCGGCGATGCCGAGCAGGTGGGCGGGGTTGTCGACGACCATCCGGCGCAGGTCCTTCTCGTCCAGACCGAGGTCGAGCAGCGCCTCGCAGGTGCCCAGCCACGCGTCCACCGGGGCGGGGTTGCCGCGCTGGCCGGCGTCCGAGGCCAGCACGGTGTGCTCCGGACCGATCCGGGAGATCCACTCGAACAGCGTCTCCGGCTCGAAGTGCCGGTTCTCCCGGTGCGGGTTGTACATCCCGACCTCGTGCTCGACGTAGGCGCCGAGCCCGACGAACTCCTCGCAGGTCTCGGGCTCGGCACCGATCACGAAGTTCGGGTGGCTGATCACGAGCTTGTCCATCCCGGCCGCCCGGGCCTCGGTGAACAGCACCCGGATCTGGTCGGGGTACATGTGCCCGGCGTTGAGCACCGCACCGGCCTCCCGGACGATCCCGACGACCTCGCGGGCCTCGGCGGTCAGCCCGCCGTCGGGCCCGACCACGTCGATCCGCTCGATCGTGGTGTGCACGGTCGAGGTCGGGAAGTGGCCGCCCTCGGGGTGGCAGTCGATGTGCCGGCCCGAGCTGATGGTCGGGAACCACACGACCTTGCCGCCCATCGACAGCGACAGCCGCACGGCGTGCGGGTTGACGCCGCCGACCGGGCTGTTCAGCGCGATCCCGCCGAACACCTCGGTCGGGATCGACGCCAGCTGGTTGGCCTGCGCGAGCACGTCCATCACGGTGTTGTGGTGGTGCGACTTGACCACCATCGCCCGCATCCCGAGCCGGTCCCAGCCGTCCTGCGCGGCCTCGTAGTGCAGGAACCGCCGCGGGTAGGGGCTGGGGCCCGAGTGGACGTGCATGTCGATCAGGCCGCGCAGCGCGGCGAGGACGGCGTCGGACATGGGAGCGGTGTCCTTCCTGCGTGCCGCGGTGGCGGCACGGGTCGTGGGAGGCGGATGGAGCGGGGCGGGGTGGTCAGGACCCCGCGGACGGCGTGACCTCGGACGGGGTGAAGTCGCCGATGGCCGCACCGGCGCCCGAGTCGAGGACGTCCTCGACCGGCGGCTTCCCGGTGATCAGTCCGGCACCGAGCGCCCAGTCGGCGAAGCGGTCGACCGCCGCCGGGTCGATCTCGGTCCACGAGGTGCTCTGCGGGTCCGGGATGAGGGCGCCGAGCCGGGTCTCGATCATCGCGACGCCGTCCTCCAGGGCCTTCTGCTCGTCCTGGCCGGGGCCTGGGCGGGTCTCCGGCTTGGAGTCCCAGACGGCGCGCACGGCGTCCTCGGGGTGCTGCCGGCTCCAGGCCAGCGCCTTGGCGACGGCCCGGCCGAGCTTCGCGTAGGCCTCGGGGTTCTCGGCGAGCGCGGACTTCTGGGCGAGCAGCCCACCGCCGAAGAGCTGGTCCAGCCCGGGGACCGGGATGTCGGTGACCGCGATGCCCTGCGAGCGCAGGCTGGTGTAGAGGGTGTCGTACATGGCGAGCGCGTCGACGTCGCCGCCCCGCACCGCCGTGACCTGCTGGGCGCCGACGCCGATCGGCACGATCGTCACGTCCTTCTCGCTCATGCCCTCGGCCTTCAGCGCGGTGCGCAGCAGGGTCGCCCCGGTGCTGTTCGCGTTGGTGACGCCGACCCGCTTGCCCCGCAGGTCGGCCACCGAGGCGATGCCGCTTCCGGGCACCGCGGCCAGGCCGTAGATGACGTGGCCGTAGAAGGGCATGAAGTACTGCAGGTCGGTGCCCTGCTGGGCCGCGATCATGACCGGCTCGGGGGTGGCGACGGCGACGTCGGCGTTCCCGCCGATGATCTGCTGGGCGGCCTCGGTCCCGGACTTCGCGGTGCTGAAGGTCGCCTGGACGCCCTCCTCGCGGAGGAAGCCGAGCCGGTCGGCGAGGGTGATCGAGCCGGTCTCCACGCTCCAGGCGGCCGTGGTGACCACGACGTTGAGCGTGTTCCCCGAGCCCGGGTCGGCGGAGGAGCCGCAGGCGCCGAGCCCGGCGACCAGGGCCGCGGCGGTGGCGACGACGCCGAGGCGGCGCAGCAGAGTGCTGCTGTTCATCAGATGCCTGCCTTCGTGGGAGGTGTCCGTGGAGGGGCGGGCACCACGCGTGGCTCTCGAACGCCCCGACTCGCGTCGCACCGGATGACCGCATCCCGAACTATAAGTTCGCATCCCGACATGTCAAGACTGCGCTGTCTGCGACGGATCGACTACAGATCCGATTGATGCTTGTGCGCGGCCCTTGTCGCGCCCTATCCTCGCAACACGCAGATCGCTATACGATTACCTGGAGGCCACGGCGTATGAGCGGCGACACGGTTCCCCTCCCGGACGTCGGCTCCCGGTCGACCGGCGACATCCAGGCCGTCGCCCGTACCGCGCAGATCCTGGCGCTCTTCGGCCCGTCCCGGCCCACCCTGACGGTCGCGCAGGGGGCGACGCTGCTCGGGCTGAACCGGACCACGACCAACCGCTACTTCATGTCGCTGGTGGCGGCCGAGCTGCTGGAACGCTGCCCGGACCAGCAGGCCTCGTTTCAGCCGTCCCGGCTGCTCTACCAGCTCGGGGCCTTCGCCCTGGGCCGCCAGCAGGTCACCGAGATCGCACCCCCGGTGATGCGCGACCTGTCGGCCGACGCCCACCTCACCGTCGCGATGGCCCTGTGGGGTGCGGGTGGTCCCGTCGTCGTCCACGTCGAGCAGCACGTCACCTGGGGCGCGGCCGTCACCGTCCGCGTCGGTCACCAGCTCGCCAGCGACGCCGCACAGACCCAGGTCTTCCTGGCCTTCCACCCGGACCGCTTCGCCATCGAGCGTCTGCTCGGGACCGTCCCCGGTGCCCAGCGCGAGGACCTCAACGAGCGGGCCGAGCAGGTGCGGGCCAGCGGGATCGGCAGCACCACGACCTCCGCGGGTGTCCGCATCCTGGCCGCGCCGGTGTTCGGCGCCCGGGGACTGGCCGCCACGATCGCGGTGATCGGCACCGCCACCGCGCTGGCGCCGGGGTCCGCGGCCCGCGAGGAGTCCCTGCTCACCGCCGCGGCGATGCGCCTGACGGACCTGATGGGCGGGACGTGGCCGCTGCCGGTGCCCGACGCCGCCGCCGGGCCGGAGTCCGGCACCGCCTGACCCGGCCCTCTCCCCCGAACCGTGCACAGAGGAGTGCCCCCATGACTCTGGCCACGACCGACGCCGTCGCACTGACCGGCGTGCACAAGAGCTACACCAGCAAGCGGGGTGGCGAGGTCGTCGCCCTCGACGACGTCGACCTCGCCGTCCCGCAGGGACAGTTCCTGTCCATCGTGGGCCCGAGCGGCTGCGGCAAGAGCACCCTCCTGAAGATCATCATGGGGCAGACCCGCCTGACCCACGGCTCGCTGAGCTTCGGCGGCGAGCTGCTCCCGGGCCGGCACCGTCTCGGCATGGTCTTCCAGCAGGCGTTGCTGCTGCCCTGGCGGACCGTGCGGCAGAACCTGCTGCTGTCCCACGACCTCAACGGCGCCCCGGCCGAGGGGTCGGACCGGATCGCCGACGAGATGCTGGCCAAGCTGGGCCTGTCCGACTTCGCCGACAAGTACCCCAACGAGCTCTCCGGCGGGATGCAGCAGCGGGTCGGCATCGGGCGCGCCCTGGTGCACGACCCGCAGATCCTGATGATGGACGAGCCGTTCGGCGCACTGGACGCGCTCACCCGCGACCAGCTCGGGATGGACCTGCTCGAGATCTGGGAACGGGACCGCAAGACGGTCCTGTTCGTCACCCACAGCGTCCCCGAGTCCGTCCTGCTGTCCGACCGGGTGGTGGTCATGACCGCCCGTCCCGGCCGGATCGCCGAGGTCATCGACATCGACCTGCCCCGCCCGCGGGTCCTCGAGACGATCAACACCCCCGAGTTCGGGAGCTACGTGACCCGGATCCGCAGGCTCCTCAACTCCGAGCACAGTGCCCACTGAGCGCCCGCCCCGCCCCACCACGGAGACAGACATGACGACGACGCCGGACCGCAGCACCTCCGTCCGGACGCCCCCCGCCACCGCCCGGCCGCCCCGCCGGCGGCTGGTCGACCAACCCGGCTGGCTGCTCGCGTCCGGGCTCGCCGTCCTGCTCCTGGCGGTGTGGGAGGCCGCCGTGGTCGTCTTCGACGTCTCGGCGCTGATCGTCCCCGCCCCCTCGACGGTGGCGCGGTCGCTGTGGGTCGGGCTGACCGACGGCTCCCTGCTCCCGCACGCGTGGGTCACGCTGCAGGAGATCCTGCTGGGCTTCCTGCTGGCCGTCGTCGCCGCGCTGTCGGTGGCGTTCCTGGTCACCCAGTCGCGGCTGGTCGACAAGGCGGTCTTCCCGCTGGTCGTCGCGACCCAGACCATCCCGAAGGTCGCCATCGCGCCGGTCCTGCTGATCTGGTTCGGGACCGGGATGACCTCCAAGGTCGTCACGACCGCGCTGCTGGCCTTCTTCCCGCTTCTGGTCAACGCGATCCACGGGCTGTGCTCGACCGACCCCGACCAGATCGCGATGTTCCGCTCGTTCGGCGCCACCCGCGGACAGGTCTTCCGCAGGCTGCAGTTCCCCAGCGCGCTCCCGAGCATCGTGGCCGGGCTCGACGTCGCCGCCATCTTCGCGGTGACCGGCGCGATCGTCGCCGAGTTCGTCGGGTCGACCGAGGGCCTGGGCTACGCCATCCAGGCCACGAACTTCACCCTCGACGTGTCCCGGACGTTCGCGGTGCTCGTCCTGCTGTCCGCGATCGGCATCACCCTGCACTTCATCATCACCGGGGTCGGCAGGCGCGTGGTGTTCTGGGCGAACGACGCGACCCGCATCGACCACTGACCCGCCCGTCACGGGGCGGCCGGCCGCCCGGCCGCCCCGTGACCACAACGACCACACGGCACGCAGCGACCACTACGTGGGCTGTGTCCGCAAGCGGGACCGGGGCCGGGGCCCGGACCTAGCGTTGCTCCTCGACACATCCGTCGAGGAGGAGCACCGATGCTCATCGTTCTCGGGTCCGCGATGATCGCGGTCTTCATGTACCTGATCCTGGCGAAGCGGCTCGCGCCGACGCTGGCGCTGGTACTCGTCCCGCTGACCTTCGCCCTCGTGGCGACCGGCACCGGCCTGTCCGAACCGGGCGAGGACGGCGTCGTCGACTCGATCTCGTCGGCGTTCAAGGACTTCGCGCCGACGGCCGTGCTGCTGTTCTTCGCGATCATCTTCTTCGGCACGATGATTGACGTCGGGCTGTTCGACCCGCTGATCCGCTTCGTGCTGCGCACGGTGAAGAACGACCCGGTGCGCCTGGTCGTGCTGACCGCGGTGCTCGCCGGTGTCGTCTCCCTCGACGGCGACGGCTCGACCACCTTCATCATCACGGTGTCCGCGCTGCTGCCGATCTACCTGCGGCTCGGGCTGAGCCCGGTGGTGCTGACCGTCGTCGCCAACCTCGCGAACGGCGTGCTCAACATCCTGCCCTGGGGCGGCCCCACGATCCGCGCCGCGACGGTGCTGAACGTGTCGCCCTCGGAGCTGTTCAACCCGATGGTCCCGGGCATGGTGGCCGGCATCGCCACCGTGCTGCTGCTGGCCTGGCAGCTGGGCCGTTCCGAGCGCAGGCGGCTGCTCGCCTCGGGCCGCACGCTGTCGGTCGTCGCCGACGAGATCATGGCGGTGCGCGAGCCCGCCCTGGTCGGCGGGGGCACCGGCACCGACGGCACGCACGGCACCGACCGGCCGGCGTCCGGCTCCGCCGGGGGCTCCTCCGACGCCGACGACGCCGACGACGACGCCGCCCTCGAGGGCACGCTGGACCCGAACCGCCCGACGCTGCGGCCGAAGCTGATCTGGTTCAACCTCGGGCTCACCGTCGCGCTGCTGGTGCTGCTGGGCATGGACGTCCTGCCGCTGTCGCTGGTGTTCGTCGCGGCCGCCGCGATCGCCCTGGTCGTGAACTTCCCGAAGCCCGAGGACCAGCTCCGGGCGGTGACCTCGCACGCCACCTCGATCGTCGGTGTCGTGTCCATGGTGTTCGCCGCCGCGGTCCTGGTCGGGGTGCTGTCGGGCACCGGCATGGTGACGGCGATGGCGAACGGGATCGTCTCGGCCGTGCCGCCGTCGGTCGGCTCCTGGTTCGCGGTGATCACCGGTGTGCTGAGCATGCCGCTGACGTTCTTCCTCACCAACGACGCGTTCTACTTCGGCATCCTGCCGATCCTCACCGAGGCCGCGGGCCACTACGGCATCGCCCCGGTGGAGATGGCCCGCGCGTCGATCATCGGCCAGCCGGTGCACATGACCAGCCCGCTGGTCCCGGCGCTGCTGCTGCTCGTCTCGCTCGCGAAGGTCAACCTGGCCGACCACCACCGCAGGGTGATCTGGCGGGCCGCGGTCTGCTCGCTGGTGATGCTCGGGGTCGCGCTGCTGCTGGGCGTCGTCCCGCTGGGCTGACCGCCCGCCCACGATCCGGTGCCGCACACGCGGTACGCCGGGGAGGGGCGGACGGCGACCACCGGCCCCGGACCCCCGGCACGACCGTCGAGATGCAGCTCAGGGCTGCCCGCCACCCGCGTGGCCGGCCCGGGGCTGCATCTCGGCGTGTCCGGCCCGGGCGGGTGCGGCGTGCGGGGCGGGGTCAGTCGTCGTCGCGGCGCAGGCGGAACAGCCGCCGGTCGCCCGAGGAGCGCAGCTCGCGCAGGGCCTCGTCGGCGGCCTCCTCCAGCGCGGCGTGCTCGTCGGGGTCGGCCCGCAGGTCGGGTCGCGGCCGGGGACGCCCCGGCTCCTCGGCCGACCACATCAGCTGCAACGCCGCCTCCCAGCGCAGCTCGAACATGCCGCGGGCCAGGGTGAGCCGGTCCGCGGCGTCGCGCAGCTCCCGCTCGGTGCCGCGCAGCTCGCGGCGCAGCTCCTCGGCCCGCCGGGCGTCGCGTTCCCGCAGGTCGACGACGGCACCGGCCAGCTCGGCCACGACCGCGCGGTAGCGCTCGACGGCACTCACATCCCACCTCCGGCGAGGGTGTCCGGGCCGCCGCCGCCCGCGTCGGTCAGGATGACCAGCTGCGGGCGGCCGTGCCGGGAGCGGTCGAGGAACAGCGCGCGCCCCGGCGTCGGCGTCCAGTCCAGCGGCTGTCCGCCCAGCAGCGGCACCAGGTCGGTGCCCTGCACGCCGGTCGCCACCCAGGCCCCCAGGTCGTCGATCGCCGCACCCGGCGGGGCCAGCAGCGTCTTCAGCCGCTGCGCGCCCTGCCACCAGCCCAGCACGTGCACCCCGGCCCCGGGCCCGTGGCGCAGCAGCGCCCGCAGGTCCTCGGTGCCGGTGCGGTCCAGCATCGACTCCGCCGCGTCGGCGCCGAACACCACGACCAGCAGCGACGCGTGTCCCCCACCGCCGCCCGACGCGGCCCGGGCACGGACCGTCGCCGCCAGCTCGGCGACGCGGGCGGCGAACCCGTCGGCGGACACCTTCTCCACCGTGCCGGGCAGGTCCGGGGCGAGCGCGCCCGCGGCGGCCGCCGCGTCCGGGGCCAGCGGCACGAGCAGGACCTGCGCGCCGGCCGGGTCGGGCAGCGACACCACCACCGAGCGGACGGCCGAGCACAGCAGCGGGACCGCGACGCGGGCGTCGGGCCCGATCACCCCGAGGTTGCGGCCGGGGCCGTCGGACAACTCGGCGGCCGCGGGGCTGCCGTGCACGTCGACGAACTGCCCGACCAGCGCGCGGGGCACGCCGTCGGCGGGCAGCCGGGCGGCCAGCGCGTCGTGGGAGGGGGCACGGGCGCCGTCGAAGACGACCGGCTCCGGGGTGTCGGGGAAGTCGGTGAACGCGGTGACCTGGACGTCGCGGACCACCGGGCCGCCCGCCTCGGGCAGCCGTACCACGTGGTTGCCGTGCGCGACGCCCGAGTCGTGGTTGACGATCGCGTGCCAGCGCGGGAGCGCCAGCGCCGCCTCGTTGTCCTGGGCGAGGATCCGCCGCGCGCGGGGCAGCGCGATCCGCAGGACGAACTGCTCGAAGATCGCCGAGCGGCCCCACAGCGCGTCGATGCCGGAGACGTCCTGGCTGGCCAGGACCAGGTGCACACCCTGCGAGCGGCCGCGCCGGGCGACGTCCTCCAGCAGCGCGGTCGCCTCGGCGCTGACGGCGTCGCGGCCGGTGAACAGGAACTGGAACTCGTCGATGACCGCGACGATCCGCGGCAGCCGCAGGTCGGGGCGCTCCACCCGGAGCTCGGCCAGCTTGGTCGCGCCGTGCCGGCGGGCGGCCTCGGCGCGGCTGCGCATGACCTCGGACAGGTGGCGCAGCAGCGCCAGCCCGAACTCCCGGTCGGTGTTGATGTTGACACCGATCAGCCGGGCCTGCGGGAGCCGGTCGGCGCGGTGGCCCTCCGGGTCCGGGGCGAACGGGGTGAACGACACCCCCTCCTTGAAGTCGAGCAGGTACAGCTCGACCTCGTCCGGGCCGTAGTGCGCGGCGAGACCGGCGATCCAGGCCAGCAGCAGGTTCGTCTTGCCCGACCCGCTGGGCCCGCCGACGAGCGCGTGCGGGGAATGGTCGTCGAGGCTCAGCTCGGCGGGGATGCCGTCCTCGTGCCCGACGACGACCTTCAGCCCGTCGTGCGAGCGGCCCTCGCCGCGCCGCCGGGGCAGCATGTCCTTGAACGCGCCCAGCCGTCCGCGCCACTGCTCGTGCCCGGCGGCGATCGCCTCGCACACCGCGGTGACGTCGTCGGCCGGTACCGGCGGGTCCGGCTCGACGAGCACGTGCGGCCCGGTCATCGAGGTCCGCACCGGGACCGGCAGCCGGTCGTCGGCCGGGTCGACGCCCGGCGGGTCCCCGAAGTCGACGGTCTCCACCGGACGCGGCAGCGCCGCCGGGACGTCGAGCAGCACCAGCTGCACCCCCGCCGCGACACCGCCGCGCGCCACCCGCTGCAGCTGGCGCAGCTCGGCCTCGGGCAGCTCGCGGCCGTTGCCGACGAGCACCGCCACCAGCCACGCCTCGGGCCGCTCCCCCGTGCGGTCGGCGAGCTCGCGCAGCGAGGTGGCGCCGTCGGCGAGCACCCGGGTCTGCACCCGGCGGATCCGGTCCGCGAGCTGGTCCAGCAGCCGCCCCAGCCGGGTCGGGTCGTGCACGGTCAGCAGCCCGGTGCGGGTCAGCGGGTACAGCCCGGGCAGGGCGCCTGCGAGCTGGCCGACGTCCCAGACGTGCACGTTCACCGCGCCCGGCCGGAAGTGCCGCACGGTGCGCAGGACCAGCTGCTCGACCATCGCCTCGGCCCGGTCGCGGGAGCGCGGCGTCGACACCACCTGCAGGTGCGCGCCGTCGAGCAGCGGGACCGCGACCCGGAACGGGGCACCGCCCTCCACCGAGCCGGTGCCGAGCACCCACATCTCCGGGACCGGACCGGTCGGCTCGACGGCGCCCGCGACCGGCTTCCAGTCGGCCGGGGCGTCCCCGGCGGCGCCGGGGGTGGCGTCGGCGACGATCTCCGACAGCGTCCGGGGCGAGTCGCCCTGCCAGCGGTCGAACACGTGCGCCCGGTCCTCGGCGACCCGGGCGAGGACGCCGGCGAGCCGCGGGTTGCCGAGCACCCGGGCCAGCCCCGGGTCGCGGCGCGCGGCGTCGTGCCCGGTCTCGCGCAGCCACAGCTCCGCCATGACCTCGGCGTGCCGGGCCGCGGCCCGGTCGCGGCGGCCCTCCGCCGCACCCAGTGCCCGCGACGCCGCCCGGTGGAACCCGTCGAAGGCGGACCGGATCCGCTCGCGACGGTTCGGGCGACGGGCCATCAGGGGCGGGCGGGCGCGGTCAGAGCCGCGAGGCGACGTCGTCGGCGGACTGCATGGCGATGTGCAGGGCCTGCTCGACCTCGTCGATCTTCTCCGACGCGGCGGCGAAGCGGGCGCGGGCGTCGTCGGCGTCGTTCTGGGCGGTGCCGTAGATGTTCTGCGAGAACGCGGCGCCGGCCTCCTCGATGGCCTGGCGGGCGTGCCGCAGCGCGCCGAGGCTCTCGGTGGCCTGCTGGTTGGCCCGCCCGATCCCGGCCCGGATCTCGTCGATGTTCGCCATGCCCACCCTCCGTGCGTGCGCGTGCGGCGACCGTGACCCGGCCGACGCCGCGGCCAATCTATCGGCCGGTCCCGGTACCCGTTCATGGTGCGCCGGGCGTGCACCGCCTGCAACGGCGGGGTGCGCCGTGTGTCGTAGCCCGTCGCCGCGATCGGGGGGTCCGATACGTCCGTTCGTGACCCTTCCGCGCTGGAATGCACCGCCCCGCTCGCCTAGCGTGCTCGGCGAACCCGCGCGATCCCTCCCACGACGCCGTGATCGGAGACTGTGACGATGGCCTCCCCCGGTCCGCAGACGGACTTCCTCGAACCCCCCACCGGCGCGCGGAAGATCCGCTCGATCGGGCCGGGCCTGCTCGCCGCGGCGACCGGCGTCGGCGCGGGCGACCTCGTCGCGACGATGGTGGCGGGGGCGTCGTTCGGGACGGTGCTGCTGTGGGCCGCCGTCGTCGGGACCCTGGTCAAGCTCGCGCTCGGCGAGGCCGTCGGACGCTGGCACCTCGGCTCCGGCGCGACCATGCTCGACGGCTGGCGGCGGCTGGGCTACTGGGCGACCGGCTTCTTCGGCGTCTACATCGTGGTGTGGGGCTTCGTCTACGGCGCCACCGCGATGTCGGCGGTCGGGCTGCCGCTGAACGCGCTGTTCGGCGGGCTGCCGGTCGGCGGGTGGGCGGCGATCGCGGGCGTCGTCGGGCTGGCGCTGGTGTGGGTGCAGCGCTACCACGCGTTCGAGAAGTTCATGACGGTGCTCGTGCTGATCAAGTTCGCGACGGTCGTGTTCGTCGCGATCCTGGTCGGCCCGGACCTGCCCGCGCTGGCGAACGGCCTCGTCCCGCGGCTGCCCGAGGGGTCCACGGTCTACGTGCTCGGCCTGATCGGCGGCGTCGGCGGGACGATCACCATGGCCGCCTACGGCTACTGGCTGTTCGCGAAGGGCTGGAAGGGCCCGAAGTGGCTGTCGATGATGCGGCTGGACAACGCGACCGGCTACATCATGACCGGCATCTTCGTGGTCTCGATGCTCGTCGTCGGGTCCACGATCCTGCTCGGGGAGAACCTCACCGAGTCCGACAGCGGGCTGCTCACCCTCGCCGACCGGCTCGGTGCCCTCTACGGGGAGCCGGTGCGGATCCTGTTCCTCGTCGGCTTCCTGTCGGTCACCTTCACCTCGCTGCTCGGCGTGTGGAACGGCGTGTCGCTGCTGTTCACCGACTGGGTGCGGGCGATCCGGCTGCCGCACGGGAAGAAGGCCGCGATCGGGCCGGACGAGGTCGACGCGGTGGTACCCGGCGAGGAACCGGGCACCGAGGCCGGGGACCGCGGCGACGGGCCCGGGCGGGCCGGGGCCTACGAGGCCGCCCGCGCCGAGCGCTCGCTACCCTTCCGCGGGTACCTGCTGTGGCTGACGTTCCCGCCGATGGCCCTGCTGCTGATCGGGCGGCCGTTCGCGCTGACCCTGGTCTACGGGGTGCTGGGCTCGTTCTTCATGCCGTTCCTGGCGGTGACGCTGCTCCTGCTGCTGAACACCTCGATGGTGGCCCGCGAGGCGCGCTCGCGCTGGCTGTCCAACGCGGTCCTGGGGATCTCGTCGGTGCTGTTCGCGGTCCTGCTGGTCACCGACGTGTACTCGCGCCTGACCTGACCGGGGCGGGCACGTCAGGACAGGGCGACCGACGGGATGTCGGTCCGGGCGAAGTCGTCGCCGACGAACAGCAGCGGCTCCCCGCTCGCGAGGGCCAGTGCCGCGGAGAAGCAGTCGCCGTAGTTCAGGCCGGCGGGGTGGCGCCCCTTGCCGTAGCGGCGCCACACCGACCGCGCCAGCTCGGCGTGCCGCTCGCCGACGTCGACGGTCCGGACCTGCGCACGGTGCAGCAGGATGTCGAGCTCCCGGCCGGCCGCGTCACCGCGACGCGACTCCACGACCATCGCCGCCTCCAGGACCGTCGCCGCCGACACGAGCCGGACCGGGTCCGCCTCGATCGCCCGGGCGAGCGCCGGGCGCGGGGGCTCGTCGAAGAGGATCGCCACCAGGGCGGACGTGTCGATCACCATCAGGTGGGGAGCCCGTCGTCGTCGTACCCGAGGACCTCCTCCGACGTCCGTCGGTCGAGCTCGGGCAGCGCGGCCGAACGGCGGGCGATCGCGTCGATCTCCTCGGCGAGACCGACCGACGCGCCGCGCCCCCGGATGCGTTCCAGCCGCTCACGGACCGCGACAGCCACGGCCTGGGTGATCGACTCCCCGGTCTCGGACGCGAGCTCACGGGCAAGCCGGTCCGCCTCGGCGTCCTTGATGTTCAACACCGGTAAAGAATACTCCTGATCATAAAGATTCAGGAGACCTCGACCCGGTCCCCGAGGCGCAGAGTGCCGGTGTGCTCGACGCGGGCGTAGAGCCCCGCGCAGGGCAGCACCCCGAAGCCCTCGACCTCGACGCGGTTGCGGTCGGCCGGACCGCGCAGCGCGTGCGGGGCGCGGGGCAGGTCGCCGTGCTCCAGCGTCGGCACGGAACAGCGCGGGGTCGGCAGGGTCGGGACCAGTACGACGTCGCCGAGGGTGAGCCGGCGCCCGAGCCAGCCGTTCTCCACGAACGGCTCGGTGCCCGGCGGCGTCGCGACGACGACGTTGGGCCGGTAACGCAGCGCCTCGACGCCGAGCGCGTCCAGCGTCGCGGTGGTGATCAGGTGCACCGGCGAGTGGTCGACGAACCGCCCGCCGGGAGCGCCCTGGGCGATCTCCAGGGTCGGCGCGTCGACCTCCGCGTCCAGGCCGTGGGCGAGGACGTCCTCGGGGTCCGGCCGCTCGACGACGGCGCCGTCGGCCCGCTGCTGGGCGACGACCACGGGCCGGCCGAGCAGCTCGGCGAGCGGCCCGGCGGCCTGCCCGGCGTCGACGGTGCGGCCGTCGGGCAGCGTGACCCGCACGTCGTCGCCGACGCCCGCGGAGGTGCACGTCAGCAGGCGTCGCCAGTGCCGGGGCTGCTTGGCCGTCGCGACCCGGCCGGTGTCCGGGTCGGTCAGGGCGAGCGCCCGGTCGCCGACGACGCCGTGCGTGTCGAGCTCGAGGGCGGCGAGGTCCTCCCCCAGCATCGACTTCACGGGGTAGCGGTGCAGGGACAGGACCTCGCCGGTCATCAGAGCAGGCCCTGTGCGGTCAGCCAGTTCTTCGCCACGGTGTCGACCGACGGCTTGTCCGGCGCGGCCGCGGCCTCGTTCAGGCCGAGCAGCTCCTGCGTGGTGAGCTTCGCCGAGACCGCGTTCAGGATCTCGGTGACCTGCGGGGTCGCCTTCTCCTTGTTGATCAGCGGCACGACGTTCTGCGCGGCGAAGTTGTTCTTCGGGTCGGTGAGGACCACGAAGTCGTTCTCCGGGATCGCCGCGTCGGTGGTGAACAGGTCCGCGGCCTGCACGTCGCCGTTCTTCAGCGCCGCGACGGTCAGCGGGCCGCCGGCGTCGAGCGAGCGGTAGGACTTGAACGAGCAGTTGTAGGTCTTCTGGATGCCGGGGATGCCGTCGGGACGGGTCTGGAACTCCGGCGGGCCGCCGAACACGAGCTCACCGCAGCGCGACGCGATGTCGGCGATGGAGGTCGCGTTCAGCCGCTGCGCGGTCTCCTTCGTGACGACGACGGCGTCCTTGTCCTCGGCCTCGGCCCGGTTCAGGACGGTCAGGGTGGGCGCCGCCTTCTCCAGCGTCGACTGCAGCGCGGTGTAGACCTCGTCCGGCTGGGTCTGCGCGGCGCTCTTGTCGAGGTACTGCAGCAGCGTGCCGCTGTAGTCCGGGATCAGGTCGATCGAGCCGTCCTTGAGCGCCGGCACGTAGGCCTCACGGGACCCGATCGGCGGCCGGGTCTCGACCGTGACGCCCTTGGCCTGCAGCGCCTGGGCGAACACCGAGGACAGGATCTGGCTCTCGGTGAAGTTCGCGGCGCCGACGACGACGGTGCTCTGGTCGCTGCTGCCGGACTGCCCGCCCCCGGCGAGGGGGTCGGAGCCCCCACCGCAGGCGGTCAGCGCGAACGCGGCGGTCACCGTCGCGGCGACGGCGGTCAGCAGACGGGTGCGTCTCATGGTGGGTGTCCTCTCGGGGACGTGCGGGGTGGGTCAGGCCGCTTCGCGGACGGGTTCGGGACGGGTGGGCACCACGCGCAGCCGGCGCGGCGCGGTCCGGCCGGTGGCCTGCAGGCCGGGCGAGACGATCAGCTTCTGCAGCCCGCCCAGGAGCAGGTCGGCGACGATCGCGAGCAGGGCGACCAGGATCGAGCCACCGATCATCATGCCGAAGTCGCGCTGGCCGAGGCCGTCGATGATGAACCGGCCGAGCCCGCCGAGCGAGACGTAGGCGGCGATGGTCGCGGTCGCGATGACCTGCAGGGTCGCGCTGCGCAGCCCGCCGATGATCAGCGGCAGCGCGTTGGGGAGCTCGACCTTCCACAGCACCTCGGGCCCGCGCATGCCCATCCCGGTGGCGGCGTCGACGACGGCCGGGTCGACGTTGCGGATGCCGGCGTAGGTGCCGGCGAGCACCGCGGGCACCGCCAGCACGATGAGGGTGATGATCGGGCCGATCAGCGACAGCCCGACCAGCGTGGTGATCAGCACCAGCAGGCCCAGGGTGGGCAGGGCGCGCAGCCCGTTCGCCAGGCCGACGACGAGGAAGCCGCCGCGGCCGGTGTGCCCGATCCAGGCGCCCAGGGGCACCGCGATCAGCACCGCGACCAGCAGGGTCAGGGCGGTGTAGCCGAGGTGTTCGGCGAGCCGGGCGAGGATGCCGGTCGGCCCCTCCCAGTTCGCGCCGTCGAACAGCCAGCCGAAGTAGGTCATGCCCCCGCCTTCCCGGTACGGGCCCGCTGCCAGGGGGTGAGCAGCCTGCCGCCGAGCAGCAGGGCCGAGTCGACGACGAGCGCGAGCAGCAGCACCAGCACGATGCCGGAGACGATCTGGGCGTCGTTGCTGCGGTTGAAGCCCTCGGTGAACAGCAGGCCGAGCCCGCCGAAGCCGATCACCGCACCCACCGTGACCAGGCTGATCGTGGACACCGCGGCGACCCGCAGGCCGGCCACGATCACCGGCACGGCGAGCGGCAGCTCGACGCCGACGAAACGCCGGACCGGGGTGTAGCCCATCGCGTTCGCGGCGTCGACGACGTGGCCCGGCACCGCGGACAGCGCGTCGGACACGGTCCGCACGAGCAACGCGACGGTGTAGACCGTCAGCGCGACGATCACGTTGACCGGATCGAGGATCTGGGTGCCGAGCAGCGGCGGCATGAACACGAACAGCGCCAGCGACGGGACCGTGTAGAGCAGGCCGGCGGCGTTGGTCATGATCGTGCGCAGCGTCGCGTTGCGGTTGGCGACCCAGCCCAGCGGGATCGCGAACACCAGCCCGAGCAGCACCGGGATCAGGGCGTACACGACGTGCTCGGCGAGCGCGTCGAGCACGGAGTCGAGGTTGTCGAACACCCAGGTCACGGCGGCCTCAGGCGGCGTTGTGCGAGTCGCGGGCCGCGGGCAGCGCCTCGAGCACCGAGTCGGCGGTGACCGAGCCGGCGACCCGGCCGTCGGCGTCGACGGCGACACCCTGACCGGACGGTGAGGACAGCGCCGCGTCGAGCGCGCCGCGCAGCGAGCCCGACTCGACGGCGTAGAGCGACCCGCCCGGGACGATGGCCTCCTCGGTCACCCGGCCCTCACCGGCCTCGACCCAGCCCAGCGGCCGGGCGGAGCCGTCGACGACGACCGACCAGCCGTCGTCGGGGAGGGGGTCGCCGACCGAGAGCACCGGCAGCGACCCGATCGGGATGGTGTCCGAGGACAGGAAGCCCAGGCCCCGGTAGCCGCGGTCGCGGCCGACGAAGTTGTCGACGAAACCGTCGACCGGGCGGGACAGCAGCACGCCCGGCTCGTCGTACTGGGCGAGCTTGCCGCCGACCCGGAACACCGCGACCTTGTCGCCGAGCTTGATGGCCTCGTCGATGTCGTGGGTGACGAACACGATGGTCTTGCCGAGCTCGGACTGCAGCCGCAGCAGCTCCTCCTGCAGGCTCTCCCGGACGATCGGGTCCACCGCGGAGAACGGCTCGTCCATCAGCAGCACGGGCGGGTCGGCGGCGAGCGCGCGGGCCACGCCGACGCGCTGCTGCTGGCCGCCGGACAGCTGCGCCGGGTAGCGCTTGGCCATCGAGGTGTCGAGGCCGACGATCTCCATCAGCTCCATCGCCCGGTCCCGCGCGGCCTTCTTGCTGCTCCCGACGAGCATCGGCACGGTCGCGATGTTGTCGACGATCGTGCGGTGCGGGAACAGCCCGGCCTGCTGGATGACGTAGCCGATGCCCCGGCGCAGCTCGGCCGGGTCGGCGGACAGCACGTCGCGCCCGTCGACGCGCAGCTCGCCGCCGGTCGGCTCGATCATTCTGTTGATCATGCGGAGGGAGGTCGTCTTGCCGCAGCCGGACGGGCCCACGAAGACCGTGATCCGCCCCTGCTCGGCGACGAGGTCGAGCTCGTCGACCGCGACCGTCCCGTCCGGGAAGCGCTTCGTGACGCCCCGGAACTCGATCATCGGCGGTTCCCCCTGCCGTCGCGCGGGACCCCTGCTCCCCGCTTGGTCGCAGCACACTAACCCGGTCGTGCGCGACGGGCGAGCGGTCGGCCGCAGGTCACCGGCACCCCGTCGCGCTTGACCTGCAGTCCGGTTCAGCACCGACGCTGCGGACATGACCCTGACCACTGCACTGGGCCCGCTCGGCGTCGCCACCGGACCCGCTCCCGCCGACGCCGCGGCCCTGGAGGACGCCGGTGCCCGCACCCTGTGGCTCGCCGGGGGCGCGATCGACCGGCTCGACCGGCTGACCGCGCTGCTCGACGGCACCCGGGCCGCCGCCGTCGTCCCGGGGATCGTGCCGACCGGGCTGTACCCGGCGGCGGCCGTCGCCGCGGTGCACGCCGACGCGGCCCGCCGTCACCCCGGCCGCTACCTGACCGGACTGGGGGCGCCCCAGCAGCCGCGGGCGCTGGACGCGCTGCACCGCCACCTCGACGAGCTCGACGCACTCGGGCTGCCCGCGTCGGAGCGGCTGCTGGCCGCGCTCGGACCGCGCAAGCTCGACCTCGCCCGCACCCGCTGCGCCGGGGCGGTGACGCTGCTGGTCACCCCCGAGCACACCGCGCGGGCGCGGGCGGCGCTGGGCCCGGACCGGCTGCTCGCGGTGATGCTGCCGACCGTCCTCGGGACCGACCGGACCGGCCTGCGCGAGCTGGCCGGGTTCCTGCTCGGCGTGCCCGGCTACCGCGCCGCCGTCCGCGGGCTGGGGTTCGCCGAGGCCGAGGTCGACGCCCGCGCCGACCGGCTGCTCGACGCCGTCTCCGCCCGCGGCGGCGTCGAGGACATCGCCGCCCGGGTCGCCGAGCACCGGGCCGCGGGCGCCGACCACGTGGTGCTCAGCCCGGTCGGGGATACGACGGCCGGCGCGGCGTTGCTGCAGGCCCTGCGGTAGGCGCTCTGCCGTGCGGCCGGTGCGCCGCGGCGCAACAGTGGGGCCATGCCGAAGGAGCCCACGCGTCTGCCGCGTCCCGAGCTGGACCTCGACCCGGACCACCCGCACGTCGCGGACTGGTTCCACTACGCCGACCTGCTCACCGACGCCGAGCGCGCCGACCTGCGCCGGGTGCGGGAGTTCCTGCGCGCCGAGGTCGCCCCCGTCGTGCTGGAGGCCTGGGACCGCGCCGAGTTCCCGATGCAGCTGGTCAAGGGCTTCGCGGGCCTCGACCTCGCGGGGGCGGGCTACGCCGACCCGCCGGCGTCGCGGCTGTTCCTGGGGTTCCTGCACGCGGAGATCTCCCGGGTCGACCCGTCGGTCAACAGCTTCTACGGCGTCCACACGGGCCTCGCGATGGGCTCGATCCACGCCGGCGGCACCCCCGAGCAGCGCGAGCGCTGGCTGCCCGCGATGGCCCGGATGGACTCGATCGGCGCGTTCGGGCTGACCGAGCCGCACGGCGGGTCCGACGTGGCCGGTGGCATGGAGACCACCGCCACCCGCGACGGCGACGAGTGGGTCCTCGACGGCGAGAAGCGCTGGATCGGCAACGCCACCTTCGCCGATCTGGTCATCGTGTGGGCCCGGGACACCGACCCGGACGCCGACGGCGCGGTGCGCGGTTTCGTCGTGCCCTCGCCGTCGGCGGGCATGACGGTCACGAAGATCGAGGGCAAGCAATCGCTGCGGATCGTGCAGAACGCCGACATCCTGCTCGACCAGGTCCGGGTGCCGGAGTCGCACCGGCTCTCCGGCGGCTCGGGCACCTTCCGCGACGCCGGACTGGTCCTACAGCGCACCCGGGCCAACGCCGCCTGGGGCGCGGTCGGGGTGCAGATGGCCGCCTACGAGCTGGCGCTGTCCTACGCCGCCCAGCGGGAGCAGTTCGGCCGCCCGATCGGCGGGTTCCAGCTGATGCAGGACCTGCTGGTGCGGATGCTCGGCAACGTGAGCGCCTCGCTGGGGATGGCGGTGCGCAACGCCCAGCTGCTCGACTCCGGGCGCGGGTCGGACGCGCACTCGTCGCTGGTGAAGGAGTTCTGCGCGACCCGGATGCGGGAGACCGTCGCGCTCGGGCGTCAGCTCGTCGGCGGCAACGGGGTGGTGCTGGAGAACCGGATCGCGAAGTACTTCGCCGACGCCGAGGCGATGTTCTCCTTCGAGGGCACCCGGGAGATGAACACGCTGATCGTCGGGAAGGCGATCACCGGGCAGAGCGCGTTCGTGCGGTGACGACGGCGGTCGCGCCCGCGGTGGGCGGGCGCGACCGGCTCACCAGGCGCCCGGGGTCCCGTCGGGCGGGGTCGCGCTCGTCGCCGGGGTGGGCAGGCCGCCGCCGCGCAGCACGCGGTGCAGGTCGTCGGGGCGCAGCGAGCGGGCGAACAGCCAGCCCTGGAACGCGTCGACCCCGAGCCCGCGCAGGACGTGGAACTGCTCGGCGGTCTCGACGCCCTCGGCGACGGTCTTGCGGCCCATCGCGCGCGCGACCTCGACGACGGCGCGGGCGAGCGCGAAGTCGGCCGGGTCGGTGCCGACGCCGGTGACGAAGGCGCGGTCGACCTTGACCGTCTGCGCCGGGAGCTCCTTGAGCCGGGCCAGCGACGAGTAGCCGGTGCCGAAGTCGTCGACGGCGAAGCGGACGCCGCGGTGCACGAGCTCGCTCATCGCGTCCAGCGCGGGGCGCGGCAGCGCGACCAGGCTGGTCTCGACGAGCTCGAGCACCAGCTGGTTCCACGGCAGCCCGGCGCCCTCGACGATCGCGGTGACGTCGGCAAGGAACGACGGGTCGGCCGGCAGCAGCCCGGCCAGGTTCACCGCGACGGCGACGGCCTGCCCGGCACGGGGCCAGGTCGCGGCCTCGGTGGCCGCGGTGCGCAGCACCCACAGGTCCAGGTCGCGCTGCAGGCCGCCGCGCTGGGCGACCGGCAGGAACTCGCCGGGCGAGACCTCGCCGTGCACCGGGTGCGACCAGCGCAGCAGCGCCTCGGCGGACAGCACGGTGCCGTCCGGCGCGACGACCGGCTGGTACTCCAGGCGCAGCGCGTCGCCCTCGATCGCGGCGCGCAGCTCGGCCTCCAGCTCCAGCTGGCGGCGCGCCGGGGCGACGGCGCCCCGGTCGGCGACGGCGACCGTGCCGCGTCCGCGCTGCTTGGCCTCGCGCACCGCGACCTCGGCCGAGCGCAGCAGGTCGTCGCCGCGGGGGCCGCGGGCGTCGGCCTGCGGGCCGGCCACGGCGGCGTCCCGCCCGGCGACGCCGACCGAGGCGGTCAGCGTGATCGGCCTGCCGGCCACGGTGACGTCGCCGCGCAGCAGCCCGGCGACGACGGCGGCGAGCGCCTGCGGTCCGCCGACCTCGTCGACGTCGGCGCAGACCACCGCGAACTCGTCGGCCGACAGCCGCCCGGCCGTGCAGTGGTACGGCAGCTCGCGCTGCAGCCGCCCGGCCAGCTCGACGAGCAGGGTGTCGCCGGCGTCGTGGCCGAGACCGGTGTTGACGCGGGCGAAGTCGTCGACGTCGCCGCAGACCACGGCGACCCGGTCGGCGTCCGGCCCGGCCAGCAGCCGGTCGGCGAGCTCCAGCAGCCCGGCCCGGTTGGGCAGCCGGGTCAGCGGGTCGACGGTGTCGGCCTCGCGCAGCACGTCGGCGGCGCGGCGGCGCTCCCCCACGTCGGTGACGACGAGCAGCCAGAACGGGCGGCCGTCGTCGGAGGGGGCGGCGTTGACCACGACCTCGCAGTCGACCCGGGTCCCGTCGGCGCGCAGCAGCGGCAGCGACTCGATCCGGTAGGTCGGCTCGGGGTGCGACGGGTCGCGCAGCCAGTCCGGCAGGCCGCCGCGGCCGTCGGACTGGGGCTCGGCGGACAGGCTGCGTGCCGGGACGCCGCGCAGGGTCTCCAGGTCGGCGTCGAGCAGCTGGCACAGCGCCGGGTTGGCGTCGACGATCCGGCCGCGGCCGTCGAGCATCGCGACGCCGGTGGTGATGGTGGCGACGAGGTCGGCGAACCGCTGCCCGGAGCGCTGCGCGCGGGACTCGGCCCGGCGCCGGTCGGACACGTCCTGCACGGTCCCGATCAGGCGCAGCGGGGCACCGCCGGGTGTGCGGTCGATCCGGGTGCGGCACGACAGCACCGCGCCGCCCTCGGGGCGGATCTCCGAGCTGTGCGCGGTGGTGGGCTCCGGCGCGGCGTCCGGGCCGCGGCGCAGCAGCCGGCAGACCCGCTCGACCTGCTCGCCCTCGATGGGGCCGTCGGGGCCGTCGGGGCGCACGCCGAGCGCGCGGTAGAGCTCGACGAGCCCCTCGCTGCGGGTCAGCGTCCCGGCCTGCAGGTCGAAGGTCCAGGTGCCGGAGCGGGTGGCGCGCTCGAGGTCGAGCGCGGGGGCCTCGTCCGACGGCGCGGGCGCGGCGTCGGGGAACGGGGTGAGCAGCACGACGGTGCGGTCACCCGGCTGGTTCCAGCGGACGACCTTGACCCGGGCCAGGCGGCGGTCGGCACGGACCAGGCGGGCGTCGGAGTCCGGGCCGACGAGCAGCTGCGGGAGCCGCATGCCGGTCGGGTCGGCGGAGCCGGCGAGGCGGCGGAGCGCGGCGTTGGTGTGGACGACGACGCCCCCGGCGTCGCAGACCATCGCGGGCGAGGGCGGGAGCTGCACCGCGGAGTGGTCGGCACCGTCGGCACCCGTGGCCCCGGACCCGGTGGTCCCCGGGCCGGGGGACGCCTCGGCGACCGACGGGGCCGGGCCGGCCGGGCGCGGCGCACCGGGGAGGCGGCGGGCGCTGCCGAACGGCGGCTCCCCGAAGCCCGCGCCGGAGATCTCGGCGTCCGGTGCGGCGGCGAGGTTCAGGGCCTCCGCACGGTCGAGGAGCGGCTCGTCGTCGGGTCCGGGCCGGGCGCGGCCCGCCGGGGTGCCACCGGGACCGGCGAAGGCCCGGGCGAGGTCACCGGCGAGACCGGGGTCCCGGTCCCTGTCGCGGCGGGCACCCGGTGCCTGCTCCGCGCGTCCACCGGCCGGGTCCCCGACCGATGCACCCGGACGGTGTCCCGCCCGCGATTCCTGCTCCGACACGCCCGCCTCCGTTCCGTTCGGCAGCTCCGTGGGGAACAACGAGCCACCGTGCCGGGCGATCCGGGCGGGTAGACCGATCGAGCCACCCGATACAGCGAGTGATGAGACCGTTCGGCCCAACACCGTTGCTCCGCCCGTCACTCACGGGTGGTGACAGGTAGTCGCCGGAGGGTGAAGGGTGTGACGTGCTCGGCGAGCGGTGGCAACCGATCCGACCGTGTGTGTTCGACCGCTCACAGCGAGCCGTGCCGTTCGGCGCAGACCCCGGTTGCACACGTTTCGTAACCGGGGTTATGGTCGTTCGTCAGCCTGCGGTCACGCCGGCGTCGCCCGCGGCGCGGGCCACCGCCGCGGCGACGGCCGGGGCCACCCGCGGGTCGAACGGGCCGGGCACGATCTTCTGCGGGGACAGCTCGTCGGCGACGACGTCGGCGATGGCGCGGGCCGCCGCGACCTTCATGTCGTCGGTGATGCGGCGGGCGTGCGCGTCCAGCGCGCCGCGGAAGATCCCCGGGAAGGCCAGCACGTTGTTGATCTGGTTCGGGAAGTCGCTGCGGCCGGTCGCGACGATCGCGGCGTGCCGGGCCGCGACGTCCGGGTGCACCTCGGGGTCGGGGTTGGACAGTGCGAAGACCATGCACTCCGGGGCCATCGTGGCCAACAGCTCCTCGGGCAGCGTGGCGCTGGAGAGCCCGACGAACACGTCCGCACCGGCCAGGGCCTCGGCGATCCCGCCGGTGACAGAGCGCGGGTTGGTGACGGCGGCCAGCGCGGCCTTCTCCCCGCCGCGGCCGGCGTCGACGACCCCGCGCGAGTCGAGCAGCACGACGTCCGAGGCGCCCGCGGTCAGCAGGATGCGTGCGCAGGCGATGCCCGCCGCACCGGCCCCGGAGATCACGATGCGCAGGTCCGACAGCGAGCGGCCCTGCACCCGGCAGGCACCGTCGAGGGCGGCGAGCAGCACGACGGCGGTGCCGTGCTGGTCGTCGTGCATGACCGGGCAGTCGAGCGCCTCGACCAGGCGGCGCTCCAGCTCGAAGCAGCGCGGCGCGGCGACGTCCTCGAGGTTGACCGCGCCGAAGGTCGGGCGCAGCCGGACCAGGGTCTCCACGATCTCGTCGACGTCGGTGGTGTCGAGGACCAGCGGGATCGAGTCGAGCCCGGCGAAGGACTTGAACAGCGCCGACTTGCCCTCCATCACCGGCAGCGACGCGCGCGGCCCGATGTCGCCGAGGCCGAGCACCGCGGTGCCGTCGCTGACGACGGCGACCAGCCGGTGCGCCCAGGTGTAGCGGGCGGCGAGCGAGGCGTCGTCGGCGATGGCGCGGCAGACGTCCGCGACGCCGGGGGTGTAGGCGATCGACAGGTCGCGCTCGTCGGCCAGCGGCGCGGTCAGGCCGGTCGCGAGCTTGCCGCCCTCGTGCGCGCCGAACACCTCGTGCCGGTCGGGGGCGGAACGGGTGGTCGGGTCCTGGGCGAGCGTCATGGGAAGACTCCACGGGTGGTGCGGTACGAGAGCGGCGCACGGACGCGCCTGCCGTTGCACCGGGCGTCGCGGGTTGACGTCGACCTGCTCGCGGTGCCGGACGGCCATCCCGCGCGCTGCGCCGGGATAGGGGCGCCGAGCCGGGACGAGCTGTCGGATCTGGCGGCGAGTCTAACCGGGTGGACGCCGGGAACCGGTCACCCGGCGCGTCCGGAGTGGCCACCCGCACAGGACGGGCGTACGGATCACCGCACGCCCGTCCCGGGAGCCGTGTGCCCGGGTCAGCGCAGCGGCGCCGGGGTGAGGTCGGGCAGCGGGAGCGCGGGCAGCGACGGGCCGCTGGGCAACTCGGTCAGCGGCAGCACACCCGGCGTGAACGGGACCCGGCCGGGGACGACCTCCAGGGCGCCGACCTCGCCGTAGCGCTCGGCGTAGGCCAGTGCCCGGGCGATGTCGGTGACCCCGTTGGTGTTGGTCGGCAGCATCAGGCTCGACAGCAGCCCGAACGCCCGGCCGCGCGCGTCGAGGTAGCCCGAGCCCGAGTCGCCCGGCACCCCCGGCGGTGTGGTGGAGACGACGTGCGTGCGCGGCCCCTCCGGCTGCCCGAGGCTCAGGCCCTGCTTGTACGGCGTCGCCACGAGCTGGTTGGGCTGGAAGCTGTAGACCTTCTCCCCCTGCTCGGTGCCGTCCGTGTCGAGCCCGGTCGGGCCGCCGAAGCCCGGGACCGTCGGGTCGGCGACGGCGACGGCCGCCGGGCTCAGCTGGATCAGCGAGAGGTCGTTGTAGAGGCACAGCTGCGGGTCGGTCTCGCCGCGGTCCTGCATGACCGCCCAGGAGTTGTAGGCGACCCGTCCGGTGTAGTTCTTCCCGTCGCGGCCGCGGATGCCGACCTCGATGCCCTCCGGCATGACCGGCTCGCGGCAGCCGTCCACCGAGGACATCGCGTCCTCGCCCGCCATGCAGTGCGCGGCCGCGCCCAGGTAGAGCGCCCCGGCCGGGGCGGCCTGGTGCTCGGCGCCACGGCCGCCGGGCTCGTCGCGGTGCCCGTCCTGCCCGGCGGCCGGGGTGTAGAGGAAGTTGGCGGTGCACAGCTCGGCGCCGCCGGTGACCGGGGTGGCGATCTGCACGCCCGGGCCGATCGCCCCGGCCTGCACCGCCGGGGCGGACGGGGCGGCCACGGCGGTGCCCGCGGCGGCGGGCACGGTGAGCGCGGCGGTGACCGCGAGGCCGGCCGCGGCGGCGATCCCGGCGATGCGCCGCCGCGCGGGGCGGCGGGAGAACTGCGACGACATGACGCTCCTCGGCTCGTGGTCCGCCACGGATCCCATCCGATCCGGCCACCCTGCGGGTACGGCGCGCCCGGCGGACTGCCCGGTCGGGTCCGGATCCGACCCGACCGGGTGACCTGATCACCGCGAGCGTCCCGCAGCGTCCGCGACTAGCGTCGCCGCCCGTGAGCACCGACGCCGATCCGGACGGACGGATCCTCCTGCTGCGCCACGGCGAGACCGAGTGGTCGCGCACCGGCAAGCACACCGGCCGCACCGACGTCCCGCTGACCGACGAGGGCCGGGCCGCCGCCCGCCGGGTGCGCGACGCGCTGGCCCTGGTCCGCCACGACGCCCCGCCCGCCCGGGTGCTGTGTTCCCCGCGCACGCGCGCGAGGGACACCGCCGAGCTGGCCGGGCTGCGCGTGGACGCGGTCGACGACCGGCTCGCCGAATGGGACTACGGCGACAACGAGGGCTGGACCACGCCGCAGATCCGCGAGTCCCTGCCGGGCTGGACGATCTGGGACGGGCCGTGGCCCGGCGGCGAGACCCCCGGCGACGTCGCCGCGCGCGCCGACGCCGTGCTCGCCGACGCACGCGCCCTGCTCGGCGGCGGCGACGTCGTGCTCGTGGGGCACGGCCACTTCTCCCGGGTCCTGACGGCGCGCTGGATCGGGTTGCCCGCGAGTGGCGGTGTGCACTTCCGCATGGACCCGGCCGGGGTCAGCGTGCTGGGGTTCGAGCGCGGGGTCCCCCGCCTCGACCACGTCAACCAGCGCCCCACCCCCGCGGAGGACCAGTGAGCGTCCTTACGGCCACCCCCGACGACGTGCCGGTCATGGTCCGGCTCGTGCACGAGCTGGCCGACTACGAGAAGGCCGCGCACGAGTGCGGGCTGACCGAGGACCAGCTGCACGCCGCGCTGTTCGGCCCGGACCCGTCGGCCGGGGCCTTCGTGGCCACCGGCGACGACGGCGCGGTCGTCGGCACGGCCATCTGGTTCCGGACCTTCTCCACCTGGGAGGGCGTCGCCGGGATCCACCTGGAGGACCTCTACGTCACCCCCGGCGCCCGCGGCGACGGGCACGGTGCGGCCCTGCTCGCGGAGCTGGCCGCCGAGGTGGCCCGGCGCGGCTGGAAGCGCCTGGAGTGGAACGTGCTGGACTGGAACACCCCGGCCATCGGCTTCTACCGCTCCGTCGGCGCGGTGCCGAACGAGGGGTGGACCACCTACCGGCTCACCGGCGACCCGCTCGTCGCGCTGGCCGGGCGGCGGACCGGCGGGGCGGCCGGCCGCTAGTCCTCGGGGTACTCGTCGCCCATCGACCAGCGCCGGGACTGCTCGCTGATCAGCATCAGGAACGTGAACAGCACGAACAGCCCGCAGACGATGCCCCACACCAGCTGGCGGCTGGGGCCCAGCGCGTAGTAGATGGCCGGGAACAGCAGCAGCTGCACGACGATCGCCGGGGTGCGGCAGCCGTGCAGCCCGCGGACCAGCCCGTAGCCGACACCAGCCACGGCGGCCGCCAGGAGCACGAACATCCCGGCCTCGGCGAGTCCGTAGTAGAGGCGGGCGCCGCCGGCCTCCAGGGCACGCACGCCGAGCACGACCGCGAGGACGGCGCCGACGAGCCCCTCGGCCGCGACGAGCACCCCCGCCACCCGCACGTTCTCCGGCGGTCGCTCCCGCGTCACGGGGCGGTCGTCGCGGTCATCGGCCACCCACCGAGGATAGGCCGCCCGCCACGACCGCCACCGCCGGGCGGCCGACGGACCGGCCGGTGCGCGGTCGATACAGTCGCCCCGTGCGCGCGCTGCTCGTGGTCAACCCTCAGGCCACGTCCACCACCGCCGCCGGCCGGGACGTGCTGACCAAGGCCCTGGCCAGCGAGCTGAAGCTCGACGTCCTGCAGACCCGCTACCGGGGCCACGCGGCGGAGGCGACCGCGGCGGCCGTGGCGGACGGCGTCGAGCTCGTCGTCGCGCTCGGGGGCGACGGGACGGTCAACGAGGTCGTCAACGGGCTGCTGGCCGCGCAGACCGGCTCGGGCAGCGGCGCCCCGCGGCCGGACCCGGACGCCACCGCGATCCTCGCGGTGGTCCCCGGCGGCTCGGCGAACGTGTTCGCCCGCGCCCTGGACATGCCGCGCGACCCGGTCGAGGCGACCGGGCACGTGCTCACCGCGCTGGCCCGGCGACGACGACGGCTGGTCGGCCTCGGCTGGGCCGACGACCGCTGGTTCACCTTCAACGCCGGCATGGGCTGGGACGCCGAGGTGGTGGCCGCGGTCGAGCGCGCCCGCGCGCAGGGACACGAGGCCAGCCCCGGCCGCTACGCGGTGACCGCGATCGCCCAGTACCTCGCGCAGCTGCGCCGTCCGCCGTCGATGACGGTGGAGCTCCCCGACGCGGCGCCGCTGACCGGGGTGCGGCTGGCGTTCGTCTCCAACACCGACCCGTGGACCTTCCTGTCCGGCCGCGCGGTGCGGACCAACCCCCGCTCGTCGTTCGGCAGCGGGCTGGGGCTGTTCGCGCTCACCGGGCTGAGCCCGCGGACGATCGCCTCGACCCTGCGCCAGATCCTGGCCGCCGACGGCGACCCGCACGGGCGGCACATCGTCCGGCACGACGCCGTCGGCCGGGTGCGGATCACTTCGGAACAGCCTCTCGCTCTCCAGCTCGACGGCGACCACCTCGGAATGCGCACCGATGTGGAATTCCTCAGCGTGCCCGGAGCGTTACGCGTCGTCGTGTGAGACGGACGGTTCGTCGCGCATCGTGCGGGCGCTCTCACACGCCGGAGTGAGCAACCGCGCCATTCACCGATGTGAGCGGACCGTCGGTCCCGTTGGGGCTTACACCAGGCCAAACCCGTGATCCAAGGTGGTCCCTACGCAAGCGAGGCCACGAGCAACGCCGCTCGTGGAGGTTCCGTCCCACCGGGCCGGACCCCTCACTCAGAGGGTGTCCGGGTCGACATCGTTTTCGGGTGGCCGATTCCGGGTGGGACAGGGACACTGGATCGTGGAACCGGCCCAGGGCGGCTCGAAGTCCCGGGCACTGGTCTGTCTGCGTGCGTTCCCTATGAGGGCGCTCACGCATCCCGCGAGCAGTTTCCCATTGAGGACCGCGGTGGCTCGTGAAAGTATTCACAAGCTGCGAAACACGCACGTAACACCAAGCGCACAGACGATCGGCGCGACCCCGATCGCGCACCAGAGGAGAAAGTGATCATGGACTGGCGTCACGACGCGATCTGCCGCGACGAGGACCCGGAGCTGTTCTTCCCGGTCGGCACCAGCGGCCCTGCCCTGATGCAGATCGCGGAGGCCAAGAGCGTGTGCCGGCGTTGCCCGGTCACCGAGTCGTGCCTGCAGTGGGCTCTCGAGTCCGGCCAGGACGCGGGTGTCTGGGGCGGCATGAGCGAGGACGAGCGGCGCGCCCTGAAGCGGCGCAGCACCCGTCCGCGCGCCCGCACCGCGTAGGCAGCCCCGCCCGGGCACTCGCCCGGAATGCGGCAGGAACGGCTGTCCCGGACAGCAGCTCCGAACAGTAGAACAAGTAGCTCCCCGACCTCGGGCCCGTAGCCGGACGCCACCGGCCACGGGCCCGAGGTGCGTTCGGGGTGATCTGCCACCCCGGTGTGAGGGTCGACCACGGTGCCGGCGCGACCACGGCACCGGGATCAACGGTCACGGGACGAGCGTATCCGGTGCCCTCCGGGCCCCCGTCCACGCCCCGGGTCACCGGGAGTGACCGGGATCGGTCACCCGCCGCACCGCAGCGACCGCCTGGGGACGACAGGCGGCGGACCCGTTGCCCCGCCGCCCCTCCCAGCGCGGGGTTCAGGAGCCGCCGAGCGGTACCCGGACCACCGCCACCGTGCCGCCGCCCTCCCGGGCCCGCACCTCGATCGTCGCCTCCAGCTCGGAGGTCAGCAGGGTCCGCACGATCTGCAGACCCAGCCCCTTGGACCTCTCGAAGTCGAAGTCGACCGGCATGCCGTGGCCGTCGTCGGCCACCGACACCTCCAGCCGGCTCGCCGAGCGCACCGGGCTGACGACCACCTCCCCCGCCGTGCCGGGGTCGTAGGCGTGCGCCAGCGCGTTGTGGGTCAGCTCGGCCAGGACCAGCACCAGCGGGGTGGCCTTCGCCGCGGGCAGCGCCCCGAACCCGGAGTCGACCCGCACCCGGGCACGGGACTCGGTCGTCGCACCGTCGCGGATGGCGGGCAGCACCTTCGGCAGCAGCTCGTCGAGCTCGACGACCTCGGCGACGGAGTAGGCCAGCGCCTCGTGCACCAGCGCGATCGAGGTGACCCGGCGGACCGACTCCTCCAGCGCCCGGCCCGCCTCCGGGTTCTCGCTGCGCCGGGCCTGCATGCGCAGCAGCGCCGCGACCGTCTGCAGGTTGTTCTTCACCCGGTGGTGGATCTCCCGGATGGTGGCGTCCTTGCTCATCAGCGCCGCGTCCCGGCGACGCAGGTCGGTCACGTCGCGGACCAGGACCAGCGCGCCCGCCGCGTCGCCGCGGGGGCGCAGCGGCAGCGCGCGCACGAGCATCGTCGCCCGGCGGCCCTTGATCTCCATCCGGGTGGACGGGGCACCGTCGAGGGCCTCGTTGATCCGGCCGGCGACGTCCTTCGCGTCGAACGGGTCCAGCACGAGCGCCTTGGTGACCGTCGCGAGGTCGGCCCCGGCGACGTCGCTGGCGTGGCCCATGCGGTGGTACGCCGACAGCGCGTTCGGGCTGGCGTAGGCCACGTTGCCGTGCACGTCGAGGCGGACCAGGCCGTCCCCGGCGCGCGGGCTGCCCTCGGCCGAGCCGGGCGGACCGGACTGCGGCGGGAACGTCCCGTCGACGATCATCTGGCACAGGTCCGAGGCGCTGCCGAGGTAGGCGATCTCCAGCGGGCTCGGGACGCGCGGGGTGGACAGGTTGGTGTCCCGGGACAGCACCGCCACCGTGCGGCCCTTGAAGCGCACCGGGATGGTCTCCCGGCGCACCGGCACCTCCAGGTGCCAGCGCGGGTCGTCGTCGCGGCAGATCCGGCCCTCCAGCACCGCCCGGCGCAGCTGGCCGACCTCCACCGGCACCGCCCGGCGGCCGACGACGTCGTCCGGGTGGGCGGTCGGTGCGGTGGTCGGCCGGGCCTGGGCGACGCACAGGAACTGCGCGGTCGCCGCCCGGGAGGCACCGCCGGTCCCCGCGTGGAGGTCGTCCAGCGGCACCCACAGCAGGAAGTCGGCGAAGGACATGTCGGCCAACAACTGCCACTCACCGACCACGCGCTGGAGGTGATCGGCGGTCTCGCCGTCCATCGTCGTGTGCTCGGCGAGCAGCTCGCTCAGCGTGGTCACGATCGCCCATCCCACCACATGCGAGAATCGCGCGTACCAAGCTCCCGCGGCAACGCCGCGGAACCGTGACCCGGACGGGAAGGAGGGTCGAGATGTCCAAGCGTGCACGCAAGCGCCGTGACCGCGCCAAGAAGGGCGCCAACCACGGCAAGAAGCCGAACTGCTGAGTTCGGCGACACCGATGCGAGAGGGCGGGCACCCCGGTGGGGTGCCCGCCCTCTCGCATGTGTCGCCGGAGCGGCGGTGCCGGTCAGCCGCCGGAGCGGCGGTACTCGGTGCGCTGGTGCGACACCGAGACGCTGGTGCCGTCCGGGCCGCTCTCCACGGTCACCTGGGCCTGCTCGAGCACCGCGGAGCGGATCTGCGACCGCAGCCGGTCCTTGAGCCCGGCCGGGGCCGCCTCGCCGCCGCACTTGCGGGCCAGCAGCGCCTTCAGCTTCTCGTCGATGCCGTACTCGGCCAGGCAGGGCGCGCACTCGTCCAGGTGCTGCTGGAGCAGGCGTCGCCGCTCCTGGTCGCACTCGTGGTCGAGGAACAGCCACACCTCGGCCAGCACCTCGGTGCAGCCGGTGTTCGCGGGCGGGTCCTGGATCATCGGGTTGCGCTCGAGCGGTGCGCCCGAGCCCTCGGCGGCGCTCACGATGCCGTCACCTCCCGGTCCCCGGTCGCGCCGGCGGCCCCGTCGCGGACGAATCCGCGCTCGCGGGCGACGTCGGTCAGCATGTCGCGCAGCTGGCGCCGGCCGCGGTGCAGCCGCGACATCACGGTGCCGATCGGGGTGCCCATGATCTCGGCGATCTCCTTGTAGGCGAACCCCTCGACGTCGGCGAGGTAGACCGCCATGCGGAAGTCCTCCGGCAGGCCCTGCAGGGCCTCCTTGACGTCGCTGTCGGGCAGCGCGTCGAGGGCCTCCACCTCGGCCGAGCGCAGACCGGTCGAGCTGTGCTCACCGGCCTGTGCCAACTGGTAGTCGGTGATCTCGTCGGTCGGCGACTGCAGGGGCTGACGCTGCCGCTTGCGGTAGCCGTTGATGTAGGTGTTGGTCAGGATCCGGTACAGCCACGCCTTGAGGTTGGTGCCGCGGCGGAACGACCCGAACGCCGAGTACGCCTTCAGGAAGGTCTCCTGCACCAGGTCCTCGGCGTCGGCCGGGTTCCGGGTCATGCGCAGCGCCGCGCCGTAGAGCTGGTCGAGCAGCGGCATCGCGTCGCGCTCGAAGCGGGCCGTGCGGTCGGAGACGCTCTCGTCCTCGGGCGCACGGTTGCCGTCGGCGTCGGCCACACCGACCAGGGCGGCGAGCTCCGCGGGATCGGTCCCTGCCGCGCCCGTCTCCGGCTGGTCCGGCTGATCCGGCTGTACTGACAAAGGTTCCCTCTCCAGTGACACGAGTCGCGCACCGGTGCGGGTCACCGGCACGGCGGACGCGTCGGAGGGTACGCGCCCCGGCCGCTCACGGCCGTCCGGCGGCGCGGCCCCGGGCCTCTCCATCACTGATGTCGTCACGCCCGGAACAACGGTGCGGCGCCGGACGGCATTCCCGTAGGTTCCCCGTCGCCCCCGGGTCGGCCCCGGGGCGGGAACGGGAGGACGAGGACGATGGCGGGCAGGGGCACCCCGGCGACGGCACTGCTGAGCAGGCGGGGGGTGGCGCACGAGCTGCACACCTACACCCACCACGACGGCGCCGGCTACGGCGAGGAGGCCGCCGCCGTCATGGGGCAGGACCCGCGCCGGGTGTTCAAGACCCTCGTCGCGCTCGTCGACGGGGCCATGACGGTCGGGATCGTGCCGGTGTCGGCCCAGCTGGACCTCAAGGCGCTGGCCGCCGCCGCGGGCGGGAAGAAGGCCGTCATGGCCGACGTCGCCGACGCCGAGCGGACCACCGGCTACGTCGCGGGCGGCATCTCCCCGCTGGGCCAGCGCAAGCGGCTGCCGACCGTCCTGGACGCCTCGGCCCACGAGCACCCGACGGTGTTCTGCTCCGGGGGCAGGCGCGGCCTGGAGATCGAGCTCGCCCCGGCGGACCTGGTGGCGCTCACCGGCGCCCTCGTCGCACCGATCGCAACCGGCTGACCGCAGAGGGTCACCCGGACGGGTCCGATCCGGGCTCCGCGCCAGTAAGGTCGATCACCGACGGCAGCAGGACGCCGTCGCCACCGATCGAGACGAGCTACGGGGAGCACGCGTGGACCGACCGGCATGGGCGCCCGACGAAGTGGACATGACCAGCCCGAGCGTGGCCCGGGTCTACGACTACTACCTGGGCGGGTCGCACAACTTCGAGGCCGACCGGGCCTTCGCCGACCGGGTGCTCGACGCGCTGCCCGAGATGGCGGCCGTCGCGCAAGCCAACCGGGCGTTCCTGCGCCGGGCCGTGCACCAGCTCTGCGCGCACGGGATCCGCCAGTTCCTCGACCTCGGGTCGGGCATCCCGACCGTCGGCAACGTGCACGAGGTCGCGGCGACCGCCCGCGACGACGCCCGGGTGCTCTACGTCGACAACGACCCGATCGCCGTCGCGCACAGCCGCGCGCTGCTCGACGGCGACCCGTCGACGGCCGTCCTCGCCGCCGACCTGACCGACCCGCGCCGGGTCCTCGACGACCCGCTGACCCGCACCCACCTCGACCTCTCCCGGCCGGTGGCGGTGCTGCTGGTCTCCGTGCTGCACTTCGTCCCGGACGAGGCGGACCCGGCCGGGATCATCGCCGCCTACGCCGGCGCCGCGGCCCCCGGCAGCCATGTGGTCGTCAGCCACGCGAGTGACGAGGGTGGCCTCTCCGGTGCGAGCCGGGCCCAGAACCTCTACAACAGGGACAGGTCCCCGCACCGGATGCGGATGCGCGACACCGAGGAGGTCGCGGCGCTGTTGGGCGACCTGGAGCTGGTGGAGCCCGGAGTCGTGCGGATCCCGCTCTGGCGTCCGGAGTCCCCGGTGGGCCCCGAGGCGCAGCGTTACCCCGGGCTCGCCGCCGTCGCCCGGCACGCCGGGCGGCCCGGGATCTGATCATCGGAGGGAGAGCCGTCGTGGCGAAGCCCGTCCCCGTCCTGCCCGGTGGGCAGGGGCCGGGGCCGTCGGCGCTGGCCGACGCCTGGGTCGGCGCCATCGAGGCCCGCGGCTTCGTCTCCGCCGCCCGAGCCGACCTGTACGCGGTGCTGTCCGGGGCGGCCTGGTGGTTCACCGCCGTCGTCGAGGGGCGGGCGGAGGAGGCGATCGCCGAGGAGGTCGGCGCCGAGCTGGTCGCCGCGCACCTCACCGACCCCGCCGCCCTGCGCTGCTCGATCGACGTGCTGGCCGCGCACTTCGCCGGGCGCACCCTCGACCCGGAACGGTTCCGCCGCTGGAGCGCGGCGGTCGGGGCGCTGTCGACCGGGTACGCCCGGATGCTGCGCGACCGCACCCGGCTGGAGCAGGAGCGGATCAGCTCCGCCGCGTTCGCGGCGCGTGCCGCCGCCGAGGACGCCCGCTGGCGCTCCGAGGCGCGCTACGGGGTGGTCTTCGAGAGCTCCGTGCTCGGCATCAGCGTCGCCGACACCGAGGGTCGCATCCTGGAGGCCAACCGCACGCTGACCGCCCTGCTGGGCTACCGGCCGGGCGATCTCGTGGGCCGCTCGGTGTTCGAGTTCATCCACCCCGAGGACACCCCGGAGATGTGGCCGCAGATCGAGGCCATGCTCGCCGGGCGGGTCGGGCACGTCCGGATGGAGAAGTCCTACTTCCGGGCCGACGGCGACCAGGTGTGGACCGAGCTGACCGTCTCGCTGGTCCGCTCCCCCGACGGCGAGCCCCGCTACCTCGTCGCGATGGTCTCCGACGTCACCGAGCGGCGCCGCCTGCAGTCGCGGCTGCGCCACCAGGCCGAGCACGACCCGCTCACCGGGCTGCCGAACCGCTCGCTGTTCTTCACCCGGCTCGAGACCGCGCTCTCCGGCCCGTACGGCTCCCCCGCCCCGGTGGGGGTCTGCTATCTCGACCTCGACGGGTTCAAGGCCGTCAACGACACCCTCGGACACGACGCGGGCGACCAGCTCCTGCGCACCGTCGCGCACCGCCTCGACGCCGAGCTCCGCCCGGCCGGGCACACCATCGCCCGGATGGGCGGCGACGAGTTCGTGGTGCTCGTGGAGCGGTGCACCGGCGTGGAGCAGCTGACCGCGGTCGCCGAGCAGGCGCTGGCGGTCGTCCGGCGGCCGGTGCGCGTGCGCGGCCGGGAGGTCGTCGTCTCGGCCAGCATCGGGATCGTCGCCCGCCCGTTCCGCGACCCCGCGGGCACCCCCATCGGCGAGGACGTCACCGGACCGGCGGGCGCCGCCGAGCTGATGCAGGCCGCGGACACGACCATGTACTGGGCCAAGCGCGACGGCCGGGACCGCATCGCGGTCTTCGACCCGGCCCGGCACGCGAACGACGTGCACCTGTTCGAGCTGGCCGGCCGGATGCCGGGCGCGCTGGACCGCGGCGAGTTCCACCTGGAGTACCAGCCGCTGGTGGCGCTCGGCGACGGCACCGTCGTCGGGGTGGAGGCGCTCGCCCGCTGGCGCACCGCCGACGGCGAGCGGCTCGGCCCGGACGTGTTCATCCCACTGGCCGAGCAGACCGGCCTGATCGTGCCGCTGGGGCTGCACCTGCTGGAGCGGGCCTGCACCGACGCCCGGTCCTGGGTGGACGCGGGCGCCGACGCGGGGCTCGTGCTCAGCGTGAACGTGGCGGGCCAGCAGCTGCGCAGGCCCGACGCCGTCAGCCGCATCGCCGACGTGCTGGAGCGGACCGGGTGGCCGGCGTCGTCGCTGCAGCTGGAGCTGACCGAGAGCGACCTCATGTCCGCCGCCGGGCGCCCGGTGCAGGCGCTGGAGGAGCTCTCGCAGCTCGGGGTGCGGATCGCCATCGACGACTTCGGCACCGGCTACTCCAACCTCGTCTACCTGCACCGGCTGCCGGTGGACGTGCTCAAGCTGGCCGGGTCGTTCGTCACCGGGCAGGGCGGCCCCTGCCCGGGCGACGACGGCGTCCCGCACGACGTCGACAGCCCGGTGATCCTCTCGGCGATGATCGAGCTGGCCCACACCCTGGGACTGACCGTCGTCGCGGAGTCGGTGGAGACCGGGTGGCAGGCGCGCCGGCTGCACGACCTGGGCTGCGACATCGGCCAGGGCTGGCACCTGGGGTCGCCGCGGTCCGCGGCGGAGACGGCCGGACTGCTGGTCGGGGCCTGCTAGGGCGGCGGGCTCAGCCGGTCAGCCGCGCCCGCACGTCGTCGACGATCCGGTCGGCGCCGAGCACCCCGATCCCCACCATCCAGGTCTCGTCCTCGACCTCGTGCACCCGGCCGGTGCGAACGGCGGGTGCGTCGCCCCACAACCGGGTCACCGCACCCCGGGCACCTGCGGTCGGGTCACCGGCCCGGTCGGTGAAGAACACGACGTCGCCGTCGATCTCCGAGGCCAGCTCCGGTCCGACCTCCCGCATCGAGTACTCGTCCCAGGCGCGGTCGCCCAGGTCGAAGCCCATCGTGGTCAGCACCGACCCGGAGAAGCTGTCCGGGCCGTAGAGCCGGAACGCCTCCGGTCGGAACCGCACGATCGACGCCGTCCGCCCGGACGCGCCGACCTCCTCGCCCACCTGTTCGGCGCGCAGGCGCCACCGGTCGAGCAGGTCCTCCATCTGCCCGGTGCGCTGCACCGCGGCCGCGGTGATCCGGGCCTGCTCGGTCCAGTCCGTGCCGCTGCCCACCGAGAACACGGTCGGGGCGATCCGCGCGAGCTGCGTGTGGAGCGGGGTGTGCCGCACGGCCGAGCCGATGATCAGGTCGGGCTGCAGCGCCGCGACCGCCTCGAGATCGGGCTCGCTGATCGAGCCGACCGGACGGGTGCCCGTGAGGCGGTCGGCGAGGTAGGGCGGGAACCCGGCCCCGGCCGCCGACTCGCTCGCCCCGACCGGGACGACCCCGAGCGCGACCAGCGCGTCCAGGTGCGGGGAGTCCAGGACCACGACCCGCGACGGTTGCGCCGTCAGCCGCGTCTCCCCCATCGCGTGGGTGACCGTGTACCCGCGCTCCGCGGACGGGGCGGGCTCGGGCGCGGCGGCGCACCCCGCCACCACGAGCAGGAGCGCGGACAGGACGGCGGTGGTCGCCGCCGTCGTCACAGTTCGGATCTTCGGCACGGAGGGAACGTACCGGACAAGTGAGGGTAGGCAAACCTTGGTTACTGGTCGAGCTGTGCCGCCGCCCACCCGGTCACGACCTCGTGCAGCCGGTCGTGCTGCTTCTTCAGGCCGTGGTCGCCGTCCAGCAGCACCACCTGCCGGTCGGCCTCCTCGGCCGGGACGCCGAAGCGGTCGCCGCGGCCCTGCACCACGAGCACCGGCACCCCGGCGCCGTCGAGCTCCGGGGCCCGGGTCCGCTCCGGGCGGCCCGGCGGGTGCAGCGGGAAGGCCAGGCACAGGACCGCGGCCGCACCGGCCGTCGTCGCCGTGCGGCAGGCGACGCGTGCGCCGGAGCTGCGGCCGCCGACGACCAGCGGGCCGTCGTGGCCGGGCCGCACCGCCGCGACGACGGCGAGCCACGCCTCGTCGAGGTGCCCGGCCGGGGCGGGGGCCCGCCGGCCCGCGACCCGGTAGGGCTGCTCGACCAGGCCGACGTCGAACCCGGCGGCGGTGGCCGCCGCGGTCGCGGTGACCAGGTCGGGGGCGTCGACGCCGCCGCCCGCGCCGTGCCCGAGCAGCAGCAGCCCGCGCGGGGACCCCGCCCGGTGCAGGGTCACCCGGGCCGGGCCGCGCGGGGTGTCGACCTCGCGCGCCGCGGTCACGAGAGCAGGTCGAGCTGGATCGGCTCGGTCACCTGGTCGTCGGGGAGCCGGTCGAGCAGCTCGGGCGCGTTGTTGCGGACGTTGTTGACCTGCGGCGAGACCGGCCGGATGTCCAGGGTCGCGACCAGCTCCGGCGACGGCGGGACGAGCAGCCGGGTCACCCCCTCGTCGCCGGTGCCGCGGTCCGGGTCCAGCCAGTCCGACCAGTCGTCGGGGCGCAGCACCAGCGGCATCCGATCGTGCACCTGGGCCAGCGGGCCGACCGCCCCGGTGGTGAGCACGCAGGCGGTGACCAGCCCGTCCGGGTACTTCTCGGTCAGCTCGTCGCCCTTCGGGCGCCAGAACTCCCAGATGCCCGCCATCGCCATCGTGGCGCCGTCGGCGTAGTGGGTGAAGTACGGCTGCTTGGTCGGCTTGCCGGTCCCTCCCTGGGACTTCGGGACGGCGTCGTGGCGCTGCCACTCGTACCAGCCGTCCATCGGGAACAGGCAGCGCCGCGACGCGGCCGCGCGCCGGAACGCGGGCTTCTCGGTGATCGTCTCCGACCGGGCGTTCACCATCCGCGCGCCCGCCGACGGGTCCTTCGCCCAGAACGGCACCAGCCCCCAGCGCACGGTGCGCAGCGACCGCTCGGTGGTGTCCCGGTCGGGCTCGCCGCTCCCGTCGCGGGGGTGGCGCTCGACCACCACGGTGATGTCCTTGGTCGGCGCCACGTTGTAGTCCGGACGCTGCGAGGTCTCCTGCGTCGCGTCGACAGCGTGGAACTCGTCGGCCAGGTCCGCGGGGGCCTTGGTGGAGGCGTAACGGCCGCACATGCGCCCCATCCTCCCACGTGGGGAAGGATGGAGGCGTGAGCAACTGGACCGCCCCCACGCCCGGGTCGCCGGTGACCGGCACCGTCACCGTCCCCGGGTCGAAGTCGGTGACCAACCGTGCGCTGCTGCTCGCCGGCCTGTCCGGCGGCGACGTCCGGGTCGACGGCGCCCCGCCCACCCGCGACACCGCGCTGATGACCGGGGCGCTCGCCGCGCTCGGCGTCCCGGTCGCCACCGACGGCGACACCGTGCGGATCGGCGCGCACCCCGGGCTGCGCGGCGGCACTCCCGAGGCGCCCGCCGAGGTCGACTGCGGGCTCGCCGGCACGGTCATGCGGTTCGTCCCCCCGGCCGCGGCGACGGCGTCCGGGGCGGTCCGCTTCGACGGCGACCCGCGCGCCCGGGAGCGCCCGATGGGCACCGTGCTGGACGCGCTGCGCGCACTCGGTGCCACCGTGTCCTACGACGGCGCCGCCGACGCGCTGCCGTTCGTGCTCGACGGCGGCCCGATCCGGGGTGGCGAGGTGACGATCGACGCGTCGGCGTCGTCGCAGTTCGTGTCCGGGCTGCTGCTGTCCGGGTCGCTGTTCGAGCGCGGCGTGACCGTGTTCCACGACGGGAAGCCGCTGCCGTCGCTGCCGCACATCGCGATGACCGTGGAGATGCTGCGCGCGGCCGGGGTGGTCGTCGACGACGCCGAGCCGAACACCTGGCGGGTCGAGCCCGGCCCGGTCGCGGCGCGGGACTGGTCGGTCGAGCCCGACCTGTCGAACGCCTCGGTGTTCCTCGCCGCGGCCGTCGTGACCGGCGGGCGGGTCACCGTGCGCGGCTGGCCGGACGAGACCACCCAGCCCGGCGTCGACGTCCTGCCGGTGCTGGAGCAGTTCGGCGCCACGGTCACGCACACCGCCGACGGCCTCACCGTGACCGGGCCGGACCGGCTCACCGGCGTCGACGTCGACCTGCACGACGCGGGCGAGCTCGCCCCCACCGTCGCCGCCGTCGCCGCGCTGGCGTCGGGCACCTCGCGGCTGCGCGGGATCGGGCACCTGCGGGGCCACGAGACCGACCGGCTCGCCGCCCTCGCCACCGAGATCACCGCGCTCGGCGGCGCCGTCACCGAGACCGACGACGGCCTGGTGATCGAGCCGAAGCCGCTCACCGGGCGCTCCGACCGGCCCTGGGGCGCCTACGCCGACCACCGGATGGCCACCGCCGGCGCGATCATCGGGCTGGTGGTGCCCGGCGTCGAGATCGACGACGTCGCGAGCACCGACAAGACCATCCCGGACTTCCCCGGACGCTGGGCCGCGCTGCTCGGGACCCGTGTGGACGGCTGAGCAGGGTGCCCCGCGACATCAGCAGGCTCGACGAGTCCGACGTCCGTGTCCGCCCCGGACGGCGCGGGAGCCGGCCGCGCAGCAAGCGCAGGCCCGCGCACGCCGACGCGACCCGCGCGATGGTCACCGCCGTCGACCGGGGACGGTGGACCTGCGCGGTCGACGCCGACCCGGGCCTGCCCCAGGTCGTCGCCATGCGGGCCCGCGAGCTGGGCCGGACGCCGGTCGTCGTCGGGGACCGGGTGGACCTCGTCGGGGACCTGTCCGGTGAGCCGGACACCCTCGCCCGGATCGTGCGGGTCGCCGAGCGCGACACCGTGCTGCGCCGCACCGCCGACGACACCGACCCCTACGAGCGGATCGTCGTCGCGAACGCGCAGCGGCTGATCGTGGTCACCGCCGTCGCCGACCCGGTGCCGCGCAGCGGGTTCGTCGACCGCTGCCTGGTCGCGGCCTTCGCCGGTGGGCTGCAGCCGGTGCTGTGCCTGACCAAGTCCGACCTCGCCGACCCGGAGCCGTTCGCGGCGCAGTACCGCGAGCTCGGCGTGCCGGTGCTGGTGACCGGGCGCTCGGAGTCCGGGCCGCCGTCCGGGCTGGACGCGCTGCGCGAGGAGCTGTCCGGGCGGCTGTGCGCGCTGGTCGGGCACTCCGGGGTCGGCAAGTCCACCCTGGTCAACGCGATCGTCCCGGCCGCGACCCAGGCCATCGGACGGGTGTCGGGTGTGGGGAAGGGACGGCACACGACCACCGCGGCGCTGGCGTTCCCGCACGCCGAGGGCTGGGTCGTCGACACCCCCGGGGTGCGCTCGTTCGGGCTCGCCCACGTCGGCGCGGACGACGTCGTCGCCGCGTTCGGCGACCTGGCGACCGCGATCGAGGACTGCCCGCGCGGCTGCGGGCACCTCGGGCCGCCCGCCGACCCGGAGTGCGCACTGGACGACCTGGTCGCCTCCGGTGCACTCGGAGGGGGCAGACTCGAGGCGTTGCGCCGCGTGCTGGTGGCGCTGGCGAGCGACAGGTTCTGACCATCACGACGACGGCCGGGGAGCGGGTAGTGCCGGGACGGCGCGCGATGACGCTGCTGCTGTGCGGGGCGGTGCTGGTGCCCGGGCTGACCGGCTGCGCCTGGCCCGGCTCCTTCGGTGACACCCCCGCACCGCCCGCCGCCGCACCCGCCGCCCTGCCGAAGTACTACGACCCGGCGCCGCTGATCACCGACGTCCGGGCCCGTACCCGGCTCGACGGCGGCTCGACGCTGTCGGTGGCGGGCACCCTGACCCACGACGGCACGACCGTCCCGGTGACCGGCGACGGCGCCCTGCGGGTCGACCGGGCCGGGGACGCCCCCGCGGTGCGGCTGCTGCTGCGCTCGGGGCCGTCCGGCACGGTCGCGCAGAGCACCGAGATCATCCGGATCGGCGGGCGCACCTGGCTGCGCCCCGGCGACGGCGGCTGGGGCGAGGCCGGGCGCGTCCCGCTGCCCCCGGAGCAGATGACGCACGCGACGCTCGCCGCGAACGTCGCCGCCGGCGTCGACCCGCTGGGGGCGGTGGCCCGCTACCCGGACGCGGTGCTCGTCGCCGACGCCGCCGACGACGCCGTCGACGGCATCCCGACCGTGCACTACACGCTGGTCGTCGACCTGGTCCGGGCTGCGGCGACCGAGACCGACCCGGCGCGCCGCACGGCGCTGCAGGCCCAGCAGCGGGCCGGGCTGACCCGGCTGAGCGCGGAGATCTGGGTCGACGCCGAGCGCAGGCCGCTGCGCAGCCGGGTCCGCCAGCAGCTCCCCGACGGCGCGGCGCTCGACGTCCTCGTCCGCTACGACGGCTGGGGCGCCCCGATCACCATCGAGCCGCCGGTCCGCGGCTGACCCGGGGCCCTCAGCGGCGGAACGCCAGGTCGAGGCCGTCGACCGGCCAGGTGCAGCGGTAGAGCCGCCCCCACCCCGACGAGGTGACCCAGGCCTCGCGCGACCCGGCGCCGGCGAAGCAGATGTTCGTGACGTGCGGGTCGTGCTCGGGCGGCGCGACGGTGCCGAGCAGCTCCCCGGCCGGGGACAGCACGCTGACCTCGCCGGAGACCAGGGTGGCGACGCAGACGTTCCCGTCGCCGTCGACGGCGAGCGAGTCGAGGTTGCGGAACCCGGCGAAGCCGTGCAGCAGCCGGGCGTCGCCGGGGCCGGGCGGGCCGGGCAGCTCCGGGGGCGCGCCGAGCTCGCCGGGGCCGGTCACCGCCCAGCACCAGACGCGGCCGGTGGCGGTCTCGGCGCCGTAGAGCCGTGACCCGTCCGGGGACAGGCCCACGCCGTTCGGGGTCATGAGCGGGTGCACGACCTCGGTGAGCGCCGAGCCGTCGGGACGGGCGTGGTACAGCCCGCCGAGGTCGACCTCGCGGGGGCGGCGCTTGCCGAGGTCGGTGAACCAGAACGTGCCGTCGGCGGCGAAGACGATGTCGTTGGGGCCGCGCAGCCCGTCGTAGAGCACCGAGGAGCCGCCGGTGTCGGGGTCGACACGCAGGATCGCGCCGCCGCGGTAGTCCTCGGGCTGGTTGCCCGGGTACACGGTGCCGTCGGGGCGGGTGTGCCAGGTGAAGCCGCCGTTGTCGCAGACGTACACGGCGCCGTCCGGGCCGATCGCGGCGCCGTTCGGGCCGCCCCCGGTCTCGGCGACGGTGACGTGGCCGCCGTCGGGCAGCACCCGGGTCAGCCGCCCGGCCGCGATCTCGACGACGAGCACCGACCCGTCGGACAGCGCCACCGGGCCCTCCGGGAACGCGAGCCCCCGGGTCACCTCGTGCAGCTGCGGCGCGACGAACGCCATACCGGCCTCCGATCCGGGTTACGGTCCGGTGCATGAGCGAGCGTGTCCGGACCACCGTGGACGACGGCGTCGCCGAGGTGCGGCTCACCCGCCCGGAGCGCCGCAATGCCCTCGACGTCGCCCAGTTCACCGCGATCGTGCACGCCGCGGAGGCGCTGCGCGACCGCACGGACGTCCGCGCGGTGGTCCTCTCGGCGGACGGGCCGGACTTCTGCGCCGGGCTGGACCGCGACATGTTCCGCGCCATGCGCTCCGGTGAGCGGCTCTCGGCCACCGCCGAGCTGCCCCCGCCGCGCGACGGCTCCCCGGCGCACGCGACCGGGCAGCGCGCCGCGTACGTCTGGGCGGAGCTGGACGTGCCGGTGGTCGCCGCCGTGCAGGGGCACGCGCTGGGCGGCGGGCTGCAGATCGCGCTGGGGGCGGACCTGCGGATCGTCGCCCCCACCGCGACGCTGTCGGTGCTGGAGATCGTGTGGGGCCTGGTGCCCGACATGGGCGGCACGCTGCTGCTGCCGCAGCTGGTCGGGCGGGACGTCGCCCGCGACCTGACCTTCACCGGGCGCACGGTGTCCGGCACGGAGGCCGTCGCGCTGGGGCTCGCGACCCGCACCGCCGAGGACCCGCGGGCGGCCGCGCTGGCGACCGCCCGCGAGATCGCCGCCCGCAACCCGCACGCCGTGCGTGCGGCGAAGCGGCTGCTCGCGGCGCCCCGCCCACCTGCCGAGCAGCTCGCCGCCGAGCAGGCCGAGATCGGTGCGCTGATCGCGAGCCCGAACCAGCGCGAGGCGGTGACCGCGCGGCTGGAGGGGCGGGACCCGGTGTTCGCCGACCCCGCACCGGGGCCGGCCGGGACGGGCTGACCGCCCGCGGGGCTCAGCCCAGCTCGACGAGGAACGGCAGCTCGGTGCCGTCGTACCAGGCCAGCTCGTGGTCCTCGGCCTCGCCGACGAGGAACTCGGCGTCCATGTCGCCCAGGTCGGCCTTGTCGACCGCACCGGCCGCCTCCCGGACGGCGTGCTCGGCCTCCGGCAGGTCCACGTGCACGGCGGCGATCTTCGACACCGGCACCGGGCCGGTCACCCGGACCGCGCCGTCGTCGAGGTCGGGGCGCAGGGTGACGTCGTCGGTGTCGGCGGACACCACGACCCGGCGGGCGGGGGTGTCGTCCTCGCCCAGCCCGAACTCGACCGACAGCAGCCGCAGCGACGCCCGCGCCGCCTCGTTCATCGCGGCGTACTCGAGCTCCTCGTCGTCGCCCGCGGTGTAGGACTCGCGCAGCTTCGGGGTGAGAGCGAACGCGGTGCCGCCCAGCGGCTCGAAGTTCCCGGTCTTCACCGTGCGGGCCAGCATCGGCCAGGTCGCGGGGAGGTAGATCCTCAACGGTCCTCTCCTCTGACGGGGGTCATCCCGTCTGTCGCAGTGTCTCGAGGAGCTCCTCGAGTGACTCGTCCACCATCCCGGCGAGCACGTCCAGGTCGCCCATGGCGTCCCTGTCCCCGTTCAGCCCGTAGTACACACCACCGTCGTAACTGGTCAGGCCGATGGAGACGGCCTGCCCCTTCGCCAGCGGCACCACCGGGAACATCTCCAGCATCCGCGCCCCGGCCGCGTAGAGCGGGAACTGCGGGCCGGGCACGTTGGTCACGACCAGGTTGAAGAAGTGCCGGGCCATGCCGTTCGCGGCGCGCGCGCCGACGGCGTGCAGGGTCGGCGGGGCGAACCCGCCGATCCGGACCAGCGTGTCGGCACCGACGGCGTCGCCGGTGTCGGTGTGCTCGCGCATCTGGTGGGTGACCTGGTGCAGCCGCACCAGCGGGCTCGGCTCGCCGACGGGCAGGTCCACCAGGAACGACGCGACCCGGTTCCCGAGCGACCCGCCGGTGGCCGAGCTGGGTACGTCGCCCTCGCCACGCACCGACAGCGGCACCAGCGCCCGCACCGACGACGACCCGGCGACCGGCTCGCCGCGCGACATCAGCCACGTGCGCAGGGCACCGGCGATGACGGCGAGCACCACGTCGTTGACGTCGCAGCCGTAGGCGGCGCGGACCTTGCGGTAGTCCTCCAGGTCGGTGCGGGCCATCGCGAACCGGCGCTGGGTGGAGATCTCGGCGTTCAGCGGCAGCCCGGGCGCGCGGCGGCCCGCGGTGCGGGCCATGTTCAGGACCTTGCCCGCGGCCCCGGCGAGCTTGCCGACGGTGGCCAGCGCGTCGCCCGCGGCGACCCGGACGTTGTCCACGATCTCGGTGGGGCGGGTGACGGCCTCGGAGATCGCGTCGAGCACGAGCTGGCCGTCGGTCGGCTCCGGGCGCGGCATCCACAGCTCGTCCGGGGTGTCCCGCGGCTCGGCGGACACGTCCAGGATGACCTGGCCGATGTCGATGGCGGAGATGCCGTCGACCATGGCCTGGTGGGTCTTGGTGAGGATCGCGACGCGTCCGCCGTCAGCGGACCCGGCCGGGGCGAGGCCCTCGATGAGGTACATCTCCCACAGCGGACGGGTGTGGTCCAGCGGGCGCGACATCAGGCGCCCGACCAGCTCGGTCAGCTGCTCCTCGCTGCCCGGACGGGGCAGTGCGGAGCGGCGCACGTGGTAGGCGATGTCGAACTCGGGGTCGTCGACCCACACCGGGCGCGCGAGGTTGCCCGGGACGTGGCGGACCTTCTGCCGGTAGCGCGGCACCAGCGCGATGCGCTGCTCGATGAGCTCGACCAGCCGGTCGTAGTCGAAGCCGTCGTCGGGGCGGTCGAACACGGCGACCCCGCCGACGTGCATCGGTGTGGTCGCCTCCTCCAGGTACAGGAAGGACGCGTCGAGTGCGGAGAGCCGGGACGGCATGGCCGCGATCCTACGTGCGACGCTTCTCCCCGTGAGCGATGCAGGTGCGGTCTCCCCGAAGGACCGGTTCATCACGGTCTACGGCCGCAAGCCCGTCCTGGAGGCGCTGGCCGACCCCGACCTGGAGGTCGACAAGGTCGTGCTGGCCGACACGGTGCGCGGGGGCGGCGAGCGCGAGATCACCGCGGCCGCCCGCGGCCGCGGCGTGCCGGTGCAGCGCGCGACCGCGCAGCGAGTGAAGGTGCTGGCCGGCAACGGGCGCCACGACCAGGGCGTGCTGGCCGACGTCGTCGCCCCGCGGATGTCGCCGCTGGAGCACTTCCTGTCCGACCTGGGCACCCGGCGGCCGGCGTCGGTGCTGGTGCTCGACGCCGTCACCAACCCGTCGAACGTCGGGATGATCCTGCGCAGCGCGACGGCCGCCGGTCTGGACGGCGTGCTGCTGCCCCGCCGCGGGGTGCCCGCCATCGACCCGCTGGTGATCAAGGCGTCGGCCGGGGTGGCGTTCGCCGCGCCGGTGCTGCGCTGCGCCACCGCCGCCGAGGGCGTCGACCTCATGCACGCGGCCGGGTTCGGGGTGTTCGGGCTCGACGCCGGCGGCGACTCGCTGCTGGAGGCGTCGCTCCCGCCCCGGGTCGCGCTGGTGCTGGGCAACGAGACCGACGGCCTGACCGAGGACGTCCGTTCCCGGCTCGACGGGATCCTCTCGCTGCCGATGTACGGCGGGGTGGAGTCGCTCAACGTCGCCTCCGCCGGAGCCGTCGCCGCCTACGAGCTGCTGCGCCGACGCTGACCGGTCACCTAGTGTCGGGGCGATGGTGCGCCGTCGCATTCCCCGCCCGTCCGAGCTGGCGCCGCTGCTGCGGCCGGCCCCGTTCACCCTGGACCGCACGGCGGCCCGGCTCGCCCGCGCGTCGAGCATCGGTGATCTGCGCGAGCTAGCCCGGCGACGCGCGCCGCGGGCGGTGTTCGACTACACCGACGGGGCCGCCGAGGACGAGGTGAGCCTGCGCCGGGCCCGCGAGGTGTGGGCCTCGGTGGAGTTCTCGCCGACCGTGCTCACCGACGTCTCGCGGGTGGACACCGGCCGGGAGATCCTGGGCGGGCGCTCGTCGCTGCCGTTCGCACTGGCCCCGACCGGCTTCACGCGGATGATGCACACCGAGGGCGAGCGCGCGGTCGCCGCCGTCGCCGCGCGGGCCGGCATCCCCTACGCGCTCTCGACGATGGGCTCGACGACGATCGAGGGCGTCGCCGAGGCCGGGCGCGGCGGGCGGCACTGGTTCCAGCTCTACCTGTGGCGCGACCGCTCGGTCGCCCACGAGCTCGTCTCCCGGGCGCGGGAGGCCGGCTACGACACGCTGCTGCTCACCGTGGACACCCCGGTCGGCGGCAACCGGCGCCGCGACGCCCGCAACGGCCTGTCCATCCCGCCCGCGCTGTCGCTGCGGACCTTCGTCGACGGCGCCCGCCACCCCCGCTGGTGGTTCGACCTGCTCACCACCGAGCCGCTGACGTTCGAGTCGCTCGCCGCGGGCGGCGGCAGCCCCTACGAGGTGATCAACCGGGTGTTCGACCCGGCGCTGACCCTCGACGACGTCACCTGGCTGCGCGGGGCCTGGCCCGGGAAGCTGGTGGTCAAGGGCGTCCAGTCGGTCACCGATGCCCGCCGTGTCGCCGACGCGGGCGCCGACGGCGTGCTGCTGTCCAACCACGGCGGACGGCAGCTGGACCGGGCCCCGGTGCCCGCCGAGCTGATCGAGCCGGTGGTGCAGGAGCTCGGCGACGACGCGGAGGTCCTGGTGGACACCGGGATCACCCACGGCGGCGACGTCGTCGCGGCCGTCGCGCTCGGCGCCCGCGCGGCGCTGGTGGGCCGCGCCTACCTGTACGGGCTGATGGCCGGTGGCGAGGCCGGGGTGTCCCGCGCGGTGGAGATCCTGCGCGCCGAGGTGGAGCGGACGATGCAGCTGCTCGGCGTCACCCGGGTGGACGAGCTCCGCCCGGAGCACGCCCGGCTCCGCTCGGCGACCGGCGGCCACCATCACCCGAACGAGCGACGGCCCGGCACTGCGCCCCGGCGCTGACGGGGCCAGCATGGGGCGCATGAGTTTCCTGGACAAGGCCAAGGAACTGCTCGGCAAGCACGACGACAAGGTCGACCAGGCCCTGAACAAGGTCGGCGACGCGGCCAAGCAGAAGTACGGTCACGACGGTCAGATCGACACCGCGACCAAGTTCGCCCGCGAGCGGACCGGTGCCGGTGACACCGCCGCGCCGCCGCCCCCCGGTCAGCCGGGTCCGGACGGCCAGGCCCCGCCGCCGCCCCCGCAGCAGTAAGCAGGGCACGACCGGTCCGGCCACCGCCGGGCTGCCCACGAGGCGCCGTCCGCACGTTGCGGGCGGCGCCTCCGCATGTCCGGGGGTGTGCCGGCTGCGCCACAGACCGCCCCGGGGCTCAGCCGCGGGCGGGCACCCCGAGCAGGACCTCCAGCTCGCCGAGGGTGGTCGCGGCACCGGTGTGGTGCACCCCGACCGCCCCGGCCGCGGCGGCGCCGCGCACGCACGCCCCCATGTCGTCGACGACGACGCAGTCCCCCGCGGGCAGGCCCAGCTCCGCCGCGGCGGCGGCGAAGGAGTCCGGGCTCGGCTTGCGGGCCCCGCGGACCGCACCGAGCAGCACCGTGCCGAACGCCGCGGCGACCTCGTCGGGCACCGCGTGCGCGCCGGAGAACAGCGCGGTGCGGATCCCCGCGGCCGCGGCGCGACGGGCGTAGGCGAGCAGCAGGGCCCCGTCGGCGGGGTCGTCGAGCACCCCGCCGTAGTCGACGATCAGGCCACGCAGGGTCCGGGTGTCCGCCACCCGGCCGACGGTACCGAGTGTCGCCGCCTCCCGGGGCGCGCCGCGGCTGGGTGCTGCTGCTTCGCCGCTCGACCGCCGCGGCTCAGTCGATGGCCCGGCGCAGGAAGCCGCGGATCCCCAGCAGGGTGAACAGCACGATCGCCGCCACCGGGACGAGCACGCACACCCACAGCGGGATGTGCGGGACCTGCGGCACCAGCGACGCGCGGATCCCCTCGCTGACGTAGGTCAGCGGGTTCACCGCCGACAGCACCTGGAACCAGCGCAGGTCGGCCAGGGTGAGCCACGGGTACTGCACCGAGCCGGTGAACAGCAGCGGCGTGAAGATCACCGCGAACAGGATGTTGATCCGCCGCGGCGGCACCGCGGTGCCGATGGTGAGCCCCATCGCCGCACCGAGCAGGCTCCCGAGCACCACCATCAGCAGCGCGGGGGCCAGCCCCTCGGCAGGCCACCGGATGTCGATCATCGCGAAACCGATGGGCACCATCAGCAGGCTGGCGAGCAGGCCGCGCAGCCCCGCGAAGGCGATCTTCTCGACGGCGACGGCCCACACCGGCATCGGCGCGAGCAGCCGGTCGTCGATCTCCCGGGTCCAGGACAGCTCGAACACCAGCGGCAGCGTCACCGCCTGCAGGGCGCCGAACATCGCGTTCAGCGCGATCAGGCCGGGCAGCATGATCTGCCCGTACTCGGGTGACACGAAGCCGCCGCGGCCGAGGACCACGACGAACACCAGCAGGAAGAAGAACGGCTGCACCAGCGTCTGGGCGAGGAACGAGGGCAGCTCCCGGCCGGTGACGAACAGGTCGCGGCGCAGCACCGCCAGGAAGGCACGCCCGGTCATCGCAGGTCCCTGCCCGTCAGGTCGATGAACACGTCCTCCAGCGTCGCCTGCCCCAGGCTGACGTCGCGCACCGTGGCGCCGTGCCGCCCCAGCAGGTCGACGGCCGGTGCCAGCAGCGCCGCTGGCTCCGCGGTGACCGACAGCCGGAACGCCGACACGGTGCCGTTCTCCCCCGGGCCGCGGCCCGGCGGGGTCTCGGCACGCGCGACACCGCCCAGCCCGGCCAGCGCCGCGCGCAGCGTCTCCGCCGCACCGGGCCCGTGGTCGGCGACGATCTCCACGGTCGCGCTGCCCGGCAGCGACCGGACCAGCGCATCCGGGGTGTCCAGCGCGAGCAGCCGCCCGTGGTCGACGATCCCGATCCGGTCCGACAGCTTGTGCGCCTCGTCCATGTCGTGGGTGGTGAGCACGACGGTCACGCCCTCGTCGCGCAGCCCGCTGATCTGGTCGTGGACGAACAGCCGGGCCTGCGGGTCCAGGCCGGTCGAGGGCTCGTCGAGGAACAGCACCTCCGGGGAGTGCATGAGCCCGCGGGCGATCATGACGCGCTGCGCCTGGCCGCCGGACAGGTCGTCGGCGACGGCCTTCGCCTTGTCGGTCAGCCCCATCCGCTCCAGCAGCTCGTCGGCGCGGCGGTTGCGCTCCGCCCGCCCGACGCCGTGGTAGGCGGCGTGGAAGACCAGGTTGTCGCGGACGCCGAGGGACCGGTCCAGGTTCTGGCGCTGCGGGACGACGGCCAGCTTCGCGCAGACGGCGACGGCGTCGGCGCGCACGTCGAGCCCGGCGACCCGGGCCGTGCCCGAGGTCGGCACCACGCGGGTCGTGAGCACGCCGACGGTCGTGGTCTTCCCGGCGCCGTTGGGCCCGAGCAACCCGAACACCTCGCCCTCGGCCACCGAGAACGACAGGCCGTCGACGGCGTTGCCCTTCGCCTTCGGGTACCGCTTCACCAGGTCGACCACCTCGACCGCGGTCCGTCCCATCGCACTCCCCCGCCGATCACGTCACGTCGGACCGATCCTGCTCCAGGTCGGCGATCACCGCGAGCAGGTAAGCGCGGACGGCGTCGTCGAGCCCGTCCCCCGGCTCCCGCAGCCACGGTCCGCGCCCGTCGGGGCGGGCGGCGCGCCACCGCTCCCGCCCGGCGTCGGTGAGCGCGACGAGCCGGACCCGCCGGTCCGCCGGGTCCCCGCGGCGGGCCACCAGCCCCGCCGCCTCCAGCGCGTCGACGACCGGGGTCAGGCTGGTCGGGGCGACCCGGACCCGGGCGGCGAGCTCGCGCTGGGCCAGCCCGCCGCACCGCTCCAGCACGTCGAGGACGGCGAACCCGGTGACACCGAGGCCGTGGCCCCCGGTCCGCCGCCGGCGTTCGGCGAGCACCGCCGCCCCGGCCCGGACGACGAGGTCGGCCAGCGACTCCGCGGGCCCGTCCACCGGGTCGGGAGCGGCGACGAGACGGGGCGGGGTGAGGTCGATGCGTCCCGGTGGGTGGGGTGCGGGCATCGCGGGAGGGTAGGACGCGGCGGGGCCCGGCGGGGGCGGTCGGGCGGGGCCGGTCGCGTTCGTGAACACCGGCTCCCACCGGGCGGCGGGTCACGAGCGCGGCGCCGTACCGCTCGTATCCGCGGCTCCGTCGGGGCACCGGAGCACGCCGGCCGGACGTGCGCCCTCGGATCGTGCGGCACCGGATCGTGCGGCACCGGACGATCCGGTGGCGGATCCGGGCCGGCCCCCGTCGCGGCCACCGGGGCCGTCGCAGTCTGGCGCGGTGACCATGACGACGACCGACACCGCCCCGGCGGAGGGTGCCTCCGGCCCGCGGACCGACACGGCCCCCGGGAGCGGCTCCGGGCCGCTCCGGGTCCAGGCCCCCGCCGACGTGCCCGAACCGCTCGCACCGGGGGTCGTCGTCGTCCTGCCCGGTGGGTTCCGGATGTCCTCCGGACCGGCGCCCGCACCGCGGGAGGCGGTCCGCCCCGTCCCGGTGCCGACGGTGCCCGAGGACGTCTCCCCGGCCGACGTCGAGCGGGTCCGGGTCCCGGCCGCCGGGATCGTCCGGCTGGTGACCGAGGTGCTCGCGGGGCGCCGCCCGCCGGACGGGGTCGCCGCCGTCACCACCCCGGCGGTGCGCCGCTACCTGACCGCGGCCCGGATCGTGCACCCGGCGCGCCCGTCCCGTGGCCGGTCGGGCCCCGGAGGACGGGTCGGTGCCCCCGGCTGCGGGAGCCCGAACGGCTCGACCGCGCGCCGGGCGCCGCGGGTGCACATCGGCCTGCCCCGGCCGGACGTGGCCGAGGTCTGCGCGACCGTCACCGTCGCCGGGCGGGTGCGGGCCCTGGCGCTGCGGCTGGACCGGGCACCGGACGGCCGGTGGCTCGCCACCGCCGTCCGGCTCGTGTGAGGCGCGACGCGGCCGAGCCCGGCCGGGTGCGGATCCCCGTCGCAGCGGGACCTGCTGCGTGCCCCGGCTCGTGCGGGGCGTCGCGACCACGGGAACCGGCACGACCGCGACCGCGGGAACCGGCGCCGCCCGGCGGGAGACCCCCGCCGGGCGGCGCCCGGAGCTCAGCGCCGCCGGCGGGCCTTCTCCGCACGGCGCCGCTCGGCGCGGTTGACGCCGTCGTCGCCGTTCGGGGACGCCCCGTTGCCGCGGGCCGGGACCTGGTGGCGACCGGTACGCCCGGTGCCCGGGGCCGCCGCCCCGCCCTCGCCGCGACGCGCGACCCCGCCGTCCTCGCCCGGGCCGCTGTACTGCAGGTTCTGCGGCGGGCTGGTGCGGAACAGGTTCGGCAGGACCACGGTGGACTCGGCGGGGTCCTCGGCCGGGACCCGGCGCACGACCGGGATCTCGGTCGTCTCCGGCTCGGCCTCCTGGACGGGGGCGGCCGGCTGCTGCACCTGGACGACGACGTTGAACAGGTGCCCGATCGTCTCCTCCTTGATGCCCTCGAGCATCGCGGCGAACATGTCGAAGCCCTCGCGCTGGTACTCGATCACCGGGTCGCGCTGGGCCATGGCCCGCAGCCCGATGCCCTCCTTGAGGTAGTCCATCTCGTAGAGGTGCTCGCGCCACTTGCGGTCGATGACCTGCATCAGGACCTGGCGCTCGAGCTCGCGCATGCCGCCCTGCGGGCCGATGAGCGCGTCGATCTCGGCCTCGCGCCGGGCGTAGGCGGTCTCGGCGTCGGCGAGGATGACCCGCTCGAGCTCCTCGGCCGACAGGTCGTCGATGTCGTCGGCGACGGTGCGCCAGTCGAGCTGGATCGGGTACAGACCCTTGACCGCCGTCCACAGCTTCTCGAGGTCCCAGTCCTCGGAGTAGCCCTCGGCGGTGGCGCCGACGACGTAGGCGTGGATCACGTCCTCGAGCATGTTGCGGGTCTGACGCTGCACGTCCTCGCCGTCGAGGACCCGGCGGCGCTCGTCGTAGATGACCTTGCGCTGCTGGTTGAGCACCTCGTCGTACTTGAGGACGTTCTTGCGGATCTCGAAGTTCTGCTGCTCGACCTGGGTCTGCGCGCTGCGGATCGCGCGGGTGACCATCCCGGCCTCGATCGGCACGTCGTCCGGCAGGTTGAACCGGTTCATGATCGACTCGACGACCTGGCCGTTGAAGCGGCGCATCAGCTCGTCGCCGAGGGACAGGTAGAAGCGGGACTCGCCCGGGTCGCCCTGACGGCCGGACCGGCCGCGCAGCTGGTTGTCGATGCGGCGGGACTCGTGGCGCTCGGTGCCGAGCACGTAGAGCCCGCCCGCGGCGCGGACCTCGTCGGCCTCGGCCTTGACCTGCTTGCGCATGCGGTCGAGCACCGCGTCCCACGCGGCCTCGTACTGCTCACGGGTCTCGACCGGGTCGAGGCCCTGGCTGCGCAGCTCCAGGTCGGCGAGGAACTCGGGGTTGCCGCCGAGCATGATGTCGGTACCGCGACCGGCCATGTTCGTGGCGACGGTGACGGCGCCCGCGTGCCCGGCCTGGGCGATGATCTGCGCCTCACGCGCGTGGTTCTTCGCGTTGAGCACCTCGTGCGGCACACCGCGGCGCAGCAGCAGCTTCGCCAGGTACTCGGACTTCTCGACGCTCGTCGTGCCGATCAGGACCGGCTGGCCCTTCTCGTGCTTCTCGGCGATGTCGTCGGCGACCGCCTCGAACTTCGCGGGCTCGGTCTTGTAGATCAGGTCGGCCTGGTCGGCGCGCACCCGCGGCCGGTTCGGCGGGATCGAGACGACCGACATCTTGTAGATCTCGTGGAGCTCGGCGGCCTCGGTCTGGGCCGTACCGGTCATGCCGGCGAGCTTGTCGTAGAGCCGGAAGAAGTTCTGCAGCGTGATCGTCGCCAGGGTCTGGTTCTCCGGCTTGATCTCGACGCCTTCCTTGGCCTCGATCGCCTGGTGCATGCCCTCGTTGTAGCGACGACCGGCGAGCACACGGCCGGTGAACTCGTCGACGATCAGGACCTCACCGTCGTTGACGATGTAGTCCTTGTCCTTCTTGAACAGCTCCTTGGCCTTGACCGCGTTGTTCAGGTAGCCGACCAGCGGGGTGTTCGCGGACTCGTAGAGGTTGTCGATGCCGAGCTGGTCCTCGATCAGCGCGACACCCTCCTCGGTGATGCCGACGGTGCGCTTGCGCTCGTCGACCTCGTAGTGGATGTCCTTGGACAGCATCGGCGCGAGCCGCGCGAACTCCTGGTACCAGCGGGCGCTCTGCTCGGCCGGGCCGGAGATGATCAGCGGCGTGCGGGCCTCGTCGATGAGGATCGAGTCCGCCTCGTCGACGATGGCGAAGTTGTGCCCGCGCTGGACCATGTCGGCGGTGTTCCACGCCATGTTGTCGCGCAGGTAGTCGAAGCCGAACTCGTTGTTCGTGCCGTAGGTGACATCGCAGGCGTACTGCTCGCGGCGCTGCGCCGGGGTCATCTCCGACAGGATCACGCCGACGGTGAGACCGAGCCAGCGGTGGATGCGGCCCATGGTCTCGGAGTCGCGCTTGGCGAGGTAGTCGTTCGTGGTGACCACGTGCACGCCGTCGCCGGGCAGCGCGTTGAGGTAGACGGCCAGCGTCGAGGTCAGGGTCTTGCCCTCACCGGTGCCCATCTCCGACACGTTGCCCATGTGCAGGGAGCCGGCGCCCATCAGCTGCACGGTGAACGGGCGCTGGCCCAGCGTGCGCTGGGCGGCCTCGCGCACCGTGGCGAAGGCCTCGGGCAGCAGGTCGTCGAGGGACTCGCCGTCGGCGTGGCGACGGCGGAACTCGTCGGTCTTGGCGCGCAGCTGCGTGTCGGTGAGGCCCTCGAAATCGGGCTCCAGTCCGTCGATGTGCGCGGCGATCCTCGCGAGCCGCTTCACCAGCTTGGTCTCGCCGGCCCGGAGGAGTCGACTCAGGAAGGGCACTGCCGACCTCATTCACGTCGCGGTCAGGACACGGGGCCTCCCACCACGGTCTCCGCGCCGCGACCCGGTGCCGCGGGCGGCACCGGCACGGCACCGCCGCCGCACGGCGGGCCGACCCCGTCGTCCATGGTACGGGCACCGGCGACGGTGGCCCGCGCCGCGGCGGGGAGGCGTTCCCCGCCGCGGCCCGGGCACCGTCGGGCGCGGGTGGTCAGCCGTCGAGCCGGATCACGCCGTAGTCGTAGCCGCGGCGGCGGTAGACGACCGAGGCACGGCCGGTCTCGCTGCAGGCGAACATGTAGAAGTCGTGGCCGACGAGCTCCATCCGTGACAGCGCCTCGTCGACGCTCATGGGTGTGGCCGGGTGGGACTTCTCGCGGACGATGCGCCCGGGCCGGTACTCGGCCTCCCACTGCTGCTCGAGGCGGACCAGCTCGTCGTCGGTCAGGGACTCGTCGTGGCTGCGCGGTGCGGGGATGGTGTCGGTGACGGGAGGGGCCGCTTCCATCAGCGCGACGGCGGAGGCGTCGGCGGCGGCGCGGGAGGCGGCCACGCGGTCGCGGCGGCTGGGCTTGCGGCGGTCGTGGGAGCGGCGCAGCCGTTCGGCGAGCTTGCCGACGGCCATGTCGAGTGCGGCGTAGAAGTCGGCGGCGGAGGCCTCGGCGCGGGCGACGGCTCCGCAGCCGCCGCGCCCGGTGATCTCGACGCGCTGGCAGGACTTCTGCTGACGGCGGTTCGGCTCGTGGAAGAGCTCCACCTCCATTCCGACGATCTTGTGGTCGTGGCGTTCCAGGCGGCTGAGCTTGTCCTGGACCAGGCCACGGAAGTGCTCCGGCACCTCGACGTTCCGGCCGGTGACGACGATCTCCACTCGAACATCCCTCGCTTCAGTCGTGCTGAACCCGGGACCCGACGACGGCCCCGGGGGGTGGGCTCGCGGTCGTTCCTCCTGATGTGGTAGCGGTCGGAGTTCAGCCGACGTTATCGGGAAATCCGCCTCCGGGACAGGTCGTTCGCCGACCCGTCGGGCGGACACCCTGGCGCCATCGGACGCGGTGTGCGACGGCCCTGCGGCACCCGGGTGACCCAACGCCGCCGGGGCGGCGCGCTCACCTCCGGATCGCGCTCCCGGCTACCACTGTGGACGACGGACCGGGACACCGGCGGACCCGCCCGATCGTGTGACCGCCATCACAGCCGACCGTCCGGTCGGCGCCGTCGGGCCGAGGCGTCGGCGAGCACCACGGCGCCCACGGCGGGCAGTCCGGATGCGGCGAGCACCGCCCCGCAGGCCCGCAGGGTCGCCCCGGAGGTCACGACGTCGTCGACCAGCAGTACCGCCTCCCCCGGGGCCGCAGGCACCGGCTCGCGGCCGCGGGCCGGGTGCAGCGCCGAGGCCAGGTTCGCCGCCCGTCCCGCGCCGTCGAGCCCCACCGAGTCCCGGGCGCGGCGGTGCAGGGCCAGGACCGCGTCGGTGCGGGCCGGCAGCCCGGCCACGGTCAGCAACGGCGCCAGCGCCCGGCACAGCCGCAGCACGTGGTCACCGCCGCGCACCCGGGCCGCCGACGGCCGGGACGGGGCGGGCACCAGGCGCACCGCGGCCGGGTCCGGCGTCCCGTCGGCCCGCGGCGCGAGCACCGCCGACACCGGGCCGACCAGCAGCCCGGCCAGGTCCGGCGCCAGGTCCCGCCGGCCGCGCTCCTTGTACGCCAGCACGGCCCGGCGCAGCGGCCCGCGGTAGCGCCCGGCCGCCGCGACCCGGCCGGCTCCTGCCACCCGGACCGGCACCGGGCCCGCCGTGTCCTGCGCGCAGGCCGGGCACCAGCCCCCGCTACCGGGCGGCCCGGCACCACAGCCCCCGCAGGTCCGGGGCAGGAGGAGGTCCAGCAGGGCGGCGGCCGGGGACGGGGCTCGGGTCGGGGTCACGGCTCCGATACTCGCCCCCGGCACCGTCGCCGCGGCCCCGCCGGAGCCCGCCCGGGCCGGGTTGTCCACAACCGCCGGAGTTGTCCACAGGCCGGGGATCCGGCCACCGGGACGCGCTCAGCCGGGGTAGAACGGCTGTGCGGCCGCTCCGGTCCCGCCCGCCTGCTGCCAGGCGTCGAACTCGCCGCCGGAGTAGCTCCACAGGCCGGTCCGGTCGGTCACGTACAGCGGGCGCCCCTCGGCGGCGGCCAGCGCCCCCAGCGGCGCGGTCAGGTTCGTGCCGGGTATCTGGTCCAGCCGCAGACCGTCGGCGCTCACCTCGGACATGGGGCGGTCTGAGTCCGACGCGACCACGATGCGGTCCGCGGAGTGCCAGTCGATCGACACCACGTCGTCGAGGTCCCCGGGGCGCAGCCGCCGCAGCGGCCCGACGGCGACCTCGCCGTCGTCGAGCGGGACGATCGGGCCGACGAGCAGCGCACCGTCGGCGACGACGGCGATCCGGCCGCCCTCGCGCGCCAGCGCGATGTCCCCGATCCGGCCGAGCGGCGTCAGCCTGCCCGCGTCCACCGCGCCCTCGACCGGCGGCCCGGACGGCGGGACGAGGACCCGGCGCAGCCTGCCGTTCACGACCGCCCAGATCTCGTCGCCCGCCCCGTTCCAGCTCAGCGAGCGGACGTCGGCGCCGGACACCGGGGTGGCGGTGAGCTCCCCGCCCAGCGGGCCGGTGAGCAGCCGCTGGGTGCCCGTCGACTCCCGGGACACGACGGCGATCCGCCCGCTGCGCGCGGACGCGGCGGCCTCGGTGATGTCGAACGAGCCGTTCCCGGCCTGCCCGGCGACCGGTGCCGCCACACCGGTCGCGCTGAGCTGGCGGACCCGGCCGCCGTCGACGACGTAGGGGAACGCGGGGGCCCGGCCGGGGCCGGCGACGAGGTCGGCCTGGTCCGCGGCCGACACCGTCGGCGTGCCGGGGACCAGCGGTCCGCCGTCGGCCAGCAGCTCCACCCGCGGCACGCCCACCCCGCCGAGGGTCTGCGCGACCTGCGCGGCGAGCAGCCCCCGGTCCTGCGGGGACAGCCCCGACACCCCGGTCAGCTCGATCGACGCGGTGCCCGCCGCGGGATCGGTGGTGGCCGAGCGGATCCGCGCGGTCGCCGGGAACATCGTCACCGCGGCCCCGGCCAGGCCGGTGGACGGCCCGCGCAGCAGCACGTCGACGGCGTCCATCGCGAGCTCACCGGGACGCCCGCTGCGGATGTAGTGCCCGTCGGGCAGCAGCATCCGGCGGACCGGGTCGACGAACCAGGCCTGCAGGTCGCGGTAGTGCGAGCGGAAGTCCGACAGCCGGACCATCACCCCGGGCGGTGGCCGGTCGATCCGCCAGTGCTCGCCCTCCCGGACGACGCCGACGTCGACCTCGACCCGCTGCGGGGAGGACTCGAACGCCCCGCCCGGCCCGACCGTGCCCAGCCGGGTGCCCCGCACCCGCACCGTCACCCGGTCCGGGCCCGGTGTGCCGTTGTCCGGGGACACGACGGTGTCGAACCGCTCGTCCAGGACCGTCAGCGACGCCGCGTCGTCCCAGTCCGACGCCGACGCCGACAGGTAGCGGCGGGCCTGCGCGTGCCGGTCGTCGGGCGAGCCGGAACGGTAGACGAACCCGCGGACCAGGCCGAGCGGCTCGTCGTCCTCGATCGGGCCGCTCAGGTTCTGCTCGGCCGCCTGCTCGCCCTGGCGCAGCACCTGCACGTCGGACTGCTGGGGCACCGTCGCGCACCCGGCGACGACGGCGGCGGCGACCGTCACGACCAGCGCCGCCAGCGCACGCCGGGCGGTCACCGGTCGCCGCCCGGGTCGATGATGGCGCGCTCGGCGGGCTGCATCGGCGCGTGCTCCTCGGGGCGCAGCCGCCACAGGTCCTCCTCGCGCAGGTCGCGGCCGATCCCCTGCGGCGGGGTCGGCACCGAGCTGCCGTTGCGCCGGTCCCCGGCCGCGGCGGCGGGCGGGCCGAGCGGTAGCGGCGAGGCGGTGATGTGCCCGCCCACCTCGCGCGGCAGGGTCAGCCGGAACGCCGAGCCATTGCCCGGCTCGCCCCAGGCCTGCAGCCAGCCGCCGTGCAGCCGGGCGTCCTCGATGCTGATCGACAGCCCGAGCCCGGTGCCGCCGCTGCGCCGGGCCCGCGACTCCTCGGCCCGCCAGAACCGGTTGAACACCAGGTCGGCCTCGCCGGGCCGCAGCCCGACGCCGTGGTCGCGCACGACGACGGCGACCGCGGCGTCGTCGCCGGCCACCGTCACCTCCACCGGGCGGCCCTCGCCGTGGTCGATCGCGTTCGCGACGAGGTTGCGCACGATGCGCTCCACCCGGCGCGGGTCGGCCTCGATCAGCTCGCCCGCCGGCAGATCCAGGACGAGGTCGGTGCCGGCGTCGGCGGCGATGCCGCGCACCGCGTCGGACGCCCGCCGCACCACCGCGGACAGGTCAACCCGTTCGGCACCCAGCTCGGCCACGCCGGCGTCGAGACGGGAGATCTCCAGCAGGTCGGCGAGCAGCTCCTCGAACCGGTCGAGCTCGGTGACCAGCAGCTCGGAGCTGCGGCGCAGCGCCGGGAGCAGCTCGTCACGGGAGGCGTAGAGGACGTCGGCGGCCATCCGCACGGTGGTCAGCGGCGTGCGCAGCTCGTGGCTGACGTCGGAGGTGAACCGCCGCTGCAGCGCCCCGAACTCCTCGAGCTGGGCGATCTGCGCGGCGAGGCTGCCCGCCATCTCGTTGTAGGACTCGGCGAGCCGGGCGACCTCGTCCTCGCCGCGCACGGCCATCCGCTCGTCGAGGTGTCCCCCGGCGAAGCGTTCGGCGACGTCGGCGGCGTGCCGGATCGGGCGGACCACCTGCCGGGTGACGAGGCTGGCGATCGCGGCCAGCAGCACCAGCAGCACCAGCCCGCCGACGATCAGCGTGCTCTGCACCAGCCCGAGGGTCAGCTGCTCGCCGTTGAGCGGGAACAGCAGGTAGAACTGCAGCTCCCGGCCCGCAGTGGCGATCTTCTGCCCGATGACGAGGTTCGGGACGCCGTCGACGGTCGTGTACTGGCGGTTCAGGCTGTCCAGCGACCCGCGGGCGGTGATGTCCTGCTGGCGCGCGGTGATCTGGCCGACGTCGCCGGCGGACACCTCGGGCCCGTTCGCCGACCCGGTGGTCAGCGCGGCGCTGAACTCCCCGGCCGTCCCGGCCCGGCCGGGGCCGGTGGTGTCGGTCAGCCGCTCCAGGGCGGTGTCCAGGGTCTCCTGCACGCCCTCGCGGTCCGGGTCGACGCTCGCCAGCTGCCCCTCCAGGACCTGCCGGTTCGCGTCCGACTGGGAGATCGCGGCGTCGAGCTTGCTCTGCAGCAGCCGTTCGGCGATCTCGCTCTGCAGCACCAGACCGAGCACCAGCACGACCGCCGACGACAGCGCCAGCGTCGAGGTGACCACCCGCAGCTGCAGCGACCGCCGCCACGCCGCGGCGATGAGCACGCCCAGCTCGTGGGCCTGCACCCGCAGCGGGCCCAGCGCGCGGGCGACCCGCCGGGCGCCGGGCAGCCGGGCCAGCCGGGTGCGGAGTCCGCGGCGCCGCGTCACCACGGCCGGTGCACCACCCGCGGCGCGCCGGTCACGGAGGACCGGCCTTGTACCCCACCCCGCGGACGGTCAGGACCACCTCGGGGCGCTCCGGGTCGCGCTCGACCTTCGACCGGAGACGCTGCACGTGCACGTTCACCAGACGGGTGTCCGCGGCGTGCCGGTAGCCCCACACCTGCTCGAGCAGGACCTCGCGGGTGAACACCTGGCGCGGCTTGCGGGCCAGCGCGACGAGCAGGTCGAACTCGAGCGGGGTCAGCGCGATCGGCCGGCCCTCCCGGGTGACCTGGTGCGCGGGCACGTCGATGTCGATCTCGCCGATGGACAGCTGCTCGGCGGGCTCGGCGTCGTTGCGGCGGACCCGGGCCCGGATCCGCGCGACGAGCTCCTTGGGCTTGAACGGCTTCACGACGTAGTCGTCGGCGCCGGACTCCAGCCCGAGCACGACGTCGACGGTGTCGCTCTTGGCCGTCAGCATGACGATCGGGACGCCGGACTCCGCCCGGATCGCCCGGCACACGTCGATGCCGTTCATGCCGGGCAGCATCAGGTCGAGCAGCACCACGTCCGGCTGGGTGTCCCGGACGGCGGGCAGTGCCCGCGTCCCGTCGGACACGACCGCTGTCTCGAAGCCCTCGCCCCGCAGCACGATGGTGAGCATCTCGGCCAGGGCCGGGTCGTCGTCGACCACCAGTACGCGCGACTTCATGGACGTCACTATCCCAGCCCCGTGATCAGCACCGGTGCAGCAGGGCGGGCACGAGGGCCGACGGTGCCGCGGCGGGGTCGTCGAGCACCGTCCAGCGGCTCAGCCAGGACCGCGCCGCCAGCTCCCGGTAGACGGCGTCGGTGCGGGCCTGCAGGCCGTCGTCGCTCTCGTAGGCGTCGCGGGCGCGGCCGGGCTCGGTGGCCGCGCGCGACCTCGCCCGCTCCGCGGCGACCTCCCGGGGCGGTGCCAGCAGCAGCTGGTGGCCGGGCACCGGGATGCCGAACCGGTCGATCTCCAGCGCCCGGACCCAGCCGACGACCTCGCCGTCGGCGTCCTGGCCGAGCCGGGCGGCGCTGTAGGCGGCGTTGGAGGCGACGTAGCGGTCCACGAGCACGACGTCGTGCGCGGCGAGCGCCGCGCGCAGCCCGGCCGCGGCGGCCCGGCGGTCGAGCGCGAACAGCACCGCCATCGCGTGCACCGAGGAGGCGAGGTCGCCCATCCGGCCGTAGAGCGCGTCGCGGGCCAGCTCGGCGTGCACGTCGTCGTCGTAGCGGGGGAAGGCCGTCGTGGTGACCGAGGCGCCGTGTGCGCGCAGCTCGGCGACGAGCCCCGTGGTGAACGTGTGCTTGCCCGCACCGTCCAGTCCCTCGACGACCACCAGTTCCCCCACGGCGGTCGAGCGTAGGTCAGGCGCCCAGCGCCGAGACGGTGGGCCAGGTCGTCGCGAAGCCCGGGTGCAGGTCCAGCTCACCGAGCCGGTCGGTGCGCACCCAGCGCAGCTCGGTGCTCTCCGCGCCGCGCACCCGGACCGGCGGCGCGTCCGGCGTCCGCACGACGACGGTGGTGTAGCTCCAGCCGCCGTGGTCGTCGACGAACTCCTCCACCGGCGCCAGCCCGGCGACGGCGAGGGTGCTCTCCTCGGCCGCCTCGCGCAGCGCCGCCCGCACCGCGGACTCCCCCCGGTCCCGGGCACCGCCGGGGATCCCCCAGGTGCCGCCGTGGTGGCTCCAGGACGCCCGGTGCTGCAGCAGCACCCGGTCGACGCCCGCCGGGTCGGCGTCGTCACGGTGGCGCACGAGCAGCCCGGCCGCGCCGAACAGGCCCCAGTGCCGGTGACCCCGGGCGCAGTGCACCCAGCCGTCACCCGACCCGATCTCGATCGTCATCCCGACGGTGACCCCCTGGTACGCCGACGGCGCGGCGCCCCGGATGGGACCCCCGCGCCGTCGGACGGAGAACGCGGTACCGATGCGCGATCCGCGGGCTACTCGCTCAGTAGCGGTAGTGCTCCGGCTTGTACGGACCCTCGACGTCCACGCCGATGTACTCGGCCTGGTCCTTGGTGAGCTTGGTCAGCTCGCCACCGAGGGCCTGCACGTGGATCCGCGCGACCTTCTCGTCCAGGTGCTTCGGCAGCCGGTAGACGTCCTTGTTGTACTCCTCGTGCTTGGTGAACAGCTCGATCTGGGCGATCACCTGGTTCGAGAAGCTGTTGGACATCACGAACGACGGGTGGCCGGTCGCGTTGCCCAGGTTCATCAGGCGGCCCTCGGACAGCACGATGACCGAGTGCCCGTCCGGGAAGATCCACTCGTCGACCTGGGGCTTGATGTTGATCTTCTTGATGCCCTCGACGCGGGACAGGCCCGCCATGTCGATCTCGTTGTCGAAGTGACCGACGTTGGCGACGATCGCCTGGTGCTTGGCCCGCTTGAGCAGGTCGACCGTCAGGATGTCCTTGTTGCCGGTCGCCGTGACGATGATGTCGGCCTGCTCGATGACCTGGTCCAGGGTCGCGACCTGGTGGCCCTCCAGCAGCGCCTGCAGCGCGCAGATCGGGTCGACCTCGGCGACGATGACGCGCGCGCCCTGGCCCGCGAGGGCCTCGACCGAGCCCTTGCCGGTGTCGCCGTAGGCGGCCACGACGGCCACCTTGCCGCCCAGCAGCACGTCGGTGGCCCGGTTGAGGCCGTCGACCAGCGAGTGGCGGATGCCGTACTTGTTGTCGAACTTCGACTTGGTGACCGAGTCGTTGACGTTGATCGCCGGGAAGAGCAGCTCGCCGCGCTCGGCCAGCTGGTACAGCCGGTTGACGCCGGTGGTGGTCTCCTCGGTGACGCCGCGGATGTCGGAGTTGATCGTCGTCCAGCGCTGCGGGTCCTCGGCGAGGCTGCGGCGCAGGGTGTCGAACACGACCCGCTCCTCGTCGGAGACGGACAGATCGTCGTCGTCGAAGCTCGGCACGACGCCGGTCTTCTCGAACTCGACGCCCTTGTGCACGAGCAGGGTGGCGTCGCCGCCGTCGTCGAGGATCATGTTCGGGCCGACGACGTTGCCGTCGGCGTCACGGAACTTGAACAGCTGCTCGGTGCACCACCAGTAGTCCTCCAGCGACTCGCCCTTCCAGGCGAAGACCGGGACGCCCTGGGGGTTCTCCTCGGTGCCGTGCGGACCCACGACGGTCGCGGCGGCCGCGTAGTCCTGGGTGGAGAAGATGTTGCAGGACACCCAGCGGACGTCGGCGCCGAGCGCGACGAGGGTCTCGATGAGGACCGCGGTCTGGGTGGTCATGTGCAGCGAGCCGGCGATCCGCGCGCCGGTCAGCGGCTTGGACTCCCCGTACTCACGGCGCAGGTCGATCAGGCCCGGCATCTCGTTCTCGGCGAGCCGGATGTCCTTGCGGCCGTACTCCGCCTCGGAGATGTCGGCGATCGCGAAGTCCAGGCCGCCGGCGTGCTGCAGCTTCGGGTGATCGGTCATGGGGTGGGTGCGCCTCCTCAGGCGTAAGAGTCGTACTCGTCGGCACGACGGGTGCGGTCCGACCGGGAGGAGGAGCGGCGTACACGGTTCACGGCGTCCTCCCTCCTCGTCGGAGACAGGCGCCCTTCCTCGTCCGTGCCGGCCGGGCCCGAGCGTGGCGGCCGGTGACGGCCGCTGCAGCGCCTCTCGGCGCCCGGCGATGTCGCGACCTCCATGGTTCCGAGCCACCGCGGGGGTGTCAACTCAGGCGTGATCAGCCCGTCAGGTGCTCGGCGAGCAGCCCGCCCGCCGCGACCTCGCGGCCGTGCGCGGCCAGCAGCCCGGCCGGGGCCAGCACGGACTCGCTGTCGACCCGCACCTCCGCCCGGGCCAGCAGCGGGGCCAGGACGGCGTCGTGGCGCACCGTGCGGGCCGCCGCGGCCAGCCCGGCCGCGTCGCGCTGGCGGAACACGCCCCCGGTGAGCACGACGAGACCGATCTCACCCGCGTCGACGGGGGTGTCCGGGCCGGTCCCGGGGTGCGCTGGGTCGGCCAGGACGCCGGTGTGGCGCAAGTGCCTGCGCAGCGCGACCACCGCCGCGATCGCGGCCAGCCTGCGGTCCTCGGCGGCCGCGCCCCGGTCGGCGGGCACGGTGGCCCGCGACTCCTGCAGCGCGGCGACGGCCGGGCCGAGCAGGTCGGCCTCCACCGGGTCGACGATGCCCTCGGTCTGGGCCTCCGTCAGGACGCCGACGGCGCCGTCGCGCACCCCGAGGTCGCCCTCCACGGTGGCGGCCGCCGGGCCGGGCCCGGGGCCGCTGCGGTGCACGTCGGTGGTCGCCGACCCGACGTCGACGACGAGCACCCCGGTCCCGGTCAGCCGGGCCAGCACCCCGGCCCCGTCGCCGACCGCGGCGTGCGTGGCGGAGTGGACCAGTGCGCCGAACCGGCCGGTGCCCGCCCCGAGGACGTGCCGGGCGTAGAGCGCGGCGACGGCGTCCCGCGCGGGCCCGGCGACGATCCGGCCCGGCTGCGGCGTGACGTTGGGGCAGGTCGTGACGGCCCGCCCGCCGGCCAGCAGCAGGCCGAGCGCGTCGGCGCGGGCGCCGTCGTCGACCGAGAGCAGCACCGGCCAGTGCCCGCGGGTGCGGGCCAGCCTGCCCGCGTTGTGCAGCAGCACCGCCGGGTCGGCACCGTCGGCACCGCCGAGCAGCAGCACCGCCCCGGGGCGGCGGCTCGACAGCTCCAGCACCGCGTCGGGCTCCAGCGGCCCGGGGTGCACCCCGACCACCCGGGCCCCCGCGGAACGGCAGACCCGGTGCCCGGCCTCGGTGGCGATCAACGTCTCGGCCCCGACCACGGCCAGGCGCAGTGCCCCGCCCGCCGAGGAGCAGGCCAGCACCCGCGGCGCGGCCCGCCTGCCCCGGCCCGCGGCGGCCGCCGCGGCGGCGACGGCCGCGTCGACCCCGGTGAGCACGTCGGCCGTGGTGGGGTGCTCGGCGAACCCCGCCGGGGTCCCGTCGGGCAGCACCAGCACGGCCTTGGTCCAGCAGGAGCCGACGTCGAGGCAGACCGCAGGCGAGTGCGGGTCGTCCGGCGACGCGTCGGTCATGGACGGCGAGCGTACTGCGGTCGGGCGGTCACAGGGAGTGTCCGCGGCAGATCCGTTGCGACCCGCACCTGCCCGAGAGGTGGGTGATCGCGGTCACCTCCGCCGGTAGGTTGATCGATGTGCTCGGACTGATGCAGGACCGCCCGCTGACCCTGCCGCACGTGTTCCACCGCGCGGAGCAGCTGTTCGGACGCAAACGGATGGTGACCGCTCGGCCGGACGACACCGAGGACGTCGTCACGGTGGCACAGTGGGCCGAACGGGTGCGGCGGCTCGCGACCGTCCTGGACACCCTGGGCGTCTCCGCGGACGGCCGCGTCGGCACGTTCTGCTGGAACACCTCCCGGCACCTGGAGCTCTACCTCGCCGCCCCGTGCACCGGCCGGGTGCTGCACACGCTCAACATCCGGCTGCACCCCGACCAGCTCGTCTACGTCGCCGAGCACGCCGGCGACGAGGTCGTCTTCGTCGACCGCTCCCTGCTGCCACTGTTCTGGCCGCACGTCGACCGGCTTCCCGGCGTCGCGCACGTGGTGGTGCTCGACGACGGCGCCGACGTCGCGGTCCCCGACGACCCGCGGATCCGGTCCTACGAGGAGCTCCTGGCCGCGGCCGAGCCGTTCGCGGGCCGGTTCGTCGTCGACGACGAGAACAGCGCCGCCGCGATGTGCTACACGTCCGGGACCACCGGGAACCCGAAGGGCGTGGTCTACAGCCACCGCTCGACGATGCTGCACTCGCTCGTCACGCTGATCGCCGACGGCCCGGCACTGTCCGAGCGCGACGTCGTCATGCCGGTCGTGCCGATGTTCCACGCGAACGCCTGGGGCCTGCCCTACGGCTGCCTGCTCGCCGGCACCGACCTGGTGTTCCCCGGCCCGGACCTGTCCCCCGGCGCGATCGTCGACCTCGTCGAACGGCACCGGGTCACCGTCACCGGCGGGGTCCCGACGATCTGGATGAACGTGCTGCCGCTGCTCGGCGAGCGCGACCTGTCGTCGCTGCGCACGATCTTCTGCGGCGGCTCGGCGGTCCCGAAGGCGCTGTGCGAGGAGTACCGCGTCCGGCTCGGCGTACCGCTGCTGCAGATCTGGGGCATGACCGAGACCTCGCCGATCGGCACGATGGCCGTGCTCGGCTCGCACCTCGACGGCGCCTCCGACGACGAGCTCGCCGCCGCGCGCGTCCGCCAGGGCAGGCCGATGCCGCTGGTGGAGATGCGGATCGCCGACCCCGAGACCGGCGAGGAGATGCCCTGGGACGACCACGCCACGGGCGAGGTGCAGGCGTCCGGGCCGTGGATCGCGAAGGAGTACCACAAGGGCGAGGGCGGCGGTGCTCAGTTCACCGACGACGGCAGGCTGCGGACCGGCGACGTCGCCACCGTCGATCCGTACGGCTCGTTCCGCCTGGTCGACCGCACCAAGGACCTGATCAAGTCCGGTGGCGAGTGGATCGGCACGGTCGAGCTGGAGAACGAGATCATGGCGCACCCGAAGGTGGCCGAGGCCGCGGTGATCGGCGTCGCGCACCCGCAGTGGGTGGAACGGCCGCTGGCCTGCGTCGTCGTCGAGCCGGGCGCGACGCTGACCCTCGACGAGCTGCGGGACTTCCTCGCCGACCGGGTCGCGAAGTGGTGGCTCCCCGATGCCCTGGAGCTGGTCGACGAGGTGCCGAAGACCAGCGTCGGCAAGTTCTCCAAGAAGACCCTGCGCGAGCGGTTCGCCGGCTACACCCTGCCGAACGCATGATCATCGGTACCTGAGCGCTGCCCGGCCGGGCCGTGACAGCGCTCAGGTACCGGTCGACTACTGCTCCTCGCCCCGCTGCGGGGCCCTGCGGCCGCGGGACTCGGCGGCGATCTCGGCCAGGGTCTGGCCCGTCGCCAGCCGGGAGCGCGTCCGGCCGTAGACGAAGTAGATCACCGCACCCAGCGCCATCCAGCCGAAGAACCGGATCCAGGTGTCGGCCGGCAGGAACAGCGCCACACCGAAGCAGGCCACCGCCGACACGATCGGCAGCACCGGCATGAACGGCACCTTGAACGTGCGCGGCAGGTCCGGGCGGCGCTTCCGGAGCACGATCACGCCGATCGAGACCAGCACGAACGCGGCCAGGGTGCCGATGTTGACCAGCTGCCCGAGCTCGGTGAGCTCCAGGAAGCCGCCCATCAGGGCCGCCGAGACACCGGTGATGATCGTCAGCCGGTACGGGGTCCGGAAGGTCGGGTGCACCCGGGCCAGCCACGGCGGCAGCAGCCGGTCGCGGCTCATCGCGAACGCGACGCGGGTCTGCCCCAGCATCAGCGTCATGATCACGACGGTGAGGCCGATCAGGATGCCGAAGGAGATGATGAACTCCGCCGCGGGCAGCCCGGTCGCCGCCATCGCCGCCGCGGCCGGTGCCTCCACCCCGAGCTGCTCGTAGGGCAGGATCCCGGTGTAGACCAGCGACACGATGATGTAGAGCAGGGTGGCGATGGTCAGCGACGCGATGATGCCGATCGGCATCGTGCGCTGCGGCTCCTTCACCTCCTCCGACAGCGTCGCGACGATGTCGAAGCCCAGGTAGGCGAAGAAGACCAGCGCGGCCGCGGTGAAGACGCCGGTCAGGCCGAACGCCGTGTCGATGCCGAACAGGTCCATGATCAGCGGGGTGCCCGCCGCGGTGGAGTAGTCGGCGGGCCGGGACTCGGGGACGAACGGGATCCAGTTCTCGCCCGAGACGAAGAAGACGCCGATCCCGATGATCCCGGCGACGATCACCAGCTTGAGCGTGGTGACCGTGGCGTTGACCCAGGCCGACAGCTTGATGCCGACGATCAGGACGGTCATCATCAGCAGCGCGATGAACACCGCGGGCAGGTCGATGATCCCGCCGCCGCCGGGCCCGGCGGAGACGGCCTCCGGCACCGGGAGCCCGATGCTCGCCATCACCGTGTCGAAGTAGCCACCCCAGCCCTTCGACACCGTGGCCGCGCCGAGGGTGAACTCCAGGACCAGGTCCCAGCCGATCATCCAGGCGATGAACTCGCCCATCGAGGCGTAGGAGAACGTGTACGCGCTGCCCGCCACCGGGACGGTGGAGGCGAACTCGGCGTAGCAGAGCGCCGCGAGCGCGCACACGATCCCGCTGATGAGGAACGAGAGCGACACCGCGGGGCCCGAGTAGAGCGCCGCGGCCTCGCCCGCCAGCACGAACACGCCGGTGCCGATCAGGACACCGATACCCATGATCGTGAGCTGGACCGGTCCGAGTGCCTTCTTGAGCTGGAACTCCGGTTCCTCGGTGTCCCGGATCGCCTGCTCGACCGTCTTGGTGCGGAAGATCCCGCCATTGGGGCTTCTGGCCGTCATGGCCGAAAAGATACGTTCTGTCCGTTTGATACGGAACGGCGGCGCACCCGGGAATCGGGTACGCCGCCGTCGCCGGGGGGGATCAGTCGGAGGACGTCGCCTGGGCGGGCAGGTCACCCCGCTCGCGACGGCCGAGGATCGAGTTCTTCCGCGAGTAGGAGAAGTACACGATCACGCCGATGACCATCCAGATGACGAACCGCAGCCAGGTCTCCACCGACAGGTTCAGCATCAGCCAGACGCAGGCGAGCACGGCCAGGATCGGCACGAGCGGCACCAGCGGGGTACGGAAGCCGCGCGGCAGGTCCGGCCGGGTCCGGCGCAGGATCACCACGCCGATCGAGACCAGCACGAACGCGAAGAGCGTGCCGATGTTGACCATCTGCTCGAGGTCCTGGGCCGGGAAGAACGTCGCGACCAGGGCGATGACGACGCCGATCAGCCAGGTGGCGCGCCCCGGGGTGCCGAAGCGGTTGGTCTTGGCCAGCGCGGTCGGCAGCAGCCCGTCGCGCGACATCGCGAAGATGACGCGGATCTGGCCGAGCATCAGCACCATGACGACCGTGGTGAGGCCGAGCAGCGCGCCGACGGCGATGATCGTCGCCGCCCAGTTGATGCCGAGCGAGGCGAACGCCGTGGCCAGCGTGGCGCGGGTGCCGTCGGGCTTCGTGGCCAGGTCGGTGTAGGGCACCATGCCGGTGATCACGAGCGCGACGGCGACGTAGAGCACGGTGACGATCGCGAGCGAGCCGAGGATGCCGCGCGGCAGCGCCTTCGACGGGTTCTTGGTCTCCTCCGCCGTCGTGGCGACGGCATCGAAGCCGATGAAGGCGAAGAACACGATCGCGGCGGCGGCGAACACGCCGTAGACCCCGAAGACGCTCGACGAGGCGCCCCCGAAGAACGACAGCAGCGACTGCTGGATGCCGGTGCCGGTCTCGACCGTGCCGGGCGTGGGCTCCGGGACGAACGGGGTGTAGTTCGCCGCGTTGATGAAGAAGGCGCCCAGGATGATCACGAACAGCACGATCGCGACCTTGATCGTGGTGATCACCAGGCTGACCCGGCTGGACAGCTTCGTGCCGCGGTAGAGCAGGAACGCCAGGACGACGACGAGCAGCAGCGCGCCCCAGTCGAAGGAGAAGAAGCTCCCCAGCTCGAACGAGGTCGAGACCTCGATGCCGATCAGGCCGAGGGTCTGGGCGAGGTACTCCGACCAGCCCTTCGACACGTAGGCCGAGCCGACCGCGAACTCCAGGACCAGGTCCCAGCCGATGATCCAGGCGATGAACTCGCCCAGGGTGGCGTAGGAGAAGGTGTAGGCGCTGCCGGCGACCGGCACCGTCGAGGCGAACTCTGCGTAGCAGAGCGCGGCCAGGCCGCAGGCCACCGCGGCCAGCACGAACGACAGCGACACCGCGGGTCCCGCGATGTTGCCGGCCGTGCTGGCGGCCAGGGTGAAGATGCCGGCGCCGATGACCACCGCGACCCCGAAGACGATCAGGTCGATCGTCCCCAGGTCCTTCTTCAGCCGGGTGTCCGGTTCGTCGGTGTCCCGGATGGATTGCTCGACCGTCTTGGTGCGGAACATGCCGCCACCACGGCTCGTGACCGTCATGGGCGGTGAAGCTACGACGTCGTTGCGTCCTGCGTCACGTCTCCGTGCACAGATTTGAGGTCACGATGCTGTTGCGCCGTCGAACCCGGCCGGTCAGAGGGTGTCGTGCGGCAGGCCGTGCGCCTGCGCGACCTCGTGCGACAGCAGCGTCCCGGCGTGGGTGGACAGGCCCGCGGCGAGGTGCGGGTCGGCCTCGGTCGCGGCCCGCCAGCCCTGGTCGGCCAGGCGCAGCACGTGCGGCAGCGTCGCGTTGGTGAGCGCGCGGGTCGAGGTGTGCGGCACCGCGCCGGGCATGTTCGCGACGCAGTAGAAGACGGTGTCGTGCACCCGGTAGGTCGGGTCGGCGTGGGTGGTGGGCCGCGAGTCCTCGAAGCATCCGCCCTGGTCGATCGCGATGTCGACGAGCACGGCGCCGGGCCGCATCTGGGAGACGAGCTCGTTCGACACCAGGGTGGGCGCCTTGGCCCCGGGCAGCAGGACCGCGCCGATCACGAGGTCGGCGCTGGTCACCGCCTCGCGCACGGACAGCGCGGTGGAGTACTGGGTGCGCACGGCACCGGCGTACTGCTCGTCGATCGCGCGGAGCTTGTCCACGTCGACGTCGAGCACGGTCAGCTTCGCGCGCATGCCGGCGGCGATGGCGATGGCGTTCGCCCCCGCGACACCGGCACCGAGCACGACGACGTCGGCACCCGGCGCGCCCGGGACGCCGCCCAGGAGCATGCCGCGCCCGCCCGCCGAGCGCATGAGGTGGTAGCCGCCGGCCTGCGGGGCGAGCCGGCCCGCGACCTCGCTCATCGGGGCGAGCAGCGGCAGCCGGCCACGGGAGTCGGTGACGGTCTCGTAGGCGATGGAGGTCGTCCCCGCCGACAGCAGCGCGTCGGTGCAGGCGCGCGACGCGGCCAGGTGCAGGTAGGTGAACAGCGTCAGGTCCGGGCGCAGGTGGCCGTACTCCGAGGAGATCGGCTCCTTCACCTTGAGCAGCAGCTCGGCCGAGCCCCACACCTCGGCGGTGTCGGACACGATCTGCGCCCCGGCCTCCTTGAAGTCGGCGTCGGAGATCGCGGACCCGGCGCCGGCGTCGTGCTCGACGACGACCTCGTGCCCCCGCCCGACGAGCTCGTGCACCCCGGCGGGCGTGAGCGCCACCCGGAACTCGTTGTCCTTGGTCTCCTTCGGCACCGCGACGCGCATGTCCCTCTCCTCCACTCGGCCCGCTATCTGCGTCAATGGTGAAGAAACATCGATAAGCTGCCAACAGAACTGAACAAGATTCTCGGAGGCCTTCTGTGAACGATGATTCCTCGAATACGCGGCGGATCAGGCCGTCACCGTCGAACCCTGTTCGGCTCGACGGGGTCGACCGCGCCCTGCTGCGCCAGCTGGAGCGGGATGCCCGGACACCGAACAACTCACTCGCGGCGGGCGCGGGGATCGCCCCGTCGACCTGCCTCGGCCGGATCCGGGCGCTGCGCGAGCGCGGGGTGATCCGCGGCTACCACGCCGATGTCGACCCGGCGGCGACCGGCCACCCGCTGCAGGCCATGATCTCGGTCCGCCTGCAGTCCGACGCCCGCGACCGGCTCGCCGAGTTCGTGACCCGGGTGTCCCGCCGCCCCGAGGTCCGCGACGTGTACTTCCTCGCCGGCGACGACGACTACATGATCCGGGTCGCGACCGCCGACACCGTGGCCCTGCGCGACCTGGTCGGCACGCTCAACGCCTGGGCCGAGGTCGCGGGCACCCGGACGTCGCTGATCTTCGAGCACCACCGGGCGCCCGACACCTACTGAGCCCCGTCGTAGCCGTGGCGGAGCAGGGCGAACGCCGCGTCGAGGTGCTCGCGGGCCCGGCCCGACTGCTCGCGCAGCAGCGGCGGGATCCCGACGACGACGTGTGCGAGCACCCGGTCCGCCGGTGCCGGCTCGGCGCGCCCGGCGTCCGCCGCGAGTGCCGCGGCCAGCGCCGCCTCGTGCCGGGCCCACATCCGGCGCGCGTGGTCGCGCAGGCTCGGCGCCGCGTCGGTCAGCGCGCGGAACCGCTCCATCTCGGCCGCCGACGGCCGTCGCGCGGCGGGCGGGCCGTCGACCCGCGCGAGCAGCCAGGCGTACAGCCCGTCGACGACGTCGGTGCCCGGCGCGCGGTCGCGCACCGCGGCCACCAGCTCGGACTCCTGCTCGGTGTCCTCGTCGAACAGCAGCGCCTCCTTGCTGCCGAAGTGCTTGAACAGCGTGGTGACCGAGACGTCCGCGGCCTCGGCGATCTCGGCGACGGTCACCTCGTCGAAGCCCCGGTCGAGGAACAGGCGCAGTGCGGCGTCCGCGATGCCCTGGCGGGTGGTGGCCTTCTTGCGTTCGCGGCGTCCGGGTGCGGTCACGGCGACAGGTTAGCGCAGTCACTCTGAAAGTGAAGTCACTACACTTTTCAATCGACTTCACCTACAGTCGTGGCCGACCCACTCGCACTCCCCCCACCCCGGAGGCCACCATGACCACCCCACCGCACGTCCTCGTCACCGGAGCCGGACCCGGCGGCCTGACCCTCGCCCGCGTCCTGCAGCGCCACGGCGTCGCTGTCACCGTGCTCGAACGCGAGGCCGACATCACCACCCGCGACCAGGGCGGCACCCTGGACATGCAGCGCGACAGCGGGCAGGTCGCGCTGTCCGCCGCCGGTCTGCTGGAGGAGTTCCTGCGCGTGTCCCGGCCCGAGGGCCAGGACATGCGGATGCTGGCCCCGGACGGCGCGGTCCTGCTCGACGAGCGGGCCGCCCCCGGCGAGCTGTTCAACCCCGAGATCGACCGCGGCGACCTGCGTGCGCTGCTGCTCGGGTCCCTGGCCCCCGGAACCGTGCGCTGGGGCACGCGGCTGGACCGTGTCGAGCACCGCGACGACGGCAGGCTCGACGCCGTGCTCGCCGGACCGCCCGACGGCACCGGCCCCGGCACGCGGGAGCGGGTCACGGCCGACCTCGTCGTCGGGGCGGACGGGGCACGCTCGCGGGTGCGACCGCTGCTGTCGGCGGCGACGCCGTCCTACACCGGGGTGACCTTCGTCGAGCTGCGGGTCACGCCCGCGTCGTTCCCGGGCCTGGAGGCGCTGGGGGGATGACCACCCGCGCCGCCGGACGGGCCCTGTTCTGCCAGCGGCTCGGCGACGGCTCGGCCCGCGTCTACGCCGGGTTCCACCGTCCGCCCGGCTGGGCCTCCGAGCACGGCCTCACCACCACCGCCGGGGTGCTCGCCGACCCGGCCGCGGCCCGCGCCGTGCTGCTCACCGCGTTCGCGGGCTTCGCCCCCGAGCTGCGCGAGCTGATCGTCCGGTGCGACGACCGGATCGTCGAGCGGCCGCTGGAGATGCTGCCCGTCGGGCACCGCTGGGACCCGGTCCCGGGGGTCACGCTCATCGGCGACGCGGCGCACCTGATGTCGCCGTTCTCCGGGCAGGGTGCCAACTCGGCCATGCTCGACGCCGCCGACCTGGCCCGCGAGGTCGCCGCGACCCCGCACGACCTCACCGGCGCGGTCGCCCGCTACGAGGCGACGATGTTCCCGCGGGCGGAGCACAACGCCGCCGGCGCGGCGCAGGGGCTGGAGCGCTTCTTCTCGGCGGAGGCGGCCGCCGACCCGGTCGCGGTGTTCGCCGAGGTGATGGCCGAGGTCGGTGCGGCCGGGGCGCACGGCGACGCCGACGGGACCGACCCCGCCGCGGCCCGCCGCACCGGGTGAGCCGGGACGCGGTGGCCCGCGGCGCGGCGGGCCACCACCAGGAGACCCGCAGCGCGACGGGCGAGAGCGCGGTGGGCTACAGCGCGTCGCCGGACAGGAAGACGGTGGCCCCGTCCTCGCCGGTGGTCAGGACGGCGCCGCTGTCGGCCGCGGAGAGGAACACCGCGCGGCCGCGGGGCAGCTCGACGGTGACACCCCCGGTGTCGACCGCGGCGTCACCGTCGACGCACAGCAGGATGCGGGCGCCGGTGCCGGGGACGTCCAGCTTGTCCCGGCCGTCGGTGACCGCACGGCGGAGCAGGAACTCCTCGACCGGCACGTCGTAGCGGTGCCAGCCGTCGGCGCCGGGGTCGGGGACCGGGGCGCGGACCGGCGGCGGCGGGGCGGTGAAGTCGAGGACGCGCAGCAGCTCCGGCACGTCGACGTGCTTGGGCGTCAGCCCGCCGCGCAGCACGTTGTCGGAGTTGGCCATCACCTCGATGCCCGCCCCGGACAGGTACGCGTGCAGGTTCCCGGCCGGCAGGTACAGCGCCTCGCCGGGGGCCAGGGTGATCCGGTTGAGCAGCAGCGCGGCGAGCACGCCCGCGTCGTCGGGGTAGCGCTCGGACAGGTCGAGCGCGGTCTTCGCCTCGCCGGTCCACTCCTTGGCGGTGCCGCGCTCCAGCAGCCGGACCGCACCGTCCTGCAGGGCCGGGACGAGGCCGTCGAGCACCGACTGGGGCAGCGTGATCCAGGTGGTGAACAGCGCGCGCAGCCCGTCCGGGCACGGCTGGCCCGCGAGCAGCTCGGTGTAGGCGGCGAGCTCGGGGACGTCCAGGGCGCGCAGCAGCTCCACCGTGCGGGCCGGCTCGCGGAACCCGACCAGCGCGACGAACTCGGTCAGCGCGCAGATCAGCTCCGGCTTGTGGTGGGCGTCGCGGTAGTTGCGGTCCGGCGCGTCCACCGCGATCCCCGCGGCGTTCTCCCGCTCCCAGCCCTCGCGGGCCTGCTCCAGGCTCGGGTGGGCCTGCAGGCTCAGCGGCTCCTCGGCGGCCAGCACCTTCAGCAGGAACGGCAGCCGTCCCTCCCAGCGGTCGCGGCCCGGGCCCAGCGCGGCGACCGGGTCGGCGGCGATGAGCTCGTGCAGCGGGCGGGTGCCCCCGGCGACCGTCGACGGGGCGGCCGGGTGCGCGCCCAGCCACAGCTCCGCCTGCGGGTGCGGTGACGGGACGGGCTCGCCGAGCAGCTCGGCGATGACCGTCCGCGAGCCCCAGGCGTAGGTGCGGATCGGGTTCTCCAGCAGTTCCACGGGTCTCCCGGTGTCAGGTGCGCGGGGTCAGGTGATCAGGGTGGCGCCGGTCGCCAGGCCGAGGTACACGGCGGCGATGTCGGCGCGCAGGGCGAGCACACCGGCCCGCAGCAGCGCCGCGTCGCGGGTGCCGCGCGGGATCTCGTCGACCGGGTGCGCCAGGTCGGCGTTCGGCCACTCCCGGCCGAGCACCCGGCGGCTCACCGACTGCGGGTCCTCCTCCCCCGTGCCGAGCAGCACCAGCCGCGGCGGCGGCGCGTCGCCGCCGGGGGCCGGGTCGTCGAACGGGTCGTGGAAGATGTCGCCCCCGCCCCGCTCGGACAGGTCGACGGCGACGCGCAGCCCGGCCAGGGTGCCCGCCTGCGCGAGCCCGTCGGCGTGCGCGACGACGCCGGCGTGGGTGGCCAGCGCCAGCGCGCCGTGCCGGGCCACCGCGGCGGCGGCCGGGTCCACGCCCCACAGCAGCGGCGTCCGCTCGGCCAGCCGCAGCGCGAGTGCCTTCGCCGGGTTCACGAACGGCTCGTGCGCGGGCTGGCAGCGCTCGGCCTCGGCGTCCAGCGCGTCGGCCAGCGCCTCGAGCCGGGCCGGGACCTCCTCGCTGCGCATCCCGGGCAGCAGGTCCAGCTCGGCGACGGCGACCAGCGCGACCGTCAGCGCCTGGGCGAACCCGAGCCCCTCGGGTAGCGGGATGCGCGGCTCGACCAGCCGGGCGCGCCCGGCGCCGGCCTGGGCGACCGGCCCGGAGTCCGGCGCGGACAGCACGACCTCGGCGCCGCGGTGCACCGCGACGGCGACGGACTCGGCCAGCTCCGGGTCGGTGGGGTCCGCGGAGTGCGCGACGACGACGTCCAGCAGCCCGATCCAGCCCGGCAGCCGCTCGGCGGCCACGACCGGCACCGGACAGCGGTCCCCGAGCAGGGCCGTGACGAGGTCGGCCACCACCCCGGAGACACCGGGCCGGTGCAGCAGCACCAGCGCGCGCGGACGGTGCCCGCGCAGCCGGTCCAGCCCGGCCTGGCCCGCGGTGTACAGCGCGGAGCGGACCTGGGCGCCCGCGGTCGCGGCGGCCCGCAGGACGCCCGTGGTGTCCCGCGCCGCCAGCCCCTCGGGATCGGCCAGCAGCGTGTCGTCGAGCACCCCGTTCACCCGTCGTCCCGTCCGTCCCCCGCCGGCCCGGTCCCGGGCAGCGCCTCGTCGAGGAGCAGCACCGGGATCCCGTCGGTCACCGGGAACGCGCGACCGCACGCCGTGCAGGTCAGCCGGTCCTCACCCGGGGTCAGTACCGCGTGCGCGTCGCACGGGCAGGCCAGGATCTCCAGCAGCTGGGGGTCGAGCTGTAGGGCCACGGTTCTCCTCGTCGTCATGTCGCGCTCTCGATGCTGCCACCCGGTACCGACACTCCGCGGCAGCCGACCGGGTACGGACGCCATCACCGCAGGTGTGCGGGGCCGCGCGATCAGGCGCGCACGACCGCCAGCACCTCGTCCACCAGGGCACGGACGGCCGCGTCGTCGGCCGCCTCGACGTTGAGCCGCAGCAGCGGCTCGGTGTTCGAGGCCCGCAGGTTGAACCACGACCCGTCCGGCAGCGAGACGGTCAGGCCGTCGAGCCGGTCGAGCTCGACGCCGTCGCGCGGGCCGAAGACGCCCTCGATCTCGGCGACCCGCGCGGCCTGGTCGTCGACCGTCGAGTTGATCTCCCCGGAGGCGGCGTAGCGGTCGTAGCCCGCCATCAGCCCGGACACCGTCGCGCCGGCGGCGGCCGCCCGGTGCTCGCCGAGCGCGGCCAGCAGGTGCAGCGCCGCGAGCATGCCGGAGTCGGCCTTCCAGAAGTCGCGGAAGTAGTAGTGCGCGGAGTGCTCGCCGCCGAACACCGCGCCGGTCTCGGCCATCGTCTGCTTGATGAACGAGTGACCCACCCGGGTGCGGACCGCGCGGCCGCCGTGCTCGGCGACCAGCTCCGGGACCGCCCGCGAGGTGATCAGGTTGTGGATGACGGCGACGTCGGACTCCCCCGCCGCGTGCGCCCGGGCGAGCTCACGGGCCGCGACCAGCCCGGTGATGGCGCTGGGGCTCACCGCCTCGCCCCGCTCGTCGACGGCGAAGCAGCGGTCGGCGTCGCCGTCGAAGGCCAGGCCGAGGTCCGCGCCCTCGGCGACGACCCGCTTCTGCAGGTCGACCAGGTTCGCCGGGTCCAGCGGGTTCGCCTCGTGGTTCGGGAAGTTCCCGTCGAGCTCGAAGTACAGCGGCACGACGCGCACGTTCAGGCCGTCGAACACCGTCGGGACGGTGTGCCCGCCCATCCCGTTCCCGGCGTCGACGACGACGGTCAGCTCCGGGGAGGCGTCCAGCGAGGTCAGGTCGACCAGGCCGCGCAGGTAGCGCGCGTAGCCGGTGAGCATGTCCTCGGTGCGCACGGCACCCGGCGTCGGGACCTCGGGGACCCCGGAGTCGAGGAAGCGGCCCGCCTCGTCGCGGATCGTCGCGAGGCCGGAGTCCTGGCCGACCGGGACGGCGCCGGCGCGGCACAGCTTGATGCCGTTGTAGGCGGCCGGGTTGTGGCTCGCGGTGAACATCGCGCCGGGCAGGTCCAGCGTGCCGGAGGCGTAGTAGAGCATGTCGGTGCTCGCGAGCCCGATGTCGACGACGTCGAGCCCCTGCCCGCTCACCCCGTCGGCGAACGCCGCCGCGAGCGCGGGCGAGCTGTCCCGCATGTCCCGCCCGACGACCACCGCCGACGGCGCCGGGTCGTCACCCGCCACGAGCCGCGCCGTCGCCGCACCCAGTGCGCGCGCGGTGGGCTCGTCCAGTTGGTCGCCGACGACACCGCGGATGTCGTAGGCCTTCACGATCGCCGAGAGGTCGGGCACGACGCACGACCCTAGCGCAGCCGTGTCACCCGTCCGCGCAGGTCTCCTCACCCCGTGGGGCGGCTCAGCCGTCCTCGGGCTTCGGGAGCACCCGCAGGTGCCCGCGCCGCCCCGTGCCGCCGGGCCGTGCGACCACCTCGACCGGCCGGTCCACCCGGCCCGCCTCGCGGACGGCGTCGGCGAGCGCGGTGAGGTCCTCGCCGCTGTGCTGGGGCTGGGCGAACTCGCCCTCGAACCGGACGACCTCCCACCCGCGGGGGGCGGTGAGGTTGTGCGCGTGCCCGGTGCACAGGTCGTAGGAGTGCGGCTCGGCCTGCGTGGCCAGCGGGCCGACGACGGCGGTCGAGTCGGCGTAGACGTAGGTGAGCGTGGCGACGGCGAGCTCGGTGCAGCCCGTCCGTGAACATCTCCGCACACTCAACACGTCGCCGACGATAGCCCGTCGCGGGCCCGCCGCCGCACTGCGACGCGCACCCCGCTCGGCGGACGGTCCGCCCGCCGCGGTCGCGGGTCACCCCCGGGTGGGGCGCGGGGGTCCTAGAATGCCCTGGTGCCCACCGCTCGTCCCGAGAACGACCGCCGGTCGCCGCGCAGCCCGCGCCGGCGGGACCGGCGAGGACGCGGCCTGCGCGGCCTGATGTACCCGGTGTCGACGCCGGCCTTCCGCACCCGCGCCGAACGCTTCGACGCGAAGGTGCTGGAGGCGCTCGAACCGATCGAGGCGCGCTGGGGCCCGGAGCTGGTCGACCTCGACCTCGCCGTCGACGACGTGCCGTCGGTCGACCGCACCTCGCCCGACGAGATCGTGTGGGGCACCGGGGTGCTGGCCGACGTCGGCGTCCCGCTGGCGCACCTCGTGCCGGCCGGGGTCGACTCCGCCGGGATGCCGACCCGGGCGCGGATCGTGCTGTACCGCCGCCCGCTCGAGGCCAGGGCGCGCAACGGCGAGGACCTCGCCGACCTCGTGCACGAGGTGCTCGTCGAGCAGGTCGCGGAGTACCTCAACATCGAGCCCGACGCCGTCGACGGCGGCTGAGCGCCCCCGCGGCACGACCCGGGGACGACGACGGGCCGGTCACCGTGACGGCGACCGGCCCTCGTGTGTTCCCCCCGGAACAGGTCAGACGGCGGCGCGGCGCAGGCGGCGCCGTTCCCGCTCGCTCAGCCCGCCCCAGATGCCGAAGCGCTCGTCCTGGGCCAGCGCGTACTCCAGGCACTCGGCCCGGACCTCGCAGCCGGAGCAGATGCGCTTGGCCTCACGGGTGGAGCCGCCCTTCTCGGGGAAGAACGCCTCCGGGTCGGTCTGCGCGCAGAGCGCGCGCTCCTGCCAGTCCGGCACCTCGTCGGAGGAACCGTCGTCCAGCAGGCCCTTCAGGTCCAGGATCTGGGCGACCTGGTCGTAGTCGGCCATCTCGTGATCGGGCCGTTCGACCGTGCCCACCGGCTCGGCCTCCACCGGCCGCAGCATCCGCATGAACCCCTCGACGTCGTCCACTCGCCCACCTCCCCGCAACGCACTGGCGAATGACACCGCTGTAAGTACAGCGCTGACACTCGCTCTGTGCAAGCCGGCTCTGCCGATTGAGTGAAGGGTCGCGCGCGGGCGTTTCCTCCGACATGGAGTATGGGTATGTGCCGTCCCTGACACGCCGCATCAGCCCCTGGTTCCTGCTGATCCTCGGCGTCACCCTTCTCGGTGGTGTTCTCGCCGCCGCCGCCGTCCCCACCCGATCGGGGGCACTGGCGACCTCCGGGATCTTCGTCATGGTGCTCGGCGGCTGGGTGGTGTCGCTGTGCCTGCACGAGTACGGGCACGCCATCACCGCCTACCGCGGCGGGGACACCTCGGTCGCGGCGAAGGGCTACCTGACCCTCGACGTGCGGCGCTACGCCGACCCCGGCCTGTCCCTGGTGCTGCCGCTGATCATCCTGCTGATCGGCGGGCTGCCGCTGCCCGGCGGCGCGGTGTGGATCAACCAGTGGGCGCTGCGGTCGCGGGCCCGGCGCAGCGCGGTCTCGCTGGCGGGCCCCGCGGCGAACCTGGCCCTCGGCATCGTGTTGATCATCACGGTGGCCGTGTTCCCGGGGATGCCGCTGCCGGTGGCGGCCGGGCTGTCCGCGCTCGCGTACTTCCAGATCATCGCGTTCGTGCTGAACATGCTGCCCGTGCCCGGCCTCGACGGCTGGGGCGCGCTGGAGCCGTACCTGTCCGCGCCGGCGCGGCGCCTCGGCGAGCGGGTCCGGCCCTGGGCACCGTTCGTGCTGCTCGCCCTGCTGCTGTTCGTGCCCGGGGTGAGCGCGCTGTTCTTCGCCGCCACCCAGCTGCTGTTCGGCGCCGCCGGCGGGGACCAGGAGCTGTTCCGGCTCGGCTACTCCGCGATGTTCTTCTGGCGCAACTTCTGAGCCCGGCTCAGCGGGCGGCGGCGACCATCGTCGCGACGGTGTCGTCGTCGGCGGGCAGCGCGTCCACCGGCCACCACCGCAGGTCCAGCGACTCGTCGCTGATCCGCGGCGTCGCGCCCGCGGGGGCGCGCACCAGGTAGCGCACGTCCAGGTGGCGGGTCGGGACCCCGAGCGAGCAGGTGACGGGGTGGACGTCGACGTGCAGCGGGTGCTCGTCGATCTCCAGGCCGTCGATCCCGGACTCCTCGGTGGCCTCGCGCAGCGCCGCGGCGCGCAGCGAGTCGTCGCCCGGCTCGCAGTGCCCGCCCAGCTGGATCCAGCGGCCCACCCGCGGGTGCAGGGTCAGCAGCGTGTGGTCCCCGCCCGCGTCGAGCAGCACCGCCGACGCGGTGAGGTGCCCGGGCACGCAGGAGCGGTCGCAGGCGTCGTCGGGGCGCGCGTCGAGGAAGGCCAGCAGCGCGTGCTGCAGGGCCCGCTGGCCGGCGTCGCGCGGGATCCAGGCGCCCAGCTCGCGGGCGGCCGTCGCCGGGGCTACCACGGGCTCACAGCTCCAGCAGGCCGTCGCCGGCCGGCCGGGGCGCACGCGGGGCGATCGGCTCGACCGGCACGCCGACGGCGACCGCACCGAGCGCCGCCCAGTCGTCGGGCAGGTCCAGGACCCGGCGGGCGACGTCCGCGGCGAAGATCGTCGAGCCGACCCAGCAGGACGCCAGCCCCTCCGCGGCCAGCGCGACCAGCAGGGACTGCACCGCAGCCCCGCCGGCGACGGTGAACATGTCCCGCTCGGCGGCACCCCGGGCCGCGTCCGGGTAGCCGTGCATCCCCGCGGTGGACCGGAACGCCAGCACCAGCTCCGGCGCGCGGCGCAGCAGGTCCCCGCGGGCGAGACGGCGCTCCACCTCGTCGGCCGGGCGCCCGTCGGCGACCAGGTCGGCGCGCCAGCGCTCGCGCAGCGCGTCGAGCACCGCGGTGCGCCGCGCCGCGTCACGCAGCCACACGAACCGGAACGGGGTGCTGTGGTGCGGCGCGGGCGCGGTCAGCGCGACGCCCACGGCGCGGCGCACGGCGTCGGCGTCGACCGGCTCGTCGGCGAAGTCCCGGGTGCTGCGACGCAGCAGGACCGCCTCGCCGCGCCCGCGGGCGATCGCCTCCTCGGTGCCCAGCCAGAACAGGTCCTCGGAGATCGGCCGGATGAGGTCACGGGCGGTCGAGCCGTCGTCGGACAGGGCCGCGCCGCGCAGCACCGCGACCGGCAGCCCGCCGAGCTTGCCCTTCACCAGGTCCGCGGCCGCGGCGATCTCGTCGGCGACGGCGATCTCGGTGACGACCAGGTCGTTGCCCTGGCCGTCGACGGCGCCGGAGTAGCCGTGCAGCACCGGCAGCCCGGCCGAGCCGATCGCGATGTCGGTCTGGCCGACCCGCCAGCTGCGCCCCAGGGTGTCGGTGACGACGACGGCGACCTCGACCCCGAGCCGCTCCCGCAGCCCGGCGCGCAGCCCGGCCGCGCTGGCGTCCGGGTCGGCGGGCAGCAGGGCGAGCTCGTCGCGGCGGACGTTGGAGCCGTCGATGCCCGCGGCGGCCTGCACGATGCCGAGCTTCCCGGCCACGATCAGCGTCCGGCCCTTGCGGGCCACCACCCGCTCGGTCTCCTGGTCGACCAGCCTGCGGCGCAGCGCGTCGCGCTCCTCCTCGTCGGCGGGGGCCGGCACCAGCCTGCCCTCGACCTTGGAGAACACCTTGCTGGTGACCACCACGACGTCGCCGTCGCGCAGCCAGGTCATCCGCTCGGCCAGCGCGGCGGTGAGGTCGTCGCCGGGGCGGAACTCCGGCAGCCCCGGGACTCCGATGATCTCCAGCTTCTGCGACGCGTGGTCGGGGAAACCCTCAGACACCGACGCCCGCCAGCTCGAACGCGGCGCGGACCATGGCGGCGGTCGCGTCGTGGTCGGTCATCAGCAGCGGCACCTCGCGCACGGTCGCGCCGGGCACGGTCGCGGCGTCGCCGGTGTGCACCAGGTAGCCGTCGAGCAGGCCGCCCTCGCCGCGGCCGCCGTAGTGCCGGCCCACGCCCTCGGCGCTGGTCTCGACGCCGATCGCGCTCAGGCAGGCGTCGGCCATGCCCCGCACCGGCGCCCCGCCGACGATCGGGGACAGCCCCACGACCTTCGCGGGCGTCGCCGCGAGGGCCTGGGCCATCCCGGGGACCGAGACGATCGTGCCGATCGACACCACCGGGTTGGACGGGGCGACGAGCACGACGTCGGCCCCGGCGATCGCGGCCCGGGCGTCGGGCAGGATCGCGGCCTGGTCGGCGCCGACCGAGGCGAAGCGGTACGCCTTCGGGGCGGCCCGGTGCCGGATCCACCACTCCTGGAAGTGGATCGCGACCTGCGGGGTCTCCTCGACCGCGGCCGGGTCCGGGTTGTCGATCACGACGTGGGTCTCGACGCGGTCGTCGGAGGCGGGCAGCAGCCGCACCCCGGGCTGCCAGCGGTGGCAGAGCGCCTCGGTGACCTGGGACAGCGGGTAGCCGGCACGCAGCATCCGGGTCCGGACGAGGTGGGTGGCGACGTCGCGGTCACCCAGCCCGAACCAGGTCGCCTCGGCGCCGTAGGCCTCCAGCTCGGCCTTGACCGACCACGTCTCGTCCGAGCGGCCCCAGCCCTTCTCGACGTCGATGCCGCCGCCGAGGGTGTACATGACGGTGTCGAGGTCCGGACAGACCCGCAGCCCGTGCAGCCAGATGTCGTCGCCGACGTTGACCACGGCCGTGACCTCGTGCGCGGACTCGCCCGACCCCACGGGGGGCAGTCCGAGCGCGTGCTTCACGCCTTGCAGGAAGCGGGCTCCGCCGACGCCGCCGACCAGAACGGTGACCTTCACACGGCGACCCTACGTCGGTCAGAACGAGCGGTAGTCGCGCGGGGAGAACCGGGGCCCGAACCGGGGACGGCGGAACCCGGACGCCTCGATGTAGCGGACCGCGCGCTGGCGCTGCGGCACGTAGGGGGCGAGCACCTCGAGCATCCCCGCGTCGTCGAGGTCGTGGCCGAGCAGCGCCCAGCCGACGGTGTTGGGCACGTGGAAGTCGCCGAAGCTGACCGCGTCCGGGTCGCCCCAGGCGCGCTGGGCGATCTCCGCGGCCGTCCAGACCCCGATGCCGCGGACCCGGCGCAGCAGCACCCGGCCCTGCTCCCCGCCCAGCTCGGCGGCCCGTTCCAGCCGGTGCGCGACGACGGCGGCGTGCAGGATCGCCGTCCGCCGCGCGTGGTCGACGCCGGCCCGGTGCCACTCCCACTCCGGCACCGCGCGGATCTGCTCGGGCGTCGGCGGGACCCGCATCCCGGCGGGCACCACCCCGGCCGGGCCCGGCGCGGGCGCCCCGAAGCGCCACGCGAGCTCGCGGAAGGAGCGGTGCGCCTCGGTGCCGGTGACCTTCTGCTCCAGCACCGCGGGCAGCAGCGCGTCCCACACCCGGCCGGTGGAGCCCAGCCGCAGCCCGGGACGGCGCCGGTGCGCGTCGGCGACGAGCGGGTGGTGCGCCACGAACGCCGACGGGTCGTCGTCGGCCCCCAGCAGCGACGGCAGCCGGTCGACCTCCCAGGCCGCTCCCGGCCCCCAGCCGGTCGCCCGCACGGTGCCGTGGGGGCCGCCGTCGGCGCGACGGCGGATCGCGACGGTGGCGGGACCTGCCGGAGTCGTCGAGACCCGCCAGATCACGGCGCCGTCGACGGCGGTGCGCCAGGTGGGGTCGCCCCGGCCGCGGCGCAGCGGGGCGAGCACGCCGTACAGGTCGAGCGGGAACGGCGGCCGCCATTCCCGGTCCACCACCACGGCGACCGCGTCCACGCCCCCGATGGTCACACGTCGGGCGAGAACCGGACCCCGTGGGGCGGCAGCGTGACGTCCGGCCACACCCGCATGTTGTGCCGCAGCTCGCAGTGCGCGCCGATCACGGCCCGGTCGCCGACCACGGTGTCGCGGACGCTCGCGCCCTCCTCGACGACCGCACCGGCCCCGATCACCGAGTTCTCCACGACCGCGCCCGCCTGCACCACCGCGCCGTCGAACAGCATGGAGCCCTCGACCCGGGCCCCGGAGCCGATCCGGGCGCCGCGGCCGACGGTCGTCCCGCCGAACACGAACGCGTCGGAGGCCACCTCGGCCCCCTCCAGCACCATCGACTCGCCGGTCGGCCCGGGCAGCGCCGCCGAGGGCGCGACCCCGCGGACCAGGTCCGCCGAGCCGTGCACCAGGTCACCGGGGGTGCCCATGTCGCGCCAGTAGGCGACGTCGACGTGGCCCTGCACGTGCGCACCGGAGGCGAGCAGGTCGGGGAACGTCTCGCGCTCCACCGACACCGGCCTGCCCTCGGGGATGGTGTCGATGACCTCGCGGCGGAAGACGTAGCAACCGGCGTTGATCTGGTCGGTCGGCGGGTCCTCGGTCTTCTCGAGGAACTCCAGCACCCGGCCGGTCGCGTCGGTGGGGACGCAGCCGAAGGCCCGCGGGTTCTGCACCCGCACCAGGTGCAGCGTGACGTCGGCACCGGTGCTGCGGTGGGTGTCGGCGACGGCGGTTAGGTCGGTGCCCGCCAGCACGTCGCCGTTGAAGATCATGACGTGCTCGGCGGAGAGCTTGCCGGCCACGTTGCGGATGCCCCCGCCGGTGCCCAGCGGCTCGGCCTCGGTGACGTAGGTGAGGTCCAGCCCCAGCGACGACCCGTCGCCGAAGTGCTCCTCGAAGGTCTCGGCCAGGTAGCTCGTGCCCAGCACCGCCCGCCGGATGCCCGCCTCGCGGATCCGCGACAGCAGGTGCGCCAGGAACGGCACCCCCGCCGTCGGCAGCATCGGCTTGGGCGCCGACAGGGTCAGTGGCCGCAGCCGGGTGCCCTTGCCCCCGACCAGCACGACCGCCTCGACGTCCTGCAACGCAGGTTCCCCCTCAGGTTCTTTCTTCTCGTTCGCGCTCAGCCGGTCCGCCGCAGCAGACCCGAGCGCACGGCCAGGCCGGCGCGCAGGGCCGCACGCAGCGGCGCGTGCACCGGACCGCGGTGGCGGTCGGCCAGGTACCGGTAGGCGCTGCGGTGGTGCTCGGCGAGCATCCGTGCCGACACCTCCGGCTTGCCCGTGGACGCTCCGCCCACGTGTACGACATCGGCGCCGGGGACGTACACGTTTCGCCATCCGGCGAGACCCAGCCGTTCGCCCAGGTCGACGTCCTCGAAGTACATGAAGTAGCGCGGGTCGAAACCGTCGACGGAGTCGAACGCGGTGCGCCGCAGGAGCAGGCACGACCCGGACAGCCAGCCGGCCGCCCGCTCGGTCAGGTCCTCGCGGCTGCGCCGGTAGGCCGCGGTCCACGGGTTCGCGGGCCAGACCGGCGCCAGCGCGGCGTGCCCGGCGCCCGCCACCAGCGACGGCACCTCGCGCGCCGAGGGGTAGACCTCGCCGGACGGCTCGCGGATCAGCGGGCCGAGCGACCCGGCCCGGGGGTGGCGACGGCCGGCGTCGAGCAGGGTGTCCAGCGACCCGGCGCCCCACTCCAGGTCCGGGTTGGCGACGACGACCCAGCCGTACCCGTCGGGCAGCGAGGCCACCCCGCGGTTGGCGGCGGCGCCGTAGCCGACGTTCTCCCCGATCGGCAGGAACGTCACGTGGTCGCGCTCGCGGGCCGCGCGCTCGGGGGCGCCGTCGACGGATCCGTTGTCGGCCAGGACGACCGGCACGTCCGTGCGGGTCGTCGCGCCGCGCAGCGAGTCGAGGAAGACGTCCAGCAGCGCGCCCGGCGAGTAGGTCACCGTGACGACGGCGACCCCGTCGCCGTAGGACCGTGCGTCGTCGGTCACGTGGCCTCCCCGTCCTTTTCGTCCACCCCGCGCATGTCCCGCAACCTAGTCAGCACCGGCGCGCCCGCGCCCGGCGGCACCGTCCGGCACCGCCCGTTCGCGCCCGCGAAGATCACACTCCGTCACCGCGACCGAGATCGCGATACCGTCACCCCAACAGCCGGACCGCCCCCGAGCAGCGACGACACGTCGTACCCGTGCGTCACCCTCAAGTCCCGGCCCCCTACGACGACCGGGCGAGCAACCCGACACGCAGGCCTGCACGACCCACGGCGCGGGCCCGGATGCTGCACCCTGGTCCCCGACCGGGGTGTCCGGTCCCAGAGACGCACGGGCCGCGCCCGGGTTCACCGGACTCCCCCGTCCGGGTGAGACGCGGCGGCGCGGACGAGACGGACCCCGAGGGGAGCGAGCATGGGCGAGGGCTACCGGGACCGCTCCCGCCCGTCGGCCGCCGAGCGCGCCGCCGCGCGGCGGTGCGGCCGCGACGCCGCCCCCGACGACCGGTACCGCTCGCCCCGGGTCCGCCCCGACACCGGCGCCGCACGCGGACGCCCCGCGGGCTCCGCGGGGTGGAGCCGGGCCGGGACCGCGACCGGCCCCGACGAGCACCCGCCGTACCCGGCGCGGGGCAGGCGCACCGGCGGACGACCGCCCCGTGGCCGCGGGCTGCTGGCCCGGCTGCGGCTCGCCGTCGCCGTGCTGTCGGCGCTGACGGTGCTGCTCACCGGCGCCGTGTGGACCCTCTACCGCGACGTCACCGGCGGCATCACCACGACGAACCTGCTGTTCGGCGGCTCCGCGGGCGGCGAGCAGAACATCCTGCTGGTCGGCGTGGACAGCCGTACCGACGCGCAGGGCAACCCGCTGCCGGCCGACGTCCTGGCCCAGCTGCGCAGCGGCGCCGAGTCCGGCGTCCTCAACTCCGACACGATCATCGTCGTGCACCTGCCCGCCGACGGCGGCAGCGCGACCGCGTTCTCCATCCCGCGCGACTCCGAGGTGTCGATCCCCGGGATCGGCCGCAACAAGATCAACGCGGCGTACCCGCAGACGAAGGCGCAGACCGCGTCCCGGCTGGTCGCCGAGGGCGTGCGCGACCCCCGGCAGATCGACCAGGACTCGTCGCAGGCAGGCCGTCAGGCGCTGATCGACACCGTCCAGGACCTCACCGGGCTGGCCATCGACCACTTCGCCGAGGTCAACCTGCTCGGCTTCTACAACCTCACCAACGCCGTCGGCGGCGTCGACGTCTGCCTCAAGGCCCCGGCGAAGGACGCCTTCTCCGGCGCCGACTTCCCCGCGGGCCCGCAGACGATCTCCGGTGCCGACGCGCTCGCGTTCGTCCGGCAGCGGCACGGGTTGGCCGGCGGGGACCTGTCGCGGATCAACCGCCAGCAGGTGTTCCTCGCCGCGGTCGCCAACAAGGTCCTCTCCTCGGGCACGCTCACCGACCCGACCAAGCTCGGCGCGCTGGTCGAGGTGATCCAGCAGTCGGTCGTCATCGACAGCGGCTGGGACCTGCTCGGCTTCGCCCGCGAGGCGTCGTCGATCGCGGCCGGGAAGATGGACTTCCTGACCATCCCCACCGGCGGCCCGGAGACCACCCGCGGCAAGGACGTGCTGCTCGTCGACCCCGCCGAGGTCCGCGACTTCGTCGCCCACCACACCGACCCCGAGCCCGAGGAGGCGGCCGTGACCTCCCCGGAGGCCGCGGCGCCGGTCGTGGCCGACGTGGCGAACGGGTCCGGGATGACCGGGCTGGCCGCGCAGGTCGCCGACACCCTGGGCCGCAACGGGTTCACCCCCGGCGAGGTCGGCAACGCCCCGGACCGCACCACCTCGGTGGTCCGCTACAGCCAGGCCGACGGCGACGCCGCCGCCCGCCGGGTCGCCGAGGCGCTGGGCGGGATCGGCGTCGAGCAGTCCGACGCCGTCGCCCAGGGCCGGGTGCAGGTGCTGCTCGGCACCGACCGCGCGAACGGCGGCCGGTCGACCTCCGCGGCGGCCGCGCCCGCCGCCGCCCCGGCGCCCTCCACCCCGCCGATCACCGCGGGCGGGGTCCCCTGCATCGACTGACGTAGCGTTCCGGCGTGATGGACACCGTCTTCGGCTCCGGCCTGTTCCTCACCGACGCGCTGCTCGGCCCGGCGCTCGGCGCCGCCGCCCCGCGACCGCTGGTCACCCACTACGACGACGCGACCGGCGAGCGGACCGAGCTGTCCGGCACGACCACCGCGAACTGGACCGCGAAGGCGGCGAACCTGCTGCGCGACGAGGTCGACGTCGAGCCGGGCACCCGGGTCGCGGCGCTGCTGCCCGCGCACTGGCAGACCGTCGCCGCGCTGCTGGCCGTGTGGTCCTGCGGCGCGGAGCTCGTCGGCGACCCGGCGGGCGCGGACGTCGTGCTCGCCGACGCGGCGCGGCTCGACGTGGCCCTCGCTGCCGGGGCGGGCACGGTCGTCGCGTTCTCGCTGGACTTCTTCGGCCGCGGCCTGGGCGACCTCCCCGGCGGGACCGTCGACTTCGCGACCGAGGTGCGGGTGCACGGCGACGAGTTCGTCCCGTGGGACCCGGTGGACGGCGCGGCCCCGGCCTGGGACGGCGCGAGCGGCGAGCAGGTGCTGGCCACGGCCCGGGAGCGTGCGGACGCGCTCGGCATCACCGCGGGCGCCCGGGTGCTGTCGAGCACCGGCTGGGACAGCGCGGACGGCCTGCGCGACGGGTTGCTCGCCGTCCTCGCGGCGGGGGCCTCGCTGGTCCAGACCGTGAACGCCGCCGGGGACCCGGCGACCCTCGACCGCCGCGCGGAGTCCGAGCGGGTCACCCTGCGCCTGGGGTGAGCGGCGGGCCCGGCCGGGGGTCATGACACCCTGGTCGACCGTGACCCCCTCTGTGAGCGCCCGGGACGTCGACGACGCGGCGGCCCGGCTCCGCGCCGTCATCGGCCCGACCCCGCTGCAGCTCAACCCCCGCCTGTCCGACGCGCTCGGCGGCGAGGTCTGGGTCAAGCGCGAGGACCTGCAGCCGGTCCGTTCGTACAAGATCCGCGGCGCCTACAACCTCATCGCGCAGCTGCCCGAGGCCGACCGCCTCGCCGGCGTCGTCTGCGCCAGCGCCGGCAACCACGCCCAGGGCGTCGCGTTCGCCTGCCAGCGCCTCGGCGTGACCGGGCGGGTCTACCTGCCCGGCACGACCCCGCGCCAGAAGCGGGACCGGGTCGCGCGGCTGGGTCGTGACGCCGTCGAGGTGCGGGTGGTCGGCAACACCTACGACGAGGCCGCCGCGGCCGCCCGCGCCGACGCCGAGTCCACCGGTGCCACCCAGGTGCCCGCCTTCGACGACCCGCGCACCGTCGCGGGCCAGGGCACGATCGCCCGCGAGATCCTCGCCCAGCTGGCCGACCCGCCGGACGTGCTGGTCGTGCCGGTCGGTGGCGGCGGACTGCTCGCCGGGGCCATCACCTACCTGCGCGAGCACGCGCCGTCGACCCGGATCGTGGGCGTCGAGCCCGCCGGGGCGGCGAGCATGGCGGCCGCGGTCGCCGCGGGCGAGCCGGTCGACCTGGGGTCGCTGGACCCGTTCGTCGACGGCGCCGCCGTGCGCAAGGTCGGCGCGGCCACCTTCGACGTGGTGCGCGACGCGGGCGTGGAGCTGCTCGCGGTGCCCGAGGGCCGGATCTGCGTCGAGATGCTCGCGCTCTACCAGTCCGACGGGATCATCGCCGAGCCCGCGGGCGCGCTGTCCCCCGCGGCGCTGGACCGGCTCGACATCCCCCGCGACTCGACGACGGTCTGTCTGCTCTCGGGCGGCAACAACGACGTCTCCCGCTACGCCGACATCGTCGAGCGCGCCCTGGTCTTCGAGGGCCGCAAGCACTACTTCCTCGTCGAGTTCCCGCAGGAGCCGGGCGCGCTGCGCCGCTTCCTCGACGACGTCCTCGGCCCGGACGACGACATCACCCTGTTCGAGTACACCAAGCGCTCCAACCGGGAGACCGGCCCGGCGCTGGTCGGCATCGAGCTGGGCTCGCCGGACGACCTGCCCGCGCTGCTCAAGCGGATGCAGGAGGCTCCCCCGCACATCGAGCCGATCCCGCCGGACAGCCCGCTGTTCGGCTTCATCCTGTAGACGCCGCGCGCAACACGGCGGCAATCCGGGCCGCCTACCGTGCACGACCGTGCCCGAGATGATGTTCGACGTCCGCTGGCCGGACGGCACCGAGGTCAGCTACTACTCGCCGTCGCTGGTGGTGACCGAGCACCTGGACACCGGCACGACCTACCCGGTGGCCGAGTTCGTCACGCGCAGCCGTACCTGCATGGAGATCGCCGACGCGCGGGTGTGGGCGAAGTACGGGTTCGGCTGCGCGCAGTCGGCCCGGACGATCGCGCTCATCGACGCCGCGGCGGGGCGGTTCGCCCCGACCGACGTGGTACGGGTGGAGGGCTTCCGCCGCTGACGCCGCCGGGTCCCGCGGTGCTGTGACGGCCGCCGCGTCACGCGGCGGCCGGGCGTCGGCGCAGCACCAGGTGCAGCGCCACCCCGGCGAGCAGACCCCAGAACGCCCCGCCGATCCCGGCGATCGTGACCCCGGCCGCCGAGACCAGGAACGCGGCGGCCGCGGGCACCCGCGCGACGGCCGGGTCCGGCGTCCCGTCGGCGACGGCGAGGGCACCGGCGAGCGCGGCACCGAACGTCCCGAGCAGCGCGAGCCCCGCGACGGACTCCACGACCCCGGGCGGCGCGGCCGCGACCAGGGCGGCCATCGTCGTCGCGAGCGGGGCCAGCAGCAGGCAGGCGACGCCGTTGGCCTGGCAGGCGACCCAGCGTCGCGCCGGGTCCGGGTGGGACTCGGGCGAGGCGGGCAGCGCCGCGGTGATCGCGGCCAGGTTGATCGCGTGCGCACCGGCCGGGGCCCCGAGCACCGTCCCGGCGCCGGTGAGCACCATCGCGTGGCGCCAGGGGACGGGGTAGCCCGCCGCGGCGAGCACCGCGACTCCGGGCACGTTCTGCGAGGCCATCGTGACCACCCAGAGCGGCAGCGCGACCCCCACCAGGGCCGCGACCGAGAAGGCCGGGACGGTGAGGGTGATCTCCGGCGGGCGCAGCCACGACCAGCCGTCGGCGAGGACGACGACGATCACCAGCGCCAGCCCGAACGCGGCCGGGGACGCCCAGCGCGGCGCGAACCGCGACAGCACGACCCACAGCACCACGATCGGCGCCACCAGCAGCGGCCGCTCGACCAGCGCCCGGACCGGCGCCAGGCACAGCGGCAGGAGCACACCGGCCAGCATCGCCTGCGCGATCGGCGCCGGGATCGCGCCGACGAGCCGCCCGAGCGGGCGCACGAGCCCGGTCGCGACGATCAGCAGACCGGCGACGACGAACGCGCCGACCACGGCGGGCCACCCACCCGCGACGGCCCCGGTGGAGGCCAGCAACGCGGCGCCGGGGGTGGACCAGGCGATCATCAGCGGGCGGCGGAACCGGCGGGACAGCCAGATCGTCGCCACCCCCATCAGCGCGGTGAGCACCACCAGCCCGGACGCGGCCTGCGCCGGGTCGGCACCGGCCGCCGTCAGCCCGGCGAGGACGACGGCGAACGAGCTGGTCACCCCGATCACCGCGGAGACGACACCGACCGACACCGGTTGCGCCCAGGAACGATCCACGGGCCCACCCTAACCGCGTCGTTCTGTAAACAGAACCCGCCCCGGGCGGTAAGCAGGATGTTCTGCGGCCGATACACGGGACCCCGTCGACCCGACCAAAGATGACCGAACCGTGTCGTCCGGAAAACAGGCGGTGACGTCCGGTCCGCCGATCTTGGTACGGCCACCTGCCGCGGCCCATCCTGCGTGGGCCGCCGCACCCGTCGGGCGCGGCTCTACCGGAAGGCCCGTCTCATGAAGCTGCCCGTCGCTCTGGCCCTGGTGATCGGCGTCGCCGGGGCGGTGATCGCGTACCTCTACCTCGGTCCGCTCTCCGGGCTCGGTCTGTTCGTACCGGCGACGTTCCTGGGTGCCGCGACGTTCTTCGCGGCGGGCGGTGACCGGCCCGCGCTGGTCACCGCTCTGGCCACGAACGTCTGGGGCATCGTCACCGGCACCGTCATGCTGGTCCTGGCCGGCCTCACCACGAACCCCGCCCTGCTGGGCCTGATCATCGGCGGGATGACCGCGGTGTTCATCCTCGGTGCGCTCGTACCGGTGCTCGGGTTCGTGCCCGGCGCGGTCGTCGGGTTCGCCACGACCGCGGCGTTCGGCCTGCTCAGCGGGGCGTCGGGCACCGACTTCTCGCTGCCCACCGGCCCCCTCACGGTGATGCTGCTGTCGTTCGTGGTCGGCTCGGTCGTGCTGGGCTACGGCTGCAGCCTGGTCGTCGGCCGCCTGACCGCCCGCACCGCGGCACCCGCCGCGGCCTGACCGGCGGCGGCGCCCGGTGCGACTGGTGACCACCGGCGAGGCCGCGACCAGACTGGCCCTGAGCCCGCGGGCACTGCACCGCTGGGCCAGGGCCGGCCTGGTGACGCCGGCCTTCCGTGAGCCGGACGGCCGCGACCTCTGGGACCTCGACGACCTCCGGGACCAGGTCACGGCGCTCCCGGCACGCTTCTCCGCGGCCACCGCGGTACGCGACCCCGGGACACCCGGTCCCCCACGTCGCCCGGGCACCCCGTCCGGGTAGCGCGGCCGAGTGCCGCGGCCCGGTGACGCAGCCGGGTGGCACGGCCCGGTGATGCGGCCGGGGTGGCGCGGGCGCGGGACCCTCCGGCCGACCCGCCCCGGCTACAGTCGCCCGGTGGACGACGGGGCGCTGCGCACGGCCGTCGGCGCACGGCTGCGGACGGCCCGGACCGCACACGGTCTCTCCCTCGGAGCCCTCGCGGAGCGGGCGGGGATCGGCAAGGGCTCGCTGTCGGAGATCGAGAACGGCAGCCGCAACCCCACCCTCTCCACCCTCTACGCGCTCGCGGACACCCTGGGCGTACCGCTGTCGCGGCTGCTCGCCGAGCACCCCGGGGCCGAGGTCGCCGGCCCCGGCATCACCGCGCGCCTGCTGGAGACGGCCACCGACGACCACGGCACCGTCGAGGTGTACGCCCTGACCCTCGTCCCGGAGGCGGTGCACGTGTCCCCCGGGCACGGCCCGGGGGTGGTGGAGCACCTGCTCGTCACCCGCGGTGCCGTCCGGGCCGGACGCAGCGGACGCGAGGCCGACCTCGGCACCGGCGAGGCCACCCGCTGGCCCGCGGACGGCGAGCACACCTACACCGCCCTCGCCGGGGAACCGGCCGCGGCCGTGCTCGTCATCCGCACCCCGCCGGGTCCATGATCATCAGCACCTCAGTGCTGCGCGCCCGGCCCCGGACCGCGCCCAGGTACTGATCGTCAGGCCGCCGCGTCCCACCAGGCGAGCACCCGGGTGGCGTACAGGGTCAGCCACGGCGACGGCTCCCCCGGCGGCACGTCCACCTCGAACCACATCTCCCCCGGGTCGCGGACGCCCTGGACCCAGCGCCCGTCCGGCCGCCGCGACGCGCGCAGCGCCGTGACGGCGTCGGCGAGCCGCGGGTCGGGCGGGACCCCGTCGAGCGCGGCGGCGAGGCGGAAGTACTCCGTGCCGCGCAGCACGTCGTGCCGCCAGCGCAACGGGTAGGCGAGCTCGGCCGGGTCCCGTTCGAGCTCCACCGGCTCGCCGGTCGAGAGCCGGTACAGCAGCCCGCGGGTCAGCAGGTACTCCTCACCCGACCGGCGGGCGGCCCGCGTCGCGGCGGTCCCGCCGGTGGCCCGCTCGTGGGTGAGCAGCCCGTACAGCGCGTTCAGTGTGGAGTGGAACGACGACCGCCGCGCGCCGTCCACCCAGAAGCAGTTCCAGCCGCCGTCGGCGAGCCGGTGCTCGGCGAACCAGGCGGCGAGGGCGTCCATGTCACGGCCGAGCCACAGTCCGTTGGCGACGGTGAACGCGTTGATGCAGGCGTCGACCTCACCGTCCCAGTAGGGCAGGTCGTCGTACTCCCAGCGGCACGACTCGAGCTTCTCCGCGGTGCCCGCCAGCGCCGCCGGGTCCAGGCCCCACTCGCGCAGCGCGTTCAGCGACCAGGTCGTCGCCGTCCACGGCTGCCCCTCCACCGTGGACGGTCCGGCCGGGAAGTACGCACCGCCCGCCCAGGTGCCGTCGGGGTCCTGGTGGGCGAGCAGCCGCGCGCCCATCCCCTCGGTCGCGACCCGCGCGCGGGTGGCCTCCCACACCTCGGGAGGCGCACCCGCCAGGTCGCGCTCGACCTGCCAGCGCAACGCCGGGTCGGTGTCGAGCAGCCGGTCGAGCAGTGCGCGGTCCACGACGGCCCCGTCCATGGGGCGTCAGCGTGTCACTTGAGCAGCGAACGCGCCATCACCATGCGCTGGATCTGGTTGGTGCCCTCGTAGATCTGGGTGATCTTCGCGTCGCGCATCATGCGCTCGGCCGGGAAGTCACGGGTGTAGCCCGCGCCGCCGAGCAGCTGGACGGCGTCGGTGGTCACCTGCATCGCGGTGTCGGAGGCGAAGCACTTGGCGGCCGAGGAGATGAAGCCGAGGTCGGGCTCGTTGCGCTCGGCGCGCGAGGCGGCGACGTAGCAGAGCTGGCGGGCGGCCTCGACCTTCATCGCCATGTCGGCGAGCATGAACTGCAGGCCCTGGAACTCGGCCAGGTGCTTGCCGAACTGCTTGCGCTCCTTCAGGTACTGCGTCGCGACGTCGAGCGCGCCCTGGGCGATGCCGACAGCCTGCGAGCCGATGGTCGGACGCGTGTGGTCCAGGGTGCGCAGCGCGGTCTTGAAGCCGGTGCCCTCGGCGCCGATGATCCGGTCGGCCGGGATGCGGGCGTCCTCGAAGTGGATCTCGCGGGTGGGCGAGCCGTGGATGCCGAGCTTGCGCTCCTTGGTCCCGACGACGAAGCCCGGGTCGTCCTTGTGGACGACGAACGCCGAGATCCCGTTGGCCTTCTTCTCCGGGTCCGTGACGGCCATGACCGTGTACCAGGTCGACTCGCCGGCGTTGGTGATCCAGCACTTGGTGCCGTTGAGGACCCACTCGTCGCCGTCGCGGCGGGCGCGGGTCTTCATCGACGCGGCGTCGGAGCCCGCCTCGCGCTCGGACAGGGCGTAGCTGACCATCGCCTCGCCCGCGGCGACCGACGGCAGGACCTGCTTCTTCAGCTCGTCCGAGGCGGACAGCAGGATCGGGGTGAGCCCGAGGCCGTTCACCCCGGGGATCAGCGACGACGACGCGCAGACCCGCGCGACCTCCTCGATCACGATGCAGCCGGCGAGCTCGTCGGCGCCCTGGCCGCCGTACTCCTCGGGGATGATCACGGCCTGGAAGCCGGCCTTGACCAGCGCGTCGCGTGCCTCGACGGGGTACCGGCCCTGCTCGTCGACGTCGGCGGCGTGCGGGGCGATCTCCTTCTCCGCCAGGTCCCGGACCGCCTCGCGGAGGGCCGTGTGCTCGTCGCTGAGCCGGTAGCTGTCGAACTCGCTGTTCATGCCGACCATGCTAACGGCACTCCGTGCCACATGTCACGGGACCTTGCTACCCTCCGTGCCATGACGACCAGCACGCGGCGCGGGCGTTCCCCCGAGGGGCGGGCCGAGGTGCGGCGGGAGCTGGTCGCGGCGGCCGCGCGGCTGTTCACCGAACGCGGCTACGACGACACCACCGTCGACGACATCGCCGCCGCCGCGGGCGTCGGCCGCCGGACCTTCTTCCGCTACTTCCGCGGCAAGGAGGACGCGCTGTCCCCCGACCACGAGCGCGGACTGGCCCGGATCGGCGAGGTGTTCGCCGGCGCGCACCCCGACGAGCCGCTGCCGTCACTGGCACTGCGTGCCGCGGAGACGGTGTTCGAGCTCTACACCGAGGACCCCGAGGTCGCCCGGCTGCGCTTCGCGCTGGTCGGCTCGGTGCCCGCGCTGCGCGACCGCGAGGCGGCGTCGGTGCACCACTACCGGCGGCTGTTCACCCGCGAGCTCACGGCCCGGCTCGGCGGCCGCCCCGACGGCGAGCTGCGCGCCGCGGTGACGGCGGCGGCACTGGTCGCCGCGCACAACCAGGCGCTGCGCCGCTGGCTGGTCGACGGCGCGCGCGACGCCGACCTGCCCGGCGCCGTCGACCACTTCCGCCGGGTCGCGCCGATGCTGCCGCTGGAGGACGCGGGCGAGCCGGCCGCGGCGCCCGACCTGGAGGACGTGACCCGGCGCCTGGAGCGCGCGGCCCGGACGCTGGAACGGGAGTCGACCCGACGCACGGGCTGAGCCCGGCCCCGGGGCGTCCGGCCCCGGACATGCGTGATCCCCGGGCCGCACCGGGGTGCGTCACCGAACCGGACAGAGTTCGGACCCGGGGATCACGGGTGACCGTCGGGAACTCGCCGGCACCACACCGGCTTCCACGACCGCCTCTCCGACGGGTTCTCCCCGCCGGAGCAGAACGTGGTGCTAGCTGACGGCCACCTCACGTGTCCTGCTGTAGCTCATCTGCTGGACCACCTCCTCTCCCGTGTACCGACACCGTACGCACGGGATCGAGCGGCGCGCCACCAGAAAATCGCGGCCCGGTCCTCAGCCCTCGCGGGCGGCCACGCGCAGCGCCGCGTCCTTGTCCAGCACGCTGCGCTCGAGGTCGGCCTGGAACTCCACCATGGCCTGCCGGAGCCGCTCGTCGCCGGCGCCGAGGATGCGCACCGCGAGCAGTCCGGCGTTGCGGGCGTTGCCGACCGCGACGGTCGCCACCGGCACGCCGGCGGGCATCTGCACGATCGACAGCAGCGAGTCCAGGCCGTCGAGGTACTTCAGCGGCACGGGCACGCCGATGACCGGCAGCGGCGTCGCGGCGGCGACCATCCCGGGCAGGTGCGCGGCACCACCGGCCCCGGCGACGATCGCCTGCAGGCCGCGGTCGGCGGCCGAGGCGGCGTAGTCGAGCATCCGCTGCGGGGTGCGGTGGGCGGAGTAGACGCCCACCTCCCACGGCACGCCGAACTCGTCGAGCGCGGCGCCCGCGGCGCCCATCACCGGCCAGTCGGAGTCGCTGCCCATGATCACTCCCACGCGCGGGGAGCCGGTCTGCGTCATCGAGGTCCTTCCGGGGAGTGCGGGGAGCGGGGATCGCCGGTGTGGGCGGACCAGCCGTCCGCCCAGGTCGCGGTGGCCAGCCAGCCCGCGGCGAGCTCCGCGCGGGTGCGCACGTCGGCCTCGTCGCGGCCGAGGACCGTCACGTGGCCGATCTTGCGGGCCGGACGGCCGTCCTTGGCGTAGAGGTGCACCTTCGCCTCGGGGAAGCGCGCGAAGCAGTGGTGCAGCCGCTCGTCCATGCCCATCGCGGGCTCCTGCGCCGCACCGAGCACGTTCGCCATCACCGCGACCGGGGCGACCGGGGCGGTGGAGCCGAGCGGGTAGTCCAGCACCGCGCGCAGGTGCTGCTCGAACTGCGAGGTGACCGAGCCCTCGATCGTCCAGTGCCCGGAGTTGTGCGGGCGCATCGCCAGCTCGTTCACGACGACCTCGCCGGGCGCGGTCTCGAACAGCTCGACCGTCATCAGCCCGACGACGCCGAGCTCGGCCGCGATCCGCAGCGCCAGTTCCTGGATCCGGGCGGCGTGGTCCGGGTCGAGCCCGGGGGCGGGCGAGGTGACCCGGGCGCACTGGCCGTCGACCTGCAGGGTCTCGACGACCGGCCACGCGGCGGCCTGGCCGAAGGGCGAGCGGGCGACGCTCGCGGCCAGCTCCCGGGTCATCGGGACCGCGGACTCGACGAGCAGCGGGGTACCGGCGTCGAGCAGGTCGGCGACCAGCCGGTCGGTGTCGTCGCCGCCGGCGCGCAGGAACCAGACACCGCGGCCGTCGTAGCCGCCGCGGGTGGCCTTGAGCACGACCGGCCAGCCGTGCCCGGCCCCGAACGCGGCGACGTCGCCGGGCGCCGCCACCTCGGCGAACGCGGGCACCGGCAGCCCCATCTCCGACAGCCGTCGTCGCATCACCAGCTTGTCCTGCGCGTGCACGAGCGCCGAGGGCGGCGGCCGCAGCGGCAGCCCGGCCTCGGCGAGCGGGACCAGCACCTCCTGCGGGACACCCTCGTGGTCGAACGTGACGGCCGAGCAGCCCGTCGCGAGCTCCCGCAGCGCGGCGGCGTCGTCGGGGTCGCCGATGACGACGTCCGGCGTCACCCGGGCCGCCGGGTCGTCCGGCGACGCGGCCAGCACCCGCAGGGTCTGCCCCAGCGCGACGGCGGCCTGGGCGGTCATCCGGGCCAGCTGGCCACCGCCGACCATGCCGACGACGGGCAAGGCGGCCTTCTGCGCGTCAACCCTCTCCACGAGACCGGGAGCCTAATCTGGCACGATCGATCCCGTGACGGTGGTGGAGGCGACGCTCGCCAGGATCCCCCAGCCGTACCGCGACAAGGCGATCAAACACCGCGAGCTGATCAAGTTCCTGATGGTCGGTGGCAGCACCTGGGTCATCGACACGGTGGTGTTCCTGGTGCTGAAGGCCACGGTGCTGGCCGACAAGCCGGTGACCGCCAAGGTGATCGCGGTACTGGTGGCGACGATGGTGTCCTACGTGCTGAATCGCGAGTGGTCCTTCCGGACCCGCGGCGGGCGCGAGCGGCACCACGAGGCCCTCCTGTTCTTCGTGATCAGCGGGGTCGGGGTCGCCGTGTACTCGGCGCCGCTGTGGGTGTCGCGCTACGTCTTCGAGCTGCAGGTGCCGTTCGTCTCGCTGGTCGCCCAGGAGTCCGCGGACTTCGTGGCCGGGCAGATCGTCGGCACCCTGGTCGGGATGGCCTTCCGCTGGTGGGCGTTCCGCCGGTTCGTGTGGCCGGACCAGTTCGTGCGACGCCAGCCCCCACCGGTCGCCCCCGCCCCGAAGGACTGAGCGACCGGCTACCGCGGGCCGGTGCGGTCGGGCATCGGGGCCGTCGCGGCGACGTCGTCGGTGCGGGCCGCGGGCAGGTACAGCCGGAACACCGGCGGCCGGGCCCGGGACAGCTCCAGCCTGCCGCCGTCGGCCTCGACCAGCGTCCGGGCCAGCGCCAGCCCCAGCCCGGTCGAGGACTGCGCCGAGATGCCCCGGTCGAACACGTGCGGCACCAGGTCCTCCGGCACGCCGGGCCCGGTGTCGGACACCTCCACCAGCAGCGCGTTCTCCCCGGTGCGCGCGGAGATCGTGACCGGGCCGTCGCCGTGCTGCAGCGCGTTGTCGACGAGCACCCCGATCGCCTCGCGCAGCCGCGCCGCGGTCACCCGGGCGAGCAGTCCCTCGGGCACCCGCACCTTGAGCGACCGGCCGGCAGCGGTGAGCGGGCCGCGCCACTCCCGCTCGGCGTCGGCGACGGCCTCGGCCAGGTCGACCGGTTCGGCCCCGACCGCCCGGGCGGCGCGCGCGGACTCCAGCAGGTCGTCGAGGACGGCGGTGAGCCGCTCGGTCTGCTCCAGCGCCGCGTTGGCCTCGCGGCGGGCGTCCGGGTCGGGGTGGCAGGCCAGCTCGTCCAGGCGCAGCTGCAGCGCGGTGATCCGGCTGCGCAGCTGGTGGGACACGTCCCCGACCAGCGACCGCTCGCGGTGCAGCAGCTGGGACAGCGCCGTCGCCGAGGAGTCCAGGACCTCCGAGACGCGGTCGAGCTCGGCGATGTCGTAGCGGGCCGGGGACCGGCGGAAGTCGCCCGCGCCGAGGCGGGCGGCGCGGGCCGCGAGGTCGCGCAGCGGGTCCGACAGCCGGCGCGCGGTGTACACCGCGACCCCGGTGCCGACGGTGACGGAGAACCCCACCAGCAGCACGACGACGGCCACCACCTGGGTCTGCTGGGAACGCATCACCGAGGTCGGCTGGGACAGCTCCATGATCCCGCCGGGCCCGAACGGCAGCGACTCGGTGACCGGGTCGTCGACCCGGTCCACGCCGTAGACGATCGGGTCGGAGTCCGGCGGCACGACGACCAGCCGGGAGTTCGGCGGGATCGCCGCCTCCACCAGCCGTTGCGACTGCGGCCCGGTGCCGTACTCCTCGACGGTCTCGGTGACCTGCTCGAGGCGCTGGGTCAGCTCGGCACGGGTGAAGTCCTCGACGAGCTGCCAGGTCGCGAGCGCGAGCGGGCCGCCCAGGAACAGCGCGGTCAGCGCCACCGTCAGCAGGGTGGAGATCAGGATCCGGCGGCGCACGGCGACCTCAGTCCGAGTTGTACCGGAAGCCGACGCCGCGGACGGTGGCGATCCGCTTCTCGCCGCCGATCTTGCGGCGCAGCCACGACATGTGCATGTCCAGCGTCTTCGACGACTTCATGTCCGCGTCGCCCCAGACCGCGTGCAGGATCTCCTCGCGCGTCACGACCTGGCCGGCGTGGATCATCAGCACCCGCAGCAGCTCGAACTCCTTGTTGGCCAGGGAGATCTCGTCGCCGTCGAGCAGGACGCGGCGGCCGGACAGCTCCATCCGCAGGCCGTCCACCTCGACGACGTCCTGGGTGCGGCGGCGCAGCAGCGCCCGCACCCGGGCCAGCAGCTCGGCCAGCCGGAACGGCTTGGACACGTAGTCGTCGGCGCCGGCGTCGAGCCCCACGACGAAGTCGACCTCGTCGGTGCGGGCGGTGAGCATGAGGACGGGCAGGTCCGGCAGGGTCGCGCGGACCCGCCGGCAGACCTCCAGGCCGTCCATGCCGGGCAGCCCCAGGTCGAGCACGAGCAGGTCGACCTGGGCACGGGTGACCCGGTCGACGGCGCCGACGCCGTCGGCGACGACGTCGACGTCGTACCCCTCGCGCTGCAGGGCCCGCGACAGCGGCTCGGCGATGGCCGCGTCGTCCTCGGCCAGAACCACGGTGGTCATTTCACCGAGCATAGGGCTCCGGGCCCCGGGCACGGTGGCGGTGCGAGCTGGCATGCTCGCCCAACGTGAACCCCGAGCGATGCGTGCCCGCCGAACCCGGTGATCTGGATCTCGCCCTGCGCCTGGCGGACCTCGCCGACGCGATCACGCTGCCCCGTTTCCGGGCCGCCGACCTGAGGGTGGAGCGCAAGCCGGACCGCACCCCGGTGACCGACGCCGACACCGCCGCCGAGGACGCCATCCGTGCCGCGCTGGGCCACGAGCGTCCCGGCGACGCGATCCTCGGGGAGGAGCGCGGCGGGTCCACCGACACCGCGCACGGCCGCGGCTGGGTGATCGACCCGATCGACGGGACGAAGAGCTTCTCCCGCGGGGTGCCCGCGTGGGCGACGCTGATCGCGCTCGTCGTCGACGGCGTGCCGACGGTGGGGGTGGTGAGCGCGCCGGCGCTGCACCGCCGCTGGTGGGGCTCGGCGGGGGCCGGGGCCTGGGCGCGGGACCTGCCGTCGGGGACGCCCAAGCGGATCGCGGTGTCGGGGGTGGCCGACGTCGCCGACGCCTACGTCTCGACCACCAACACCGAGACCTTCCGCACCGACCCGTCCCCGGCGTCACGGGAGGGCTGGATCGCGCTGACCGAGGCCTGCTGGGAGTCCCGCGCGTTCGGCGACTTCTGGCAGCACGTGCTCGTCGCCGAGGGGGTCGTCGACGTCGCGGTGGAGCCCGCCGCGAACCCGTGGGACCTGGCCGCGCCGGCCGCCGTCGTCGCCGAGGCGGGCGGGCGGCTGACCGACCTGGCCGGGAACCCGACCTGGTCCGGCGGGCACGGCCTGACCAGCAACGGGCTGCTGCACGACGCCGTGCTGGGGGTGCTGCGTGGCTGAGCTGTACTTCGACGACCTGACCCCGGGCACCGTCGTCGACCTCGGCACGACCGTGGTCGACCGCGACGAGATGGTCGCGTTCTCGGCCCGGTTCGACCCGCAGCCGTTCCACCTGCACGAGGCCGAGGGCGAGCGGGTGTTCGGCGGCCTGGCCGCGTCCGGCTGGTTCACCGCGGGGCTGTGGATGCGCGCCTACGTCGACGCCGTGCTGTCCCGCGCGGCGTCGCTCGGCTCCCCCGGCGGCGACGAGATCGCCTGGCCGGCACCGGTGTTCGCGGGCGACGAGCTGCACGCGGAGATGGAGGTGCTCGAGGCCCGCGTCTCGCGCAGCCGCCCGTCGATGGGTCTGATCACGCTGCGCGGGACGCTGACCCGCAGCGGCGACGGCGCGGTCGTCTACCGGTCCCGGTTCACCGGCATGTTCGGGGTCAGGCCGACAGCGCCGTGACCACCCGCGACGGCGACGGCCGTCCCAGGTGCCCGGCCATCCACACACTGGTGTCGACCAGCTTCCGCAGATCGGCGCCGTGGTCGATGCCGAGCCCGTCGAGCATCCACACCAGGTCCTCGGTGGCGAGGTTGCCGGTCGCCGACCCGGCGTAGGGGCAGCCGCCCAGGCCGCCCGCGCTGGCGTCGACGGTGGCGACGCCGTGGCGCAGCGCGGCCAGGGTGTTGGACAGCGCCTGGCCGTAGGTGTCGTGGAAGTGCACCGCGAGCCGGTCGACCCCGACCCCGCGGGCGACGCAGGCGTCGAGCACCGCGCCGACGTGCGCCGGGGTGGCGACGCCGATCGTGTCGCCGAGGGAGAGCTGGTCGCAGCCCATCTCCATCAGCCGCGCCCCGACGGCGGCGGCCTGGTCCGGGTCGACCCCGCCCTCCCACGGGTCGCCGAAGACCATCGACACGTAGGCCCGCACCCGCAGTCCCTCGGACACCGCGCGGGTCACTGTGGGCTCGAACATCGCGAACTGCTCGTCGAGCGTGCGGTTGAGGTTGCGCTTCGCGAACGTCTCGGTGGCCGAGGCGAACACCGCGACGTGGTCGCAGCCCGCCTCGATCGCCCGGTCCAGGCCGCGCTCGTTCGGCGTCAGTACCGGGTAGTCGAGCCCGGCACGGCGGTCGAGCACGGCCAGCAGATCGGCGGCGTCGGCGAGCTGGGGCACCCACCTCGGGTGCACGAAGCTGGTCGCCTCCAGCGTGCGCAGACCGGCGTCGGCGAGGCGGTCGAGGAACTCGGCCTTCACCGCGACCGGGACGACGGTCTTCTCGTTCTGCAACCCGTCGCGGGGGCCGACCTCGTAGATCTCGACGCGCTCCGGGAGCGCGGGGTCGCGCACCGTCGTGGGAAGACCGTTGCTCACAGGGACGCCCTCTCTCGCTGCGGTGCGGGAGCCTCCATCCTGCCCCGCACGGCCGCGTCGGCGTGACCACGGCGGGCCGTGTGCTCGCTCTCCTTCTCGTGGCTGCGGCGCCGCTCGGCGAGCAGCCCGATCTGCCGGTGCAGCCGGGCCTGGACCCGTTCCACGCCCGCGACGTCGGTGAACCGCAGCCGCTCCCCGGCGACGTCGAGCAGCAGGGTGCCGCAGCCGAACAGCCGTCCCCCGGCGCCGGTCCGGACGCGGACCGAGTCGATGCGGTCGATCGGCACGTCGAGGCCGTCGCGGACGAGCAGGCCCTCCCGGACGAGGAACCGCCGGTCGGTGACGACCAGCAGGGTGGCGCGCCAGCGCGCGATCGGCAGCAGCGTGAACCGCACCGCGACGAGCGCGGCGAGCACCCCGAGCACGAGCCAGGCCCACGGCGCCCACGGCTGCAGCCGGACGACGGCGGCCCCGAACCCGGCGACGGCGCTGACCGCGACGAGCACCGCGGCCGGGCGCAGACCCAGCCGCCAGTGCGGGTGCCCGAGCAGCACGACGTGCTCGCCCTCGTCGAGAACCCGGTCCAGAGCCCGGTCCAGAGCGCTGTCGGGGAACGCCATACCCCCACGGTAGGGCGCCGGGCGCCCTCCGCCCACGCGACGCGCGGGGGCTGCGTCGCAGGTCAGCGCAGTGGGTGACTCAGGACTGGTCGGCCGGGCGCAGATGGACGATGTCCCCGGCCGCCACCGCGACGCGGGCCCCGTCGTCCGGGTGGACCAGCAGCCGGCCCTGCGGGTCGACGTCCTCGGCCGTCCCGACGAGGTGGTCCCCCGCCGGGCGCTCCACCCGCACCCGCGAGCCGAGGCTGGCGCAGGCCGAGCGGTAGTCGCGGCGCAGGCCGCAGGCGTCGGCGTCGCCGTGGGCGTCGCGCCACTGCGCCTCGCGCCGGTACAGGTGCCCCAGCAGCACGATCGCGGTCTCGGCGCGGGTCGCGGTGAACCCGTGCGCGGCCAGCGAGGTCGCGCCCCACGGCAGGTCGGTGGCCGGGGTGGAGATGTTGAGCCCGATGCCCAGGACGATCCCCGGTCCGCCGCCGGAGACCGCGGTCATCTCGGCGAGGATCCCCGCGGCCTTGCCCCGCGCCGGCCCGACGAGCAGGTCGTTGGGCCACTTCAGGGCCACCGGCACGTCCGGGGCGAGCTCGGTGATCGCGTCGGCGAGCGCGACGCCCGCGAGCATCGGCAGCCAGCCCAGCCGGTCGGCGGGCACGCCCTCGGGGCGCCACAGCACCGACATCGTCAGGGCCGCCCCGGGCCGCGAGATCCAGGTCCGGTCGAGGCGGCCGCGGCCGCGCACCTGGTCCTCGGCGATCAGCACCGAGCGGTCCGGCGCACCGCGCCCGGCCTCGGCCAGCAGGTCGGCGTTCGTGGATCCGGTGGAGGCGACGACGTCGAGCGCCGTCCAGCCCCCCGCGGGACGGAGCACGGCCGTCCGCAGGGCGTACGGGTCCAGCGGGGTCCCGTCGCCGTGATTCGTCCCGGTCGTCATCACCGCGCACCGTAACGGCCCCGCGACGCGCCGGGGACCGCGGAGGGTGAACGGATCGGTAACGGTGTCGCCGGGGCGGCCACCCGGTCGGCTGCGTCGGACGTCACGCCCGAGCCGAACCTACTTGCGGGTTAAGCTCCGACCTCATGAGCGCCGCAACGGAGCCGATGGCGACCCCGGACAGTGGTGGGGCAGAGCCGGACATCCACACCACGGCGGGCAAGCTCGCCGATCTCTACCAGCGTTTCGAGGACGCGGTCCACGCCGGTTCGGCGTCCGCGGTCGAGAAGCAGCACGCGAAGGGGCGGCAGACCGCCCGTGAGCGGATCGACCAGCTGCTCGACCCGGGCTCGTTCGTCGAGCTGGACGCGCTGACCCGGCACCGGTCCACGAACTTCGGGATGGACGCCAAGCGCCCGTTCGGCGACGGCGTCGTGACCGGCACCGGCACGATCGACGGCCGCCCGGTCGCCGTGTTCTCCCAGGACGCGACCGTCTTCGGCGGCGCGCTCGGCGAGGTCTACGGCGAGAAGATCGTCAAGGTCATGGACGTGGCCGCGAAGATCGGCTGCCCGGTCGTCGGCATCAACGACGGCGGCGGCGCCCGCATCCAGGAGGGCGTGGTCGCCCTCGGCCTCTACGGCGAGATCTTCACCCGCAACGTGCAGAGCTCCGGCGTGATCCCGCAGATCTCGCTGATCATGGGCCCGTGCGCGGGCGGCGCGGTCTACTCCCCCGCGATCACCGACTTCACCGTGATGGTCGACGAGACCAGCCACATGTTCATCACCGGCCCGGACGTCATCAAGACCGTCACCGGCGAGGACGTCGACATGGAGGAGCTCGGCGGCGGCCGGGCCCACAACACCAAGTCCGGTGTGGCGCACTACCTGGCGGGCGACGAGGCCGACGCGCTCGACTACGTCAAGCAGCTGCTGAGCTTCCTGCCGTCGAACAACCTGTCCGAGGCGCCGTCGTTCCCGGCCACCGAGCCCGTCGAGGGGTCGATCGAGGACGGGATCATCGACTCCGACCGCGAGCTCGACACCCTGATCCCGGACTCGGCGAACACGCCCTACGACATCCGCGAGGTCATCAACCGGGTCGTCGACGACGAGGACTTCCTCGAGGTCCAGGAGCTCTGGGCGCCGAACATCGTGATCGGCTACGCCCGCGTCGAGGGCCGCAGCGTCGGCATCGTCGCGAACCAGCCGACCCAGTTCGCCGGCTGCCTGGACATCGACGCTTCCGAGAAGGCCGCCCGCTTCGTGCGGACCTGCGACGCGTTCAACATCCCGGTGCTGACCTTCGTCGACGTCCCGGGCTTCCTGCCCGGCACCGAGCAGGAGTGGAACGGCATCATCCGCCGCGGCGCGAAGCTGATCTACGCCTACGCCGAGGCGACCGTCCCGAAGGTCACCGTCATCACCCGCAAGGCCTACGGCGGCGCCTACGACGTCATGGGCTCCAAGCACCTCGGCGCCGACGTCAACATCGCCTGGCCGACCGCGCAGATCGCGGTCACCGGCGCGCAGGGCGCGGTGTCGATCCTCTACCGCAAGGAGCTCAAGGGACTGGAGGGCGACGAGCTCGCCGCCAAGCGCGCGGAGCTGCAGCAGGACTACGAGGACACCCTCTGCAACCCCTACATCGCCGCCGACCGGGGCTACATCGACGCGGTCGTGCCGCCGTCGCACACCCGCGGCTACGTCGGCCGGGCGCTGCGGATGCTGTCCACCAAGCGGGAGCAGGGACCGACCCGCAAGCACGGGAACATCCCGCTGTGACCACCGACGCCGAGGCCACCCCCGAGGAGCGCCGTGCGCTGTTCCGGGTCGTGCGGGGCACCCCGGACGACCACGAGCTCGCCGCGCTGACCGCCGTGGTCGCCGCGGCGGCGAGCGCCGGCGGGCCGCCCGCCCCGCCGCGGACGCCGGACCTGTGGTCGCACCCCGCGGCCCGGCTCCGCGCCCCGCTGCACGCGGGCCCGGGCGCCTGGCGCGCCTCCGGCCTCCCCCGCTGACCCCGTAGGCACCACCGACCGACGCCCGGTCCCCGGCACACCACGTGCCCGGGGACCGGGCGTCGTCGCGTCCGGCCCGGGGGCGGCGGTCCACCCGGGGGTGGAGGGGGCGGGTCCACCCGGGATCGACCCCGGCGCCGACGCGACGACCGGGCCCGCGGGGAGATCGTTCTCCCCATGGACGCCACCTCACTCGTCATCACGGTCGCGATCGTCGGCCTGGTCCTCTACAAGCAGTTCCGCGGGCAGTACGTCGGCGGGCGACGCGACGTGACGCTCCCGTTCGTCGTGATCGGCATCGGGGTGCTCACCCTCGCCCAGGCCCGCCCGGAGGTCACCGCGGCCGGGGTGGCGCTGCTCGCCGCCGAGCTGGTGCTGGCGGCCGGGCTCGGGGTGCTGCGCGGCTACGCCTTCCGCCTCGGCACCCGCGACGGGTGGGCGTACCGCAGCGGCTCGGCCGCGCTGCTGGTCGCCTGGGTGCTGACCATCGGTGTGCGGGTCGGCGCCGGGGTCGTCGGCGGGGCCGTCGGTGCCGGGCTGCTGCTGTCGACGTCGTCGGCACTGGTCTTCGGCGGCAGCCTGCTGGTCCAGAGCCTGGTACTGCGACGCCGGGTGGCCGCGGCCGGGCTGCCGGTCCGGCCGGACGAGGCACGCCGTGTCCGCGCGGCGGCCTGAGCGTCCCGCCCGACCCGGCCGCTGTGTCAGAGTGAAACGGTGAGCACGCCCGCCGCCCGCACGGCCCGCCGCGTCGAGCCCGACCGGTCGCCGCTGCTCGGGGTGCCCCGGCGGCTGGTGTCGCTGCTGTGGCTGCCGATCGTGCTGTTCCTGCTGTTCTGGTCGCCGGCCCAGCAGGTCTCGCCGACCTGGCTCTACGCCGGGCTCGTCCCGGCCGTCGCCGGGTGGGTGGTCTTCGCCCTCTACCGGAACATGCCGCCGGTCGCGACGGTGCTGACCAGCGTCGCGCTCGCCGGGGGCGGGATCGCCCTGCTGGCCGGGTCCGACGGCTGGACCACCTCGGCGGCCTTCCCGATGATGGCGGTGTTCGTGGCCGCGCTGCGGCTGCCGTACCGGACCGCGCTGTTCGTCGACGTGCCGGTCATCGCGGCCACCACGATCGTCGTCGGGCCCTACACCTCGCTGTGGGACGCGCTGCTGGTGATCGCCGCGCTGACCGCGATGGTGCTGTTCGGGATCGGCCGCCGCGACTCCGCCCGCCGGACCGAGGAGCACGAGCGGACACTCGTCGCCGACGCCAGGGCCCGCGAGGAGCACGCCCGCGCCGAGGCCATCGCCGACCGCGCCCGGGTCGCCCGCGACGTGCACGACGTGCTGGCCCACTCGCTGTCCGCGCTGGCCGTCCAGCTCCAGGGTGCCCGGCTGATGGCACTGCGCGACGGGGCCGCGCCGGACACCATCGCCCAGATCGAGCGGGCCCAGCGGCTCGCCTCCGACGGGATCACCGAGGCCCGCCGCGCCGTGCGTGCGCTGCGCGAGGGACCGGCACCGGTCGACGTCGCCGAGGAGCTGCGCGAGCTCGGCCGGGCCCACCCGGACGCGACCGTCGAGGTCGCCGACGGGCTGCACCTCGGCGCGCGGGAGGGCGAGACCGTGCTGCGCACCGCGCAGGAGGCGCTGTCCAACGCCCGCAAGCACGCCCCCGGCGCCCCCGTGACGGTGCACCTGCGCCGCGACGGCGACGGCGCCGAGCTGGAGGTCGTCGACGTCGCCGGGACACCGCCGCCGCCCGGCGACGGCGAGGGCTCCGGCCTGATCGGGATGGCCGAGCGGGCGGCACTCGTCGGCGCCGAGCTGCAGACCGGCCCCACCCCCGACGGCTGGCGGGTCCGGCTCAGGCTCCCCGCCCGTTCCCCGGACCGCGAGAGGATCACGACGTGAGCGACCTGCGGGTGGTACTGGCCGACGACCAGCGGATCGTGCGCGACGGACTCGCCACCGTCCTGGGCCTGCTCGACGGCATCGAGGTCGTCGGCACCGCGTCCGGCGGCGACGAGGCGGTCGCCCGGGTCGCCGAGCTGGCCCCGGACGTGCTGCTCACCGACCTGCGGATGCCCGCGGGCGACGGCGTCTCGGCGACCCGCCGGGTCCGCGACGGGCACCCCGGCACCGCCGTCGTCGTGCTCACCACCTACGTCGACGACGACGCCGTGGTCGACGCGATCGCCGCGGGCGCCTCGGGCTGGCTGTCCAAGGACGCCGACGCCGAGGCCATCGGCCGGGCCCTGCGCTCGGCCGCCGACGGTGTGTCCACCGTGGACGCCGGGGTGCTGTCCCGGCTGGTCGCCGCCCGCGCGTCGACCGCCCCGGCGGCACCGGTCGACCCGCCGGACGGGCTGACCCCGCGCGAGGTCGAAGTGCTCGGGCTGATCGCCGAGGGGTTGTCCAACACCGAGATCGCGCGACGACTCGTGGTCGGCGAGGCGACGGTGAAGACCCACGTCAACCACCTGTTCGCCAAGACCGGGCTGCGCGACCGCGCCCAGGCCGTCGGCTACGCCTACCGCCACGGCCTGGCCGGCCGCTGACACCGTCCCGCAGCGGCCCCGCAACGGCCGGCGAGCGCCGTGGCGACCCGTGCCGTCGCCCGGCACCCGCCGCGCGGGTCGCCGCGCACCGTCACCGGTCGCCACGAGCACCCGGCGCGGCGTCCACCCGGCGGGTCAGTCGGTGGTGGTGTCGGTGGCGGGAGGCGCCGGTGCGGGGGTGTGGCCGTGCCCATGGCCGTGCCCGTGGCCCTGTTTGGCCGCCACGCCCGCGCCGGGCATGGGGGCGGTGCCGCCCAGCTGGATGTCACCGGCCCGCAGCGGGGCGTCGTGGTACTTGCCCTCGTGCGCCAGGATCGGCCGCTGGTCCCCGGCGATCTCCGGGTACTTCTCCTCCAGCCTGCGTCGCTGGTCCCAGGTCCGGCGCATCGAGTCGATGTACTCGGAGTTCCCGTTGTAGACACCCCGCCAGGTCTGGGGCATCTCGTCCTTGGACAGGCCGGGGCTCGCCTGGCCGCCGAGCGCGAACCCGGCCGGGACCTTGCTCGTCGCGCCGTCGCCGCAGACCGGGCAGGGCGGGGTGCTCGGGTCCGACATGGAGGCGAGGTGTTCGAAACGGGCTCCGCACCCGCACCGGAAGACGTAGATCGGCATCTGCTGCTCTCTCCTCGGCGTCCGCCGGCGGCCCGGAGCGGGCCGCCGGCGGACGGGCGTCACCAGTTCTGCACGGACTTCGTGAGGATGTCGGCGATGTCGTCCTCGGTCGGGGTCCGCGGGCAGGTCGCGAGCAGCCGCTGCTGCTTCATCGTCCCGGGGACCAGGTCCGGCACGTCGGCCTCGGTGTAGCCGACGCCGCCGATGCCGTTGGGGATGCCGATGTCGCGCATCAGCCGGGTCAGGACCCCGGGCAGCTGCTCGCGCGGGTCGTTCACCTTGTCCGCCCGCGGGTCCATCAGCTCCGCGGCCCGCAGGTGCCGCTCCGGCGCGGAGTCGAAGGAGAACCGGAACGCCTCCGGCGCCGTCAGCGACACCGACTCCCCGTGCGGCACCATCGCCTCGTCCTGCGGGTAGCCCTGCGGCCGGTAGTCCTTGACCATGCCCGCGATCGGGTAGGCGTTGGCGTGCGGGATGTGCACCCCGGAGTTACCGAAGCCCATGCCCGCGAACGTCGCAGCCATCATCATGTCCGAGCGGGCCTCGACGTCCTCGGCGCCGCGTTCGACGGCCGTCCGGAACGACTTCGCCAGCAGCGACATCGCCTTCTCGCACCACAGGTCCGAGACCGGGTTGGAGCCGCAGTAGGTGACCCGCTCCTCGGGCTTCTTGCGGTCGAAGGTGGTGTAGTACCGCGCCGTGTAGCTCTCCACCGCGTGACAGGTGATGTCCATCCCGGCCGCGGCGGTGACCTGCGGCGGCAGCGTCATCGTCAGCAGCGGGTCGATGACGGCCAGGGTCGGGCGCAGACGCCAGTGGCTGATCCCGGTCTTGACCTTCATCGACAGGATGTCCAGCACGCACATCGCGGTGGACTCCGAGCCGGTGCCCGCCGTCGTCGGGACGGCGATCAGCGGCTTGAGCTGCCCGGGCGGCACCTTCGCGCCGCCGATCGGCTTGTTGATGTAGTCCATCAGCTCGCCGGGGTGGCTGGTGAGCAGGTTGATGGCCTTGGCGGTGTCGATCGCCGACCCGCCCCCGACGGCGACGAAGCCGTCCCAGGGACCCTGCGCGCGGGCGTACTCGGTCGCCTTGTTCATCGAGTCGTCGGTCGGCTCGACGTGCACGCCGTCGAAGATCTCGGACTCGATGCCGTAGCGGGCCAGGTTGTCGGCCAGGCGCTGCGGCGCGCCGAGCGCGTTGACACCGGGGTCGGTGACGATCAGGACCCGCGACACGTCGTAGGCCGACAGCTCGAAGCCGACCTCGTCGATCGCGCCCGCGCCGAACTTCAGCGGCGGCGCGCCCCAGGTGAAGATCGTCTCCTCGGTGTACTCCGGAACCTCGAACGTCATCAGGTGTACGACCCCTCCGGTGCCTTGCGCAGCTGGTGGATCTGCTCGGCGTCGTGACCGAACACCATCTGCGCGTTCGTCTGCTCCTGGATGCCGCGCAGCTTCTCCACCGAGGAGAACCAGTCCTCGAGGTTGTTGACGATCGCGGCCGGCGCGGCGGGCGGGCCGTAGCTCGCTCCCATGTAGACCGCGTCCGAGGTGAAGATCATCGTGCCGGTGTCGGGGAGGTCGACGCGCATCGACATGCAGCCCGGGGTGTGCCCCGGGGTCTGGATCATGCTGACGCCGGGGAGCAGCTCGACATCACCGGAGACGATCTCCCAGTCGATGCCCTCGTAGTCGGCCTTGAGGTGGGCGCCGTTGAACGGGCCCTCGAAGCCGAGCGCGAACTCCTTCTCCTTGTCCGAGCAGATCATCTTCGCGTTGGTGTTCTTGAACATCTGGGCGTTGCCCGCGTGGTCGAAGTGCAGGTGCGAGAGGACGACGTAGTCGATCTCGTCGAGCCCGACGCCCATCTTGTGCAGCTGCTTGTCCAGGTACTCGTCGTCGGCGACCTGGTCGTAGGGGAAGAACTCCTGCAGACCGGTCGGCGCCCAGCGCGTCTCCCAGTCCGACGGACAGCTGGTGTCCCACAGCAGCTTGCCCTCGTCGGTCTCGACGAGGACGCAGTGCGTCGGCACCTCCACCCAGTCGATCGGGGCGTCCTTCTCGGACCGTGGCTTGATGCTGACACCGGGCTTGAGGAGCAGGAACGGGAGGTTGGCGTGCATCGCCCCGCAGGGGATGACGCTGAGCTTGTTCGCCGTGGCCATGAGGATTCCCTTCGTCGCTGGAGGGTTCTGGCAGTTCGTCGCCGGGCCAGTCTCGGGAAGCCCGGGGCGGGCGTCCATGGTCGTATGCGCCTGTCTTGATCGCAGGACATGGCGCGGACAGACATAGGGTCGGGCGCATGAAGCCGGCTCCGCCGTTCCCCGAGCCCAGCCAGGACGCGATCCTGCAGGCCGTCGGGCAGACAGCGCTGGACCTCGCGAACGTCGGCGACCGCGACGTCATGCTCGGCGCCGTCCTGCGCCGCACCCGGGCGCTGCTCGGCGCGGACATGGCCTACTTCAGCCTCAACGACCTGCACTCCGGTACGACCTACATCGAGCTGACCGACGGCGTCCGCACCCCGGAGTACCGCGCGATCCGGATGCCGTTCGGCACCGGCGTGCTCGGGCGCGCGGCGGCCGGCGCGGGCACGGTCGCGACCGCGGACTACCTGGCCGACCGGGCGCTCAACCACCTGTCGGGGATCGACACGATCGTGCGCGGCGAGGGGGTGCGCGCCATCGCGGGCGCCCCGATGCGCCTGGGCGGGCGGGTCGTGGGGGCGCTGCTGGTGGCCCACCGCGGGCCCCGCACCCTCGGCCCGGCCGCCCGGACCGCACTGGAGCACATGGCCGTGCAGGCCGCCGTCGCGCTGGAGCAGACCCGGCGCGGCGAGGAGATCCGGCGCCTGCGCACCACCCGCGACGACGGCTCCGACCCCGGCGCCCGGCTGCGCCTGGAACACCTCCTGCACCTCGACGAACGCCTCATGGGGGCGATGGCCGGCTCCACCGCCGAGGCGGCCGGGGTGTTCGCCGTGCTCGCCGAGTCCGTCGGGCACCCGCTCTCGCTGCACGACCCGTCCGGGGCGCTGCGCACGGGACGACGGCTGCTCACCCCCGAGGAGCTGGCCGGGTGGCGGCTGCGGTCGGCGGTCCGCACCTCCCAGCAGGCCGGTGGGGTCGCGATCGCGCACCTGCCCGGCGGCGGGACCTACGCGCTGCTCGCGATCACCACCGCGGGCGAGCACCTGGCGACCCTGGTCATGGAGGGCGCCGACGACGACGCCGTCGCCCGGCTGGCGCACGCCTCGGCGTTCATGACGGTCGCGCTGCTGGTCGAGCGGGCACTGGCCCAGGCCGACGAGACCGCCCAGACCACCCTGGTCGAGGAGCTCGTCGACAGCCGGGTCCCGCCGCGGCCGACGCTGGGGACCCGGCTCGCGCAGTACGGCCTCTCCCCCGACGCCCCGGCGACGGTGCTGGTCGTCGACGTCGACCCGGCCGGTGCGGTGACCGCGGCGCGGGCGGTGCGGGGGCTCGACGGGGCGGGCCGCTGGCTGGTGTCGGTGCACGACGGGCACGTGTGCGTGATCGCCGCCGGGACGACCGGCCCCGGCTGTGCGGGGGCCGGGGCGGCACCGCTCGTCGCCGAGGGGCTCGCCGCGGCCGGGACGCCGTCGCTCGTCGGCGCCGCGCACAGCCCCTCGGGCGGGCCGTCGGACCTGCGCCGCGCGCACACCGAGGCCGCCGACGTCGCCGCGGCGGCCCGCGCCCTGGGCCGCACCACCGGGCACGCGGACTTCGCCTCGCTCGGCGCGGTCGGCGCGGTGATCCGGGACCGGACCGGCACCACGTCGCGGGAGATCGTCGGGCGCCACCTCGGCCCGGTCCTCGACTACGACCGGCGCCGGCGCACCCGGCTGGCCGAGACGCTGTGGCACTGGTTCGCGGCGGGCGAGCTGCTCGCCCCGGCCGCCGACGCGCTGTCGGTGCACCCGAACACCGTGCGCCAGCGCCTCGAACGCGTCGACGACCTGCTCGGACCGGACTGGCGCACCCCCGAGGGCCGCTTCCACCTGCACCTGGCGCTGCGCCTGCACCGCGTCGCCGGGCCGGACCGGACCGCCGACCCGGCGGCGGACCACGGCTCCGCGGTGGCGGGCCGGTAGCGTCTGCCGTCGTGCGTCTGGTTCTGGCCTCCGCCTCCCCCGCCCGCCTGTCGGTCCTGCGCGCCGCCGGGGCCGACCCCGCCGTGGAGGTCTCCGACGTCGACGAGGACGCCCTGCTCGCCGCGCACCCCGACGCCGACCCCGCGCGCAAGGTGACGCTGCTGGCCGCGGCCAAGGCCGCCGCCGTCGCCGACCGGCTGACCGGTGACTGCGTGGTCGTGGGCTGCGACTCCATGCTGCTCGTCGACGGCGAGCTGGTCGGCAAGCCGCACGACGCGGAGACCGCGCGGCGCCGCTGGAAGGCCATGGCCGGGCGCACCGGCGAGCTGCTGACCGGGCACGCCGTGCTGCGCCTGGCCGGCGGGGCGGTCGTGCAGGAGGCCGAGGGGCACGCCGGGACCGGGGTGCGCTTCGCCGAGCCGACCGACGCCGAGCTGGACGCCTACCTCGCCACCGGCGAGCCGCTGAAGGTCGCGGGCGCGTTCACCCTGGACGGGCTGGGCGGCTGGTTCGTCGAGGGCATCGACGGCGACCCGTCCAACGTGATCGGGATCAGCCTGCCGCTGCTGCGCCGTCTGCTGGGCGCGGTCGGGGTGTCGGTGGTCGATCTGTGGACGCCACGGTCCTGACCGCCGTGTGGGTGTCGGGGCACGCGGTTACCCTGCGGCCATGACTGTCGGACACGACCCCGACCCGAAGCTCGCCGAGTACGCGCACCCCGAGCGCCTGGTCACCACCGAGTGGCTGGCCGAGCACCTCACCGACCCCGGCCTCGTCGTCGTGGAGTCCGACGAGGACGTGCTGCTCTACGAGACCGGGCACATCCCCGGCGCGGTGAAGGTCGACTGGCACACCGAGCTGAACGACCCCGTCACCCGTGACTACGTCGACGGCACCCGCTTCGCCGAGATCATGTCCGAGCGCGGCATCGGCCGGGACACCACGATCGTCGTCTACGGGGACCGGAACAACTGGTGGGCCGCCTACGCGCTGTGGGTGTTCTCCCTGTTCGGCCACGCCGACGTGCGGCTGCTCGACGGCGGCCGGTCCAAGTGGGTCGCCGAGGGCCGCGAGATGGTCACCGACGCCCCCACCCCGGCCCAGGTCGACTACCCGGTCGTCGAGCGCGACGACTCCGGCATCCGCGCCTTCAAGGACGACGTCCTCGCCCACCTGGGCAGGCCGCTGGTCGACGTGCGGTCCCCGCAGGAGTACACCGGCGAGAAGCTGCACATGCCCGACTACCCGCAGGAGGGCGCGGTCCGCGGCGGGCACATCCCGGGCGCCGCGAGCGTCCCGTGGGCCCGCGCCGCCGCCGAGGACGGGTCCTTCAAGAGCCGTGCCGAGCTGTCCGCGATCTACGAGCAGGAGCAGGGGCTGTCGGCCTCGGACGACGTCGTCGCCTACTGCCGGATCGGCGAGCGCTCCAGCCACACCTGGTTCGTGCTGACGTACCTGCTGGGCTTCGACCGGGTCCGCAACTACGACGGCAGCTGGACCGAGTGGGGCAACGCCGTGCGCGTGCCGATCGTGCAGGGCGAGGAGCGCGGGTCCGCGTGAGCTCCACCGACCCGGGCACCCTGCCCCCCGATCTCGCCGAGCTGGTCGACGACTTCGCCGCGGTCGGCCCGAAGGACCGTCTCCAGCTGCTGCTGGAGCTGTCCCAGGAGCTGCCGGACCTGCCCGAGCGGTACGCCGACACCGCGGACACGATGGAGCAGGTCCACGAGTGCCAGTCGCCGCTGTTCCTCGCCGTCGAGGTGGAGGACGGCGGTGAGCGGCCGGTGCACCTGTTCTTCTCCGCGCCGAAGGAGGCGCCGACCACCCGCGGGTTCGCCTCGATCATGGTGACCGGGCTCGACGGGCAGCCCGCCGCGACGGTGCTGGCCGTGCCGGACGACTTCTACACCGACCTCGGCCTCGCCGAGGCCGTCAGCCCGCTGCGGCTGCGCGGCATCGCGGCGATGCTGGCGCGCATCAAGAACCAGGTGCGGGCCGCGACCGCCTGAGCCCGCCCGCTCACTCCCGCGACAGCCGGGGTCACCGTCGGTGATCCCGGCTGCCGTCGTCCGCGCTCCTTCCTCAAGTCCACCTCAAATCGGTCACCCGGCCGGGGTGAGCGGGCGCACACTGCTTCGAACGACGAAGTGTCGCTCACCGCAGGGGGTGGTGGAGATGGGCACGAACCTCACCGGGGACACCTGGGGCATCCCGGGTCAGACCTTCCTGGTCCTCTACGTCGTCGCGCTGGTCCTGGTCTCCGGGATCGTGCTGCGCCGGCGGCGGACGATCGCGCAGGGGGATCCGCGCGGCGCCCGCACCCTCGACAGCAGGCCCGAGGACGTCGCGTACCTCAACGGCGGCCCCGAGCTGGCCGTGTACGCGGCCCTGTCGGCCATGCACGTCGACGGCAGCCTGGTCACCTCCGGCCGCACCACGGGCCAGGTGCGGGCGGGCAGGGTCCCCGGGCACGGCGCGTCGGCGCTGCAGCGGGCGATCCACCGCTCCGCGCAGCGTCTGACCCCGGGCCGGATGCTGGGCACCCACGAGCCGGTCCGCACCGAGCTGGCCCGGGCCGCGCAGCGGCTGGAGACCGCGGGGCTGCTGCTGTCCCCGGCCGACCGGGTCCGCTACCGGGCGACCGCCTGGCCGGTCGGGGTGCTCGCCCTCGCCGGTGCGGTGCGGATCGCCGCCGGTCTGGGCGGTGGGCGCCCGGTCGGGTTCCTGTTCGCGCTCGTCGCCGCCACCGCGGTGTTCGCCACGGTGCTCGCGACGCGGGTGCCCGACCGGACCCGGGCCGGGGACGCCGCGCTCACCGTCGTCCGGTCCCGGAACGACGCGCTGTCGCCGTCGATGCGCCCGGACTGGACGGCCGTCGGGCCCGCGGCGGCCGCGCTGTCGGTCGGGGCGTTCGGGGTCGGCGCGATGCTGGCCGCCGAGCCCGCCTTCGCCGAGGAGCTCGCCGCGCAGAAGCTCGCCACGCTCGGCGGGGCGCCCGCCGCGACCGGGGGCGGCTCCTCCGACGGCGGTGGCGTCGGCTGGTCCGGCGGTGACGGCGGCGGGAGCAGCTGCGGCGGAGGCGGCGGAGGCTGTGGCGGAGGCGGCTGCGGCGGCTGAGCCCGCGTGGGGGAACCGGATCTGCCGTCCCCGCAGCTGCACCGTGGGGGGTGTGAAGCTGCGGGGACGGCTCGTACGGCGGAGGTGGCGACATGACGGGTGTCCCGGGCGGGACCGGGGTCGGCTGGCGCAGCGGCATCGCCGCCGTCCTCGACGACGTCGACGGTCTCACGTTCCACGAGGTCATCGCCGAGTCGCTGCGCCCGGACGCGGTGCCGGCGTCGCTGCTGCGCAGGCCGGTCGTCGTGCACGGGGTGCGGCTGTCGCCGGGCTCGCCCGAGGGCGTCGACCCGGGGCGGGTCGCCCACCTCGCGGCCTGCGCCGCGGCGACGGGTGCGGCGCTGGTCAGCGAGCACATCGCGTTCACCCGGGCCGGCGGGGTCGAGGCGGGGCACCTGCTGCCGCTCCCCCGGACCCGCGAGGCGCTCGACGTGCTCGTCGCCAACGTGACGGCGACCCGCGAGGAGCTCGACGTCCCGCTGGCGCTGGAGCCGATCGCGGCCCTGTTCGACTGGCCCGACGACGAGTTCGACGAGGCGGGCTTCCTGCATCGGCTGCACGACCGGACCGGGGCGCCGCTGCTGCTCGACGTCGCGAACACCTTCGTCAACGCCCGCAACCGGGGCCGTGACCCGCGGGCGGACGTCGACGCGCTGCTCGCCGGGCTGCCGCCCGGGGCGGTGGCCTACTGCCACGTCGCCGGGCACGCCGCCGACGCGGCGGGGCTGCTGCACGACACCCACACCGACCCCGTCCCGGACGCGGTGCTGGCGCTGCTGACCCACACCGTCGCGCAGCTGCCGGTGCCGCCGCCGGTGATGCTGGAACGCGACGGCCGCTACCCGCCCGCCGCGGTGCTGCGCGCGGAGCTGGACGCCATCGCGGCCGCGGCCGGGCACGCGGCGCCGTGCCGGGCGGGTGCGGGCGCCGGACCGGTGGCCGCGCCCGCCGCGGACGGGCCGGGCCGGACGTGAGCGACGGGCTCGCGCGGCGGCAGGCCGAGCTGGTGGCGGCGCTCGTCGCGGGCGGGACGGACCCGGCCGGGTTCGACGCGGCGCGCCTGGCGGCGGCCCGGGCGGCGCTGCTGCGCAAGCGCGCCGGGCTCGTCGCCGCGGCGTGGCCGCTGCTCGCCGTCGACGCCGGGGCGGGCTGGCAGGCCCGGTTCGACGCCCGCTTCGACGGCGTCGCCCCCTACGGCCCGGAGCGGGAGGGCTGGGACCTGGCCCGCGAGCTCGCGGCCGCCGGGCGGCTCGGTGCGGGCGCGCGGCGCGAGCTGGCCGCGCGCGAAGCGGCGCTGCACTACGACGGCCGCACCGCCCCGCGACCCCGGAACCGCCTGTCCCGATGGTGGCACCGGTCACGACTGGAACGATCAGGGTCGAGGTCGGGGCCCTCGGACGGGTGACGACGTTGCCATCGCCACATTCCCCACCGGTAACTTCCGGCTGCTCTGCTCTTACACTCCGCCTAACCCTGCGCCGGAGCATCGGGCCGGCGCCGTGACCGGAGGAGTTCGACCGTGCCCGCACTGCGCAAAGTGCTCGTCGCCAACCGGGGAGAGATCGCCGTCCGCGTGATCCGAGCAGCGAAGGACGCGGGGCTTCAGAGCGTCGCCGTCTACGCCGACCCGGACCGGGACGCGATGTTCGTGCGGCTCGCCGACGAGGCCTTCGCGCTGGGTGGCTCCACCGCCGCCGAGTCCTACCTCGACATCGAGAAGGTCATCGGTGCCGCGAAGCAGGCCGGTGCCGACGCGATCCACCCCGGCTACGGCTTCCTGTCGGAGAACGCCGACTTCGCCCAGGCCGTGATCGACGCCGACCTGACCTGGATCGGCCCGTCGCCGCAGTCGATCCGCGACCTCGGCGACAAGGTGACCGCGCGTCACATCGCCCTGAAGGCCGGCGCCCCGCTGGTGCCCGGCACCAAGGACCCGGTGAAGGACGCGGACGAGGTCATCGCCTTCGCCGACGAGCACGGCCTGCCGGTCGCGATCAAGGCCGCCTTCGGCGGTGGCGGGCGCGGCATGAAGGTCGCCCGCGAGCGCTCCGAGATCGCCGAGCTGTACGAGTCCGCGGTCCGTGAGGCCACCGCGGCGTTCGGCCGCGGCGAGTGCTTCGTCGAGCGCTACCTGGACAAGCCGCGCCACGTCGAGACCCAGGTGCTGGCCGACCAGCACGGGAACGTCGTCGTCGTGGGGACGCGGGACTGCTCGCTGCAGCGCCGCTTCCAGAAGCTCGTCGAGGAGGCGCCCGCGCCGTTCCTGAGCGACGAGCAGAAGAAGACCCTGTACGACGCCTCGAAGGCGATCTGCAAGGAGGCCGGCTACTACGGCGCCGGCACCGTCGAGTTCCTGATCGGCCAGGACGGCATGATCACCTTCCTCGAGGTGAACACCCGTCTGCAGGTCGAGCACCCGGTCTCGGAGGAGACCACCGGGATCGACCTGGTCCGCCAGATGTTCCGGATCGCCGAGGGTCAGGAGCTGGACTTCGACGACGACCCGCAGCCGCGCGGGCACGCCATCGAGTTCCGCATCAACGGCGAGGACGCCGGGCGCAACTTCCTGCCGGCGCCGGGCACCGTCGAGCGGATCTGGTACCCGGCCGGGCCGGGCGTCCGGATGGACGCGGGCGTCGAGGACGGCTCGGTCATCGGCGGCCAGTTCGACTCGCTGCTGGCGAAGCTGATCGTGTGGGGCAGCGACCGGCAGCAGGCGCTGCAGCGGGCCCGTCGCGCGCTCGGCGAGTTCAAGGTCGAGGGCATGGCGACCGTGCTCGAGTTCCACCGTCTCGTCGTCGAGGACCCGGCCTACGCCGCCGAGACCCTCGAGGACTTCACCGTGCACACCCGCTGGATCGAGACCGAGTGGGACAACACCGTCCCGCCGTTCGAGGGCGGCGCGGGTGCCGACGACGAGTCCGGCGAGCGGCAGACCGTCGTGGTCGAGGTCGGCGGGCGACGCCTGGAGGTCTCGCTGCCCGGTGACCTCGCCCTCGGCGGGGGCGGCAACGGCGGCGGCGCGGCCAAGGCGGCCCCGCGCAAGCGTGGCGGCAAGGGCGGCGGCGGGGCGAAGGCCTCCGGCGACGCCGTCACCGCGCCGATGCAGGGCACGATCATCAAGGTCGCGGTCTCCGAGGGCGACACCGTCGAGGTGGGTGACCTGATCGTCGTCCTCGAGGCGATGAAGATGGAGAACCCGGTCACCGCGACCAAGGCCGGCACCGTGACCGGTCTGGACGCGGAGCAGGGCGCCTCGGTCACCCAGGGCACCGTCATCTGCGAGATCAAGGACTGACCCGGGTGCCCGCCCCGGTGCTCGACCCGGTCGAGATCAACGCCGGGGCGTGGTACCTGCGCGGGCTGCGGCACGACGGCCGGGTGGACGACCGCCCGGCCGTCGCCGCGTCCTGCCGGGATCCGGAGATCCGGCGCTGGCGCAACCGTCCGGACCCGGCCGCCCCGGACTTCGACGAGCAGGTGACCGCGCACGTCGCGGACCGGATCGACGGCTGGGCCCGCGGCACCCGCTGTGCCTGGGCCGTCGCCGAGCCGACGACCGGGGAGATGCTCGGCGAGATCACCCTGGAGCACCTGGACCTCGCCCACGGCACCGCCGAGCTGCGCTGCTGGACGCTGCCCGGCGCCCGCGGACGCGGCCTGGTCCGCACCGCGGCCGGGGCGGTCGTGCGCTTCGCCTTCGGCGGGCTCGGGCTGCACCGCGTCACCTGGATGCACGCCGAGCCGAACCGGGCCTCCGCCGCCGTCGCCGCGACGCTGGGGTTCGTGCCGGAGGGCCGGCTGCGGGAGGCGTGGACCGTCGACGGCGAGCGGGTCGACGTCGTCGTGCTGGGGCGGTTGGTGGGCGAGGGCTGAGGCGGTCGGCCCGGCCCCGTCGCCCGCGCGCCGGCAGCCGCGTTCCGCGGGACGCGGTCCGTCCGGCCGGACAGCCCGTCGCCGCGTTCCGCGGAACGCGAGGGACGCGCGCCACGGTGCCGCGGAACCCCTGTCACCTCGCGCGAGCGCACGCACCCACGTTCTGCGGAACGCACCCGGTGACCTGCACCGTCGCGTGTGCGACCGCGTTCCGCGGAACGCGGTTCCCGGGGGCCGGATGCCCGTCCCGAGGGTGCAGTCCGCGTTCCGCGGAACGCGCTGCGGCTCCGGTCGCCCGGACACGTGCGTTCCGCGGAACGCACGCCGCCCGACCCGGACGCCACCCCACCGGCGCCGAGCACGCCCCGGGCTCGCCGGAGCCCGCCCGCGTTCCGCGGAACGCGCTGTGCCGAGCGGGTCACCGCCCGTTGACCGGCCCGTCGCGCCGTTCTAGCGTTCCCGACGTGTCGCGCACGCCGTCCGGCGCCCGCGACACGCACGTCACAACTCCACAGCCGACCCGTGTGCCCGATCCACGGGGCCCGGAACTACCGCCACGCGGAGTACCGCGCCGCGGATCCGCTCACCACGCAGGCCCTGCCGCGCCGTGAGCCGTCCCAGTTCGACCGAGACGTCACAGGATCCGTCATGCCCCCAGAGTTCGACATCGCGCCGACGACGTTCCACGTCACGACGCACGTCCACACCGACGGCCCGATCCCGGGCCCGCACTCCCTGCTCACCCTGACCTCCTCCGCGTACGGCGCGGACGGGGTCCTGATCGGCACCTTCACCGCCAACCTCCGGGAGCTCCCGGGGGCCACCCTGCACCCGACCGCGCTGGCGACCTGGCGCACCCGGGCGGAGGACTGGCTCCTGCCCCGGCGGGCCTCGCGCCCACCGGGGCAGGTGGCGAACGACTACGCAGCCTGGGTCACCGACCTGGGCGAGCGTGCGCTGTTCGTCTCCGACCCGGAGGAACCGGACCACCTGTTCGTCTACTGGTACCTGCAGCGTTTCGCAGGCCGGTGGCCGTTCGCGGGGACCGTTCCCGCCCTCGGCGGGACGCCCCGGCCCTGGGCCCCACCGCCGTGCCCGCTGCGCGGGTGCGCCCCGGTCGAGGTCCCGGAGCCGACCGAGGTGACGGCGGCCTGACCGCGACACACACCCCCGTCCGCGCCGGTGACCACCGGCGCGGACGGGGGTGTCGTCGTGTGCGGGCTTCGCGATCGCGACCGTTCCACGGCGAACCCCCGCGGCGACGGCCGATGCGGGCCTAGCGTGCGCCCGTCCGTGATCCGCCCGTCCGCACCGGAGGCCGACGTGCCCGACATCCACCCGGACCTGCGTGTCGACCCGGCCGCCCCGGCCGCGGCGGCGGAGGCGCTCGACCGGGCCGCGTCCCGGCTGGCCGTCGCGCTGCGCACCCTCGACGCCGACGCCCGCCGGGTCGAGCCGTGGCTGGGGGACCCGGCCAGCGCCGAGGCCGCCGCCCGCTACGCCGTCCACGCCGCGGACGGCCCGGACGCCGCGATCGGCCGGCTGCGCACGCTGCACGCGGAGCTGCTGCGGGCCCGCGACGCCGCCGGTGCCACCGGGCGTGCCTACACCCGCGCCGAGGAGTCGACGACGGACGCGCTGAACGGGGGTGCCCGGTGACCGCTCCGCGCTGGGCGGGACTGAGCCACGCCGAGATCGTCGCGATGGTCGCGGCCGGTCCGGGCCCCTCGGCGTCGGCCGGGGCGGAGCGGGCGTGGCGCGACGCCGCCGCCGCGCTCACCGACGTCCACCGCGAGCTGTCCGGCCAGGTCCGTGACCTGCCCGGAGGGTGGTCCGGCGGCACCGCGGACGGCGTCACCGCGGCGTTCGGGTCGCTGGACGGCTGGGTCGTCTCCGCCGCCGTCGACGCGGGCCGCACCGCCGACGCACTCGCCGCCCAGGCCGGGCTCGCCGCGGACCTCCGGGCCCGGATGCCGGCCGCCGCGGCCCCGACGCCGCCCGAGACCGCACCCACCGGCCCGGCCCTGCTCGACGACTGGGCGGCCGCCGACCTCGCCGCGGGCAACTCGGCCGGCCGGGCCGCGGAGCTGATGGTCCGCTACGACGACGACACCCGCGTCACCGGCGCCCCGTGGACCGGCTGGGGTGCGTCCCCGGTCGTCGCCCACGACGGCACCGCCCCCGCCTCCCCCGCCGTCCCGGCCCCGTCGCCCGGCGGGCCCCCGCCCGGTCCCGGCGGCGACGCGGACCCGGCCCCGGCGGGCGGCGCTGCGTCAAGGACGACGGTGTTCGCGGGAATCGGCCTCGGCGGGATCACCGCGGCGGTGCTGACCGGGAACGGACGGGCCGGGGTGCCCGGGGCGCGGCCGATCGACGTCGGCGGGCCCTCCTCCGGGCCCGACCCCGCGGACGCCTCCGCGACCGACACCCCCCCGCACCGGCACGCCCGGCACGCCCGGCACGGACACCGGGCCCGGAACCGTCGGCCTCGGGGCCGGTCCGGCCTCCCCCGCGGACGCCGGCATCCCGGGCGGTGTCGGCGGCGCGGACCACGGCGGCGGCAGCACCGCGGTGACCGCCACGGTGCTCGCGGGCGGGGCGCTCGGCGGGGCCGGGATCCTGATCGGCGCCACGATCCGCCGGGAGCGGCAGAGCCGGGACGGACGCAGGCCCGCCGAGGACGGCACACCGCCCGGCCACCCGCGCCCCGGCGGCGACCTGACCCCGGGGCGCGACGCACACCCCTCCGGCGACCTGCCCCCGGAGCGCGACGCACACCCCTCCGGCGACCTGCCGTCGGAGCACGGCGCACGGGCCGGCGACGACGCCGCACCGGGGCCGGAGGGGCCCGGCAGCGACACCACCCCCGGTGAGGCCCCGCGGCCCGGCGACGCGGTCGGCCACGGGACACCGTCCGGCGGTGCCGCCCAGGACCCGCCGGGTGACGGACCGCCGAGCGGGGCCGAGCACCGACCGCCCTCCGGCGACGCGACGACCAGCGGCACCCGCGCCCCCAGCGGCGCCCCGGCCGCCGACGGTGGAGTGCCGTGGACGCCCGGTGGCCCCCACCCGGACGGCGCCTCGCCCGGAGGCCCCGCTCCCGGTGCATTCCCGAGCGACCGACCGTCCCCGGGGGAACCGGCGGCGGAACCACCGGCGGTACCGCCCCCGGCGACCCCACGCCGCACAGCTCCACGTCCGCAGGCCCCGGCCACTCCACGACCGGCGGCGGCGCGCCCGGTCAGCCCACGACCGGCGGGCCGGCCGCCGGGGGCGCGACGGGCGCCGACCCCACCGACCACGGGCCGACCGACCACGGGCCGACCGGCAGCGGACCGACCGGCGGCGGCACCGCCCCGCACTGCCCCGCCCCCGGCGATCCCGGAGACCCCGACGGTCCCCGCAGCCCGGTCCACTACGGCGTCACCACCGGCGACCTCGCCGTCCCCCACACCGACGGCCCGGCGCCCCCCGGCGCCGTCACACACGCCCGCCCCACCCCGCCGCCGATGCCGGCACCGGGCGACCCGGCCGTCACCCCCGCCGGAGTACCGGTGGGCGCGGTCCCGGCCGCCCCGCACCCGGTCGCGGCGACCGTCGGCGCGCCCGCCGCCCCCCGCATCCCGGCCTGGCGCCTCGTCGCCGACGAGCACGCCGCCCCCGACGACCCCCCGGAGCAGCCCGATGCCCGACCCGACCCCGGCGTCCTGCGCCCCGACGCGCGCTGGAGGGGCCGTGGCTGAGCCCGCGCCCTGGACCCCGTCGGTGCCGTTCGTGCTCACCGGCGCCGAGTTCGACGTCGTCTGGGAGCACCTGGGGCTCGGCGCCACCCCGGTGGCGCTGCGGCTGCCCTCCCCCGGGCGCACCCGCGAGGAACGACGCCGGGTCGTGGCGGCCGGCGTCGGCGGGCTGCGCGCCCGCGGCCTCGCCGGTCCGGCCGGACCCGACCCCGCGCTGGTACGGCTGCTGGCCCTGCTCGCCCGCCCCGACCGTCACCTGGAGGTGCGCGGCCGGTTCGACGACGGGCCGCTGCGCGCAGTCGCCGCCGAGCGCGACGGCGACGGCGTCCTCGCCGTCCACACCGGCGGAGCCGTCACCGTCACCGCGGCGGGCTCACCGGCGTTCGCCGCGGTGTCGGCCCTGCCCCGGCGCGCGCCGGGGCCCGGGCCCGCCGTGGCCCTGCCCACCACCGAGCTGGCCCGCCTCCTCGACGCGGACGCACACACCGACCCCGGCACGGACGACGGGCAGCGGGCCCGGCTCGCACCGCTGCTCGCCGGGCCCGCGCACCGTGCGCAGATCTGTGCCGTCCGGCACGACCGCTGGGGCAGCCCGTCGCGGCTGCCGGGGCACGTCGCCGTCGTCGACACGCCGCGGGGGCGCTACCGGCTGACCCGCGGGACCGGCGCGCACGGCGGACCCGAGTGGTCCACCCTCGCCCCCGCGGGCGACGGCGAGCTGCGCGACCGGTTCGCGGAGCTGTTCAGTCCAGGTCGGAGTGCTGCATGAGCTGACGGCCCGCCTCGGTGATCGACCCGGACAGCGACGGGTACACCGAGAAGGTGTGGGCCAGGTCGTCCACGCCCAGCCCGTTCTGGACCGCCATCGCGATCGGCAGGATCAGCTCGCTCGCGACCGGGGCGACCACGACACCACCGATGACCACGCCGGACGCCGGGCGGCAGAACAGCTTCACGAAGCCGCGGCGCAGCCCGCGCATCTTGGCGCGCGGGTTGGTCGACAGCGGCAGCATCACGGTGCGGGCCGGGACCTCGCCGGAGTCGATCGCGTTCTGGCTGATCCCGACGGTCGCGATCTCGGGGCGGGTGAACACGTTCGCCGCGACGGTCCGCAGCCGGATCGGGGAGACGCCCTCGCCCAGCGCGTGCCACATCGCGATCCGGCCCTGCATGGCCGCGACCGAGGCGAGCATGAGCACGCCGGTGCAGTCGCCGGCCGCGTAGACGCCCGGCTCCGAGGTGCGCGAGACCTTGTCGACGGGGACGAACCCGCCGCGGTCGGTCTCGATGCCGATCTTCTCCAGGCCGAGGTCGGCGGTGTTCGGGATCGACCCGACGGTCATCAGGGCGTGCGAGCCCTCGACGACGCGGCCGTCGGACAGCGTCACGCGGACGCCGTCGCCGGTGTTCTCGACGGAGTCCGCGCGGGCGTGGGCGAGGATCTCGACGCCGCGCTCGGCGAAGACCTCCTCGAGCACGGCGGCGGCGTCGGCGTCCTCGTGCGGGAGGACCCGGTCACGGCTGGAGACCAGGCTGACCCGGCAGCCGAGCTCGACGTAGGCGGAGCAGAACTCCGCGCCGGTCACGCCCGACCCGATCACGATCAGGTGCTCGGGCAGCTCGTCGAGGTCGTAGAGCTGGCGCCAGTCGAGGATCCGGTCGCCGTCGGGGCGGGCGGAGTCCAGCACCCGCGGGGTGGCCCCGGTCGCGATGAGGACGACGTCGGCGACGAGCTCCTCGACCGTCCCGTCGGCGTGGGTGGCGGTCACCTCGTGCGCGGCGCGGGCCGCGCCGGGCCCGGCGAACTGCGCGGTGCCGGCGATGATCCGGACGCCCTCGTTCTCCAGCCGGGCCCGCACGTCGGCGGACTGGGCGAGAGCGAGGGACTTGACCCGCTCGTTGACCGCGGGCAGGTCGACCGCGGAGTTGCCGCGGTCGACCAGCACGCCGAGGTCCTCGGCACGGTGCAGGTCGACCCGGACGGCCGCGGAGGAGATGAAGGTCTTCGAGGGGACGCAGTCGTAGACGACGCAGGCGCCGCCCATCCCGTCCCGCTCGACGACGGTCACCTCGCTGCCGTGCTGTGCCGCGACGAGTGCGGCCTCGTACCCGGCCGGTCCGCCGCCCATGATGACGATGCGGGTCACGGGAGATCCCCCTGGAGAAGTCGGTGGTGGTGGACCGGCAGGCGGTCCCGCCCGCCGGCGTCGACGGGGCTCACAGTACGCGTGTCCCATCCTTAGGACCGGGCGGGTCGAGGCCCCGCCGGGCTTCCCATTACCCTGCACGCGTGCCGCTGTATGCCGCGTACGGGTCGAACATGGACCCCGAGCAGATGAAGGAGCGCGCCCCGCACTCGCCGATGGCCGGGACCGGGTGGCTCCAGGGCTGGCGGCTGACGTTCGGCGGCGAGGACTACACCTGGGAGGGCGCGCTCTCCACCGTGGTGGAGGAGCCGGGCTCGCAGGTGTTCGTCGTGCTCTACGACGTCCCCGAGCACGACGAACGCCAGCTCGACCGCTGGGAGGGCGGCGAGCTGGGCATGCACAAGAAGCTGCGGCTGCGCGTCGCCACCCTCGACGGCAGCGTCCTCGCGTTCATCTACGTGCTGAACGCCTACGAGGGCGGGGACCCGTCGGCCCGCTACCTGGGTGTGATCGCCGACGCCGCGGAGACCGCGGGAGCCCCGGACGACTACGTCAACGAGCTGCGCAGCAGGCCCAGCCGCAAGTCCTCCCCCGGCAACCAGTCCTGACCGGCCGCACCGGCTGACGACCACGGCCCGGCCCCCGCGAGGGGACCGGGCCGTCGTCGTTCACCGCGGGAGACGGTGGTTCAGGAGGCCGCCTGCGCCAGGGCGGACAATGCGGCCTGCACCAGCACCCGCGAGCCGAACGGCAGGGCCCGCTCGTCGAGGTCGAAGGTCGGCTGGTGGATGTCCCGCTGCTTCCCGGCGCCCGACCACACCCCGAGCCGCGCCATGGCGCCCGCGGAGTGCTCCAGGTACCAGGCGAAGTCCTCGCCGCCGGAGGACTGCTCGGTGGAGGCGTCGGCCGCCTCGCCCCCGACGGTCACCGCGGCGTCGCGCAGCATCCCGGTGGACACCGCGTCGTTGACGACCGGCGGGACACCGCGGACGTGGTCGAGCACGTAGCCGACACCGGTCGGGGCCAGCACGGACGCGACGAGCGCCCGCAGCTTCTCCTCGAGCTCGGTCCAGGTGGCGTGGTCGGCGGTGCGCAGGGTGCCGCGCAGCAGCCCGGACTGCGGGATCGCGTTCGCCGCGTCCCCGGCGTGCACCGCACCCCAGGTCAGGACGGTGCCCGACCGCGGGTCGACGTGGCGGGTCAGCAGCAGCGGCACCTGGGTGGCCAGCAGCCCGAGCGCCTGCACGAGGTCGGCGGTCAGGTGCGGGCGCGAGGTGTGCCCGCCCGGGGAGGTCAGCCGGACCTCGATGAGGTCGCAGGCCGAGGTGATCGGCCCGACCCGGGTGCCGAGCCGTCCGACCTCCAGGCGCGGGTCGCAGTGCAGCGCGAAGATCCGCTGCACGCCCTCCATCACGCCCTGCTCGACGGCGTCGAGCGCGCCGCCCGGCTGCACCTCCTCGGCCGGCTGGAACACCAGCCGGACCCGGCCGGGCAGCGACGGCGCGGACTGCAGCGCCAGTGCCGCGCCGAGCAGCATCGCGGTGTGCGCGTCGTGCCCGCAGGCGTGCATCACGCCGGGCACCTCGGAGGCGAACGGGAGACCGGTCTGCTCCTGCAGGGGCAGCGCGTCCATGTCCGCGCGCAGGGCGACCAGCGGCTCGCCGTGCCCCACCTCGCAGACGACGCCGGTGCCGCCGCGCAGCGTGCGCGGCTCCAGACCGGCCCGCCGCAGGGTCTCCGCGACGCGCGCGGTCGTGAGGTGCTCGCGACGGGCCAGCTCGGGCTGGGCGTGGATCGCGCGGCGCCAGCCGACGATCTCGCCCTTGTGCGCCCGCATCCACGACTCCAGCCAGGCCGGACCCGTGCCGGAGCCGAGATCGTCGACCGCGGGATCGGTGATCTCCGGGAGCTCGGTGCGGGTCTGCAGCGCAGTCACCTTGTCCTCCTCGTACTGGCCCTCGGCGGGAACGGCCCGCATGTCCGCGGTCGACGCGGACGGCGTTCGGTCGTCTCCCACCACCCATGATGGTGCTCACCCGTCCGGCGGTGTTCCAGTCGAAATCGTCCGTTCACGCCTCGGGGCGGCAAGGGGTCGGCGAGCTGCTGCCAGCGGGTTCACCGCTCCAGGTGAACGGCCGCGTGCGACCGCTCCTCCCGTCGGCGAACGGCCGTCCTCGCCGTTCACCGGCGGTTCGGACGCCCGTCACGGGGAACTCCCGGCACGACGACACCGGCCCGCGGCCGGAACGCCACCGGACCGTGACCGTCCGTACGCCCGGCCCGCCGCGGCGGCCGTCCGGCGTCCCGGACCGACCAGTGTCGTCACGCACCGTCACACCCGCGCACCGGCGGTGACGATCTCGGCCGGGAACGGTGTGCGGGGACGGGCCGCGCGGGCACGATGGAACAATCGGCGGCGTGTCCGTTCCCGAGGGCGAGGTCCAGCGCCGACAGTTCGCCGGGCGGTACCGCGTCGACGGTCCGCTCGGGAGCGGCGCGATGGGCACCGTCTGGTCGGGTTTCGACGAGGTCCTGCACCGCCGCGTCGCGCTCAAGGAGCTGAAGATCCCCGACGGCATCCCGGCCGGGGAGAAGCTGGAGCTGCGGGAACGCATCATGCGGGAGGCCCGGGCGCTGGCCGGGCTGTCGCACCCCAACGTCGTGACCGTCTTCGACGTGCTCGACTCCGGCGGCGACGAGCCGCTGGTGGTCATGGAGCTGGTGCCGTCGAAGAACCTGGCCGCGGCGATCACCGAGCTGGGCAGGCTCGACGCCGCGCAGGCCGGCGTCGTCGGGCACGGCACGGCGGCGGCGCTGCGGGCCGCGCACCGGGCCGGGATCACCCACCGCGACGTGAAGCCCGGCAACGTCCTGATCTCCGACGACGGCCGGATCAAGCTCACCGACTTCGGCATCGCCCGCAACGAGTCCGACGCGCCGATGACCTCCGCGGGCCTCGTGCTCGGCTCGCCCGCCTACATCGCCCCCGAGGTCGCCGCGGGCCAGCCGGTCACCCCCGCCGCGGACCTGTGGGGCCTCGGCGCGACGCTCTGGGCCGCCGTCGAGGGCCGCCCGCCCTACGACGTCGACGGCGACCCGGTCCGCACCATCACCGAGGTCGTCGACGGCCCCGTCCCCGCGCCGACGGTCACCGGCCCGCTCGCCGAGGTCATCGCCGGGCTGATGGTCAAGGAGCCGTCGGGCCGGATGCCGCTCGACGAGGTCCGGGCCCGGCTGCGCCCGCTGCTCGCCGACCCGGACGACCCGATCTTCCCCGGCTCGCCGGACGTGCCGACCGTGATGGCGCGGGTGCCCGCACCGACCGGCGCGGCCCCGGCACCGGCACCGCCGCGGGTCGCCGCACCGCCCCCGCCCGGTTCGGTCGGCCCCACCGGCACCGGCACCTACGGCCGCGTCCCGGTCGCCGACCCCGTGCCCGCACCGGCACCGCCGCCCGCCGAGCCGCCGCGCCCGCGGCAGGCCCGGCCGTCGTCGCGGGGGGCGGCGCCCGCCCGCACCGCGGCGGCCGGCCCGACCACCGTGCTCGGCGCCGTCCCGCTGGTCCTCGGCGGCGCCCTGATCGTGCTGCTCGGCGCGCTCGCCGGGTTCGCCGGGGTCCGCGCGCTGGCCGGCCAGGAACCGCTGTCGACGGTCACGGTCGCCACCGACCGGTCGCTGCGCACCACCTACCCGGACCCGCTCGGCTTCACCGTGCCGGTGCCCGACGGCTGGACGCAGTTCCGCTCGCCCGCCCCCGACGGCTCGGTCGTCGTCCGCTTCGTCAGCCCGGACGGCCGTCAGGAGCTGTCGGTCCGGGCGGCGACCTCGCTGCAGGCCGTCACCGAGGCCCTCACCCCGGAGGCGCTGGGTGTCGACCCGGTCGAGGCCGGGCCGGTCGAGCAGCTGCCCGACGGCTCCAGCCAGATCGCGCTCACCACCGGCAGCGGCAGCGCGCAGCGCAGCACGCTGATGCGCATCATCCCCGGCCGCGACCAGCTCGGCGGGGTCTGGGTACTGCAGCTGACCTCCCCCGCCGGCCGCGCCGAGGACGCCGTCGCGGGCCTGTTCGACGCCGTCGCCTCCGGCTTCCGCGCCACCCCGGGCTGAGCCGGCCACGGCGCAGGCGCCCCCTAGGCTGGCGCCCATGGCCGACACCGCCGACCCCACCGCTCGCGCCCACGACGCCGCCGCCGAGCTCGCCCGCCGCACCGGCACCGACACCCACGACGTGGCGGTGGTCCTGGGCTCCGGCTGGCGTCCGGCCGCCGACGTCCTCGGCACCCCGGACACCGAGGTCCCGATGGCCGAGCTGCCCGGGTTCGTCGCGCCGTCCGCGGTCGGCCACGGCGGCACCGCCCGCTCGCTGCGCATCGGCGACACCCGGGTGCTGGTCCTGCTCGGGCGCACCCACCTCTACGAGGGCCACGGGATGGACCCGGTCGTGCACGGCGTCCGCACCGCCGCGGCGGCCGGTGTCCGCACGGTCGTGCTGACCAACGCGGCGGGCGGCATCACCGAGGGCCTGTCGGTCGGGCAGCCGGTGCTGATCTCCGACCACCTCAACCTGCTGGCGCGCTCGCCGCTGCACGGCGCGCACTTCGTCGACCTCACCGACGCCTACTCCCCGCGGCTGCGCGCCGCCGCCCGCGAGCTGGACCCGTCGCTGGTCGACGGCGTCTACGCCGGGCTGCCCGGCCCCCACTTCGAGACCCCGGCCGAGATCCGGATGCTGCGCACGCTGGGCGCGGACCTGGTCGGGATGTCCACCGTCGCCGAGACGATCGCCGCCCGCGCCGCCGGGCTGGAGGTCGCCGGCATCTCGCTGGTCACCAACCTGGCCGCGGGCCTGTCCGGGCAGCCGCTGAACCACCAGGAGGTCCTCGACGCCGGCGCCGCCGCGGCGACCCGGATGGGCTCGCTGCTGCGCGACCTCGTCGGCCGCATCTGATGGTGCTCCCGGGGCCGCTGCGCGACGCGGCGCTGCGCTGGATCGCCGACGACCCCGACCCGGGCACCCGGGCCGAGCTGCAGCGCGTGCTGGCCACCGCGATGGCCGGCGGCGACGGCGCCGCGGCGGCCGGCGACGAGCTGGCCGACCGGCTGTCCGGGCCGCTGCGCTTCGGCACCGCCGGGCTGCGCGGGCCGGTGCGGGCCGGGCCGTCGGGGATGAACGTCGCCGTCGTGACCCGGGCGACCGCCGGGCTGGCCGCCCACCTGGCCCGGACCGCGGGCACCGGCCGGGTCGTCGTGGGCCGGGACGCCCGGCACGGGTCGGCGGCGTTCGCCGAGGCCACCGCCCGGGTGCTGACCGGCGCCGGGTTCACCGTGACCCTGCTCGACGGCCCCGTCCCCACCCCGCTGGTGGCCTTCGCCGTGCGGCACCTCGGCGCGGTCGCCGGGATCGCCGTCACCGCCTCGCACAACCCGCCCGCCGACAACGGCTACAAGGTCTACCTCGCCGACGGCGCGCAGCTCGTGGGTCCCGACGACGCCGCCATCGAGGACGCGATCACCGCCGCCCCGCCCGCGGTGTCGGTGCCGCTCGGGCCGCTGCCGGACCCGGCGGAGGTCACCGGCGCCTACCTGGACCGGGTCGCGACGCTGTCGGGGAACACCGGGGCGCCCGCGCCGCGGATCGCGCTCACCCCGATGCACGGCGTCGGCGGCGCGACCGTGGTCGCCGCGCTCGCCCGGGCCGGGGTGCACGACGTCGCCGTCGTCGCGAGCCAGGCCGTGCCCGACCCCGACTTCCCGACGGTCGCGTTCCCGAACCCGGAGGAGCCCGGCGCGACCGACGCACTGCTCGCGCTGGCCGCGGAGAGCGGCGCGGACCTCGCCGTCGCGCTGGACCCGGACGCCGACCGGTGCGCGCTCGGCGTCGCCTTCCCCGACGGCTGGCGGATGCTGTCCGGCGACGAGACCGGCGTGCTGCTCGGCGACCACGTCCTGCGGACCGCGACCGCGGCGGACCCGCTGGTCGCGACGACCGTGGTGTCGTCGTCGATGCTCGCCCGGGTGGCGGCCACCCGCGGGGCCCGCTCCGCCGAGACCCTCACCGGGTTCAAGTGGATCGTGCGGGCCGGCGACGGGCTCGTCTTCGGCTACGAGGAGGCGATCGGGCTCTGCGTCGACCCCGACGGCGTCCGGGACAAGGACGGCGTCTCCGCCGCCGTCGTCGCCGCGGACCTGGTGCGCGGTCTCGCCGCGGCCGGGTCGTCGGTGCCGCGCCGGCTCGACGAGCTGGCCGCGGAGTTCGGCGTGCACGCCACCCGGGGCGTCTCGATCCGGATGGCCCCCGCCGAGCGCGACGCCGCCGTCGCCCGGCTGCGCGACGCGCCCCCGGCCGGCTGGGAGGCCGACCGCCCGGCCCCCGACGTGCTGCGGCTGCGGCGCCCCGGGACCCGCGTGGTGATCCGCCCGTCGGGGACCGAGCCGAAGCTCAAGGCCTACCTGGAGGTCGTGGAGGACCCCACCGGCGACGTGGCCGCGGTGCCGGCGTCGCGGGCCGTCGCCGCGGAGCGCCTGGACGCGCTGCGCACCGAGGTCGACGGGATGCTCGCCGGATGAGCGCGCGCCTGCTCCTGGTCCACCACACGCCGTCCCCCGCGACCGCGGAGCTGCTCGCCGAGGTCCGCGCGGGCGCGGCCGACCCGGACATCACCGGGGTGGAGGTCGTCGCCCGCGCCGCCCTGGCCGCGACGGCGAGCGACCTGCTTGCCGCGGACGCCGTCGTCCTCGGGACGCCGGCGAACATCGGCTACATGTCCGGCGCGCTCAAGCACTTCCTCGACCAGGTCTTCTACGTCTGCGCCGACGACACCCGCGGCCTGCCCTACGGGCTGTGGGTGCACGGCGGCTCGGACACCTCCGGCGCGACCCGCTCGGTGACGACGGTCGCCGAGGCGATGGGCTGGACCGCGGCGGCCGCGCCGGTCGAGGTGGCGGGTCCCCCGGACGCCGCCGCCCGGGCCGCGTGCCGCGAGCTGGGCGCGGTCGTGGCCGCGACCGTCATGCCGGAGGACTGAGCTACCGGCGCCCGGTGGCGGGCCGGACCCCGAGGTGCGCCTCGATCCGGTCGGCCCACACCGACGCGATCGTGCGGTAGGCGCCCGGTCCGGCGTGCAGGCCGTCCGCGGTCCGCCCGGCGGGGAACAGGGTGGAGGTGTCGACGAACTCCACCGAGTGCCCGGCCGCCCGGTGCGCCGCGGCGACCCGGGGCAGGTACTCGGCCAGCCGCGCCCGCTCGGCCCGCTGCTTCGGCAGCGGCGCCCACACCCCGGCCATGATCACGTGGGTGTGCGGTGCGGCCGCGAACACGCGGTCCAGCAGGCGGTCCAGGCTCGCCGCCGTCGCCCGCGCGCTCGCGCCCTGCAGCAGGTCGTTGGTCCCGGCGTGCAGCAGCACGACGTCCGGCTGCGCGGCCAGCACCCAGCCGCCCGTCATCGGCACCATCCGGGCCGCCGTCCAGCCGGAGCGGCCCTCGTGGTCGGTGTCGGGCAGCGCCTCCGGCCCGGAGCTGCGGGAGCCGACGTAGTCGATGCGGACGCCGTCGGCGGCCAGGCGCTGCCACAGCGGGAGGCGGTAGCCCGCCGTCCCCGGGCTCCCCACCCCGACCGTCGACGACGCGCCCAGCGGCATCACCCGCACCACCCCGGGCTCGTCGACGGCGGCGGGCACCTCGGCGTCCTCCGGCCGGTCCGCCGCGGGCAGCGCCGACAGCGCGACCGCGACCACCGTCGCCACGACCCCGGTGAGGATGCGGCGGGAGGGCCTCACGGCGGGCTCAGACCGCGCCGAACTGACGGTCCCCGGCGTCGCCGAGGCCGGGGACGATGAACGCGGAGTCGTTGAGCCGCTCGTCGATGCTGGCGGTCACCATCCGGACCGGCAGCCCGGACGCGCGCAGCCGCTCCACGCCCTCCGGCGCGGACAGCGCGCAGAGGACCGTCACGTCGTCGGCGCCGCGGCGGGTCAGCAGCTCCACGGTGTGCACCATCGAGCCGCCGGTGGCCAGCATCGGGTCGAGCACGAACACCGGCCGCCCGACGAGGCTGTCGGGCAGCGACTCCATGTACGGCACCGGCTCGTGGGTCGTCTCGTCGCGGGCCATGCCGACGAAGCCCATCTGCGAGTCCGGGATCAGGTTCAGCGCGGCCTCGGCCATCCCCAGCCCGGCCCGCAGCACGGGGACGAGCACCGGCGGGTTCGCGAGCCGGTACCCGACCGTCCGCGAGACCGGGGTGTGGATCCGGTCCTCGGCCAGCGGCGCCGAGCGGGTGGCCTCGTAGACCAGCATCAGGGTGAGCTCGCGCAACGCCGCCCGGAAGGTCGCGTTGTCGGTGCGGGCGTCCCGCATGGTGCTGAGCCGGGCCCGCGCGAGCGGGTGGTCGACGACGATCGTGTCCACGGGCGCACAGCCTACGGCGGCCGGGCCGCGAGGAGATCCCCCGTGAGGAGGCGCCCGGCCCACCGATCCGGTGCCGTCGCCCCGCGGGCCGGTGGGACCCGACGGCCGGACGCGCCCCGTGTCCTGCGACGATGCCGTCCCGTGACCGGACGGACACCGGGACGTCATCCCCGGACGTTGACACGGATGCGTGTCACGGTTCACGAAGCGTGAGAAGCACGCGCTCACCGACGAGTGACGCCGGGACCGGCCGGATGCACCTCCTCGTCCTCCCGGGTGAGGCCGCGGACACCCTCGCAGACCTTGCGTGACAGCCGATCCCCGAGCGGAACCGTGATCACCAACGGTGTCCGGTCGGACACGTCCGGTTCCCCGGATCGCGTGACCGACCGCGTGGAGTGCCACGATCAGCACGCGCGGTCGCCGATCTCGCGATTCACCTGACCCGAACGGGTGGTATGGCCGAAACGGTGTCACATCGAGGGCACCGCCGACGCTGTACTAGACAACAAGGAGGTGATCCGATGCCGGAGAACACGACTTCCGAGGAGCAGACGTTGATCGCTGCTGCGGAAAAGCTCACGCAGTGCGACGGATACGTTGTTCTGGCGGTGGACCCGCAGACCGGGGAGGTGGACGCGCACGGCCCGTTCGACGGGATGACGGCGACCATCAAGGCCGACCAGCTGCGACGCGACTTCGACCGGGGTGGACTCGAGGACGTGTCCATCGGAGTGGTCCGACTGCACTCCCAGGCCTGACCCCGCACGACCGTGATCCGCCGGGCCGGCGACACCCGAGGTGGTGGGACCGGCCGGCGGAAGGACGCGACGATAGGCTCGCCCCGTGGCAAGCGACATCGTCCCGATCCGGCTCGCTCTCACCCGGGGCGACGTGGTCACCCTGTGGGCTCCCCCCTGGCGCGAAGACGGCGAGGAGTGGGAAGCCTTCCTCGGCGACGACGAGCACGTGTTCGTCTTCGACGAGGTGGCCGGTCTCGCCGCGTTCGTGCGGACCGCACCCGAGCACGACCTGACCGACCACCCCGCGTGGTCGGCGGTCCCCGGGCTCGCGGTCGCCGAGCTGACCCCCGACGCCGTCCACCGGTACGACCTGGTCGGTCTGCCGGAGCTGGCCGCCGCCGACCCGGACGCGCTGACCGTGCAGGAGCTGCACGAGACCGTCTCGATCGTCCGGTCGCTGGCCGACGTCTGCGACCTCACCGACGTGATCGCCGCGCTCGACGGCGAGCCCACGTTCGCGCTGCTGCGCGAGGGCGAGCAGGCCTTCGCCGGCCGTGACGGCGCCAAGCGCTGGACCGCGCTGTCCGAGGCGATCGCGACGCACTGGGACGGGGTCGTCGACACCGTCGACGACCTCGTCGCCACCCCGGACGTCGACGCCGGGGCGCTGGACAAGGCACGCGCCGAGGAGCAGGAGCTCCGCGACCGTCTCGCCGAGCAGCCCCTCGACGACGACGAGGCCCTCGAGGCCGCCGCGCTCGCCGCGGGCACCGAGGACGCCGACACCGCCGAGGAGGAGCCGACCGGCTTCTGGGCCGAGGTCGGCATCGACCCGATCCGCATCGAGGTCGGCGACCGCTCCGTGGTCAGCCTGCGCTGCTACCTCGACGACAAGCCGGTCTTCCTCGGCTCCGACGGCCGGATCGACGTGTTCGGCTCCGAGCGTGCGCTGTTCCGGGCGCTGGCCGACCGGGAGCACCCCGCCGTCGCCGGGACCGACCTGACCGCGGCCGTCACCTTCGCCGAGGTGCTCGACGCGGCCGCCGTCGGCGAGCTCGACGGCGGCGTCGAGGACATGAACACCTACGTGCTGACCGGGATCGGCCCCGACCTCGCCGAGGGCGTGCTCGACCTGGACCCGGTCCAGCTCGACCTGGCCTCGGAGCTGCTGACCGACGTCGGCGAGTGGGCCGGGGACCCCGAGCCCGCCGAGGTCCTCGCCGAGTCCAACAGCCTCGGCTGGCTCGTGTCGTTCGTCGTACGGCCGGACCCGACGCGGATGGCACCCAGCCCGCCGTTCACCCAGGAGGCGCAGTCCTGGGGCGAGCTCGTCGCCGGGCTCGAGGCCCGGCTGCGGGAGCACTAGCGCGACAGGGCCTCGTACCCGGGCTTGATGACGTCCTCGATGAGCGCCAGACGCTCGTCGAACCCGATGAACGCCGACTTCATCGCGTTGACGGTGAACCAGCGCAGGGTGTCCCAGCCGTAGCCGAAGGTCTCGGCCAGGTCGTACATCTCGCTGGTCATCGTGCAGCCGGACATCAGCCGGTTGTCGGTGTTGACCGTGACCCGGAACCGCAGCTCGGTGAGCAGCCCGATGGGGTGCTCGGCCAGCGACGACGCGGCGCCGGTGTGCACGTTCGACGTCGGGCACATCTCCAGCGGGATGCGGCTGTCGCGGACCCAGGCGGCGAGGCGGCCCAGCTGCGGGCCGTCGTCGGTGACGGTGATGTCGTCGACGATCCGGACGCCGTGCCCGAGCCGCTCGGCCCCGCACCACTGGAGCGCCTCCCGGATCGAGGGCAGCCCGAACGCCTCACCGGCGTGGATGGTGACGTGCGCGCACCGCTGACGGACGTACTCGAACGCGTCGAGGTGGCGGGTGGGCGGGAACCCCTTCTCGGCGCCGGCGATGTCGAACCCGACCACGCCGGAGTCGCGGTGGCGCACGGCCAGCTCGGCGATCTCCCGGGACCGGGCGGCGTGCCGCATCGCGGTGAGCAGGGTGCCGACCCGGATGGTGTTGCCGGCCGCCGCGGCGCGGTCGGAGCCGATCCGGAACCCGTCGAGGACGGCGGCGATGACGGCGTCGAGGTCCAGCCCGCCCTCGACGTGCAGCTCGGGGGCGAAGCGCACCTCGGCGTAGACGACGCCGTCGGCGGCCAGGTCCTCGGCGGCCTCGGCCGCCACCCGGGTCAGCGCCTCCCGGGTCTGCAGCACGGCGACGGTGTGCCCGAAGGTCTCGAGGTAGCGGACCAGCGAGCCGGAGTGGGCGGCGCCGAGGAACCAGGCCGCGAGCTCGCCGGGGTCGGTGGTGGGGAGCTTGTCGTAGCCGTACTCGCGGGCCAGGTCGACGACGGTCCCGACCCGCAGGCCGCCGTCGAGGTGGTCGTGCAGGAGCACCTTGGGAGCGCGGCGGACGGTGTCGCGGGTGACCGGGACGGGAGCGGTGGGATCTGCCACTCGGGCACGGTACCGAGCGGCGTGGCGCGCGACGACCGGCGCCCGGACCTGCCATGATCGACCCGATCCGGGTGCGGAGACATGCCCCGGACGGCTCAACGCAACACCGTCCGTCGACCCTCGTACGGCGGTCGCTACCCTCTGGGCACTCCCCACTTGGCTCAGAGGAAGCGCAGCAGGTGCCATGAGCGACACTTCGAACCTCTCGTTCGACCGGATGCGCGGCATGCTCATGCGAGCGGCCGAGATCCGTGACAGCGAACAGCAGCAGATCTTCGACTCCCTCGACGAGATCCACGCCCGGCTGGCGGCCCTGGACGCCATCGGCACCGTGCGCAAGAAGCTCACCGAACTCCCCGACCGGACCGAGCTGAACGTCCTGGCCGAGCGCCTCGACGAGACCGTGTCCAAGCTGGACAACACCGAGATCGTGCTCGGCGCGATCACCCGGGCCATCGAGTCCCTGCCGGACAAGCTGGCCAAGCCGATCGCCCAGCTCGACGGGCGGCTCGACGGCATGGGCGGGCGCCTCGAGGGCGTCTCGGGCCGGATGGACGGCCTGGACGACCGCCTGGGCGGCCTGCACAAGCGCCTCGACGACCTCGACAACCGCCTCGACCGGCACGAGATGCGGCTCGACGCGATGCCGAACGCCGTCGCCTCCCCGATCAAGGAGCGCGTCGACGGCGTCGAGCGTCAGGTGCGCGAGCAGCTCGACGCGGCCGTGCACTCCTTCGAGGAGACCGGCGAGGGCCTGCGCAACCTGCTGGGCGACACCTCGGTGGGCCTGCACCGCCGCCTGGAGGACCTGGCCCAGCGCCCGGCCGTCGACCCGGCCCCGGCGTTCGACGCCCTCACCGAGCGGCTGGAGGCCCTCTCCGCCCGTCTGGAGGAGGTCGGCACCCGGCTCGACTCGGTCGAGTCCGGTCTCGACGGCAAGCTGACCGACCTGGACGGGTCGGTCAAGGAGCGGGTCGGCAAGCTCGGCGGGTCCCTGAAGGACCGCCTGGGCGAGCTCGACGGCTCGGTCACCGAGCGGCTGTCGTCGCTGTCGGAGGCCGTGGACGGCCGGTTCGACGCGCTCGGCGAGAGCGTCGACGGGAAGCTCGACAAGCTCACCGGCGACGTCGACGGCCGCCTCGACAAGCTGACCGGGGAGGTCGACACCCGCCTGGAGAAGCTGTCCGGCGACGTCTCGACGCTCTCCGCCGGCGTCGACGACCGGCTCGCCGGCCTCGACACCGTGCTGCGCGACCGTCCGGACACCGACTCGGTCACCGACCTGGTCACCAAGGCCAACGCCGAGTCCGAGCGCCGCAACGCCAGCCAGCTCGACGAGGCCATGGCGACGTTCGCGGAGCTGATCATGGGCCGGGGTGGGCAGTACGCCCAGCAGGCCCCGCCGCCCCCGCCCCGCCCGGCCCAGCGCCGCGGGCGGGCCAAGGTCGCGGTGAAGAGCCAGAACGGTGCCTCCGCCGCCGACCTGGTCGGCGACGACCCGGACGACTGAGTCCCCCGGTTCTCCTGACGGACGCCGCGCCCCGCACGCCGGGGGCGCGGCGTTCGTGCGTTCCGGGACCCGATTGGGCTGATCGGCCGCAGACAACCGATTCCGCCGCGGCCATCATCGCTGCACCCGTCGGCCGACCGGTGGAGGTGTCCGTGGATCCGGCCCTGAGCTTCTACCAGAGCCTCAGCTCGGTCAGCTTCACGCTGCTCGGGCTGTGGTTCACCGTGCTGGGTCTCTCGCACGGCGGGTGGCGTCGCGATCCGGCCCTGCACCGCAGCACGCTGCACGTGGCCCTGCACTTCTTCCTGCCCGGCGTGATGGGGCTGGGGCTGGGCGCGGTGCTGGCCGCCGGGAGCAGCGTCGCGTGGCGGGTCACGTTCGGGGTGCTGGGCCTGGTCGGCCTGGTCGAGTCACTGCTGTTCCTGCGTCACCGCGGGGCGCCCGTGGCGCGGACGGTGCGGTCCCTGCGCACCCTCGACCCGCTGCTCTACGCCGCGATCGTCGCCGCGGTGTTCGTCCCCGGCCCGGTCGGCGGCGCCGCGCCGCTGCAGATCGAGGGCACGGCCACGGGACTGCTGTTCGTCGTGGGGCTGTGCTACCTCTGGTTCGCGTTCTCCCAGCGTGCCGCCCCGACGCCGGTGCCGGACGGGGCGCCGCCCGTCGTGTGAGCCGGGGTCAGCGGCGGGCGAAGCGCCGGAACACGGCGTCGAGCTCGCGGACCCGCAGCACGCGCATCGCGACCACGGCCAGCGGCAGCGCGATCAGCGAGCCCCCGACCAGCAGCGTCCAGGCCCGGGCGACGTCCGGCCAGTCCGCGAGCGCCGGGTCCACGAGCCGGGTGATCCCCCAGGCGACGGCGGCCGCGGCGGCCGAGGCGAGCGCCACCCGGGCCAGGCAGGCGAGCACCTCACCGGAGCGGGCCCGGCCGAGACGGCGACGCAGCAGCCACTGCCCGAGCACCGCGCCCCCGACGAACGAGACCCCGTTCGCCGCGGCGAGGCCGAGCACGACCTGCTCCGGCGGGAGCAGCAGCGGGCACGCCAGCAGCAGCGGGATCTTGACCCCCACCATGCCGACCTGGATCAGCGTCGGGGTGCGGGAGTCGGTCATCGCGTAGAACACGCGCATCTGCAGCATCGTGACCGCGTAGGGCAGGAGCCCGAACGCCGACCACGCGACGGCCTGGCCGAGGCGCTCGGCCCCGGTCCCGCTGCCCGCGCCGACGGAGAACAGCGCGGTGCCCAGGGACGGGCCGAACGCCGTCATCACGGCCGCGATCGGCACGAGTCCGACGGTGGACAGGCGCGCGCCGAGCGAGAGGTCGGTGACGACCTGGTCGACGTCGCCCTTCGCCGCGGCCCGGCTCATCCGTGGCATCAGCGCGGTCAGCAGCGACACCCCGAGCACCCCGTACGGGACCTGGAGCAGCAGCCAGGCGTAGGTGTAGGTCGCGACCGACCCCTCGGACGCCGACGCGGCGACCCGGGTGGTGACGATGTAGCCGGCCTGCCCGACGAGGACGTAGGCCACGATCCACAGCGCCATCCCGCCGGCCAGCGACAGCCGCGGGTCCCAGCCCCACACCGGGCGGTAGCGGAACCCGATGCTGCGCATGAACGGGATCAGCACCAGTGCCTGGACGACGATGCCGAGCGTCGTCCCGACCCCCAGCACCAGCAGCTTCGGGTCGCCCATCCGGACCGGGTCGACCGAGATCTCCCCCGGCACGAGCACGTAGACGACGAGCACACCCAGCAGGACCAGGTTGTTGAGCACCGGTGCCCAGGCGAACGGTCCGAACACCTGTTTCGAGTTCAGGACCGCGCCGAGCAGCGCACCGATGCCGTAGAAGAAGATCTGCGGCAGCAGCAGCCAGGCGAACGCCGTGGCCAGGGCCGGGTTGGCCTGTCCGGTGTCCCCCGAGCCGAGGTAGAGCCTCGTCAGCAGTGGGGCGGCGGCCATCGCGATCAGGGTCGCGACCAGCAACGCGGCCCCGACGACGGTGAGCAGACGGCGGGTGAAGCGTTCGCCGCCGTCGGCGTCCTCGGCCTGGGCGCGGACCAGCACCGGGATCATCACGCTGGTCAGGACCCCGCCGAGCAGCAGCTCGTAGACGATGTTCGGCAGCGTGTTCGAGACGGTGTAGGAGTCGTTGACGACCGCGAAGCCCAGCACCGCGACCAGCGCGAGGTTCCGGACGAAGCCGGTGAGCCTGCTGACCAGGCTGGCGATCGCGATCATGCTGGAGGAGCGGACGAGCGAGCCGGTGCGCTCCGCGCCGCCGGACGGGGTCGTCCCGGTGGGGTCGTCCCCGGACGTCCCCGGGGCCGGTGCTCCGCCGTCCCCGGGCGTCTCCCCCGCCGGCGCGGTGCCGTTCGACGGCGTCCCCGGGCCCGCGGCGGCGCCGTCCGGGAGTGCGGGACGGCCGGGCGACGGGTCGGCCACCGGTCCCAGCGGGGTGGTCGGCTCCCCCGGGTCGGGGATCCGCCCGGACCCGAGCGGACGGGTCACCTCGGCGGCTCCCTCCGGGGGCGTCCGCGGGGTCCGCCGGGGGTCGGTGCCCATCACCGGTCGGGGGAGCGGCTGGTGCCGCACCACCGCGGGGTGGGGCGCCCGCTCCGCCGCTCGTCGGTCCTCACGCATCGTGGTCCATCGTGCCGGATCGGAATCGTCGTGCCGACGCCCGCCCGGCACCGCGCCGTCACCCACCGGTGGGCGCACCGGCCCGGCGTCACGGCGCAGCGGCGGGCGTGTCGCGGATCCGCCCGTTCCGGCGCCCCGCCGAGCACGGCCCGGCCCCGGCCGGCGGGCGCCGGCCGGGGTCCGGGGACGCGGCTCAGTGGGACGGCGTGCCGGTGCCGGGCCCGGGCCGCTCCCGTCCCGGGCGCAGCTGCGGGTCCCGCGCCGGGGCGGCCGGCGGCCGGTACGGGCCCGCCGGGTGGCCGCCGGGCCGGGCGTCGCGCGACGGCCCGCCGTGGGGCCGTCCCGTGCGGAGAGGTGCGGCGGCACCGTCCGGCCGGGCGGTACGGGCCACCCCACCGTCCGGACGCCGGTGCGGCGCGGGACCGGCCGGGCCCCGGTACGCCGCGGGACCGGCCGGGCCGGGGTGGCCCGCAGGACCGTCGGGGCGCGGGTGGGCACCGTGACCGGCGGAGGCCGGGTGGACGCCGTGGCCGGCGGGGACCGGGGCGACGCCGTGACCGGCGGGAGCCGGGTGGGCGCTGTGGCCGGCGGGGAGCGGCGCCGGCGGGTCCTCGGGAACCGCACGCTGCAGTCCTGCCCCGGTCAGCGCCCGGACCGACATCTGCGCGTGCCCGGCGGCGTCGGGGCGTTCGCGGCCCAGCACCGAGCCGAGGTAGCCGAGCAGGAAGCCCGCCGGGACCGACACCAGGCCCGGGTTCGCCAGCGGGAACCACGCGAAGTCGAGGTCGGGCAGCATCGCCGTCGGCGCACCGGACACCGCGGGCGAGAACACGATGAGCGTCAGCGTGACGGTGAGGCCGCCGTACATGCTCCACAGGGCACCGGTCGTGGTGAACCCCTTCCAGAACAGCGAGTACAGCAGCGTCGGCAGGTTCGCCGAGGCGGCCATCGCGAAGGTCAGCGCGGCCAGGAACGCGATGTTCTGGCCGTTGGCCAGGATTCCCCCGGCGATGCCGACGAGCCCGATGACGACGGTGGTCAGCCGGGCGACCCGGACCTCCTCGGCCGCGGTGGCCTGGCCGCGGCGCAGCAGCTGGGCGTACACGTCGTGGGCGAACGCGGCCGCGGCGGTGATCATCAGACCGGCGACGACTGCGAGGATCGTCGCGAAGGCCACCGCCGAGACCAGCGCCAGCATCACCGGCCCGCCGATCTGCAGTGCCAGCAGCGGCGCCGCCGAGTTCACCCCGCCGGGCGCGGCGAGGATCGCCTCCGGCCCGACCAGCGCCGTGGCGCCGTACCCGAGCGCCAGCACCAGCAGGAAGAACGCGCCGATCAGCCAGATCGCCCACACGACCGACTTCCGGGCCTGCCGGGCGTCGGGGACGGTGTAGAAGCGCATGAGGATGTGCGGCAGCCCGGCCACACCGAGGACACCGCCGACGGCCAGTGACAGCAGGTCGAGGTTGGCCGTCAGGCCACCGCCGTACAGCAGCCCCGGGGACAGGACCGCCTCGCCGCGCGGGTGGTTCGCGACGGCCGCGGTCAGCAGCGCGGGCAGGCTCAGACCGGTCGTGCCGAGCACGAAGGCGGCCATGATCATCCCGGTCGCCAGCAGCAGGACCGCCTTCACGATCTGGATCCAGGTCGCGCCGCTCATCCCGCCGATCAGCACGTACCCGACGACCACGGCCCCGACCCCGGCGATCACCGCGGACTGCCCGGCACGGTCGGTGATGTTGAGCAGCAGCGCGAGCAGGCCGCCCGCGCCCGCGAGCTGACCGAGCAGGTAGAGCGTGGAGATCGCCACCGCCGAGGTCGCGGCGGCCGCGCGCACCGGGCGCTGCCGCAACCGGTAGCTGAGGACGTCGGCCATCGTGTAGCGACCGGTGTTGCGCAGCATCTCGGCGACGAAGAACAGCGCCACCAGCCAGGCGACGAAGGCGACGACGGCGTAGAGGAACCCGTCGGGACCGGCGACGGCGACCGCGCCGACGATGCCGAGGAACGTCGCGGCCGACAGGAAGTCCCCGGACAGGGCCAGGCCGTTCTCCGGACCGGTGAAGCCGCTGCCCGCGGTGTAGTAGTCCCGGGCCGCCGACGAGCGCCGCCGCACCCGCAGCACCAGGACGAAGGCCAGGAGGATGAACGACGAGAACACCAGGATGTTGAGCAGCGGGTCCCCGGGGGCCGGGGACGCGGCCGCGACGGCGGCGGTCACCGGTGGCCCCGCTCGAGACGCTCACGGATCTCGTCGGCGAGCGGGTCGAGGCGGCGGCCTGCGTACCGGACGTACAGCGCGGTGATCGCGAACGTCGAGACGAACTGCCCGATGGCCAGCACCAGCACCAGCGTGAGGTCGCCGAGCACCCGGGTGCCGAGCAGCCCGGGCGCCCAGGCGCTGAGCCCCACGAACAGGAACAGCCAGCCCAGGAAGCCCGCGGTCGCCAGCAGCACGAAGCGCAGCAGGCGCGCGCGGAGCTCGCGGAAGTCCTCGCTCGCCTCGGCCGCGGTCCAGACGTCGGGGCCCGCCGTCACCCCCGCGGGGTCCGGTGACACGGGGACGTGGCTGGGGGACGGCATCGTCGCCGGCGAACGGTTCACACTGTGCGTAACGGACGGATACACCGAGAGTTACGTTTCGTCGCGAATGCGACACGCGGACGCAGGAAGATCCGTCACGTCCCGTCGGGCACCTGCCGCCGTTCGGGGCCGCGCGCTGCCCCGGCCGGGGGCGGTCAGCCGCCCCGGCGGACGTCGAGGACGAGGTCCCGCTCGGGCGGCGGGTCCGCGGTGATCAGCAGCGCCGCCCCGGCGAGCAGCCGCCGGGCCGCGGGGAGCCGGTCGGCGTCGTCGGTGTGCAGCTCGGCCAGCGGCGCACCGGCGCGGACCTCGTCGCCCGGGGCGGCCAGCAGCCGGACCCCGGCCCCGGCCTGCACCGGGTCCTCCTTGCGGGCGCGCCCGGCTCCGAGCTTCCAGGCCGCGGTACCGACGGCGAGCGCGTCGGCCCCGGCGAAGATCCCGGACCGCTCGGCGACGACCGTCTCGACGTGCGTGGCCACCGGCAGCGGCGCGGACGGGTCCCCGCCCTGCGCGGCGATCATCCGCTCCCACACGTCGTACGCGGCGCCGGAGGCGAGCACCGCCGCCGGGTCGGCGTCGGGCAGACCGGCGAGGGCGAGCATCTCCGTGGCCAGCGCGACGGTGAGCGACACCAGGTCGGCCGGTCCCCCGCCACGCAGCACCTCGACCGACTCGGCGACCTCCAGGGCGTTGCCGACGCAGCGGCCCAGCGGGCGGGACATGTCGGTGAGCAGCGCGGTGGTCGGGAGGCCGTGGGCGGCACCGATCGCGGTCATCGCGTCGGCGAGCTCCCCGGCGCGCGGCAGGGTCTTCATGAACGCGCCGGACCCGACCTTCACGTCGAGGACCAACCCGCCGGTGCCCTCGGCGAGCTTCTTGCTCATGATCGAGCTGGCGATCAGCGGGACGGACTCGACGGTGCCGGTGACGTCGCGCAGCGCGTAGAGCCGCTTGTCGGCGGGGGCGAGCGTGGGCGTCGTCGCGCAGACGACCGCGCCGACCTCGCGCAGCTGCGCGGTGATCTCCTCGGTGGTCAGCGAGGCGCGCCAGCCGGGGATGGCCTCCAGCTTGTCCAGGGTGCCGCCGGTGTGGCCGAGCCCGCGCCCGGACAGCTGCGGCACCGCCGCCCCGCAGGCCGCGACGAGCGGCGCCAGCGGCAGCGTGATCTTGTCCCCGACGCCGCCGGTGGAGTGCTTGTCGACCAGCGGGCGTCCGACGTCGCCGAAGTCGAGGACCTCGCCGGAGTCGATCATCGCCTGGGTCCAGTGCGCGATCTCGCCGGGCTCCATGCCGTTGAGCAGGATCGCCATGGCCAGCGCGGCCATCTGCTCGTCGGCGACCTCGCCGCGGGTGTAGGCGTCGACCACCCAGTCGATCTGGGCCTTCGACAGCGTGCGGCAGTCGCGCTTGGCCGCGATGACCTCGACCGCGGAGAAGCTCACGGGAGGTCCTCCGGGCCGAACGCGTCGGGCAGCACCTCGGTGAACGGCAGCACCCCGCGCGGGGTGTCGCAGAGCAGGGCGGCGCCGCCGAACTCGTGGAGCACCTGGCGGCAGCGTCCGCACGGCATGAGCAGGTCGCCGTCGTCGGAGCGGCAGGCGACCGCGAGCAGCCGTCCGCCGCCGGAGAGGCGCAGCTGGCCGGCGAGGGTCACCTCGGCGCAGACGCCGAGGCCGTAGGAGGCGTTCTCGACGTTGCAGCCGGTGACCACCCGCCCGTCGTCGACGAGCGCGGCGGCGCCGACGTGCAGCCGGGAGTACGGCGCGTACGCCCAGGCCGCGGCCTGCACCGCGGCGGCCCGCAGGGCGTCCCAGTCCGGGACGGGTGCGTCGGGCCGCATCATGTCCGCGCCCGCTCCGGACGGTCCCCCGCCTGCCATCTAGCGTCCCTCCCCGCGCCGGTACGGCTCGCCGAGCCGGGCCGGTGGTCGTAGTCGTTGCGAGGCCGCCGCGAGCACGATCAGCGTGACCAGCTGCGGGGCGTAGGAGGCGAACTCGCTGGGCACGGTGTCGACCGACCAGTAGACCGCGTACACCAGCAGCCCCGCGACGAGCGCGACGGCGGCGGCGGTCCACATCCGGCGGATCGCCCACAGCACCGCGACGACGACCGCGACCAGCGTCGCGCCGTAGAGCAGCGCGTGCACCGCCTCACCGCCGGCGCGCAGCTGCAGGCCGTCGACGTAGCCGAACAGCGCCGAGCCGACGAGCAGCCCGGCGGGCCGCCAGTTGCCGAAGATCATCGCGGCGAGGCCGATGTACCCGCGGCCGCCGACCTGGTTCTCCAGGTAGCCGAGCTGGCCGGGGTTGAGCACCAGGGCCGCGCCGCCGAGCCCGGCCAGCGCGCCGGAGATCGTGACCGCGACGTACTTGTGCAGCACCACGTTCACGCCGAGCGACTCCGCCGCGACCGGCGACTCGCCCGCGCTGCGCAGCCGCAGCCCGAACGCCGTCCGCCACAGCACGAGGTAGCTCACCGGGACCAGCGCGACCCCGATGACCAGGATCGGCGCCAGGCCGGTGACCAGCCCGGACAGCAGCCCGGCGAGGTCGGAGACGAACACGCGTTGCTGGGCCTCCAGCGCCGCGAGGCCCTCGGAGACCCCGGGGATCGAGAACTCGGTGAAGCCCTCCAGCCGCGGGGACTGGCGCGGGTTCTGCGAGACCGGGGTGAACACCAGCGTCGCCAGGTACTTCGTCAGTCCCGTCCCGAGCAGGGTGATCGCGACGCCGGAGACGATGTGGTTGACGTTGAACGTCACCGTCGCGACGGCGTGCAGCAGCCCGCCGAGCGCGCCGAACACCAGCCCGCCGAGCATCGCCGCCCACGGCCCCCACTGGTAGCCGGCCCAGGCCGCGCCCCAGGTGCCGAGCACCATCATGCCCTCGAGGCCGATGTTGATGATCCCGGCGCGTTCGGCCCAGAGGCCGCCCAGGCCGGCGAGCAGGATCGGCAGCCCCAGCCGCACCGCGGCGGACGCGGTGCCGCCGGAGGTCAGCTGGGTCTGGCCGGTCAGCGTCACCGTGACCGACAGGACGGCGACGAGCGCGGCTGCGATCAGCGCCGACCGGGCCCAGCCGGGCAGGGTCCGCGCACGGTCCAGCACCGCGGTCACGACGACACCTCCGCGGGTTGCGGTGCGGGGGCCGCCGCGGCGACCCGCCGTTGCTCGGCCCGGCGCTCGACCCGGCGGACGACCTCGTAGGCGACGACCACCGACAGCACGATCAGGCCCTGCATGATCAGCACGATCTCCCGCGGGATGCCGACGACGTCGAGCGCCACCGCGGACTTGTCCAGGAACGCCCACAGCAGCGCGCCCAGCGCGATGCCGACGGGGTGGTTGCGGCCCAGCAGCGCGATCGCGATGCCGGTGAAGCCATAGCCCTGCGGCGAGGACAGCGTGTAGGCGTGGTCGCGCCCGAGCAGCTCGGGCAGCCCGACCAGCCCGGCGACCGCACCGGAGAGCAGCAGCGCGACGACGATCGTGCGGCGCGCGTTCACCCCGCCGGTCGCGGCGGCCGTCGCCGACTCGCCGGAGGCGCGCAGCTCGAAGCCGAACCGGGTGCGTCCGAGCAGGAACCAGTAGCCGATGCCCAGCGCGGCCGCGACGAACACCATCCCGAAGATCGCGCCGTTGCCCACCGGGATCCCGGGGAACCAGCCCGACTCGGGGATCGGCGGGGTGGTGATGTTGTTGCCGCGCAGCTCGCCGAAGGTCTCGGCGCGGATCAGGTAGGCGATCAGCCCGGTGGCGATCGCGTTCAGCATGATCGTCGAGATGACCTCGGAGACACCGCGGTAGGCCTTGAGCAGCGCCGGGATCGCGACCCAGGCGGCGCCGGTCAGCAGCGCCACCACCATGATCAGCACGGTGTGCAGGACCGGCGGGAGCGCCACCGTCCCGCCGACGATCGCGGCGACGCAGGCGGCGACCCGGAACTGGCCCTCGACGCCGATGTTGAACAGCCGCATCTGGAAGCCGATCGCGACGGCCAGCGCGGCGAGGTAGTAGACGGCGGCGGAGTTCACGGTGTCCACGACGACCGTGCCCGACCCGACCTGCGCGAGGATCGTGGTGACCGCCGTCCACGGCGACGCCCCGCTGATCACCAGCGCGACCCCGCAGAGCAGGGCGGCGACCGCGATCGCCAGGACGGGCGCGACGACGGCGCCCCGCAGCCGGCTCACGTGGCGGCTCCGGTCATCTTGGTACCCAGCTCCTCGGGGGTCACGGTCGCGGGATCGGCGGTGCCGACCAGCCGCCCGCCGGAGATGACGGCGAGGGTGTCGGACAGGCCGATCAGCTCGTCGAGGTCGGCCGAGACCAGCAGCACCGCGAGCCCGGCGGCGCGGGCGCGGCGCAGCTCGGCCCAGATGCCGGCCTGCGCGCCGACGTCGACGCCGCGGGTCGGGTGGGCCGCGATGAGCAGCACCGGGTCGCCGGACAGCTCCCGCCCGACGACGAGCTTCTGCTGGTTGCCGCCGGACAGCGCGGCGGCCATGACGTCGATGCCGGGGGTGCGGACGTCGAAGTCGCGCACGATCCGCTCGGTGTCGGTGCGCGCCGCGGCGGTGTCCAGCAGCCCGCGCCGGGCGATCGGCGGCCGGGACTGGAACCCGAGGATCCGGTTCGCCCACAGCGGCTGCTCGCCGAGCAGGGCGTGGCGGGACCGGTCCTCGGGGACGTAGCCGATGCCGGCCTCGCGGCGGGCCATCGTCGACGTCGCCGAGATGTCGGTGCCGTTCAGCAGCACCCGGCCACGGGCGTGCCTGCGCATCCCCATGACCGTCTCGACGAGCTCGGTCTGGCCGTTGCCCTCGACGCCGGCGATGCCCAGCACCTCACCGGCGTGCACGACGAGGTCGACGCCGTCGAGCAGGTCGCGGCCGCCGTCCGGGCTCGCCAGCCCGAGGCCCTCGACGCGCAGCACCTCGCGGTCGGTCACGGTCGACTCGCGGGTCTCCGGCGAGGGCAGCTCCGAGCCGACCATCATCTCCGCCAGCTCGCGGTTGGTGACGGTCCGCGGGTCCGCGGTGCCGACCGTGCGGCCGCGGCGGATCACGGTGATCCGGTCGGCGACGGCGCGGACCTCGTCGAGCTTGTGCGAGATGAACAGGAACGTGTAGCCGTCGCCCTGCATCGTGCGCACGGTCGCGAACAGCTCGTCGACCTCCTGCGGGACCAGCACCGCGGTCGGCTCGTCGAGGATCACCGTGCGGGCGCCGCGGTAGAGCACCTTGAGGATCTCGATGCGCTGCCGGTCGGCGACGCCGAGGTGCTCGACGAGCGCGTCCTGCCGGGCGGCGAGCCCGACGGTCGCGGACAGCTCGGTGATCCGCGCCCGGGCCGCCTTCCCGATGCCGTGCAGGCGCTCGGCGCCGAGCAGCACGTTCTCCGCGACCGTCAGGTTGTCGGCCAGCATGAAGTGCTGGTGGACCATCCCGATCCCCGCGGCGATGGCGTCGGCGGGGCTGCGGAAGTGCGTGTCCGCCCCGTCGACGACGATCGCGCCCTCGTCGGGCGTCTGCATCCCGTAGAGGATCTTCATCAGGGTCGACTTGCCGGCCCCGTTCTCGCCGCAGAGGGCGTGGACCTCACCGTGGGTGACGGTGAGGTCCACGCCGTCGTTCGCGACGACGCCGGGGAACCGCTTGGTGATCCCGCGCAGTTCGACCGCGTGGCGCTCGTCGGTCACTTCGTGGACTTGACGTCGATCTGTCCGGCGATGATCGCGGCCTTGTACGCCTCGAGCTGCGGGACGATGTCGTCGACCTGGCCACCGGAGGTGGAGTAGCCGACACCGTTGTTGGCGAGGTCGAACCGCGCCGGGAGCTTCGCGACGGTGTTGCCCGCGACCGCGTTGATGTACTCGTAGACCGCCACGTCGACCCGCTTGATCATCGACGTCATGATCGTGTCGCGGACCTGGGTCAGCTGCGGCGAGTTGTACTGGTCGGAGTCGACGCCGATGGCCTTCTTCTGCGCGGTCTGCGCGGCCGCGAAGACACCCTGGTTCGACTGGCCCGCCGCGGCGAAGGCGATGTCGGCGCCGCCGTCGTACTGGCCGGACGCGATCTCGGTGGCGCGGGTGGCGTCGTTGAAGCCGGTGAAGTCGCCGGCCGGGGAGATGTAGGCCGACTCGACGTCGATCTGCGGCGCGACGGCCTTGGCGCCCTGCTCGTAGCCGGCGTCGAACTTCTGGATCAGCGGGTTGTCGACGCCGCCGATGAACCCGACCTTGCAGGTCGAGGTCTTCAGCGCGGCCGCGGCGCCGACCAGGAACGAGCCCTGCTCCTCGGCGAAGACCAGCGGCTTGACGTTGGGCAGGTCGACCGTGTCGTCGTCGACGATGGCGAACTGGATGTTCGGGAACTCGGTCGCGACGGTCTTCACGCCGGTGGCGTAGTTGAAGCCGACCGCGACGATCGGGTTGAACCCGCCCTGGGCGAGCTGGCGCAGGCGGTTGGTGCCCGCGTCCTCGCTCTCCCCCGCCTGGGCGGTCGCCTCGCGCGTGTTGGCCTTCTGCAGCCCCAGCTCGGCGACGGCGCGGTCGAGGCCGGCGGCCGCCGCATCGTTGAACGAGGCGTCGCCACGGCCGCCGATGTCGTAGGCCAGCCCGACCTTGAGCCGGCTCGCGTCCGCCTTCGGGGCCTCCGGCGCCGGCTGGGCCGACGCGGCCGGGACCGACGGCGGCGCGACGCGCTCGCACTCCCCGGCCTGGGCGCCGCCGCCCCCGCCGGTGTCGCGGGCACAGCCCGCGAGCGTGAGTGCCGCCGCGGCCACGAGCGCGATCGCGGTCGCGTACCGGCCCCTGCCTCCGATGCGCTGGTTGATCCGCACGAGGTGACCTCCCCCTCCGGCGCCACCGCTCGGCGGCGCGTGTCCGGACGGGACGGTAACCGCTGGACAACGGTTTTGGCAGAAGTCGAAACAGGGCCGTGACGCGGAATCGTCGAGCGGTTGACGGACGGTACCGTCCGCGCACCCGGACGATCTTGTACCGGGAGGTGACGGCAGTCGTCGGAGGAGGATCGATGGATCGCGCGGAACGTACGGTGCAGGCCCCACCGGAGCGGGTGTGGGAGCTGGTCTCGGGCATCACCCGGGCCGGTGAGTGGAGCCCGGAGGCCACCGGGGGACGGTGGCGCGGCGACGCGACCGGGCCCGCCGTCGGCGCGAAATTCACCGGCGGCAACCGGCACGGCCGGATCCGCTGGTCGACGCACTGCCGGGTCACCGAGTGCGAGCCGGCCCGCCGGTTCACCTTCGTCGTGACCGAGTCGCGCACCGCCTGGGGCTGGATCCTGGAGCCGGCCGGCGACGGGGCGACGACCGTCGTCGCCTGGCGGGAGAAGACCGGCGAGGCGGCGCTGCCGGTACGGCTGCTGCAGCGCAGCGGGATCCTGGGCCGGGACCGCGAGACCCTGATGCGCGACGGGCTGGAGCGCAGCCTGGACCGGGTCAAGGAGATCGTCGAGCGCTGACCGTGCCGCGGTCCGTGGTGCCGGGGCCGGAGCGGGCGGCCCGTTCCGCCGGGCGGTGGGTCATGCTGCAACGGTGACGACCCCCGCCGGCCCGGGCTCCCCGCGCCGACCCGCCGCCCGGCTGCTCGTTCCCGTCGTCGTGGCGCTCGCGCTGGCCGGGGCGGCGGGTACCGCACCGGTCGCCTCCGCCGCTCCGGCCGCCCCCGCCGCTCCGGTCGCGGCCGCCGCGGGGTGCCCGGGGCAGGAGGTCCCGCCCGGCCCGCCCGCGCGGGAGGAGACGGTGCCGGTCGCCCCGCTGCCGGTGCCGTCGCCACCGGTCGGCGGGCTCGGCGGCTGCGGTGACACCCACGCCGGGCCGGTGCCGCCCCCGCCGGTCGGGGTCGCGTCGTACGTCGTCGCCGACCTCGACTCGGGTGCGGTCCTCGCCGCCCGGGCCCCGCACGCGCGGCAGCGTCCGGCGTCGACGATCAAGCTGTTGCTCGCGCTGGTCGTCGACGAGCGGCTGCCGATGGACCGGGTGGTCGTGGGCACCGCCGAGGACGCGAACGTCGACGGCAGCCGGGCCGGGATCGGTCCCGGTGGGCGCTACACGGTCGACCAGCTGCTGCACGGGCTGCTGCTGTCCTCGGGCAACGACGCCGCGAACGCCCTGGCCCGCGAGCTCGGCGGGGTCCCCGCGACGCTGGCCGCCATGCGCGACGAGGCCCGCCGCCTCGGTGCCCTGGACACCCGCCCCGCGACGCCCGCCGGCCTCGACGGCCCGGGGATGTCCGCCTCGGCCTACGACCTGGGCCTGCTGCTGCGCGCCGCACTGGAGCGCCCGCGGATCGCGGCCGCGCTGACCACCCGGAGCATCCCGTTCCCCGGGTTCGCCGACAAGCCCGGCTTCCTGCTCGGCAACGACGACCGGCTCCTCGGCGCCCCCGGCTTCCTCGGCGGCAAGAACGGGTTCACCGACGCCGCCCGGCACACCTTCGTCGGCGCGATGGAGCGCGACGGGCGACGGCTGGTCGTCGCCATCGTGCGCGGCGAGCCCCGGCCGGTGCTGATGGTCGACCAGGCCCGCGCCCTGCTGGACTGGGGCTTCGGCGCCCCGGCCACCGGGATCGGGACGCTGGTCGAGCCGGGCACCACCGGGTCCGCCGACGGCTCGGACACTCCCCCGGGCGCCGCGGCCCCCGCGGGCGGAGCAGGCGGCGCGGACAACGCAGGCGGCGCGGCGGCGTCCGGAGACGCGGACGGGGCGACGGGGAGCACCGACGGGGCGACGGCGACCGGCACCCCGGATCCCGCGGGTGCTCCGCCGGTCCCCGCCGCGGTGCTGGTCGGCGGGGTCGCCGCGCTCGCCGGCGTCGGGGCCCTGGTGGCCGCGCGGCTGCGCCGGCGTCGTTGACCCGCGGCAGACGTCCGGGACCGTCCCGGCGCACCGCACCCCGGAACTCTCCTACCGCGGAACCGTCCACCGGGTGAACGAGTCGTCGGGAACCTCTCCCGGGACCCGGCCGAATCGGCGCCGGCTCGCCCCGGTGCCCGAGGGCCGGGGTGCACCCTTCTACGAATCCGCTTACCGGGTAAGCGAATTCGCCGGGATCACGTCCCCGGAGCTCGGGTCCGCGAGACCGTTCATCGGGCGAACGAGTTCGTCGGGGCCGCTCCCCGGAGAACCGGCCGGGACGGCACCGGCTCACCCCCGCGCCCGCAGGCCGGGCCACACCCTCCTGCGAATCCGCTTACCGGGTAAGCGAACTCGTCGGGATCAGGTCCTTCGAGATCGGGGCGGGACGGCGTCGCGGGTACCCCCGGTGCCCACGAGCCGCCGGCACCTCGCCGCAGCGCGGCAGCCCCGGACCGCGCGCACACCTGTCCGAACGCGTACGCCAGGGACCGGACGGTCAGCGCCGCCGGCGCCCCAGGGCCCGCAGGCCGAGTGCCCCGCCGATCAGACCCGCGGTGACCAGGCCCGCCGACGCGAGCGCGCCCGGCCCGTCCCGGACGACGTACTGCGGACGGATGATCGCCGGGGCGGGCAGGTCGCGGTAGCCCAGGTCGTTCTCCTCGGCGCTGGCGGCCCAGGCCGTCACGAACAGCAGGAACCGCGAGGTGAAGAAGATGAAGACCAGCAGACCGAGGATCGAGCCGAAAGCCGCACCGGCCGCGGAGTTCGTGACCGAGCCGAGGTAGATCACCATCACCCGCTGCAGGATCGCGAACCCGATCGCGCCGATCAGCGCGGCCTTGGCCGCGCTGCGCAGGGACACCGGCTCGCGCGGCAGCCGGGCGATCACCCAGAGGAACACCAGCCAGTTGCCGGCGAGCACGAGCAGGAACGAGGCGATGCTCAGCAGCACGCGTGCCCACGTCGCCTCGCCGAGGCCGACCAGGTCGAGCAGGAACCTCCCCGCCGCGCCACCGATCGAGGAGATCGCGAACGACAGCACCAGGGCCAGCCCGAGCCCGACCAGGGCGAGCAGGTCGAACGCCAGTCGCTTGATCATCGGTGGGGCCTCGTCCCGCTGGCCCCACTGCTCGGTCAGTGCCTCGCGCAGGTTGCTCATCCAGCCGATGCCCGAGTACAGCGCGCCGACCAGACCGATCAGACCGATCGCCCCGGCACGGTCGATCGCGGTCTGCACGATCCCGCCGAGCAGTTCGCCGATCTGGCCCGGCGCGGCCGACTGGATCGCCTGGCGCAGGGAGTCGAGAAGCTCCGGGTTGCCGCGCAGCACGAACCCGGCCGCCGCGAACCCGACCATCAGCAGCGGCACCAGCGCCAGGATGGAGAAGTAGGTGATCGCCGCGGCGTAGTGGTCGCCGTGGTTCTCGGTGTAGCGCTCCCCCGCCCGGACCAGGTGGTCCAGCCACGGATGCTTCTCCCGCTGGCGGTCGAGGAAGGTCTCCGTCTCCTCCTCGTCGGTCTCCAGCCGGTGCGCGATCGTGGCGGCGCGGTTCTCGGCCATCATTCCCCCGGTTCGGTGGTACTCCCCGCCCCGGGCGCGCGGCTCAGGCGGGCGGGAGGAACCCGATCCTCTCGTGAACCGCGGCCAGTGTCGCGCCGGAGACCTCACGCGCACGGGTGGCACCGCGCCCGAGCACCCGGTCGAGTTCGGCCGGATCGGCCAGGTAGCCGTTCACCTTCTCCGCGAACGGCTCCGCGAACGCGGCGACGATCTCGCCCAGGTCCTTCTTCAGGTCGCCGTAGCCGCGGCCGACGTACTCGGCCTCGACCTCGGCGACCTTCCGGTCGGTCATCGCCGCGTTGATGGTGAGCAGGTTCGCGATGCCCGGCTTGTTCTCCGGGTCGAAGCGGATCTCGCGCTCGTTGTCGGTCACCGCGGAGCGGATCTTCTTGGCCGAGGTCCGCGGCGGGTCGAGGAGCTCCACGATCCCGCTGGGCGACGACGCCGACTTGCTCATCTTCGCCGTCGGGTCCTGCAGGTCGTAGATCTTCGCCGTGGCCTGCGGGATGTGCGGCTCGGGCACCCGGAACGTCTCACCGAAGCGGTGGTTGAACCGCTGCGCGAGGTTGCGGGTCAGCTCCAGGTGCTGGCGCTGGTCCTCGCCGACCGGGACGCGGTCGGCCTGGTAGAGCAGGATGTCCGCGGCCTGCAGGATCGGGTACGTGAACAGCCCGACCGTCGCCCGGTCGGTGCCCTGCTTGGCGGACTTGTCCTTGAACTGGGTCATCCGGCCGGCCTCGCCGAAGCCGGTGATGCACTCCAGGATCCAGGACAGCCGCGCGTGCTCCGGGACGTGCGACTGCACGAACAGCGTGCAGCGGTCCGGGTCGAGCCCCAGCCCGAGCAGCTGCGCGGCCGCGACCCGGGTACGCCGGGCCAGCTCGGCCGGGTCGTGCTCCACCGTGATCGCGTGCAGGTCCACGACGCAGTAGAACGCCTCGTGGTCGTCCTGCAGGGCCACCCACTGCCGCAGCGCACCCAGGTAGTTGCCGAGGTGGAACGAGTCGGCCGTGGGCTGGATCCCGGACAGCACGCGGGGACGGTGGGCGTCGTTCATGCCCGCCATCGTTCCCTACCGTCCGTCATCTCGGGCGCACCGGGGACACCGAGTCCCGGGCGAACGCCCGCCCGCACTGCTCGCAGTCCAGCCGCACGCAGAGCGGCTGCCCGCAGGCCCGGTGGCGGATCGTGAGGTCGATCGGGGCGCCGTCCCCGCCGCACCAGCGGTGCGACCACTCGACCAGGCAGGCGTGGATCGGGAAGCTGGCCCGCCCCTTGTCGGTGAGGCGGTACTCGCCGTCGCCGCTGCGGCTGAGCACCCCGAGCGCGACGAAGCGGCGCAGCCGGTCCGACAGCACCTCCGGGGAGATCCCCAGCTCGTGGGCGAAGCAGTTGAACGCCCGGATCCCGGCGAGCGCGGCGCCGAGGACGGTGGCACCCCACCGGTCGCCGATGATCTCCATCGCACCGGGCAGGAACGAGAGCGGGTCGACGGGCAGCGTGCCGCGGGTACGCCGCGGGTGCCTGCGGGCCAGCAGGTCCAGCCCCGGCGCCCCGGGCTCGCGCTCGACCTCGGTGTCCCGCGGACCGACCGCGCCGCCGCAGGCCGCGCAGCACACCCGCACCCGGGTGGGGCGGCCGCAGTCGCGGTGCACGATCTCGGGGAGCGGGACCTCCCGCGGGACCCAGGTCTTCTCCCAGTCCCAGGTGCAGATCAGCAGCTTCCAGATGTCGCCACCGCGCTCGGTGAGGGCGTAGCCGCGGCGCTCGCGGCCACCGTCGGCGTAGCTGCGGGGCTCGAGCAGACCCGCGTCGACGAGCCCGCGCAGCCGCGCCGACAACGTCGCGTCGGAGATGTTGAGGGTCTCCCGCCACCCCGCGTACCGGCTGACGCCGAGGAACGCGCGCTGCAGGATCAGCAGCGTCCAGGTGTCGGCGAGCAGGCCGAGACCGCGCCCGACGGCGCCCAGCTCCTGCGGCCGCACCCGCTCGCCTCCCTTGACCCCGGACTGCTCAAGATCGTACCGTTGGCCTCACTCTGCCGATCGAAGCCGCGCCTGCGCGTGGCCGGCGGCGGGGTGGGCCGGATCGGGGGGTCGGTCCACCGGCCGGGGCGGACGTCCTGCGACAGCGCGGTGAGGGGGCTGCGGCAGCCGCGGGGCGTCGTCCCGGTCAGCACCTCACCCGTTCTCCCGGTCCTTCTCCTTCTCCTGCTCCGGGTCCTCGGGCTGCGGGGCGGCCTCGACCGTCACCACGCCCTTGTCGAGGTCGATCGGGCCCAGCCGCCACTGCTGCCCGCCCTGCGCGGCGTCCGAGTCCTCGTGCATCCGCTTCCGCGGGAACATCTCTCCGAGCACACCCATACCGCCACCGTACGACGATCGGCGGCCGGGCCGGTCCCGCGCGGCCCGGGGGCGGCGCGGGACCGGCCGGGATCAGGCCGGGGTCAGCGGCAGCATCCGCGGCCCGGTGCCCGATGCCGGGGTGAGCACGCGGGGCTCGCCGCGGTAGGTCGTCGTCCGCTGCCGGACCGGGCGACCGGCGGCCGCGGCGATCGCGGTGAGCTCGGCGACCGAGCGCTCGGAGCCGTTCTCCGAGCCGGCCATCCGGGAGATCGTCTCCTCCATCAGCGTGCCGCCCATGTCGTCGGCGCCCCCGGCCAGGATGTCCGCGGCGAGGTCGTCGCCGAGCTTCACCCAGGAGCACTGGACGTGGTCGATCCGCCCGTGCAGCGCGAGCCGGGCGAACGCGTGCACCGCCCGGTTGTCGCGCTCGGTCGGCCCCGGCCGGGCGATCCCGGCCAGGTAGATCGGGGCGTTGTGGTGCACGAACGGCAGCGGCACGAACTCCGTGAACCCACCGGTGCGGTCCTGGATCGACGCCAGCGTGCGCAGGTGGCCGAGCCAGTGCCGGGGCTCGTCGACGTGGCCGTACATCATCGTCGAGCTGCTGGGGATCCCCAACTCGTGCGCGGTCGAGACGACCTCGATCCACTGCGACGCCGGCAGCTTGCCCTTGGTCAGCACCCAGCGGACCTCGTCGTCGAGGATCTCGGCGGCGGTGCCCGGGATCGAGCCGAGCCCGGCAGCCTTCAGCTCGGTCAGCCACTCCCGGATCGACACCCCGGCCTTGGCCGCCGCGGAGACGATCTCCATCGGGGAGAACGCGTGCACGTGCATCCCCGGCACGGCGGCGGTGACCGCGCGGACCAGGTCGGCGTAGAACGACACCGGCAGCTGCGGGTCGATGCCGCCCTGCACGCAGACCTCGGTGGCGCCGTCGCGGGCGGCCTCCGCGGCGCGCTGGGCGACCTCGTCGAGCGAGAGCCGGAAGGCGTCGGCGTCGCGCTCGCGCTGGGCGAAGGCGCAGAACCGGCAGCCGACGTAGCAGACGTTCGAGAAGTTGATGTTCCGGTTGACCACGTAGGTGACGTCGTCCCCGTTGACCTGCCTGCGCACGTCGTCGGCGAGGTCGAGCAGGGTGCGCAGCGCGGGCCCGTCGGCGGTCAGCACGGCCATCGCGGCGTCGGCGTGCGCCGGGTCGAGCAGCGCCGCCGGGTCGGACGCGGCCAGGTCCAGCCCGGCCCGGACGTCGGAGTCGAGCCGCTCGGGGGCCGCCCCGTGCCCGGCGCGCTGGTGCTCCAGCTCGGCGGCCACCTCGTCCCAGTCGCCGTAGACGTCGCCGAAGTCGCTGCGCCGGTCCTCGGTGCGCCCGGTCGTGTCGATCGTGGAGTTCAGGTCGGTGCGCCCGGTCGAGGCGAACCCGCCGTCGGGCTCCTGCCACGCCCGCCCCTCCACGACGGCGTCGGGCCGGGCGAGCCCGTCGGGCCCGGACAGCGCGGCGACGTGGCCGTGCAGCCGCGCGTCGATCCACGGCGACCCGGCCCGCACGTACTTCGGGTAGGCGGTGAGGCGCTCCTGCAACGTGAAGCCCTCGGCCTCGGTGATCGCGGCCAGCTCGTCGACGGCGGGCCACGGCATCTCCGGGGACACGTGGTCCACCGTCACCGGGGAGACACCGCCCCAGTCGTCGATCCCGGCGCGCAGCATCAGCGCCTGCTCGTCGCCGACGAGGTTCGGCGGCGCCTGCAGCCGCACCTTCGGGCCCAGCACCAGCCGGGCGACGGCGATCGCCGCGGCCAGGTCGTGCAGGTCGGCGTCGGGGTCGCCTGCCATCGCGGTGTCCGGCTTCGCCCGGAAGTTCTGGACGATCACCTCCTGCACGTGCCCGTGCGCGCGGGCGGCGGAGCGGATCGCGAACAGCGACTCGGCCCGCTCGGTGCGGTTCTCGCCGATGCCGATCAGGATGCCGGTGGTGAACGGGACGCCGACGCGGCCGGCGTCGGTGAGGGCGCGCAGCCGGACCGCGGGCTCCTTGTCGGGGCTGCCGAAGTGCGGGCCGCCCTTCTCGAACAGCCGCTGCGACGTCGTCTCCAGCATCATCCCCATGCTGGCCGCGACCGGCTTGAGCCGGGTCAGCTCCTCCCAGCTCATGACGCCCGGGTTGAGGTGCGGCAGCAGCCCGGTCTCCTCCAGGACGGCGATCGCGCAGGCCCGGACGTAGTCGAGGGTGGAGTCGTAGCCGCGCGCCTCGAGCCACTCGCGGGCCTGCGGCCAGCGGTCCTCGGGGCGGTCGCCGAGGGTGAACAGGGCCTCCTTGCAGCCCTGCGCGGCGCCCTGGCGGGCGATCTCGACGACCTCGTCGCGCTCCAGGAACATGTCGTCGAGCTTGTGCGGGACGGTCGCGAACGTGCAGTAGTGGCAGCGGTCGCGGCAGAGCCGGGTCAGCGGGATGAAGACGTTGCGGGAGTAGGTGACGACGCCCGGGCGGCCCTCCTCGACGAGTCCGGCGTCGCGGACCCGGCCGGCGTGGCCGAGCAGCTCGTCGAGGTGCTCACCGCGGGCGGCGAGCAGGACGGCGGCCTCGGTCACGTCGAGGGTGGACCCGTCCCGGACCCGGCGCAGGGCCCGGCGGAACGCCGAGTCCGAGGGCACCGGTTCGGCGGGTGCGGGGGTCGGGAGAGGGACCGGCGGTACGGCCTCGGCCGGGACGGGTGCGGCAGGAGTATCGGCCATGCCACCCACACTAGGTTTCGCGGATCATCGCAGCGACCGTCCGTTTCCCGGCGATGGATCACGGCCGGTGCGGGAATACGGCTCAGGCGACCTCGGCGGGCGTCCCGCCGGTGACGGCGACGAGCTCGTCGAAGGTCGTCGGGAACACCGAGCGGGCCACCCCGCCGGCCGCCCAGACCCGGTCGAACTCCCCCAGGGCGACGTCGACCAGGGTGCGCACCGGCGCCGGATGCCCGACCGGGGCGACCCCGCCGATGACCTGCCCGGTCGCCTCCAGCACGAGCTCCTTGGACGCCCGCCCGACCCGCTGCGCGCCGACCAGGGCGGCGACCCTGTCGGTGTCGACCCGGTGCGCGCCGGAGGTGAGCACGAGCAGCGGGGCGCCGTCGGCGTCGAAGACCAGCGAGTTCGCGATCTGGCCGACCTCCACCTCCAGTGCGGCGGCCGCCGCGGCCGCGGTGGTCACCGCGTCGGGCAGCAGCACCAGGCCCGCGATCGACGCGGGATCGGCACCGGCCCGGCGCAGCGCCTCCTTCACGGCGGCGACGCGGGGGTGGTCGGCGGGGTGTTCGACGCTCCGGCTCACCCGGCCCATCCTGCCCCCGCCGCGTCGCGGGCGCCGCCGGGTTTCCGCCGCCGGGAGTGCTCAGAGGACGGCGAGGACCAGCAGCACGACGACGACCACGGCCAGCACCCCGGCCACGCCCAGCAGGATCCAGCGGTTGCGGCCGAGGTCCCCGCCCGGGGACCGGGGCCGGGCGCCGCGTTCGAACAGCTCGGCGGCCCGGTCGTGGGTCGGGCGCTCGGCCGGGTCGTCGGCGGTGAGGCCGTCCAGGACCGTCGCGAGCGCGCTGCCCGCCGACAGGCGCGGGTCCGCCGCCTCGCGCAGGACGGCACCCAGGCACCACAGGTCCGCGGCCGGGGTGTCGGCGCCCTCGGGGGCGGCGGGCGCACCGTTCCCGCCGGGGCGCGGACCGACCGCGCGGGCGAGGCCGACGTCGGTGAGCAGGGCGCGGCCGTCGGCGGTGACCAGCACCGCGTCGGCGTCGAGGCCGCCGTGGGTGCCGCCGTCGGCGTGCACCGCGCGCAGTGCGGCCAGCACGTCCCGGCCGACGAGCGCGACCTGCCGGGGAGAGGGCGGCGCCGTCTCGACGACCGCACCCAGCGGTCGCGCCTCCGGGTGCTCGGTGACCAGGTACTCGCGCATGTCCCCGGCCGAGGAGCGGTCGGTGACCAGGTCCAGCACCCCGACGACCGACGGGTGACGCAGCCGTCCGGCCGCCCGGACCTCGGTGAGCAGCCGCTCCCGGACCCCCGCGACCGCGGGCAGCGCGATCTCGGTGACGGCGACCGTGCGGCCGGTGATGCGGTCCTCGGCACGGTGGGTGGGCCCGAAACCGCGCCGGCCCAGCTCGTCGAGCAGCAGGTAGCGGCCGCCGACCATCCGGCCGGCGATCACACGGCCCCCAGCCGGACGACGACGGGGGCGTGGTCGGAGAAGCGCCGGTCGTGCGCGGGCGCCCGGTCCACCACGGCCTCGTGCGCGGCGTCGGCGAGCCCGGGCGTGGTGAGCAGGTGGTCGATCCGCCACCCGGTGTCGTTGTCGAAGGCCCGCCCGCGGTAGCTCCACCACGAGTACGGCCCGTCGACGCCCGGGTGCCGCTCGCGCACCACGTCGCGCCAGCCGTGCTCGAGCAGCTTCGCGAACCACTCCCGCTCGTGCGGCAGGAACCCGGAGTTGCGCCGGTTCCCGCGCCAGTTGCGCAGGTCCAGCTCGGTGGGGGCGATGTTCCAGTCCCCGCCGACGACCATCTGCCGCCCGGTCGCGGCGCACCGGTCGAACGCGGTGCGCAGGTGGTCACCGAAGGCTGCGCAGAACGCGTCCTTGTGGTCCTGCTTCTCGGTGCCCGCCATGCCCTTGGGCAGGTACAGCGAGGCGACGGTGAGCCCGCCGGGCAGGTCCACCTCGAGGTAGCGGCCGTCGAGGTCGGTGGTGGGGTCGCCGAAGCCGATCCGGACCGCCTCGGGCTCGTCGCGGCTCAGCACGGCGACGCCGTTGCGGCCCTTCGCCGTCAGCGACGGGGCCAGGCGCAGGTGCCAGCCGCCCTCGTCGAGCGCGGCCAGGAAGGCGGCCGGCAGCTCGTCGGGCCGGGCCCGGACCTCCTGCAGGCAGACCGCCCGCGCGTCGGTCGCGGCCAGCCACTCCAGCAGCCCCTTGGTGGCGGCGGCACGGACCCCGTTGACGTTGACCGTGGCGAGCGCGTTCACACCGCCTACTGTGCCGCACCCCTGATCACGCTGCGCGACGGGTTCAGCACCGGCTGCCCGAGGTCGCGGCGACCGAGTCCACCGGCACCCACTGGTTCTGCTCGGTGAGCTTGCGGAAGCCGCCGTCGACGATCGTCTCGGCCGCGACCTCGGTCCCGACCGGGAGCGTGCGGACCGGCGCCGCCGAGTTGCCGGGCGCCGAGCGCACCGTCACCTGCTCGCCCTGCACGACGACACGGCACCCGGTGGTCTCCAGGTTCCCGGTGACACCGCCGTAGGCGAGTGCGACGACCGTCAGGCCGACACCGATGAGCCCGACCAGCGGCCAGCCCCTCAGGAGCGACTTCCGGGTGAGCCCGAAGACCTTCGCCACCGTCGTTCCCCTCCCGCCGAGCGCTGCCGCGACCACGGTAGCCGGTCCGCGGCCGTGGGCTCGACCATCACGGGGGTGTCGGGCCGGTTACTCCTGCGGGCGTGCGGGGGCGGTGAACAGATAGCGTGTGGCCCAGTCAGCGGGTCGCCGCGCCGGGGACCCGCCCGGTCGTCCCGGGCCCGTCCGCCGGCGCCGTCGCGGCCCGCTCGCTGGACACGGCAGCACACACGACGAGCCGAGGCAGGCCTGAGGACGCGATGAAGCTCATCTACACGTACACCGACGAGGCGCCGGCACTGGCGACCCACTCCTTCCTGCCGGTCATCGAGGCCTTCGCCGGCCAGGCCGGGGTCGACGTGGAGACCCGCGACATCTCCCTGGCCGCCCGCATCCTGGCGAAGTTCCCGGACCGGCTGACCGACGCCCAGCGCGTCCCGGACTCGCTGTCCGAGCTGGGCGAGCTGGCGAAGACCCCGGACGCCAACATCATCAAGCTGCCGAACATCTCGGCGTCGATCCCGCAGCTCAAGGCGGCGATCACCGAGCTCCAGGGCGCCGGCTACGACGTACCGGACTACCCGGAGAACCCGCAGAGCGACGAGGAGAAGGCCGCCCGCGCCGCCTACGACTCGGTCAAGGGCTCCGCGGTCAACCCGGTGCTGCGCGAGGGCAACTCCGACCGCCGCGCCCCGCTGTCGGTGAAGAACTTCGCCCGCAAGCACCCGCACTCGATGGGCGCGTGGAGCTCCGACTCCACCAGCCACGTCGCCACCATGGACGACGGCGACTTCCGCCACTCCGAGACCTCGTTCACCGCCGCCGGTGACGGCGCGGTCCGCATCGAGCACGTCGCCGCCGACGGCACCGTCACGGTGCTGAAGGAGAAGGTCGCGCTGCTGGACGGCGAGGTGTTCGACGGCGCCGTCATGCGTCGCGAGCCGCTGCAGGCCTTCCTCGCCGAGCAGGTCGCCGACGCCAAGGCCAAGGGCGTCCTGTTCTCGGTGCACCTCAAGGCCACGATGATGAAGGTCTCCGACCCGATCATCTTCGGCCACGCCGTCCGCGCCTACTTCGCCGACGTGTTCGCCTCCTTCGCCGACGACCTCGCCTCCGTGGGCGCCGACCCCGACGACGGTCTCGCCTCGATCCTGACCGCGCTGGAGAAGCTGCCCGCCGACAAGCGCGACGCCGTCGAGAAGGCCATCACCGCCGCCTACGAGACCGGCCCGGCGCTGGCCCAGGTCGACTCCGCGCGCGGGATCACCAACCTGCACGTCCCGAGCGACGTCATCATCGACGCCTCGATGCCGGCCGCGATCCGCACCTCCGGCCAGATGTGGAACGCCGACGACGCGCTGCAGGACACCAAGTTCGTCATCCCGGACTCGTCCTACGCCCCGCTCTACGACGAGACCGTCAAGCACTGCCAGGCCAACGGCGCCTTCGACCCGACGACGATGGGCACCGTCCCGAACGTCGGCCTGATGGCGCAGAAGGCCGAGGAGTACGGCAGCCACGACAAGACCTTCGAGATCGCCTCCGCGGGCACCGTGCGCGTCGTCGACGCGGCGTCGGGCGAGGAGAAGCTCTCGCACGAGGTCGGCGAGGGCGACATCTGGCGCGGCTGCCAGACCAAGGACGCCCCGATCCGCAACTGGGTCGGACTGGCCGTCGAGCGGGCCCGGGCCACCGGCTCCCCCGCCGTCTTCTGGCTGGACTCGGCGCGCGCCCACGACGCGCAGCTGATCGCGAAGGTCGAGAAGTACCTGGGCGAGCACGACACCGACGGCCTGACCATCGAGATCCTCGCGGTCGCCGAGGCCACCCGCTACACCCTGGAGCGGGCCCGCAAGGGCGAGGACACCATCTCGGTCACCGGCAACGTGCTGCGCGACTACCTCACCGACCTGTTCCCGATCATGGAGCTGGGCACGTCGGCGAAGATGCTGTCGATCGTCCCGCTGATGAACGGCGGCGGCCTGTTCGAGACCGGCGCCGGCGGGTCCGCGCCGAAGCACGTGCAGCAGCTGCAGAAGGAGAACCACCTGCGGTGGGACTCCCTCGGCGAGTTCCTCGCGCTGGCCGTCTCGCTGGAGATGCTGGCGTCGAAGACCGAGGAGCCGCTGCGGGCCAAGCTGCTCGGCCAGACCCTCGACGAGGCCACCGGCAAGCTGCTGGAGAACGGGAAGTCGCCGTCGCGCAAGGTCGGGGAGCTCGACAACCGCGGCAGCCACTTCTACATCGCGCTGTACTGGGCGCAGGCCCTCGCCGCGCAGACCGAGGACACCGAGCTGGCCGCGATCTTCGCCCCGCTCGCCGAGAAGCTCGCCGCCGCCGAGGACACGGTCGTCGGTGAGCTGAACGCGGTCCAGGGCGACCCGGTCGACCTGGGCGGCTACTACTACGTCGACCGCGCGAAGACCGACGCGGTCATGCGGCCGAGCGCCACGTTCAACGCGGCGATCGACGCCTTCGCCGGCAAGTAGCCCCACCGCCGACGGCCCGTCCTCCCGCTGCCGGGAGGGCGGGCCGTCGTCGTGTCAGGCCGAGCTGACGCCGGGGATGCGCCCGGAGCGGAACGCCTCCACGAACAGTGCGTGGTCCGCGCGCACGGTCCGGGCGTAGTCGTGGGCGAACTCCACGACCCACTCGACGAACGCGTCCTCCGCGCCCGCGGTGCGCGCCGCGACCGCCTCCTCGACCCGGAAGTCGACGAGTGCGTGGTCGGCGTCGGCGTCGGCCACGCAGTGGATCTTCGCCGTGGCCCGGCCCAGGTCCGCGACGACCGGCGCGATCTCGTCGGGCTCGGTCAGCTCCGACCAGTCCAGGTCCGCCTCGTAGGGCGAGACCTCGGCGACGACGAACCCGACGCCACCGAGCTCGGTCCAGCCCAGCATCGGGTCGGCGTGCGCCTGCAGCGCGCGCTGCGACACCGCCGTCCGGTGCCCGTGGTGGCGGAACGCCGCGGCCACCCGCTCGTCGGTGACCACCCGCGACGGCGCGGCCACGTTGCCCTGCTTCATCGACACGACGATGTCGTTGTCCAGCGCCTGGTTCAGCCCCTCGACCAGCACCGTGTACGTCGGCAGCCCGGCGCTGCCGATGCCCACACCGGAACGCCCGGCGACGTCCTTGACGGTGTAGGCGACGCCGCGGTGACGCCGGGACTCCGGGATCGTGGCCACGTAGGCCTCGAACGCGGCGGTGACCGCGGCCTTCTCGTCGTCGTCGAGGGTGCGGACACCGGGGCCGGCACGCAGGATCCGGTCGAAGCCCTCGGTCTCGGTGATCGCGTCGAGCAGCCCGACCCGGGTCCGGGTGCGCGCGGTCTGCAGGACCTGGTGCACCGGGCCGTCGGTGGTGTCCAGGCGCAGGGAGAACGCGTCGTCGTCGCGGTCGGCGAAGTGCCGCACCTGGGCCAGGTAGCTGCGGCAGTAGCGCTCGACGAGCTCGGACAGCGACCGGTCCGACAGCGCCTTGCGCCAGCCGAGCAGGCACAGGCTGGCCGCGAACCGGGTGACGTCCCAGGTCCAGTGGCCGAGGTAGGCCTCGTCGAAGTCGTTGACGTCGAAGACGAGCACGCCGTCGCCGTCCATGTAGGTGCCGAAGTTCTCGGCGTGCAGGTCGCCCTGGATCCAGACCCGGCCGGTGCGGTCGTCGACCCAGGGGTCCTCGCGGCGGGCGACGTCGTCGTAGAACAGGCAGGCGCTGCCCCGGTAGAACGCGAACGGGTCGGCGGCCATCTTCCGGAACTTGGTCCGGAACGCCGACGGGTCGGCCGCCATCAGGTCGTCGAAGGCGGTCACGAGGGTGTCGACGATGTGGCCGCTGCGGTCGGTCATGGCGGCGATCATGCTCGCGGACGGTGGCGGGGACCACCTCCGTCCGTGGGGTGCCGCCGGACCGGGCGCCGCCGACCGGGTGGCGGATCGATCTTCGTTGCGATCAACGGGTGATCAGCGGGGCCACCGTGGGCGACATCACGCAACTCGTCCGGAGCAACCCCCGTCCCGGAGCGGGTGTACCCACCGGTAGAATCTCGTTAGCGATGATCATTATCAGGCCGTCCTGCAGCGCACCGACCGGGGATCTCCCCGCCCGGCCGGGCCGGGTCGTGCGCGCGACCAGCACCGGCCCCGGGCGTCCGGGGAGCAAGCGTCCCGCCGGCCCGCGCAGGCCCCCGACCCGGCGCCCGGCGGGCCCGGAGACGACCGGCGGCTCCCGCAGCTGACCACTCAGCTGATGGTCAGCGAGCCCTGGGTGATCGTCAGCGCCAGCAGCAGGACGACGACGCCGAACCCGCCGTACACCAGCGCGTCGGCGTAGCGGCCGCGGATCGCGAGCAGCCCGACCCGGTCCGGCGGCAGCGCCACCCGCAGGCCCGCGGCGACCAGCATCGCCACCGCCAGCGCCGCGGACCCCTCGCGCCAGTGCTCGGTGACCACCCGCTGCAGCCCGACCAGCGACACACCGAGGACGACGAGCAGCGGCCAGTGCGCCCGCAGCCGGGCCCGCAGGCCGTGCCCGGAGCGGGTCGTCACCATCACCGCCCCCTGCCGCCGCCCGTCACGCCGACAGGCTGCGCTCGGCTGCCTCGACGACGTTCGTCAGCAGCATCCCGCGGGTCATCGGTCCCACGCCACCCGGCATCGGCGCCAGCAGCCCGGCGACCTCGGCGACCTCGGGCGCCACGTCGCCGACCAGGCCCAGGTCGGTACGGGTGACGCCGACGTCCAGCACCGCGGCGCCCGGCCTGATCTGGTCGGCCGTGATGAGCCCGGCCCGCCCCGCCGCCGCGACGACGACGTCGGCCTCCCGCAGGTGCGCCGTCAGGTCCCGGGTGCCGGTGTGGCACAGGGTGACGGTCGCGTTCTCCGAGCGGCGGGTCAGCAGCAGCCCCAGCGGGCGGCCGACGGTCACGCCACGACCCACGACGACGACCCGCGCTCCGTTCAGCTCGACACCGAACCGGCGGCACAGCTCGACGATGCCGCGCGGGGTGCACGGCAGCGGTCCCGGCTCGCCGAGGACCAGGCGGCCCAGGTTGGTCGGGTGCAGGCCGTCGGCGTCCTTGCCCGGGTCGACCCGCTCCAGCGCGGCGCCGGCGTCGAGGCCGTCCGGCAGCGGGAGCTGCACGATGAAGCCCGTGCAGGTCGGGTCGGCGTTCAGCTCGTCGATCGTGTCCTCGACCTGGGCCTGGCTCGCGTCGGCGGGGAGCTCGCGCTGCAGCGAGGTCATGCCGACCTTGGCGCAGTCGCGGTGCTTGCCGCGCACGTAGGCGTGCGATCCGGGGTCGTCACCGACCAGCACCGTGCCCAGCCCGGGGGTCACCCCGGCGGCGGTCAGCTTCTCGACTCGGCCCCGCAGGTCCTCGAGCAGCTCCGCCAACGTCGCCTTGCCGTCCATCACGCGTGCGGTCACCCGGGCATCCTCTCAGGTGACGCCCGGGCCGGTCGAACCTGACCGAAGGACGCGTACGTGCCGCGCAAGTAGGGGACGCCGCCCCCGCGACCTGCGACGACGGTCCGGTTGCGTGCGACCGGGGTACAGGTCGGGGTCTGGTCGTACGGAGGGGCGAAAAACGATCTCCACGAGAGCAGAATCACACCGCCGGTGCACGACCGGTCACGAACTCGACGAGGAGTTTTCCATGAGCGTGGAGAGCGACACCGCGGGGGCGCAGGCCGCTGCTGCCCCGCCCGCCCCGGCAGCAGCCGCCCCGGCTGCCAACCCGGCCCTGATGGGCCTCATCTGCTTCCTGCCGTCCGGCATCACGCTGGGCCTGTGGTTCGTGGGCTACCTGGACACCACCGCACTGCCCGGCGGCATGATCCCGATCGTGACCTTCTCGGCGGGCCTGTTCCTGCTGCTGTCGGCCATGGTCGCGCTGCGCGTCGGGGACAGCGTCACCGCCGCGATCTTCGGTGTCTTCTCCGCGTTCTGGACCAGCTTCGGCGTGCTGCTCATGGCGCTGAACAACGGCTGGATCATCGACGCCGGCACCGGACAGGCCCTGTCCACCGAGCAGGTCGGGTCGATCCAGTCGACCTACCTGCTCTCCTTCACCCTGGTGTTCGTCCTGCTGACGCTGGCGACGCTGCGGCTGCCGCTGATGTTCACGATCGGCTTCGTGCTCGTCGACATCACCTTCGTGCTGGCCTACATCGGTGTGACCGCGGGCAACGCGGGCCTGTTCCCGATCGCCGGGATCACGACGTTCGCGTTCTGCATCGTTTTCGCCTACATCCTGTTCGACGCGTTCGGCCAGACCCTGGGCGGACGCGCGATGTCGATGGGCGGGCCGCTCGTCAAGTCCTGACCCCGTCGCGACCGCCCGCGGGCCCCGCCGGTTCCTCCGGCGGGGCCCGCGGCGTGCCCGGTTCCGGTGGTCCGCGTGTCCCGGTGGTCCCGGTGGTCGGGGACCGCGGGGCCCGGCGGTCGCGGGGGCCCGGCGCCGGGCGCGGGCGGGACGGTCAGCGGAAGTCCCGGGACACCACCTTCACCGCCAGCGGCATCCGCTGCAGCCGGTCGGCCAGCAGGTTCAGCACGCCCTCCGGGCTGCGTTCGAGCCGGCCCCGGACCAGCAGCCCGGCGCTCCCCAGCGCCACCGACCGGTAGCGCGCCCACAGGCCCTCCGAGCAGGTCACGTTCAGCATCCCGGACTCGTCCTCGAGGTTCACGAACGTCACCCCGCGCGCGGTCGCCGGGCGCTGGCGGTGGGTGACCAGTCCCCCGACCAGCACCCGGGCCGGGGTGTCCGGGCCGGCGTGGCGGCCCACCTCGTCGAGCCGGTCGATCCGGACCGCACCGAGCGCGTCGAGGTCCGCGCGCAGGTGCTGCACCGGGTGGCTGTCCGGGGAGACGCCGGTGGCCCAGACGTCGGAGACGGTCAGCTCCGCCTCGGTCATCCCCGGCAGGGCCGGCGCGTCGAACCCGACGGCGGTGCCCGGCAGGTGCTCGGGGCGCACCCCCGCGACGACGCCCGCCGCCCACAGCGCCTCCCGCCGCTCCACCCCGAAGCAGCCGAACGCCCCGGCCGTCGCCAGCGCCTCGGCCTGCGGGCCGGTCAGCCGGACCCGGCGCGCCAGGTCGGGCAGGTCCGCGAACGGCCCGCCCGCGTCGCGCTCGGCGTCGATGACCCCGGCGAGGTCCGCGCCGACGGTGCGGACACCCGCCAGGCCGAGCCGGACCGCCCGGCCGCCGGTGCTGTCGTCGTCGGGTTCGAGGACGGCGTCGGCCCGCCCGGCGTTGACGTCCGGCCGGTGCACCCGCACGCCGTGCCTGCGGGCGTCGGCCACCAGCGACTGCGGCGAGTAGAAGCCCATCGGCTGGGCGTTGAGCAGGCCCGCGCAGAACGCCGCCGGGTGGTAGAGCTTGAACCACGCCGAGTAGTAGACGAGCGCGGCGAAGCTGATCGAGTGGCTCTCCGGGAACCCGAAGTTCGCGAAGGCCAGCATCTTGGCGAAGATCCGTTCGGCGAGCTCGCCGGTGATCCCGTTCGCGGCCATCCCGTCGTAGAAGCGCCCGCGCAGCCGTTCCATCCGCTCGGTGGACCGCTTGGAGCCCATCGCCCGGCGCAGCTCGTCGGCCTCGGCCGCGGTGAACCCCGCGACGTCGACGGCGATCTGCATCATCTGTTCCTGGAACAGCGGGATGCCCAGCGTCTTGTGCAACGCGGGCTTGAGCAGCGGATGGTCGTGGTCCCAGGTCTCGAGCTCGTTGCGCCGCCGGATGTAGGGGTGCACCGAGCCGCCCTGGATCGGGCCGGGCCGGATCAGCGCGACCTCGACGACGAGGTCGTAGAACTCGCGCGGGCGCAGCCGCGGCAGGGTGGCCATCTGGGCGCGGGACTCCACCTGGAACACCCCGACCGAGTCCGCGCGCGACAGCATCGCGTAGACCTCCGGGTCGGACTCGCCGATCGCGTGCAGCTCGATCCGCTCACCGGTGACGGTCGTGACCAGGTCCACCATCAGGTGCAGCGCGGTGAGCATGCCCAGCCCGAGCAGGTCGAACTTCACCAGCCCGGCCGCGGCGCAGTCCTCCTTGTCCCACTGCACGACGGTCCGGTCGGCCATCCGCGCCCACTCCACCGGCACGACCTCGGACACCGGCCGGTCGCAGATGACCATGCCGCCGGAGTGGATGCCCAGGTGCCGGGGCGCACCCATCAGCTGCCCCGCGAGGTCCAGCAGCAGCGGCGGCATCTCCTGCGGGAGCTCGCTCGCCTCCAGGGCGTGCCAGCGTTCGACGCGCCTGCTCCAGGCGTCCTGCTGGCCGGGTGAGAACCCGAGCGCGCGGGCGGTGTCGCGGATCGCCGACCGCGGCCGGTAGGTGATGACGTTCGCGACCTGCGCGGCGAACAGCCTGCCGTAGCGGCGGTAGACGTACTGGATCGCCTCCTCGCGGCGGCCGGACTCGATGTCGAGGTCGATGTCGGGGTAGCCGTCGCGGTCCGGGGACAGGAACCGTTCGAACAGCAGCCCGTGCCGGACGGCGTCGACGTTGGTGATGCCCAGCGCGTAGCAGACCGCCGAGTTCGCGGCCGATCCCCGGCCCTGGCAGAAGATGTTCGACCGGCGGCAGAAGTCGACGATGTCGTGGACGATCAGGAAGTAGCCGGGGAAGTTCTTCGCCTCGATGATCTCCAGCTCGCGCTGCACGGTGTGCGCCGCGAACGGGTTCTCGTCACAGCTGCCATAACGCTCCATCCGGCCGCGTTCGGTCAGCACCCGCAGCCAGGTCGTCTCGGTGTGCCCGGGCGGGACGTCGAACGGCGGCAGGTCCGGCGCCACCAGGTGCAGCTCGAACGCCAGCTCCCGGCCCAGCTCCGCCGCGCGCTCCACCGCGCCGGGGTGGCGCTCGTCGAACCGCAGGGCCATCTCCCGCCCGGACCGCAGGTGCGCGGTGCCCGCCGCGGGCAGCCAGGGGTCGATCTCGTCGAGGCTGCGGCGGGCCCGGACCGCGGCGACGGTCGCGGCCAGCGGGGCCCGGTCGGGGGTGGCGTAGTGCGCGCCGGTCGTCGCCACCGTCGCGACGCCGGCCCGCTCGGCCAGCGCGGCCAGTGCGTCGTTGCGCTCGGTGTCGCCGGGCTCGCCGTACACGGTCAGCTCGACCCGCACGTTCTCCGCGCCGAAGCGCGCGACCAGCCGGTCCAGCTCCGCCGCGGCGGCCACCGGGCCCGAGCGGTCCAGGGCGCGGCGCACCGCGCCCTTGCGGCAGCCGGTGAGCACGACGACCTTCCCCGCGGTGTCGGCGACGACCTCGTCCGGGTCGTAGACCGGCCGCCCCTTCTCCCCGCCCCGCATCTGCGCGGTGGAGATGGTGCGGCACAGCGCGCGGTACCCGTCGGGGCCGCGGGCCAGCAGCAGCAGGTGCTCGCCCTCGGGGTCGGCGACGCCGTTCTGCGGGGCGGTCAGCCCGGTGCTCAGCTCGGCGCCGAACACCGTGCGCACCCCGAGCGCGCGGGCCGCCTCGGCGAACCGAACGACCCCGTACATGCCGTCGTGGTCGGTGAGCGCGACCGCCTCCAGCCCCAGCTCGGCAGCACGCTCGACCAGCTCCTCCGGGGCGCTCGCGCCGTCGAGGAAGCTGAAGTGCGAGTGGCAGTGCAGCTCCGCGTACGGCACGACGCCCGGCCCCGCCGGGTGCAGGTCCTCGGGCGGCTCGTAGGGGCCGCGGTGGACGGACCAGGCCGGTGCGTCACCGCCGTCGGCCTCCGGGCCGCCGCGCAGGCTCGCGCCGTCGCGCACGGAACGACCCGACAGCGCACTCTCCAGCTCCGCCCAGGGGACGTCCGGGTTCTGCCAGCCCACCCGTGCAGCGTACTCGAACACAAGTTCGAACGTCGAGCGCCGGGTTCCGCGGACGGGCGTCGCCGTGCGGGCCGGCCGGCTGCTCCCCAGCGCCGGTCGGCCCCGCACGGCGGGTCCGGGCTCCGGCGCGGCACACCGGCCGCTCCCCAGCGCCGGCCCGCGGGCCACCCGGACGTACCCATCCGGTGCCGGCAGGTGGTTCGTGGACCGCCCCGCCGACATCTCCGAGTTCACCAGCCGAACCTGTGGAACGACTGAGACCCCGGTGTGGATCGACCGAGGATCACCGCGGCCCCGGGTCGCGCCGGGTCGTACCGTCGTGTTCGTGACGCCGTGTCGTGATCGTCGGTTCACCGCACGGCCATGCCCGATGGCGGATGCTGGTCCGACGCCGCGGCGCCCGACCGGTACCGCGCACGCACGAGGAGCGCCGGACACCCGGCGCGGACGAGGCCCGGCACCGGGCCGGACGGCAGGGGTGGCTCCATGGGACGGGCGAGCACGACGGGTGGCCGGCACCGGCCACGCCTCGGGAACCGGCTGGTCAGGGTCGCGGCGGCCGGGGTGGCCGTCGTCGCGCTCGCGGCCTGCGCGGACGTCCCCGCGGCGCCGGGCACCGCGACGATCGGCACCACCGGCGGCGGGAGCCAGGGGGCCGCGCAGGGCGACCCCGGCCTGCCGCAGCGGCTCGCGGCCGCGGTCGGCGGCGACGGCGCCTACGCCCACCTGCAGCAGTTCGAGAAGCTCGCCGACGCGAACGACGGCAACCGCGCGGTGGGCACCCCCGGGTACGACGCGGCCGTCGACCACGTCGTCGGGACCCTGCGCGCGAGCGGGTTCGAGGTGTCGACCCCGTCGTTCGAGGTGCGCACCTTCTCCGCGGGCGACGCACGGCTGACCGTGGCCGGCGCACCCGTGACGACCGAGGTGCTCGGCTTCTCCCCCGCCACCCCGCCCGGCGGGCTGACCGCGCCGCTGTCGCTGCGCCCGCGCACCCCGCAGGACCCGACACCGGGCTGCGACGCCGCCGACTACACCGGGATGCCCGCCGGGGCCATCGCCGTCGTCGAGCGCGGGACCTGCGAGTTCGGCCAGAAGTCCCGGCTCGCGGGGGCGGCGGGCGCGGCGGCGGTGATCGTGGTCAACACCGAGGACGCGGCCCTGCCCGCCACCCTCGGCGACACCCCGGGGGTCGTCCCGACGGCGGCCGTGACGAAGACCGCCGGAGCCGCCCTGCGCGACGGCCAGCAGGCGTCGCTGGTGCTCGACACCACGATCCGGCAGCAGACCTCGCGGAACGTGATCGCCGAGACCACCACCGGCGACCCGGGCCGGGTCGTGGTCGCCGGGGCCCACCTCGACAGCGTGCCCGAGGGCGCCGGCATCAACGACAACGGCAGCGGCAGCGCCGCCCTGCTCGAGATCGCGCAGAAGCTCGGCGGCTCCCCGCCGGTCGGCCAGAAGGTGCGCTTCGCGTGGTGGGGCGCCGAGGAGATCGGCCTGGTCGGCTCGACGAAGTACGTCGAGGGCCTGTCCGAGGCCGACCGCGCGCGGATCGCGCTCTACCTCAACTTCGACATGGTCGGCTCGCCGAACCCCGGCTACCTCGTCTACGACGGCGACAACTCCGACGGCCTCGGCGGCGAGGCGGGCCCGCCCGGCTCCGACACCGCGGAGCGCGTCCTGACCGAGGCGCTGGTCGGGGCGGGCGTGAACGGCCCCGAGGGCACCGCGTTCGACGGGCGCTCGGACTACGGCCCGTTCATCGAGGCCGGCATCCCGGCCGGTGGCCTGTTCACCGGCGCCGAGGAGCAGAAGACCCCGGAGCAGGCGCAGAAGTGGGGCGGCACGGCGGGACAGTCCTACGACCCCTGCTACCACACGGCCTGCGACCGGCTGACCAACATCGACCGGACGGCACTGGACCGGAACGTGACGGCGATGGCCTCGGCGATCGGCCGGTTCGCCGTCGACCTCACCGGGATCCCGCAGCGCTGACCCGCCCGCGGCGGCCGGTGGCTCAGTCGTAGACACCGGTCACCTCCCAGCGGCCGCCGCGGTGCACGAGCAGCAGAGCCGTGCCGTCGGCGAGCACGACCTGCAGCCGGACCGCGGGCCCGGGGCCGTCGGGGGCCCACCAGCGGGTGTGCACCGGCCAGGGTCCGGCCCAGCCGGTGACCTCCCGGTCCGGGCCGCCGCCCGCGACCCGGCGCGGGACGCCGTCGAGCAGGTCCGGCGCGGCCGGGCACACCTCGGCGCCGTCCGCGGCGAGCAACCGGACCGGGAGCGGGTCCGGGGGCACCGTCGCCGGGGACGGTGCCGGGAGCCGGCCGGGCCAGGTCGCCGGGGGGTCGGCGGGTGGCCGACGCCCGGGAGCGCGGCGGGGGTGTGCGGTCCCGTTCCGCTCCCCGTCCCGGGGCCGTCCCGCGGGCCCGGCCTCTCCCGGCTCCTTCTCCGCGGCCTCGTCGGGCACGGCGTCGCCGGGACGTGCCACCGCCGGCCGCCCGGGGGCCGGTCCGGGCGGCTCGGGGTCCGCCTGCTCCGCATGCCCGGGGGCACCGGCGGCGCCGTCCCGCGCGGGAGCCACGGGTCCCGGCCGGGCGGGGACCGCCGTGTCCTCGACCACCCGCTCGTCGCCCCACGGCACCAGCCGCACCCGCTCGCCCGGGTCCCGGCCGCCCGCCGGGACCGCGGTGAGCACCGCCTCCGGCCCGAGCAGCGCCTGCACCCGGACCAGGGCCCGCCCGGCCCGCTCGTCGCCCTCGCCGACGTCGCCCCACAGCCCGCGCTGCAGCGCCCCGGCGACCACGGTGTCCTCCGGGGTGAGCCGCAGCGCGACCAGCGTCCCGGAGCCGCCGCGCCCGAGCCACGAGTCGAGCTGCCAGCGCACCCGGTCCACCGTCCCGGACGGTGTCAGCGGCTCGGCGCACCGCCAGACCCTCAGCAGCTCCTCCCCGCTCTCCGTGCGTGCGTGCACCCCCAGCCGGGTGCAGGCCAGGCCGTGCCCGGCGAGCGCGGTGTGCAGCCGGGTCGCGAGTGCCCGCGCGGCGAAGGCGGCCGCGTCGACCCTGTCCACCGGCGGGTCCAGCTCGACCGCCGCGGACAGCTCCTCCGGCGGGACCCGGCGCGCGGGCGGGCGGGGGTCGAGTCCACGGGCGAGCCGGTGCGCGACCACCGCGTCGGCGCCGAAGCGCGAGGCCACGTCGGCCTCCGACAGCGACGCGAACGCCCCCAGCGACCGCAGCCCCAGCCGGCGCAGCAGGTCCACCAGCGCGGCCCGGTCGACGTCGGGGTCCCGGTCCAGCTCGGCGACCTCCAGCGGTGCGAGGAACTCCGCCGACCGTCCCGGCGGCACCCCGCGCCCCCGGCGGGCGGCGAGCGCGGCGGCGAACATCCCGTCCGCGACGCCGATCTGGCACTCGGTCCCGGCGTGCAGCGCGACCTGGTCGATCAGCCGCTCCACCGCGGCGCGCTCCCCGCCGAACCAGCCGACCGGACCGCGCGCGGGCAGCACCAGCAGCCCCGGCCGCACCACCTCGACGCCGGGGGCGAGCGCCTCCACCGCGGCGGCGACCGGCTCGAACAGCCGGGCGTCGCGCCCCGGGTCGGGGGCGAGCACCACGAGCTCCGGGCACCGGGCCTGCGCCTCCCGGCGCCACAGCCCCCGGCGGACCCCGTGCCGGCGGGCCGTCGCCGAGCAGGCCAGGACCCGGTTGGCGTGCAGGACCGCGGCCGGCCGGTCCGCCGGGACGTGCGCGTGCGCGGCGCGGGCGGCGGCGGTGACCGGCCAGTCCGGGGACCAGACCGCCAGCACCCGCGGGTCGGGCTCCGCCCGTCCACCGCCGCCCGTGCCCGTCGCGCCGCCCGCCTCCGTCGTACCGGGCGTGCTCATCCCGCCGCCCGGGCCACGGGTCGCGCGACCGGGACCTCACCCACCGCCGCTGCCGCGGAGACCGCGGGCACCGACGGCACCGAGGCGATCGCGGGCACCGACGGCACCGCGGGGACCGAGGGCGTCGCCGGGGCGGGGACGACCGTCCCGCCGGGGCCCGGGAGGAGCACCTCCACCCCCCACCCGGCCGGGCCGATCCCGCGCCCCTCCACCCGGACCTCGACCCGCCGGGACCGCAGCCGCCCCGTCCCGCGGCCGACGCCCTCCCAGCGCGGACGGGTGCAGTGCAGCCGCAGGTCGGCACCCGGCCATCCACCGAGCGCCAGCAGCACCGCGCCCCGCTGCCGGGCCCGCGCGGCGAGCCGCTGCCGGTCCCCGGCCCGCAGCCCGGCCCGCTCCGGCCCGGCCACCGCCACGAGGTCCAGCCCGTCCAGCAGCGCCGCGGTCACCCCGACCAGGTCCGCGCCGGGGTCGGGGACCAGCGCCAGCCGGTCCAGCCGCACGCCCGCCTCGGCCGCTGCCGTCGCGCCGAGGCCGGGACGGCCGACCACGCCCGCCCACGCGCCCTCCGCGGACGCGGCGGCCAGCAGCGCGAACAGCAGCGACCCCGCACCGGACCCCACGCCCACCGCCACGGTGGACCCCCGCCGCAGGCCCCCGCCGGGCAGCAGACCGGCCAGCGGCCCCGGCACCGGCAGCAGGTCGGCCTCGGTCACCGGACGCGCCTCGACCGTCCCGGCGCTGCGGGCCGGGGGCTCCGGCTCCGGGCAGGGCCCCACGGGCCCCGGCCGGGTCCGCTCCAGACCCGCCCGGGTCTCCGTGCGGCGCAGGACGTGCCGGGCCCGGGCGAGCCGCTCGGCGGCCGAGCCCGCCGGGGACCCCGGCCCCCCGGCCGGGCCCCGCGCCCCGGGCAGCGGCTCCCGCCCGCCCCCGGGGGCACGTGACCCGGCCCCGACCACCGGCCCGGCCCCCTCCGGACCGGTGTCGTCCCCGACGTCGACGCCGGCTCCCCCACCGACACCGCCGACCACCCGGCCGACCGCCGCCGCTCCCCCGACGACGACCGGCCCCTCGCCCGCACCGACGCGCACCGCAGTACCTCCCCGCCACACACCGCGCCACGACCGAACGGCCGCGACCTCGCCCGGCGCGCCGCGGGGAAGGCGACGCGTGCTCGAACTGACGTTCGAAGCATAGGGCCTGTGCCGCCGCTCCGCATCCCCCGGGTGGGGGTGGTGACGACGACGGGAGGACCGTCGCACGCACCCCCGACATTCTCGGCCGGAACACCCCCCGACCTGCGGGAACGCCGACGGCCCGGGCCGCGCGAGGCGGTCCCGGGCCGTCGGGGTGAGCGGTGGGTCAGTGGGCGAAGTGCCGCGTCCCGGTCAGGTACATCGGCACGCCCGCCTTCGCGCAGGCCGCGACGACCTCGTCGTCGCGGACCGAGCCGCCGGGCTGCACGACGGCGGCGACACCGGCGTCGAGCAGCACCTCCAGCCCGTCGGGGAAGGGGAAGAACGCGTCGGAGGCGGCGACCGAGCCGCGGGCCCGGTCCCCGGCCCGGGTCACGGCGAGCTTCGCCGCGTCGACCCGGTTGACCTGGCCCATGCCGACACCGACCGCGGCGCCGTCGTGGGCGAGCAGGATCGCGTTGGACTTCACCGCGCGGCAGGCGCGCCAGGCGAACGCGAGGTCGTCGAGCACCTCGGGGGCGACGGCGTCGCCGGTGACGAGCTTCCAGGCGGCCGGGTCGTCGCCGTCGGCGTCGACGAGGTCGCGCTGCTGCACCAGCAGCCCGCCGGAGATCGGGCGGAGCTCGGTGCCGGTGCGGGCAGCGCCGTCGGGGATGCGCAGGACGCGGACGTTCTTCTTGCGCTGGAGCACCTCGAGGGCGCCGTCGGCGTAGCCGGGGGCCACGACGACCTCGGTGAAGATCTCGGCGACCTGCTCGGCCATCGCGACCGAGACCTCGCCGTTGACCGCGATGACCCCGCCGAACGCCGACACCGGGTCGGTGGCGTGCGCCTTGCGGTGGGCCTCGGCGACGTCGGCGCCGACCGCGATCCCGCACGGGTTGGCGTGCTTGATCACCGCGACCGTGGGGCGGTCGCCGTGGTCGTGCGCGGCGCGCCAGGCTGCGTCGGCGTCGACGTAGTTGTTGTAGGACATCTCCTTGCCGTGCAGCTGCTCGGCGCCGGCGAGGCCGGAACCGGTGCCGTCGGTGTAGAGCGCGGCGGACTGGTGCGGGTTCTCGCCGTAGCGCAGCGGGCGCTCGCGGGTCCAGGTGGCGCCGACCCACTCGGCGGAGGCGTCGTCGTCGCCCGTGGGGAACTGCTCGCCCATCCAGGTCGCGACCGAGACGTCGTAGGCGGCGGTGTGCCGGTAGGCGTCGGCGGCCAGCCTGCGGCGGTCCTCCACGACGAACCCGCCCGCGCCGACCTGCTCGAGCACCCAGGCGTAGCGCGACGGGTCGACGACGACCGCGACGCTCTCGTGGTTCTTCGCCGAGGCCCGCACCATCGCCGGGCCGCCGATGTCGATCTGCTCGACGGCCTCGTCGCGGCTCGCGCCGGACGCGACGGTCTCGCGGAACGGGTAGAGGTTGGACACCAGCAGGTCGAACGGCGCGATGTTCAGCTGCTCGAGCTGCGCGAGGTGCTCGGGCTTGCGGGTGTCGGCGAGCAGCCCGGCGTGCACCCGCGGGTGCAGGGTCTTGACCCGGCCGTCGAAGCACTCGGGGAACCCGGTGACCTCCTCGACGGGGGTGACCGGGACGCCGGCGTCGGCGATCCGCTGTGCGGTGGAGCCGGTCGAGACGATCTCCACCCCGGCGGCGTGCAGCCCGGTGGCCAGGTCGAGGAGACCGGCCTTGTCGTAGACGCTGATCAGGGCCCGGCGTACCGGCCTGCGCTCACTCACTGTTCACCTCGTGGGGTTGGGCGGCGGTGGCGAACCGTCGCACGGTCGCGACCAGCAGCCGTCGTTCCTCGGTCTTGATGCGCTCGTGCAGGGAGGTCTCGTCGTCGCCCGGGAGCACGGGGACCTCCGCCTGCGCGAGCACCGGTCCGGTGTCGAGCCCGGCGTCGACCTCGTGCACGGTCGCGCCGGTGACGGGCACCCGGGCGGCCAGCGCGTCCCGGACGGCGTGCGCGCCGGGGAACGCCGGCAGCAGCGCCGGGTGCGTGTTCAGCATCGGGCATCCGAGCGCGTCCAGGAAGGCCGGGGAGACGAGCTTCATGAACCCCGCGCCGACGACGAGGCCCGGCCGGTGCGCGAGGACGGCCGCGGCGAGCGCGGTGTTCCAGGCGTCGCGGTCGGGGTGGTCGGCGACCCGCTCGACGAAGGTGGGGACACCCGCGGCGCGGGCCCGGTCGAGCCCGGTGGCACCCGCGCGGTCGGCCCCGACGGCGACGACGGCGAACCCGGCGCCCGCGGTGTCGAGCAGTGCCTGCAGCAGGGTGCCGCTCCCGGAGACGAGGACGACGACCCGCAGCGCCCCGTGCCGCTCCTGCGCGCCCACCGTGTCCCTTCCTCGCCGGTCCGGGCCGCTCCACGGCCCCTGGCCAGGGTAGACGCGCCCTCCGACGACGACGGCGCCCGGTGCGGTGGCCCGGGTCACCCGGCCCGGCCGGGGCCCGGGGCGTCGGGTCAGTCGTCCCGGGAGCGGTCGCGGGGGCGTGTGATGCGGTCGGTCCGGTCCTCGGCACGCCGGCCGGTCGGGTCGGCCGCGCGGCGGTCGCCGGGCCCGTGGTCGTCCACGTCGTCCACGTCGTCCACGTCGTCGCCGTGGTCGAGGTCGGTGGTGTCCTCGTCGGCGGCGGCGCGGCGGGCGGCCGTGCGACCGGCTCCGTCGGGCTCCTCGTCGGGGACGGCGTCGGGGTAGGGGTAGAAGTCGCCGTGGCCCCCGTCGTCGTCCCACGCGGCGTCGGCACGGCGGGCGGGCGCCCCGGCGGTGCGACGGCGTTCGACCAGTTCCCCCACCGTCGACGCGCGACGGCGGTCCCGGGCGGCCCGGGTCCGATCGACCGCGGTCCGCGACCGGTCGGTGCCGCCCATCGGGACGTGCCGGGCGAGCTCGGTCCCGGCGCAGGTCAGCACGGCCGGGATCCCGACCAGCAGCAGCGCGCAGCCGAGGACCGCCCACGGGTGGAACGACACCGGGTCGTAGGGCCCGCCCGCGAGCGCACCCCCGGCGAGCGCCGCCGGGACGGCCGCCCCGACCGCGACGACCACGGCCGCCAGCGCCGGTGCCGCGACCCGGTCCACGACCGGCGCGTCCTCCCCCAGCGCCCGCCGGCAGGCGATCCCACCGAGCACCCCCGCGACGACGGGCAGCAGCACGACCAGCACCGCGGCCGTCGGGACGGTGGTGACGGGCAGGACCACCGCGGGCGGGAACGGCGGCAGCGGACCCGGCTCGACGCCGAACGGACCGGACCGGGCGATGCCGACCGACACCCCCGCGCCCAGCGCCCAGGACAGCGCCCCGACCAGGGCGTTCGGCAGGTACCCGATGCTCAGCACCAGCACCCCGACGCCCGCCCAGGCGCCGGGGGCGATGCGCTCGGCGGTGTCGGCGACGTCCGAGGCGCTCGCGAGCAGCGCCACGGTCAGGACGAGGGCGGCCACCAGCAGCATCGCGGCGGCCGCGACCCGGGCCCCGGCCAGCGCCGCGCCGGGCCACCCCGCCAGCACCCGCTTCCAGGCCGCCGGCGCCCCGCAGGCGTGGACGACGCCGATCCCGGCGGCCGCCCCGGCCACCAGCCCGGCCCCGATCATCGACGCCCAGGGGGCGGTGACGGCCATGTCCCGCGGCAGCAGCGCCCCGGCGAGCACGGCGACCGCGGCGGCGGCCCCGGCCTGGGACGCGACGACGGCGCCCGCGTCGTGCCGGACCCGCCCGCCCAGGCGGAGCACCGCCCAGCGCGAGCAGAAGGCGACCAGCGCGACGACCACCAGCGTCGGCAGCAGCGGCAGCACCCCGAACGGGTGCCCGTCCACGGCGACCGGGATGAGGTGCGCGCCCAGCCACAGCGGGACGGCGGTGGCCAGCGCCCCGTCCGCGGTGACCGCGACGCCACCGGTGCCGGTCAGCAGCGCCGCCACCGGGACGAGCATCGTGTACCCGGCGAGGACGGCGCCCATCGTGGCCACGAGCAGGATCCGCAGCCGGTCCAGCCCGGTGCCGGTCCCGGTACCGCGCGTCGGGGTCCGGGCGGGGCGGCGGCGCCCCCGCTCCCGGTCCGCGACGGCGGTCGCGCGCCCACCGCGGGACCGCTCCGGTGCGGACCCGGTGGACCGGGCCCGGGAGGCCGGGCGACCGCGGGCGGGACGGGGCGGGGTGGTGCTCACCCGGTCAGCGTCGCAGCGAACGCGGCCCGGGAGGGGCAGGCACGCCGCGACGTGCCGGGGCCCACGGTTCCGGCCGGTCAGGCGGAGCCGTCACCGCCGGGCCGGAAGGTGCGGGTGGCCTCGTCCTCACCGGATGCCGGGGACGCGGGGCGCTCGGTCTGGTCGCCGGCCGCCGGGGCGGAGCCGGAGCCGGGGATCGCGGAGGGGCGGGTGACGCCCGCGTCGTCCCCGGTACCGCCCGCGCCCGCCGTGTAGGGGGTGGTCGCGGGCGGGACCTGCTCGGCCCCCGGCGCGCCGGTCACCGCGGCGGCGCGGTCGCCGTAGGACACCCCGGAGAAGGCGCCGCCCGCGCCGGACGGCGTGTGCGGTGCCGCGTCGGCCTGCGGGGTGCGGCCGCCGACCGCGTGGCGGCCCGCGTCGTCGCCGGTCCGGTCCTGCGCCCCGGGCACCTCGGGCGCGCCGTGGGCCCCGGACTGCACCGGGTACTGCCCGGCGGCGGGCTGCGACGCCGCGGGCACCGCACCGGGGGCGCCGTACGCGGCGGCACCGGCGTGGTCCGCACCGGGCTGCACCGCACCGGACTGCACCGCACCGTGGGCGGCGCCGTACTGGCCCGCTCCGTACTGACCGGCGCCGTACTGACCGGCGCCCGGCTGGGCGACACCGTGCTGTCCCGCACCGGGCTGCCCCGCGCCGTACTGGCCCGCACCGGGCTGGCCGGGGGCGTACGGGGCCGCGCCGGGCTGGGCGGCGTAGGGGCTCACGCCGTACTGGCCCGAGGCGTAGGGGTCCGCGCCGTAGGGCGTCGCACCGGAGGCCGCGCCGTACGGGGCCGCGGCACCCGGCTGGCCCGCGCCGTAGGGCTGCTGCGGCATCCAGGGCGGCTGCTGTCCCGGCGGGACCTGGCCGGGCCCCCAGCCGGGCTGCCCGACGTGCGACGGGCGCTGCGCCCGCGGCGCGGGGGCGGAGACGACGCCGGACAGGAGGAGCTGGGCGTAGAGCAGTGCGGCGGCGGCGAGCAGCGCGACCACGAACACGACCCAGCCGAGCGTGCCGCCGATCGCCCCGGTGCCGGTGCCGGCCAGGAGCAGCAGCATCGTCAGCGCCCCCGTCGTCGACAGGACCACGCCCGCGACCAGGGTGCGCCCGGTGCCGGGCAGCAGGGTGAGGGCTCCCGCGACGCCACCGGCGACGACCATCGCGACCGGGAACAGCCCGGTCGTGACGTCGAAGAAGGTCAGGACCAGCGCCAGCAGGGCCAGCACGGCCCCCGCCAGGACGGCGATCCGCACCGTCGGAGCGGGCGCGGCCTGCTCCGGAGCCGGGACGGCCCCGGGCTCGTTGCTCGACATGACGACCACTCCCGTGCGACGGATGGACTCGCTGCACCGCACGCTAGCCGATGCCCCCGACACGGCCGGGTGAGGCGCACCTGGTGCACACAGCACGACGCGCGGGCACCCGGGGAAGTTCCCGGGGCCCGCGCGTCGGACGTGCGATCCGCTCTCCGATCAGGCGGAGAGGATCTCCTTCATCAGCGCGGCGGTCTCGGACGGCGTCTTGCCGACCTTGACACCGGCGGCCTCGAGGGCCTCCTTCTTGGCCTGCGCGGTACCGGCCGAGCCGGACACGATCGCGCCGGCGTGGCCCATCGTCTTGCCCTCGGGGGCGGTGAAGCCCGCGACGTAGCCGACGACCGGCTTGGTGACGTTGGCCTTGATGAAGTCCGCGGCGCGCTCCTCGGCGTCGCCACCGATCTCACCGATCATCACGATGGCCTCGGTCTCGGGGTCCGCCTCGAACGCCTCGAGGGCGTCGATGTGGGTGGTGCCGATGACCGGGTCGCCGCCGATGCCGATGGCGGTGGAGAAGCCGAACTCACGCAGCTCGTACATCATCTGGTAGGTCAGCGTGCCGGACTTCGACACCAGGCCGATCCGGCCCGCGCCGGCGATGTTCGCCGGGATGATGCCCGCGTTGGACTTGCCGGGCGAGATGATGCCGGGGCAGTTCGGGCCGATGATCCGGGTCTTGTTGCCGGTGGCGACCGCGTGCGCCCAGAAGTACGCCGAGTCGTGCACCGGGATGCCCTCGGTGATGACGACGGCCAGCGGGATCTCGGCGTCGATGGCCTCGATCACGGCGTCCTTGGCGAACTTCGGCGGGACGAAGATGACCGACACGTCGGCGCCGGTCTCCTTGATCGCCTCCTCCACCGTGCCGTACACGGTGACGTCCTTGTCGCCGATGCTGTGCGTGGTCCCGGCCTTGCGGGCGTTCACACCACCCACGATGTTCGTCCCGGCGGCGAGCATCTTGGTGGCGTGCTTGGTGCCCTCGCCGCCCGTGATGCCCTGGACGATGACCTTGCTGTTCTCGTTGAGGAAGATCGACATGTCTCAGGCTCCAGCGTTCGCGAGCTCGGCGGCCTTGGCGGCCGCGTCGTCCATCGTGCCCACCACGGTGACGAGCGGGTGGTTCGCGTCGGCGAGGATCTGACGACCCTCCTCGACGTTGTTGCCGTCCAGGCGGACGACCAGCGGCTTGGTCGCGTCGTCGCCCAGGATCTTGAGGGCCTCGACGATGCCGTTGGCGACCGCGTCGCACGCGGTGATGCCGCCGAAGACGTTGACGAAGACGCTCTTGACCTCGTCGTCGCCCAGGATGACGTCCAGGCCGTCGGCCATGACCTGCGCCGAGGCGCCGCCGCCGATGTCGAGGAAGTTGGCGGGCTTGACCCCGCCGTGCGCCTCGCCGGCGTAGGCGACGACGTCGAGGGTGCTCATGACGAGCCCCGCGCCGTTGCCGATGATGCCGACCTGGCCGCCGTCGAGCTTGACGTAGTTGAGGCCCTTGGCCTTGGCCTTCGCCTCGAGCGGGTTCTCGGTGCGCTCGTCGACCAGGTCCGCGTGCTGCGGGTGCCGGAAGTCGGCGTTGGTGTCCAGGGTGACCTTGCCGTCGAGGGCGATCACCTTGTCCTGCGGGTCACGGACCAGCGGGTTGACCTCGACCAGCGTCGCGTCCTCGGAGACGAAGGTCTCCCAGAGCTTCACGATCACGTTCGCGGCCTCGTCGGCGACGGCGGCCGGGATCTTGCCCGCGGCGACGATCTCGTCGGCCTTGGCCTTGTCGACACCGGCGATCGGGTCGATGGCGATCCGGGCCAGCGCGTCCGGGCGCTCGACGGCCAGCTGCTCGATCTCCATGCCGCCCTCGGCCGAGCACATGGCCAGGAAGGTGCGGTTGGACCGGTCCAGCAGGAAGGAGAAGTAGTACTCCTCGGCGATGTCGCTGGCCTCGGTGACCAGGACCTGGTGCACGGTGTGGCCCTTGATGTCGAGGCCCAGGATGGCCTCGGCCTTCTCCTTGGCCTCGTCGGCGTTCTCGGCCAGCTTCACGCCGCCGGCCTTGCCCCGACCACCGGTCTTGACCTGTGCCTTGACCACGACGGCGGTGCCCAGCTCGGCCGCCGCGGCCGCCGCGTCGGCGGCGTTGTCCACGGTCCGGCCCGGCAGCACCGGGACTCCGTGCGCGGCGAAGAGGTCCTTCGCCTGGTACTCGTAGAGGTCCACTCGGCTCTCCCGCTCCACTTCGCTCTCGCCGCGACCGGCGCGACCCCGGCTCGTTCTCCGGGCGCGCCCCGCACAGGTGGCGGGCGGCAGCGGTCGCGGACGTCGGTGATGCTGCGTCGGGGAGCCTAGCCACGCCGCGCGCACCGGTCCTGACCTGGGCCGGTGACCGCTGTCACCCCGTCGGCGCAGTGCTCGATTCAGATCGACCGACCGAGTGATCGGGGCCACCGATCGTCCCGCGACACAGCGGAATCCTGTGACCTGCCTTACCTTTCGGACATGGCGACGTCGCTACCCGGAGGCGCTCGCCTGCGCGCGATCGCCGACGGGGCGCTGTCGACAGTGACGGCCGCGACGTCCGATCTCGGGCAGGCGGCGGGCTACGCCGCGCGGACCTTCACCTCGCGTGCGGGGCTGCGCGGGCTGGCGCTGGAGGGCGCCTGGCTGGCCGCGCACCTCGCGCTGTACCCGATCGGGCTGGCCGAGGAGACCGTCCGGCCGCAGGGCCACTGGCGCACCGACAGCCTGCCGCCGGTCAAGCGCAGCCTGGTCGTCGCCGACCCCACCGCCGCCGGGACGCCGATCCTGCTGGTCCACGGGATCATGGACAACCGCTCGGTGTTCACCGTGTTCGCCCACGAGCTGCGCCGGCGCGGCTTCGGGGTGGTGCACGCCATCAACTACAGCCTGTTCACCGACGACGTCCGCACCGCGGCGCACGAGCTGCGCGGCCACGTCGAACGGCTGCGCGAGGCCACCGGGTCGGACCGGGTGCACATCGTCGGACACTCCCTCGGCGGGGTGATCGCCCGCTACTACGTGCAGCGGATGGGGGGCGACGCCGTCGTCGACACCCTGGCGACGCTCGGCAGCCCGCACTCGGGCAGCAACCTGGCCCGGATCGCGCCGCTGCCGCTGTGCCGCCAGCTCTGCCCCGGCTCGGCGATCCTGCGCGAGCTGGACGAACCGGCCCCCGGCTGCCGGACCCGCTTCCTGGTGGTCTGGTCGCGGATGGACGAGATCATCGTCCCGCAGCGGAACTCCCGGCTGCGCCACCCGGACCTCGACGTCACCGAGCTGGAGCTCGACGACGTGGGCCATCTCGCGCTGCCGGTGGACCGGCGCACCGTGCACTTCGTGGCGAGCACGCTGGCCCGCGGGGAGGCGGAGCGCCGCGAGCACGACCGGGTGCGCGACCGGCGGCTGCGCGGGTCGCTGCGGCTGGTCGGCCGGCACACCGCCGAAGGCGCATGAACACAGCCGAAGGCGCCTGAGCGTCCGATCCGGGCGGGGGAACGGGATCCTCCGTTCGCCGTCGCGTCGCCGACCGCCCGACCGGTCGCCGATGATCCACGACCGTCCGCAACCGCGCGGCGGGCCGCCGTTGCCGCTCGGCGGGGCCCGGGTTACCGTCGCGTTGTCCACGTCACGGACCGGTCACGGTGATCGGTGTCGTCCCGAACGACGCCATCCCCCGACGGAGCCCCCACTCCGACGATCACCGCCGAACGGCCCGCGGCGCCCTGAACACCAGAAGGGCAGTCTTGTCGCGCCACCGCTTCCCCAGCGGCGCCACGCGACCGGAGGCCCGGCCCGGCACGCTCCCCCTGTGCCGCCGGCCGGTCACCGGCTCCCGGCGCTCCCGGCTCCCCCGCCGATGGTCTCGCGTACCCGTGTGACCGTGGCCGCGGCGGCCGGAGGTGCCCTGGTCGCGGCCGGTCAGACGGTCGCCGGAGCCCTCGGGGTGCCCGGCTGGGGCGGTGAGGCCTCGGTCGAGGAGGCCTACGCCCGGCTCGCCGCCTCGGCGATGCTGCCGGTGTCCAGCGACACCCGCCCGGCCGACACGACCGCCCCGATGGACACCTCCGCGATCGGCGGCGAGCAGCTCAGCGCGCAGGCCGCGTCGCTGCCCGACCTGGACTCCACCTCGAAGGTCGACGTCGCCAACCTGACGAAGGCCGCCCGGATGGGCCGCGAGGCCGCCAAGCTGGAGCGGGCCGTGACGACCGCGATGTCGCACGGCGCCCCGAAGGCGGTCATGTACAACGGCGAGGCCCTGGTCATGCCGACGGCCGGTCGGTTCACCTCCGGCTTCGGCGCCCGCTGGGGCGTGCAGCACAAGGGCATCGACCTCGCCGCCCCGATCGGCACCCCGATCTTCGCCCTGACCGACGGTGTCGTGGAGAAGTCCGGCCCCGCCAGCGGCTTCGGGATGTGGGTGGTGCTCAAGCACCCCGACGGCACCAGCACCGTCTACGGCCACATCAACCGGTCGTTCGTGCAGGAGGGCCAGCAGGTCAAGGCCGGCGACGAGATCGCCGAGGTCGGCAACCGCGGCCAGTCCACCGGCCCGCACCTGCACCTCGAGGTGTGGGAGCCGGACGGCACCAAGATCGACCCGCTGCCGTGGCTGGCTGCGCGCGGCCTCGACGTCACCGCCGCGACGGGTTCGCGCGACGCCTGATCGGCGGGCGCCGCTCCCCCGGTCCGCCCGGACGGTCCAGAATGGCCGGGTGGCGGACGAGTCGGTGTACCGGGTGGGGGACGGCGAGCGACGGGCGGTCGACGCCAGGCTGCAGCGCGCGCACGGCGAGGGACGGCTGTCCCTGCCCGAGTACGAGGAACGCTCGGCGAAGGCCTGGGCGGCCCGCACCCGCGCCGACCTGGAGCCGTTGACCCGCGACCTCCCGGCCGACACCGCCGGGGCGCCCACCGCCGCCGTCGAGCAGGCGCCGACCACGGCCCTCCCGGCTCCGGCACCGGCCGGCGAGTTCGCCGCGGCCGCCGGGCGGCGTGCCGGCGGGCTCCTCGCCACGGCCGCGCTGGTCGTCGCCGCCGTCTGGGGCGGGTCGCAGGTGCTGCCGGTGACCGACGGCGTGACGGTGTTCGGGTCCCGCACGATCGGGGTCCAGACCGATGCCCCGCGGGTGGGCGGGGTGCTGCTGTTCGGCTCGGTCGAGGTCGTGGTGCCCGAGGGCACCCGGGCGGACGTCTCCGGCTTCACCGTGTTCGGCTCGACCACCTGCCCGACGGCGTGCGCCGCGCCGGGTGACCGGACGGTGGACGTGCACGTCGTCGGGGCGTTCGGGTCGGTGAAGGTGCTGACCCCGGCCGAGGCCGCGGCGCAGGACCGCGACGACGACTGAGGTCTACAGCTTCTGCATCGGGACGCCGCCGATCAGCATCAGCCGGACCGTCCCGCCCGAGCCGAAGTCGATCGTCACCGTCGCGCGCGGGCCGATGCCGTCGGCCGCGACGACGGTGCCCAGGCCGTACTTGTCGTGGTTGACCCGGTCCCCGACGTCGAGGTGCAGCGACTGGTTGTTCAGCGACCGCTCCGGGACCTTCCAGCTCCCGCGGTCGGTCGCCTGCGGCCGCTTCCCGAACCCGAACCGCCCCACCGGCGCCGACGGCCGCTGTGCGGCGAGCTGCTCCTCGGTGCGCCGCCAGTCGAGCAGCGACGGGGGCACCTCGTCGAGGAAGCGCGACGCCGGGTTGGTGCTGGGCTGCCCGAACGCGGACCGCACGATCGCCCGGGACAGGTAGAGCCGCTTCTCCGCGCGGGTGATCCCGACGTAGGCCAGCCGGCGCTCCTCGGCGAGCTCCTTCGGGTCCCCGAGGGTGCGCAGGTGCGGGAAGATCCCGTCCTCCCAGCCCGTCAGGAAGACCACCGGGAACTCCAGGCCCTTCGCCGTGTGCAGGGTCATCATCGTGACCACGCCGGAGTCGTCGTCGGGGATGGAGTCCGCATCCGCGACGAGCGCGACCCGCTCCAGGAAGGCGGCCAGCGAGCCGGGCTCCGGGACACCGGCGGGGGTGTCGTCGTAGGTGTCGGCCTCGCCCTCGGGGGCAGCGCCGTCGGGCGCCTCGCCGGACCCGATCGCGGCCCCGCCGTCCGACGCCAGGTCCGCGACGGCGGCGTCCCCCGCGAACTCCCGCGCCACCGTGACGAGCTCGGCGAGGTTGTCCATCCGGGTGCCGTCCTGCGGGTCCTCCGACGCCTGCAGCTCCTCCAGGTAGCCGGTGCGCGCGTAGACGGCCTCGAGGACCTCGGCGGTGTCGTCGCCGCGCTCGACGAGCTCGCGCAGCTCGTCGAGCATCCGCACGAACCCGGCGATGTTCTTCTGCGAGCGGGTCGCCAGGGCGGGGAGCCGCTGCGGCTCCTCGGCGGCGGCGCGCAGCGCGCGGGCGAACGAGGTGCGCTCGCGCTCGGCGTACTCGGCGACGACGGCCTCGGCCCGGTCCCCGATGCCGCGCTTGGGCACGTTGAGGATCCGGCGCAGGCTGACCGTGTCCTCCGGGTTGGACAGCACCCGCAGGTAGGCCAGCGCGTCGCGGATCTCGCGGCGCTCGTAGAAGCGCACCCCGCCGACGACCTTGTAGGGCAGCCCGACCCGCAGGAACACGTCCTCGAAGACGCGGGACTGGTTGTTGGTCCGGTAGAACACCGCGATGTCGGAGTTGCGGTACTCGCCGGTGTCGACGAGCCGGTCGATCTCGCGGGCGACGAACGACGCCTCGTCGTGCTCGTTGTCCGCGACGTAGCCGACGACGCGCTCGCCGTCGCCCGAGTCGGACCACAGCCGCTTGTCCCGCCGCTCCGGGTTGCGGGCGATCACCGCGTTCGCGGCGGACAGGATCGTCTGGGTCGAGCGGTAGTTCTGCTCCAGCAGGATGGTCCGCGCGTCCGGGAAGTCCTGCTCGAACTCGATGATGTTGCGGATGTTCGCGCCGCGGAAGGCGTAGATCGACTGGTCCGAGTCACCGACGACGCACAGCTCGCCGGGGCGCCCGTTCGCCGTGGCCGGGGCGACGAGCTGGCGGACCAGCTCGTACTGGGCGTGGTTGGTGTCCTGGTACTCGTCGACCATGACGTGCCGGAAGCGGCGCCGGTAGTACTCGGCGACGGCCGGCAGCCGGTCCAGCAGCGAGACCGTCTCCATGATCAGGTCGTCGAAGTCGAACGCGTTCGCCTGGCGCAGCCGCGACTGGTAGACGCCGTAGACCTCGGCGATGCGCCGCTCGTGGTCGGTGGCGGCGCGCTCGGCGGCCTCGTCCGGCGAGACCAGCTCGTTCTTCAGGTTGGAGATCTGGGCGGCCAGGGCGCGCGGGGCGAACTTCTTCGGGTCCAGCTCCAGGTCGCGGCCGACGATGCCGACGAGGCGGCGGGTGTCGTCGGCGTCGTAGACGGAGAAGGCGCTGCGCACGCCGAGGTGCTTGGCCTCGCGCCGGAGGATCCGTACGCACATGGAGTGGAAGGTGGACACCCACATCGGCCCGGAGCGGCGCCCGACGAGGGCGTCGACGCGCTCCTTCATCTCGGCCGCGGCCTTGTTGGTGAAGGTGATCGCCATGACCTCGCCGGGGTGCACCCCGCGCTCGGCGAGCAGCCAGCCGATCCGGTGGGTGAGCACCCGGGTCTTCCCCGACCCCGCGCCGGCGACGATCAGCAGCGGCGAACCCGCATGCGTCACGGCCTCGCGCTGGCGGTCGTTGAGGCCTTCGAGCAGGCGGCGGCCCTGGGCCGTCGTCGGCTCGGCGGCGGCGGCGGGGCCCGTTCCGGGGAGTTCGAACAGCGCACTCATCGTGTCGAACACGGTACGCCGGGGGTCCGACAACCCCGCTCCGGCGTCGCCGGTCCCCGGAAACCACGGCGGCCCGGTGCGCCGGGTGGTCTACACTCGCGGCGTGGCACACGACAGGCGATTTCGCTACGGGTACCGGACCCCGGTTCCCGCTGCGCCGCCCGTCTGAGCCCAGACGCCACCCGCACGCCCCGGAGTCCGACGGACCCGGGGCGTTCGCATGTCCTCGGTCCCGACGGCCCGTGACCGAGACGAGGAGACCATGACCGTGACCGACCCCGCAGCCCCGCAGCCGAGCTCCGGCACGAGCACCGAGGTGCGCACCGGAGCCGATCCCGAGATCGACCAGCTGCGCCGGGAGATCGACCGGCTCGACGCCGAGATCCTCGACGCGATCCTCCGCCGCACCGAGGTCTCGAAGCGCATCGGCGCCGCCCGCATGGCCGCGGGCGGGCCGCGCATCGTCTACAGCCGCGAGATGGCGGTGCTGGACCGGTTCGCCGACCTCGGCCCCGAGGGCCGCGAGCTGGCGATGATGCTGCTGCGGCTGGGCCGCGGGCGTCTCGGCGGCCGCTGATCCTCGTGCGATACCCGGTCGCATCCCGCGACCGGCGTCGAGGTGACGACCGTTCGGCGATTCACGCGCAGTACACAGGGCGACACACCCGCACGGGCCCCACCTGGGGTTCAGGTCGGGGCACCCTTGCGCAGTGGTTGCCTTGCGAGGCAACGAGCAGGTCGAGCGGTCGGATACGGCCGATGAACGGGAACCACCCGATCGGGTGACCTGCGACGAGCGGAGTGTGATCACTTGGGGTTCAAGGGCTCTTTCCGGTACATCTTCCCGGGTCGAAATGACCCGAAGGAGGACGTGCGGCCGTGACCGACACACCTGCCGGAGCCCCGCTCCCCGGCGCCCCCGGCGCCACCGGGCCCCGCGACGTGGTGAGCGTCGCCGAACTGCTGGCGCGTCACTCGCGTGCGTCCCACGCCTCCTCCGACGGTGCGGGTCCGCTCACCGGGCCCGTCCTGTCCGTCGGTGACCTGCTGCGCCGCGAGGGGCGTCCCCCGGTGGCCGAGGGTGCGTCCGCCGACGCCGCCTCGGCCGGAGACATCGCCGCCGCGGGTGCCCCGGGCGGCTGGCCGGACATCGACCTCCCGCAGCCCCGCGCCGCGGCCGGCGCCGACGGCTGGACCGGCCGCCAGGTGTCCGGGCGTCGTCGCGCCGGTGTGGTCGCCGGCGCGCTGCTCGCCGCGGGCTCCGTGCTCGGCGCGGCCCTCTACAACGGCGTCGGCACCGAGAACTCCGACGCGCGCGCCGCCGCCGACGGGCTGTTCCCCGGCTTCGGCCTGCCCACCGCGGGCGACACCCCGGACACGCTGCCCGCCCAGTACCTCCCGGCGAACGTGGCACTGAGCACGCCGCTGCCGGACGCGCCCGCCACCGCCCCCGGCGCCACCGACTGGATGGCCGTCGCCTTCGGTCCGCAGCAGCCGGCGCAGGCCGTCGCGGCGGGCCGCACCCCGGGCACCGCCGCCGGGCCCGCCGTCGCGGTCCCCGCGCCCCGCACGCCCACCTCGCCCTCGACCGGGAACCCGGGCACCGGGTCCCCGTCGTCGCCGACGGTCCCGGCGCCGCGCGGCTCCGGCGGGACGGGCTCGCCGCTCGCCCCGATCGTCGCCCCCATCAACAACCCGGACCGGCCGTCCGCGGGCAACATCCTCGAGCCCGTGACCGGCACGCCGCCGTCGCGCGGCGGGACCAGCACCGGCCCGATCCAGGACGTCACCGAGAACGTCCGCCCGGTCGGGGACGCCGTCGGCGGCGTCGTCGCCCCGGTCGCGCAGGCCGCGGCACCGGTCGGGAAGACCCTCGGCGGTGCCGTGTCCCCCGTGACCGAGGCCGTCCGCCCGGTGACGAACGCGCTCAAGCCCGTCACCCGGCCCCTCACCGACACCCTCGAGCCGGTGACGACGCCGGTGCTCGGCGCGCTGTCGCCGGTCACCGAGCCCGTCCTCAAGAGCACCGAGCCGCTCACCGGCCCGGTCCTGAAGGCCGCCGAGCCCGTCACCGGGCTCCTCGACACCTCCGCGAAGAAGGCCACCGAGGACACCGGCTCCTCGTCCTCGGAGGCCACTCAGCCGCTGCAGGCCGTCACGAAGCCCGTGGGGCAGGTGGTCGGCACGGTGACCGAGCCGGTCGGGGGCGCCCTGTCCGGCGTGACCGAGCCGGTCGGCGGGGTGCTCGGCGGCGTCACGAAGGGCGCGGGCGGGCTGCTGGGCGGCTGACGCCCCACCCACGACGACGACGGCCCCGGTCCCTGCACACGCGGGGACCGGGGCCGTGTCGGCGTCCTTCCGGCACGCCCCGGTTGCTGCGCGACCTACACGAGCCTCCTGTCGGAAGCCCAGCGGGACAGCTCGTGCCGGTTCGACGTCTGCGTCTTGCGCAGCACGCTCGACACGTGGGTCTCCACCGTCTTCACCGAGATGAACAGCTCCTTCGCGATCTCCTTGTAGGCGTAGCCGCGGGCCAGCAGCCGCAGCACGTCCCGCTCCCGCTTGGTCAGCTGGTCGATCTCCGGGTCCACCGGCGGTGCCGCACCCGGCCGGTCGGAGAACGCGTCCAGCACGAACCCGGCCAGGCGTGGTGAGAAGACCGCGTCGCCGGCCCGCACGCGTCGCACGGCGTCGGCGAGGTCCCGGCCCGAGATCGTCTTCGTGACGTAGCCGCGGGCGCCGGACCGGATCACCGAGATGACGTCCTCGGCGGCGTCGGACACCGACAGCGCCAGGAACACCGCCTCCGTGCCCGCCGCGCGCGCCCGGCGCAGGATCTCCGCGCCCCCGCCGCCGGGCATGTGCACGTCGAGCAGCACCACGTCCGGCGCGAGGTGCCCGACGCCGGCCACCGCCTCGTCGACGGAGCCCGCCTCACCGACGACCTCCAGCACGGGGCTGCGCCCGTCGCCGCGGTCCAGCTCGGCGCGCACGCCGGACCGGAACAACGCGTGGTCGTCGACCAGGTAGACCCGGATACCGGTGTCGTCCGGACCGGTCGGGGTCCCCGGCACGTCGGCGGTGGTCATGCCGTCTCCTTCTCCGTCAGCGGCATCGACAGCCGCACCTCCGTACCCTCGCCGGCCCCGGTGCGGATCCGGACCGTGCCGCCGTGGCGGCGCATCCGGGCGTGCACCGAGTCCGCGAGGCCGTGCCGGTCGTCGGACACCGCGTCCGGGTCGAAACCGGTGCCGCGGTCACGCACGAACACCTCCGCCGCGCCCGGACCCTCGTCCGAGGCCGGCTCGACCTCCACGTAGACGTCGACCTCGGACGTCCCCGAGTGCTTCGCCGCGTTCACCATCGCCTCGCGCGCCGCCAGCACCAGGGCGCGCAGGTCGTCGTCGAGCTCGGCGTCACCGACCAGCACCGGGCCGACGGCCACCGCGTAGGTGTCCTCCACCTCGCCCGCGACGCGCGTGATCGCCGCCGACAGCAGCGTCTCCACCGCGTCCGGGGTGCCGCTGCCGCCCCGGGCGCGCCCGCCCGGCCCGTAGAGCCAGGCACGCAGCTCCCGCTCCTGGCCGCGGGCCAGCCGCTGCACCTCGCGCGGGTCGCCGGACTGGCGCTGGATCAGCGCGAGGGTCTGCAGCACCGAGTCGTGCAGGTGCGCGGCGATCTCGGCGCGCTCGGCGGCGACCGCGCGGGCCCGGCGCTCCTCGCCGAGGTCGCGCACCAGCCGTACCCACCAGGGGACGGTGAGCACCGCGACGCCCAGCAGCGTCGCCAACGCCGCGAGGATCCCGAACCGCACCTGGCTCAGGTCCAGGTTGCCGAGCAGGAACACCGCCAGCCCGGTCAGGACGAGCGCGGCGCCGAGCACGGTGCGGGCCAGCGCCGCACGACCGCCCGTGACGCGGCTGCGGGCGTCGCGCGCCCACCGCCGTCGCTGCGCCTCGTCGGCCTCCCGCCACACGACGGCCGCACCGACCGTCGCCAGCCCCAGCGGGCCGGCGATCCAGCCGAGCACGGCCGAGCCCGAGGTCGCCGCGACCAGCGACAACCCCAGCCCCAGCGTCACCAGCCCGGCGGCCTGCAGCCGTTCGGACCGGGTGACGGTCCGCTCGACGACGGCGGCCTCCTGCCGCAGGAACACCCACAGCAGGCCGTAGGCCAGCACCCCCGCCCAGCCGAGCAGGGTCAGCGCGACGAAGGCCGCCCGGATCCACCGGACGTCGACGCCGAGGTGGTCGGCCACCCCGCCCGCGACGCCGCCGACCATCCGGCCGGAGCGGCGCCGGGTCAGCGGGACGCGCGCACCGGGGCGCGGCGGTACCGGGCCGGCCGGCCGCGGGGGGACGGTGCCGCCTGGCGGCGGGGGCACCGGGCCGGCGGGCACGGGCACCGTCGGCCCCGGTCCCCCGTCGGCCCCGGGCTCGGCAGCTCCGGACACGGCCGCCCCGGGCCCGGTCGCCCCCCCCCCGGGTGCGGCGGCGCCGGGCAGCGCGGTGCCGGGCAGCGCGACACCGTGCGACGGGGCCGCCCACGGAGCGGCGGTGGGCCGCGTCGGCGCGTCCGCCGACCCCGGTGCGGTACCGGTCGAGGGGTCCGAGCTGTTCACGACCCCATCGTCACACGACCCGCGCCGGATCCCCTCCGGATCGGGACCGGGGTCGTCTCGGGGTTGTCCCCGAGACGCCGGGGCCCGCCCGGACGGCAGGCTCGACGCCATGAACCAGACGCAGCTGCCCGGGAGCGGCCGACCACCGTCGGCGACGGCGACGGCCCGGAACACCATGCGCGACATGTGGGACTCCCGGCCCCTGCGTCCGCGCGACGACCGCAAGCTCGCCGGGGTCTCCGCCGCGATCGCGCGCCGCTACGAGATCGACCCGACGCTGGTCCGGGTGGGGTTCGTCGTCGCCGCGATCGTCGGCCCCGGCATCCCGCTCTACCTGGCGGGCTGCGCGGTCCTGCCGGACGCCGGCCCGCCCGGCAGCCCGGTCCCGCCGCGCAGCGGACCGTCCTCCGTGCTGTCGGTGACGCTGCTGGTCCTGGCCGCTCTGCTGGCGGTCCCGCTGGTGCTGTCCGCCGACCGCGTCATCCCCGCCGTCGTCACCGTCGCGCTGCTCGTCGCGCTGCACGTGACCCGGGGGAACCGGCCCGGGGCCCGGGAGGCCGCCGCGTCGCCGACACCCGTGGTGCCGTGGGTCGCGGACCCGCACGCCCCCACCGTGGCGCAGGTGACGCCACCGGCCTGGGACCCGCTCGGCGCCGCGCCGTTCGCCTGGGACCTGCCCGAACCGGGCCCGGAGCCGGGTCCGCCCCCGGCGCCCCGCTCGAAGCTCACACCGATCACGCTGGCCGTGTCGCTCGTCGTCGCCGGGATGGTGGGGGTGCTCGCCCTGGCCGCGCCGGGTGCGGTGCCGGCCTCGGCCGTCCCGGGGGCCGCGCTCGCCGTCGTCGGGATCGGGCTGGTCGTCGGTGCGCTGCGGCGCGCCGGACGCTGGCTGGTGCCGTTCGCGGTGCTGCTCGCGCTCGTCACGGCGGCCACCATCCCGCTCAACGACGCCGTCGGCCCCGACGGATGGGCCGTGCGCGATGGCATCGGGGAGACCGTCGCGGCCCCCGCGACCGTCGCCGAGCTCGCCCCGGAGTACCGGCGCGGCACCGGCACGGTCCAGCTCGACCTGACCCGCCTCGACCTCGCCGCGACGCCCGGCGCGACCGGGCCCGTCCGCACCCGGGCCGAGGTCGGCGCGGGGGCGGTGGAGATCCGGGTCCCGCGGGACGCCGACCTGCTCGTCCGCGGCTCGGTGGGCACCGGCGACCTGACCGTCGACGGGCAGACCCGCACCGGGCAGGACGTGGACCTGACCGTGAACGACCCCGGCCCGGACGGACCCGGTGGCCGGGTGCTGGAGCTCGACCTGCGGGCCGAGCTGGGAACCGTGGAGGTCACCCGTGGATAGCTCGCTCGCCCGTCGCGCCGACCCGTTCGCCCTCGTCGCCGGGGTCCTGTCGCTGCTGGTGGCGGTCTGCGGGGTCCTCGGGATCGCCCCGTGGGAGGTCGTCGACCTGCGCTGGGTGCTCGCCGGGACCGCCGTTGTGGCGGGGATCGCATTCCTGATGGCGAGTGTGCGTAACTCCCGGGCCACATCGGACGACTAAAGGGTCATCACGGGAGCCGGCGGGCTGGGGAGCACCGCCGGACCCGCCGCCGCCCGCGTGGCAGCGGTGTCCGACGGGGGTCGGACACCGCGAGGCCCGGGCTGGCCGGGGCGGGGCCGAGACATCGGCCCCGCCCCTGTTACGTCAGGCCCCGGTCACTCCCACTCGATGGTGCCCGGGGGCTTGCTCGTGACGTCGATGACGACCCGGTTGACCTCGGACACCTCGTTGGTGATCCGGGTGGAGATCCGCTCGACGACGTCGTAGGGCAGCCGGGTCCAGTCCGCGGTCATCGCGTCCTCGCTGGACACCGGGCGCAGGACGATCGGGTGGCCGTAGGTGCGGCCGTCGCCCTGCACGCCGACGCTGCGGACGTCGGCCAGCAGCACCACCGGGCACTGCCAGATCTCGCGGTCCAGCCCGGCGGCGGTCAGCTCCTCGCGGGCGATCGCGTCCGCGGCCCGCAGCGTCTCCAGCCGGTCGCGGGTGACCTCGCCGATGATGCGGATGCCCAGGCCGGGGCCGGGGAACGGCTGGCGGGCGACGATGACCTCGGGCAGCCCCAGCTCGGCGCCGACCATCCGGACCTCGTCCTTGAACAGCGCGCGCAGCGGCTCGACCAGGTCGAACTCGATGTCGTCGGGCAGACCGCCGACGTTGTGGTGGCTCTTGATCACCGCGGTGCCGTCGCCACCGCCGGACTCGACGACGTCCGGGTAGAGCGTCCCCTGGACCAGGAACCCGACGTGGTGGTCGGCGACGACCTCCGCCGTGGCCGTCTCGAAGACCCGGATGAACTCCCGGCCGATGATCTTGCGCTTCTGCTCGGGCTCGGTGACCCCGGCGAGCGCGTCGAGGAACCGGTCGGCGGCCTCGGCGACGTGCAGCGTCGCACCGGTGGCGGCGACGAAGTCCTTCTCGACCTGCTCGCGCTCCCCCGACCGCATCAGCCCATGGTCGACGAACACGCAGGTCAGCCGGTCACCGATGGCGCGCTGGACGAGCGCGGCGGCGACGGCGGAGTCGACCCCGCCGGACAGCCCGCAGATCGCGCGGCCGTCGCCGACCTGGGCGCGGATCGCCTCGACGGTGTCGTCGATGATCGACGCCGTCGTCCAGGACGGGCGGATGCCCGCGATGTCGTGCAGGAACCGGCGCAGCACCTCCTGGCCGTGCGGCGAGTGCCCGACCTCGGGGTGGTACTGCACGCCGGCGAGCCGCCGGTCGGTGTCCTCGAACGCGGCGACGGCGACCCGGTCGGTCGACGCGGTGACGGTGAAGCCCGCCGGCGCCGCGGTCACCGAGTCGCCGTGGCTCATCCACACCGGGTGCGTACGGGGCAGGCCCTCGTGCAGCGTGCCGGGGGTGCCGGTCAGCGCGACCTCGGTGCGGCCGTACTCGCGGGTGCCGTCGTGGGCGACCTCGCCGCCCAGCGCGCGGGCCATCGCCTGGAAGCCGTAGCACATGCCGAACACCGGGATGCCGGCCTCGAACAGCGCCGGGTCGACCGCGGGGGCGCCGTCGGCGTACACGCTCGCGGGGCCGCCGGAGAGGATCACCGCGGCGGGCTCGCGGGCCACGATCTCGGCGACGGGCAGGGAGGCGGGCACGATCTCGGAGTAGACGTCCGCCTCGCGTACGCGACGGGCGATGAGCTGCGCGTACTGGGCGCCGTAGTCCACGACGAGGACGGTCGGGGTCTGCACACGACCAGGGTAAACGGGCGATCCAGGTCACCCGCCGTCCGTACCGTCTCGTCGATCCTGATGATCCCCACCGGCCGCAGGTGGTGCGGCGTAACGGCGAGGCCCGGTTGCTCCGATGGGGGGATGACGGCACCGTACGACCTGGAGGCACCCCGATGGCCACCACCCCGACCGGCCACACCACCGGCACCGGCGACACCCCCGCCGACCCGGCCGTCGACGGCGCCACCACCACGACCGCCGCGCCGCTCGTCCCCGCCCAGCGGTCCGCGCCGGAGCAGGAGACCCGCCCGGCCGCCGGCACGCTCGGCACCGGCGCGCTCGGGGTGGACGCGCTGGGCCTCGGGGCGCTCGGCACCACCGGGCTGCTCGGCGGGACCCCGGCCCCGGTCGCCCCGGCGCAGGCACCCGCCGCGCCCCCCGTCGACGGTCCCGCGGTCGCGGAGCCGGTCCGGGAGTCCGCGGAGCCGGTTCCCGGGGCCGCGGTCGTCCCCCGGGCCCGCGCGTTCCGGGCCCGGATCCTGCCGGTGTTCCTGTGCGCCGCCGCCACCGGCACCGCGGCGATCGCCGCCGCGGGCCTGATCATGACCCCGTCGGCGACCTCCCCGCTGCCCACTCCGCAGAGCGTGACCGCCTCCGGCGCGACGGTGCCGCAGGGCCCGCCGCTGCCGCAGGCCGTCGCGGCGTCGCTGGTCGGGTCCGCCGCCGGGACCGGGCTGTGGGCCGGGGACCCGGTCGTCGCGATGACCGCCTGGCGCGACAACGGCGGGCTCACCCACCTCACCGCGATCGGCGACGGCTTCACCCGCGTCGCCGACGCCGCGGGCCGTCAGGACGCGGTGTCGCTCGCCGTCGCCTGCGGGCGGCTGCAGGCCGCCATCGACGCCGCGCGGGCCTACGACGCCGTGCCCGACGCCGTCGCGCAGACCTCCTGGACCGCGCTGCTCGACCACGGCACCGCCGCCGCCACCGCGGGGACCTCCGGGGCGCTCGCGCTGGACCCGTCGCAGCTGTCGGTCTTCACCGCGCAGTCGAACCTGGTGCGCGACGACCTGACGGCCGTCACCGACCGGGTCCGCGCCGTCCTGGCGGGCTGAGCCTCAGTCCTCGTGTCGCCCGCGCGAGCGCAGCGGCGGCGGCTGCACCGACCCGAGCAGCGCCCGCAGGTCCGCGGCGCTCGCGGCGCGGCGACCCAGGTCGACGGCGACCGTCGGCGCGATGTCGCGCAGCCGTCCGAGCAGGGCCGGGTCGGCCAGGTCGTACCGGCCGTCGGCGGTCCCGGTGACGATCGCGTCCGGGCGCAGCGCCCGCACCGCCTGCGGGTCCGGGCTGCGGTCGTCACCGACCGGGTCGACGCCGTCGAGCGTCCCCGCGCAGCCGACCAGCTGCGCGCCCAGCTCCAGCAGCAGCTCCCCCACCCGGGGGTCGGTCGCCACCACCCGCACGACCGGTCCGCGCAGCGGCACCGGGGTCCCGGTCGCGTCGACGAAGGCTCGTCCACCGCCCATGGCGGCTCCGGCGGTGGGGCGGCTCATCGGCGGGCTCCTCCTGGCTGACGACGGCGTCGCCGTCGAACCTACCGCGCCGAAACCCGCTCGACCCCCGCCGCGACGGGCGCCTAGCGTGGCCCGCCGTGACCAGCCCGACCGAGACCCGGATCCGCCGCGCCCTCACCAACTGCTCCAAGGGGGAGGCGACGCGGATGGTCCTGCCCGCGTGGGTCCGCGACCTGGACCTCGACCTGCTCGACGACGTCCGCGGCTGGCGTGACCCGAAGGCCCCCGACCGCGGGGTGCTGCTGGTCCCCACCGACGACGGCCCGGCCGGTGTCGTGCTGCGCGCCGCCACCGGTGCCGCCCGCGCGGCGGCGATGTGCGCGCTGTGCCGGACCACCCACACCGTCGGCGGGGTCGCGCTGTTCGCCGCCCCGCGCCGCGGCGCGAAGGGCCGCCAGGGCGACACCGTCGGCACCTACATCTGCGCCGACCTGGCCTGCGCCGAGCACGTGCGCGTCGAGACGGCGACGGCCGCGCTCAAGCCCGCCCCCGGCACGACCGTCGACGAGCGACGGGCCGGGCTGCGGGAGCGGGCCGCGGAGTTCCTGGCGGCCGTGACCGCCGAGGGGTGACTCAGGTACGCAGGTTCAGCCCGACCCGCTGGAACTCCTTGAGGTCGGAGTAGCCGGTCTTCGCCATCGCCCGGCGCAGCGCACCGAACAGGTTCGTCGTGCCGTACGGGCTGTCGGTCGGCCCGAACAGCACCTGCTCCAGGGTCCGCCCCGACCGCGCGAGGCCGGTGACCTCCGAGCGCGGCAGCGACGGGTGCGCCGCCGACGACGTCCAGTACAGCCCGCCCGCGGGGGCCTCCGCGGCCTCGGCGAGCTGCTCGCCGAGCATGACCGCGTCGGCGCCGCACGCCACGGCGCGGGCGATGTCACCGGAGGTGCCGATGCCGCCGTCGGCGATCACGTGCACGTACCGGCCGCCGGTCTCGTCGAGGTAGTCGCGGCGGGCCGCCGCGGCGTCGACGATCGCGGTCGCCATCGGGACCCCGACCCCCAGCACCTCGTCGGTGGTGGTGGAGGTGGACTGCCCGTACCCGACGATGACGCCGGCGGCGCCGGTGCGCATCAGGTGCAGCGCGGTGCGGTAGTCCCCCACCCCGCCGGCGACGACCGGGACGTCCAGCTCGGCGATGAAGTCCTTGAGGTTGAGCGGCTCGTCGTCCGAGACGTGCTCGGCCGAGATGATCGTGCCCTGCACGATGAGGATCTCGACGCCGGCGGCGAGCAGCGCCGGGGTGAGCTCACGGGCGCGCTGCGGGCTGACCCGCGCCGCCACAGTGTGCGAGCCGTCGCGCAGCGGGCGCAGCGCCTCGGTGATCAGGTCCTGCTGGATGGGGGCCTGGTGCAGCTCCTGCAGCAGCGCCACCGCGGAGTCCGGCTCGTCGCCGGTCGCCGCTGCGACGACACGCTCCAGCGCGCCCTTCGGGTCGGCGTGCCGGGCCCAGAGGCCCTCCGCGTTCAGCACCCCCAGCCCGCCCAGCTCGCTGATCCGCACCGCCGAGTCCGGCGACACCACCGCGTCGGTGGGGTGGGTCATCAGCGGGATGTCGAAGCGGTAGGCGTCGAGCTGCCAGGCCGTCGAGACGGCCTTCGAGCTGCGGGTCCGCCGCGACGGGACGATCTCGATCTGGTCGAGGTCGTAGGCACGACGGGCCTCCCGGCCCATCCCGATCTCCACGAGGTCACGCACGAGCACCACCCTAAGCGGCGCTGCTCAGGGTGGTGCTGGGGCCCCCGTGACTACCGGGCGGCGTAGTTCGGGGCCTCGACGGTCATCGTGATGTCGTGCGGGTGGCTCTCCTTGAGACCGGCCGCGGTGATCCGCACCAGGCGCGCCTGCTGCAGGTCCGGGATGGTCTGCGCGCCGACGTAGCCCATGCCCGAGCGCAGCCCGCCGCCGAGCTGGTGCACGACCGAGGACAGCGGCCCGCGGAACGGGATCCGGCCCTCGATGCCCTCGGGGACGAGCTTGTCCTCGCTGAGCACGTCGTCCTGGGCGTAGCGGTCCTTGGAGTAGGACCGGCCCGCGGCACCGGCACGGCCCTGCATGGCGCCGAGCGAGCCCATCCCGCGGTAGGTCTTGAACTGCTTGCCCCCGACGAGCACGACCTCGCCGGGCGACTCCGCGGTGCCGGCCAGCAGCGAGCCCAGCATGACCGTCGACGCGCCGGCCGCGATGGCCTTGGCGACGTCGCCGGAGTACTGGATGCCGCCGTCGCCGATGACCGGGACGCCGGCCGGGGCGCACGCCCGGGTGGCCTCGTAGATCGCGGTGATCTGCGGGGCGCCGACCCCGGCGACGACGCGGGTGGTGCAGATCGAGCCCGGCCCGACGCCGACCTTCACCGCGTCCGCACCCGCCTCGACGAGCGCCTTGGCGCCCTCGAAGGTGGCGACGTTGCCGCCGACGACGTCGACGTGGTCGCCGACCTCGGCGCGCAGCTTCGCGACGGTCTCCAGCACCCGGCGGGAGTGGCCGTGCGCGGTGTCGACCATCAGGACGTCCACACCGGCCTCGACGAGCTGCATCGAGCGGGCGTAGGCGTCGTCGCCGACCCCGACCGCGGCGGCGACGACGAGCCGCCCGTCCGGGTCCTTGGTCGCCAGCGGGTACTGCTCGGTCTTGTTGAAGTCCTTGATCGTGATGAGGCCGCGCAGCATGTCGTCGCCGTCGACGATCGGCAGCTTCTCCAGCTTGTGCCGGCGCAGCAGGCCCAGCGCGGCCTCCGCGGTGACGCCGACCTTGGCCGTCACCAGGGGCGCGCGGGTCATGACCTCCGACACGGGCCGGTCGGTGTCGACCTCGTAGCGCATGTCGCGGTTGGTGATGATCCCCACCAGGTGGCCGGTCTCGTCGGTCACCGGCACGCCGGAGATCCGGAACTTGGCGCACAGGGCGTCGACGTCGGCCAGCGTCGCGTCGGGGCTGCAGGTCACCGGGTCGGTCACCATCCCGGCCTCGGACCGCTTCACGACCTCGGCCTGGGCCGCCTGGGCGTCCGGGGAGAGGTTGCGGTGCAGCACGCCGAGACCGCCGGCGCGGGCCATCGCGATGGCCATCCGGGACTCGGTGACGGTGTCCATCGGGGACGACACCAGCGGCACCTGGACCCGCACCCGGCGGGTCACCTGGCTCGACGTGTCGGCCGAGCTGGGGATCACGTCCGACTCGGCGGGCAGCAGCAGCACGTCGTCGAAGGTCAGTCCGAGCATCGCGAACTTGTCCGGCAGGCCGCCCATCTCGCTCGTCATCTCTCCGGGGCTCCTCTTGCGGTCGAAGCAGTGTTGTCGAGGCGGTGCGGTCGACGCTGACGGCGGGCTCCCGCCGCAGGCCGCCATCGTACGTCCACCACCCCGGGGTGGGCCGGGGCCCGACCCCCCTGCACCGGTACCGTGTACGCCGTGTCACCAGAGGCGCTGCCACCGGACCCGTTCGCCGGAGACCCGGATGACCCTGCGCTCTCGATGCAGGCCTACGACGACCGTGGTGACGGCCCGTGGCCGGGTTCCGGTGACTCCGAGGTACCCCCGTTGAACGAGACCGACCGCGGCGAGATCCTGGCCGACCTGGCGGACCTGGCCGTGTACCAGGCGCTGCTGGCGGGCCGTGGCGTCCGCGGGATCGTCGTCGACTGCGCGGACTGCGGCGAGCAGCACTTCCACGAGTGGAACCTGCTGCGCGCGAGCCTGCAGCAGCTGCTCGACGAGGGCCGGATGCGGCCGCACGAGCCGGCCTACGACCCGGACCCGGCGCACTACGTCACGTGGGAGTACTGCCGCGGGTACGCCGACGCGACCCTCGCCGACTGAGCGCGACACCCCCGACACACGCGAAGGGCCCCGGAGGAGATCCTCCGGGGCCCTTCGTCGTACTGCGTGCCGGACGGCGTCAGTTCGGCGTGCTGCTCACCGCGCCGGTCGTCGTCGACGACGGCGGGGTGGTGTCGTCCGTCGGGTCGCTCTGCCCCTCCCCGGCCGCGGTGGGCCGGGTCGTGGGCGCCGTCGTCGGGGTCGTCGGGTCCGCCTGGCCCTCCGTCGTCGGCGAGGTCTCCGACGGCGACGGCGACGTCGTGGGCGAGGTCTCACCCGGCCCGTTCAGCACGGACGGGTCGGTGGTGCCCTCCGGCGAGGTCGTGCCACCCGGGGTGGTCGTCCCCTGCGACGGACGCGGGTCCGGCGTCGGGGTGTCCTCGTTGCCCTCGGAGACCGGGGGCGGCGGGGCCGGGGTCCCGTCGCGCAGCGGCGACCGCGGGTCGGTCGGCGTGCCCGGCGGGGTCTCGGCGACCTTCTGGTTCAGGAAGCGGTTCTGCTGCTCGAAGTCGTTGCGCAGGTCCGGGGCGGTGCGGTCCACCAGCGGGCCGAGCGCGGCGAGCTCCTGCTGCGCACCGACGGTGTCCCCGGCGGCGAGCTTGGCGTTGACCCGCTCGATGCCCTCGCGCAGCGTGGTCGCGGCCTGCACCTGGTCGGCGCGCTCGCTGTAGAGCACCCGGGAGACACCCCACAGGGCGTCGCCCGGCTGGGCCTCGTGCGCGCTGATCGAGACGACGGCCAGCGCACACGCCGCGACCGCCGCGGCGGCGACGAGCGGGCGCAGGAAGGAGACCTTCCGCGACGGCTTCGCCGGCTGCAGGATCTGGACGGCCTCGTCGGCGTCGAGCAGCTGCGGGATCGGGTCGCGGTCGACCTCGTCCTTCCAGGACGAGAGCATCGCGGCCAGGTGGTCGTCGACGTCGTAGCCGCGCCGGCCGGGGCCGGACACGCCGAGCCCGGAGGACAGGGCGTTGATCAGCTCGTCGTCGGCCTGGAGCTCGACGAGGTCGATCGGGCCGTCGTCCTCGAAGCCGTCGAGGTCGTCCCACTCGTCGGCGCGGGCGGCGTGCCGCTGCACGACCGGCTGCGGGACGGTGCGCCCGTCGAACGGCACCGGGTGGCCCTGGTGACCGAGCGGGTGCGAGTGGCCGTTGGTGTGGCCGTTGGCACGGGGAGGGCGGGGCTCGCCGAAGCGGCCACGCGTCACCGGTGCGGGCGGGCGCTCCCAGCCCTCACCGGGCGGTGGGGGGAAGCCCGGACCGTGCGGACCCTGGTCACGCATCCCGGACCACCTCCTCACTCATCATCTTCCTCAGCCGGGCCAGCGCCCGGTGCTGGGCGACGCGGACGGCGCCCGGGGTGGAGCCGACGGCTGCCGCGGTCCCTTCCGCGGACAGACCCACGACCACGCGCAACACGATGATCTCCCGATGCTTGTCCGGAAGGATCTCCAGGAGCTTGGACATCTCCTCCGACAGTTCCACCTGCAGGGCCCGGGACTCCGGGCCGTCGGACGACTCCATGCGGTCCGGCACGTCGGCCATCGGTTCGGAGCGGTTCCGGGACGCAGCCCGGTGCGCGTCGATGACCTTGTGGGACGCGATGCCGTAGACGAAGGCGAGGAACGGGCGACCCTGCACCCGGTACCCCGGCAACGCCGTGAGCACGGCCACGCAGACCTCCTGGGCGACATCGTCCGCCGAGACGGACCCTCGGTCGGTCCCCAGACGGGCGCGGCAGTAGCGCACGACGAGGGGCCGAATCATGGCGAGAACGCGCTCGACCGCGGACCGATCGCCGGCCATGGCCGCTTCGATCCACTCGTCGGGAACGTCTCTTGATTCACTCATCGTGGGGAACCGCCCAGGCGTTACGAGCTTCCAGCAGTGTCATCCGATCGTGGAGGCAACCCGCGTTCGCGCAGGTGAGATCGGCTCGGATCCACCGTATCCGAGCGGGGCTCGCCGACGGGAGTCGCTCCATGTCAGATCAGACGATCGTGCACAGTTCCGGGTTGCGCGGGGCCGCGCCGGAACACGTCCACGGGGCGGCCACGGTCGGCGAGCGGTTCGTCACCCACCGCAGAATGCGGTCACCGGACGAGGTGAAGATCGTCCGCGCCCGATCACCGGCCGTGGACCGCCCGGCGCGGGTCGCGCCCGGTTCGGCGCGGAATCCGGACGGGTCGTCGTCGGGGCCGCGGGGCTGCGGTGACGCATGTGACCCCGGGGACGCGGGGGACGCCGGGTGACGATTCCCGGCGTCCCGCCGACCGCTCGTCGGACGAGGGCCGATCGGAGGCGGACGGTTACGGCGTCCGGCGGATCCGTCGTCGGCCTCGGCCGGGGCGGCCGCGGGCCCCGGCGGGGTCCGGTCGCGGGGAGCACGACCGGCGTCCCGTCACCGGGGCGCCGGACCGGCCGGAGCCGGTCGGGGCGGATCTCCCGGGCGTGGTGTCCCGGGTGCGGGCCGCGGGGTCTGCAGCGGCCCGGGTGCGTGGGCCGGACACGGGGACGTCCGGGGCGTGGAGCCGGACCGCGGGGGTCGGTCCGGCTCACGATGCCCACCCGCGGACGGGTGGGGTGGAGCGGCCGGTTCGGGGTCGGTCGCTCGGTGGTGCGTTCTCGTGCCGTTCCGGGTGGGGACCCGGTCAGGACACCAGGCCGCGCCGGAAGCCGTGGGCCACGGCCTGTGCGCGGTCACGGACGCCGAGCTTGCGGAACAGCCGGCGTGCGTGGGTCTTCACGGTGTCCTCGGACAGGTAGAGCTCGCGGCCGATCTGGCCGTTGCTCTTGCCCTGGCTCATCCCGCGCAGCACCTGGAGCTCGCGCTCGGTGAGCTGGACCCCCGGGTCGGTGGGGACGCGCGGGGTCGGCACCGAGGTGCTGGCCAGGGTGTGTGCCAGCGCGGCGACCAGCTCGGGACGCGAGGCGTCCCAGCGCAGGTAACCGCGTGCCCCACCGGCGATGGCGGCGGCGATGCTGCCGGCGTCGTCCGGGGCTCCGAAGACGATGACGTTGGCCTGCGGGTGGGCGGCCACCAGTCGTCGGGTGGCCTCCACCCCGGTGGGCACAGCACGCTGCGTCCCGACCAGGACGACGTCGACGGACTGGCGGGCGTAGCGGGCGAGGAGCTCGTCCCCGTGGGCGACGCAGTCGATGCGCTGGACCCCCGGGACCGCGGACATGACGCGAGTCAGTCCCTCGCGGACGCTGCGACGATCGTCGCAGATGAGTACCGTCGTCACGACGATTCCTTCCTGCAGCTTCCTGCAGCCGGGTGATTCTTCACCCTCCGAATCGGCGGGTGACACTCTCACCTTGACACGGTCGGGGCGATTTTGTGCCCTCCGTTCGGCGCTCTGACCCACGTGCATCAGCGTCATGTGGGTGAAGTGTCGCCGAATGGAGTAGTCCGTACGGTACATCGTCCGGGCCGGACTCCGGGCACTACTCCCGCAGCAGGTCTCGCCCGCTACGGTCACTTCGCGTATAGAGGACGCTCACCGTGTGCAACACCGCATGTCGGCGACCCTCCGCATCCGCTCGGCGACTGCGCGTATCGAATGGTGACGCTCCGGCGTGTCGCGCTCCGACGACCGGTCCGGAACCGGCCTCCGGCGTCGCCCGATCGGCCCCGCGGCGCCCGCGGTACGGCCGAGCGGGTACGGCATCCGGACCACCTCCGGCCGGGTCCGGTGCCCCGTCCGGCCCCGGTCCCGGCCCGGTGAGGTCGGCCCGGGCGAGCAGCGCGGGGCGGTGCAGCGGTAGCAGTCCGTGTACGAGCGCGTCCGCGGCCACCGCGTCCAGCTCGGCGACGACGCCCGCCCGGTCCCGCCCCGCCACCCCGGCGGCGACCGCCCGGACCAGGCGGCTCTTGAGCACGTGCCGCGCGGACCCGAGCGCCCGTGCCCCGGCCAGCGCCTCGTCGGCGGCGGCGAGCGCCGCGGCCGGGTCGCCCGCGACCAGTGCCGTCTCCGCGGTCACCCAGCCATGGCGGACCCGGGTGCGGTGACCGTGCGGGCCGCACCACGGCCCGGCCCGGCGCAGCAGCACGGCGGCGGTCGCGGCGTCGAGGCGGCCGAGGGCGTCGGCGGCGAGCCCGGTCAGCGCGTCGGCGACGGCCGCGGCGCGGTCGAGGCCCCACGGCCCGGGGTCGCCCGGGGTCCCCGCGCCCGGCAGCACCAGCCGGAGCGCGGCGCCGTCGAGGGCGGCCGCGGCGCGGTGCCCGCCGAGCTGGCGCAGGTGCGAGGCCCGGGTGACGGTGGCGTGCGCCCGCGGCACGACCCCGGCCGCCGGGTCGCGGCGCACCCCGTCGAGCAGCGCGGCCGCGGCCGCGTAGTGCCCGGAGCCGCCCCGGGCGACGGCGGCCGCCCACCGCAGCTCCGCCGGCCCGTCCGGGCGCGCCGCCGCGGCCACCTCCCGGTCCGTCGCCACCCCGGCGAGCAGGGCCCGGACCTCCGCCGACGGCGCTCGCCATGCACCACCCTGTCGGACGTGCACCATCGTTCACCTCGAATCAGGTTTGCGGCCGCCATGGCCAGGGAATCTGAGCGTCGTCAGGTTCGATAGCGAAGGCAGGTGACGAACATGGCGGACATCCGGAGGCTTCCCGGCCCGGTCGCCGACATCTACGACTGGCAGATGGAGGGAGCCTGCCGGGGGATGGACAGCGCGTTCTTCTTCCATCCCGAGGGTGAGCGCGGTCCCGCCCGGGCCCGTCGTGAGACCCGAGCGAAGCAGGTCTGTTCCGAGTGCCCCGTGGTGCAGCAGTGCCGCGAGCACGCACTGAAGGTGCACGAGCCCTACGGCATCTGGGGCGGCCTGTCCGAGTCCGAGCGGGACGCGATCATCCGCGGTCCGCGCCGCACGCTCAAGGTCGCCGCCGAGGCGACCGTCCAGCCGGTGGAGATCCACACCGCCTGAGAGAGCCCCGACCGGCGGGGGCTCCCATCTCCCGTCGGACGGCACACACTTCCTGCCCCGCAACGCACAACGGCGGGCGACCCGAGGGTCGCCCGCCGTCGTCGTGCTCGGACCGGATCAGTGACCGTGACCGTGCCCGTGGCCACCGGCCGGGGCCGGGTCGGCCTTCTCCGGCTTGTCCACCACGGCGCTCTCGGTGGTCAGCACCATGCGCGCGATGGAGGCGGCGTTCTCCACCGCCGACCGGGTCACCTTGACCGGGTCGATGACGCCGTCGGCGATCAGGTCGCCGTAGGAGCGGGTGGCCGAGTTGTACCCGGTCCCCCAGCCGCCCTCGGCGACGCGGGACACGACGATCGCGCCCTCGTCGCCGCCGTTCTCGGCGATCCAGTACAGCGGCGCCGAGAGCGCCTTGCGGACGATCGCGACACCGGTCGCGGCGTCACCGGTCAGGCCCAGCCCGCCCTCGAGCTCGGCCGCGGCGTGCACCAGCGCGGAACCGCCGCCGGGGACGATGCCCTCCTCGACCGCCGCACGGGTCGCCGCGACGGCGTCCTCGATGCGGTGCTTGCGCTCCTTGAGCGCGGTCTCGGTGGCGGCACCGGCCTTGATGACCGCGACACCGCCGGAGAGCTTGGCCAGGCGCTCCTGGAGCTTCTCCTTGTCCCAGTCGGAGTCGGACTCCTCGATCTCGCGCTTGAGCTGCGCGACACGACCCTCGACGTCGGCCTTGGAGCCGGCGCCCTCGACGATCGTGGTGGCGTCCTTGGTGACGACGACGCGACGCGCGCGGCCCAGCAGCTCGAGCCCGGCCTCGTTCAGCTTCAGGCCGACCTCGGGGTTGATGACCTGACCGCCGGTGGCGACCGCGAGGTCGTCCATGAACGCCTTGCGGCGGTCACCGAAGAACGGCGACTTGACCGCGGCGACCTTGACGGTCTTGCGGATCGAGTTGACGACCAGCGTGGACAGCGCCTCGCCCTCGACGTCCTCGGCGATGATCAGGAGCGGCTTGCCCTCGCCGAGCACCTTCTCCAGCAGCGGCAGCAGGTCCTGGATGGACCCGATCTTGTCGCGGTGCAGCAGGATGTACGGGTCGTCGAGCGCCGCCTCCATGGACTCGGAGTCGGTGACGAAGTACGGCGACAGGTAGCCCTTGTCGAACTGCAGACCCTCGGTGATCTCCAGCTCGGTCGAGAGGGTGGAGCCCTCCTCGACGGTGATCACGCCGTCCTTGCCGACGGTGTTGATCGCCTGGGCGATCAGGTCGCCGATCTCCTGCTCGCGCGAGGCGATGGCGCCGACCTGCGCGATGTGGCTCTTGGCGTCGACCGGGGTGGCCTTCGCCAGCAGCACCTCGGAGACCTTCGCCGAGGCCGCGGCGATGCCCTGGCCCAGCGCGAACGGCGCGGCGCCCGCGGCGACGTTGCGCAGGCCCTCCTTCACCAGCGCCTGGGCGAGCACGGTGGCGGTGGTGGTGCCGTCGCCCGCGACGTCGTTGGTCTTGGTGGCGACGGTCTTCGCCAGCTGCGCGCCGAGGTTCTCGAACGGGTCCTCGAGGTCGACCTCACGGGCGATGGTGACGCCGTCGTTGGTGACGGTCGGGCCGCCGAACTTCTTGTCGATGACGACGTGCCGGCCGCGCGGGCCGAGCGTCACCTTCACCGCGTCGGCGAGCTGGTTCACGCCACGCTCGAGCGCGCGACGGGTCTCCTCGTCGAAGCTGATCTGCTTCGCCATGTCTTGTTCTCGCTGCCTCTCGGGATACTCGGGTTCTCGGGGGGAGAGACGCGACCGCCCCGGTGCGGGCCACCGTTGGGGGTGGACCACCCGGGGCGGTACGTCAGGCGATGCCTCGCGTCAGTTGACGACGGCCAGCACGTCGCGCGCGGAGAGGATCAGGTACTCCTCGCCGTTGTACTTGACCTCGGTGCCGCCGTACTTCGAGTAGATGACGACGTCGCCCACGGCCACGTCGAGCGGGACGCGGTTGCCGTTGTCGTCCACCCGGCCCGGGCCGACGGCCAGGACCTTGCCCTCCTGGGGCTTCTCCTTGGCGGTGTCCGGGATGACGATGCCGGAGGCGGTGGTGGTCTCCGCCTCGCTGGCCTGGACGACGAGCTTGTCCTCGAGCGGCTTGATGTTCGCCACGACGATGACCTCCCCTTCCTGGGGTGAATCCGGTGTCACGGGTTCTCTAGCGGTGTCAGCAGCGCGCACGTGGCGACTCCCGCCCCGCCGTCGCGGGTGCCGGGGCGGAGGTCGTCCGCCGCGCGCGTTGGCACTCTATCCATGAGAGTGCCAGAAGCCGAGCGGGGGCTCAACCGCGCCGTTCGGGCGTGTCGGGAGATCCCGGTCGTCGCCCGTTGTTCACGTACTCGTCGGCCGACGGCCCGGTGTCACTCGATCGGGACCGTTGCACTGCACATCGTGGTCACCTCCCGCCGTTCGCTGCTGCGCGCCGGACTCACCGCCGCCGCCGTCACCGCCGCCGCACCCTTGCTGCCGGGCGCGGCCGCCGCGGCTCCCGGACCCGTCCCGGCCCGGCCGCCGGGGGACCCGTTCGGGCTCGGCGTCGCCTCCGGGGAACCCGATCCGACCTCGGTCGTGCTCTGGACCCGGCTCGCCACCGACCCCGTCGCCGAGGACGGCCTGGGCGGGCTCGGGAACCGCGCCACCGACGTCGAGTGGGAGGTCGCCGACGACGAGCGCTTCACCCGCGTCGTGCGTCGTGGCCGGGTCCGCACCGGGCCGGACGCGGGCCACAGCGTGCACGTCGAGGTGCCGGGCCTGCGTCCCGGCCGCGACTACCACTACCGCTTCCGCGTGGGCCGCACCGTCTCCGACGCCGGCCGCACCCGCACCGCGCCCCCGCCGGCGTCGATGACGCCGGTGCACATGGCCTTCACCTCCTGCTCCCAGTTCGAGCACGGGTGGTTCACCGCCTACCGGCGGATGGCCGAGGAGCGCCCGGACGTGCTGCTGCACCTGGGCGACTACATCTACGAGTACCCGGCGAAGGACTACGTCGCGCCCGGCGGGAACGTGCGCGACCACGCCGGCCCGGAGACGACGACGCTGGCCGGCTACCGGCAGCGCCTGGCCCAGTACCACGCCGACGCCGACCTGCAGGCCGCGCACGCGGCCGCGCCGTGGCTCGTCGTGTTCGACGACCACGAGGTCGAGAACAACTGGGCCGGCGACGTCCGGGAGCTCCCGCTCGACCCGCCCGGCGACTTCACCGCCCGCAAGGCGGCCGCGTTCCGCGCCTACTGGGAGAACATGCCGCTGCGCGCCGCCCAGCGCCCCCGTGGCGCCGCCATGCGGCTGTACCGCCGCGTCGGCTGGGGCGGGCTGGTCACCTTCCACATGCTCGACACCCGCCAGTACCGCGGCGACCAGCCCTGCGGCGACGAGTTCCGCAGCGACTGCGCGGAGCGCACCGACCCGGCGCGGTCGCTGCCCGGCTCCGCGCAGGAACGCTGGATCGCCGACGGCTTCGCCCGCTCCCGCGCCCGCTGGGACGTGCTGGGCCAGCAGGTGTTCTTCTCCCAGGTCGACTTCACCCCGGGCGCCGGGCGCGGCTTCAACCCCGACGCGTGGGACGGCTACCCCGGCTCGCGCGACCGCGTCGTCGACTCCTGGACCGCGGCCACGCAGCGCGGGCGCGCCCGCAACCTCGTCGTGCTCACCGGCGACGTGCACGCGCACTGGGGCGCCGACGTGAAGCGCCGCTTCGACGACCCCGCCTCGCCGGTCGTCGGCACCGAGCTGGTGTCCAGCTCGATCACCTCGGGCGGCGACGGCTCGGAGAAGCAGAACGGCTCCGACGCCGTCCTCGCCGAGAACCCGCACATCCGGTTCCACAACAACCGCCGCGGCTACGTCAGCACCCGGTTCACCGCGGACCGGATGGAGGCCGAGTTCAAGGTGGTGCCGTTCGTGCGGCAGCCGGGCGCCCCGGTGCAGACCCGCGGACGGTTCGTGACCGAGGACCGTCGGCCGGGCCTGCGACCGCTGTAGCGGAGTAGGTTCGGACGCGTGGCTGACCTGGTTCTCGGCGCGAACGTCTTCGGCTGGACGGCGGACAGGGAGACCTCGTTCGCCGTCCTCGACGCGTTCGTCGCCGCCGGCGGACGGATGATCGACACCGCGGACTCCTACATGTGGCGCGCACCGGGGAACTCCGGCGGCGAGTCCGAGACGATCCTCGGCGAGTGGATGGCCGCCCGCGGCAACCGCGACGCGCTGCACCTCGCGACGAAGGTCGGCGCCCTGCCCGGCCGCGAGGGCCTGTCGGCGGAGAACGTCGCGGCCGCGGCGCGGGACTCGCTGCGCCGCCTGGGCACCGACCGGATCGACCTCTACTACGCCCACCGCGACGACGAGGCGACCGCGCAGGAGGAGACCCTCGACGCGTTCGACGCCCTGGTGCGCGAGGGCCTCGTCCGCGAGGTCGGCGCGTCGAACTTCTCCCCGGAGCGGCTGCGGTCGGCGCTGGAGATCTCCGCGCGCGACGGGCTGACCGCGTTCAGCACGATCCAGCCGCACTACAACCTCATGGAGCGCGACGACTTCGAGGCGGGTCTGGCCCCGCTCGCCGAGTCGGAGAAGCTGGCCGTCCACCCGTACTACGGGCTGGCCAAGGGCTTCCTGACCGGCAAGTACCGGCCCGACTCCCCCGCCCCGGAGAGCCCGCGGGCGCAGGGCGCGGCGGCGTACCTGGACTCCCGCGGCCGCGCCGTGCTCGCCGGGCTCGACGAGATCTCCGCCGGCTACGGCGTCCCGGTCCCGGCGATCGCCCTGACCTGGCTGGCCGCGCAGCCCGCGGTGACCGCGCCGATCGCGAGCGCACGCACCGTCGAGCAGCTGGAGCAGCTGCTGCCGATGCTCACCCTGGAGCTGACCGACGACGAGCTGCGCCTGCTGTCCTACCTGTCCGCCACGTCCTGACGCGCGGCCCGCTCGCGGCGCATCGTGTAGGCGTCGGCCATCGAGGGCCGGTAGTAGCGCTTGCGCACCCCGACGACGGCGAACCCGGTGCTCTCGTAGAGCGTGCGGGCCGGCTCGTTGTCGGTGCGGACCTCCAGGAACACGGTGGCGCGCAGCTCGTCGGCGGCGGCGAGCAGCCCCGCCAGCAGCGCCCGGCCGATCCCGTGGCCCTGCCAGGCCGGGTCGACGCCGATCGTGTGCACCTCCGCCTCGGCCATCGGCGGCCCGGCGACGACGGCCAGTCCGGCGTAGCCGACCAGCTCGTCACCGGCGCGGGCGGCGAGGTAGAGCTGGCCGGAGGAGACGGCGTCGCGGAAGGCCCGCGCGCTCCACGGGTCGTCCCCGGGGAACAGGATCTCCTCCAGCTCCGCGCAGCGCACCGCGTCGGCCCGGTACAGCGGGCCCAGCGAGACGGTGGCGTTCACGCGGTGACGCGCTTGCGGCCGGTCGGTTCGACGGCGTCGGGGCGGCGCAGGTAGAGCGGCTCGACCGGGTCGGGGGCCCGGCCGGAGAGCAGGTCCGCCGCGGCGACGCCGACCAGCCCGTCGACGGTCGGGGCGCCGGGGCCGCCGATCTCGCGGCCGAGCCGCTGCGCGAACGCCGGATCGCCGACCACGGTGCCGATCGCCAGCTCGTCCAGGCGCGCGGCCAGCGCCTCCGGGGCCTCGACGGCCGGGCCGGTCAGCCTGCGGACCGAGTGGGCGTCGGCGGGGTCGGAGGCGTCGTAGGCGGCCCAGTAGACCTCCTTGCGCCGGGCGTCGGTGACGACCAGCAGGTTCCCGCCGGTGTGCAGCCCCCAGGCGAGGGCGTCGTGGGTGACGACGCCGTGCACCGGCACGTCGAGGGCGTGGCCGAGCGCGGCCGCCGAGGCGATCCCGACCCGCAGCCCGGTGAACGGGCCCGGACCGGCGCCGACGACCACCGCCCCGACCTCGGCGAGCGCATGGCCCGCCTCGGCGCACAGCGCCCGGACCGCGGGCATCAGCAGCTCGCCGTGGCGGCGGCCGTCGTGCGCGCGGGCGGCGAGGGTCCGCAGCCCGCCGTCGGGGCCGAGGTCGACGAGACCGGCGGTGACGACGGTCGTCGCGGTGTCGAGGGCCAGTACCAGCACGCCCGCGAGCCTACGGACGCGCGGTGCGGCGCAGCGTCGCGACCCGGGTGTCGTCGTCGCGGCGCTCCAGCGCGATCGTCACCGCGGACCCGGCGAGCCGCTCCGCGACCCCGACCCCCCACTCGACGGCGACGACCGCCCGGTCCAGCTCGGTGTCGAGGTCGAGGTCGTCCAGCTCGGCCGCGACGTCCACGTTCCCGTCGGGCCCGCCCAGCCGGTAGGCGTCGACGTGCACCAGAGCCGGGCCGTCGCCCGCGGAGGGGTGCTCGCGGGCGATCACGAACGTCGGCGAGGCCACCGTGCCGGTCACCCCGAGCCCGCGGGCCAGGCCGCGGACCAGGGCGGTCTTGCCCGCGCCGAGCGGCCCGGCCAGGAGCACGACGTCACCGGCGACCAGCTCGCGGCCGACCGTCTCGCCGAAGGACTCGGTGTCGGCGACGGTCGGCAGCTCCGTGACGACGGCGTCCGCGCCGGGGGCGGGGATCACGGCCGGTCCTTCTTCCGGGACCGGCCGGCCCGGGCCGGGGTGCGGCTGCCCCGGCGGACGCGGCCCGCGCTGCGCAGCAGCCCCTGCAGCGCGCCGCCGCCCGCCTCGGCCTGCTCGTCGTCGGTCGTGTCGGTGAGCTGCGGCGGGCGCTTGGCCCGCAGCCCGCCGCCCGCGGTGCGCTCGGTGGTGCGGGCGATCAGCGCGTCGAGCTCGGCGTCGACGACCTCGGGCTGCTCCAGCATCGGCATGTGCCCGACCCCGGGCAGGCGCACCAGCCGGGCGGTCGGGATCGCCTCGGCGATGACCTCGCTGTGCCGCCACGGGATGATCCGGTCGCCGTCGCCGGCCAGGACGAGCACCTCGCAGCCGGACAGGCCGGGCAGCGCCGCGAGCCGGTCGTGGGTGCCGAGGGTGTCGACGAAGTCGGTGAGCGCGCCGACGGCGTTCGAGTCGATCATCGTGTCGACGAGGTCGACCATCCGCGGGTCGACCTGGCGGTCGCCGTAGGCGAAGCGCTTGGTGAACACCCAGATGATGTCGCCCAGCGCGCGGCGGCCCGTCTCGACCAGGCCGGGCTGCCACGCGGCGAGCCCACCGAGGGTGCGGATGATCGGGTTGCGCCGGGACAGGAACGTGCCCGGCAGCCCCGAGGACGCCATCTCCCCCGCCGAGGTCGACACCAACGCCACCCCGGCGACGCGCTCGTGGAACAGCTCCGGGTGCTGCTCGGCCAGCGCCATCACGGTCATGCCGCCCATCGAGTGCGACACCAGCACCAGCGGACCCTCGGGGGCCAGCGCGCGGATGACGGCGTCGAGGTCGCGGCCGAGCTGGTCGATCGTGCAGGAGTCCGCGGGCGCCCGCTCGGAGCGGCCGTGGCTGCGCTGGTCGTAGAGCACCATCCGCACCGACGGGCCGGTCAGCCCGGCCAGGTGCGGTCGCTGCTCCTGCCAGGTGCGCCGGTCCAGGGCGAAGCCGTGCACCAGCACCACCGTCAGCGCGGGCTCCGAACCGTCGGCCGGCGCGACCACCTCGCAGGCGATGCGGACGCCGTCGTCGGCCATCACCGACATCTCCTCGCCGACGGTGCCCGGCGGCGTCCCGGCGTGCGCGGACATCTCGGTGGCCAGGCTGCGACGGGTGGCGGCGATCTTGCGTCGCTGCGCGGCGACACCGACCCCGGCCGCGGCGCCCGCCGCGCCGACCACACCGCCCGCGATCCCGGCGACGGTCCATCCCCTGCGGCTCATGCGACTCCCCCGCGCCCGTCGGTCAGCGTGCGGCGCACCCGCCCCCGGACGCCCGTGACGATCTCGTAGTGGATGGTGCCCAGCTCGTCGGCCCACTCGCGGGCCGTCGGTCCGCCGTCGGCGCCGGTGCCGAACAGCTCGACCGGGTCGCCGATCGCGACCGGCAGCGCCCCCGGCCGCCCGCAGTCGACGACGAACTGGTCCATGCAGACCCGCCCGGCGACCGGCCGGACGGTGCCGCCGATCCGCACGCGCATCCGGCCGCCGTCGTTGAGCCGGCGCGGGACGCCGTCGGCGTAGCCCAGCGGCACCAGCGCCAGCGTGCGCGGTTCGCGGGCGACCCACTCGTGGCCGTAGGACACGCCCTCGCCCGCCTCGACGGTCTTGGTGAGCGCGACCCGGCCGCGCAGCGTCATCGCCGGGCGCAGCGGGCTGTCGGCGGGGCGGGCGATCGGGTCGAGCCCGTAGACGGCGATCCCCGGCCGGACGACGTCGAGGTGCAGGTCGGGGCGGGTCATCAGACCCGCCGAGTTGCACAGGTGCAGCTGCGGGGCGAACCCGCGGTCCCGGGCGAGCGCGGCGGCGGCGTGCAGCCGCGCGGCCTGGCTGTCGACGGCGGGCTGGCCCGGCTCGTCGGCGGCGGCCAGGTGCGACCACACGGCCACGACCTCGCAGGTGCCGTCGGCGACGCCGTCGGAGACGTCGTCGAGCAGGGCGGGCCACTCGCCGGGCGGGCAGCCGTTGCGCGACAGCCCGGTGTCGGCCTTGAGGTGCAGCCGGACCGGGCGGCCCGCGGCGCGGGCACCGGCCAGCACCGCGGCGAGGTGCTCGCGGCCGGACACCGACAGCTCCACCCCCGCGGCGACGGCGGCGGCGAAGTCGGAGTCGGGCAGGTGCAGCCAGGACAGCAGCGGCGCGTCGACGCCGTCGGCCCGCAGCGCGAGTGCCTCGTCCAGGGTGGCGACGCCGAGCCGGGTCGCCTCGGCCGACAGCGCCGCCCGCGCGACGGCGGCGGCGCCGTGGCCGTAGCCGTCGGCCTTGACCACGACCATCGTCTCGGCCCCGGACGCGAGACCCGACAGGTACCGGGTGTTGTGCCGGACGGCGTCGAGGTCGACCACCGCCTCGGCCGCCGGTGCGCCCGGTCCGGGCCGGGGCCGCGGACCGGGTGCGGGGTCGGTCGTGGGTAGCACGGCCCCGATCATCGCATCCCGGCCCGGCGCGGCCCGGTCCCGAGCCCGGCTCAGTCGGTCCCGGCCTCCATCGCGGCGCGGTCGAGGGACTCCTCGGCCTGCTCGGCGTCGGGGTCCGACGGCGTCGCGGTGATCTCCGCCGCACGCCCGGCCTCGATCTCGCCGACGAAGGTGCCGAACTCGCCGCCGAGCATCCCGGTGGCCGAGTACTGCTCCAGCTTCGCGCGGGAGTCGGCCAGGTCCAGGTTGCGCAGGGTGAGCTGGCCGATGCGGTCGCCCGGGGTGAAGGGGGCGTCCTCGACGCGCTCCATCGACAGCCGGTCCTCGGCGTAGGCCAGGGCGGGGCCGCGGGTGTCGAGCACCGACCAGTCGTTGCCGCGGCGCAGCCGCAGCGTGACCGACCCGGTGACCGCGTTGCCGACCCAGCGGGTCAGGGACTCGCGCAGCATCAGCGACTGCGGCTCCAGCCAGCGGCCCTCGTAGAGGAGCCTGCCGAGCCGGCGGCCCTGCTCCTCGTAGGCCGACAGCGAGTCGTGGTTGTGGATCGCCGACACGAGCCGCTCGTAGGTGACGAACAGCAGCGCCATCGCCGGGGCCTCGTAGATGCCGCGGCTCTTGGCCTCGATGATCCGGTTCTCGATCTGGTCGGTCATGCCCAGGCCGTGCCGGCCACCGATCCGGTTGGCCTCCTCGACCAGCGCGACCGGGTCGTCGTAGCGGGTGCCGTTGATCGCGACGGGGCGACCGGACTCCCACTCGACGGTGACGTCCTCGGTCTCGACCGTGACGGCCGGGTCCCAGAACCGCACGCCCATGATCGGCTCGACGATCTCGATCGAGGTGTCGAGGTGCTCGAGCCTCTTGGCCTCGTGGGTGGCGCCCCAGATGTTGGCGTCGGTCGAGTACGCCTTCTCCGCGGAGTCGCGGTAGGGCAGCTCCCGCTCGCCCAGCCAGGCGCTCATCTCCGCGCGGCCGCCGAGCTGGTCGACGAACGCCTCGTCCAGCCACGGCTTGTAGATCCGCAGGGCCGGGTTGGCGAGCAGGCCGTAGCGGTAGAACCGCTCGATGTCGTTGCCCTTGAAGGTCGAGCCGTCGCCCCAGATGGAGACGCCGTCGTCGGCCATGGCGCGGACCAGCAGCGTGCCGGTGACGGCGCGGCCGATCGGGGTGGTGTTGAAGTAGGGCATCCCGCCGGCGCGGATGTGGAAGGCACCGCAGGCGATCGCGGCGATGCCCTCGTCGACCAGTGCGCGACGGCAGTCGACGACGCGGGCGGCCTCGGCGCCGTACTCCAGCGCGCGCTCGCGGACGGCGACGAGGTCGGGCTCGTCGGGCTGTCCGAGGTCGGCGGTGTAGGCGTAGGGGACCGCGCCGTTCTCGCGCATCCAGGCGACGGCGACGGAGGTGTCGAGGCCACCGGAGAAGGCGATGCCGACGCGCTCGCCGACGGGGAGGCTGGTCAGGATCTTCGGCACGCGCGGAACGCTAACAACCCGCTCCCGGCGCAGGTCCGCCGGTGTGCCGCTTCCGCGGTCAGTACGGGGAGGCGGCGGCCCGCACCGCCCGCAGCGCGACCGGGATCGCCGCCTGCATCGCCGACGCCGGCGCCGGGACCGGCGGTAGCCCGTGCTCGCGGGCGGCCGCCGTCGCGGCGCGGGCGTGCACCAGCGTCGCGCAGCCCGCCGCCCACCACGGGTCCAGCCCGGCGGCCAGCAGCGCGCCGATCATGCCGGTGAGCACGTCGCCGGAGCCCGCGGTCGCGGCCCAGGAGTCCGCGGCCGGGTCGACCAGCACCCGTCCGTCCGGTGCGGCGACGACGGTCGCGTTCCCCTTCAGCAGCACCGTCACCCCGAGGTCGGCAGCGGCGCGGCGGGCGGCGCCGATCCGGTCGGGCCCGACCTCGCCCGCGATCCGGGCGAACTCCCCCGCGTGCGGGGTGAGCACGACGGGCTCGCCGTGGATGCGGTCGCGGAGGTGGGCGTGCTGTGCGAGCAGGGTGATCGCGTCGGCGTCGAGGCAGAGCGGCACCTCGCGGTCCAGCGCCTCCTCCAGCACCGCCTGGCCCTGCCCGCCGGTGCCCAGCCCCGGCCCGACCGCCCAGGCCTGGGTGCGGCCCGCGTCGGTGATGTCGCCGGTGGCGACGATCTCCGGCCAGTGCCTGCGGACCTCGTCGGCGGCGGACCCGGCGAAGCGGACCATCCCGGAGGTGGCGAGGGCCGCGGCCCCCGCGGCGAGGACGGCGGCGCCGGGGTAGGTGGCCGACCCGGCGGCGATCCCGACGACGCCCTGGCTGTACTTGTCGTCGTCGGGGCCGGGGACCGGCCAGCGGGCGCCGACGTCGCCGTCGGACAGCACCCGGGCGTGCGGCTCGGTCCCCTCCAGGAACGGCCCGAGCCCGAAGTCCACCAGCCGTACCGGGCCGCAGAGGGGGGCGGCGAGGGCGTGCACCGGCTTGCGGCAGCCGAAGGTGACCGTCAGCGCGGCGCGGACGTGCGGCCCGTCGGTCGCCCCGGTGTCGCAGTCGACGCCCGAGGGCAGGTCGCAGGCCACGATCGGCACACCCGCCCCGTCGGCGGCGGCGACCAGCTCCGGGGCCGGGTCGCGCAGCGCGCCGCGCCCGGAGATGCCGACGATCCCGTCGACGACGACGTCCGCCCCCGCCACCAGCGCCCGCGCCGCGTCGAGCCCGCCGGCGGCCGGGGTGCCGGTGCCGGTCCTGTCGCCGGCGCTGCTCCCGGGGTCGCCGGCGGTGCCGGCTCCTTCGCCCGTGCTGGTCCCGGTGCTGCCGCCGGTGCCGGCCCTGCTGCCGGTGTCGCCGCCCGCGCCGGGACCGGGGCCGGCGGCCGGGCCGGACGGGTGCAGGACCAGCACCCGCCCGCGGGCGGCGCGCAGCGCGGCGAGGCCCGCCGGGTGCGCGCGGTCCGGCGCCAGCAGCACCGCGGTGACGTGCGCCCCCCGGCGGCGCAGCTCGGCGCCGGCCCACAGGGCGTCGCCGCCGTTGGCGCCCGCCCCGACGAGGAGCACCACCCGGCGGCCGTAGGTCGCGCCGAGGAACTCCCGCACGTGGTGCGCGAGCCCCGCCGCGGCCCGGCGCATCAGCACCCCGTCGCCGACGGTGCGCATCATGGCCGCCTCGGCCGCCCGTACCTGGTCCGCGGTGTGGAGCCCGTGCATGGCCGCGAGGCTAGCGCCGGGCGACCATGATCGACGGTTGTGGAGCGGGACGCCCGCGTCGCGAACGCTCCGCTCCACAACCGGTGATCACTCGACGGTGACCGACTTCGCCAGGTTGCGGGGCTTGTCGACGTCGTAGCCGCGGGCCCGGGCGATCTCGGCCGCGATCACCTGCAGCGGGATCGTCGCGACCAGCGGCTGCAGCAGCGTCGGCACCGCGGGCAGCTCGAAGAGGTGGTCGGCGAACGGGCGCACCGTCTCGTCGCCGGTCTCGGCGAGGACCACGGTCCGCGCCCCGCGCGCCTTGATCTCCTGGATGTTGGACAGCAGCTTGGAGTGCAGGACCGCGCGCCCCTTCGGCGACGGCATCACCACCACGACCGGCAGCCCGTCCTCGATCAACGCGATCGGGCCGTGCTTGAGCTCGCCGGCCGCGAAGGCCTCGGCGTGCATGTAGGCGAGCTCCTTGAGCTTGAGCGCGCCCTCCAGGGCCACCGGGTAGCCGACGTGGCGGCCGAGGAACAGCACCGCCTTCGACGGCGCCAGCTCCTGCCCGAGCGCACGGGCCTCGCCGAGCGACTCCAGCACGTGGGCGACGGCGGCCGGGATGGCCTCCAGCTCCTCGAACTCGCGGACCACCTCGTCCGGGTACTTGGTGCCGCGCGCCTGGGCCAGGGCCAGGCCGACCAGGTAGTTCGCCGCGACCTGGGCGGTGAACGTCTTCGTCGCGGCGACGCCGATCTCCGGGCCCGCGTGGGTGTAGATCACCGCGTCGGACTCGCGCGGGATCTGCGCCCCGTTGGTGTTGCAGATGGCCAGCACCCGGGCCTTCTGCTCCTTCGCGTGGCGCAGCGCCTCCAGGGTGTCGGCGGTCTCGCCGGACTGGGAGATCGCGACGACCAGCGTCGAGCGGTCCAGCACCGGGTCGCGGTAGCGGAACTCGCTGGCCAGCTCGATCTCGACCGGGATCCGGGTCCAGTGCTCGATCGCGTACTTCGCGAGCAGCCCGGAGTGGTACGCGGTGCCGCAGGCGACGACGAAGACCTTGTCGACGTCGCGCAGGTCCTGGTCGGTCAGGCGCTGCTCGTCGAGGACGATCCGGCCGTCGACGAGGTGCCCGCGCAGGGTGTCGGCGATCGCGGTCGGCTGCTCCTCGATCTCCTTGAGCATGAAGTAGTCGTGGCCGCCCTTCTCGGCGGCGGCGAGGTCCCAGGTCACCTCGAACGGGTTGACCCCGACCGGCTCCCCGTGGAAGTCGGTGACGTCGTAGCCGTCGCGGGTGATCGTCACGACCTGGTCCTGGCCGAGCTCGACGGCGTCGCGGGTGAACTCGATGAACGCCGCGACGTCGGAGGCCAGGAACGTCTCGCCCTCGCCGATGCCGAGCACCAGCGGGGAGTTGCGACGGGCGGCGACGATCCGCTCCGGCTCGTCGGCGTGCGTCACCACCAGGGTGAACGCACCCTCCAGCCGGCGGGCGACGGCGCGGACCGACGCCGGCAGGTCGCCCTTCGTCGGGCCGTCGGCGTGGGCGAGCGCCACCAGGTGCGCGGCGGTCTCGGTGTCGGTGTCGGACTCCGCCCAGATGCCCTGCGCCTCCAGCTCGGCGCGCAGCTCCAGGAAGTTCTCGATGATGCCGTTGTGGACGACCGCGACCTTGCCGTCGCTGCTGCGGTGCGGGTGGGCGTTGCGGTCGGTGGGCGGGCCGTGCGTGGCCCACCGCGTGTGCCCGATGCCCGAGGTCCCGGTGAACCGGTCGCGACCGATCTCCTCGAGACGTGCCTCCAGGTTGGCCAGGGCTCCGGCCTTGCGCTCGACCAGCAGCTCACCGCCGTCCGGCAGCGCGACGCCGGCGGAGTCGTAACCGCGGTACTCCAGTCGTCGCAGGCCGCCGAGGACGACGTCGAGTGCGGACCGATGACCGACGTAACCGACGATGCCACACATACGGATGAGCGTATCGACGCCCGGTTGCCGATCTTCCGGCGACGGGGTCGGTCCGGCGCCACGCCGGACGTCCGTGCGAGGCGGGCACGCGGTGACCTGCACCGGTACGGTGCCGACCGTGGCCCGGACCAGCGTGACCCGCCCCCCGTCGATGAAGGGGGCCAAGGACGCCCTCGGTGTGCTGTCGCGTCCGGGGCCGAACCCGGTGAAGTACGGCGACCTGGGCCTGATCGGTCTGCCGGGCATCGTCTACACCCCCGCGGAGGGCTACCAGCTGCCCGCCGTGGTGATCGGGCACGCGTGGCTGCAGCCCGCGCACCGCTACCACGAGCTGCTGCGTCACCTCGCGACCTGGGGTTTCGTCGCCGCCGCGCCGAACACCCAGCGCGGCCCGGTCCCGAGCGTCGCCCGGTTCGCCTCGGACCTGAACACCGTCCTCGACGTGTGCGTCGGCGTCCGGCTCGGCGACGGCCACGTCAGCGTCGACGCCCGCAAGACCGCGCTGGTCGGGCACGGCACCGGGGGCGGCGCCGCCGTCCTCGCCGCCGCCCGGCGTGAGCGCCTCGGCGCGCTGGTGACCCTCGCCGCGTCGGAGGTGAAGCCGTCCGCGATCGAGGCGGCCCCCGCGGTGACCGTCCCGACGCTGCACCTCGCCGCCGCCGTCGACTCGCTGGCCCCCATGGAGGGACACGCGCAGCGGATCGCCGCCGCCCAGCACGAGGCCGGCACCGACGTGACGCTCCGCGAGATCGAGAAGGCCGGGCACCTCGGGTTCTGCGAGGGCAGGCACTGGACGAGCTTCCTGCTGCAGAACCGCCCGCAGCACCGGACCCGGAAGATCACCCGGGCGCTGGTGACGGCGTTCCTCATGCAGGAGCTGCAGAACGAGAAGCGGGTGTCCTCGCTGACCTCGGGCAACGTGCCCGGGGCACCGGTGGTGGACCTCACGCCGGAGCCCGACGACGAGCATGACCAGCAGTCGTCGTCGGGGCTGCTGGGCATCGGCGGCTGACCCCGCGGGGCGACCGCCGCCCCCGGCGATCCGCCGCCCACGCGGCGATCCACCGCCCGCAGGGTGGTCCACCGCTCGCGCAGCGACTCGCCCCGCACGGTGACCCGCTACCCGCTCAGCGATCCGCTGCTCGCACTGAGACCGCCGCCTGCACGGTGACCCGCTCCTCGCACGGTGATCCACTCCTCGCGCGGTGATCCACTCCTCGCGCGGTGATCCGCTCCTCGCGTGCGTCCGGACGCGCGCGGGCCGCGGATCAGCGCGCGGACTCGAGGGCTGCCCCCGGTCGCGACCGGGAGCGGGGCGGGCCTGGGCAGGACAGCGCTGCCGGCGGTGCCCCGGGAGGGGGAGCCGGGACGCGGTGGCCCGGCTCAGCGCTCGGACGGGTCCGCGAGCGACGGCGCCACGGGGCCGCGGCGGTCGGTGACGCGCGTCCCGGTGAGGCCGGGCAGGCGCATGCCGGGGACGTCCGCGGGTACGCGCCCCGCGCCGTCTGACTCCGTCGCACCCGAGCACCCGGGCGTCGCCGGGTCGTGGTGGGCCGGAGGACCGTGCCGCGCCGGATCGGCGGGGGCGGTGTCCTCCGCCCGGGCCGCGTCCCGCGCGGCCTCGTCGGCCAGCCGGTGCACCTCGCGCCCGACGAGGTCGAGCCGGGCCGTCACCGCGTGCCCGGCCGGGTCGTCCCACGCGTCGGCGACGGCGTCGCGGATCCCGGCGAGCAGCCCGGCGGCGTCGTCGAGCCGGCCCACCAGCGCCCGCAGGGCCCTGACCTGGTCCGCGACGCCGGCGTCCGTCCCGTCGATCAGCACGTTTCCGCCCCGTGAAGGGCGGAACGGTGCTGATCGACACCCGGGACCGCCCGGAACGCCGTGGCCGCGTCGGCGTCCACCGCCCGGGCCGAGGCCGCGGCGCGCCGGGTCGCGTCGGCCAGCGCCGTCAGCTCGTCCGCGACCCGCCGCAGCCGGACCGCGCGGTCCCCGTCGCCGGGCCCGGTCGCGGGGGCCGCGGTCAGTCCGGCGGCCAGCTCGTCCAGCCCGCGCGCGGCACGGTCCAGCGCCTCGGGGTCCCGCCGCACGTCCGGTCGCATCGGCCCAGCCTGCGCCCGCCCGCACCCGCACCGTCCCCGAACCGCCGATCCCGTTCGCGACCGCGAACGCGTGTCCCCACCGCGACCGACGGGGCCGCGCCCGGAACGCCGTCCCGGCAGGGCTCCGCGGCCCCGGACAACGACGTCGGGGCCGCCACCCAGTGTGGGTGACGGCCCCGATCGGCGTGTGCGGGTCAGCGCGCGGCGGCGACGACCTCGGCCAGCCGGCCCGCGACGGCGTCGGCCTCGCCCTCGCTGGGCGCCTCGACCATCACGCGGACGAGCTGCTCGGTGCCCGACGGGCGCAGCAGCACCCGGCCGGTGTCCCCCAGCTCCGCCTCGGCCTTGGCGACGGCCTCGGCCACGTCCGCCGACGCGGCGACCGCGTCCTTGTCCGCGACGGGCACGTTGCGCAGCACCTGCGGCAGCACGGTGACGACCGAGGCGAGCTCGGCCAGCGACGTGCCGGTCTGCGCGACCCGCGACATGAGCCGCAGGGCGGTGAGCAGACCGTCGCCGGTGGTGGCGTGGCCCGGCAGCACCACGTGCCCGGACTGCTCGCCGCCGAGGGTGAACCCACCCTCGCGCAGCCGCTCCAGCACGTAGCGGTCGCCGACCTTGGTGGTGTCCAGGGTGATCCCGGCCTCGCGCATGGCGATGTGCAGGCCCAGGTTGCTCATCACCGTGGCGACGAGCGTGTCGTGGGCGAGCTCGCCGGCGTCGCGCATGGCGAGCGCCAGCACGGCCATGATCCGGTCACCGTCGACGACGGCGCCCGTCCCGTCCACGGCCAGGCAGCGGTCGGCGTCGCCGTCGTGGGCGATGCCGAGGTCGGCGCCGTGCTCGCGCACCGCGGACCGCAGCGGGCCCAGGTGGGTGGACCCGACGCCGTCGTTGATGTTGAGACCGTCCGGCTCGGCGTGCAGCGCGATCACGTCCGCGCCCGCCTGCCGGTAGGCCTCCGGCGCGGCCAGCGCCGCGGCGCCGTGCGCGCAGTCCACGACCACGCGCAGCCCGGACAGCGAGCCGGGCGCGGCGGAGAGCAGGTGCGCGACGTAGACGTCGGTGGCGTCCGGGGCGTCCCAGACGCGGCCGATGCCCTCCCCGGTGGGGCGGGCGCCGAGCCCGGCGGCCAGCTGCTGCTCGATCGCGTCCTCGACCTCATCGGGCAGCTTGTGGCCGCCCGCGGCGAAGAGCTTGATGCCGTTGTCGGGCATCGGGTTGTGCGACGCGGAGATCATCACGCCGAGGTCGGCGCCGGTCTCGGCGACCAGGTGCGCGACGCCCGGGGTCGGCAGCACACCGACCCGGATCGCGTCCGCACCGGCCGAGGTGAGCCCGGCGACGACCGCGGCCTCGAGCATCTCGCCGCTCGCGCGGGGGTCGCGTCCGACGACCGCGAGGGGCCGGCGGCCGGAGCCGTTCGAGAGCGTGCGGGCGGCCGAGGCACAGACGCCAACGGCGAACTCCGGAGTGAGGAGTTCGCCGTTGGCCAGGCCCCGGACGCCGTCGGTTCCGAAGAGACGAGGCATCCGGTGTGCGATCAGCGCTTGGAGTACTGGGGCGCCTTGCGGGCCTTCTTGAGGCCGTACTTCTTGCGCTCGACGGCGCGGGCGTCACGGGTCAGCCAGCCGGCCTTCTTCAGCGGCGGGCGGTCCTCGGAGTCCAGCTCGACCAGCGCACGGGCGATGGCCAGGCGCAGCGCGCCGGCCTGACCCGCGGTGCCGCCACCCTTGAGGTTGGCGAAGATGTCGAAGCGCTCGGTCTTCTCGACGAGGACCAGCGGCTCCTTCACGATCTGCTGGTGCAGCTTGTTCGGGAAGTACACCTCGAGCGGCTTGCCGTTGAGGGTGAACCCACCGGTGCCCGGCAGCAGCCGGACGCGGACGACGGCCTCCTTGCGGCGGCCGACGGTCTGGACCGGGCGGTCGCCCAGCACGGGGGCCTCGGCGGCGAACTCGTCGGCGTCGAAGTCGGCGGCGTCACCGATGGTGTAGTCGACGTCGGCGACCTCGGTCTCGGTGGCCTCGGTCTCGGTCGCCTCGGCGGCCGCACCCTCGGTCTCGACCGCGTCGACGACCTCGTCGGGTCCGTTCTCGGGGCTGGTCACGGGCTGTCCCTCTTCGTTGCTCGGGGTGGTCACTGGCTGACCTGCTTGATCTCGAACGGCTGCGGCTTCTGGGCCTCGTGCGGGTGCGCCGGGCCGGCGTAGACCTTCAGCTTCTTGGCCATGGCGCGGCCGAGACGGTTCTTCGGCAGCATGCCCTTGATCGCCTTCTCGACGAGGCGGTCGGGCTGGCTGTCGATCATCTCGCCGACGGAGCGCTGGCGGAGGCCACCCGGGAAGCCGGAGTGGCGGTAGATGAACTTGTCGGCACGCTTGTTGCCGGACACCGAGATCTTCTCCGCGTTCACGATGACCACGAAGTCGCCGTTGTCGACGTGCGGGGCGTAGGTCGGCTTGTGCTTCCCGCGCAGCAGCGTGGCAGCGTGGGTGGCGAGCCGACCGAGGCGCACGTCCTCGGCGTCGATCACGTGCCAGGCGTGCTGGATGTCGCCGGGCTTGGGGCTGTACGTGGGCACGGATCTACCTCGTCGTCGTTCTCGGCTGGTGGGCCGTCCGCACGGGTTCCGGCCCACTCTCTAGTCTCTGGTTCCTCAGCGTGCTGCTGGTGGACGCCGGAGGGACGCTCGATCCCGCCGCTGTCGCCGGAGGACGGCGCCCGCGGGTCTCCACCGCTGCACAACGAGAGCCAAGGGTACCCGCCGGTTCCGGGGGCGGACGCAAGGGGGTCGTCCGGGCCCCCGGACCGGGTGTCAGGCGAACCGGGCCCGGTTCGCCTGCTCGGTGGCCCGGTAGTTCTGACCGGCCTGACCGACGAGCTTCCCGATGGTGCCCAGGGTGGTGGTCAGCTCGGCCGCCGAGGTGTCCCACTTCTGCTGCGACGCCCGGTAGGTGGCCGCCGCGTCGCCGGTCCAGGTCGCGACCATCGGCGCCAGTTGCCGCCGGAGGTCCTCGAGCTGGGAGTTGATGCGTGCGGTCGTCGCGACGGTGTCGGCCGACGCCGTCTCGAGCGCGCTGAAGGTGACCTTGATCTCGGATCCCATGGTGTGGCTCCCCCTCACCCGAGCACCGACGTGATGGCGGTGCGGTTCTGGTCCTCCTGCTGCTGGTACGTCGTCGCCGTGCCGCCGAGCTGCTCGCCGATCGCGCCCAGCGCCTCGTTCAGTCGCCGCGCCTCGGTGTCCCACTTGGCCATCAGCTGGGCGAACGCCGTCGCCGCGGTGCCGGACCACTGGCCCTGCAGCGGTCCCAGCTGGCTGCGCAGGCGGCCGAGCTCGCCGTTGACGGCGTCGCTCACCGCCCGCACCTGGCCCGCCGCGCGGACCATCTCCTCGGTCGTCGTGCCGAACCCGTCGGCCATACGTCCCACCTCGTCCCCTGATCGGACCCCGGCGCGGCCGTGTCGACGGCTCCCGGGCCCGGGGGCGCGGTGCCCCCGGCCCGCGCACAGTGACAGGGCGCGCCGGTGGCCGTGGCCGTTCCGGCCGGACCGTTCGCGACCGGGAACGCCGGACGGCTCAGGGCACCCGGTGCAGCGTCGCGACCACCTCGGCGCAGGCCGCGGCGACCGGGGCGCCCACGGGCCGCCGGCACCCGGCGACGAGCTCGTCGGTGCCGGAGAACACGACGTGCCAGTCGACGACGGTCCCGTCGCCCGGTGTCTCGGTCCAGCGCAGGACCGCGCGGCCGCCGACCGTCGCGGGCACCGGCCCGGGGTCACCGACGAGCGCGGCGAGCTCGCGGCGGGCCCGGTCGGGCTCGCGGCCGGCGTCGTAGCCGAGCGGGCTGCGCTCCAGCACGAGGAGGTCGGCCCCGTCCGGGCCGCCGGCGGGGGTGAGCAGCACGCGTCGGCGCTGCGGGTCGCCGCCGGTGTGCTCCCAGCCGGTGGGCAGCGCGGCGGCGTAGCCGTACTGGACGACCGTGGGCCCGGCCGGCGTCACCGGGCGCGGGCCGCCGAGCAGCAACCCGGTACCGAGGAGGACCGCCCCCAGCACCCCGGCGACGACGATCGCCGCCCGGGCGCGGTCCGGGCCCTCGGGGGGTGGGGTGACGGGGTCGGGCGCACCGGGCCAGTCCGGTTCCTCCGCCGCCTCGCCCGCGCCGTGGCTGCCGGGCGGCGGGGCGGCCGGATCGGGGCCGAGGTCGGCGAGCACGGAGGCGCCGAGCACGGCCGCTCCGACCACGGCCGCCGCCTCCGGGCCCCAGGGCTCGCCGCCGTCGGGCCGCAGCCCGGCGACGCGCACCGGGCACCGGAGCCCGGACCCCACCGGGCCGCCGGGCGGGGCCGCGGCCCGGGTATCCGCGGCCCGGGTATCCGCAGCTCGGGTGCCCGCGGTCCGGGAGCCCGCGGTCCAGGAGCCGGCGGCCCGGGTGTCCGCGGCAGTGTGCTCCCCGCGGAGGAGCGGGCCGGACGTCCCGGCGACCACGACCAGCTCCGCACCGGTCGCCCGCACGAGCGACGCGAGGTCGGAGCCCCGCTCCCCCACCCGCTCCGGCACCCCGTCGCGGACCAGCACCACGTCGTCGTCGACGACCAGGACCGGCCCGTCCGGCAGCTCCGGTTCCGCCGCGAGCACCGCGACCGCGGCCGGGACCACCAGCACCCGCGGGCCTCCGGGGAAGGCACCGCCCGCCGTCGTCCCGACCCGGACGACGACGCCGGGCGGCTCGTCGCCGAAGTAGTCCGCGACGGCCGTCGCCGGGGGTGTGCCGGGCGGGGCCGCGGCGACCAGGCGCAGCCCGGCGGCGTCCGCGGCGGCGAGCAGCACCGCGTCGCGGCGGTCGTGCACGGCGACCGCGAAGCCGCTCACCCCGGCTCGGTCCAGGCCAGCTGCACCCGTCGCGCCCCGGCCCGCCGGTCGACGAGCACGCCGCGGCCGGGTGGCATCGGCCCGGGGCGGACCTTCTCCAGCAGCGCGCCCTCGTCGGGGCTGCCGGAGCCGACCAGGCCGGGGGCGCCGAGCTCGCGCAGCCGCCCGAGGACCGGGTCGAACAGCGCCCGCCCGGCCCCGCCGGTGCGGCGTGCGAGGACGACGTGCAGCCCGACGTCGCGGGCCTGCGGCAGGTACTCGGCGAGTGCGAGCAGCGGGTGCGTGCCGGTCGAGCCCGCCGCGGGGACGACGAGGTCGTAGTCGTCGACGAGCAGCCACACGTCCGGCCCGCTCCACCAGGACCGTTCCCGCAGCTGGGCCGGGGTGACGTCCGGGCCGGGCAGCCGCCGTCCGAGCGAGCCCGCGATCTCGGCGCAGGCGTCGGTGGTGGCCTGCGCGGTCGAGGTGTGGGCGAGCAGGTGGCTCTGCGGGACCCCGCCGAGCAGCGTCCGCCGGTGGTCGACGACGACGATCCGCGCCTGCTCGGGCGTCCACCGCGCGGCGATGCCGTGGGCGAGGGTCCGCAGCAGGGTCGTCTTGCCGCCGCCGGAGTCGGCGAAGCAGAGCAGGTGCGGCTCGTCCGGGTCGAGCTCGACGGTGGCGAGCCGGTCCTCGTCGACGCCGAGCGCGGGGCCGCGGCCCGGACCGGGCGGGAGCTCGGCGACCTCGATCCGGGTGGGCAGCAGCCGCACCGGGCCGACCGACGGGCCGTCCCAGGCGTCGTCGATCTCCCGGGCCGGGTCGGTGCCGGGGACCAGGCAGGGCGCGGCGACGACGGTGGCCTCGCCGTCGGCGGACAGGCCGTGCCCGGGCAGCGCGGGCACCGCGGCGGCGCGACGCCGGTCCACCTCGGAGTCCGACGGGTCGCCCAGCCGCAGCTCGACCCGGCTGCCGAGCTGGTCCTTGAGCGCGGGGCGGATCTCGGCCCAGCGGGCGGCGGACAGCGCGAGGTGCACGCCGTAGGCGAGCCCGCGGGCGGCGAGCGCGGTCAGCTTCTCGTCGAGGTCGGAGAAACCCGCGCGCAGCGCCGCGTAGCCATCGACGACGAGCAGCAGGTCGGTGGCGGTCACCTCGGCGAACCCGCCCGCGGCGCGCCGGGCCCGGAACTCCTCGATCCCGGCGACGCCGTGCGCGGCGAACAGCTGCTCGCGCTCGTCGACGGCGGCGACGGTCTCGGCCACCACCCGTCGCACCAGGTCGCCGGCCCGGCGGTCGGCGACGGTCCCGACGTGCGGCAGCCCGGCCAGCGGGGCGAGCGTGCCGCCGCCGAGGTCGAGCACGTGCACGCCCAGCTCGGCCGGGGTGTGGGTGAGCGCGAGCGCGGTGACGACGGTGCGCAGCGCGGTCGACTTCCCCGACCGCGGCCCCCCGACGACGGCGAGGTGCCCGGCCGCGCCGGACAGGTCCAGCACCAGCGGGTCGCGCCGCTGGGCGTAGGGCCGGTCGACGAGCCCGACCGGCGCGGCGAGCCGTCCGGCCGGTCCCGGGGCACACAGCCCGCGCCCGGCCCGGACCAACGGGTCACCGAGCACCACCGGCAGCGGCGGCGGCTCCGCCAGCGGCGGCAGCCACACCCGGTGCGCGCGCGGACCCGGCCCGGACACCGCGTCGGCGATGCGGTCGAGAACGGTGCCGGTGGGCGCGGGCCCGGGGTCCGGCGCCGGGAGCTGCGCCGAGGCGGGCAGCGCGACCGGGCCCGCGCGGAACGGCAGCGCGACCCGCGGCGCCCCGGGTGCGCGGCGACGGGCGGCCCGCGGGGTGTCCGGGCCGGAGACGTAGGCGGCCCGGAAGCGCACCAGCTCGTCGGTGCCCGCGGACAGGTACGCGGCGCCGGGCGTCGGCGGGAGCAGGTGCGCGTCGGGCACGCCCAGCACCGCGCGGGACTCCGCGGCGGAGAAGGTGCGCAGCGCGATCCGGTAGGACAGGTGCGACTCCAGGCCGCGGAGCCGTCCCTCCTCCAGTCGCTGCGAGGCCAGCAGCAGGTGGATGCCGAGCGAGCGGCCCAGCCGCCCGATGGTCACCATCAGGTCGATCATCTCCGGGCGCTGGGCGAGCAGCTCGGAGAACTCGTCGACGACGACCAGCAGCGACGGCAGCGCCGCCAGCGGTGCCCCGTCCCGGCGCAGCGCGTCGTGCTCGGCCAGCGACGACAGGTTCCCCGCGGCGCGCAGCACCTCCTGGCGGCGGGTGATCTCCCCGGCGAGCGCGTCGGCCATCCGGTCGACCAGGGTCAGCTCCTCGGCCAGGTTGGTGATCACCGCGGAGGTGTGCGGCAGCCCGGCGAGGCCGAGGAACGTCGCGCCGCCCTTGAAGTCGACGAGCACCAGGTTGAGCTCCTCGGCGGTGTGCGTCGCGACCAGCCCGAGGACGAGTGTGCGCAGCAGCTCGCTCTTGCCGGAGCCGGTCGCGCCGATGCACAGCCCGTGCGGCCCCGCACCGCCCTGCGCGGACTCCTTGAGGTCGAGCAGCACCGGCCGGCCGCCGCCGTCGGTGCCCAGTGGGACCCGCAGCCGCTCCCCCGGCCCGCGTCGGCCGCGCAGCGCGGCGACCCCGCCCGCGTCCGTCGTGGACAGTCCGAGCAACGACGGAAGCCCGGTCGCAGCACTATCCACACCGGACGCAACGACGTCGGCGGTGCCGTCCGGGCGGTAGCGCGCGAGCCGGCGCGCGAGTGCCAGCGCCTCGGCGACGACGAGCCCGTCGGGGATGCCGACCTCCCGGCCGCCGGGCCCGCCCCGGCGCAGCGTGCGCACGCCGTCGGGCCCGGTCCCGGCGGCCAGGCGCAGCACCGACGCCGCGGGTCTGCGCCCGCCCGCGGGCCCCAGCCGCAGCACGGTGACGCCGGGCAGCCCGGCCCACGCGCCCGGGGTGTCGGCGGCCCCGTCGAGCACGACGAGCAGGTGCTGCTGGGCCGCGGACGGCTCGTCGACCCACCAGCGCCGCACCCGGTCCGGGTCGTCGGTGATCATCCGGACCGGCCCGACGGCGTCGGAGAGCCGCGGGTGGGCGACGTGCGGCAGCCACTTCGCCCACTCCCAGCGCGCGGCCGCACCTCCCGGCGCGACGACGGCGAGCCGCGCGTCGTCGGGACCGTGCCAGGTGACGTACTGGGCGACCAGTGCCCGGGCGAGGTCGAGCACCGGGGCGGCGTCGGGGTCCGGTTCGAGCCAGATCGTCGCCGACGCGCGGGTGTCGACGGCGACCGGCAGATCGTCCACGGTGGACCAGCGGCGCAGGAACCGGCGCAGCGCGAGCGCGGACAGCGGTTCGAGTGTCTCCATCGGACCGGTGTGCGGGGCGGTGAGCCGGGTGGCGAGGCGCTGGGTGCCGCGCCCGGCGCGCAGTCGGCCGAAGTCGTCGTCGCCGGGGCGGCGCTCCCACAGCCGGTCCGCGGCGAGCACGTCCGGCCAGGCGGCCGGGTCGGGGTGCACGGTCTCCAGCGCGTGCCGCTGCTCGGCGGCGATCGCGCGGGCCCGCCCGCCCAGGACGTCGAGGTAGCGCAGGTAGTCGCGGCGGTCCTCGTCCATCGTCGCGGTGCGCGCGCCGGCGCCGCGGCCGCCGCCGGCGAGCATGCCCAGCGCGGACAGCGCGAACATCCCGCCGAACAGCCAGGTGCTCGTGTCCCCGCGGCCCAGCACGACGAACAGCAGCGCCCCGCCGACCATCGCCAGCGGGAGCAGCCGCTGCACGAGTCCGCCGGGGACCGGGCGCTCCGGCTCGGGCGGCGGTTCGAGCACCAGCTCGCCGCCGGGCAGCTCGGGCACCGAGCGCCGCGGACGTCGCATCCCGACGGTCCCCGCCATCGCCACGCGCCTCCCGTTCACGGTTCTCCCGAACGCCCACGGCGGCGCCGGGGCCGTCGGATACTCGCAGCCGCCCCGGGCCCGCCGGGGCCGTTCGGGGAGATCTGCCAGGGAGCCGCCCGTGACCTCCGTCCTGCCCGCACCGGCCGTGACCGGCCCCGGCGACGCGGTGTCCGCCGCCACGTCCGGGCCGGTGCTCGGCCGCTGGACCCGGGTCGGGGTGCACACCCCGAGCGGGCGCGTCGACGTGGCGCTGCCGGCCGACGTCGCCGTCGCCGAGCTGGTCCCGATGGTGCGCGAGCTGCTGGGCCGCGCGACCGCCGACACCCCGCAGGCCTGGCGGTTCACCGGCCCCGCGGGCGGCCCGCTGCCCGCCGACGCCACCCTCGACGAGCTCGGCGTCCGGGAGGGCGAGCTGCTGCACCTGGGCCCGCCGCGCCCGGCGCCCGCGCCGCCCGTCCTCGACGACGCCGCCGAGACCGTCGCCGGTGCGGTGCGCGGTGCGGCCGACGCCGCCGGGACGGCGCGCTGGTCCGGGACGGCCGCAGCCGTGCTGGCGACGGCCGCCGCGGGCGCCGTGCTGTCCACCGTGGATGGTCCGTGGCGGCCGTGGGGGTGCGCGCTCGCCGCCGCGGGCGCCGTCGGGGCGCTGCTGGTCGCCCACCGCGGTCGCGACGACGACCGGCTCTCGACCGCCGCCGCACTCTGCGCGGTCCCCGCCGCGGCGACGGCCGGGCTCACCGCGCTGCCCGCACCGGCCGGGGCGGGGGCGCTGCTGCTCGCCGCCGCCGGGGCCGGGCTGGCCGCCGCCGCGGGTCAGGCGATCGCGCGGGCGGTGTCCCCGGTCCTGCTCGCGGTGGCCCTCGCCGCGTCCGGGGCCGCCGCCGCGGCGCTGGCCCGGCTGCTGCTGGAGGCCCCGGTGACGGCCGTCGCCGCCGGGCTCGCGGCGCCCGCCCTGGCCGCCGGGCCCCTGCTGCCCCGGCTGGCGCTGCGCCTGGCCGGGATCCCGGCCCCGGCCGTCCCGACCGACGCCGGGTCCGTCGCGGACGCCGAGCAGGTGCTGCCCGGTGCGGAGCTGACCGCCCGGGCCGGGCTGGCCCGCGGCCTGCACACCGGGACGCTGGCCGGCACCGCGGTCGCGGCCGCCGGGGCCGCTGCCGTCGCCGCGACCGGGGGCTGGACCGGTGGCCTGCTGCTGGTGGTGACGGCGGCGGTGCTGCTCCTGCGGGCCCGTGCGCTCGTCGAGCCCGCGGCGGCCCGCATCCTGACCGGGTCCGCGGTGGTCGCGGTCGCCACCGCCGCGGTCCCGGCCGCGCTCGCACTGGACCCCGCGCCGCGGCTCGCCGTGGCGGGCGGGCTGCTGCTCGCCGTCGGCGCGGGTGCCGCGGCCGCGCGGGCGATGCCGTCGCCGCCGGCCCGCCGGGCGCTCGACGTGTGCGAGCTCGTCCTCACCGCCGCCGCCGTGCCCGCCGCGCTGGCCGCGATGGGCCTGTTCGCCCTGGTCCGCACCCTGTGAGCGGCCCGGCCCGCCGGTCAGCAGGCCCACCGCCCCCGCCGACGGCGACGCCGCGGCTCGCGCGCTCCGGGGCCGTGCACCCACGGACCGCATCGCCGCGGCGGGCGGTCCCGCTGCTGGCCGCGACCCTGCTCGCGCTGCCCCTCCTCCCCACCTCACCACCCCCGTCCCCCTCCGTCACCCCCGCCGCGTCGTGCGCCGTCCACACCCCCTGTGGGGTCGCCACACCCCCCGCACCGGGTGTGGGGGCAGGCGACGGGGTGTGGACGTGGCCGGTCGTCGCGGCGGCCGAGCCCGGACCGCCGGGACCGGCCGACGGGTTGCGGCAGACCCGCGCCTGCACCCCGCCCGGCGACGACGGCCCGGGGGCCGCCCGCGGTGCGGTCCCGCAGCCGCCCCCGGATCTCGCGACCGGTGCGGGGCAGCTCGTCGCCGTCGTCGACACCGGGGTGGCGCCGCTGCCCCGGCTGGCCGGACGGCTCAGCGGCGGCGGGGACTACCTCACCGGCGGCGACGGTCTCACCGACTGCGACGGCCACGGCTCCGACGTCGCGCTGCTCCTCGCCGGGGCCGCCGACCCCGTCACCGGGCTCGGCGCGGGCATGGCGCCGGGTGCGCGGATCGTGTCGCTGCGCCAGTCCTCGGGGCGCTTCGCCGTCCGCGGCACCGACGGCGCCGAGCGACCCGCCGGGGAGATCCGCACCCTGGCCGCGGCGATCGACCGGGCCGTCGCGCTCGGCGCGAGCGTCGTCAACGTGTCCGAGGTGGTGTGCGTGCCGTCCGCGCAGGTCGACTCCGCGGGGGCCGCGCTGCGCGAGGCCGTCGACGGCGCCGAGCGGGCCGGGGTGCTGGTCGTCGCCGCGGCCGGGAACATCGACGGGAGCGGCACCTGCACCGGCGACCCGGACCTGCGGCCGCTGCCCGCGTCCTACGACACGGTCCTCGCCGTCGGTGCGGTCGACGGCGACGACGTCCCCGGCGACTTCTCCGTGCCGGGCCCCTGGGTGGACCTCGCCGCTCCGGGGGCGGACCTGCCCCGTCCGTCCGGACCGGACGGTGCGGTGGTCCGTGGCACGTCGTACTCGGCGCCGCTGGTCGCGGGGACCGCGGCGCTGCTGCGCGAACGGTTCCCGATGCTCACCCCGCGCCAGGTCGCCGACCGGCTGCGCGCCACGGCCCGCCCCACCGCGGGCGACGACCGCACCGGCCACGGCGTGCTCGACCCGGGGGCCGCGCTGACCGCGGAGCCGCTGCTCCTGACCCCGGACGACCCCGCCGGTCCCGGCGGCCGCGCCGACGCGCCCGGGGCGGGCCGGGCTCCGCTGCCGCTCGCGTCGGCCCCGCCGCCGGACCTGCCCGTGGTGGCCGGGGTCGGGGCGGTCGCGGCGGTCGGCGGGGCGCTCGTCGCGGCGCTGGCGGGGCTGCGGCGCCGGCCCCGCCGGCCCTGACCCGCGGCTCAGCCCGGCAGGTCCGCCACCTCCCGCGCCGCAGCGACGCTCAGCACCCCCGCCCGCGGCAGCAGCCGCACCATCTCCGCCGGTGCGTCCCCCGCCTCCCCGATCCCCAGCGCCCGCGCGGTCTCGGCGTCCGCGACGCCGTGCACCGCACCGGAGGCGGCGAGCAGCCGGCGCGTCCCGCCGTCACCCCCGCCGGTGTCGGCCGGCCCGGTCCGCAGCGGCCCCGGGCCGGTCCCCGGTAGCACCACGGTGTCGAGACCCGGCCCGGCGTCGTCGGCACCGGCGAGGCGCACCCGCACCGCGCCGGGCGCGACCGGCTCCTCGGTGCCCGCGACGAGTGCGCGCCGCCCCGCGCGCCAGGTCCCGCACAGCACCGGGGGCACCTCGGTGACCTCGGCCCGGGCGGCGGGCCATGCCTCGGCGCCGGGCACCCGGGTCTGCGGGACGTCGTCGACCAGGCCGGGCGGCAGCGTCGCCGGTTCGGCCTGCCCGGTCCGGGAGCGGACGGCGTCGGCGAGGGTGACCGGGATCCGGGCAAGGCCGTCGTCGACGACCAGGAAGTACGTCGACCCGGCCCCGAGCGACTGGCTGCGCACGACGTCCCCGTTCCGCCCCAGCCCCGCGACGGGTGTCGGCCCGGGGGCGGGGACCCGCAGCGGCGCGCCCTCCGGGATCGCGGAGAGCAGGCCGTCGCCGACCCGGCGGACGGGCGCGCCGAGCAGACCGAGCCCGTCGAGCGCGTTCCGGTCGGACGGGTCGAGCCGGTGCCGGGCGCCGTCGTGGACCAGGTAGGTGGCGCCGCCCTCGGCGGTCAGCAGGACCACCGGTTCCGGTCCCGCCGGGACGGGCCCGAGCGACCCCGCGAGCACCGTCGTGGTCCCGGCGCCGGTGCCCTCGCCGCGGGTGTCGCAGACCGCCCACGCGGGAGGGACCGGGACCCCGTCGAGCGGGACGCCGACGGTGCCGGGGACGGCCGCCGGCGCGGTGCGCGGCGCGGCGGCCAGCGCGTCGTCGGGCACCGGGACGGGCACGGCGGTGGCACCGTCGTCGCGGCCGTGCGCGGCGAGGACCAGCCGTCCCGCGACCGGGTCGGGCACGGGTACGAGCAGCGCGGACCGGTCGGGGTCGCGGACCACGGCGTAGAGCACGCCGCTGCGCTGTCCCTGCACCAGCGCCCGGGAGCGCCAGTCGGTGGCCGGGTCGACCCGGGCCAGCAGCGCCGCCACGCCGAGCGCGAGCAGCCCGACCAGCACCCCGGCGAACACGGCGCGGCGCTGCGAGCGGATCTGCTCGTGCAGCGGCACCGGGTCCGCCCGCACCAGCGCGGCCTCCATCCGGCGCACACCGAACCGGTGGGCGTCGACCTGGTCGCGGGTCGCCGGGGCGCGCTGCACGCGCGCGGGGGCGGGATCGGTGCGCACCGCCCGGACGGTAGGACGGCCGCGACCCCGGCGGAGCCGGTCCGCAGGCACTGCGTAGAAGTACGCCACCTGACCCATCGGTCCAGTTCGTTGCCACCGTCACGCTGTTGCCCATAATGTGCCGTTGCGTGATCACCCTCCGGAACATCGTCGTCCCGTTGGTGGCCGCCGCCGTCGTGGCCGGGTGCTCGGCACCCACCGCCGCCCCGGGCGAGGCGGCCCCGGCCGGGGACGGCACCACCATGACCCTCGCCGACGGCTACGAGCCCGACGACCTCAACCCGCTGCTCGGCTACGGGGCGGAGGGCGCGAGCAAGTTCTACGACGGTCTCTACGCCCGCGACGCGCAGCGCACCCTGCAGCCCGCGCTCGCCTCCGGTCCGGCGACGCCGTCACCGGACCGCCTGTCCTGGACGGTGCCGCTGCGCCCCGGCGTCACCTTCCACGACGGGTCGGCCCTCGGGCCCGAGGACGTCGTCGCCACCTACGCCGCGGTCCTCGACCCGGCCCGCGCCGCCACGATCCGGTCCAGCGTGCCGATGCTCGCCGGGGTCGAGGCCGTCGGCGACGACGCCGTGCGGTTCCGGCTGTCCTACCCCTACGGCGCGTTCCCGGCCCGTCTCACCTCCGGGATCCTGCCGTCGGAGGTCCTCGACGGCGGCGGCCCCGTCTCCGACCTGCCGGTGAACACCCGGGCCGTCGGCACCGGCCCGTACCGGCTCGCCGAGTGGCGGCGCGGCGACACGATGGTCATGGAGTCGAACCCCGGCTACTGGGGCGGTGCACCCTCGGTGACCCGGGTGACCGTCGTGTTCGCCACCGACGACAACACCCGTGCCCAGCGCACCGCCGCCGGCGAGTTCGACGGGACCGTGCTGCCGCCGGCGCTGGCCCGCGCCGTCGCGCAGCAGAGCGGGCTGGCGCTGCGCGAGCACGCCAGCGCCGACTACCGCACCGTCGCGCTGCCGTTCGCGAACCCGGTCACCGCGGACCCGGCGATCCGCGCCGCGCTCAACCGCTCGGTGAACCGCCAGGGCATGATCGACGCGTTCCTCGCGGGGCAGGGCGAACCAGCCCACCACCCGATCCCGGGCGTGCTGCCCGAGCAGGTCGAGCCCTCGGCGACGTTCGCCTTCGACCCTGCGGAGGCGGGCCGGATCCTGGAGCGGGCCGGCTGGGTCCCCGGACCCGACGGCGTGCGCGTCCGCGGCGGGCAGGCCGCGCGCTTCACGCTGATGTACCCGGCCACCGACACCGTGCGCCGCGACCTGGCCCAGGCGTTCGCCTCCGACGTGCGCGCGGCCGGGATCGACGTCCGGCTGGAGGGCCTCGGCTGGGAGGCGATCGAGCCGCGGATGGGCGCCGACGCGCTCGTGCTCGGCGGCGGCGACCCGTTCGACCCGGGGTTCAAGGCGTGGCAGCTGCTGCACTCGTCGAACGCCGCCGACGGGTTCAACAACCCCGGCTCCTACCGCAACGCGGCCGTCGACGCGGCGCTGGACACCGCACTGCGGGCGCCCGACGAGGCCGCCCGCACCGCGGCGGTGAAGGAGTTCCAGCGGGCCTACGTCGCCGACCCCGGCATGGTCTTCCTGGCCTTCCTCGGCCACAGCTACGTCACCCGCGACGCCTGGGACGGCTACACCCCCGTCGTCGAGCCGCACACGCACGGCACCACCTGGGGCCCGTGGTGGAACCTGCAGGACTGGACGCCCCGCTCGTGACGGCCGTGCTCCCGGGCCGGCACCGCGGCCGCGCGGTGGCCCGGCTGGCCGGGCTGCGGCTGCTGCTCGGCGTCCCGACGGTGCTGCTGGTCGCGGTCGGGGTGTTCCTGCTGGCGGCGGCGTCGCCGTTCCGGCCGGTGTACCAGTACTTCGGGGTCGGGATCTTCTCCGCGAGCGACGCCGACATCGCCGCCGCCGAACGGTCGCTCGGGCTGGACGCGAGCGTGGGCGAGCAGCTGCTCCGGTGGCTGGGCGGGCTGCTGACCGGCGACCTCGGGCAGAGCCTGTCGATGCGTCAGCCGGTGGCCCAGGTCGTCGCCGAGCGGCTCCCGTGGACGTTGCTGCTGGTCACCCTGGCCCTGCTCGTGTCGCTGGTGCTGGCCCTGGCCGCCGGGACCGTCGCGGCGTGGCGGCAGGGCGGCTGGTTCGACCGGGCCGTCACCGCGGTCGGGCACACCCTGGAGGGGCTGCCGCCGTTCGTGCTGGCCCTGGGTGCGATCGCGGTGTTCGCCGTGGCCTGGCCGGTGCTGCCGGTCGCCGGGCTCACCGACGCCGGGGCCGCGCCCACGTTCGGCCAGGTGAGCAGGCACCTGGTGCTGCCGGCGCTGGTGCTGGGGGTCTCCCAGACTCCGTGGCTGGTGCTGCACGTGCGGGCCTCGCTGCTGGCCTCCCTCGACGACGACCACGTCGCCGGTGCCCGTGCCCGCGGGCTGCCCGAGCGCCTCGTCGTGCTGCGCCACGCCCTGCCGACCGCGCTGCTGCCGTTCGTCACGGTGCTGGGCAACCGGCTGCCGGAGCTCGTCACCGGCGCCGTGCTGGTGGAGACGGTGTTCTCCTGGCCGGGGATCGCGGCGGCGGTGGTCACCGCGGCGCTGGCCGTGGACTTCCCGCTGCTCGCCGCGCTGACCCTGCTCTCGGCGGTGGCGGTGCTGGCCGGGTCGCTCGTCGCCGACCTGACCGTGCTGCTGCTGGACCCGCGGGTGGACGCCGATGTCTGAGACCGCGCTCGCCCCCCGCCCGTGGCTCGCGGCCGGCCGGCCCCGCCCCGGCTCGCCCCGCGGTCGTCGCCGGTCCGGGCGGGCCCGGCTGGTCACCGGCGCCGGCGGGCTGGTCCTGCTCGTCGCGGCCGCGGTGCTCGTGCCGTGGCTCGGCGGCCTCGACGAGGGCGCCGTGGACTACGCCGCGATCCGGCTGCCGCCCTCGCCCGCGCACCCGTTCGGCACCGACTCCGTGGGCCGTGACGTGCTGCTGCGCAGCTTCGCCGGGCTGGGGGTGTCGCTGCAGGTCGCCGCGGCCTGCGCCGTGCTCTCGACGGTGATCGGCACCCTGTTCGGGGCGCTGTCCGGGCTGCTCGGCGGCTGGTGGGACCGGATCGCGATGCGCCTGGTCGACGCCGTCAACGCCGTCCCGCACCTGCTGCTCGGCATCGTGATCGTCGCGCTCTACCGGGGCAGCGTGCTCGCGGTGATCGCCTCGATCGGGCTGACCCACTGGACGACGGTGGCCCGCGTCGTGCGCGCGGAGATCCTGACCCTGCGCACCCGCCCGTTCGTCGACGCCGCGATCTCCGGCGGCGCGTCCCGGCGCCGGGTCCTGCGCCGGCACCTGCTGCCCGCGGTCGCCCCGCAGGCGGTGCTCTCGGCGGTGCTGATCCTGCCGCACGCGGTGTGGCACGAGACCGCACTGAGCTTCCTCGGCCTCGGCCTGCCGCCACACCTGGCGAGCCTGGGCACCATCCTCGGCGAGGGGAGACAGGCCGTGCTGCTCGGCTCCTGGTGGATCGTGGTGTTCCCGAGCGTGCTGCTGGCCGCGACGACGCTGTGCGTCGCCGGCATCGCGGCCTGGTGGCGGGACCGGACACTCCCGCGCCGACGGTCGGAGCAGGCGCTGTGACCGGCACACCCGCACCCGGCACGGTGCTCGCGGTGCGCGGCCTCGACGTCGCCTTCCGGGTCGGGCGCGGGCGGCGCGCCCGCACGGTCCGCGCGGTCACCGGTGCCGACCTGGACCTGCGTGCCGGGCGGCTGACCGCGCTCGTCGGGGAGTCCGGCTGCGGCAAGTCGGTGCTCACCGAGGCCCTGACCGGGCTGCTGCCGGGCACCGCCTCGGTCCGCGGGTCGGCCGTCCTGACCCCGCCGGAGCGGTCCGACCCGGTGGAGCTCCTCACCGCGCCCGAGTCCGTGCTGCGCGACCGGGTCCGCGGTCGGCTGGTCGGGCTGGTCCCCCAGTCCGCCGCCACCCACTTCACCCCCACCCGCACCGTCGGCGCCCAGCTGCGCGAGACCCTGACCCGGCTCGGCGCGACGACCACCGTCGCCGACCTCCTCGACCGCGCCGCGCTGCCCCGCCACGTCGCCGCGCTGCACCCGCACGAGCTGTCCGGCGGGCAGGCCCAGCGCGCCGGGCTCGCCGCCGCGCTCGCCGGGGACCCACCGGTGCTGCTCGCCGACGAGCCGACCGCGGGGCTCGACCGGCCGCTGGTCGACCACGTCACGGCGCTGCTGGCCGGGCTGGCCGCGGAGGGCCGCGCCGTCCTGCTGATCACCCACGACCTGCGGGCCGCCCGCGCCGTCGCCGACGACGTCGCCGTCATGTACGCCTCGCGGCTGGTCGAGACCGGCCCCGCCGACGAGGTGTTCGCGGCCCCCTGGCACCCCTACACCGCGGGCCTGCTCGGTGCGCTGCCCGACGCCGGGTTCACCCCGGTGCCCGGGCACCCGCCGGAGCTGTCCGCGCTGCCCGACGGCTGCGCGTTCGCCCCGCGCTGCCCGGTCACCGGCGACTGCTCCGGCGACCCCGTCCCGGTCCGCCGGGGCGGGCGGAGCGTGTCCTGCCATCCACCGACCACCCCCGCGCTCCCCGCGGCGGCCCGGTCCGGGGCGGGGTCGCGGTGAGCCTGCGCGCGGAGGGGGTGACCGCCGGGTGGCGGGCCGGGCACGCCGTCGTCGACGGCGTGGACCTGGCCGTGGAACGGGGGTCGGTGCTCGGGCTGGCCGGGCCGTCGGGGTGCGGGAAGTCGACGCTGACCCGGGTGCTGGCCCTGCTGCACGCACCGTGGTCGGGCCGGGTGACCGTCGACGACGAGCCGGTCCGCCGGTTCCGCTTCGACGCGCCCGCGCCGCTGCGCCGACGGATCGGGGTGGTGTTCCAGTCCCCGCGGGCCTCGACCGACCCGCGGCTGACCTGCGAGGAGATCGTGGCCGAGCCGCTGTGTGCCGCCCGGGTGCCCGGGGTCACCGCACGCGTCGACGAGGTGTGCGCGCAGGTCGGGCTGACCGCCGAGCTGCGCGGACGCCGGCCGCACGAGGTGTCCGACGGCCAGCTCCAGCGCGCCTGCCTGGCCCGTGCGCTCGCGCCCCGGCCGGACTACCTGCTGTGCGACGAGATGACCGCGATGCTCGACGCGTCGAGCACCGCGGCCCTGGTCTCGGTCGTCGCCGCCGAGGTCGACGGCCGCGGGCTCGGCGTCCTCGCCGTCAGCCACGACGAGGCGCTGCTCGCGGCGTGGGCCGGGCGGGTGCTGCGGCCGTGGAGCTGAGTCAAGCCTCGCGGACGGGACGGCGCAGCTGCTCGGCCAGGGCGCCGTCGTCGCCGAAGAGGGTGTCGCGCCAGCGCTGCTCCAGCGCGCGGGTGTCGTGCCGGTCGGGGTGGAAGCGCGGGTGCCCGAAGACGGGCATCCGGCCCAGCACGCGGCGCAGGAACTGGCCGCGCCCGAACAGCAACCGGTAGCCCTCGCGCAGGTCCTGCGGCCGCCGCCAGACGCCCTGCTGCACGAGCAGGTACGCCCACCCGAACACGACCGCGGGCAGCACGGTGGCGACCACCAGCGGGGCGGCCCGGCCGCGCTCGGGGCCGTCGGTGCCGATGAGCTCGTAGACGTCCCAGGTCACGGACTTGTGCTCGAGCTCCTCGAGCGCGTGCCAGTGCCACAGCTCGCGGATGTCGGCGTGCACGCGCCCGGCGAACTCGTCGCTGCCGAGGATGTCCTCGGCCATCACCGCGGTGAAGTGCTCCATCAGCGCGGTGCAGGCGAGCTGCTGCCGCGGCGAGGTGCGGTCGAGGACCTTCAACGCGAGCGCGACCGCGGACTCCGGTACGTGCACCGGGAAGCCGCGGGAGCGGAACGCCTCGTTGAGCCGGTCGTGCTCGCGGCTGTGGATGACCTCCTGCGCGGTGAACCCGGCGACCCGGGCGCGCAGCTCCGGGTCGGTCACCCGGTCCCGGAAGTGGATCACCGAGCGGACGAAGAAGTCCTCCCCCGGCGGGAAGATCGCCGAGAGCATCGCGAGGAACAGCGTCGCGGTCGCGTTGTCGGCGTAGGCCCAGCGGGCCATCTGCTCGGGCAGCCGGAAGTCCAGGTGGCGCGGCGGGATGCCGACGTCGCCGCCGGTCAGCCTGCGGGGGCGTGGGCCGGACCCGTTGTCGGTCGCCGTCTCGGTCACGGTCGGTCCTCCGGTCGTCGTCGACGGTCGGGCCGCATCCGTGACAGAAAGTATCCCGTACAGCGCGTACCCCTTATCGCCGAATCATGGGTGGCACCGGGCGCGGTGTCAACCGCGCGCGGGATGATGGCCGGGTGAGCGGATCCGTGACCCCCGGCGACGGCCGCGCCCGTCGCTGGGCCGGACAGCGGGCGGCCCGGCGGGCCGAGGTCGTCGAGGCCGCGATGGCCGCGATCGCCGAGCACGGACCGGAGGCCACGACCGAGCAGATCGCCGGTCGCGCCGGGGTGCCCCGGCCCGCGCTGTACCGGCACTTCGACGGCCTGGAGGACCTGCAGGGCGCGATCGCCGAGGCCGCGCTGGGGCTCTACTCCGAGGCGCTCGCGCCGGTGTGGAGCCCGCGCGGGACGCCGCGGGAGATGCTCGTCGCCGCCATCGCCGCGCACGTGCGGTGGCTCGCCGCGCACACCGAGCTCTACCGGTACGTGCTGCGCGCCGCCGGGGTCACGACGGCGGTCACCGACATCCGGCACCGCATCGCCGACCGGATGACCGGCCTGCTGACCGGCGGCTATCCCGGGCTGCCCGCGACCGTCGCGGCGCCGCTGGCCGCCGGCGCGGTCGGGCTGGTCGACGGCGCGACCGAGCGCTGGCTCTCCTCGGCGGACCCGCTCCCGCTCGACGAGCTCGCCGAGCACCTGGCCCGGTGGGTCTGGTCGGTGCTCGACGCGGCGCTGCGCGAGGTCGCGATCGAGCTCGACCCGGACGTCCCGCTCACGGCGGGCTGAGCACTACTCCGCGACGCCGATGTCCTCGTTCCACAGGTCGGGGCGCTCGGCGACGAACGCGGTCATCATGTCCACGCAGCGCGCGTCGTCGAGCACCTGCACGCGCACCCCGTGCTCGGCCAGCCAGTCGTGCCCGCCGTGGAAGGTCCGAGCCTCCCCCACGAGCACCGCGCCGATCCCGAACTGACGGATCAGCCCCGAGCAGTACCAGCAGGGCGAGAGCGTGGTGACCATCGTCGTGGACCGGTAGTCGCGGCGGCGGCCCGCGTCGCGGAACGCCGCGGTCTCGCCGTGCACCGTCGGGTCGCCGTCCTGCACACGACGGTTGTGGCCGCGCCCGAGGACCTCCCCGTCCGGTCCGACGAGTGCGGCGCCGATCGGGATGCCGCCCGAGGCCAGCCCGGCCCGGGCCTGCTCCACCGCGACGTCCAGCCAGCTCGGATCCATGCGCGCGAACCTATACCGCGATCGCGTCGAGGCGTTCGCGCAGGAACGGCGCGGACACCACCGGCTCCAGCGCCGTCCGGCCGAGCGGCGGCGCCAGCGGCGTGACGACGGCGTCGTGGTCCAGCTCGAAGAAGAACACCAGCGACACCAGGTCCTCGGCCGGGGCGTGGGCCTGCGGCGGCAGCACCCGGTGCCGTCCGGCCCGCCAGCGGTGCCCGGTCCAGTGCGCGAGCAGGTCGCCGACGTTCACCGTCAGCGCACCCGGGGTGTACGGCGCGTCGGTCCAGCCGTGCCCCTCGACGTCGACCTGCAGCCCGCCCGCCCCGGGCTCCCGGTCGAGCAGGGTGACGGTGCCGAAGTCGGTGTGCGGGCCGATCCGGAACTGCCCGGGCAGCGGTGTCCCGGTCTCGGTCATCGGCGGGTAGCGGTTGATGTTGAACGTCCACGTCGGGTGCGTCGCGAGGTCGCGGAGCGTCGACGGGGTCTGCCCGAGCGCACCCGCGCACAGCTCCAGCAGCGCCCCCGCGACGCGGGTCATCGCCGTGCAGTAGGCGGTCACCGCCTCCCGCAGCGCCGGGACCTGCGCCGGCCAGACGTTCGGCGGGAACCACACCGCGTCGACGTCCGCGTCACCGGTCGGCGCGAACGGCCCCACCGCGAAGGACTCCTTGAGGTCCGGCGGCGAGTCACCACCCTCGACGCGGTCGTTGGCCTCGACGCCGGGGGGCAGCCACCCCCGCCCGCCGACGCCGACCGCGTAGCCGCGCTTGACCGGCTCGGGCAGCGCGAAGAAGTCCCGTGCGGCGGCCCGCACCGCCCACGCCGCGTCGTCCGGCACCCCGTGCCCGACGACCTGCAGGAACCCGGCCCGCTGCAACGCGGTGTCCACCGCGGCCGGGTCCGGCGCGGCCAGGTCCACGGTCGGGATGAGCGCGTTCACCGGGTCCCCCCACGCGTCGCGACGGCGGTGCGGCGCAGCAGCAGGGCGTAGAGCCCGGCCGAGAGCAGCAGCCCCACCAGGAAGGTCACGTCCCCGATCCCGGGCAGCAGCCGCGGCACCAGGCCGGTGAACAGCTCCTGGTTCGCGAACAGCAGCACCGACACCACGATGCCGACGGCCAGCGCGACCGGGCCCGCGTGGTTGCGGTGGGTGCGGTCGTAGAGCAGACCGGGGTCGGTCGGGCGCAGCCACTGGTCGGTGAGCACCACCCCGAGCCACGGCCCGACCCAGTACACGACGACCAGCAGGAACGCCTCGTACCCGGCCGCGGCGTCGCCGAGGGCGACCAGCGCGATCAGGAACCCGACCACGCCGAACGCCAGCGCGACGACGGCCCGCGCCCGCGCCAGCGGCACGTCGATGCCGAGCGCGAGGAACGCCATCGCCCCGGAGTAGACGTTGAGGACGTTCGCCGCGACCGCCCCCACCGCGATGGCGACCAGGGTCAGCACGGCCAGCCATCCGGGCAGCAGGCCGGTGTAGTTCGCGACCGGGTTGTCCGAGTCGAGCCCGGCCGCGGTCGCCGCCCCGACCGACGCCGCACCGACCGTCATGAGCACCGTGGTGGACAGGAACAGGCCGCCGCCCGCGGCGAGCCCGGTGGCCCGCGCCGACACCGAACGGGGCAGGTAGCGGGAGTAGTCCGCGGCGTAGGGGCTCCAGCCCGCCGAGTACCCGACGACGGCGCCGACGGTCAGCAGGAACCCACCGACCCCGCCCACCCCGTCCGGCGACGCGGCCGCCCCCGGGTCCGACGCGGCGAGCACCAGCACCGCCCCGATCCCGAGCACGACCGCGAGCAGCGGGAAGGCGAGCCGCTCGAACGCCTGCACCAGGTTGTGCCCGAAGAACGCGACGGCGACCTGGACGACGACCACCGCCACCAGCCACGCGACCGTCCCGCCGCCGGTGATCGCCGACAGCGCGAAGGCGGCGCTGACGCTGTTGACCGCGAACCAGCCGAAGCCCGAGGTGATCGTCATCAGCGCGGCGGGCAGCGCGTTGCCGCGGTGGCCGAACGCGAGCCGCCCCAGCACCATCTGCGGCACCCCGGCGGCCGGTCCGCGGGCGGACAGGATCCCGTGGGCGAGCGCGGCGAGCAGGTTCCCGACGACGATCGCCGCGACCGCCGCGGGCACCGTCTGCCCGAACGCCGTCACCGACAGCACGCCGACGAAGATCGTCGCGAACTCCAGGTTCGGCGAGGTCCACGTCCAGAACAGCTGGCGGGGTCTGCCGTGCCGCTCGGAGTCCGGCACGGGCTCGGTGGAGCCGGGCTCGACGGCGACGATGCGGTCGCCGTACCCGCGGTCCGCGGCCGCGCCGACGGTGTTCTCGGTGGTCACCGCGCCACTGTCACTCGCGGACCGGGCGGGACGGAACCTCGGTAACCGACTGTTGACACGGGTTGCTCCGTCCGGCCCGTAGTCCTGCGGATTCCGCGGACGGGCCCGGTCCGCCACGATCGTCGGCATGCGGACGAACCTGAACGTGGCCCTGCAGGCCGGTGCCCTCCTGGCCTTCGCCGCCCTGCGGTTCACCGCGCCGGGGTGGTTCCTGATCATCCTGATCGTGACCCTGGTCGGCCCGGCCCTCCTGGCGGTCCCGACGGTGCTGTCGCTGACCGTGCTGCGACGCCGTGTGCTCGGCCCGGCGGTGGCCGCCCCGTTCGTCGCCTGCGCCGGGTTCCTGCTCGCCGGCGGGCTGCTGATGCCCGACTTCGGCGACACCGAGGACTCGGTGCGCGCCCCGCTGTCGGTGCTGCTGGAGGTCGCCGGGCTGTCCGCCGGGCCGACCGAGCCGCTGTACCTCCTCGGCTCGCTGGCCCTGACGGGCTGGTCGGTCTCGCTGGTCTGGCTGGTCGTGGCCCTGGCGCTCGACACCCGCCGGACGCACCGGGTCCCCGGGCCGCCGCACCCGGCCTGGGTGCGGCCGGTCTCCTGAGGCCGCTCGCCCCGTCCGCACCAGGACCGGTCGCACCGGGCGACCCAGTCGCGTTCGGACCGGTCGCGGCGGAGCGACCCACACCCTCCGGACCAGTCGTACCGGGCGGTTCAGCCGCGTTCGGAACGGTCGCGGCGCAGCGACACGGCCGCACTGCGCGGGCCGCGTTCCGGACCGGATCGCGCCGGGGGCCGTTCAGCCCTCGCCCGGTACCCGGATCCGCCGGGTCCGCTCGGCGCGGGCGGCGAGCTCGTCGTCGGCGGGGTAGTCGACGCCGGTCAGCGACAGGCCGTGCGGCGGCGCGACGGTCACCTCGGAGGCGCGCAGCTCGCGGCGCAGCAGTCCCGCGGGCCAGTCGGCGGGCCTGCGCCCCCGGCCGACCTCGAACACCGCGCCGACCAGGCTGCGGACCATCGAGTGGCAGAACGCGTCCGCCGAGACCGCCGCGACCAGCACGTCCGGCTCGCCAGGCGCGGGCGACCAGTCGAAGCGCTGCAGCGCGCGCACGGTCGTCGCGCCCTCGCGGCGCTTGCAGAACGCGGCGAAGTCGTGCTCGCCCAGCAGCAGCGCCGAGGCGGCGTTCATCGGCTCCGGGTCCAGCGGGTACGGCCAGGCGACGGTCTCCCGCGCCCGCAGCGGCTCGGCCCCGAACGGGGCCGTGGTGACCCGGTAGCGGTAGTGCCTGCGCAGCGCGGAGAAGCGGGCGTCGAAGGCGTCGGGCACCCGCCCGAGGTCGTGCACCCGCACGTCGGGCGGGAGCAGCCGGTTGAGCCGCCGCAGCAGGCCGTCGACCTGCGGTGCGAGCGTCTCGGGGAGGTCGACGTGGCAGACCTGGCCGGACGCGTGCACCCCGGCGTCCGTGCGCCCGGCGACGGTGAGCCGCAGCGGGGTGCGCAGCACGGTCGACAGGGCCTCGGTGAGCACGCCCTGCACGGTGCGCCGGGTCGGCTGCTGGGCCCATCCGGAGAAGTCGGTGCCGTCGTAGGCGACGTCGAGCCGCAGCCGCACGGTGCCGGCCCCCGGGTCGGGGGCACCGGAAACGCCGACGAGCCCGCCGTCGGTGACGGCGGGCTCGTCGGTGTGGTGCGGTCGGCTCAGGAGCCGGACTCCTTCTTGCCCTTGGAGTCCTCGGCGGCCTCGGACGCCTCGTCGGCGGCCTCCTCCGCGGCGGCAGCGGCGTCGACGGCCTTGTCGGCGGCCTCGGAACCCGGGGCCACCTCCTCGGCCTCGACCGCGGCGTCGACCGCCTTCTCGGCGGTCTCCTGTGCCTGGTCGGCGGCGGTGACCTCGGCCTCGGTGGCCTCGGTCGACTCCACCGTGGTGTCCTCGTCCGCGGCGGCCGGAGCGGCGGCCGCGGCCTGGGACGCGGCCGAACGACGGGCACGGTTCGCCTCGTCGGTGACCGTCTTCTGCTGGACCAGCTCGATGACCGCCATCGGGGCGTTGTCGCCCTTGCGCGGCATCGTCTTGGTGATCCGGGTGTAGCCACCGTTGCGGTCCGCGAAGAACGGGCCGATCTCGGTGACGAGGCGGTGCACGACCGACTTGTCGCGGATCACCTTCATGATCTCGCGCCGGTTGTGCAGGTCGCCGGCCTTGGCCTTGGTGATCAGCCGCTCCGCGTACGGACGCAGCCGCCGGGCCTTGGCCTCGGTGGTGGTGATCCGGCCGTGTTCGAACAGCGAGGTCGCCAGGTTGGCCAGGATCAGCCGCTGGTGCGCGGGCGACCCGCCGAGGCGGGCACCCTTGGTGGGCTGGGGCATGGCTACAACTGCTCCGTTTCTGCGTAGTCCTGACCGTCGTCACCGAAGGTGTCCGGGTCGAACCCGCTCCCACCGTCGACGCCGTAGTCGCTCGCCGCCGCCGACGGGTCGAACCCGGGCGGGCTGTCCTTGAGGGCCAGGCCGAGACCGACGAGCTTCATCTTGACCTCGTCGATCGACTTGGCGCCGAAGTTGCGGATGTCGAGCAGGTCCGCCTCGCTGCGGCCGACGAGCTCGCCGACCGTGTGGATGCCCTCGCGCTTGAGGCAGTTGTAGGACCGGACCGTGAGGTCCAGCTCCTCGATCGGCATCGCGAACGCCGCGATGGTGTCCGCCTCCTGCGGGGAGGGGCCGATCTCGATGCCCTCGGCGTCCACGTTCAGCTCGCGGGCCAGGCCGAACAGCTCGACCAGGGTCTTGCCGGCCGAGGCCAGCGCGTCCCGCGGGGTGATGGACGGCTTCGACTCGACGTCGAGGATGAGCTTGTCGAAGTCGGTGCGCTGCTCGACTCGCGTGGCCTCGACCTTGTAGGTCACCTTCAGCACCGGCGAGTAGATCGAGTCGACCGGGATACGGCCGATCTCGGCACCGGTGGCCTTGTTCTGCATCGCCGGGACGTACCCGCGACCGCGCTCGACGACGAGCTCGACCTCGAGCCGGCCCTTGTCGTTGAGCGAGGCGATGTGCAGGTCCGGGTTGTGCACGGTGACACCGGCGGGCGGGACGATGTCCCCCGCGGTGACCGCACCCGGGCCCTGCTTGCGCAGGTACATCGTCACCGGCTCGTCCTCCTCGGAGCTCACGACGAGCTCCTTGAGGTTGAGGATGATGTCGGTGACGTCCTCCTTGACCCCCGGCACGGTGGTGAACTCGTGCAGGACGCCGTCGATCCGGATGGACGTGACGGCGGCACCGGGGATCGACGACAGCAGCGTCCGGCGCAGGGAGTTACCGAGGGTGTAACCGAAGCCCGGCTCCAGCGGCTCGATGACGAACCGCGACCGGGTCTCGGTGACGACGTCCTCGGCCAGTGAGGGTCGCTGAGAGATCAGCATGGGTGTGTGCCTCCTTCGCACCTGCGACAACCGCTATTTGATGTCGCAGTGAGAACCGCCGCCCCTCCCTGCGGCGCGACGGCGTGTCGAGCTACTTCGAGTAGAACTCGACGATGAGCTGCTCGGTGACCTGGGTGTCGATCTGAGCGCGCTCGGGCAGCTGGTGGACCAGGATCCGCAGGGTCGACGGGACGACCTGCAGCCACGCCGGGACCGGGCGGTCGCCCTGGGTCTCCTTGGCGATGACGAACGGGTCGGTGTTCCGCGACTTGTCCTTGACGTCGATGATGTCGTAGCGCGACACCCGGTAGCTGGGGATGTCGACCTTCTTCCCGTTGACCAGGAAGTGGCCGTGGTTCACCAGCTGACGGGCCATGCGCCGGGTGCGGGCGAGGCCCGCGCGGTACACGACGTTGTCGAGGCGCGACTCGAGGATCTGCAGCAGCTCGTCGCCGGTCTTGCCCTCCCGGCGGTGCGCCTCCTCGTAGTAGGCGCGGAGCTGCTTCTCCTGCAGGCCGTAGCCGAAGCGGGCCTTCTGCTTCTCCTGCAGCTGCAGGAGGTACTCGGTCTCCTTGATCCGGATCCGGCCGTGCTGGCCGGGCGGGTAGGGACGACGCTCGAACGCCTGGTCGCCGCCGACGAGGTCGGTCTTCAGTCGGCGGGACTTGCGGGTCATGGGGCCGGTGTAGCGAGCCATGGTGGTTCTCCCTTCCCCTAGACCCGGCGCCGCTTGGGCGGACGGCAGCCGTTGTGCGGCTGCGGGGTCACGTCGGAAATGGTGCCGACCTCGAGGCCGGCTGCCTGCAGCGAGCGGATCGCCGTCTCGCGGCCCGAGCCCGGGCCCTTGACGAAGACGTCGCACTTCTTCATGCCGTGGTCCATCGCCTTGCGGGCGGCGTTCTCGGCGGCCAGCTGCGCGGCGAACGGCGTCGACTTGCGCGAGCCCTTGAGGCCGACGTGCCCGGACGAGGCCCAGGCGATGACGGCACCGGTCGGGTCGGTGATCGACACGATCGTGTTGTTGAACGTGGACTTGATGTGGGCGTGACCGTGCGCGACGTTCTTCTTCTCGCGACGGCGGACCTTCTTGGGTCCGGCACCCTGACGTGCGCGGGGCGGCATTACTTCTTACCTGCCTTCTTCTTACCGGCGACGGTCTTCTTCGGGCCCTTGCGGCCGCGCGCGTTGGTCTTCGTGCGCTGGCCGCGGACCGGAAGGCCGCGACGGTGACGGATGCCCTGGTACGAACCGATCTCGATCTTCCGGCGGATGTCCGCCTGGATCTCACGGCGCAGGTCACCCTCGACCTGCAGGTTCGCCTCGATGTACTCGCGGAGCTTGCTGACGTCCTCGTCGGTCAGGTCCTTCGACCGGAGGTCGGGGCTCAGCGCCGTGGCCTCGAGGATCTCCTTGGACCGGGTCCGTCCGACCCCGAAGATGTAGGTGAGCGCGATCTCCAACCGCTTTTCGCGGGGGAGGTCGACGCCGGCAACACGTGCCATGCGGCGTTGTCTCCTTGTTGTCGTCCCAGGTCTTCCCGATGCCCGTCCCGTTCCGCCGCTGAGCTGAACGGGCCCCGGCCTGGTTCCGGGGGTACTACCGGGCCCGTGTGGCCCGGCAGGTGCATCGGGGGCTTCTGCTGCGCGATCAGAGGATCGCGACCGGTACCGCTCTGCTCAGCCCTGGCGCTGCTTGTGGCGCAGGTTCGAGCAGATCACGATGATCCGGCCGTGACGGCGGATCACCTGGCACTTGTCGCAGATCTTCTTGACGCTCGGCTTGACCTTCACGTCGTCTGCCTCTGTGTGTCGTTCTTGTGGGTCTCGCGACCGACCGTGGTGGAGCTGGTCGTCACTTGTAGCGGTAGACGATGCGGCCGCGGCTGAGGTCGTAGGGCGACAGCTCGACGACCACCCGGTCCTCCGGAAGGATCCGGATGTAGTGCTGGCGCATCTTCCCGCTGATGTGCGCGAGAACCCGGTGGCCGTTCTCCAGCTCCACCCGGAACATCGCGTTCGGCAGGGGTTCGACGACCCGGCCCTCGACCTCGATCGCCCCGTCCTTCTTGGCCATGTCCTCCGCTATCCGTGACAGGTGTCGGTTGCCCCGGTCGACAGCGGTGCCGACGACCGGTTCGGCGCGCGCGGACGGAGCCGGACCGGGAACACTGTGGGATACACGGAGCACACGGAGCGGACGTCACAGGACGCGCCGATGGTCCAGTGTACGGAGGCCGTGCGAGGCCGGTGCAGGCGGGGGTGACGGGCGTGGTAGACGCCCGGGAGACCGACGGTAACGGACCGACCCGGTCATCGACCAGTACCCGCGCGGAGCGCGTCGGGTACCGGTGGCGCGGGGCTCAGGCGCCGGGGCGGTCCGGTGCACCGACGGGCGCGGTCAGCAGCCACGGCCCGTCCTCGGTGACCGCGACGGTGTGCTCCCAGTGCACGGCCCGGCCGCCCGCCGCGGTGACGACCGTCCAGCCGTCCTCGAGCTCCAGGGTGTCCGGATCCCCCGCGACGAGCATCGGCTCGACGGCCAGGGCCATGCCCGGGCGCAGCCGCGGCCCCTTGCCCGGCTCGCCGTGGTTGGGCAGGAACGGGTCCATGTGCATCGAGGTGCCGATGCCGTGGCCGCCGTACTCGGCGACGATCCCGTAGTCGGCGCGGTCGGCCAGCGCCGCGGACCGGCACGCCTCCTGGATGGCGTACGAGACGTCGGTCAGCCGGGCCCCGTCGCGGACGGCGAGGATCCCCGCCTCCATCGCGCCACGGCAGGCCGCGGACAGGGCGAGGTCCTCCGGCGACACGTCCCCGACGGCGATGGTCACCGCGGAGTCGCCGTGCCAGCCCTCGACGATCGCGCCGCAGTCCACCGAGATCAGGTCTCCCTCGGCGAGCACCTGCTTCGGCGACGGGATGCCGTGCACGATCTGCTCGTTCACCGAGGCGCAGATGCTCGCCGGGAAACCGTGGTAGCCGAGGAACGAGGGGACGCCGTTGCCGTCGCGGATCGTCTGCTCGGCGAGCGCGTCGAGCTCCGCCGTGCTGACACCGGGCTTCGCGTGCTCGGTGACCGCGGCCAGCGTGGCCGCGACCAGCGCGCCCGCCACCCGCATCGCCTCGAGCTGACCGTGGGTCTTGAGCTCGATGTCCCGACCCCGGTAGCGGGCGATGGCCCCGCGGATGCCGCCGCGACCGTTCATGTGTCCGTCCCTCGGTTCCCCGCCGTGGCGCCGGTGGTGCCGGCGCCGACCGGGTCTCAGCCGTTGCGGGTGTGCAGCGCCGAGAAGACCCGGTCGGTGATCTCGTCGATCTCGCCGACGGCGTCGATCGTGACCAGCCGGTCACGGTAGTGGTCCAGCAGCGGAGCGGTCTCCTCGCGGTAGACCCGCTGCCGGTTGCGGATGGTGTCCTCGTTGTCGTCGCTGCGGCCGCGGCCGAGCAGCCGCTGCACGACGACCTCGTCGTCGACGTCGAACTGGACGACGGCGTCGAGCTCCAGGCCCTTGTCGGACAGGATCTCCTCGAGGGAGCCCGCCTGGGCCACGTTGCGCGGGAAGCCGTCGAGGATGAAGCCGCCTGCCGTGTCGGCGTCGCCGAGCCGGTCGCGCACCATCCCGACGGTCACCTCGTCGGGGACGAGGTCCCCGGCGTCCATGTAGCGCTTCGCCTCGCGACCGAGCTCGGTCTCGTCACGCAGGTTCGCCCGGAACAGGTCCCCGGTCGAGATGTGCGGGACGTCGAGCCGCTTGGCCATCTGCTCAGCCTGGGTCCCCTTGCCGGCACCGGGCGGTCCCACCAGAACGAGTCGCACGAGAACCCGACCTCCTGAAGTCTTGTCGTCCATGGCGCCGGCGTCCTCGCCGGCACACGATGCCCCAGGGCACCACGATCGGGGCCGGGGCCCCGCACCGGGGTTCCCGCTCGGCCACGTTCCGGCGAGCCTAACGCAGGAAACCCTCGTAGTTCCGCTGCATGAGCTGGCTCTCGATCTGCTTCAGGGTGTCGAGGCCCACGGTGACCATGATCAGCACGGCCGTGCCGCCGAACGGGAAGTTCTGGTTCTGGCCGCTGCCGGTGATCCCGAGGAAGAAGTTCGGGAGCACCGCGATGAGGCCCAGGTAGAGCGATCCCGGCAGCGTGATGCGGCTGAGCACGAAGTTCAGGTACTCCGCGGTGGGCCGCCCCGGGCGGATGCCCGGGATGAAGCCGCCGTACTTCTTCATGTCCTCGGCGCGCTCGTCGGGGTTGAACGTGATGCCGACGTAGAAGTACGTGAAGAAGATGATCAGTGCTACGTACAACACGATGTGCACGGGATTGGACTGATCGACGAGATAGGTCTGCACGAACTGCTGGAACCAGCCGCCGTCGTTCCCGGCGAGCCGGGCGACCAGGTCGGGCAGGTAGAGCAGCGAGCTACCGAAGATCACCGGCACGACACCGGCCTGGTTGACCTTCAGCGGCAGGTAGGTCGAGGTGCCGCCGTACATCCGGCGGCCGACCATGCGCTTGGCGTACTGCACCGGGATCCGGCGCTGGCCGTTCTCCACGAACACGACGCTGGCGATGATCGCGAGACCGAAGACGCAGACGCCGGCGAAGACCAGGCCGCCGGAGTTCTCCAGGATCAGCCGGCCCTCGGCGGGGATGCGGTGCGCGATCGAGGCGAAGATCAGCAGCGACATGCCGTTGCCGATGCCGCGCTCGGTGACCTGCTCGCCCAGCCACATCACCAGCGTGGTCCCGGCGACCATGACGATCACGATGACGATCAGGGTGAAGACCGACGAGTCCGGGATGATCGGCAGCGCACAGCCCTGGAACAGCTGACCGCGCTCGGCCAGAGCCACGAAGCCGGTGGCCTGCAGCACCGCGATACCGATCGTCAGGTACCGCGTGTACTGCGTGAGCTTGGCCTGGCCGGACTGGCCTTCCTTCTTCAGCTGCTCGAACCGCGGGATGACGACCTGCAGCAGCTGCACGATGATGCTCGCGGTGATGTAGGGCATGATGCCCAGCGCGAAGATCGACAGCTGGAGCAGTGCCCCGCCGGAGAACAGGTTGATCAGGGAGTAGACGCTGGCGTTGTCGCCGCCCTCGACCTGACGGACACATTCCTGGATGTTGGGGTACGACACCCCCGGCGAGGGGATGTTCGCCCCGAGCCGGTACACCGCCACGATCGCCAGCGTGAAGAGGATCTTCTTGCGGAGATCCGGCGTGGTCAGGGCCGCCCGGACTGCGCTGAGCACTCGGTGATCCTCCTACGACGTCGGCGGCCCGACACCGCCTGCGCCGGCCCCTGAGGGGTCGGCCGGGTTGGTCGACGCGCGTTCCGCGCCTCGCGGGACACCCGGGCCGGTGTGTACCGGCGGGGGCTGCGCGCCCACGGGGCGCGCCAGGTAATCGGTGGACACTCGGTCCGGAAGTGACTGTAACAGCGGCCCGGAAACGCCTCGGCGCCGCCCACGGGCCCGGTCCACCTGGGGTGGAGCGGGCGCCACGGACGGCGCCGGGGGACGTGCGGTGGGGCCTACAGCTCGGAGACCGAGCCGCCGGCCGCCGAGATCTTCTCGCGCGCGGACGCGGAGAACTTGTGGGCCTTCACGGTCAGGGCGACGCCCGAGAGCTCGCCCTCGCCGAGGACCTTCACGAGCTGGTTCTTGCGAACCGCGCCCGCCTCGACCAGCTCGGCCGGACCGACCTCGCCACCCTTCGGGAACAGGGTGGCCAGCTCGCCGACGTTCACGACCTGGTACTCGACCTTGAAGCGGTTCTTGAAGCCCTTGAGCTTCGGGAGCCGCATGTGCAGCGGCATCTGCCCGCCCTCGAAGCGCGGGGACACCGTCTTGCGGGCCTTGGTGCCCTTGGTACCGCGACCGGCGGTCTTGCCCTTGGAGCCCTCACCGCGACCCACACGGGTCCGCGCCTTCTTCGAGCCCGGGGCCGGCCGCAGGTCGTGGAGCTTGATGACGGAGTTCTCGTTCTCGCTCACGACTGCACCTCCTCCACGGTCACGAGGTGGCGCACGGTGTGGACGTAACCGCGGGTCTGCGGGTCCGCCTCACGCACCACCGACTGCCGGATCTTGCGCAGGCCGAGCGAGCGCAGCGTGTCGCGCTGGTTCTGCTTGCAGCCGATCCGGCTCTTCACCTGGGTGATCTTCCACGTGGCCATGTCGCTCACACCTTCGCCGCGTCGGCCTCGGCGCGCTGGCGCATCATGCTCGCCGGGGCGACGTCCTCCAGCGGCAGGCCGCGGCGGGCCGCGACCTCCTCCGGACGCTGCACCGACTTCAGCGCCGCCACCGTGGCGTGCACGATGTTGATGGCGTTGTCGGAGCCGAGGGACTTGGACAGGATGTCCGAGATCCCCGCGCACTCCAGCACCGCGCGGACCGGGCCGCCGGCGATGACACCGGTACCCGGGGAGGCCGGGCGCAGCATGACGACGCCGGCGGCGGCCTCACCCTGCACGCGGTGCACGATCGTGCCGCCGATGCGGGGGACGCGGAAGAAGTTCTTCTTCGCCTCCTCCACGCCCTTGGCGATCGCGGCCGGCACCTCCTTGGCCTTGCCGTATCCGACGCCCACCAGGCCGTCACCGTCGCCGACGATCATCAGCGCGGTGAAGCTGAACCGGCGGCCGCCCTTGACGACCTTGGCCACGCGGTTGATCGTGACCAGCCGCTCGATGTACGGGGTCTTGTCCTGGGCCGCCCCGCCACGGCCACCGTCCCGGCGGTCCCGGTTGTTGCGGTTGTCGTTCCCACCGCTGCCGCCCGGGGCTCCGCCGTCACGCCGCGTACGTCCCGGCATCAGACAGTCCCTTCGATCTTCTCGGTCTGGTTCATCAGAACTCCAGGCCTCCCTCGCGGGCGGCGTCGGCCAGGGCCGCGATGCGGCCGTGGTAGGCCAGCCCGCCGCGGTCGAACACGACCGTGGAGATGCCCGCCTCCTTGGCCCGGGCGGCGATGAGCTCGCCGACCTTGGCCGCCTTGGCCTTCTTGTCGCCCTCGACGCCACGCACCTCGGCGTCCAGCGAGGAGGCGAAGGCCAGCGTGTGGCCCGCCAGGTCGTCGATCAGCTGGACGGTGATGTGCCGCGAGGAGCGGTTGACCGCCAGCCGCGGACGCACCGGCGTCCCGGAGATCTTCTTCCGGAGCCGGGCGTGCCGGCGGATGCGCGAGTCGCGGCGCTTGCGCGCCACCTGGGACGCCATCCGGCGGCGGGCGGAACCCGACACCGTCTCGTTCGTCTCGGCCATCACTTACCCGTCTTTCCGACCTTGCGGCGGACCTGCTCGCCAGCGTACCGCACACCCTTGCCCTTGTACGGGTCGGGGCGGCGCAGCTTCCGGATGTTGGCAGCGGTCTCGCCGACCAGCTGCTTGTCGATGCCGGAGACCGAGAACCGGGTCGGCGACTCGACCGCGAAGGTGATGCCCTCCGCCGGCTCGATGACGACCGGGTGCGAGAAGCCCAGGGCGAACTCGAGGTTCTGCCCCTTCAGCTGCACGCGGTAACCCACGCCGTGGATCTCCAGCTTCTTCTCGTAGCCGGCGCTGACGCCGACCACGATGTTGTTGACGAGGGAGCAGGTCAGGCCGTGGTAGGCCCGCACCTCACGCTCCTCGTTCGGGCGCTTCACCAGCACCGTGCCGTCGTCGTCACGCTCGATCGTGATCGGCTCGACAGCGGTGTGCGACAGGGTGCCCTTGGGGCCCTTCGCGGTGACCGTGCGGCCGTCGATGGTGATCTCCACGCCCGACGGGACGGTGATGGGCAGCTTTCCGATGCGCGACATCGTTCGTTACCCCTCTCTCACCAGACGTAGGCGAGGACTTCCCCGCCCACGCCGCTCCGGTAGGCCTGCTGGTCGGTCATCAGACCCTGAGAGGTCGAGATGATCGCGATGCCGAGGCCACCCAGGACCCGCGGCAGGTTCGTCGACTTCGCGTACACACGCAGACCGGGCTTGGACACCCGGCGCAGACCGGCGACGCTGCGCTCGCGGTTGCGGCCGTACTTCAGCTCGACGACCAGGGACTTGCCGACCTCGGCGTCCTCGGTGTGGTGTGCCGCGATGTAGCCCTCCTTCTGAAGGATCTCCGCAATGGCGACCTTCAGCTTCGAGTGGGGCATCACGACGCGGTCGTGGTAGGCCGAGTTCGCGTTCCGCAGACGGGTCAACATGTCTGCGATCGGATCGGTCATCGTCATGGTGTCTGTCTCTTTCCCGCCGTGGTTCCTCGTACCGGCGCGGCGCCCCTGTGCGGGGCACCGCACCGGTGCGGGCCTGCGGCGATCGGATCCGCTGCCCCGCGGACGCGGGGCGGTCGGATCACCAGCTGGACTTGCTCACACCCGGCAGCTCGCCGGCGTGCGCCATGTCTCGCAGGCACACGCGGCAGAGGCCGAACTTGCGGAACACGGCACGCGGCCGGCCGCACTTGTTGCAACGGGTGTAACCCCGCACGGCGAACTTCGGCTTCGCGTTCGCCTTGTTGATGAGCGCCTTCTTCGCCATTCGCTCAGCTCTCCTTGAACGGGAAGCCCAGGTGGCGCAGCAGCGCCCGGCCCTCGGCGTTCGTGGTCGCGGTGGTCACGACCGTGATGTCCATGCCCCGCGGCCGGTCGATGGAGTCCGGGTCGATCTCGTGGAACATCGACTGCTCGTTCAGGCCGAACGTGTAGTTGCCACGCCCGTCGAACTGGTTGCCCTCGAGGCCGCGGAAGTCGCGGATACGGGGCAGCGCGATGGTCAGGAGACGGTCGAGGAACTCCCACATCCGGTCGTTGCGGAGGGTCACCTTCGCACCGATCGGCATGCCCTCGCGCAGCTTGAACTGCGCGATGGACTTGGTGGCGCGACGCAGCTGCGGCTTCTGGCCGGTGATGGTGGCCAGGTCCCGCAGCGCACCGTCGATCAGCTTCGAGTCGCGGGCGGCGTCACCGACACCCATGTTCACCACGACCTTGGTCAGGCCGGGGATCTGCATGACGTTGGTGTAGCCGAACTCCTCGCGGAGCTTGTCGAGCATCTCGTCGCGGTACCGCTGCTTGAGCCTCGGCAGGGTCTTCTCAGCCGTGGTCATCTCAGATCTCCTTCCCGTTGCGCCTGGAGATCCGGACGCGGCGGGTGGTGCCGTCCTCGCCCTCGACGGCCTTCTTGCCGATACGGGTCGGCTTGCCGTCGGAGTCGCACACCATCACGTTCGAGACGTGGATGGCGGCCTCCTGGGTGACGATCCCGCCGCTCTCGGCCCCGCGCTGGTTCTGGCTGATCCGGGTGTGCTTCTTGATCCGGTTCACGCCCTCGACCAGCACGCGCTGGCGCTCCGGGTAGGCCGCGATGACCTTGCCCCGTGCACCCTTGTCCTTGCCGGCGATCACCAGAACGGTGTCGCCCTTCTTGACCTTCATCTTCGCCTTCATGTCAGAGCACCTCCGGGGCCAGGGAGATGATCCTCATGAACTTGCGGTCGCGCAGCTCGCGCCCGACCGGGCCGAAGATACGGGTCCCCCGAGGTCCGTTGTCCGCCTTGATCAGCACGGCGGCGTTCTCGTCGAAACGGATGTAGCTGCCGTCGGGACGGCGCTTCTCCTTCTTGGTGCGCACGATGACCGCCTTGACGACGTCACCACGCTTCACGCCGGCGCCGGGGATGGCCTCCTTGACCGTGGCGACGATGACGTCGCCGATCCCGGCGTAGCGCCGCGCGGAGCCGCCCAGCACCCGGATGCACAGGATCTCCTTGGCACCGGTGTTGTCGGCGACGCGCAGCCGCGACTCCTGCTGGATCACTTCGACTCCTACTTGGCCTTCTCGAGGATCTCCACCAGCCGCCAGCGCTTGGTCGCCGACAGCGGACGGGTCTCCATGAGGCGGACACGGTCGCCGATACCGGCGGTGTTCCCCTCGTCGTGCGCCTTGACCTTGCTGGTCCGGCGGATGACCTTGCCGTACAGGGGGTGCTTCACCCGGTCCTCGAGGGAGACGACGATCGTCTTCTCCATCTTGTCGGACACGACCAGGCCCTCGCGGACCTTGCGCTCCCCGCGCTCGTCGTTCTTCTGCTCGTCGCTCACGCCGCGCCCTCGCTCTCGGTCGGTGCGGCGGAAAGGCCGAGCTCACGCTCGCGCATCACGGTGTAGCACCGCGCGATGTCGTGACGGACGGCCCGCAGCCGCCGGTTGTTGTCCAGCTGCCCGGTGGCCATCTGGAAGCGGAGGTTGAACAGCTCCTCCTTGGCCTCCCGGACACGCACGACCAGCTCCTCGTCGGAGAGCTCGCGCAGCTCGGCGGCCTTGGTGTTGCCACTGCTCGCCATCAGATGTCACCACCCTCACGGGACACGATCCGGCACTTCATGGGCAGCTTGTGGATCGCACGGGTCAGGGCCTCGTGCGCCACCTCGCGGTTCGGGAAGCTCATCTCGAAGAGCACCCGGCCCGGCTTGACGTTCGTGACCCACTTCTCGGGCGAACCCTTACCGGAACCCATGCGGACCTCGGCCGGCTTCTTGGTCATCGGGATGTCCGGGAAGACGTTGATCCAGATCTTCCCGCCACGACGGATGTGCCGGTTGATCGCGATACGCGCCGACTCGATCTGCCGGTTGGACACGTAGGCCGGCTCCAGCGCCTGGATGCCCCAGTCGCCGAAGGTGACCGCGGTACCACCGCTGGCCATGCCCTTGCGCTTGGGACGGTGCTGCTTGCGGTGCTTGACCTTGCGTGGGATCAGCATCGGTCAGCTCTCCCCACCGTTGCTCTGGTTCTCACCGGAGGCCGGGGCCTCGGCGGTCGCCGTCGCGGCGCCGCCGGCCTGGCCCGCGCTCTGCGCGGCACGCCCGGCCTCGGTGCTGGTCGCAGTGGTGCCCGAGGCACCGGAACGGCGCCGGGCCGGACGCTCGCGGCGCGGGCCGCGGCCCGGGGCCTCGGCGGCGGCCGGGACGCCCTCGCGGCGGCCACCGACGACGTCGCCCTTGTAGATCCAGACCTTCACGCCGATGCGGCCGAAGGAGGTCCGGGCCTCGAACAGGCCGTAGTCGATGTCGGCACGCAGCGTGTGCAGCGGGACCCGACCCTCGCGGTAGAACTCCGACCGCGACATCTCGGCACCGCCGAGGCGGCCCGAGCACTGGACCCGGATGCCCTTGACCTGCGGGCTGCGCATGGCCGACTGGATGGCCTTGCGCATCGCACGCCGGAAGGCGACCCGGTTCGACAGCTGCTCGGCGACGCCCTGGGCGACGAGCTGCGCGTCGGACTCGGAGTTCTTGACCTCGAGGATGTTCAGCTGGACCTGCTTCTTGGTCAGCTTCTCGAGGTTGCCCCGGATCCGGTCGGCCTCCGCGCCACGACGGCCGATCACGATGCCCGGACGCGCGGTGTGGATGTCCACCCGCACGCGGTCCCGGGTGCGCTCGATCTCGACCTTGGAGATGCCGGCCCGCTCCATGCCCTTGGAGAGCATGCGGCGGATCTCGACGTCCTCCTTGACGTACTCGGAGTACTGCTTGTCGGCGTACCAGCGCGACTTCCAGTCCGTGGTGATGCCCAGGCGGAAGCCGTGCGGGTTGATCTTCTGCCCCATCAGCGGGCCCTCCCCTTCGCACCACGACGGCCGGCCTTCTGCGGAACCGACTCGACCTCGATGGTGATGTGGCTCGTCCGCTTGCGGATGCGGTACGCACGCCCCTGGGCGCGCGGCCGGATCCGCTTCAGCGTCGGGCCCTCGTCGACCATCGCCACGGCGACCACGAGGGTCTCCGGGTCCAGGTCCAGGTTGTTCTCGGCGTTGGCCGCGGCGCTCGCCACGACCTTCGCGACGGGCTCCGCCGCGGCCTGCGGCGAGAACCGCAGGATCGCCAGCGCCTCGTCGACCGGCAGGCCGCGGACCAGGTCCACGACACGACGGGTCTTCGTCGGCGAGCTGCGGACGAACCGCGCCACGGCGCGCGCACGAGTCGGCTCGAGCGCAGCGCCGGTGGTCTCGGCAGTGGTCTCTGCCATTTTCTCCACCTCTCCTAGTCGCTACTCGGGCCGGCTACTAGCGCCGACGCGCCTTGCGGTCGTCCTTGATGTGGCCCCGGAAGGTCCGGGTGGGGGCGAACTCGCCCAGCTTGTGACCGACCATCGAGTCGGACACGAACACCGGGACGTGCTTGCGGCCGTCGTGCACGGCGATGGTGTGACCGATCATTTCCGGGATGATCGTGGACCGACGGGACCACGTGCGGATGACGGTCTTCTTGCCGGACTCGTTGAGGACGTCCACCTTCTTGAGCAGGTGGTCGTCCACGAAGGGGCCCTTCTTCAGGCTGCGCGGCATGTCTTACCTCCCTGCTCAGCGCTTCTTGCCGGTACGACGCCGGCGGACGATCAACTTGTCGGACGGCTTGCTCTTGCGGGTACGGCCCTCGGGCTTGCCCGCCGGGTTCACCGGGTGGCGACCACCGGAGGTCTTGCCCTCACCACCACCGTGCGGGTGGTCCACCGGGTTCATGACGACACCACGGACGGTCGGGCGCTTGCCCTTCCACCGCATACGGCCGGCCTTACCCCAGTTGATGTTGGCGTGCTCCGAGTTGCCCACCTCGCCGACGGTGGCGCGGCAGCGCACGTCGACGTAGCGGATCTCGCCGGAGGGCATCCGCAGCTGCGCGTAGGGCCCGTCCTTGGCGACCAGCTGGACGCCGACACCGGCCGAGCGCGCGATCTTGGCGCCGCCACCGGGGCGGAGCTCGATCGCGTGCACCACGGTGCCCGTCGGGATGTTGCGCAGCGGCAGGTTGTTACCCACCTTGATGTCGGCCCGGGGACCGTTCTCGATCTTGTCGCCCTGCTTGAGCTTCGCCGGCGCGATGATGTAGCGCTTCTCGCCGTCGGCGTAGTGCAGCAGTGCGATCCGCGAGGTGCGGTTCGGGTCGTACTCGATGTGCGCGACCTTCGCCGGCACGCCGTCCTTGTCGTTACGACGGAAGTCGATCAGACGGTAGGCGCGCTTGTGTCCGCCACCCTGGTGACGGGTGGTGATCCGCCCGTGCGCGTTGCGGCCGCCCTTGTTGTGCAGCGGGCGCAGCAGCGACTTCTCGGGGGTGTCCCGGGTGATCTCGGCGAAGTCCGACACGCTCGAGCCACGACGGCCCGGGGTGGTCGGCTTGTACTTACGAATGGCCATGGGTCAGCTCGCTCCCTCAGCTCGCCGGGCCACCGAAGACGTCGATCGACTTGCTCTCCTCGGAGAGCGTGACGATCGCGCGCTTGGTGTCCTTGCGCTTGCCGTAGCCGGTGCGGGAGCGCTTGCGCTTGCCCGGGCGGTTCAGCGTGTTCACGCTGGTCACCTTGACCCCGAACACCTTCTCCACGGCGATCTTGATCTGGGTCTTGTTCGCGTCCGGTGCCACGACGAAGGTGTACTGGCGCTCGTCGAGCAGCCCGTAGCTCTTCTCCGAGACGACCGGCGCGAGCAGCACGTCCCGCGGGTCCGTGATCACTTGTCGGCCTCCTCAGCGCGGCGGCCGGCAGCCTTCGGCTTCGCGATCGGGCCGGCCAGGAACTCGTCCAGCGCCGCCTGCGTGAACAGCACGACGTCGTTGACGAGCACATCGTGGGTGTTCAGCTGGTCGGGCGCGATCAGGTGGACCTGCGGCAGGTTGCGCAGGCTCAGCAGGGCGTTCTCCGCGGAACGCTCGACGACCGCGAGCACCCGGCGGGCGTCGGGCACGACGGCCTCGATCGCCTTGCGGGCGGCCTTGGTCGACGGCGCGTCGCCCTCGGAGAAGGCGGACACGACGTGCACGGCGCCGGCGCGGGCCCGGTCGGAGAGGGCGCCACGCAGGGCGGCGGCCTTCATCTTCTTCGGGGTCCGCTGCGAGTAGTCGCGGGGCGTCGGGCCGTGGACGATGCCACCACCGGCGAACTGCGGCGCGCGGATCGAGCCCTGACGGGCGCGACCGGTGCCCTTCTGCCGGTACGGCTTCTTGCCACCGCCGCGGACCTCGCCGCGACCCTTCACGTCGTGCGTGCCCTGACGCGCGGCGTTGAGCTGCGCGGTCACCACCTGGTGCATGAGGGCGATGTTCGCCGTCACGTCGAAGACGTGGTCCGGCAGCTCGACGCTGCCGCCGGCGGAACCCTCGGGGGTCTTGATCTGCACGGTGCTCACTTGCCATCACCCTTCGCGGGGGTCTTCACCACGACGAGGCCACCGCGCGGACCGGGGACGGCGCCCTTGACGAGCAGCAGCCCGCGCTCGGCGTCCACCCGGTGGACCTTCAGGTTCTGCGTGGTCTGGCGGTCGGAACCCATCCGGCCGGCCATCCGCACACCCTTGAACACGCGGCCCGGGGTGGCGCAGCCGCCGATGGAGCCCGGCGAACGGTGCTTGCGCTGCGTGCCGTGCGAGGCGCCCAGGCCCTTGAACCCGTGGCGCTTCATGACACCGGCGAAGCCCTTGCCCTTGGTCACGCCCACCACGTCGACCTCGGCCACCTCGGCGAACGCCTCGACGGTGACCTCCTGGCCGGTGGTGTACTCGGCGGCGTCGGAGGTGCGGAGCTCCAGGACGTGGCGACGGGGGGTGACGCCGGCCTTGGCGAAGTGGCCGGACTCCGGCTTGTTCACCTTGCGCGGGTCGATGGCCCCGTAGGCCAGCTGGACGGCGGTGTAGCCGTCGGTCTCCTGCGAGCGCACCTGCGTCACGACGTTCGGCCCGAGCTGGACCACGGTGACCGGCACGATGCGGTTGTTCTCGTCGAACAACTGGGTCATCCCGAGCTTGGTGCCCAGGAGGCCGGTGACCTTCTTCGTCTGCTTGGTGGCAGTCGTCTTCTTGAATGCAGCAGTCATCGTCTCCACCCCGCCGTCACTGAATGTTGACGTCGACGCTCGCCGGCAGGTCGATGCGCATGAGCGCGTCGACCGTCTTGGGCGTCGGGTCGAGGATGTCGATGAGTCGCTTGTGCGTGCGCATCTCGAAGTGCTCGCGCGAGTCCTTGTACTTGTGCGGCGAGCGGATGACGCAGTACACGTTCTTCTCGGTAGGCAGCGGCACGGGGCCGACGACCCGGGCACCGGTACGCGTCACGGTCTCCACGATCTTGCGAGCAGACGCGTCGATTGCCTCGTGGTCATAGGCCTTGAGCCTGATGCGGATCTTCTGTCCCGCCATGGTCGTCGGTCGTCCTCTTCTTCCTGCCGCGGGGGTGTCGCGGTTCGGCCCCGTAAGAACTCGCGCCGTGCTGCCACCGGATGTCCGGCGGGCCGGCTGCGGCCCGTGCTCTGTTCAGGTCTCTGTCGGCCCGGAGTCGCGCGTCCAGTTCCCTGGAGCACTCGTCCTGCCGGGGCTCTCCGGTCCACGAGGTCGGGCGTGTCGCGCCCTACCCGCATGGTTATGCCCGGGTCACCGCGTCCCACCCCCATCTGGGGCGGGCATGTCGCTCGGAATCTCCCCGGTGGCGCGGCGGACCGCGGAACCGGGGCTGACAACGAACATGGCGCGTGGTACGCGACCCCTGGACTACCGGAGACCGGGAACAGAGGCGGCGCTTCCACGCGCCATGCTCATCGTGCAACCCGTCAAGGATGACACACCGCTGTGCGGCACCCTCGACCGGGGGGTGGGTAACGGAGCCGCCCCCAGGGGGACGGCCCCGTCACGTCACGCGTTGATCTTGGTGACCTGGCCGGCGCCCACGGTGCGGCCACCCTCACGGATGGCGAACTGCAGGCCCTCCTCCATGGCGATCGGCTGGATCAGCTGAACGCTCATGGTGGTGTTGTCACCCGGCATGACCATCTCGGTGCCCTGCGGGAGGGTCACGACGCCGGTCACGTCGGTCGTCCGGAAGTAGAACTGCGGACGGTAGTTGTTGAAGAACGGGGTGTGACGGCCGCCCTCGTCCTTGCCCAGGATGTACACCTGGCCCTCGAACTCGGTGTGCGGGGTGATCGAACCCGGCTTCACGACGACCTGGCCGCGCTCCACGTCCTCACGCTTGATACCGCGCAGGAGCAGACCGACGTTCTCGCCGGCGCGACCCTCGTCGAGGATCTTGCGGAACATCTCGACACCGGTGACGGTGGTCGAGGTCTTGTTCGGCCGGATACCGACGATGTCGACGGTCTCGTTGACCTTGACGATGCCGCGCTCGATACGGCCGGTGACGACCGTGCCGCGACCGGTGATCGTGAAGACGTCCTCGACGGGCATGAGGAACGGCTTCTCGATGTCGCGCTCGGGCTCCGGGATGGCCTCGTCGACCGCGTCCATGAGCTCGACGATGGCCTCGGCCCACTTGTCGTCGCCCTCGAGCGCCTTCAGCGCCGAGACGCGCACGATCGGGAGGTCGTCGCCCGGGTAGTCCTGAGCCGACAGCAGCTCGCGGACCTCCATCTCGACGAGCTCCATGATCTCCTCGTCGTCGACCATGTCCGCCTTGTTCAGGGCGACGACGATGTACGGCACGCCGACCTGACGTGCGAGCAGCACGTGCTCACGGGTCTGGGGCATCGGGCCGTCGGTCGCGGCGACCACCAGGATCGCGCCGTCCATCTGGGCGGCACCGGTGATCATGTTCTTCACGTAGTCGGCGTGCCCGGGGCAGTCGACGTGCGCGTAGTGCCGCTTCTCGGTCTGGTACTCGACGTGCGCGATCGAGATCGTGATACCGCGCTGGCGCTCTTCCGGCGCCTTGTCGATCATGTCGAACGCCGACGCCTCGTTGAGGGTCGGGAACTTGTCGTGCAGAACCTTGGTGATGGCCGCCGTCAGCGTGGTCTTGCCGTGGTCGATGTGACCGATGGTGCCGATGTTGACGTGCGGCTTGGTCCGCTCGAACTTCGCCTTCGCCACTGCTGGGTCCTCCTGGACTCGTGTCTGTACTCCGCCGTGCTGACGGCAGGTCTGTGGGTGTCGGGTGGTGCGGGCCGCGGACCTTACCGATCCGCGGACCGCACCCTCCGAGCAGGTCGGGCACTGGGGCCCGCCCCGGGGAGCTCTTACTCGCCCGTGGCCTTCGCGATGATCTCCTTCGCCACGTTCGCCGGAACCTCGGCGTAGGAGTCGAAGACCATCGTGTAGTTCGCCCGGCCCTGGGTCCGCGACCGCAGGTCGCCGACGTAGCCGAACATCTCGGACAGCGGCACGGTCGCCTTCACGACACGGGCACCGGCCCGCTCCTCCATGGCCTGGATCTGGCCGCGGCGGGAGTTCAGGTCGCCGATGACGTCACCCATGTAGTCCTCGGGCGTCATCACCTCGACGGCCATCATCGGCTCGAGGATGGCGGGGCTCGCCTTGCGGGCCGCCTCCTTGAACGCCATCGAACCGGCGACCTTGAAGGCCATCTCCGAGGAGTCGACCTCGTGGTACTGACCGTCCAGCAGCGTGAGCTTCACACCGACGACGGGGTAGCCGGCCTGGATGCCGTACTGCATGGCGTCCTGGGCACCGGCGTCGACCGACGGGATGTACTCCCGCGGGACACGGCCACCGGTGACCTTGTTCTCGAACTCGTACAGCGCACCGTCACCGCTGGTGAGCGGCTCGAGCTTGATGATGACGCGGGCGAACTGGCCCGAACCACCGGTCTGCTTCTTGTGCGTGTACTCGAACTTCTCGACGGCCTTCTTGATCGTCTCCCGGTAGGCCACCTGCGGCTTACCGATGTTGGCCTCGACCTTGTAGTCGGACTTCATCCGGTTGACCAGCACCTCGAGGTGCAGCTCGCCCATGCCGGCGATGATGGTCTGGCCGGTCTCGTCGTCCAGGGAGACCTGGAACGTCGGGTCCTCCTCCGCCAGCTTCTGGATCGCCAGCGAGAGCTTCTCCTGGTCCGCCTTCGACTTGGGCTCGACGGCGACCTGGATGACCGGGTCCGGGAAGGTCATCGACTCGAGGACGATCGGGTTCTGCGGGTCGCAGAGCGTGTCGCCGGTGGTCGTGTCCTTCAGACCGATGACCGCGTAGATGTGGCCGGCCACGGCCTCGTCGACCGGGTTCTCCTTGTTGGAGTGCATCTGGAAGAGCTTCCCGATGCGCTCCTTCCGGTCCTTGGTCGAGTTGATGACCTGGGCGCCGGCGGCGACCTGACCCGAGTACACCCGGATGTAGGTCAGCTTGCCGAAGAACGGGTGCGCGGCGATCTTGAAGGCGAGGGCCGAGAACGGCTCGTCCTTCGACGGCTTGCGGCTCGCCGGCGTCTCGCCGTCGGTGAGGAAACCCTCGACCGGCGGCACGTCGTACGGCGACGGCAGGTAGTCGATCACCGCGTCCAGCATCGGCTGGACGCCCTTGTTCTTGAAGGCCGAGCCGCAGAGGACCGGGTAGGCGGCGCGGTTGGTCACCAGCGCGCGGACACCGGTCTTGATCTGCTCGGTCGTCAGGTCCTCGCCACCGAGGTAGAGCTCCATGAGCTCGTCGTCGGTCTCGGCGACGGCCTCGACGAGCGCCGTGCGGTACTCCTCGGCCTTGGCCTGGAGGTCCGCCGGAATGGCCTCGACGGTGTAGTCCTCGCCCTTGGCGACCTCGCCGCGCCAGGTGAGCGCGCGCATCTCGACCAGGTCGACGACACCGACGAAGTCGTTCTCGGAGCCGATCGGGATCTGGAGCGGGAGCGGGGTCGCGTTCAGGCGGTCCTTGATCGTCTGAACGGTGAAGTAGAAGTCCGCGCCCAGCTTGTCCATCTTGTTGACGAAGCAGATGCGGGGGACGTCGTACTTGGTGGCCTGCCGCCAGACCTGCTCGGACTGCGGCTCGACCCCCTCCTTGCCGTCGAAGACCGCGACCGCGCCGTCGAGCACCCGCAGGGACCGCTCCACCTCGACGGTGAAGTCGACGTGCCCGGGGGTGTCGATGATGTTGATCTGGTGGTTCTTCCAGAAGCAGGTCGTCGCGGCCGACGTGATCGTGATGCCGCGCTTCTGCTCCTCCTCCATCCAGTCCATGGTGGCGGCGCCGTCGTGCACCTCGCCGAGCTTGTAGTTGATCCCCGTGTAGTACAGGATCCGCTCGGTCGTGGTCGTCTTACCGGCGTCGATGTGGGCCATGATGCCGATGTTGCGGACCTTGGTGAGGTCCGTCAGCACGTCCTGTGCTGCCACTGCTCAGCTCTCCCTGGATCGCGAGTTGGCGCCCGACGGTCGGCCGGTCACCAGCGGTAGTGGGCGAAGGCGCGGTTCGACTCCGCCATCTTGTGCATGTCCTCGCGCCGCTTGACGCTGGCGCCGAGGCCGTTGCTGGCGTCGAGCAGCTCGTTCATGAGGCGCTCGACCATGGTCTTCTCACGGCGCTGGCCGGAGTAGGTGACCAGCCAACGCAGCCCCAGGGTGGTCTGCCGGACGGCACGGACCTCGACGGGGACCTGGTAGGTCGCGCCACCGACACGGCGGCTGCGGACCTCGAGGGCCGGCTTCACGTTGTCGAGAGCGCGCTTCAGCGTGACGACCGGGTCGGTGCCGGTCTTGTCACGGGTGCCCTCGAGGGCGGCGTAGACGATGCGCTCGGCGAGCGACCGCTTTCCGTCCTTGAGGACCTTGTTCACCAGCTGGGTGACCAGCGGCGAGCCGTAGACCGGGTCCGAGACCAGCGGACGCTTCGGGGCGGGGCCCTTGCGGGGCATCAGCTCTTCTCCTTCTTCGCGCCGTAGCGGCTGCGGGACTGCTTGCGGTTCTTCACGCCCTGGGTGTCCAGCGACCCACGGATGACCTTGTAGCGCACGCCGGGGAGGTCCTTCACACGACCACCGCGCACGAGCACGATGCTGTGCTCCTGCAGGTTGTGGCCCTCACCGGGGATGTACGCGGTGACCTCGATGCCACTGGACAGGCGCACACGGGCGACCTTGCGCAGCGCCGAGTTCGGCTTCTTGGGCGTGGTGGTGTACACGCGGGTGCAGACCCCGCGGCGCTGGGGGCTTCCCTTCAGCGCGGCGGTCTTGGTCTTGGAGACCTTGTCCTCGCGGCCCTTGCGGACCAGCTGCTGGATCGTGGGCATGAACCGTCTACTTCTTCCCGTCGACGTGGCTCGACTGTCTCGCTCGCCGTGACACTGGTGATCTTGGTTCGGTGTCCCGGGCTCCGGGCGCCGGCGTGGCTGCCGGCTCTCGCCGGACTCCGCCACCGTCGCGCCGGACCCCGAGGTCGGGCGTGTCGTCCCGGGCACGCTCGGGGCCGGAAGGGCCCCGCGGAGGCTGTCGGGACGTCCGGCGTGCCCTGCTCCGGGGCGCAACCACAGATCTGAGGGTCGGAACCAACGGATCGGTGCACACCACGGGACACGCGGACCTGCCCGACCGGAGCCGAGCACAAGACATGAGAATACCCGGCCCTCTTCGACACGGTCAAAGCGGGTCCGTTCCGGGCGTTCGCCTCGGACCTGCCTTCGGGGCCATCGGGGGCTTCGATGGTCCTCGGATCCCCCGGGACGACGCCCCGGAGGAGACCTGTGGTGACCCGACGATGCCGCACGACGCCGTCACTGGCAAGCGGACTCACCCGCTCGTCGCAGATCGACGGCCGCTCGTCGCGGTCGGATCGGTGGTGGGCGATGACTGCGCCCCAGCGGGATCCCGCCGTGTCGATCACGGTGTGGATCACCCTGTGGACGGTGGCGACGGAGGGACGGTTACGGTCCGGTATGCACCTGCCGACGGCCGTCAACCGCCTCGCCACGCGCGCACTCATCGCGCCCTTGCTCGCCCCGACACTACCCGTCGCCCTGCGGCGGCGTGGACTCGACCTCGTCGGTGCGTCGCTCCCGCTCCCCCGCGGCACCCGTCGGGCCCGCGGGACGCTCGGCGGGGTGCCCACCGCGGTCGTCGCACCGCCCGGGCCGACGGCCCCGCACCGGGTGCTCTACCTGCACGGCGGCGGGTACCTCGTGGGGTCCTCGGCGTCGCACCGGCCGCTGCTCGCCGGGCTCGCGCACGCCACCGGCAGCGCGGTCCTCGCCCCGCACTACCGGCTCGCCCCGGAGCACCCGTTCCCGGCCGCCCTCGACGACGCGTACGCCGCCTGGACCGCCCTGCGGGCCGCGGGGATCCCGGCCCGGCACATCGCGGTGGCCGGGGACTCCGCGGGCGGCGGGCTGACCATGTCGCTGCTGCTGCGGCTGCGCGCGGCCGGCGAGGACCTGCCGGGCTCGATCGGGCTGATCTCGCCCTGGCTGGACCTGTCCTGCACCGCGGACGCGCTCACCCGCAACGTCGCCTCCGACGCGATGCTCGACCCGTCCTGGCTGCCCGACGCCGTCGCCGACTACGCGGGGCCGCACACCGGCGCCCCCGAGCTCCTGCCGCTCGACGCGGACCTGGCCGGGCTGCCGCCGCTGCACGTCGTCGCCGGTGCCGACGAGATCCTCGTCGACGACGCCGACACCCTCGTCGAGCGCGCCCGCGCGGCCGGGACACCGGTCACCTACGAGCGCGCGCCCGGCATGTGGCACGCCTTCCCGACGCTGGCCGGGCTGCTGGCGGAGGCCGACGCCTCGCTGCGCACCCTGGGCCTGGCCCTGCGGGCGGACTGCCTGCGCTGAGGCCCGCTCCCCCGGGCGGCCCCGGAACGCACGAACGGGGCCGGGCACCGCCACGGGAGAGCGGTGTCCGGCCCCGTCCGGGACCTGTCCGGTCACGGTCCGGACCCACCGTCGTGGGTCCGGACCGGACGGCTACCTCAGCGGTAGTCGCGACCGAAGTCGTAGTCGTCCAGCGGCACCGCGGCACCGGTGCCCGTGCCGAAGACGTCCGGGCTGTAGTAGCCGTCGTCGTAGCTCGGCAGCGCGTAGGCGGCCGCGCGGGCCTCCTCGGTCGGCTGGACCTGGATGTTGCGGTACCGGTTGATGCCGGTACCGGCCGGGATCAGCTTACCGATGATCACGTTCTCCTTGAGCCCGACGAGCTTGTCGCGCTTTCCGTTGATCGCGGCATCGGTGAGGATGCGGGTGGTCTCCTGGAACGAGGCCGCGGACAGCCACGACTCCGTCGCCAGCGAGGCCTTGGTGATCCCCATCAGGACCGGACGGCCGGAGGCCGGCTCCAGACCCTCGGCGACGACCCGGCGGTTCTCGGACTCGAACTCGCCCCGCTCGGCCAGTGCGCCGGGCAGGAACTCGGTCGCACCCGAGTCGATGATCGTGACCCGGCGCAGCATCTGCCGGACGATGACCTCGATGTGCTTGTCGTGGATGTCCACGCTCTGCGTGCGGTACACCTTCTGCACCTCACGCACGAGGTGCAGCTGCACCTCACGCGGGCCCATGACACGCAGCACCTCGTGCGGGTCCGCCATGCCCTCGAGGAGCAGCTGGCCGACCGTCACGTGGTCGCCGTCCGCGAGCGGACGCTCGGTGCCGTCGACGGTGGTCATCCCGAGCCACTGCCGCTTGGACAGCTTCTCGTAGACGATCTCCTCGCCGCCGTCGTCCGGGATCAGCGTGATCTTCCAGAACCGGTCGCCGTCCTCGATGCGGATGCGGCCGTCGACGTCGGCGATCGGCGCCTTGCCGCGCGGGACCCGGGCCTCGAACAGCTCGGTGACACGCGGCAGACCGGTCGTGATGTCGTCACCCGCGACGCCACCCTGCTTGAACGTACGCATCGTCAGCTGGGTGCCGGGCTCACCGATGGACTGCGCGGCGACGATGCCGACGGCCTCGCCGACGTCCACCAGCTTGCCGGTGGCCATCGAGCGGCCGTAGCACATGCCGCAGATACCGGTGGCCGAGGCGCAGGTCAGCGCGGAGCGGACCCGGACCGTCTTGACGCCGGCCGCGACGAGCGCGTCGAGCACGGCGTCGCCGAGGTCGTCGCCCTTGCGGACCAGCACGGTGCCGTCCGCCGCGGTGATCTCCTCGCCGGAGGTCCGGGCGTACACCGAGGTGCGCAGGTAACGGTGCGGGATGAACCGACCGTCGCTCGTCTCCTCGGTGACCGCCATCGGGATGGCGCGCTCGGTGCCGCAGTCGACCTCGCGGACGATGACGTCCTGCGACACGTCGACCAGACGACGGGTCAGGTACCCGGAGTCCGCGGTCCGCAGCGCGGTGTCCGCCAGACCCTTACGGGTGCCGTGCGTGGAGATGAAGTACTCCAGCACCGACAGGCCCTCGCGGTACGAGGCCTTGATCGGACGCGGGATGAACTCGCCCTTGGGGTTCGCGACCAGACCCTTCATGCCCGCCAGCTGGCGGATCTGGGTCATGTTGCCCGCGGCCCCGGACTGCACGATCGTCGGGATCGGGTTGTCCTCGGGGAAGTTCTGCTCCATCGCCTTGGCGACCTCCTCGGTCGCCCGGCTCCAGATCTTGACCATCTCGTCGTTGCGCTCCTGGTGCGACAGGGCACCACGCTGGTAGCGCTTGTTGATCTGGTCGGCCTTCGCCTCGTACTCCTCGAGGATGCCCGCCTTGGCCGGCGGGACCAGCACGTCCGCGATCGAGATCGTGACGCCGGAGCGCGTGGCCCAGTAGAAGCCCGCGTCCTTCAGCCGGTCCAGGACCTGCGCGACCTCGGTCATCGAGTAGCGCTCGGCCAGCTCGTTGACGATCGTGGCCTGGCGCTTCTTCGGCAGCGGCTCGTTGACGAACGGGTAGTCCGCCGGCAGGAGCTCGTTGAACAGCACCCGCCCGAGCGTGGTCTCCGCGGTCCAGACGCCCTCCTCGGTCACGGTCTCGGCGTCCGTGCCCGGGGTCGGGGTGACCTGCGGGAGCCGGATCTTGATCGGCGCCTGCAGGTGGAGGACCTTGCGGTCGTAGGCCATGATCGCCTCGGCCGCGGAGCCGTAGTGGTTCCCGGCGCCGTGGGCCTCCTCGCGGAGACGGGTCAGGTGGTACAGACCCGTGACCATGTCCAGACGCGGCATCGCCAGCGGGCGACCCGACGCCGGGGACAGGATGTTGTTCGACGACAGCATCAGCACGCGGGCCTCGGACTGCGCCTCGGCCGACAGCGGCAGGTGCACCGCCATCTGGTCACCGTCGAAGTCCGCGTTGAACGCCTCGCAGACCAGCGGGTGCAGCTGGATGGCCTTGCCCTCCACCAGCTGCGGCTCGAAGGCCTGGATGCCGAGACGGTGCAGCGTGGGCGCACGGTTCAGCAGCACGGGGTGCTCGGAGATGACCTCCTCGAGCACGTCCCACACCTGCGAGCGGCCGCGCTCGACCATCCGCTTGGCGGACTTGATGTTCTGCGCGTGGTTGAGGTCCACCAGGCGCTTCATCACGAACGGCTTGAACAGCTCCAGCGCCATCTGCTTGGGCAGACCGCACTGGTGCAGCTTCAGCTGCGGGCCGACGACGATGACCGAACGGCCCGAGTAGTCGACGCGCTTGCCGAGCAGGTTCTGGCGGAACCGGCCCTGCTTGCCCTTCAGCAGGTCGGACAGCGACTTGAGCGGGCGGTTGCCCGGCCCGGTCACCGGCCGGCCGCGACGGCCGTTGTCGAACAGCGCGTCGACGGACTCCTGGAGCATCCGCTTCTCGTTGTTGACGATGATCTCGGGCGCGCCGAGGTCGATCAGTCGCTTGAGGCGGTTGTTCCGGTTGATGACCCGGCGGTACAGGTCGTTCAGGTCCGAGGTCGCGAAGCGGCCACCGTCGAGCTGCACCATCGGGCGCAGGTCCGGCGGGATGACCGGGACGCAGTCGAGCACCATGCCCATCGGCGAGTTGCCGGTGGTCTGGAACGCCGCGACGACCTTCAGGCGCTTGAGCGCACGCAGCTTCTTCTGGCCCTTGCCGGACCGGATGATCTCGCGCAGCTTCTCGGCCTCGGCCGGGATGTCGAAGTTCTCCAGCAGCTTCTGGATCGCCTCGGCACCCATGGCGCCGGTGAAGTAGTCGCCGTAGCGGTCGTAGAGCTCGCGGTAGATGGACTCGTCCGCGATGAGCTGCTGGACGTCGAGCTTGGTGAACGTCGTCCAGATCTCGTCGAGCCGGTCCAGCTCGCGCTGGGCACGGTCGCGCAGCTGGCGCATCTCGCGCTCGCCGCCGTCCTTGACCTTGCGACGGACGTCGCCCTTGGCACCCTCGGCCTCGAGCTCGGCGATGTCGGCCTCGAGCTTCTGGGCGCGGGCCTCCAGGTCGGCGTCGCGGGTCTGCTCGACCCGGCGGCGCTCCACGCTCATCTCGTTCTCGAGCGTGGACATGTCGTTGTGCCGCAGCTCGGTGTTCACCGAGGTGATCACGTACGCCGCGAAGTAGATGATCTTCTCGAGGTCCTTGGGGGCCAGGTCGAGCAGGTAGCCCAGCCGGCTCGGGACGCCCTTGAAGTACCAGATGTGCGTGACCGGGGCGGCCAGCTCGATGTGGCCCATCCGCTCACGACGCACCTTGGCGCGCGTGACCTCCACGCCGCAGCGCTCGCAGATGATGCCCTTGAACCGGACGCGCTTGTACTTGCCGCAGTAGCACTCCCAGTCCCGGGTCGGACCGAAGATCTTCTCGCAGAAGAGCCCGTCCTTCTCCGGCTTCAGGGTGCGGTAGTTGATGGTCTCGGGCTTCTTGACCTCACCGTGCGACCACTGGCGGATGCCCTCGGCGGTGGCCAGGCCGATGCGCAGTTCGTCGAAGAAGTTGACGTCGAGCACGTATGTCCTCTGTTTCTTCGTTTAAAGGGCGGCTGGTCGGACGGGGGTCAGTTGACGACGTCGTCGACGGTCATCGACTCCGAGCCCGGGCGGCTGGACAGGTTGATGCCCAGGTTCGCCGCGGCACGCTCGAGGTCCTCGTCGTCGGCGTCCCGCATCTCGATCGCCGCACCGTCGCTGGAGAGCACCTCGACGTTCAGGCAGAGCGACTGCAGCTCCTTGAGGAGCACCTTGAACGACTCGGGGATCCCCGGCTCCGGGATGTTCTCGCCCTTGACGATCGCCTCGTAGACCTTCACGCGGCCCACGACGTCGTCGGACTTGATCGTCAGCAGCTCCTGCAGGGTGTAGGCGGCGCCGTACGCCTGCATCGCCCAGCACTCCATCTCACCGAAGCGCTGGCCACCGAACTGCGCCTTACCGCCCAGCGGCTGCTGGGTGATCATCGAGTAGGGGCCGGTCGACCGGGCGTGGATCTTGTCGTCCACCAGGTGGGCCAGCTTCAGGATGTACATGTAGCCGACCGCGACCGGGAACGGGTACGGCTCACCGGAGCGGCCGTCGAGCAGCTGCGCCTTGCCGTCCGGACCGACCATCCGCTCGCCGTCCCGGTTGGGACGGGTCGAGCCCAGCAGACCCGTGATCTCGTGCTCGCGCGCACCGTCGAACACCGGCGTCGCGGTGTTCGTGTCGGCGGGCACCGAGTAGAGCTCCTCGGGCATCTGCGCCGCCCACTCGGGCGTGCCCTCGATCTCCCAGCCGGACTTGGCGATCCACCCGAGGTGGGTCTCCAGGATCTGGCCGATGTTCATACGACGCGGCACACCGTGGGTGTTCAGGATGATGTCGACCGGCGTGCCGTCCGGGAGGAACGGCATGTCCTCCTGCGGGAGGATCTTGCCGATGACGCCCTTGTTGCCGTGCCGGCCGGCGAGCTTGTCGCCGTCGGAGATCTTGCGCTTCTGGGCCACGTAGACGCGGACCAGCTCGTTGACGCCCGGGGCCAGCTCGTCGTCGTCGTCGCGGGAGAAGACCCGGATGCCGATGACCTTGCCGTTCTCGCCGTGCGGGACCTTCAGCGAGGTGTCGCGGACCTCGCGCGCCTTCTCACCGAAGATCGCGCGGAGCAGGCGCTCCTCCGGGGTCAGCTCGGTCTCGCCCTTGGGCGTGACCTTGCCGACCAGGATGTCGCCGGGCTGGACCTCGGCGCCGATCCGGATGATGCCGCGCTCGTCGAGGTCGGCCAGCACGTCCTCGGAGACGTTCGGGATGTCCCGGGTGATCTCCTCGGCGCCCAGCTTCGTGTCGCGCGCGTCGATCTCGTGCTCCTCGATGTGGATCGAGGTGAGCACGTCGTCCTGCACGAGGCGCTGCGACAGGATGATCGCGTCCTCGTAGTTGTGGCCCTCCCACGGCATGATCGCCACGAGCAGGTTCTTGCCCAGCGCCATCTCACCGTTCTCGGTGCAGGGACCGTCGGCGAGCACCTGGCCCACCTCGACCCGCTGCCCCTCGTCCACGATGGGCTTCTGGTTGTTGCAGGTGCCCTGGTTCGAGCGGCGGAACTTGTTCAGACGGTAGGTCTGACGCTGCCCCTCGTCGTCCATGACGGTGATGTAGTCGGCGCACAGCTCCTCGACGACACCGGCGGACTCGGCGGTGACGACGTCACCGGCGTCGACGGCGGCACGCAGCTCCATGCCGGTACCGACCAGCGGCGACTCCGAGCGCAGCAGCGGCACCGACTGGCGCTGCATGTTCGCGCCCATCAGCGCGCGGTTCGCGTCGTCGTGCTCGAGGAACGGGATCATCGCCGTCGCGACCGACACCATCTGGCGCGGCGAGACGTCGATGTACTCGACGCCCGAGGGCGAGATCAGGTCGACCTCGCCGCCCTTGCGGCGGACCAGGATCCGGTCCTCGGCGAACGAGCCGTCCTCGTTGAGGCGGGCGTTCGCCTGGGCGACGACGAAGCGGTCCTCCTCGTCGGCGGTCAGGTAGTCGATCTGGGAGGTGACGACACCCTCGACGACCTTGCGGTACGGCGTCTCGATGAAGCCGAACGGGTTGACCCGCGCGAAGGACGCCAGCGAGCCGATCAGACCGATGTTCGGACCCTCGGGGGTCTCGATCGGGCACATGCGGCCGTAGTGCGACGGGTGGACGTCGCGGACCTCCATGCCGGCACGCTCACGGGACAGACCGCCCGGGCCGAGCGCCGACAGGCGGCGCTTGTGGGTCAGTCCGGCCAGCGGGTTGTGCTGGTCCATGAACTGCGACAGCTGCGAGGTGCCGAAGAACTCCCGGATCGCGGCCGTGATCGGCCGGGTGTTGATCAGGGTCTGCGGCGTGATCGCCTCGACGTCCTGGGTGGTCATCCGCTCGCGGACGACCCGCTCGGTGCGGGACAGACCGACCCGGACCTGGTTCTGGATCAGCTCGCCGACGGTGCGCAGGCGCCGGTTGCCGAAGTGGTCGATGTCGTCGGTCTCGACCGGGATCTCCCGCGCGGAGTCACCGGAGCCCACGGCCATCGTGGTCTCGCCGGCGTGCAGCCGGACGAGGTACTCGATGGTGGTGGCGACATCCTCCTCGGTCAGCGTGCCGACCGAGTTCTCGATGTCGAGGCCGAGCTTCTTGTTGGCCTTGTAGCGACCGACCTTGGCCATGTCGTAGCGCTTGTCCTTGAAGAACAGGTTCTCCAGGAGCGCCTGGGCCGACTCGCGCGTCGGCGGCTCGCCGGGGCGCAGCTTGCGGTAGATGTCGAGCAGCGCCTCGTCCTGGCCCGCGGTGTTGTCCTTCTCGAGCGTCGTCATGATTGTCTCGGAGAACCCGAAACGCTCACCGATCTGCTCGGCGGTCCACCCCAGGGCCTTCAGCAGCACGGTGACCGGCTGACGGCGCTTGCGGTCGATGCGGACACCGACGGTGTCGCGCTTGTCGACGTCGAACTCCAGCCACGCACCCCGGCTCGGGATGATCTTGACCGAGTAGACGTCCTTCTCGGTCGTCTTGTCGATCGCGTGGTCGAAGTAGACACCCGGCGAACGGACGAGCTGCGACACGACGACGCGCTCGGTGCCGTTGATGATGAAGGTGCCCTTGTCGGTCATCACGGGGAACTCGCCCATGAAGACCGTCTGGGACTTGATCTCACCGGTGGTGTTGTTCGTGAACTCCGCCGTCACGAACAGCGGGGCACCGTAGGTCATGTCCTTGTCCCGGCACTCCTCGACGGAGGCCTTGACCTCGTCGAAGCGCGGGTCGGAGAAGGACAGCGACATCGAGCCCGAGAAGTCCTCGATCGGCGAGATCTCGGTGAGGATCTCCTCCAGACCGCTCACCGGGAGATCGTCACCGGCCTCGATCCGGCGCTGGAACCAGGCCTCGCTGCCGACCAGCCACTCGTACGACTGGATCTGCAGGTCGAGAAGGTCGGGGACCTCCAACGGCTGGGCGATCTTCGCGAAGGTGACCCGGGTGGGTGCGCCGGGGTAGTTCGGGTTCGCCGAAGCGGAGAGGGTCGAGGTGGTCGCGGCGGCGCGGGAGACAGCCAAGATGCGTCCTTCCGAGAACTGCGCTTCTCGTCTGGCGTGCGCCGGTGGCGGGCGCTACCGTCTCCCTCGATCCGATCGGGGTCCCCCCGGATCGAGAAGCCGGTAGCCGGCCACGTCGCACGCCGTCTGTTGTCGGGCGCTGACGGACGAACGAACCCCCGCACCCATATCCGCCGAACCCTCTCCGGCGGCCGACGGATCGGTCCGGAAGTCTTCCCCGGTCATGAGCGCGTGAGCCTGGACGCAGACAGCGCAAAGAATGACTATAGACGCTGCGAGCGCAGCTGTCGAGACAGGTCGCCGATTCCAGCATCCAGGCAACCACCGTTGCCCAAGAGTGACCTGCACGCCGCACCGAGTCAAGTCCCACTTCGTCGACGAGCGGTCATCCTGCCGGGACGACCGGTCCACCGACGCCCGTTCAGGTCGCTCCGCGTGACGGTTGACACGGTGTCGTCGGGGCGCCAACGATCGGTCACAGGTCGGTGACGGCCGGCGGCGACGAAAGGACGACGATGTCCGACAGCACTCCTCCCATGCGCGAGCTCCTCGGTGACGACGCCCCCAGCAACTGGGGCAAGTGGGGTCCCGACGACGAGCTCGGCTGCCTGAACTACCTGGACGCGGGCGAGGTCCTGCGCGGCGTGCAGCACGTCCGGTCCGGCGAGGTGTTCACCCTGCAGATCCACATGGGACGCACCGAGGCGCCGGGCGACCCGCTGTGGCCGGGCCGCGAGGGCATCAAGCGCCAGAACGTCATGGACGAGGGCACCTGGGACTCGGCCGACGCGCCGCAGTTCCCCGGCGGTCTGCACTACGCCGACGACACCGCCCTCATCTTCCTGCAGGGCTCCACGCAGTACGACGCGCTCGGCCACGTCTGGTACGACGGCAAGCTCTGGAACGGCTACGACGCGCGCTCCACCGTCGACGCGATGGACCGGGCCTCGGTGCTGCCGATCGCGGAGAAGGGCGTCGTCGGGCGGGGCGTGCTCATCGACATGGCCCGGCACCGCGGCAAGGAATGGCTCGACAAGGGCGAGACCTTCGACCACACCGACCTCGAGGCCGCCGCGCAGGCACAGGGCGTCACGATCGAGCCGCACGACGTGCTCGTCATCCGCACCGGATGGATGAAGTACTGGTACGAGCTCAACGACCCGGCCACCTTCTACACCGACTTCACCGAGCCCGGGCTCACCTACTCGCGCGAGCTCGTGGAGTGGTTCCAGCGCAAGGAGATCCCGAACCTCGTCACCGACACGATCGCCAACGAGGTGACCAGCGAGCCGCACACCGGCGTCGCGCTCCCGCTGCACTGCGCGCTGATGCGCAACCTCGGCGTCGCCCTCACCGAGATCGCCTGGCTCGACGACCTCGCCGACGCCTGCGCCGCCGACGGACGGTGGAGCTTCCTCTACGCCGCGGCCCCGCTGAAGGTCGTCAACGGCACGGGGGCACCGGTGAACCCGATCGTGATCCGCTGATGTCCTACGCCGACCGCCCCTGGCTGGCCCGCTACGCCGAGGGCCAGCCGCACGACATCACCCCGGACTTCCCGGACGCGCTGTCGATGTTCCGCGCCGCGGTGGCGCGCAACCCCGACGGCGACGCGATCCGCTACTTCGACGGCGCGCTCACCTACCGCGAGCTCGACGAGCTCACCGACGCCTTCGCCGCCGGGCTGCTCGCCGGCGGGTTCACCGCGGGCGAGCGGGTCGCGATGTATCTGCAGAACGTGCCGCAGTTCGTCCTCGGCCTGGTCGGCACCTGGAAGGCCGGCGGCGTCGCGGTGTCGATCAACCCGATGAACCGGGAGCGGGAGCTGGAGCTGCTGCTGCGCGACTCCGGGTCGTCGGTGCTGGTGTGCCTGGAGTCGCTCTACGACGGCGTCGCGCGGACCGTGCTGGCCGGGCAGCCGGGTGTGCGCACCGTGCTCACCACCTCCGAGCGCGAGTTCCAGACCCGCGACGACCCGCGCGCGCTGCCCGACTCCGCGCGGCCGGACCTGTCCGGCGACGACGTCACCGACCTCGGCGCGTTCCTGGAGACGCACCGGGGCAGCACTCCCCCGCCGGTGTCGTTCACCGCAGGCGACACCGCGTTCCTCACCTACACCTCGGGGACCACCGGGCCGCCCAAGGGCGCGATGAACACCCACGGCAACGTCGTCTTCACCAGCCAGGCCTACGCCACCTGGTGCGGCCTCGGCGACGACGAGATCGTCCTCGGCATCGCCCCGCTGTTCCACATCACCGGGCTGATCGCGCACGTGACCCTCGCCCAGTACCTGGCCGCGCCGCTGGTGCTGTTCCACCGGTTCGAGCCGTCGCTGGGCGTCGACGTCATCCGGGAGCACCGGCCGACCCTGACCGTCGGGGCGATCACCGTGTTCATCGCGCTGATGAACGCCCCGAACGCCGACCGGGAGGCGTTCGCGTCGCTGCGCACGATCTGTTCGGGCGGGGCGCCGATCCCGCCGTCGACGGTCACCGCGTTCCACGAGGCGTTCGGGCTGTGGATCCACAACATCTACGGGCTGACCGAGACCACCTCGCCGTCGCACGCGACGCCGATCGGCACGCAGGGGCCGGTGGACTCCGCGTCCGGGGCGCTGTCGGTCGGTGTCCCGATCTACGGCACCGTCGTGCGCATCCTCGACGACGACGGCGCGGAGCTCCCGCCCGGCGAGATCGGGGAGATCTGCACGTCCGGGCCGCAGGTCGTCGCGGGCTACTGGGGCAAGCCCGAGGAGACGGCCCACGCGTTCCCCACCGGGGAACTCGCGCAGCCCGAACTCAGAACGGGGGACGTCGGCTACATGGACGCCGACGGCTGGTTCTACATCGTCGACCGCAAGAAGGACCAGATCAACGCGGGCGGCTACAAGGTGTGGCCGCGCGAGGTGGAGGACGTGCTCTACGAGCACCCGGCGGTGCGGGAGGCCGCGGTGGTCGGCGTCGCCGACGAGTACCGGGGCGAGACGGTGAAGGCGTTCGTGTCGCTGCGGGCGGGCGCCTCGGCCACCCCGGAGGAGCTGATCGCGTTCACCAAGGAGCGGATGGCGGCCTACAAGTACCCGCGGCAGGTGGAGCTGCTCGACGAGGTCCCCAAGACCGTCACGGGCAAGGTGCTGCGCCGCGAGCTGCGGGCCCGCGAGCAGACCTGATCCCGGAGACGACGACGGGGCGCCGACCCGGTGGGTCGGCGCCCCGTCGTGCGAGCGGTGCTCAGGTCACTTGAGCGAGACCTTGGCGCCGGCCTCCTCGAGCTTCGTCTTGGCGGCCTCGGCGGCCTCCTTGGCGACACCCTCGAGCAGCGGCTTCGGCGCGGACTCGACGAGGTCCTTCGCCTCCTTCAGGCCCAGGCCCGAGACGACCTCACGGACGACCTTGATGACCTGGATCTTCTTGTCACCGGCGGCCTCGAGGACGACGTCGAACTCGTCCTTCTCCTCCTCGGCGGGGGCGGCACCGGCGGCGGGGGCACCCGCGGCGGCGACGGCGACCGGGGCGGCCGCGGTGACCTCGAAGGTCTCCTCGAACTTCTTCACGAAGTCCGAGAGCTCGAGCAGGGTGAGCTCCTTGAAGGCGTCGAGCAGCTCGTCGGTGGACAGCTTCGCCATGGTGGCGGTCCTTTCTCTACGAAAGACAGATGGGGGTGGTGATCAGCTCTCGGCGGAGTCGCCGTCGGCCTCGGCCGGAGCGGCGGACTCGCCGGACTCGGCCTTCTTGTCGGCCAGCGCCTGCGCGAGGCGGGCGACCTGCGAGGCCGGGGCGTTGAACAGCCCGGCGGCCTTGGACAGGTTCGCCTTCATCGCGCCGGCCAGCTTGGCCAGCAGGACCTCGCGGGTCTCGAGGTCCGCCAGCTGCTCGACCTCGGCGGTGGACAGGGCGCGCCCGTCCATGTACCCGCCCTTGATCGTCAGACCGGGGTTGTCCTTCGCGAACTGCTTGATCGCCTTCGCGGCCTCGACGGGCTCACCCTTGATGAAGGTGATGGCCGTCGGGCCGGCGAGCAGGTCGTCCAGGCCCTGGACCCCGGCCTCCGCCGCCGCGCGCTTGACCAGGGTGTTCTTCGCGACGCGGAAGTTCGCGCCCGCACCCAGGTCCCGGCGCAGCTGGGTCAGCTTGGCGACGCTGAGCCCGCGGTACTCGGTCACGACCGAGGCGTCCGACTCGCGGAAGCGGTTGGTGATCTCCTCGACCGCTGCGACCTTCTCAGGTGCTGCCATCGCTGCCCTCCTCTCGGGGGTCGGTCTCGTGCACGTGGGACGTGCTTGGGGGTGCCACCGACGCAGTTCCCACTCCGACCCCGGAGACGACGAACGCCCCGTGCGCAGCAGCACGGGGCGTCGGAAGTTCGTGGGGCGCTCGCGCGCCCGGTGTCGCCTCGTCCTCCTGCGCGGGCCGTCCGGACGTTCCCGGAACCTTCGTACGCCCTTCGGGAAGGACGCGGACCTGCGGTCTTCGGTGGATCGGGAGTAACCATACTCCTCGCCGTACCCCCGGTTCACCCGGGGGTACGGCGAGGCGGGACCTGCTCAGGCCGGCGTCATCGCCGAGATCTTCCAGCGGCCGTCGACGAACTGGGCGTCGACCCGCAGCCGGGCCGCCGCGGCGCCCTCCTGCGGGGCGCCGCCGTCGGCCTGGCGGCGGATGACCTGGTTGACGAAGGCGTAGACGGTCGCGCGGTCGCCGTCGATGCTCGCCACGGCGAGCTTCGGGATCGTCGCGGTGACCACGGCCTTCTGCTGCGGGGCCAGGTCCTTCACGCTGTCGAAGATCTTGTCGAACTCCGGCTGGAAGCCCGGGGTGATGACGCCGCGGGCGTCGTCCTCGGCCTGCTGGAGGCGGGCGTAGTCGAAGGAGTAGACCTTCGTGATCGCCTCACCGACCTGCTCGCTGACCTGCGCGGTGGTGCCGACGTCGGTGAGCGCGGTGTTGGACGCCGACCCGGTGAAGGTGGTGCGGTACCACTCGGCGCCGAAGAACGCGGCGGCCGCGACGAGCAGCACCGTGACGGCGAGCAGCAGGCCGGTCGCGCGCCGGGTGGTCGGGGCGGACAGCACCGACCGGCGGCGCGGGGTGCCGTCGGCGTCGGCCGGGGCGCCGTCGGCGTCGTCGGCGGCCGTGCCGGGGGTGTCGGTGCGCCCGGCGTCGCCGGAGCGCACCGGTGCGGCGGACGGGACCGCGTCACCGGAGCGCTCGTCGAGGGCGACACCGCCGGTGCCGGTCTCCTCCTCGTCGGGCTCGTCGGCGCGGGTGCGCGGGCGGCCCGCGACCTGGGGCCTGCGGATGCCGCCCGCGGGGCGGCGGCGGGGGGTGGACATGCGGTGACCTCCTGGGGTGGTCGACCTGGGAGCGGGGCGGTGCGGGGCACCGCCGGGGGGCCGGGGGTCGGGCCGGAGGGTCAGCCCGTACCCGGGGTGACCAGCGGCTCCAGTGCGTCGACCTTCCAGCCGTCGTCGGTGCGGACCATGCCGAGCTCGATGCGCTGGCGGGTCACGGCGGGCTGACCGCCCTCGGGCGTGACGGTCACGTCGACGCCGGCGAGCACCCGGGCGGTCCCGGCGCGCGGGTCGACCTCGGTCACCGCGGCGTCGGTGACGGTCGCGGCGGTGGTGCGCTTCTGGTCGGTGACCAGCTTGGCGTAGGCGTCGCGGTTGGACACGAACTCGTCGCGGACCGACCCGGCCGAGGACTGGATCCACAGGTCCAGGCCCTTCTGGGCGTCCTTGTGGTCCAGGGTGTTCAGGTTGATCACGGCCTGGCGGGCGTCACGGAGCGCCTCGTCGCGGGCCTGCGCGACCTGGGTGGCGTCGCTGTTCAGCGCGAACAGCCACAGGCCGCCCAGCACGAGCGCGAGCACGGCCGCGACGACGGCGGCCACGGGCAGGGCCCTGGCGAGCGGTCCGGGCGGGGCCTGGCCGCCGTCCGGACCGGTGGCAGGCTCCACGGGCGCGGCACCGTCGGGGGTGTCGGCCGTCGGGTCGGCCTTCGTGTCGGCGTCGGAGCCGGCAACGTCGGTGTTCATCGGGGAGCGTTCCTCCTCCCGGCTGCGGGGGCACAGCCGCTCGGCGACCGCACCGGGCGGCCGTGGGCCGGCCGTGGGGGTCCGCGCCGTCCGGCGGACGGCGGTCCCCCGCGGCCGTCGTGCCGGTCGCGCCCCGGACGGGGCGCGACCGTCGTGCTCAACCGCCCAGGATCTGGGCGAAGCTCGTCACCAGGCCCGGCGTCGCGACCCGCTCGGCACGGTCGTCGCCGAGCGACCCGGCGTTCGGCCGCGGGGCCGGTCCGTCGGCGGTGTCGCCGCCGTGGTGACCGTCACCGTGGCCGCCGAACCCCGAGTTGCCGGAGTAGTCCGGCACCTCGAGCGGCTGGGGCCTCGGCACATTCTGCATTCCGCGCACGTTGGTGGGGCTTCCGGGGGGCTCGGTGCAGCGGGCGTCCTCGTTCACCGGTCGCTCGGAGACGTCGAGGCCACCGCGGTTGGGCGTGCCCTCGTAGCCCCGGGTGCAGACCGGCGGGTCGGCGATGTTGACGACCAGGCCGAGGTGCGCGGTCCCGTCGCCGGGCACGACCTTCGGCGCGACGGCCACCAGGCCGGGGTAGGTCACGAGCAGCTGGCGCAGGCCCGCCTGGCGCGGGGCCAGCAGTTCGGTCACCGTCCGCAGGTTCGCGATCGACTCGCCGAGCCCGGGGCCGCTCTCCCGGAGCAGGCCGCTGACCTGGTCGCCCAGGCGCGGGCCGTCGTCGATGATCCGGCGCAGGTCCGGGTCGGACTGCTTGAGCTGCTCGGTGACCTCGCGCAGGCCGCGGCTGAACTCCTGGAACTGCGGGGCCACCTCGTTCTGCGTGGTGAGCACCGGCCGGGCGTCGCGGATCAGCGCGGTCGTCTGCGGCAGCGCGTCGGTGGCGGCCCGGGTGAACTCCCCGGTGGTGTCGAGCAGCTGCTGCAGCGGCTGCGCGGTGCCCTCGAAGCCCTGGCCGAGCTCGCGGACGACGGTCTGCAGCGAGTCCTTCGGCACCGTCGACACGAGCTGGTCCAGCTCGGTCAGGAAGGTGTTGATCTGGACCGGGGTCCGGGTGCGGTCCTGCGGGATGACCGAGCCGGAGGCGAGCGCCTCGCCGCCGTCGGCCACCGGCTGGAGGTCGACGTACTGCTCGCCGATCGGCGAGAGGTTCCCGACAACGGCCCGGGCGTCGGCCGGGATGGACGGCGCGGAGTTCTCGATGTCGAGCTGGACGTCGACGCCGCGGGCGGTCAGCGACAGCTGCCCGACCCGGCCGACGCTCACGCCGCGGTAGGTGACATCGGCGCCGCTGAAGATCCCGCCGGAGTCGGCGAGCTCCACCGTGACCGGGTAGGTCGTCGCGCCGAAGATACGGTCGAGGCCCGCATAGCGGAAGCCCGCGTAGCCGACCGCCACGATGGTGACGAGCACCAGCGCGGTCAGCTGCCAGCGGACGGTCTTGGTGATCACGATCCGCCTCCGAAGAGTCCGCCGAGCAGGCCGCCGCCACCGGAGCCCTGCTCCGGCGTCGGGCTCGGTGCCGGGGTCGCCGACGGTGCCGGGGTGGCCGGCGCGGTGCCCGAGGCGGGCGGCGCCGGCGCGGTGGTGGGCTGCTCGGTCCCGAGCAGCGGCAGCGCGGGCGCACCCGGGACCGCCGGGGCCGGCTGCCGCGGGGTCGCGCCGAGCAGCGGCGTCAGCAGCTGCGCGGTGGGCGGCAGCTGGGCCAGCTGCGTCGGGTCGAGCGGCAGCCCGAGCTGGTTGGAGTTCAGGATGTTGCGCAGGATCGAACCGAGGTCCAGGTCCAGCTTCACGTAGAGGTTGGCGTAGTCACCGGCGACGGCGTCGGTGGCCGCGTCGGTGAACGGGATCGACAGCAGCAGCTGCAGCGAGTCCGGCAGGTTCTGGCCGGAGTCGGCCAGGTTCCGCAGCACCGGGCGCAGCGCCTCCAGATCGGCGAGCAGGTCGTCGCGGGACCGGTTGACGACGTTCGTCGCGACACCGGACAGCCGGTCGAGCGCCTGCAGCATGCCGACCAGCTGCCTGCGCTGGGACTCGAGCTCGCGCAGGCCGGGGCTGATGTTCTGCAGGGCGTTCTCGATCTGCGGGCGACGCTCGGCGAGCGTCGCCGACAGGCGGTTGAGCCCGTCGAGCGCCCGGTTGATGTCGTCCTTGGAGCTGTCGAGCGAGCCGACGAGCCGGTCGAGGTTGTCCAGCAGCGCCCGCACCTGCGGCTCGCGCCCGGACAGCGCGTTGTTCAGCTCGGTGGAGATGGTCCGGATCTGGGCCACGCCGCCGCCGTTGAGCAGCAGCGACAGGGCCCCGAGGACCTCCTCGACCTCGGCCGCGCGCCCGCTGGCCTGCAGCCCGATCTTCCCGCTCCGCGCGAGGTCGCCCTCGGCGGGAACGGTCGGCTGGGACAGCTCGACGAACTTCTCACCGAGCAGCGAGGTCGTGCGGACCCGCGCGGTGGCGTTGGCCGGGAGCTTGACGTCGCGGTTCACCGCGACGGTGACCAGCGCGTTCCACGACCCCGGCTCGACGGCGACGGTCTCGACCGCGCCGACCGGAACGTCACCGACGCGCACGATCGACTGCGGGACGAGGTCGACGACGTCGGCGAACTCGATCTGCACCGAGTACGGGTCGTCGCCCAGGTTCGCGCCACCGGGCAGCGGGATGCCCCGGAGGCCGCCGTCCACCGCGCCGCAGCCGCCCGCGAACAGGGCCACGGCGGTCAGCAGCGCCGACACCCGGCCGACACGGCCGCTGGAGCCGATCACGATCCACCTCCGAACAGGCCGAACAGTCCGCCGCCCCCGCGCTCCTCGGTCTCGGGGACCGGGGTGGGAGTGGCCTGCGGGGCCGTCGTCGTCGACGGCGCCGGGGTGGCCGGGGTGGCCGGGGCGCCGGTGGCACCCGGTGCGGGCTGCCCACCGGGGGCGGGAGCCTGCGGGTCGGCCGGGGCTCGCAGCTGCGAGCCCGGGTCGGTCAGCGACAGCGGCGAGCCCGGCATCAGCTGGGGCACCGCCGGGTTGACCCCGGAGCCGCCGGCCTGGAGCTGCTCGAGCACCTGCTGCGGGGTCGGCAGCGGCACGGCGCCGTCGAGGATCGGGGCCAGGCCGTCGCACAGCGCGGCGGTGGGCTGGTCCAGGCCACCCGGGATCTGGCCCGCGCCGCGGCGGAGGATCTCGCAGATCGCGACCGGCAGCGGGTAGGCCAGCTCGTTGATGTTGGCCCGGGTGTCGAGGGTCTCGGAGGAACCGTTGTAGATGTTGGTGAGGTTGTTCAGCGCGGCCGGGGCGACGTCGGCGATCTCGGACAGCGCCCGCTGGTGGTCGACGACCTCCTGCGAGACGCTCGCGAGCTTGTCCACGTTCGACCGCAGCGTCGACCGGTTGTCCCGCACGAAGTCCGCGACCTCGCCGAGCGCGTAGGACAGCTGGTTCAGCGCCCCGCCGAGCTCGCCGCGCTGGCTCGCGAGGAAGCCGGTCACGTCGGCCAGCTTCCCGTTGAGCTCGCGGATGCCGGGGTCGTTCTCCCGCAGCGTCCCGACGAACTTCTGCAGCTCGGTGATGGTGCCGAACAGGTCACCGCTGGATCCGTTCAGCGTCGCCGAGAGCCCACCCAGGTTGCGGATGGTGTCGTTGAGCGCGCGGCCGTTGCCGTCGAGGTTCTTCGCGGTGACGTCCAGGACGTCGTTGAGCGCGCCGTCCTTGTTCGCCCCCTGCGGGCCGAGGGCCCGGGAGAGCTCGGTCGCGGTCCGGGTGAGGTCGTCGACGCCGAGCGGGAACGCGGTGCGCTCCAGCGGGATCGGCTCGCCGTTCCACTCCGGTCCGCCGGTCCACACCGGGGTCAGCTGCACGTAGCGGCCGGTGACCAGGCTCGGCGAGACGACGGCGGCCTTGACGTCGGCGGGCAGGCGCACCTCGTCGTCGGTGATGGTCATGTCGACCCGCACCCGGTCGCCCTCCGGCGTGATCCGGTCGATCTTGCCGACCGGGACGCCGAGCACCCGCACGTCGTTGTCCTGGAACAGCGCGGCGGAGCTGGTGAAGTAGGCGGTGACCTGACGGCCGCCGCCGGAGGTGATCAGCCAGATCGCGCTCGCCACCAGGACGGCGACGACGGCGATCAGGGCACCGAACTGGATCTGGCGCCGGTCGTTGGCCCAGGACCCCATCAGCAGTCACCCCCGAGCGGCACGACCGGCGGCAGCAGGCCGCACAGGTAGTTGTCGAACCAACGGCCGTTGCCGAGGGCGTTGCCGAACACGCGGACGAACACCGCTTCCTTGTCGAGGATCTCGCCGAGGTTGTCGCGGTTCTCCTCGAGCACCGCCAGCACGCGGTCGAGGGTCTCCAGAGCCGGGCGCAGCTGCGCCTGGTTGTCGGCGACGAGGCCGCGCAGCTGGATCGACAGGCGCTGCACGCCGTCGAGCAGGTTCGCGATCGCGTCCTTGCGGCGCTGCAGCTCACCGAGCAGCAGGTTGCCGTCGTTCACCAGCTTCACGACGTCGCCGCGGCGGTCGGCCAGCGTGGTCGACAGCTGCCGGGTGTTGGCGAGCAGCTTCTTCAGCTCGCCGTCGCGGCTGGAGATCGTGTTCGACAGGCGGGACAGCCCGTCCAGGGCCCCGCGGATCTCCGGCGGGGTGTCGCGGAAGGTGTCCGAGAGCGTGGTCAGGCTCGACGCGAGCTGCGTGGTGTCGAGCTGGTCGATCGTGCCGGAGAGGCCGTTGAAGGCGTCGACGACGTCGAACGGGGACTTGGTCCGGTCCCGGCCGATCGGCTCGTCGGGGTTCTGCTCGCCGTCGCCGCGCGGGTCGAGGGCGAGGAACTTGGAGCCGAGCAGCGTCGCGATCTCGATCGACGCCGTGGTCCGGTTGCCGACCCAGGCGTCCTCGACGGTGAACTCGACCTTCACGTGGTCGCCGTCGAGGGAGACCTTCTGCACCCGGCCCGCCTCGACGCCGGCCACGGTGACGCGGTCGTTGGCCTGCAGGCCCGCCGCCTCGGGGAACTCCGCGGTGTAGCGGGTGGCCCCGGAGAAGATCGCCTCGTAGTTGAACGCGGCCAGTGTCAGCGCCGCGATCAGCACGAGTCCGATCACCGCCGTCAGGACGGGGCGCTTCTGCCCTGCCTGTGCCATCAGTTGCCTCCCGGCTGCAGCGCTGCGGTCGGGTCGCTGCTGGAGTCGACCGGGCCACGGCCGGCCGCCTGGTCCAGCAGGCCGCCGACCGACTCGGTGGTCGGCTCACGCATCAACGGGTTGTCCTGGGCGCGGTTGTCCGCGGGGTCGCCGGGCTGCGAGCCGTCGGTCGGGACGGTGTTGCCGGCCCCGATCCCGGACGGGTCCGCGCCGCAGCGCCGCTCGGGGTTGCGGATCGGGCCGATGCCCAGCTGCTCCAGCGAGGTCGGCGGCAGGATCGGCGAGATGCCGATCTGGCCGTCGAGGCCGCAGAGGTAGAAGTTGAACCAGCTGCCGTAGGAGCCGACGCGGGCGATCCGGTTCAGCTTGAACGGCGTGTACTGCAGGAACCGCTCGATCGCGGGGCGGCCCTGGTCGAGCTGGGTCGCGAGGTCCCCGAGGTTGCGGATGTCGTCGCGCAGCGGCGGGCGGGCGTCCTCCAGGAACGACCCGGTGACCTGGGTCAGCTCGCCGATGGACTGGATGGCGTTGCCGATGGGCTCGCGGTCCTGGGCCAGCCCGGACACCAGCGCCTGCAGCGAGCTGATCAGCTCGTTGAGGCCCTCGTCGTTGCGGTTGACGGTGTCGAGCGTCAGGTTCAGGTTGTCGATGACCTGGCCGATGACCTGGTCGCGGTCGGCGATCGAGTTGGTCAGCGACGACGTCGAGGCCAGCAGGCTCTGCACCGTGCCGCCCTCGCCCTGCAGGACCTGGACGATCTCCATCGACAGCTTGTTGATCTGGTCCGGGTCGAGGCCCTGGAACAGCGGCTGGAAGCCGTTGAACAGCACGGTCAGGTTGACCGCGGGGCGGGTCCGGTCGATCGGGATCTGGCCGCCGGCGGGGAGGTCCTGCCCGGTCGGGCCCGCGCCCTGGTCCAGCGCCATGTACCGCTGGCCGATGAGGTTCTTGTACTTCAGGGTCGCGCTGACCGTCGCCGGCAGCGGGGTGGACGAGTCGACGTCGAACGCCACCTCGGCGACCCGCTGGTCGACGATGCGGACGTCCTTGATCGACCCGACGACGACGCCGGCGATGCGGACGTCGTCGCCGGCCAGCAGGCCGGTCGCGTCGGTGAACCGGGCGGTGTACTCGGTGACCTGGCCGCCGCGGGCGTTCGCGATGGTCAGGCCGAGCAGCGTGGTGCCCATCGCCGTGATCAGCGCGAAGACCAGGAACTTGACCAGCGCCGAGATCGGGAGCCTGCTCACGTCAGCGTCACCTCCGTGCCGCGCAGGAGCGGGCCGACCATCGTGCTGCTCCAGGCCGGCACGGCCTGCGGGGAGCCGCCCTGGTGGGCGGCCAGCAGCTGCGCGACGACCTCCTGCTCACCGGCGGAGTTCGCGACGCCCATGTCGACCGAGCCGCTCTGGTGCGCCCCCTCGTAGGACGACGGCTGGATGCCCACCTGGCCGAGCGTGGTGGTCAGCGGGGGCAGCACGCCCGCGCCGTTCTGCGCGCTCTGGTCCTGGATCAGGCCGAAGCTGTTCGTGCCGTCGTAGGTGCCGAAGGTGTCGACCCCGAAGTCCTCGGGGTTGCCCATCGGCTGCCCGGCCGGGGCCGGGCCGGGGACGGAGCCGTCGCGGAACGGGCCGTCCGGCGGGTACTGGGTGCCGGTCGGCACCGGGATCGGGTAGCAGCGCGGGCCGCGGTCGTCGCCGTAGCGCGGCTCGTCCTGGTTGGGCAGGTACTTGCCCTTGCTCGCCACGATCTCGAGGGTGATGTTGACGCCCACCCGGTCGGTGCCCGGCCGGATCGCGTCGTTGATCTTCGGGATCAGCTCGACGAGCTGGCGGGTCAGGCAGGGGAACTCGGGCGAGTAGCGCGCGAGCGTCTCCAGCGTCGGCCGGCTGGCCGCCGACAGCCCGATGATGTTCTCGCCGTTCGCGTCGAGGAAGGCCCGCAGGTCGTCCGACGCGCCGGTGATGGAGCGGTAGAGGTTCCGCAGCCCCTCGCGCTTCTCGACGATCGTGCGGCTGGTGACCGTCAGGTTGTCGAGCGCGTCGAGCAGGTCCGGCGCCGCCTGGTTCAGGTTGTCGGAGAACGTCGCCAGCTGGCGGATGTCCTCCTGCAGGTCGGGCACGGCCGGGTTGAGGCCCTCGACCAGCGTGTTGAGCTGGGTGAGGGTCTCGCCGAGCTGGTTGCCGCGGCCCTGCAGGGCCTGGGAGAGCGAGCCGAGGGTGGTCGCGAGGTCCTGCGGGCGGACGGTCTGCAGCAGCGGCAGGAGCTCGTCGAGCACGCGCTCGACCTCCAGCGCGGCCTTGCTGCGGTCCTCGGGGATGACGTCGCCCGCGGCGAGCCGGGCCGTCGACGGCGCGGCCGGCGGGACGAGCGAGACGAACTTCTCGCCGAACAGCGTCTTGGGGAGCAGCTGCGCGGTGACGTTCTCGGGGATCTGGTCGAGGTACTGCGGGTCCATCGACATCTCGATGCTGGTGTCGGTGCCGTTCGAGACGACCTTGTCGACCTGCCCGACGATCAGGCCGTTGACCTTGACGTCGGAGCGCTCCTGCATCTGGGTGCCGACCCGGGCCACGTTCAGCGTGACCGGGACGCCGGAGGAGAACACCCCCGAGTACTGGGCGACGGCCAGGCCGAGCAGGACGACGATGACCGTGACGAAGGCCAGGCCCTGCAGCACACGCTTGGTGGACCTCATCCGGCCACCCGCACCGAGGTCGAGGTGCCGAACATGACGAGGGTGAGGAAGAAGTCGAGGACCGCGGTGCTGACGATCGACAGCCGCACCGCCCGCCCGACCGCGACGCCGACGCCGGCCGGTCCGCCCTTGGCGGAGTAGCCGTAGTGGCAGTGGATCAGGATGATCACCGTCGCGAACACGATCACTTTGAGATAGGACAGCAGTACGTCACTGACCGGCAGGAACAGGTCGAAGTAGTGGTCGTACGTGCCACCCGGCAGGCCGTTGATCAGCGTGACGTTGATCCGCGAGGCGGCGTAGCTGGCGAGCAGGCCGAGCGTGTAGATCGGGATGATCGCGACGATGCCGGCGACCACCCGGGTGGTGACCAGGTAGGGCACCGAGGGCACGGCCATGACCTCGAGGGCGTCGATCTCCTCGGAGATCCGCATCGCGCCGAGCTGGGCGGTGAACCCCGCGCCGAGGGTCGCGGTCAGCGCCGAGGCGGCGACCAGCGGGGCGATCGAGCGGGTGTTGAAGTAGGCGGTGATGAAGCCGGTCAGCGCCTCGACTCCCAGGGCGTCGAGGGCCCGGAAGCCCTGCAGGCCGACCAGCGAGCCGACGAACAGCGACAGCGACGCCATGACGCCGACGGTCCCGAGGATGACGATCAGCGCGCCGGACCCGAAGGACACCTCGGCGAGCAGCCGGGCGACCTCCTTCTTGTAGCGGGTCAGCGTCTTCGGGATCCAGAGGATCGACCGGATGTAGAGCGAGAGCTGGTCGCCCAGCTCCTCGAGCTGGTTCAGCGGCGCCTGCGCGGCCCGCCGGGCACGTGTTCCGAGTGGGGTTGCCATGGATCAGAAGCCCTTCGGCGGGACGAGCTCGAGGTACAGGGCGGTGAGCACGAGGTTGATCAGGAAGACCAGGACGAAGGAGATGACGACGGCCTGGTTCACCGCGTCGCCGACGCCCTTGGCGCCGGGGGGCGGGTTCAGCCCGCGGAAGGCGGCGACGACGCCCGCGACGATGCCGAACAGGAAGGCCTTCATCTCCGACACGACGATGTCGCTGACCTGCGCGATCGCCGAGAAGCTGGAGATGTAGGCGCCGGGCGAGCCGCCCTGGATGATCACGTTGAAGAAGTAGCCGCCGGCGACGCCGACGCAGGTGGCGAGGCCGTTCAGGACGACGGCGGTGATGCCCATCGCGAGCACCCGTGGGACGACGAGGCGCTGGATCGGCGAGATGCCGAGCACCTCCATCGCCGCGATCTCCTCGCGGATGGTCCGCGCGCCCAGGTCCGCACAGACGGCGCTCCCGCCCGCCCCGGAGATCAGCAGCGCGGTGACGATCGGCGCGGCCTGCTGGACGATCGCGAGGACCGCGCCGGCGCCGGTCTGGGACTGGGCGCCGAACTGGCGGGTCAGCTCACCGAGCAGCAGCGCGATCGTCGCACCGAAGGGGATGGTGAACAGTGCGGTCGGCAGCGCCGAGACCTTGGTGACGAACCAGGTCTGCTCGACGAGCTCGCGCCACTGGAACGGCCGGCGCAGTCCCTGGCGGCCGATCTCGGCGAACAGGCCGAAGAACTTGCCGACCGGGGTGAGCGCCCGCGTGACGGGGCTGGGGGTGCTCACCGCTCACCGCCGGAGAGCTGGTGACGGCCGCCCGGGTCGGGGGTGTCGTCGGTGATGCGCGGGTGGATGTCGGTGGGACGGTCATCGCTCACCGTCGCGCCGCTGCGGGCCATCTGACGGGTGGTGCCGTCCTGCGACGGGCCGCCCGCCTGCGCGTCGCTGTCGGCGTACTGCTCCCGGATCGCCTCCTGCGCCGACTCGGGAAGCTCGTGCATCATCTCCTGGACCCGCTCACGGCGGCGATGCACGGCCTGCCGGTCGGGCATCCCGGTCGAGGCGACGAGCTGGGGCTTCATCGGCGGGCGGCCCTCGAGCTCGCCGGCCTCCTCCATCTCGCGGGCGGCCTGGGCGGCGTCCTTCTCCTCCGACATCCCGATCGGCCCCTCGCGACGCCCGTTGAGGAACTGGGCGACGACGGGCTCGTCGGAGGTCAGCAGGACCTCGCGGGGGCCGAACATGGCCAGGTGCTTGCGGTAGAGCAGCCCGATGTTGTCCGGGACCGTCTGCGCCGAGTTGATGTCGTGGGTGACGATCAGGAACGTCGAGTCCGTCATCGCGTTCAGATCGATGATCAGCTGGTTCAGGTACGCCGTCCGCACCGGGTCCAGACCCGAGTCCGGCTCGTCGAACAGAATGATCTTCGGATCCAGCACCAACGCCCGCGCCAACCCCGCACGCTTACGCATACCACCCGAGATCTCACCCGGCAGCTTGCCCTCGGCACCGACCAGACCGACCATGTCGATCTTCTCCATGACGATGTCGCGGATCGCCGACTCCGACTTGCGCGTGTGCTCCCGCAACGGGAACGCGATGTTGTCGAACAGGTTCATCGACCCGAACAACGCACCGTCCTGGAACAACACCCCGAACAGCTTCCGGATCTCGTACAGCTCGGACTCCGAGCACTTGCACAGGTCGACGCCCTCGATCACGATCGACCCCCGCTCCGGCTTGAGCAGCCCGATCAGGGACTTCAGGAACACCGACTTACCGGTACCCGACGGCCCGAGCAGCACCGACACCTCGCCCGCGGGCAGCGTCAGGGTCACGTCCGACCAGATGTTGGCCCGACCGAAGGACTTCGTCAGTCCCTCGACCTTCACCTCGACACCGGTCACGTGTCGCCTCCTCGCGCAATAGACCGACGAACCGCACCGGGGCCCGGGAACGCTGGGGAGCGGGGGCCAGTCGTCGGTGCTGAACGGAACAACGAGTCTGCGCGTCAGGGGTTACTGGCGGGTCGGCGGGGTCGGCGATCGGCGACCATGCCGTAATCTACGTTATGGTTACCGTGGGTTACAGATCACCGCGCAATGTTGCGGACCGTGGGTAACAGTGCTCCCGGCCGGGTATCAGGGCTGGTCCGAACGGCCCGATTGCCGTTGTACGACCGAGTCGGCGACCACGCCCCCACCCGCCCGGAGGATCACCCGATCGGCGGCGTCACGTGCGGGGCGTGCGACAGGATGAGGCGCTGGTAGTCGTCGAACAGGGCACGCAGGAGATCGCGGTCGCGGGGGTCGCAGGTCTGCTGGTAGCCGGCCATCAGCGAGATGCCGAAGACGGCGAGCCTGCGGGCGTCGTCCGGGTCGGGCACGACGTCGGCCACCACCTGCTCCAGCGCGATCCGGCGCTGCACGTCCACCCGCGCCTGGGCGCGGCCGACCTCGGGGTCGATCTGGGCCCAGGCCCGGATAGCGGCCTCGGCGTCGTGCCGCAGGGCCACCGTGAGCTGCTTGACCACGTCGATGCGCTCGACCGGGTCCGCGGTCGCCCGGGCCAGCTCGACGATCCGGTCGGTCTGCTCGGCCTCCCAGTAGCGCAGCAGTCCGCGGACGAAGCCCGCCCAGCCGCCGAAGTGGTGGTAGAACGACCCGCTGGTCACGCCGAGCGACCGGCACAACGGACCGATCTTGAGCCCGGCCGCGCCCTCGCGCGCGAGGATCGACATCGCAGCGTCGTAGTACTGCTCGGCAGCGATCTGCCGACCCGCTCTCCTGGCCACCCCGCCCGCCCCCTCTCCACGACCCGTGCCGACCCACCAGGGTGCCACGCCGGACGCGTGTCCGATCAGAAGATCCTGCGCAGCAGGCGTTCGGTCCGCCCGTCGTAGGGCGGGTAGACGATGCCGGGGTCGGGCCGGGCAGGCTTGCGCAACACCGCCCGCCGGTGCGAGAAGGTCTCGAACCCGAACCGCCCGTGGTAGGCCCCGGAGCCGCTGCGCCCCACTCCCCCGAAGGGCAGCTGGGGCACCAGCACGTGGAACATCAGGTGGTTGACGACGGTCGCCCCGGCGGGGACCTCGCGGGTGACCCGCTCCGCGGTGCGCGACGAGCCGGTGAACACGTAGGCGGCCAGGGGCTTCGGACCGGCGTTGACGTGCGCGATCGCGGCGTCGACACCGTCGACGGTCAGCACCGGCAGGATCGGGCCGAAGATCTCCTCGGTCATCAGCCGGGACCCCGGCCGCGGGTCGAGCACGACCGTCGGCTCCCCGGTGCGGGTCTCCGGGTCGATCGTCCCGCCGGCCACCACGGTGCCCCCGTGGTCGTCGGCGAGCAGGCCCGCGAGCCGCGCCGCCTGCCGGGCGTCGACGATCCGCACGCCCCCGCCCGCGCCGCCGCGCATCCGCGCGGTCTCGGCGACCAGCCGCTCGACCAGCTCGTCGCGGACGGCGGAGTCGACGAGCAGGTAGTCCGGGGCGACGCAGGTCTGGCCGGAGTTCATGAGCTTGGTCCAGGCGATCCGGCGCGCGGCGACCTCGACGTCGGCATCCGCGGCGACGATCACCGGGCTCTTCCCGCCCAGCTCGAGCGTGACCGGGGTCAGGTGCGGCGCCGCGGCGGCCATCACCTTCGCCCCGACCTCCGGGCTGCCGGTGAAGAACGCGTGGTCCAGGCCCTGGGCGAGCAGCTCCTGGGTCTCCCCCGGCCCTCCGGTGACGACGGCGACGGCGTCCGGGTCGGTGTAGCGCGGCAGCAGCCGGGCGAGCACCTCCGCGGTCGCGGGCGCGTACTCCGAGGGCTTCACCACGGCACAGTTCCCGGCCGCGAACGCGGCCACCAGCGGCGCGAGCGTGAGGTACGCCGGGTAGTTCCACGGCCCGATGACCAGCACGACCCCGAGCGGCTCGTGCACCCAGCGCGCCGACCCCGGCTGCACCGACAGCGGCAGGCCGACCCGGTGCGGGCGCATCCAGCGGCGCAGGTGCCTCCGGGCGTGGCGGGACTCCGCGACGGTCGGGGCCAGGTCGGCCATCCAGGCGTCGACGCGGGGACGGCCGAGGTCGGCGGCGAGGGCCGCGACGAACTCGTCCTCGGCCTCGGTGAGCATCCGCTCGAGACCGCTCAGCTGGCGCAGCCGCCAGCTCCGGTCGCGGGTACGGCCACCACGGAACGTGGTCCGCAGGCGGGCGACCTGCTCGCGGACGCTCGTGCCGTCGGAGGCGTCGTCGGAGGCGTCGTCGGTGGCCCCGGTGGGCTCCCCGGTCCTGGTCACGGTCATCGCCGGCACTCCACGTCGTCGGGGTCGGGTACTTTCGCAGTAACGTAATCTACGTTACGTTCGGGTGGCAAGGACGCGCACACACGACGACGTGGAGGAACCGTGCCCGGATTCGCCGACGAGGACGAGCTGTACCGCTACATCGGTGGCATCTTCGAGACCGCACTGGCCGACCCCGAGCTGGAGCCCAAGCTCCGCGGCACCGGCCTGGTCCTGCGCCAGCAGTGCACCGACCCCGACTCCGCGCTGATCATCGACCTGCCCGGGGCCAAGGTCTGGAAGGGCTCCGACGACGGCGCCCCCGAGCCGCAGGCCACGATGACCATGTCCACCGAGACCGCGAACGCCTACTGGCAGGGCACGGTCAACCTGACCTTCGCCATGGCCAAGGGCAAGGTGAAGGTCGACGGCACGGTCACCAAGCTCCTGCAGCTCGCGCCGCTGTCCAAGCGCCTGTTCCCGGCCTACGTCGAGCGTCTCAAGGCCGACGGCCGCGAGGACCTCCTGGTCACCAAGTGAGCCGCCGGGTACTGGTGACCGGTGCCGCGTCCGGGATCGGCGCCGAGGTCGCGCGCCGGTTCGTCGACGCCGGCGACGAGGTCGTCTCGCTGGACCTGAAGGACACCCCCGTCGGCGTCGCGCGGCACGTGCACTGCGACCTGTCCGACGTCGCGTCGATCGACGCCGCCGTCGCCGCCCTCGACGGGGAGTTCGACGCCCTCTGCAACGTGGCCGGGGTGCCCGGCACCGCGCCCGCGGAGCTCGTGCTGCGGGTGAACCTGCTCGGGCTCCGTCACCTGACCGAGTCGGTCGTCGAGCGGATCCGCCCCGGTGGCGCGATCGTGAACGTCGCCTCCATCGCCGGCTACGCCTGGGCGGGTCGGCTGGCGGCGCTGCGCGAGCTGCTCGCTACCGACACCGTCGACGAGGGGCTCGCCTGGTTCGCCGAGCACCCGCAGGCGGGCAACACCTACAACTTCTCGAAGGAGGCCCTGATCGTCTACACGATGCTCATGGCCCCCGTGTTCGGCGAGAACGGGGTGCGGATGAACGCCGTCTGCCCCGGGCCGGTCGAGACGCCCATCCTCGGCGACTTCGAGGAGTCGATGGGCAAGGAGAACCTCGACGCGCTCGCCGCGTTCCTCGGCAGGCACGCGGCCCCCGCCGACATCGCCGGACCGGTGCTGTTCCTGGCCGGCCCGAAGTCCGCCTGGATCAACGGGCACGCGCTCGTCGCCGACGGCGGCATCAGCGGTGCCGTGCTGACGGGCATGATCCCCCCACCCGAGATCTGATCCGGTTCCGACGACGCAACCGCGAGGAGGCAACCCCGTGACCACGACGGAGAAGCGCCCGTACGACCCGCTCGACATCTCCACCCAGGCGTTCTGGGCGCAGACCCCGGACGCCCGCGAGGAGCGGTTCGCCGAGCTGCGCCGCGAGCGACCGCTGTCCTGGCACCCCCCGGCCGAGACCGACCTGCTCCCCGACCCGGATGCCCCCGGGTTCTGGGCGCTGGTCACCCACGCCGACATCCAGGCCGTCAGCCGCGACGCCGAGACCTTCGCGTCCGGCCAGCAGTACGGCGGCGTGATGCTGGAGGACGTGCCCGAGGACATGCTGGAGGCCGCGCACTCCATCCTCGCGATGGACGCACCGCGACACCACCGCCAGCGCAAGGTCATCAGCTCGGTGTTCACCCCGCGTCGGGTCCGGCAGATCGAGGAGCAGATCGCCGAGCAGGCCCGGATCATCGTCGACGACCTGCTCGCGGGCGACGGCTCGGCGGACTTCGTGACCGCGGTCGCGGCGCGGCTGCCGATGTGGACGATCTCGCAGATGATCGGCATCCCGCCGGACAAGCGGCAGGAGGTCGCCGACGCCGCCAACGCCATGGTCGGCTGGAACGACCCGGACTACATCGGCGAGGGCGACCCGATGGCGGTGCTGCTCAACGGGCTGATGACGCTGCACACCGCGTCGTTCGAGCTGTCCGCGCTGCGCCGCGAGGAGCCCGCCGACGACCTGATGACCGCCCTGGTCCAGGCCGAGGTCGACGGCGACGCGCTCACCGACGAGGAGATCGCGGCGTTCTTCGTGCTGCTCTGCGTCGCGGGCAACGACACCACCCGGCAGACCTCCAGCCACGCGATCCTCGCGCTGGACCGCAACCCCGAGCAGAAGCGGCTGCTCACCGAGGAGTTCGACGACCGGATCAAGCCGGCCGTCGAGGAGTTCGTCCGCTGGGCGAGCCCGGTGCTGACCTTCCGCCGCACCGCGACCCGCGACACCGAGATCCGCGGGCAGCGCATCGCCGAGGGCGAGCGGGTCGTGCTCTTCTACCACTCCGGCAACCGCGACGACGCCGTCTTCGCCGACCCGGACGTCTTCGACATCACCCGCGCCGAGAACCCGCACGTCGGCTTCGGCGGCGGCGGCCCGCACTTCTGCATGGGCCACCACCTGGCCAAGACCCAGCTGCGGGCGCTGTTCCACGAGCTCCTCACCCGCGTCCCGGACCTGTCGGTGGGCGAGCCGGAGTTCCTCACCGGCAACTTCATCAACGGGATCAAGCGGCTCCCGGTGACCTTCGGGACGGCGTCGTGAAGCTCGGACTGGCCCTGGGCTACTGGGGCGCCGGCCCGCCCCCCGGCACCGTCGAGAAGGTCGACGCCGCCGAGGACCTGGGTTTCGACTCGATGTGGACGGCCGAGGCCTACGGCTCGGACGCGTTCACCCCGCTGTCCTGGCTCGGTTCCCGCACCACGCGGATGCGCCTGGGCACCTCGGTCGTGCAGATGTCCGCGCGCACCCCGACCGCGTCGGCGATGGCCGCCATGACCCTGGACCACCTGTCCGGCGGGCGGATGGTGCTGGGCATCGGCGCGTCCGGGCCGCAGGTCGTCGAGGGGTGGTACGGGCAGCCGTATCCGAAGCCGCTGGCCCGCACCCGGGAGTACGTGGCGGTCCTGCGGGACACGATCGCCCGGGAGAAGGTCGGCTCCGACGGGCCGCACTACCCGATCCCGTACCCGGGCGGCACCGGGCTGGGCAAGCCGCTGCGCTCGACGCTGCACCCGTACCGGACCGACCTGCCGATCCTGCTCGCGGCCGAGGGCCCGAAGAACGTCGCACTGGCCGCCGAGATCGCCGACGGCTGGCAGCCGCTGTTCTACGCGCCCCGGCACGACGCGCACTACCGCGAGTCCCTCGACGCCGGGTTCGCCGCCCGCGGCGGGCGCCCGGACGGCTTCGAGGTCGTCTGCATGGTGCAGGTCGTCGTCGACGACGACATCGAGGCCGCCGCGGACCGGATCCGCCCGTTCCTCGCGCTCTACATCGGCGGGATGGGCGCCAAGGGCGCTAACTTCCACTACGAGGTCTTCGCCCGCATGGGCTACGACGACGAGTGCGCCCGCATCCAGGAGCTCTACCTGGGCGGGGACAAGGACGCGGCCGCGAAGGCCATCCCGACCTCGATGGTCGAGCAGGTGGCCCTGATCGGCCCGAAGGCGAAGATCGCCGAGGAGCTGCCGGTGTTCCGCGACTCGCTGGTCACGACGATGGTCGTCGACGGCAGCCCGGAGCACCTGCGCACCGTGCGCGAGCTCGTCGACGGCTGACCCGCTCCCCCACGCCGACGGCCCCGGTCCCGCTCGTGCGGGCCGGGGCCGTCGGTGCGCGCCGGGGGCGGTCAGTAGCGGATCAGGCCGCGGATGTTGCGTCCGGAACGCATGTCCTCGTAGCCCTCGTTGACCTGGTCGAGGGTGTACTCCTTGGTGATCAGCTCACGGAGCTTGAGGTGGCCGAGGTTGTGCATCTCCAGCAGGCGCGGGATGTCGAACTGCGCCGCGGAGCTGCCGAACAGCGCGCCGCGGATCTGCTTCTCGTAGAGCGTGAGGTCGAGCAGCGACAGCGACGCCGTCTCCTCCTCGGCGCGGGCCAGCGCGGTGACGACGACCCGGCCTCGCTTGCCGACCAGCTGCAGCGCGGGCTGCAGGTCGTCGCCCATCGCGACGCCGGTGCACAGGATCGCCGCCTCGGCCATCTGCCCGCGGGTCACCTCGCTGACGATCTCCCAGGCCTCGTCGATGCTCGCGGCGACGTGCGTGGCGCCCAGCTCGCGGGAGCGCTCCCGCTTGTGCCCGACCGGGTCGACGGCCACGACGTAGCGGCAGCCCGCCGCCCGGGCGCCCTGCACCGCGTTCGCACCGATGCCGCCGATCCCGATGACGACGGCGGTGTCCCCGGCCCGCAGGTCGGCGGTGCGCACCGAGGAGCCGAAGCCGGTGGTGACGCCGCAGCCGACCAGCGCGGCCAGGTCGAGCGGGAAGCCCTCGTCGATCTTCACGGCGGACTTCACCGGGACCACGGTGTGCCGGGCGAACGTGCCGAGCAGGCACATCTGGCCCAGGTCCTCGCCGCGGGCGTGGAACCGGTAGGTGCCGTCGAGCTGCGGGCCGAGGGTGGCTCCGGCGCCGTCGTTGCAGAGGTTCGGCTGGCCCTTGGAGCAGTACGGGCAGCGCCCGCAGGAGGGCAGGAAGGTCATCACGACCGGGTCGCCGATCTCGAGCTCGGTGACGCCCGGGCCGACCTCGATGACCCGGCCCGCGCCCTCGTGGCCGCCGACCATCGGCAGGACCGCGGGCAGGTCACCGGTCACGAGGTGCTCGTCGGAGTGGCACAGCCCCGACGCGGTCAGCTCGACCATCACCTCCCCGGCGTTCGGGGAGTCGAGCTCGACCTCCTCGATCTCCCACTTGCCACCGGGTTCCCACAGCACCGCTGCCGTCGTACGCATGGCGGTCGATCCTGGCCGGGCGGAGACCTCCGGCACAGCCGTCGCCCGCGCCAGCGCTGGCCCCCGGGTGCCAGACCGGTCCTCAGGCGCCGGCGAGCGGCAGGGTGAGCCGGGCGACGAGGCCGCCGCCCTCGCGCGGGAGCAGGCTCAGCTCACCGTCCATCGCGGACGCGAGCGCCTCGGCGATCCACAGGCCCAGCCCGGCCGTACCGCGGCGCTCCCCCAGCGCGACGCCCTTGGCCGTCACGACGCCCTCCTGCCCCGCGGGCAGCCCGGGCCCGCGGTCGCGGACCTCGGCGGTGAGCACGGCACCGTCGTGGGCCAGGTGCAGCTCCACGACCTCGTCACCGGAGTGCCGGGCGGCGTTCTCGGCCAGGTTGGTGAGCATCCGGCGCAGCCGCTGCGGGTCGCAGTGGACCGCGGCCCCGGCCGGTTCGACGACCGGGTGCCGCCGGTGCGCGGCGATCCCGGCGGCGTCGAGCACGGCGTCGGCCAGCTCGGCGAGCGCGACGCGGCGGGGCCGGTCGCGCCCGAGCGGGCTGCCGTCGGCGACGGCCAGGTCGGCCAGCCCGTCGAGCATGTCCTGGAGGTGGGCGGCGTGGTCGGCGAGCAGCCGCGACGCCCGCCGGGCGGCGTCCCCGCCCAGCCTGCCCGCGGCGAGGTCGGCCGACAGCGCGGTCAGCGAGGCGACCGGGGTCCGGAACTCGTGCAGCACGACGCGGGCCCCGTCGAGCCGGGCCCGGCTCTGGGACACGATCCGGTCCCGCAGCGCACGCTCGGACAGGTAGCGCTCGTGCTCGCTCTCGGCCCGGGCCCGGGTGGTGGCGATGTCGGCGAGCTGGCGTTCCAGCAGGCGCACGAGGACCCCGGTGAGCACCGCCGTCGCGAACAGGAAACCGGTCCACCACAGTCCCGCGACGACCGCGGCGCCGACCGTGACCCCCGGGGCGGAGCCGAGCAGCGCCGCCGCGGTGTAGCCGACGCCGAGACCGAGAGCGACGAGCTGCCCGAGCCGGTGCCCGCCGCGCAGCGCGATCGCGATGACGACCAGCGGGAGCGCGGCCACCATCGGGCTCGCCACCCCACCGGTGAGCCCGCAGGCGAGCAGGGCTAGCAGACCGTCGACCCCGGTCAGCACGGCCGGCGGGACGGGCAGCCGCCCGCGGAGCACCGAGACGACCCCGAGCGCGGCCGCGTAGACCGCGCTCAGCCCGATCAGGACGGCAGCCACGACCGGTCCGCCCCCGGTGAGGTCCGGCCGGGCCACCAGCAGGCCCACCGCGCCGAGCACGACACAGATCCTCAGGACGACGGCCTGGCGCTCCTCCCGGGTGCGTTCGGGCAGTTCACCGGCGGGCGCGGTCACGGTCGGGGCCTCTCGGGAGCGGACGGGGTCGGCGGCCACACTAGGCTCACCGACCGTGCCGCCCGTGCCGACAGCGCCGCACGTGGTCGTCATCGTCGACGACCACGCCCTGTTCGCACAGGGCCTCGCCCTGCTGCTGGAGTCCCGCGCCGGGGACACCTTCCGGGTCGCGGACTCGACCACCGCCGGGGAGGACGCCGTCGCGCTGGTCGGGAAGCACCGGGCCGGGATCGCGATCGTCGACCTCGCACTCCCCCCGCTGGGCGGGGTGGAGACGATCCGCCGGGTCAAGGCCGCCTACCCCGCCACCCGGGTGCTGGCGCTGTCGGGCACCGAGGACCTGGACCTCGCCGCCGCCGCGATGCGCGCCGGCGCCGACGGCTACCTGGGCAAGTCCGCCGACCCGGAGGTGCTGGTCGCGCCACTGCTGTCGATCGCGGCCGGGGTGCGGGTGCTGCGCGCGGAGCTGCTCGACGCCCTGCTCGTCGCGGCCGACCGCACCGCCGACGGCCTGCTCGACCGGCTCGGTGAACGCGACATCGAGCTGTGGACGCTGCTGGCACGGGGTTTGGAGACCGCCGACATCGCCCGCCCGATGCTGGTCAGCGAGCGCACCGCCAAGCGCATGATCGCCTCGCTGCTGCACAAGCTGGGCGCGGCGAACCGGATCGAGGCGGCCGCGCTGGCGGGGCGCTGCGGGCTGCTCGACGAGCACCCGGCCGGTCGCTGAGATCCGCCCCGGCCCGCCGCACGGCCCGGACGGGCCAAGCCTGGCCCGGTGATCGGCTGCGCGCCCCGGACGGCGCGGGACAGACTCGCCGCGACGTGCCGGGCGGCATCCTGCCCGGCCACATCTCGCGAGGAGGCGCTGATGGCCGTGTTCGCCGACGAGGCCGAGGTCTACGAGTACCTGGGCGGGGTGTTCCGGATCGGGATGGCCGACCCGGACCTGGTGGCGAAGCTGCAGCCGTCCGGGGTCGTCCTGCGGATCACCTACACGAACCCGGACGCCGTCCTCACCGTGGACATGCCGAACTCGGAGATCCACACCGGCGCCGGGCAGGGCCCCGACCCGAACATCGAGCTGTTCATGTCCGCCGACACCGGCAACCGGTTCTGGCTGGGCAAGGTCATCCTCCCGGTCGCGCTGGCCAAGGGCGACGTCCGCGCCAAGGGCCCGGTCTCGAAGGTCCTCAAGCTGCTGCCGATCGCCAAGCAGCTCTTCGGCCCGTACAAGGCGAAGCTCGAGGCCGAGGGCCGCGAGGACCTGCTGAAGGCCTGACCACGATCGGGTGAAGACCCCCGGCCGTCCGGCCCGCCACGACGGCGCCCGGCGAGACTGGGGGTCGACCCCACCCGACGGAGGCGCCGGCGATGGACAACATCTGGCTGGACGTGCACGCCTGGCAGCCGCTGCGGGGCGTGCTGCACCGGATGACCGAGATCGAGTGCGACGCACCCGACCCGCTGCCCCGCGACTTCGACGAGTGGCACGGCTGGGCCGAGGCCTGCCTGCTGGAGGTCGCGACGCGCGACGGCTGGCAGCACGGCCGCTACGCCTACACGATCCAGGAACGGGACGAGACCGACCATCCCGTCCGTGAGATCGGCAAGGACATCTGGGACTACGAGGAGCCGGCTCGCGAGTCGACCGGCTGAGCACCGGCGCCGGGTCGCTACCGTCGCCGGGAACCATTCGCGCGACGAGGAGGTCCACGGTGACACGGGGCAAGGGTCCGCTGGCCGGACTGAAGGTGATCGAGCTGGCCGGGATCGGGCCGGGGCCGCACGCGGCGATGATCCTGGGCGATCTCGGGGCGGACGTCGTCCGCATCGACCGGCCGTCGGGCGGGCTGAAGCTCGGGTCCGACGCGGTGCCCGACCCGACGGCGCGCGGCCGTCGCTCGGTCACCGCGGACCTGAAGGACCCGGCGGGCCGGGAGACCGTGCTGCGGCTGGTCGAGTCCGCCGACGTCCTCCTGGAGGGCTACCGGCCGGGCGTCACCGAGCGCCTCGGCGTCGGCCCCGAGGACTGCCACGCCCGCAACCCGCGCCTGGTCTACGGGCGGATGACCGGCTGGGGCCAGGACGGCCCGATGGCGCCGCGCGCCGGGCACGACCTGAACTACATCTCAATGACCGGTGCGCTGCACGCGATCGGCCGTGCCGGGGAGCGCCCGGTCCCGCCGCTGAACCTGGTCGGGGACTTCGGCGGCGGGTCGATGCTGCTCGTCGTCGGCGTGCTGGCCGCGATCTGGGAGGCGAAGGCCTCCGGGCAGGGCCAGGTCGTCGACGCCGCCATGGTCGACGGCGTCAGCGTGCTGAACCAGATGTTCTGGGGCTTCCTGTCCCAGGACGCCTGGGTAGACGAGCGCGACTCCAACCTGCTCGACGGGCACGCCCCGTTCTACGACACCTACACCTGCGCCGACGGCGGGCACATGGCCGTCGGGGCGCTGGAGCCGCAGTTCTACGCCCAGCTCATCGCCGGCCTGGGGCTCACCGAGGACGAGCTCGGCCCGCAGTACGACCGCGGCGGCTGGCCGGCCATGCGGGCCCGGTTCACCGAGGTGTTCGCCTCCAAGCCCCGCGACGAGTGGGCCGCGGTCTTCGAGGGCACCGACGCCTGCACCACCCCGGTGCTGTCGTTCGCCGAGGCCCGCGAGAACGCGCACCTGACCGCGCGCGGCACCATCGTCACCTCCGACGGCGTGCCCCAGGCCGCGCCGGCTCCGCGCTTCTCCCGCACGGTCACCGAGACCGCCGGTCGCGGCACCGGACCGGAGAGCGTCGAGGACGTCCTGCGCGACTGGGCCTGACCCCGCACACGACGACGCCCCCGGTTCCGCAGGGAACCGGGGGCGTCGTCGTGTCAGGCGCTGATCAGCCGATCAGTCGGTCTCCTCGTCCGCGACCAGCAGGTTGCGGGTGCGGTTCGGGTCCACCGGGATGCCCGGCCCGGTGGTGGTGGAGACGGTGATCTTCTTGACGTAGCGGCCCTTGGCGGCCGACGGCTTGAGCCGCAGGATCTCGTCGTAGGCGGCGCCGTAGTTCTCCACCAGCTTCTCGGTGTCGAACGAGGCCTTGCCGATGACGAGGTGCAGGTTGGCCTGCTTGTCGACCCGGAAGTTGACCTTGCCGCCCTTGATCTCGTTGATGGCCTTCGTGACGTCCGGCGTCACGGTGCCCGTCTTCGGGTTCGGCATCAGGCCACGCGGGCCGAGGATGCGGGCGATGCGGCCGACCTTGGCCATCTGGTCAGGGGTCGCGATGGCGGCGTCGAAGTCGAGCCACCCGCCCTGGATCCGCTCGATGAGGTCCTCGGCGCCCACGGCGTCGGCGCCGGCGGCCTCGGCCTCGGTGGCCTTGTCGCCGGTGGCGAACACGATGACCCGGGCGGTCTTACCGGTACCGTGCGGCAGGTTCACGGTGCCGCGGACCATCTGGTCCGCCTTGCGGGGGTCGACGCCCAGCCGCATCGCGACCTCGACGGTCGCGTCGGTGTTCTTGCTGGCCGTGTCCTGGGCCAGCTTCGCCGCGCTGAGCGGCGAGTAGAGGCGGTCCGCGTCGATCTTCGCGGAGGCCTCACGGTAGGCCTTGCTGCGCTGTGCCATCTGTCCTCGTCTCCTTCAGAGGTCAGGTCGTGGTAGGAGCCGCGCCCGGCTCTCCCACGCGTACGGGTGGTGTGGGGGGCTCGCTCAGCCGTCGACCGTGATGCCCATCGACCGGGCGGTGCCGGCGATGATCTTGGCGGCCTGGTCGAGGTCGTTCGCGTTCAGGTCGTTCATCTTGACCTGGGCGATCTCCCGGACCTGGGCCATGGTCACGCTGGCGACCTTGGTCTTGTGCGGCTCGCCGGAGCCCTTCTCGACACCGGCCGCCTTGAGCAGGAGCCGCGCCGCGGGCGGGGTCTTCAGCTCGAAGGAGAACGACCGGTCCTCGAAGACCGAGATCTCGACCGGCACGATGTTGCCGCGCTGGGCCTCGGTCGCCGCGTTGTAGGCCTTGCAGAACTCCATGATGTTGACGCCGTGCTGGCCCAGTGCGGGGCCGACCGGCGGGGCCGGCGTCGCTGCGCCTGCCTGGATCTGGAGCTTGATGATCGCGGAGAGCTTCCGCTTCTTGGGGGGCATGTCCGTTCCTCAGTGATCGATGTGCACGCCGCGCGGCCCTGCCATGCCGCGGACGTTCCTCACGGGTGCGATCAGATCTTGGAGACCTGGTTGAACCCGAGCTCGACCGGGGTCTCCCGGCCGAAGATCGAGACCAGCACCTTGAGCTTCTGGGCGTCGACGTTGACCTCGGAGATGCTCGCGGGGAGCGTGGCGAACGGGCCGTCCATGACGGTGACCGACTCGCCGACCTCGAAGTCGACCTCGATGGTGGGGGCGCCGCCGGACGAGCCGGAGCCGCCGCCGGACGCGGTCCTGCCGGCCTCGGCCTCCTTCTTGGGGGCCTCGACCTTCGGCAGCAGGAACTTCACGACCTCGTTGATCGTCAGCGGCGACGGCTTGGACGTCGCGCCGACGAAACCGGTGACGCCCGGCGTGTTCCGCACCGCGCCCCAGGACTGGTCGTTGAGCTCCATCCGCACCAGGATGTAGCCGGGCAGCACCTTGCGCTGGACCTTCTTGCGCTGCCCGTTCTTGATCTCGGTGACCTCCTCGGTGGGCACCTCGACCTGGAAGATGTAGTCCTCGACGTCCAGGGTCTGCGCCCGGGTCTCGAGGTTCGACTTCACCTTGTTCTCGTAGCCCGCGTAGGAGTGGACGACGTACCAGTCGCCGGGCGCGCGACGCAGTGCGGCGCGCAGCTCCTCCTCCGGGTCCACGTCCTCGGCCGGCTCCTCCGCGACGGCGTCGGCACCCTCGGTGTCGGCGTCCCCGGAGTCGGCGTCGTCCGCGTCCCCGGCGGTCGGGACCGTCTCGCCCTCGCCGTCCAGCGTCTCCGCCTCGGCGCCGGGGGTGCTGTCGTCGTCGGCCTCGGTGTAGTCGCCGGAGACGGCGTCCTCACCGTGCGCCGCCTCGACGTCGGCGTCCTGGACGGACTGCTCGGGCAGCGTCTCGTCGGCCGCGTTCTCGGCGACGGCGTCGATCGCGGCCTCGTCGGCCGCCTCGTCGTACGCCTTGCTGTCGGAGGTCACGTCCTACTCGCTTCCATTGTTCGGTGTCGGTCGGAGCCGGTCGGCGTTCGTACTCGCGTCAGTTGCCGAACAGCAGGGCGACGCCCTCGGCGAACGCCGAGTCCAGCACGAACACCAGCGCCACCATGATCGACACGAAGATCAGGACCGCGATGGTGTACTTCACCATCTGGCCGCGGTCGGGCCAGATGACCTTGCGGAGCTCGGCGACGACCTCCCGCAGGAACCGGGCGAGCCGGGCGAAGAGCGACGGCTTCTTCTCCTTCGTCGCCGCGGTGGCGCGGGTCGGGGTGGCACGGCCCTTGCCGGGGGTGCTCGCGGAGCCGGAGGCCCGCCGCCCACGACGGTCGGCGGCGTTGCTCGGGCGCTCCCGCCCGGGCCGCTCCGACTCGTGCTCGTCGCTCACGCGTGTCGCCCTCCGCACGTGGCGGGCGTCCGCCCGCCCTCGGTCACGTCCTCCGCTTCGGGAGAACCCTCGTCGCTTCGCCGTCCGTGCCGTCGGCCGCGCCGCCGTGATCTCCGGCGGCCTGCGGCGTCGTGGCAGGGGTGACAGGACTTGAACCTGCAACCTGCGGTTTTGGAGACCGCTGCTCTGCCAATTGAGCTACACCCCTTTGCCCCGATCCGCCACGTGGCGGCGGGGCGGACGCAACGGATCGTCCGGTGCGTCCGGCTGGAACGAGTGTACGCACCCGCTTCCGCGGGCCCGTACCCCGGGTCGCCTCACCCCGGGAGGACGACCTCGGCGCGGGCGCGGCCGAGCACCGTCTTCCCCTCGAAGGCCGCCTTGAGATCGACGACGGCGATCCGCTCCCCGCCCTCCTCGCGCACCTCGGCGACGGTGCCGGAGAGCTCGACGGTGGCGCCGGCGTCGTCGTCCGGGACGACGACGGGCCGTGTGAAGCGGGTGCCGTAGCTGCGGATCGCGGCCGGGTCCCCGGTCCACGCGGTCAGCACGCGGCCGGCGAGGGCCATCGAGAGCATCCCGTGCGCGATCACACCGGGCAGCCCGGCGACCGCGGCGACGCGGTCGCTCCAGTGGATCGGGTTGAGGTCGCCGGAGGCACCGGCGTAGCGCACCAGGTCGGCGCGGGTGACCTGCACGGTCAGCGACGGCAGCGCGTCGCCCTTGGCGCAGGCGGCGGCGGTCTGCGGGGTCAGCGGTGCACTCACGCGTCCCCCTCGCCGCCCGCGTCCTCACCGGCGGGGCTGACCAGCATCGAGTGCGTGGTCGCCACCGGCTCGCCCACCGCGTCGGTGACCTCGCAGCGCAGCGTCAGCATGTGGTTGCCGGCCCGGGTGCGCAGCTCGTCGACGTGCAGCACCGTGGTGAGCTCGTCGCCGGCGACGACCGGCCTGCGGAACGTGATCCGCTGGTCCCCGTGGACCATGCGGGTGTAGTCCCACCCGAAGGCGGGCTCCCGGAGGAAGCCCTCGATGACCGGCATCGTGAAGCAGGTCGGGAACGTCGGCGGGGCCACCAGGTCCGCATGGCCCGCGGCACGTGCCGCGTCCACGTCACGGAAGAGCGGATCGCCGTCACCGATGGCGACGGCGAACTCGCGGATCTTCTCGCGACCGACCTGGTACGGCCCGACCGGGTCCGAGCTGTGCCCGACCCAGGACTGGTCGACCACCGTCAGCTCCGGGAGTCGCTACGCACTCAGCGGGTCTCGCGGTGCGCCCGGTGGGTGCCGCAGTTCGGGCAGAACTTCTTGATCTCGAGCCGGTCGGGGTCGTTCCGCCGGTTCTTCTTGGTGATGTAGTTGCGGTGCTTGCACTCCTCGCAGGCCAGAGTGATCTTCGGCCGCACGTCCGTGGCCTTGGCCATCGCGGGTGCCTCCCAGCATGTCTCGTGAATGATGCGCCAACGTGGTGACGATGGCCGGACTTGAACCGGCGACACAGCGATTATGAGCCGCTTGCTCTACCAACTGAGCTACACCGTCATGCAAGAAGCCCCGCCGCATGCGGCGAGGCCCCTTGTAGAGCCCCCTTACGGAATCGAACCGTAGACCTTCTCCTTACCATGGAGACGCTCTGCCGACTGAGCTAAGGGGGCGGCAGCACCGGTGTCACGCGGGCCCGAGGGCCTCGCTCTCACCGACGGGAAGAACTTTACACCGGGGTCCCGGGCCCCCGAACGGGGGGTCCCGGAACCCGGTTCCTGCAGGTCAACCGCTGTTGGTCACCAGCTCGACTTGCGGACACCCGGCAGTGCGCCGTCGTGTGCGAGCTCGCGCAGCCGGACCCGGGACACCCCGAACTTGCGGAGGTGCCCGCGGGGACGCCCGTCGACCGAGTCGCGGTTGCGGACCCGGGTCGCGCTGGCGTCGCGTGGCTGGCGGCGCAGCTCGGCGACCGCGGCGGCCCGCTCCGGCTCCGGCGTCGACGGGCGGGCGATGAGCGCCTTGAGCTCGGCCCGCCGCTCGGCGTAGCGGGCGACGATCTCCTTGCGCCGCTCGTTCTTCGCGATCTGCCCGGTCGTGGCCATCAGACCTTCACCCCGTTCGCCCGGATCTTCGCCACCGCGGCGGAGACGCCGATCCGGTCCACCGTCCTGATCCCCTTCACCGAGAGCGTGAGCCGCACCCAGCGGTTCTCCTCGGCCAGCCAGTAGCGGCGGGTCTGCACGTTGGGGTCCCAGCGCCGGCTGGTGCGCCGGTGGGAGTGCGAGACCGACTTGCCGAAGCCCGGCTCGCGGCCGGTCAGGTCACAGCGCTTCGCCATCGCTCACCGTCCCGCGTGCGGGTAGGGCAGCAGGGCCATCTCCCGCGCGTTGCGGATCGCGGTGGCCACCTGCCGCTGCTGCTGGCCGGTGAGTCCGGTCACCCGGCGGGCGCGGATCTTGCCGCGGTCGGAGATGAACGTGCGCAGCAGCGCGGCGTCCTTCCAGTCCACGTGCTCGATCCCCCGCTGCTTCAACGGGTTGGCCTTGCGTCGCGGCGCGCGCACCGGCTTGGGACGTGCGGGCATCAGCGCTCCTCCTTGAACTCGACGTGCCTGCGCACCTTCGGGTCGTACTTGCGCAGGACCAGGCGGTCCGGGTCGTTGCGGCGGTTCTTGCGGGTCACGTAGGTCGTGCCCGTCCCCGCCGTCGAGCGCAGCTTCACGATCGGCCGGACGTCGGTCGACTTGGCCATCGCGCCCCTCCTCTCAACATGGGAATCGTTTTCGTTTACGCTACACCGGACCGCGACCACGTCCGACTCCGGGAGGAAGACATGACCGAGCTGGTGGTCCTGTGCGGGACCGAGCCCGACGGAGTGGAGCGGACGATCACGCGGATGCGCGAGCTGGACCCGGGTGTCGTCGTGCTCCACCACGACCTGCGTGACCTCGGCCGCGGTGTGGTGCACCGGCGGCTGCGGGACGCGGGCCGCGACGAGCGCACCGTGCTGGAGCTCGCCCACGGCTGTGTGAGCTGCACCATCCGCGAGGACGTGCTGCCGACCCTGGCCGCGCTGGCCGGGACGGTGGACCGGGTGGTGCTGCACCTGGACCCGCGCCTGGAGCCGGAGCCGGTGTGCTGGGCGCTGGGGGCGGTGGTGTTCGAGCCGCCGGGTGGCGGCGAGGCCTGCACCGCGACCGACCTCGTCGACCTGCGCGGGGTGGTGGCCGTGCTCGACCCGGACCACTGGCTGGACGACGCCACCGGGGACGCGACCCTGCCCGAGCGCGGGCTGTCCACGCTGCCCGACGACGAGCGGACCGTCGCCCGGCTCGCCGTCGGGCAGGCCGAGTTCGCCGACGTCCTGGTGCTGACCCGCGCGGTCGGGCCCAGGGGCGCGGACCGGACCGCCGCCGTCCTGGACCGGCTGTGCCCGACCGCACCCCGGCTGCTCGCCGGGCGGGCCGACCACCGGGTCTTCTGCGACGGGCTCGACCCCGCGTCCCGCCGCGGTGTCCCGGGCGGGGTGCACGACCCGCTGCTGCGCGGGACACCCCCGCTGGAGGCCGACAGCGGCGTCCGCACCCTGCTGTTCTCCGCCCGACGCCCGTTCCACCCGGACCGGCTGCACGACGCGATCGACAGCCTGCTCGACGGCGTCGTGCGGGCCCGCGGCCGGGTCTGGCTCGCCACCCGTCCCGACGCGGTGCTGTGGGTGGAGAGCGCGGGCGGCGGCATGCGGATCGGCCACGCCGGCGACTGGCTGGCCGGCGCCGACGAGCAGGCCTGGACCGAGGCCGGCGACCAGCGCCGGGCGCTGGCCGCCCTGGCCTGGCACCCGCGCTGGGGCGACCGCGCCCAGGACATCGTCGCGATCTGCCACGACGCCGACCCCGACGAGATCGACGCCGCCCTGCGCTCCGCGCTGCTCACCGACGCCGAGATAGCCGCGGGCGAGGACGCCTGGGCCGCCCTGCCCGACCCGTTCGGCTGGGCCCACGACGAGCCCTGCGCCGAGTCCGAGCCCGTGGGGCCCGCCGCCCTGGACGACCCCACCGTACGTTCCGACCGAGAAGGAGACCTCTGATGGCCGTTCCCAAGCGACGGACGTCGCGATCGAACACCCGGCACCGCCGGTCGCAGTGGAAGGCGACCACACCCGACCTGGTGCCGCTCACCCTGGAGGGACGCCGTCACCTGGTGCCGCGCGCCCTCGTCCCGGCCTACCGCCGGGGCCTGCTGCCCCCGCCCGCCGGACGGGGCTGAGGGCACCCCTTACCCGCGGGCCCCGGGCGGCCCGCGGGACGGCGTGATCGCCCGATGCCCGGGCGGCCCCCTCAGCCGCAGTGTCGTCACCATGCTGATGACACACATCCCGATGGACCATCTCGTCGCCCTCGCCGAGCAGCGGCAGGCCCGGCTGCGGGAGGAGGCGGACCGGTACCGCACGGAGCGGCTGCTGCGCGGCGCGGCCGGCCCGTCGGCGGTGGGACGGCTGTGGCTGCGGCTGCGTGCCCGGCTCACCGCCGCCCGGCCGCCGGTCCCCCGCGGGACCGCCGTCGCCGGACCGGCACCGGACCGGACACCCCACCCGCCCCGGGCCGCGCGGCACCCGTCGGCGCCCCGCGGCCCGGTCCCCCCGGTACGGACCGGGCGGGACCCGGTGGCACCGGGCGGGCGGGTCCTGGCCGGGCCGCGTGCCTGAGCCGCGCCGACGGGCGGGTACCGCCGTCGCGGCCCCGGGAGTGTCGGTGTCCCGTGCCACGATGCGCTCCATGACGGCGGGAGGGACCCACGGGGGCGGCGCGACCGGCCCGGACCCGGACGATCTGGTGGGCCGCGCGGACGAGCTCGCCGGCCTGCTCCGCGACCTCGACGCGGCCCGGGCCGGTCGGGCCCGCGCCGTGCTGCTCGCCGGGGAGGCGGGGATCGGCAAGTCCCGGCTCGCCACCGCACTCGGCCGGGCCGCCGCGGGGGCGGGCGCGCAGGTCGTCGTCGGGCGGTGTCTCGACGCGGGCGGCGCCGCACTCCCCTACCTGCCCTTCTCCGAGGTGCTCGACGCGCTGGCCCGGGCGGGCACCGCGCTGCGGCCGGTGCTCCACGGGCTGCTGCCCGGCGCGGCGGAGGCACCCCGTCCCGCGGCGGGCGACGGGGACTCCGGGCGCCTGCAGGTGTTAGACGCGGTGGCCGGTGCCGTGCGCGACGCGGCCGCGGCGGCGCCGCTGCTGGTCGTGCTGGAGGACCTGCACTGGGCGGACCGCTCCACCCGCGAGCTGCTCGCGTTCCTGCTCGCCCGGCTGGGCTCGCAGCGGCTGCTGGTGCTGGGCACCTACCGCTCCGACGACCTGCACCGCAGGCACCCGCTGCGCGCGTCGCTGGCCGAGCTCGTCCGGCTGCCCGCCGTCCGCCGGGTCGAGCTCGGCCCGCTCACGCCCGACGCCGTGCTGGCCCTGGTCCGGGCCCGGGCGGCCACCGGGGGTGTCGACGAGGCCACCCTGCGCCGGATCGCCGCCCGCAGCGAGGGCAACGCCTTCTACGCCGAGGAGCTGGTCGCGGCGGGGTCCGACGGTCTGCCGGGCGGCCTGGCCGACGTGCTGCTCACCCGGCTCGACCGGCTCGGCGGACCGGCGCGCGAGGTGCTGCGGGTGGCCTCGCTGGCCGAGCGGAGCATCCCCCACGACCTGCTGCGCGACGCGTCCGAGCTGTCCGCGGCCGAGCTGGAGGCGGGGCTGCGGGAGGCGGTGTCGCACCACCTGCTCGTCCCGGACCCGGCGCCCGGTGCGGAGTCCTACGCCTTCCGGCACGCCCTGCTCCGCGAGGCCGTGCACGACGACCTGCTCCCGGGCGAGCGGGTACGGCTGCACGCGCGGCTCACCGCGCTGCTCGCCCGCCGGGACGACGCCCCCGGGGTGGCCGCCGCGCTCGCCCGGCACGCGCTGGCCGCCCACGACCTGCCGCGGGCGCTCGCCGCGTCGGTGCGCGCCGCCGAGGAGGCCCACCGGCGGCACGGCCCGGCCGAGATGCTGGCCCACGCCGAGCGGGCACTGGAGCTGTGGTCGGCCGTCGAGGACCCCGAGCGGCTCACCGGTGTCACCGAGAGCGCGCTGACCCGGGAGGCGGCCTGGGCGGCGAGCGCCTCGGGCGACCCGGAACGGGGCATCGCCCTCGGGGCCCGTGCGGTCCGGGTCGCCGACCTCGGCGAGGATCCGCACGCCAGGGCCGTGGCGCGCCGGCACTACGCGATGCGGCTGCTCGACAGCGGGGCCCGGCTGGACGCGGCGGTGGCCGCGGCCACCGAGGCCGTCGAGCTGCAGGCCGGAGGCCCACCCGGCACGGAGCTGGCCTGGGCGCACGCCGTGCTCGCGCGGACACACCTCAGCGCCGACCACGCCGAGCCCGCCTGGTCGCACGCCCGCGCGTCGCTGGCGGTGGCCCGTGCCGTCCACGACACCGCGCCGCCCGCGGAGGGGTCGGCCGCGTACCGCGACCTCAGCGCGGTCTGCGCGGACGCCCTCATCACCCTGGCCTTCTGCGCCCGGATGGAGGGGGACCCGCAGGCGGCCCGGGACCGGCTCGCCGGGGCGGCCTCGCTGGCCGCCGCGTCCGGGAACCGGGTCGTCGAGCTGCGGACGGTGTGGAACCGCGGGGTGTCGTTCATCGAGGACGGCCTGCTCGACGCCGCCGCGGACGAGCTCGCCGAGGGGGCCCGCCGGGCCGCCGCGTACGGCCTGGTCTGGGGCGGGTACGGCCTGGAGTTCCGGATCGCGCAGGTCCGCGTCGACGTCCAGCGCGGGGAGTGGGACGCCGCCGTCCGGACCGCCGCGGACGTCGACCCCACGCTGCCGCTGCGCGTCACCGGCCTGCTGGCGGTGGCGGGGGCGCTGGTCGGCGTGGCCCGCGGCGACCTCGACGGCGCCGAGGAGCTGCTCTCCGCGCTGGCCACCGAGCCACCGGTGCACGACCAGGCCGCGCTGCTGCAGGGCGTCGTCGGGGCCGAGTCGGCGCGCTGGCGCGGCGACCCGGCCCTGGCCGTGGACCGGGTCGCCACCGCGCTCGGGGTGCTGCGGGCGGAGTACCCGCACCACCTCGGCGAGCTGGCGCTGTGCGCACTGGGCGCGGCGGCCCGTGCCGATCTCGCGGAGGCCGCCCGCACCGCGGGCGACCCGGCGGGGGCGCAGGCGCACGCCGGGGCGGCGGCCGTCCTCGCCGACGAGGCCGCGCGCACCGCCGAGCGCGGCCTGCCCCGCGGGACCGCGGTCGGGCCGGAGGGCCGGGCGTGGCTGGCCCGGGCCCGCGCCGAGGCCGCCCGGGCCCACGGCGGGGCGGCACCGCAGGTCTGGGACGCCGTCGTGGAGACCTTCGCCGGGTACGGCGACGGCTACCGCGCCGCGGAGGCCCGGTGGCGGCGGGCCGAGGCCCTGCTCGGACGGGCGCACCGCGGTGGCCCCGGCACCGACGGCGAGGCCGACCGCCGCGCCGCCGCCGAGGACCTGGCCGTCGCCGCGACCGGGGCCGACCGGCTCGGGGCGCGCCCGCTCGCCGAGGCCGTCGCCGCGCTGCGGCTGCGGGCCGGCGACGGCGGTCCCCGGCCCGCACCGCCGTCCGGTGACGGCGGTTCCCCGCTCACCCCGCGCGAGCACGCGGTGCTGGAGCTGGTCGCGCACGGGCTGACCAACCGGGCCGTCGGCGAGCGGCTGTTCATCTCCGAGAAGACCGTGAGCGTGCACCTGTCCCGGGCGATGGCGAAGCTCGGCGCCTCCGGCCGCGCCGAGGCGGTCGCCCTCGCGCACTCCCGGGGTCTGCTCACCCCCCGCGACTGAGGTCCGGGCCCCGCCGGTCTGTCCCCTCCGGACCGGACCGGGCCCGTGCGGGCCGTGACGTGTGCCACCCGCCGTGCCTAGGGTCGGTCGTGCCGCACGTCACCGGCAGACCGATGGAGGTCGCATGGTCGTCCACGGGGTCGTCCCGCCGTCCCGGACCGGTAGCGGGGCGGGGGTGACCGCATGATCGCCCGCTCGCCCGCCCCGGCCCTCGACGTGCCCGCCCTGCCCGCCTCCGCGACGCTCCGCGGCGCGGCCGACCGGTTCGGCGACGCGACGGTCCTGCACCAGGCCGGGCACGAGGTCTCCTTCCGCGGGCTGCTGGCCCGCGCCTCGGCGTTCGCGCACGCGCTGCACGCCGACGGGGTCGGCCGCGGCGACGTCGTCGCGCTGCACCTGCCGAACTGCCCGCAGTACGCGATCGGCTACTGGGGGACGCTGCTGGCCGGGGCGACCGTCACCCCGGCGAACCCGCTGCTCGCCCCGGAGGACCTGGGCGCGCAGCTCGCCGACGCGGGGGCGGCCGTCGTCGTCAGCTGGGAGGCGGCGCTGCCCGCGGTGCTCGCCGCGCGGCCGGCGACGTCGCTGAAGCGCGTGCTCGTCACCGGTGCCCACGGCGACCCGGAACAGCTGCCCCCGGAGGTGACCGGGCTCTCCGCGCACCTCGACGGCAGGCCGGTCACACCGCCGGGCACCGACCTGGAGGTGGACCCGGACCGCGACCTCGCCCACCTGGCCTACACCGGTGGCACCACCGGCCGGTCCAAGGGTGTGCGGGTCACCCACCGGCACGTGCTCACCAACGCGCTGCAGGCCGCCTGCTGGGGCACCGGCGCCCGGCCGGACGTGACCGCCACCGCGCACGGGCCCGGCGTCGTCCTGGCCGACCCCGGCCCGGCGTCGGAGTTCCCGACCCCGCTCGGCACGGGGCGGGCGATCGGGATCGCCCCCTGGTTCCACGCGATGGGCACGATCGGCGGGCTCAACGTCCCGCTGCTCACCGGGACGACGACGATCGTGCACGCCCGCTTCGACCCGCGCGCCTACCTGGCCGACGCCACCCGGTTCGCCGTCACCTCGCTGTCCGGCGCGCCGCCGGTGTACGCGGCGCTGCTCGCCCACCGCGAGGCCGCCGGGGACCTGTCCTCGGTGCGGTCGCTGACCTCGGGCGCGGCACCGCTGCCGGTCGAGATCATCCGGGCGCTGCGCGACTGGTTCGGCGAGGACCTGGTCATCTCCGAGGGCTACGGCCTGACCGAGGTCACGATGGCCGCCACCCTCGGCCCCGCCGCCCGGTCCGCGGACCGGCGCCCGGGCACCGTCGGGCAGCCGATCGCGGGCACCGAGATCCGCATCTCGGGACCGGACGGCGAGGAGCTCGACGCCGGCGCCGAGGGCGAGGTGTGGATCCGCGGGCCGCAGGTCACCGGCGGCTACCACCGGCGCCCGGCCGAGACCGCGGCCGCTTTCGACGGCGACGGGTGGCTGCACACCGGCGACGTCGGCGTCCTCGACGGCGACGGCTACCTGCGCATCGTGGACCGGCTCAAGGACATGCTGCTCCACAAGGGCTACAACGTGTACCCGCGCGACCTGGAGGAGCGGCTGCTGGCGCTGCCGGGCGTGACCGGTGCGGCCGTCGTCGGGCGCCCGGTGGGGGTCGACGGCGAGCACCCGGTCGCGTTCCTGACCACCGCGCCCGGCGCCGACGGGGCCGCGGTCCGCGCCGCCGTCGACGGGCTGAACGAGCGCCTGCTGCCCTACCAGCGGCTGCGGGAGGTGCATCTGGTCGGGGCGATCCCGGTCTCGGCGGCGGGGAAGGTGCTCAAGCGGGACCTCCGCGAGCAGCTGCCGGCCCTGTCCCCGGACGTGGCGAAGGAGTGACGGACAGCCACCCTGCGTGAGGGAACGGGCGCTGCGCGGGTGGGCCGGTACGTCCGATGGGTGGAGTAGTCACTCCGACGGTTGGCGTAGGGGATGACCGGATAACAGGCTGGTCGTACGACACGACAGACGGGTGGAAGCAGGAGCCGGCGGCGCGCACCGGATCCCGAAGAACCCCGTATCGACTCCCCCGAGATCGTGGTGATCGTCATGTCCGCGCCCGCCGTCCACATCCCCAGCCCGCGCCGCCCCCTGGGCGCCGTCCCCGCCACCCCGTCGGTCCCCGCACCGCGGGCCGGTGGGACCGGGCGTGCGGACCGGGTCGAGGGGCGGCACCGCCGTCGCGAGGACCACGTCGACCTGCCGGCGCCGCGCCGGGAGCGTCCGCGGTCGACCTCGCCGCAGGCACCGGGCATCCCCGCACCGCGGCCGGCGTCGCCGGGTTCGTCGGCGGGCCGTCCGGGTCCGGCGCCGCAGCACCCCGCCGTCCCCGCACCGCGTCCGGCCGGGGGCTCCGTCCCGGCGCCCCGCCGCACCGGCACCACTGCCCGGCCGCTCGGCGACACCCCGGCGCGGGGTCCCGTCGCCGTCCCGGCCCAGGCGGGCCCGGCCGGTGTCGCGCAGCCCGCGGCCGCCGCCGGGGCGCGGCGACGCACCACCGGCACCCCGGCGCCCACCGGCACGGTCCCCCACGGGGTCCGGCCGGACTCCGCGCAGCCGCGGCCGCACGCCGTCGGCGCGGGCCGGGACGGCGCCGGGCGCACCGGCGGGCCGTCGGCCGTCGCACGCACCCTGGACGTCCTGGGCCGGGTCGGCAGCATCACCACGATCGCGGCCATGCTGGTCCTGTCCGCCGCGCTGGCCGGGCTCGCCGACGGCACCCCGCCGAGCGGAGCGGCCGCCGAGGTCGCCGTGACGACCCTGCGCTGAGCGGGGTCAGGCCGCGTCGGAGCGCGCCGCCCGGTCCGGCGGCACCGCCTTCATGACGTGGTCGACCAGGTCCAGGACCATCCGGTTCCCGCCGAGGCGGTACCCGAAGTCCTCCCAGCCGAGCAGCTCGCGCGAGATCAGCTCGCCGACCGGGCCGGGGTAGATCCGGGTCGCGCGGAACGCGGCCGCACGGATCCGCATCTTCTCGTGGTGATCCATGGGTTGCGGGTCGGTCATACCCTCACCTCCACGTCAGGGGGACTGGACGTGGCGCGTCCTCCACACTGAGTGGCTCGCCTGCGTTCCATGGTGACACCCCCACGCCGGAGCACCAGACGACGTGCGCAGGATCTCAGGCGCCGTGTCACCGGGGTGTTCCCCGCCGGTCACACCGGCGTTGCGCGGTCGATCACACGACCGGCCGGGCCCCGGTGGATACCGTGGCCGCATGGCCGACCGCACCCGGGACCTGCTCTGGTCCGACGTCGACACCCTGTACGGGGCGATCCTCGCCCACCCGTTCGTCACCGGGCTGACCGACGGCTCGCTGCCGCACGAGACGTTCCGGCACTACATCGTCCAGGACGCGCACTACCTGCGCGGCTACGCCACGGCGCTCGCCGTGTGCGCGGCGAAGGCCCCGACCGACGACGACACCCTCATGTTCGCCGAGCACGCCGCCGGCGCGATCGCCGCCGAGCGGGAGCTGCACGCCGACCTGCTCGGCGCGCTCGGCCTCACCTCGGAGCAGGCCCGCGAGCTGCCGGTCGCCCCGGCCACCCGCGCCTACGTCAGCTACCTGCTCGCGGCCGCCTACGGCGGGTCCTACGCCGAGGGCGTCGCCGCGGTGCTGCCCTGCTACTGGATCTACGGCCGGGTCGGCGAGCACCTGGTCGGCGCCGGCTCCCCCGACCCGGTCTACCAGCGCTGGATCGACATGTACGCGGGCGAGGAGTACCACGCCGTCGTCGAGGCCGTGCTGGACGCGACCGACCGGGTCGGCGCCGCCGCGTCGCCGGCGGAGCTCGCCCGCATGCGCGAGCACTTCACGACGACCTCGCGCTACGAGTGGATGTTCTGGGACGGCGCGTACCGCCGGGAGACCTGGCCGGTCTGAGCCCGGCCGGGTCGCCTCAGCGGTTGTCGAACCGGTCCGGGATCACCAGGTGCAGGAAGAACGACACGATCCCGACGACGATCGCGCCCCAGAACGCCGCCCAGAACCCGTCGACGGTGAACGGCAGGTTCAGCACCGACGACAGCCAGCCCGTCAGCAGGAACATGAGCGCGTTCACCACGAGCGCGAACAGGCCCAGCGTGAGGATGTAGAGCGGGCAGCCCAGCGTCGCCACGATCGGCTTGACCACGGCGTTGACCAGGCCGAACACCAGGGCCACGCCGATCAGCGTGAGGATCGAGGTGGAGGTGCCTGCGCTCTCCAGTCGGATGCCGCCGACCAGCACCGTCGCCACCCACAGCGAGGCGGCGACGACGAGCGTGCGGATGGTGAAGGTGAGCACGGGGCTCGGTGGAGTCATCGGTCGGTCACCGCCTGCTGGACCAGCGTCTGGAGCTGGGATCGGATCGGGTAGGTGCTGGAGGGGACGAGCTGGGTCATGAAGACGACCACCAGGTCGTCGACGGGGTCCACCCAGAACGCGGTGGAGGCCAGCCCACCCCAGGCGAAGGTGCCCTCGTTGGCGAAGCCCTTCGTCGCCGCACCGTCGACGACGACGGAGAAGCCGAGGCCGAACCCGACACCGGCGAACGCCGACTCGGAGAAGATGGGCCGGCCGACGGTGTCGAGGTCGGCGCCGCCGGGGAGGTGGTTGCGGGTGGCCCGGGCCAGGGTGCGCGAGCCGAGGATGCGGGCGCCGTCGAGCTCGCCGCCGCGGGCGAGCATCCGGGCGAACCGCAGGTAGTCGCCGGTGGTGGACAGCAGTCCGCCGCCGCCGGAGAGGAAAGTGGGCTCGCGGGTCGCGGACCGGGCGAGCGCCTTGTTCTCGACCAGACCGCCGCCGGGGCGGGCGTTGTAGAGCGTCGCGAGCCTGCCGGCCTGCGCGGACCCCTCCGGCACCCAGAACGCGGTGTCGGTCATCCCGAGCGGGCCGGTGATCTCCTCGCGGAGGAACTCGTCGAGCCGGCGCCCGGACGCGACCTCGACGACCCGGCCGAGCACGTCGGTGGCCACCGAGTAGTTCCACTCCGTGCCCGGCTGGAACAGCAGCGGGAACGACGCGAAGTGCTCGCTCGCCGCCGCGAGGTCCATCCCGGACGGAGCGCCGAACTCGAAGCCCTTGGAGCGGTACATCTCGTCGACGGGGTGGGCGTGGTGGAAGCCGTAGGTCAGGCCCGCGGTGTGGGTCAGCAGGTGGTGCACCCGCATCGGCTCGACGGCCGCGTCGGTCCCCGGGTTGAGCGCCGAGCCGCCGCGGTAGACGCGCTGCTCGGCGAACGCCGGGATGTAGCGCGACACCGGGTCGGTGAGCTCCAGGGCGCCCCGCTCGGCGAGCATCAGGACCGCGACCGAGGTGATCGGCTTGGTCATCGAGTAGATGCGCCAGAGCGTGTCGTCGGTCACGGGGGCGGCGGAGTCGAGGTCGCGGACGCCGAGGTGGGTCAGGTGCGCGAGCCGGTCGTGCCGGGCGACGGCGATCGTCGCGCCGGCGAGGCGGCCGTCGTCGACGTAGCGGCGGAAGTGGCTGTCGATCCGGGCCAGCCGGGCGGGGTCGAGGCCGACCTCCGCCGGGTCCGCCTCGAGCGTGCCGAAGGTCGGGGAGGTCACGATCACGACCCTACCCGCGGGCCGCGTCCACAGTTCTGACGATCCTGCGGCCCGGCGCGTCACGCGGCGGGCGCCCGCTCGTACTACCGGGAGTGCCCCGCGGGGCACGCGGACGCCGGCGGGGGCCGGTGCCCGCCCACGCGTCGTGGCCGGTCCGAACGGGGAGCCCGGGCGGGCCACGGCGCGGCCGGACCGGAGCGGCCCGGCTCAGACCGGCACGATCTCGTAGCGGGCCAGGCGCTCGCCGCGCAGCGCGGTCGCCCGCAGCGCCGCCGCCAGTGCCCGCGACGCCCGCGGCAGCCGGGCCGCGACCTCGGCGGGTGGGGACGCGGCGTCGCAGGAGGCGGCCAGGCGCAGCCCCCACGGCTCCAGCTCGCGCGGGTCCTCGCAGGTCCAGTCGACCTCCAGCTCGCGCAGCGGGCCCGCGGCGAGCCGACCGGCCGCGCCCCGGGACAGCAGGTCGGTGACGAGCTCGGCGCCCGGGAGCATCCGCGCGGCGGTGAACACGATCCGCTGTACGCCCTGCTCGGGCAGCAGCGTCAGCACCCGGTCGGAGACGACCAGGTGCGGGCCGGGCAGGTCGCGGGCCAGCTCCAGCCAGTCCTCGTCGAGCGCGGACCCGGCCACCAGGTGCGCCGGGCCCGCCAGCAGCTCGCGGCGCAGCTCGGCCACCCCGGGCAGCTCGACGTCGACCCAGTGCGCCGGGCCGTCGTCGCCGAGCCGTCCCGCGCGGTCGCCCAGCCCCGGCCCCAGCTCGACGACGGTCCCGCCCGGGTGCCGCCGTGCGAACCCGCGCACCCACTCGTCGAGGACGGCGACCCGCAGCAGCGTGGAGAGCGTGTCGGCCCGCCCGGGCGCCGAGCCCAGGTCGAGGTCGTCCGCGACGACGGCGGCGGCGTGGTCCCCGACCACCGGATGGCGGCGACGGGCGTCGCGGGCCCTGGCGTGTGCCGCGGGCAGTGACGTCGCCTCGAGCGCCTGCAACCGCGGACGGCGTCGTTGCGTCACGGTGTCCTTCCCCCCTCCAGCGGGCCTCCGCGAGGGCGTCGGCGCTGGTCGCGCGAACGTACTAGTTGCGCGGCGAGGTACCCGAGCCGGGAGGCGCCGGGCGGTGGACGGCCCGCGGTCGGTGGCTCGTGAGCGGTCCCCGGACACCGGGGCGTCGCCGCCGCGGCGGCGCGGACCTCCATGATGGGGGCGTGCCCCCCGCCCTCCTCACCTCCGCCGCGCACGGCGACGCCGAGGTCCTGCGCCTGCTCGAGCGCCGCCGCGACACCGGGCGCCGCCCCGGCCGGCACGCCGACGGGGCACGGATCGCGCTGGTCGTCGGCGGGGGCGGGATGCGCGGCTCCTACGCGGCCGGGATGGTGCACGCGCTGTCCGACCTCGGGCTCGCCGCCGGCGTCGACGAGGTGTGGGGCAGCTCGGCCGGGGCCTTCGTCGGGACGGCATTGGTCATGGGGCACGGAGCCGAGGTGTCCCGGGTGTTCGTACGGGACATGGCCTGCCGCGAGTTCATCGACCCGCGCCGGTTCGGCACCCGTCGCCCGATGGTGTCGCTGGACCACCTGTTCGACCGGATCCTCGTCGACTCCCTCCCCACCGACTGGTCGCGGCTGGTGGACCCGCCGGTCCCGCTGAACGTCGTGGTCACCGGGGCGGCCGACCTGCGCCCGCGGGTGCTGACCGCGCTGCCCGACGGCGCCACGTGGAGGGCCGCGATGCGGGCGACGGCGGCGATCCCGCTGCTGGCGGGCCCCCCGGTACGGGTCGGCACGGGCGAGGACGCCGAGGACTTCATCGACGGCTCGGTCGGCGACCCGCTCCCGGTGGCACGGGCCCTGCGCGACGGCGCCACGCACGTCCTGGCCCTGCTCACGCGCACCGCCGACGACCTCACCGGCACCCCGCCGGACGCCCGCACCCCGCTGTGGGCCCGCTCGCTGGACCGGCTCGCACCGGGCCTGGGCCGGATGGCGCAGGACGCCGCCCGACACGGCGAGTGCCTGCCGCTGCTCGCCGACGCCGCGCACCCGGACCGGGCCGGGGCGCACCTGCTGACGCTGAGCCCGCACTCCCCCGCCGGCGTCCACGGCCTGTCCACCGACCCCGGGCGGGTCGCCGCCGCGGCCCGGATCGGCTACGAGACGGTGCTGTCCGCGACGGCCCCGGCCGCCGCGGCCTGAGCCCTCTCCCACGCGTGCGCCGATGACTTCGGCGCGCCCGGGCGGTCGGAGCTGGTGTGGGCACCGTGCCCCGCACCGGACCCGGGGGGTGGCCCATGCGCGACGACGCGCCGTCGCGGGCGCGGACCCGCACCGTCGTGCTCGCCCCCGGCGAGGTCCGCCCGCACGTCGAGGACGAGTGGCGGGGCGCCGTCGTCGTGGTCGACGCCGGGCAGATCGAGCTGTGCTGCGCCGCGGGCGGGAGCCGGACCTTCGGTACCGGGTCGGTGCTGTGGTTCACCGGGCTGAACCTGGTCCGGGTCCGCAACCCCGGCCGGGACGAGGCGGTGTTCCGCGGCATCACCCGCGGGCCGCCCTGATCCCCGGTCCCTCCCCGGCCCGCCGTGTCGAGCCGGTCGGCCGCGTCGAGCCGGTCCGCCGCGTCGAGCGCCCGGTGCGTCGGGTCAGCCCGCCGCGTCGAGCGCCCGCTGCCAGATCCCGTTGCGCGTGGCGACGAGACCGAGCTCGCGCGGGTCGGTCACGCACACCCCACGGGGGCGGTGGGTGTCCCACAGCTGCGCGTCGTCGAAGACGGCCCCGCAGCCCCCGAACCGGCGGCAGCAGTGCGCCCGGTCCGGTCCCACCCACTCGAGACCGCAACAGGACATCCGCATGATCCGCACGGCGGGCAGGCTACGGGGCACCCCCGACAGTTCCGATGGGAGCCGGGAGCGGGTCGGTGGCGAGCAGGTCGTACCAGACGCCGTCGTCGACGATCTCGTTCTCCGTGCCGTGCACGCCGTCGGCCCGCGCGCGGCCCCAGAGCCGGAACCCGGCGCGCTCGGCGACCCGGCGGCTGGCGGTGTTGTCCACCGACGCCCCGAGCTGCAGCCGGTGCCGGCCCATGCCGCCGTCGGCGACCGGGGTGAACGCGTGCCGCACGACCCGGCGGACCGCGGCGGACACCGCGCCGCGGCCGCGGGCGTCGGGGTGGGCGCGGTAGCCGACCTCGCCACCGGTCGGGGTGTAGGGGCGGTCGGTGCCGAACACCGAGACGGTGCCGAGGTAGCGGTCGTCGTCCGGGTCGGCGATCACCCAGCCGACGCCGGAGCCCAGGGAGCACTCCAGCGGGTGGTCGCGCAGCCAGCGCCGGGCGTCGTCATCGGTGTAGGGCACCGGGAGGGTGGCGCTCCACCAGCGGGCGAGGGGGTCGTTGCACGCCTCGACGTGCCGGGCGAGGTCGGCCCCGGTGGGCGGGCGGAGCCGGACGCCGTCGCCGTCGAGCACCGGGTGCGGCCACCACGTCGTCGCCGGGGGCCGGTCGGCGACGGGTGTGCCGGGCAGCAGCACGGCGGTCCAGGCGTCGACGAGGTCGTCACCGGCCCGCAGCGCGCGGGTGCGGACACCCTCGAACCGGAACCCGCAGGCGTGTGCCACCCGCCAGGACGCGACGTGCCCGGCACGGCAGTCCCAGTGCAGCGCGGCGAACCCGGCGACGTCGAAGCCCCAGTCGGCGGCCAGCCGCAGCGCACGGCTCGCGAACCCCCGTCCGCGCGCCCACGGCGCGAGCAGGTAGCCGGCCGACGGCAGCGGGTCGCGGCGCAGGTCGATCGAGCCCGCGTAGCGCGGGCGGCCGTCGCACGCGGCCTCCACCGCCCACACGTACTGACGGCCGGTGGCCCACCGACGCCGGGCGAGGTCGATCCACTCCCGGGCCCGGCCTTCCCCGGAGGTCGGGTCGAGCGATGTCCAGCGGTGCACGACGGGATCGCGGTACACCTCGAGCATCCCGGGGACGTCGGATCCGGTGTGCGCGCGCAGGGTCACGACCCCGTCGGTGAGTACGGGAGGGACGGTCACGGCGACACCGTCACCGGCCACGCCCGGTCGGGGCAACCGGGTTCTCCTACGATCGGACCTGTCCGCAGGGGGCGGGCGAGGGGGAGGTGTCATGGCCGCGCTCACGGAGCGACTGGTCGACCGCAGGCTGGGCTTCGGTGCCGACGAGCCGTACGTGCGCGAGCGTGACCTGCGGGTCCCGCTCTCCGACGGTGTCGTCCTGCTCGCCGACCTCTACCGGGCCCCCGGCCCGCTCCGGCCGCGTCCGACGGTGATGATGCGCACCCCCTACGGCCGCGACGGCCTCGGGTCGATCATCGGTTCGCTGCTGGCGCGCCGCGGGTTCCAGGTGCTGGTGCAGTCCACCCGGGGCACCTTCGGCTCGGGCGGGCAGTTCCGCCCGTTCCTGCACGAGAGCTCCGACGGTCTGGACACGCTCGCCTGGGTGCGCGGGCAGACCTGGTGCGACGGCCGCGTCTCGATGGTCGGCCCCAGCTACGTCGGGCACACCCAGTGGGCGGTCGCCCCCTACGCCGACCCGGGTCTGTGCTCGATGAACGCCGACATCACCGCGTCGGAGTTCACCAGCACCTTCTACCCGGGCGGCGCGCCCGGCCTGCTCAACCTCGCGACCTGGGTGAACCAGATCGGCCGCCAGGAGCGCATCGGCGCGGTCACCGGCTTCCTCGCGACGCCGGTGTTCAGCCGTCGCAAGCGCCGCGCGGTGACCTCCCAGCCGCTGCAGGCCGCGGACGTCGCGCTGACCGGGGCGCCGGTGGTGTTCTGGCGGGACTTCGTCGAGCACGCCGAGCAGCCGCGCGAGTTCTGGGCGCCCGCCGAGCACGACGGTTTCGACGCCGCCGCGATGCCGCCGGTCTGCATGGTGACCGGCTGGTGGGACCTGTTCCTGGACCGTCAGCTGGTGGACTTCACCGCGCTGCAGCGCGGCGGGGCGACGGCACGGATCACGATCGGCCCGTGGACCCACGGCGACCGCGGCTCGCTGTCGACCATCGCCCACGAGATGGTCCACTGGCTGGGCGTGCACCTGCACGGCGGCGAGCACGACGAGCGCGCGCCGGTCCGGGTGTACGTGCAGCACGCCGACCGCTGGACCGACCTGCCGTGCTGGCCGCCGCCGGAGGCCCGCCCGACCGAGTGGTACCTCGACGCCGACGGCGGGCTGGGCCCGGACCGGCCGGCCGGGACACCCCCGCCGTCACGGTTCGTCTACGACCCCGCCGACCCGACACCGACGGTCGGGGGCCCGATGCTCCAGCCACCGTCCAAGCAGCTGGACAACCGCGCCGTCGAGGCCCGCGACGACGTGCGCGTCTGGACCGGCCCGCCGCTGGAGTCCGACCTGGACCTGCTCGGTCCGGTGTCGGCCGTGGTCTACGTGCGGACCGGGACGGGGATCGGCGACGTGTTCGTACGCCTGTGCGACGTCGGCCCCGACGGGACCTCGATGAACATCACCGACGCGATGCACCGGCTGGTGCCCGACCGCGAGGCCACCGCCCCGGACGGCACGACGGTCGTCCGGATGACGCTGAGCCCGACCGGGTACCGCGTGCGGGCCGGGCACCGGCTCCGGGTGCAGGTCGCCGGCGCGGCGTTCCCGCGCTTCGCCCGCAACCCGGGAACCGGTGAGCGGACGGCGACCGCGGTCGACGGGGAACGGATCTCCTACGAGATCCTGCACGATTCCGAGCACCCCTCGCACGTGGTGTTGCCGCACCACCCCTGAATTCCGGGTCCACCGTTCACCTTTCCGGCCGTCCCCGGAAATGCGGATATCCCCCGCTCCGGTCGGAAGAGCGGGGGATCTCCGGAAGTGCAGGGTCACGGATGACGGGAAGACGGTCCCGTCATCGTGCCCGGTGGTGCAGGTGCACTCAGTCCTGGACGTTGGTCTGGTTGTCACCCTGCGAGCAGTCGCTGAAGCTCGGGGCGTCCTCACCGTTGGTGGCCTGGCCACCCAGGATGCCGAGGACGCTGGCGGCGACGTCGGCGCTGTTCAGCGAGCAGCTGAGCACATTGGCGTTGTTGAGGGCGTTGATGTCGCCCACGTTGACCAGGCCGGACTGGACGCTGTTGCGGTCCTTCTCCAGGTTGTTGATCTGGTCGGCGTTGATGCGGTCGCCGCCGTGGCCGTGCCCGTGGTGGCCCTTGTCCCAGCCGCCGTCACCCGCGAAGGCGAGCGGGGAGATGGCGAGCAGACCAGCGGTGACGCCGGCGGTCAGGATTCCAGCCTTCTTCAGCACAGTTATTTCTCCGTTGTGTACGGGGTCCGATGTCGGACCGGCGTGTTCGGCGTGGGTTCGGGAGCCCCGCCGATGCACAGAACGCTATCCGGTCCATCCCCGATCCAACGAATTTTCTACCACTATCGGACGATGGGCATTACTGACCGCGAGGTTATTGCTCTCTTCCGGCAGCCGGGAATCCGTGTGGACGTCGCTTCCGGACGCCGTCCGCGACGGATCGTCACCACAGTGGACCCGAACGGACGCGTACCCTTTTTTCGGAACACGCTCCGTGATGCACCCTCCGCACGGCCGTGTCAGCGCGTCACCCTGTCGTATTGACCTCGGGGGTCTCGCGACACCGGATCGCACCCTCCGACGGACGGATCCACCCCGGAAGAGTGGGCCGGAACCGGCTCGAGCGACGGCGTGCCGCCGTCTACTTTCGACGCCGATGACACGCACCGCCCGGACCGCCACGACCTCCGACGTCCCCGCGGCCGCGGAACTGCTCACCGCGGCGTTCCTCGACTACCCGTTCACCCGTCACACGATCGATGCGGACGAGCACCCGCGCCGCCTGGGCGCGAGCCAGGCGCTGCTGCTGCGCGAGGTCGGCATCCCGCACGGCCTGGTGCACGTCGTCGACGCGGCCGGGAGCGGGCTCGACGCCGTCGCCGTGTGGATGCCGCCGGAGGCCACCGGTCTCGACGACGCGTTCGCCCGCGTCGCGCCGCGGCTGGCCGAGCTCGCCGGGGACCGCGCCGGTGCCGCCGCCGACGCCGACACGGCCCTCGCCCCGCACCGGCCCGCCGGTCCGGCGTGGTTCCTGGCCACCGTCGCCGTACGCCCCGGTCTGCAGGGACAGGGTCTCGGCACGACGGTGCTCACGGCCGGGCTGGACCGGGTGGACCGCGACGGACGGCCGGCCCACCTGGAGACCTCGCTCGCGGCGAACGTGCGGCTCTACACCCGCCTCGGCTTCCGGGTCACCGCCGAGGTCGACCTGCCGCACGGCGGGCCCAGCACCTGGTCGATGCTGCGGCCGGCGACGACGAGTGGCCCCTGAGAACGGCCCGGGAACGGCCGTCCGGGAAAGCCGTTGCGCCGGGCACCCTGCAGGGAGCCCGACCGCGCCCGGAGGAGAGGACCCGCCGTGTACGTCCCCGCCCACTTCGCCCCCACCGACGAGGACGTCCGGCAGCTCCTCGCCCGCCCCGGCGCCGCGGACCTGGTGACAGCTGGCCCGGAGGGACTCGACGCGACGCTGCTGCCGTTCGTCCACGACCCCGACCGCGGCGCGCTGCTCGGCCACCTCGCCCGGAACAACGACCACTGGACCCGCGCCGACGGCAGGCAGGGGCTCGTCATCGTCCGCGGGCCGGACTCCTACGTCAGCCCGTCCTGGTACGCGTCGAAGGCCGAGCACGGCCGGGTCGTGCCCACCTGGAACTACGTGACCGCCCACGTCCGCGGCACCGTGGTCGTCCACGACGACGTCGACTGGCTCGACGACGTCGTGCGGCGCCTGACCGATCTGCACGAGGCCGGCCGGCCCGCGCCCTGGAGCGTCGACGACGCCCCGGAGGCGTTCGTGCGGGGGCAGCTGCGCGCGATCGTGGGCGTCGAGCTGCGGATCGAGAGCATCGAGGCGAAGCTCAAGCTGAGCCAGAACCGGCCGGCCGCCGACGTCGACGGCGTGGTGGACGGGCTCGAGGCCGCCGGGGACCACGCGGGAGCCCGGGCCGTGGCGGCACACCGCCGGTGACGGACGACGGACAGGACACCGGGGCCCGCCCGCCGCGACGGGTTCGCGGTGTTCTTTCATCGCACGTTCTGACTAACATCGCTCCATGGCGATGAGTTGTTGCCCTGACGTCGGCCCGGCGGTGGCGCTGTTCCGGTCGCTGGCCGACCCGGCACGGCTGGCCATCGTGCTGCGACTCGGCCGGGGCGAGGCCCGCGTGGTCGACCTGACCCGCCACCTGGGTCTCGCCCAGTCGACGGTGTCGAAACACCTGGCCTGTCTGCGGGACTGCCGTCTGGTCGACTCCCGGGCCGAGGGACGCCAGTCCTACTACCGCCTCGTGCGCCCGGAGCTGCTCGACCTCCTGCGCAGCGCCGAGACGGTGCTGGCCGAGACCGGCGACGCGGTCGCGCTGTGCCCGACCTACGGCGCACCGGGACACACCGGGGAACAGGCGTCGTGACCCTGTCCCTCTCCGAGGACCGTCGCGCCGTCCTCGTCCGCCGCATCCGCCTGCTCGTCGCGATCACCATCGGCTACAACGTCGTCGAGGCCGTGGTCGCCATCGCCGCAGGTCGTGCCGCGTCCTCGATCGCCCTGATCGGGTTCGGACTGGACTCGGTCATCGAGGTCAGCTCGGCCGCCGCCGTGGCGTGGCAGTTCGCCGGCCGCGACCCGGCCCGCCGCGAGCACATCGCCCTGCGGGTCATCGCGTGCTCGTTCTTCGCCCTCGCCCTCTACGTGACCGTCGAGGCACTGCGGGGCCTGTCCGGGGCGGCGGAGGCGGACCGTTCGACGGTGGGCATCGTGCTGGTCGCGGCCAGTGTCGCGATCATGCCGTTCCTGTCATGGGCGCAGCGACGCGCGGGGCGTGAGCTCGGCTCGGCGAGCGCCGTGGCCGACTCCCGCCAGACGCTGCTCTGCACCTACCTGTCGGCCGCGGTGCTCGTCGGGCTCGTTCTCCACGCCACCCTCGGCTGGTGGTGGGCCGACCCCGTCGCCGCGCTGGTGCTGGCGGTCCTGGCCGTGCGCGAGGGCAGGAACGCGTGGCGGGGAGAGAGCTGCTGCGCTCCGCGGCCCGGCGCCGCCGCGACGTCCGACGCGTGCGCCGACGGCTGCTGCCGCTGACGGTCCGGAGTACCTCGCGGTCCGACGGGTGCGCCGCGAGGAGATCATCGGCCCGTGCCGACTCCGGCTTGCGCCTCCACCCGCTGGAAGCGTGACGATCGCGGCCATGACCTTCACCGTGCTGGACACCGGGCCCGCGATGCGACACGTCCTGCATGCGGCCGAACAGAACCGGGCCGAGCTGCTGCGGACGATGCTGGAACCGGCGAGCGGCATGTACCGCTTTTTCCCCGGCGAGCCGGACCTGGTCCACATGCACGAGCTGGCCTCGGGTTTCCCCCTCGACCGTGACCTCGAGCTGTCGACGGACGGTCTCCGGCGCCTGGAGGACGCCCACGCGTGGGAGCGGATCGGCAGAGCCCTGCACGGGGCGGCCGAGCACCTGGAGCGGGTCCACCCCGGCCTGCGGGTACCCGACGCCACGGTGCTCCTGGTCCTGGGCGATCCGACCGACGGGTTCTTCCAGGACACCGGCTTCGGGATGAACGCCAACGGCTCGGTGCCCGGGTACATCTCTCTCACCATCTGGCCGTCACCGGAGAACCTGGACCGGCTGGAGGCGACCGCGGTGCACGAACTGCACCACAACGTCCGGTACGCGCCCGGCAATGTCCTGTGGGACCCGGCCACCGTCACCGTCGGCGAGTACGTGGTCTCCGAAGGGTTGGCCGATGCCTTCGCCCGCGAGCTGTACGGCGAGGAACGCGGGCGTGCCCGGATCGGCGCCGGCGCGGTGGGCGACGACGAGGCGTTCGCCCGGGTCCTCACCGGGCTCGACGTGACCGGGATGCAGAACTTCACCGCCTGGGTGCTCGGGGACGCGCACGCCGCGAGGTTCGGCGGTGAGCCGGTCGGTCTCCCGACGGGTGCCGGGTACGCGGCCGGGAACCGACTCGTGGACGCATACCTCGCCGCGACCGGGCGGACCGCCTCGGAATGTCTCCTGGCGCCGGCGGACGAGGTGATCGCCACGTCGGTGTAGGCGTTCGACGTCCTCCGGGCGAGCGCTCTCCACGGAGCGGGACGGGCGACAGGTCGATCGACGGTCGTGACCGGCCGGGAAGGGCGTCGTACTGTTCGCTCGACGACTCCCCGAAGGCAGGCCATGGGCATCGCGTTCCTCCTGACCACCCTCGTCGTGGTCGCCACGCCCGGCACCGGGGCCGTGTACTCGATCGCCACCGGCCTCGCCCGTGGTGCGCGCGCCAGCATCGTCGCCGCGTTCGGCTGCACACTCGGCGTGGTCCCGCACATGGTCGCCGCGATCACCGGCCTGGCCGCCGTCCTCAACGCCTCCGCGGTCGCCTTCCAGACCATCAAGTGGGTGGGCGTGGTCTACCTGCTGTTCCTGGCCTGGCAGACGCTGCGCGACACATCCACGGCCCAGGTCGAGGACGATGCAGCCCCGGTCTCGTCGTGGCGGATCATCCGCACCGCTGTGCTGATCAACCTGCTCAACCCGAAGCTGACCATCTTCTTCTTCGCGTTCCTGCCCCAGTTCGTCCCCGCCGGGGAGGTCGACGGCACCTGGCACATGACCTGGCTGAGCCTGGTGTTCATGGCCGTGACCTTCGTGGTGTTCGCCGCCTACGGGATCTTCGCGACCGCGATGCGCAACCAGGTCATCACTCGCCCGAAGGTCATGGCGTGGCTGCGCCGCACGTTCGCCACGACCTACGTCCTGCTCGCCGGGCGGCTCGCTGTCGAGTCGCGCTGATCGGCCTCCGACCGATCGCCTCCGAGGTCGGTGCGGTGCCCCGAGACTCCGGGGCCGGGTAGCCGGACCCGGACAACGAACCTGCGAAGGCTACGCCGGCGGACTCACAGAGAGCTGCCATACCGGCTCTGACCTGCGGCGGGAATACGGACCACCCGCCCGCGTCCGCGCATCGTCCGTGGACCGCGCTTCCGGGGTTGTGCCCGCTCCTCCCCCGTCCCCTTCGTACTGGCCGCTCCCCTCGTCATGGTGACGGGGCAAGGGTGACGTAGCCATCGCGTAGCGACGCCGTAGGCGCCCTTGCGGCCGACGCCTCGGCGTGGACGATGGACGGCCGAGGGGGACTCTCCGACTCGGCTGTCCCGAATCCGAGCGACTGGCACGGCCACGCAGACAGGTGGTCGAAACTCCGACTGTTTAGGACGGCTGGTCGTCGACCTTGATGGCGAAGTTGACATCGCTCACCTGCACTGAGGTCGTGGTGACTGCCACGCCGTAGGAGTCGGCTCCGTCAACGAGTGTGCACCGGACCGCTGAACCGACCTTCGCAGGCAGATCGGGGCAGGTCACGGAATCCGGGGATCGACCAACGATTCTCGTCAGCTCCGCCGAAACCGATCGAGCCACGTCCGGGCCGGCGACGGCCCCTTCGCCGGGGTCGACGGTCGCCTGAGCCGGCGGTGCCTCGACGCCCGCCGGATCGGCTGTTGCGTCGGCCGTCGAGGGTGTGCTGGTGGCCGCCGGAGACGCCGAAGGCACAGCTGTGGTCGAGGGAGCGGTCGCCGCGCCAGAGGCGCCGCATCCGACAGTTGCGGTCGCGACAAGAGCAGCGAGTACGACGGCTACCGCGGTTCGAGGAGCGGCTGATCGCGCAGACATGATCGGAAGCTCGTCGGTACGACGGAGATCGTTAGCCCCGCGGCATGCATCGCGTCCATATCCTGATGATCTGGTGGCGCGACGGGCTGTGGGGCCGGGTAGCCGAGCCACGGCGCCGCGAACGGGCCGGAGGTGTAGCGGGCGAGCGACCCACAGGGCACCGGGACGACGTCGAGGCACGCACCCTGTATCTGAGCACGTCGGCTCCGGCCGCCGGTCGGTCGTGGAGCGAGTCCGGCACCCGCCGGGAGCCGCGCCGGCTCAAGCACCGCAGCGTCGACGAGGTGCGAGTGGTACCGAGCCCACCGGAGCTGACCGCGATCCTGCGCGGGCATCTGACCGAGCACGCCACCACATCGGACGGTCGTCCGTTCCGCGGAACACGTGGCGGTGCCCTGTTCGAGAGGCACTACGGGCGTCTGTGGGCCGCTGCCCGGCTGACCGCGCTCTCGCCGGAGGAGGCCACCTCGCCGCTCGCCCGCCGCCCCTACGACCTCCGGCACGCCGCGGTGTCGACATGGCTCAACGGGGGCGTCCCGGCCACCCAGGTCGCCCAGTGGGCCGGGCACAGCGTCGACGTCCTGCTGCGGGTCTACGCGACGTGCATCGCCGGTCAGAACGACGCCCTGCGCCGGAGGGTCGAGCAGGCTCTCCGCGACGGCCGTTCATGATGCGTCCGTGAACACCCGTGGAAGCCCGGTCACAGCCGGACGGACCCGGGCAACGAAAGAGACCCCCGGTTCCAGCGTTTCCGCTGGTCGGGGGTCTCTTTCACCTGCTGTGGCTGGTCCAGGATTCGAACCTGGGAAGGCTACGCCGACGGATTTACAGTCCGCTCCCTTTGGCCGCTCGGGCAACCAGCCGGGGTGCACGTCGCTCTCGCTGAGTGCGTGAACGAGGATACGACACGACCGACGGCCCCCGACGAGGGGGCCCCGACCGACCCCGAGGGAGTGACCGATGGCCGACCCGTCGTTCGACGTCGTGAGCAAGGTGGAGCGCCAGGAGGTGGACAACGCCCTGAACCAGGCCGCCAAGGAGCTGTCGCAGCGCTTCGACTTCCGCGGCACCAACACGACGGTCGCGTGGGCCGGCGAGGAGGCCGTGGCCTTCGAGTCCGACACCGAGGAGCGGCTGCTCGCCGGGATCGAGGTGTTCAAGGAGAAGCTGATCAAGCGCTCGATCAGCCTGAAGGCCCTCGAGGTGGACGAGCCCCAGCTGTCGGGCAAGGCCTACAAGGCCGGCGGCAAGATCCTGCAGGGCATCGCGCAGGACAAGGCCAAGGAGATCAGCAAGGCCATCCGCGACGAGAAGCTCAAGGGCGTCCAGGCCCAGATCCAGGGCGACCAGCTGCGCGTCTCGGGCAAGAAGAAGGACGACCTGCAGGCCGTCATCGCGCTGCTCAAGTCCAAGGACTTCGGCATCGCGTTGCAGTTCACGAACTACCGGTAGCCGGGCCGGCCCCGGCACTGCCGGACACCTCCCGCCCGCCCCGCCACACGCCCACGATCGACGGACTGTCGCCGATCGTGGTGGTCGGGTCGCGGGCGGGCGGACGGGCCGGAGCGGGCCTGGTGCGGGATCCTCGGCGCCCGTTGTGTCAGCTGTCACCGGGGCCGTTCACAGCCCCGAGGCGAGGCCCAGGATCACCGTCCCGTGCGTGAGGGTCGCGGCCAGCACTCCGTGCCCGTGGCGCACCCACGCGCACACCAGTCCCTCCGCGGCGGTGAACACCAGGATCGGCCATCCGAGGTCGGTCACGGTCGTGGCGAGTACGACGTGCCCCACCGCGAAGAGCAGCCCCGACGCGACGACGGCGCGCACCGCGCCGAACGCCAGTGGCCCCGCGAGGTGTCCCTGCAGGAGCCCGCGGAAGAGGACCTCCTCCAGGAGGTTGCCCCCGAACGCGAGCACGGCCAGCGCCGGCAGCAGCCCGACCGCCACCGCGCCTCCGCGCTGCTCGACGGGGACCGTCCACAGCACGGCGGTCAGCGGCACCAGCAGAACCACGGCGCCACCGAGCGCGGCGAGCAGCGACCGCGGCCCGAGCCGGCCCCACACGACCAGCCCGCGCAGGTCGCGGGGGCCGTAGGCGACGGCGAGCGACGCCGCGACCCCCACCGTCCCCATGCCGAGCAGCACCACCGGGTCCGGGGACAGCCGCAGCCACAGGAGGCCGTGGGGCGCCGGGCCGATCGACCACAGGCCGAGCGGTGTCATCGCGTCCCGCACCAGCACGAACCCGGTCACGAGCAGGACGATCCGCAGCAGCGGGGACGACCGTCCGATCAGGACGAAGGTCGCCCCGACCACGATCAGGCCGGGCAGCAGCCGCAGCGGGTAGTCCACGAGGAAGGTGCTGGTCACCGCTCCAGCGTTCGTGCTGCGATGGGCCGCGACAACTCGCGTTCGCGGGCGGCACACAGGGGGCGGGACGTGCGGAGAACACCAGGTCAGGAGCGGTCGCGGGCGACCGTGGAGTTCGTCCTGACCGCCGCTGCTCAGGTTTTCGCGCGGGAGGGGCTCGCCGCGACGACCAACCGCATCGCGGCGCGGGCCGGCGTCGCCGTCGGGTCGCTGTACCAGTACTTCCCGGACAAGCAGGCCCTGCTCGACGAGCTGGTCGCCCGGCACGTCCGGGAGGCCCGGTCCACTCTGGACGCGGTCTGCGCCGAGCTGCGGGCGGACCTGCCGGAGCCGCGCACCGCGCTGCTGCGGATCGCCGACACCGCGGTGGCCCTGCACTCCGACCACCCGCGTCTGCACGCACTGTTCGCCGCGTTCGCGACCCGCACCCCGCACGGCGTCGCGGCCGTCGAGGCGCTGCGGGAGGACTGCGTCCGGGAGGTCGCGTTCCACCTGTCGAGGCGGCCCGGCACGGCGGACCCGGACGGGCTCGCGCGCACCCTGGTGCACGCCGTCGACGGTCTGCTGCACCACGCCCCGGCCGCGGCCGGGGTGCAGCGGGAACGGGTGCGGGAGCTCGCGCGGCTCGTCGGCCCCTAGACCGCGGGCCGCAGGTGCGCCCACGGCCGCGCCCGCTCCAGCTGCGCCGCCAGGGCGAGCAGCAGCGGCTCGGACCCCGGCCGCCCGACGAACTGCACGCCCAGCGGCAGCCCGGACGCCGTCCGGTACAGCGGCACCGACGACGCGGGCCGCCCGGTCAGGTTCGCCAGCTGGGTGTAGGGCACCGGGGCGAAGTTGTCGTCGACCAGGCTCTCGACCAGGCCGAGCCGTCCGAACAGGCCGGACGCGCCGGCCCGCAGCAGCGCCTGCGCGCCGATCCGGGCCGGGGCGGGCAGCGCCAGCTCCCCGATCGGCCACGGCGGCCGGGCCAGGGTCGGGGTGAGGAGCAGGTCGTAGCGCTCGTGGAACGCGGCCAGCGCTCGGGTGTGGTCCTGGCGGCGGGCGAGCGCGGCGAGGTAGTCCGGCGCGGGGGTGGCGCGGCCGATCGCGGCCATGACCCGGGTCTCGATCTCGAAGGCGTCGTCGCCGCAGCCGGTCAGTGCCCGCGCCGAGGCCACCTGGGCCGAGATCGTGGAGAACCAGGTGGTGAGGAAGTCGGTGGCCAGCGCCCGGCCGTCGAGGGCGGGGGCGGACTCCTCCACGACGTGCCCGAGCGAGGTCAGCAGCTCGGCGGCGTCGGTGGCCGCGGCGACCGCCTCGGGGTCGACGTCGGTGCCCAGCGGCGACGCGGTGGCCAGCCCGATCCGCAGCGGCGCCGGGTCGTCCCGGACGGCGTCGGCGTAGGGGCGCTCCGGCGGACGCACGACGTAGGGGCCCTCCGGTTCCGGCCCGGCCGTCACGTCGAGCAGGGCCGCCGAGTCCCGCACGGTCCGCGAAAGCACGCCCTGCACCGCCGCGCCGTGGAAGCCCTCGGCGACGTCCGGACCGGACGGCGTCACGCCACGGCCGGGCTTGAGTCCGAACAGCCCGCAGGCGGCGGCCGGGATGCGGATGGAGCCGCCGCCGTCGCTCGCACCGGCCGCGGGGACGATCCCGGCGGCGACGGCCGCGGCGGACCCGCCGGAGCTGCCGCCGGGGGTGCGGCCGGGGTCCCACGGGTTGCGGGTCGGGCCGCCGAGCGCGGGCTCGGTGACGGCGCGGGCACCGAACTCGGGGGTGGCGGTCCGTCCGAACACGACGAGACCGGCCTCGATCCAGCGCCGGACCACCGTCGACGTCTCGGGGCGCGGGTGGTCGGCGAGCGGACGGGAGCCGGACGCCGTCGGGACCCCGGCGATGTGCTGGGCGAGGTCCTTCACCAGGAACGGGACGCCCGCGAACGGCCCGGTCAGCGGGCCGCGTGCGCGGGAGCGGGCGGCGTCGTCGAGCCGCAGCCGGATGGCGTTGAGGCCCGGCTCGACGGCGTCGGCGCGGGCGACGGCGGCCTCCAGCAGGTCGGCCGCGCTCACCTCACCCGCGGCGACGAGTGCGGCCAGCCCGACGGCGTCGTGGCTGCGGTAGTCGTCCCAGGAGATCCCCACGGCGGGGATACAAGCAGATCGGTCAGGGAGTGGACACCGGGGCGGGCGCGGGCGCCGGCGACGCGTCGGACGTACCGGTGACCCCGGCGACGACACCGAGGGCCAGGACGACCGCGGCCGCCGCGCCCAGGACGGCGGGCAGCACCGGTCGGGTGCGGGCCGGGAAGTCGGGCAGCCGGAAGCCACCGGAGGTCCGGGTGCCGCCGCCCTCGGGCAGCGGCGCCGCGCGGAACGGCTCGGGGAGCCGCTGGACGGCCGGGGCCTGCGCTGCGGGGCCCGACGGGAACCTCGCGGGCGGGCGCTGCATCGCCGGGGGCCGGCCCGCCACGGGGTGCCGGGGCGCCGTCGGCCGGGACGGGTGTCGCGGGGCCGCCGCGGCGTACTGCCCGGGGACGTAGGCGCCCGGGGCCTGCCGGGGCGGGACGCCGACCGGCCGCTGCCGGCCGGGACCGGCCGCGTCGCGGGGACGCGGGACGACGGGCAGTGCGGTGGTGGGTGCGTCGTCGGAGGACCCGCCGCCGGGCGCCGTGTCCGGCGCGGCCGCACGGGGGGCACGGGGCTCCGGCGTCTCCGGCTCCGCGTCCGGGGTGGGCGCGGCCGCGGTGTCCGTGTCGGTGTCCGGGGCGGAGGAGGCCGAGACGTCGGCGGCGACCGGCGCGTCGGCGTCCGAGGACGACCGGGCCGACGGCAGCGCGACCTGCTCCCCCGGGCCGGTCCCGGTGACCACGTCGTCCCCCGGGCGAGCCGGTGACGGCACCTCGACCGGGCCGCCCTGGAGCGGCACCGACGGCGTCCCACCGGTGTCGGTGAGCGCGTGGCGGGGCTTCTGGGACGGGGTCTCGCTCATGGGTCCTCTTCCGCAGGGGGAGCTCTGCTCTGAGAGTTCCATCGCTCGCGGTACCCCGAACCGTTACGGAACAGCGACCTGGGGACACGCAACCACCCCGAACGGTCCCGTCAGCGGCGGGCCATCTGCTGGAGCCGCGCGATCCGGTCCTCGATCGGCGGGTGCGTGGAGAACCACTTCGCCATCTTCTCGCCGGGCCGGAACGGGTTGGCGATCATCAGGTGCGACTGCGCGGTGAGACGCGGGTCCGGGGGCAGCGGGGCGGCCGCGGTGCCGTACTTGAGCTTGTGCAGCGCCGAGGCCAGGCCCAGCGGGTCCCCGGTGAGCTCGGCGCCCGACGCGTCGGCCTGGTACTCACGGGACCGGCTGACGGCCATCTGCACGACGCCGGCCGCGATCGGCCCCAGCATCGCGACCAGGATGATCGCGATCGGGTTCGGGCGGTCCTCGTCGCCGCCGCCGAAGATCGAGGCGAACATCGCGAAGTTCGCGAGGAACGACACCGCCGAGGCGAGCGCACCGGCGATCGAGGAGATCAGGATGTCGCGGTTGTAGACGTGGCTGAGCTCGTGGCCGATGACGGCGCGCAGCTCGCGCTCGTCGAGCAGGTGCAGCAGACCGGTGGTCACGCAGACCGCGGCGTGCCGCGGGTTGCGGCCCGTGGCGAACGCGTTCGGCGCGTCGGTCGGGCTGATGTGCAGCGACGGCATGGGCTGGCGGGCCCGCTGGCTCAGCTCGCGGACGATCCGGAACAGCTGCGGGTACTCGGCCTCGGTGATCGGCTGGGCGTGCATCGACCGCAGCGCCGTCTTAGCCGAGTTGAAGTAGGCCCACCCGTTCACCGCGAACGCGATGACGAGCGCGATGACCAGTCCGCCGCGCCCGCCCAGGACCCCGCCGATCGCGAGGATCAGGGCGCTCATCGCGCCGAGGAGGACGGCCGTCTTCAGACCGTTCATGTGGCTGTGCACGCCGGGGTCACCTTTCCGTGCGGTCCTGCGGGGGTCACCCGGGTCAACGGACGAACCGGGCGGTGCGTTCCCGGGTGTGACCCGCCCCGACCGCGGCTCAGCGCGCGTGTCGCTCCCGGAAGCGGGTGCCCTCGGGGGCGTACCGGCGGAAGTGGTCGAGCGTGACGCCGAGGAAGAGTGCCGTCGCCGACACCGCGACGGTGCCGTCCGGGGCGTCGAGCCTGCCCATACCGCGGACCCGCAGCTTGCGCCCGTCGACCGACTCGATCACCGCGTCGAGGTGCAGCGTCGTGCCGAGCGGCACCGGGGCCCGGTAGCGGGTGGTCAGCTCCGCGGTCACGTAGTAGCCGTCGAGATGGTGCTGGAGCGCGCCGAACAGCTCGTCCATCGCCGTGGCCAGCACGCCGCCGTGCACCAGGCCGGGCGCGCCCTCGTGCGCGTCGGCGACGACGACCGCCCCCGTCACCCGGGCCCGCCCGTCGGAGTCGGGGCCCGGATCGGTGAAGCGCATCCGCAGCCCGCCGGGACCGTCACCGCAGGCGAAGCAGCCGGCGTGGTGGCGGGGCAGCTCGGCCCGCCCGGTCACCTGTGCACCCGTCACGTGCGGGAGGCTAACCCGGCGTGGAAGAGTCGGGCCCATGAGCGACGGCGATGTCACGACAGAGGTCCGCACCGAGGTCACCGACGGTGTCGCGGTGCTCACCGTGTCCAACCCGGCACGACGCAACGCGCTGAACCTGGACCTCTCGCAGAAGCTCGTCGCCGCCGTCGAGGCCGCGAACGCCGACGACTCGGTCGGCGCGATCGTCGTCACCGGGCAGGCACCCGCCTTCTGCGCGGGCGGTGACCTCGCGGAGCTGCAGGAGGCCGACCCGGCGACGCTCAAGCGCGTCTACTCCGGATTCCTCGCCATCGCCTCGTCCCCGCTGCCGACCCTGGCCGCGGTCAACGGCGCCGCCGTCGGCGCCGGGATCAACCTGGCCCTGGCCTGCGACGTCCGGCTGGCCGGCCCGACCGCGAGGTTCGACGTCCGCTTCATGCAGCTGGGCCTGCACCCCGGCGGCGGCTACACGTGGATGGCCCAGCGCGCCCTCGGCGCCCAGGGCACCGCGGCGATGACCCTGTTCGGCGACGTCCTCGACGCCCGCGAGGCCGAGCGCGTCGGCCTGGCCTGGCGCGCCTACGACAGCGACGAGGACCTGATGGCCGGCGCCCGCGAGCTCGCGGGCCGGGCGGCCGCCGCACCGCGGGACCTGATCGTCAACACCAAGGCGACGATGCGGATCACCTCCCGGCTCGCCGCGCACGCCGACGCCACCGACGTCGAGGTCCGCGCGCAGGCCGAGACGGTGCACTCCGAGGCGTTCGCGGAGCGCGTCGCGGCGCTGCAGAAGAAGATCAGCAAGAAGTGACTGTTGTCACGAACGTAATCCGGGTTATGTGACGTGATCCCGGGTCTCCGGACAGGGGGCCGAACCGGGAGTTAACCTCGATGTATCGAGGGACAATTCGACGCCGAACTGGGGACCATCAGCCCATGACGACCAGCGACACTCCCGTCGAGGCACGCGACTCCGAGGTCGTGCAGCGCGACCGGGTGGTCATCCGGTTCGCCGGCGACTCCGGTGACGGTATGCAGCTGACGGGTGACCGTTTCACCTCCGAGACCGCGAACTTCGGCAACGACCTGTCGACGTTGCCGAACTTCCCCGCTGAGATCCGGGCTCCTGCCGGGACGTTGCCGGGGGTGTCGTCGTTCCAGCTGCATTTCGCGAACTACGACATCCTGACCCCCGGTGACCGTCCGGACGTGCTGGTCGCGATGAACCCGGCCGCGCTCAAGGCGAACATCGCCGACCTGCCCCAGGGCGGGGTGTTGATCGTGAACACCGACGAGTTCACCAAGCGGAACCTGACCAAGGTCGGCTACGCGGCGAACCCCCTGGAGGACGGCTCCCTGGAGCCCTATGCGGTGCACGGGGTCGCGATGGCGACCCTGACCCGCGGTGCCCTGGAGGAGACGGGGCTGTCGAAGAAGGACGCCGAGCGGGCGAAGAACATGTTCGCCCTGGGTCTGCTGTCCTGGATGTATCACCGCCCCTCGGAGTCGACCGAGCGGTTCCTGCGGGAGAAGTTCGCGAAGAAGCCCGACATCGCCGAGGCCAACATCCTGGCCTTCCGCGCCGGACACGCCTACGGCGAGACCACCGAGGCGTTCGCGGTCACCTACGAGGTCGCCCCCGCCCGCCTCGCCCCGGGGACCTACCGGCAGATCACCGGGAACGTCGCCCTGGCCTACGGATTGATCGCCGCGGGGCGGACGACGAGCCTGCCCGTGTTCCTGGGCACCTACCCGATCACGCCGGCCTCGGACATCCTCCACGAGTTGTCCAAGCACAAGGCCTTCGGCGTGACCACCTTCCAGGCCGAGGACGAGATCTCCGGAGTCGGCGCCGCCCTCGGCGCAGCGTTCGGCGGCGCACTCGGTGTCACCACCACAAGCGGTCCGGGGATCGCGCTCAAGGCTGAGACCGTCGGCCTGGCCGTGGCCCTGGAGCTGCCGCTGCTGGTCATCGACGTCCAGCGCGGTGGGCCCTCGACGGGGTTGCCGACCAAGACCGAGCAGGCCGACCTGCTCCAGGCCCTGCACGGGCGCAACGGGGAGGCGCCGCTGCCGGTGATCGCCCCCTGCACCCCGGGGGACTGTTTCCTCGCCGCGGTCGAGGCCGCCGCGATCGCGGTGAAGTACCGGACCCCGGTCATGCTGCTCTCGGACGGGGCGCTGGCCAACGGTTCCGAGCCGTGGAAGATCCCCGACGTCGAGACCCTGCCGACGGTGGATCCGGGGTTCGCGACCGAACCCAACGCCCCCGACGGGTCGGGCGAGTTCTGGCCCTACCTGCGTGACCCCGAGACCCTGGCGCGGCCGTGGGCGATCCCGGGCACCGCCGGGTTGGAGCACCGGGTCGGTGGGCTGGAGAAGGCCGACGGACGCGGCTCGATCTCCTACGACCCCGACAACCACGACCGCATGGTCCGCCTGCGCCAGGCCAAGATCGACGGCATCACCGTCCCCGACCTGGTCGTCGACGACCCCGACGGCGACGCGGACTTCCTCGTCATCGGCTGGGGCTCGACCTACGGCCCGATCAACGCCGCGGCGCGGCGCGTGCGCAAGCTGGGCCACTCGGTCGCCACGGTGCACCTGCGCAACCTCAACCCGATGCCGGCCAACCTCGGCGAGATCCTGGGCGGCTACCGCACGGTGCTCTGCCCCGAGATGAACCTCGGCCAGCTCGCCATGCTGCTGCGCGCCGAGCACCTGGTCGACGTCAAGAGCTACACCAAGGTCGCCGGGCTCCCGTTCGGCGCCGAGGAGCTCCAGGACGTGTTCCTGGACTACCTCACCGGCAAGCACCCGGAGTCGGCGTCCGACATCGCCAACGAGACCACTGGAGCGCAGGCATGACCGCCACCGACCTGGGCCTGCCGTCCATCGGCGGCCTCGACGGCGTCCCGACGACGGACGCGAAGCAGACCGCGAAGGACTACACCTCCGACCAGGAGGTCCGCTGGTGCCCCGGCTGCGGCGACTACGCCGTCCTCGCCGCCGTCCGCCAGTTCCTCCCCACCCTGGGCATCCGCCGCGAGAACACCGTCTTCGTCTCCGGCATCGGCTGCTCGAGCCGCTTCCCGTACTACCTCAACACCTACGGGATGCACTCCATCCACGGCCGCGCCCCCACCATCGCCACCGGCCTCGCCACCAGCCGCGAGGACCTGTCGGTCTGGGTCGTCACCGGTGACGGCGACGCCCTCTCGATCGGTGGCAACCACCTGATCCACGCGCTGCGCCGCAACGTCAACATCAAGATCCTGCTGTTCAACAACCGCATCTACGGGCTGACCAAGGGCCAGTACTCCCCCACCTCCGAGGTCGGGAAGGTCACCAAGTCCACCCCCATGGGATCACTGGACCACCCGTTCAACCCGATCTCCCTGGCCCTGGGCGCCGAGGCGAGCTTCGTCGGGCGGGCGCTGGACTCCGACCGCAAGAGCCTCACCGCCGTGCTCCAGGCTGCCGCCGAGCACCGCGGCTCGGCCCTGGTCGAGATCTTCCAGGACTGCCCCATCTTCAACGACGGCAGCTTCGACGTCCTGCGTAAGGGCGACACCGAGAACCGGCTGATCCCCGTCGTCCACGGCGAGCCGATCACCTTCGGCACCCCGGGCGAGGACGGCCGCGGCTCCCACGCCGTCGTCCAGGACGGGTTCAAGCTCACGGTCGTCGAGACCGCCTCGGTCGACCCGGGACAGATCGTGGTCCACGACCAGGCCGACCACGAGCTCGCCTTCGCCCTGTCCCGGCTCTCGGACCAGGACCTCACCCACACCGTCACCGGCGTCTTCCGCAACACCGACCGCCCCACCTACGACGACGCCGCCCGCGCCCAGGTCCAAGCGGCCAAGGACGCCAAGCCCGACGCGGACCTGCAGGCCCTGCTCAACGGCCGCGACACCTGGACCATCGTCTAGATCCGGCCCGCGACGGACGACGGCCCCGGTACTCCTCGGAGTACCGGGGCCGTCGTGTGTGTCCGGAGGTGGCGGCCTCAGCGGGCTCCGGGGCGTTCGTGCCACGCGATGAACCCGGCCGCCCGTGCGGCGCCCTCCGCGGTGAAGTACAGGTCCGCGCGGGTGCGGACGTAGTACGGCGACTCGGGCGGGTGGAACCGCCGCGACCCGCTGTGCACCTTCACCCGGTGCGTCTCCGGCGGGTCGCCGCCGTCGGTGGGTGCGAGCACCGAGTCCGGGTACGGGCCGGGACGCACGCCCGGGGGCAGCGGCGCGGACGCCGCGGACGGGCCGATGATCCGGGAGTCGAGCGCCGCCAGCGCCGAGCCACCGGCGCCCTGTCGCGGCCGCGACGGGATCGGCAGCGGTGCGGGCGGGCCGTCGTCGGCCGGCGCGGGGCCCGGCTCGGGCAGCGGGGCCGGTTCGACATCGTCGCGCAGGGCGTGGCGACCGGCCGGCTCGCCGTCCTCGGCCGGTCCGTCCTGCGGCGCGGGGTCGCTCTCGGGGCGCGGGAGGGGGACCGCGGGGGCCGTGGCGCCGTCCGCGGTCGCGGCGGCGCCGCCCGGCCCGCCCGGAGCCGGGACGGGGTCGGCCGCGCCCTCATCAGCCGGAGCGTCGTGGGCCGCGCCGACCTGGGCCACGCCGTCGTGGGCCGCGCTGTCGTGGGCCGCACCGTCCGGGGCTGCGCCGTCCGAGGCTGTGCCGTCCGAGGCTGTGCCGTCCGGAGCTGTGCCGTCGTGGACCGCACCGTCCGAGGCTGTGCCGTCGTGGACCGCACCGTCCGAGGCTGTGCCGTCGTGGACCGCACCGTCCGGGGCCGCGCCGTCGTGAGCCGCACCGTCCTGGGACAGGGCAACGGCACCGCCGGTCGTGGGCCTGTCGGCGCCGCCCGGACCGGTCCCGCCCGCGGTGACGCCGTCCCCGTCGGCTCCGTCTCCGTCGGCACCGCGACCCGACACCTCCGGACCGGACCCGTCCGGGGCCGTCGCCGTGGCTCCGGGCGCGACGTCCGCCGGCCGGGTCCCGGGCGCCGGGTCGGCCCCCGTCCCGCCGGCCGGCCCGTGCCCGCCCGGTGCATCGCCGGTCCCGGTGGGCCCGCCCGCGGTCGCCCCGGGGCCGGACCACTCCCCCGCACCGTCCGCCGGGGAGGGCGGCGCTGCGACGTCCGGCGACGGCGTGTGCGCCCCGGCCGCCGCGGCGGAGGGGTCGACCACCCCGGCGGTGTCGAACAGCCCCACGGTCCCGGGGTCGCGCCCCGGGCCCGGCCCGTCGGGCACCTCAGCCGTGTCGGGCGTCCCCGTGGCCTCCGGACCGCCCTCGACGGTCCCCCCGCGGCGACGGGACACCAGTACCCCCGCCGCCACCAGAACCACGAGCACCGCCAGCAGTACCCACATCCAGCCCATGCCGGACCTCCGTCCGCCCGGGACCGTCCCGGACCGCTGTCGCCGTGCTTGGTATCACGGATCGTGCCCGCCCCGCCGTCGTCTCGCGCGGGAGCACACCCGTACCGGATCATCGTGCCCGTGACCGACCACCCGAAGCGACCATGACCACCGCCCGTTCCCCCGAACGAACCACACCCGAACGGAGTGAGCGGAACCCCGCCGGGCTCACCGCGGGCGTCGGCGCGTACGTCCTGTGGGGCCTGTTCCCGGCGTTCTGGCCGCTGCTGGACCCCGCGGCGCCGCTGGAGGTGCTCGCCCACCGCGTGCTGTGGACCGCGGTGCTGATGTCGCTGGTGCTGACCGTGCTGCGCGGCTGGGGCGACGTGCGCGGGCTGGGTGTCCGCGGGTGGCTCGCGACGGCCGCCGCCGCGGTGTTCATCGCGGTGAACTGGGGCCTGTTCATCTGGGGCGTGTCGGTGGGGCTGGTCGTCGAGTCCGCGCTCGGCTACTACATGACCCCGCTGGTCGGGGTGCTGTTCGGCGTCCTCGTCCTGCGGGAGCGGCTGCGGCCCGCGCAGTGGGTGGCGCTGGGGCTGGCGGCGACGGCCGTCGTCGTCATCGCCGTCGGCAACGGCACGGTGCCGTGGCTGTCGATGGCGCTGGCCTGCACGTTCGGGATCTACGGGCTGTTCAAGGCGACCGCGCCGCTGCCCGCCGCGGCCGGGCTGACCGCGGAGGGCCTCGTGCTCGTCGTGCCGGCCGCGGTGTTCCTGGTCGTCCTGCAGCTCTCCGGCGGCGGCACGTTCACCGGGCACGGCCCGTGGCACCTGCTGCTCATGCTGTCCGCGGGCCCGGCGACGGCGCTGCCGCTGCTGCTCTACGGCTCCGCGGCGCGACGGCTGCCGCTCACGACCCTCGGGGTGCTGCTCTACATCAACCCCACGCTGCAGTTAGTGTGGGGCGTGCTGGTGGTCGGGCAGACGATGTCCCCGGCCCGCTGGGCCGGGTTCGCCCTCGTCTGGCTGGCGCTGGTGGTGTTCACCGTCGACCTGCTGCGACGGCGACGCCCACCGGCGCCTCAGCCCACCCGCTCCACCGTGTAGTCGGTCAGCGTCCGCAGCGCCTCGATCGCCGGGCACGGCGGCAGCACTGCCAGCTCGGCGCGCGCCCGGTCGGCGTACCCGGCGACGGTCTCCCGGGCCTTGACCAGCGCGTCACCGGAGCGGAGCAGCTCCAGCGCCTCGGCCACCTCGTCGTCGTCGCTGATCGGGGCGGCCAGCAGCTGACGCAGCCTGCGCGCGTCGGCGGAGTCGTCGCCGTCGCGCAGGGCGTAGAGCATCGGCAGGGTGTGCACGCCCTCGCGCAGGTCGGTGCCGGGCGTCTTGCCCGAGTCGTCCGACGGCGACGCGATGTCGATGATGTCGTCGGAGATCTGGAACGCCGCCCCGATGACCTCGCCGAAGGTCCGCAGCGCCTCGACGTGCTCGGCCGGCGCGCCGGAGAACATGCCGCCGTAGCGGCCCGAGGTCGCGATGAGCGACCCGGTCTTCTCCGCGACCACCCGCAGGTAGTGCTGCACCGAGTCGTCGGACGCCTTGGGGCCGCGGGTCTCGCGCATCTGACCGGTCACGAGCAGCGCGAACGTCTCGGCGATGATCCGCACCGCGTCCGGGCCCAGGTCGGCGACCAGCCGCGACGCGTGCGCGAACAGGAAGTCCCCGGTCAGGATCGCGATCGAGTTGTCCCAGCGCGAGTTCGCGGACTCCGCGCCCCGCCGCATGGACGCCTCGTCCATCACGTCGTCGTGGTACAGCGTCGCCAGGTGGATCAGCTCCACCACGGCGGCCGCCGTGATCACCTCGTCGCGTTCGGGATGCGGTCCCACCTGCGCCGCGAGCAGCGTGAACAGCGGACGGAACCGCTTGCCCCCCGCGTCGATCAGGTGCAACGAGGTCTCGGTGACGAACTCGTAGTCGCTGTGCACCTCGCGGTGCAGCAGGTCCTCGACCCGCTTGAGCCCGTCAGCGGTGGCCTCGGCCAGGACCGGATCGGCCATCCGGATCCCGGCCACACTCTGTGTCTCCACCCCCACAGCCTACGAACGTCAGCCCGAGAACGCGCCGCTGGCGGCCCATTCGAGGACGGGTGTGGGAAGAATCCCGAGAACGAGGGTCGCCAGCGTGCCCAGAGTGATGGCCACGGTGGTGAACGCCCCGGGCACGACGACGGCCGGACCGTCCTCGGCGGGCTCCCGGAAGTACATGAGCACCACGATGCGCAGGTAGAAGAACGCGGCCACCGCGGACGCGACCAGCGCGATCACCACCAGCGGCACCATGCCGTCCGCCGACGCCGCCGAGAACACCGCGAACTTGGCGGTGAACCCGCTGGTCAGCGGGATGCCGGCGAGCGCGAGCAGCAGGAACGTCATGATCCCGGCGACGAGCGGCGACCGCTTCGCCAGGCCCGCCCAGGCCGCCAGGTCCGAGGCCTCGCCGTCGCCGGTGCGGACCAGCGAGATGATCCCGAAGACCGCGACCGTCGTGAAGCCGTAGGCCAGCAGGTAGAACAGCAGCCCGGACGTGCCCTGCGGGGTCAGCGCCATCGCGCCGAGCAGGATGAACCCGGCGTGGGCGATCGAGGAGTAGGCGATCATGCGCTTCACGTCGGTCTGGGTGAGCCCCAGCACCGCGCCGACGACCATCGAGACGACCGCGACGACCCACAGCACGCCGCGCCACTCCCAGACGGTGCTGCCGAAGCCGACGTAGAGCACCCGGGCGATCGCGCCGAACGCGGCGACCTTCGTGCAGGCCGCCATGAACGCCGTGACCGGCGTCGGGGCGCCCTGGTAGACGTCCGGGGTCCAGGTGTGGAACGGGGCGACCGAGCCCTTGAACAGCAGCCCCACCAGCAGCAGCGCCAAGCCCGCGAACAGCAGCGTGTCCGACGCCAGGGTGCCCGCGGCGGCCTGGGAGATCGCCGAGAGCCGCACCGAGCCCGCGTAGCCGTAGAGCAGCGCGATGCCGTAGAGGAAGAACGCCGAGCCGAACGCGCCGAGCAGGAAGTACTTGACCGCGGACTCCTGCGACAGCAGCCGACGGCGCCGCGCCAGCCCGCACATCAGGTACAGCGGCAGCGACAGGACCTCGAGCGCGATGAACATCGTCAGCAGGTCGTTCGCCGCGACGAACGCCATCATGCCGCCGAGCGCGAACAGCACGAACGGGAACGGCTCGGTCTGCATCGTCGGCGTCTCGTCGGGCGCCCCGTAGGAGCGGTCGACGTGCTCGCCGCCGGCTGGGGTGGCCGGGCCGCCGCCGGAGCGGACCGCGGCCCGCTCGGCGGCCGAGGCGACGAACACCCCGCCCGGCTCCACCGACCGGTCCGCGATCAGCAGCAGGCTGGGGATCGCGAGGACGATCAGCGTGCCCCACAGGAACAGCGAGGGCGCGTCCACCGACAGCGCAGTGCCGAAGGTCAGCACCGCCGCCGGGGACCCGAGCGCGTACCCGGCCAGCGCGACGAGCGCCGCGACCAGGGTCAGCCCGGTCAGCACGACCTGGACGGGCCAGCGCTGGTGCCGCGGGAGGAACGCCTCCAGCAGCACCGACACGCAGGCACCCGCGAACACGATCCACAGCGGCGCGGTGGCCGCCCAGTCGACCGCGGGCATCTCGATCGGAGCCACCTGGGCGGGGAGAACCAACGAGCTCATCGAGCGATCCCTCCAGCGACGACCGGGTCGGGCAGGCCGAGCTCGGTCATCGTCGCCGTCACCGACGGGTTGATCAGGTCGAGCACCGGGCCCGGGTAGAAGCCGAGCACCACGATCGCGACGATCAGCGGCACGAGCACGCCGATCTCACGACCCGTGAGGTCGGGGAAGCCGGAGCCCTTGCGCTGCGCGGCGACCGCCGGGTCGATCATCGACCCCGGGCCGCCCGCGCCACCGCGCTCCAGCGCCGCCATGACCGCGGTGCCGCGCACCGGGCCCTGCATCGTGCGCTGGTAGAACCACAGCACGTAGAGCGCGGCGAAGATGATGCCGATCGTCGCGATCACGGTGAACACCGGCCGGTTCGGGAACGAGCCGACCAGCACCAGGAACTCCGAGACGAACGAGTTCGTGCCGGGCAGCGCCAGCGAGCTCATCCCGGCCAGCAGCAGGCAGCCCGCCATCACCGGGGCGAGCTTCGCGACGCCGCCGTAGTCGGCGATCCGGCGCGAGCCGCCGCGGCTGATCAGCACGCCGACCATGACGAACAGCATGCCGGTCGAGAGACCGTGGTTGACCATGTAGAGCGTCGCGCCGGCGAAGGCCTGCGAGGAGAACGCGAACACCCCGAGCGCGATGAAGCCGAAGTGCGCCACCGAGGTGTAGGCGACGAACCGGCCCATGTCGGTCTGGGCGACCGCGAGCAGCGCGGCGTAGACGATCCCGGCGACGGCGAGCACCAGCACCAGCGGCGCCAGGGTCTGCGACGCCTGCGGGAACAGCGGCAGCAGGTACCGCAGGAAGCCGTAGGTGCCGACCTTGTCCAGCACGCCGACCAGCAGCACCGCGCCGACGATCGGGGCCTCGGCACCGGCGTCGGGCAGCCAGGTGTGGAACGGCACCAGCGGCGCCTTGATCGCGAACGCGACGAAGAAGCCGAGGAACAGCCAGATCTGGGTCGACTCCGGCACGCTCGACGCCATCGCCTGCAGGTCGGCCCAGGTGAACGTGCCCTGGCCCAGCTGCTGCTCGCTGACCACGAACAGCCCGATCAGCGACGCCAGCATGATGAGGCCGCCGAGCAGCGAGTACAGGAAGAACTTGACCGCCGCGTACTGCCGGCGCGGCCCGCCGAAGCGGCCGATCAGGAAGTACATCGGGACCAGCATGGCCTCGAAGAACACGTAGAACAGGAAGACGTCGGTGGCGGCGAAGACGCCGACCAGCGTCGCCTGGGTCGCCAGCAGCAGCGCGAAGTACCCGGCGGCCGAGCGGCCCTCGGGCAGCTTCTCCGCCCACGCGAACAGCATCAGGCCGGGTACCAGGAACGCGGTGAGCCCGATCAGCGCCAGCGCGATGCCGTCGACGCCGAACGCGATGTGCGTGCCGAACGCGGGGATCCAGGACATCGAGAACTCGAGCTGGAACCGGGCGCCGGCCTGCGCCGCGGGGATGGAGTAGAGCGCCCACGCGACGACGACGAGCACCAGCTCCAGCAGCGCCGTCGCCATCGCGACCGCCTTCGCGAGCCCGGTGTTGGCGCGCAGCGGGTACATGACCAGCGCGCCGACGACCGGCACCAGCAGCAGGACGATCAGGAACGGGTTGCCCCCGGAGCCGGGGACGATGGGAGCCGTGTCCAGGGGGGTCATGAGACGAACCTCACCGCCAGCATCGCGGCGACGACGATGACCGCCCCGCCGAGCATCGAGAGTGCGTAGGACCGGACGAAGCCGGTCTGGAGCCGGCGTAGGCGGCTGGAACCGCCGCCGAACGCCGACGCGGTGCCGTTGACGGCCCCGTCGATCCCGCGGTCGTCGAACCAGGCGAGCGCCCGCGTGAGGACGATGCCGGGCCGCTCGATGAACGCCTCGTTGAAGGCGTTCGCGCCGAGGTCGGCACGGGCCGCGGCGACGACCGGCGACACCCGCTGCGGGCGCTCCACCGGCACCGGGGAGCGGCCGACGAACAGGTAGCCCGCCAGCACGCCGAGCAGCGAGACCCCGACCACCAGCCACGGGATCACCGCGTGCGGCAGGGCGCCGCCCTCGAGCTCGAGGCGCTCCCCCACGACCGGGGCGAGCCACTCCGGGATCATCCCGTAGAGCACGCCGCCGCCGAAGACGGAGCCGACCGCCAGCACGATCATCGGGACGGTCATCGTCGCCGGGGACTCGTGCGGGTGGTAGTCGCGGCCGTCGGTGGACTGCACCGTGCGCCAGCGCTCCGCGCCGAAGAACGTCATGATCATCAGGCGGGTCATGTAGAAGGCGGTGAGACCGGCCGCGAGCGTCGCGAGCCCGCCGAACACCCAGCCCTGCCAGCCCTCCTGGGCGAACGCGGCCTCGATGATCGCGTCCTTGGAGAAGTAGCCGGACAGGAACGGGAAGCCGATCAGCGCGAGGTAGCCGAGGCCGAAGGTCACGAAGGTGACCGGCATCTTCCGCCACAGGCCGCCGAAGCGGCGCATGTCGACGTCGTCGTTCATGGCGTGCATGACCGAACCGGCGCCGAGGAAGAGCCCGGCCTTGAAGAAGCCGTGCGTCAGCAGGTGCAGGATGCCCAGCGCGTAGCCGGCCGGCCCGAGCCCGACGGCGAGGATCATGTAGCCGATCTGGCTGACCGTCGAGTAGGCCAGGACCTTCTTGATGTCGTCGTAGGCGCAGCCGATGATCGCGCCGATCATCAGCGTGATGACACCGATGAGCGCGACGACCAGCCGTCCGGTCTCGGACAGGTTGTAGATCGGCGAGGCCCGGGCGATGAGGTAGACGCCCGCGGTGACCATCGTGGCCGCGTGGATCAGGGCCGAGACCGGGGTCGGGCCCTCCATCGCGTCCGGGAGCCAGGACTGCAGCGGGAACTGGCCGGACTTGCCGCAGGCACCGAGCAGGAGCAGCAGCGTGATCGCGAGGACCGTGCCGCCGCCGACCTCGCCGATGCGGGCGAAGACCTCGGTGTACTGCAGGGTCCCGAGCTCCAGCCAGAGCAGGAAGATCGCGATCGCCAGGCCGACGTCGCCGACCCGGTTCATCAGGAACGCCTTCTTCGCCGCCGTCGCCGCGGAGGGCCGGTCCTGGTAGAAGCCGATCAGCAGGTACGACGCCAGACCGACGCCCTCCCAGCCGAGGTAGAGCATCACGAAGTTGTTGCCGAGGACCAGCACCAGCATCGCGGCGACGAACAGGTTCAGCTGCGCGAAGAACCGCCGCCGGTTCGGGTCGTGGCTCATGTAGCCCACCGAGTAGAGGTGGATGAGCGCCCCGACCCCGGTGATCAGCAGGACGAACGTCAGCGACAGCGTGTCGATCCGGAGCCCGAAGTCGACCTCCAGCGCGCCAGAGGACATCCAGGACCACAGCGACTGCTCGCGCAGCCGCTCGTCGGCGGGCAGGCCGAGGGTCTGCAGGAATATCGTCACACCGACGACGAACGCGCCGACGACGGTCGCGACGCCGAGCCAGTGGCCCCAGGCGTCGGCCCGCCGGCCGGCGAGGAAGAGCACGAGTGCACCGGCCGCGGGGAGCGCGATCAGCAACCAGGCCAGCGAGGCGGCGCCGGTCGCCTGCGGGGCGGCCTGTGCGAGAAGGACGGTCACCAGCGCGCTCCTAGTACTTCAAGAGGTTCGCGTCGTCCACCGACGACGACTGGCGGGTGCGGAAGATGGCCGTGATGATCGCGAGCCCGACGACGACCTCGCAGGCCGCGACGACCATCACGAACAGGGCCATCACCTGGCCGTCGAGGTTGCCGTTGATGCGCGAGAACGTGACCAGGGTCAGGTTCACCGCGTTCAGCATGAGCTCGATGCACATGAACACGACCACGGCGTTGCGCCGCACCAGGACGCCGACGGCGCCGATGGTGAACAGCAGCGCCGAGAGCAGCAGGTAGTACTCGGGCCTCATCGGTGCTCCCCGGTGTCGGCGGCCTCACCGGAGGCGGCGGTCCGGTCGGGTGCGGGGCGGCCGGTCAGCGCGTGCGCGTCCGGCGTCGTCGTGTCCGGCACGTCGACCGCGACCGACTCGATGATCTCCGACAGCGACTCCGGGGCGATCGAGCCGTCGGGCAGGATCGCCGGGACCGCGACCGAGTTCGCCGTCGCGTAGACGCCGGGGCCGGGCAGCGGGGAGATGCGGGCGTGCTCGCCGCGCAGCCGCTTCAGCACCGTCGCGCGCTGGCCGATCTTGGTGTGCTGGCTGCTCTGCGAACCGGACAGCACCATCGCGCCGAGCGCGGCGACCATCAGCAGGGCCGCGGTCAGCTCGAACGCGAGCAGGTAGTCGGTGAAGATCAGCCGGCCGAGGCCGGGGACGTTGCCGTTCCACCCGAGCCCGCCCTGCGCCAGCCCCGCGGGGGTGACGCTGGTCAGGCCGCGGGCGAGCCCGCCGACCAGCAGCGCGGCCAGCGCGACGCCGAACACCAGCGCCGCGGCCCGCTGCCCGCGCAGCACCTCGATCACCGAGTCCTTGGAGTCCCGTCCGACCAGCATGAGGACGAACAGGAACAGCATCATCACGGCGCCGGTGTAGACGATGATCTGCACGAACCCGAGGAACGGGGCGGACTGCACGATGTACAGCACCGCGATCGAGAACATCGTCAGGACCAGCAGCAGCGCGGCGTGCACCGCGTGCCGGGCGAAGACCAGGCCGAGCGCGCCGGCCAGCGCCACCGGTCCGAGGATCCAGAACGCGACCGCCTCGCCGGTGCTCACCTCGCCCGCGGCCTGGGCGAGCACCGCGGTGGTGCTCATCGCGCCTGCTCCTTGGTCTGGTCCTGCGCGCTGACCTTCGCGAGCGTCGGGCCGGAGACGTAGTAGTCCTGCTCGTCCTCCCCGAGGCGCATCGGGTGCGGCGGCTGCTCCATGCCCGGCAGCAGCGGGGCCATCAGCTGCTCCTTGGTGTAGATGAGGTCCTGCCGGTTGTCGTCGGCCAGCTCGTAGAAGTTCGTCATCGTGAGCGAGCGCGTCGGGCAGGCCTCGATGCACAGGCCGCAGCCGATGCACCGCAGGTAGTTGATCTGGTAGATCGCGCCGTAGCGCTCACCGGGCGAGTACCGCGCCTCCTCGGTGTTGTCCCCGCCCTCGACGTAGATGGCGTCGGCCGGGCAGGCCCAGGCGCACAGCTCGCAGCCGACGCACTTCTCCAGCCCGTCCGGGTGCCGGTTGAGCTGGTGGCGCCCGTGGTAGCGCGGCGCGGCGGGCGGGAAGTCCTCGGGGTACTCCTCGGTGACGACCTTCTTGAACATCGTCGAGAAGGTGACGCCGAATCCCTTGAAGAAGTCGAACATCTAGCGCGCGTCCTTTCCGGCCGTGACGGCCTTCCGACGCTTCGGGGGTGAGTCGGGGACCACCAGGTCCAGCGGCGGGACGGGGTAGTCCGACGCCGGTTCGACCGGTGGCGCCTCGGTCTGCCGGTCGGGCAGCAGGAACGCCACCGCCAGGACGACGGCGAGCGCGAACCCGATCAGCGACAGCAGCAGCACGTAGTTGTCCGAGCCGGTGTTGACGAAGGCCCGGATGCCGAAGATCGCGACGATCCAGACCAGCATGACCGGGACCAGGACCTTCCAGCCCAGCTTCATGAACTGGTCGTAGCGGAACCGCGGCAGCGTCCCGCGCAGCCAGATGAACACGAACAGGAACAGCAGCACCTTGATGATGAAGGCGAGGAACTGCATCCAGCCGTACTCGTTGAGGAAGCTCAGCGGCCACGGCCACATGCCGCCGCCGAGGAACAGCGTCACCGCCATCGCCGAGACGGTGACCATGTTCACGTACTCGGCGAGGAAGAACAGCGCGAACTTCAGCGACGAGTACTCGGTGTGGAACCCGCCGACCAGCTCCGACTCGGCCTCGGGGAGGTCGAACGGGGCCCGGTTGGTCTCGCCGACCATCGCGATCACGAAGACCACGAAGCTCGGCAGCAGGAGCCAGAAGTACCAGCCCGACGCCTGCGCCCCGACGATCGTCGCGGTGGACAGCGAGCCGGAGTAGAGGACGACGCCGACGACGGCCAGGCCCAGCGCGATCTCGTAGGAGATGACCTGGGCGGCCGAGCGCAGCGCACCGAGCAGCGAGTACGGCGAGCCCGAGGCCCAGCCGCCGAGCACGATGCCGTAGACGCCGATCGAGGAGCAGGCCAGCACGACGAGCACGCCGACCGGGACGTCGACGAGCTGGAGCACCGTCTGCTCGCCGAAGATCGTGACCTCGCCGCCGAACGGGATGACGGAGAAGGCGACGAACGCCGGGATCGTCGAGATGACCGGGGCGATGAAGTAGACCTTCTTGTCGGCCATCGCCGGCATGATGTCTTCCTTGAACGCCAGCTTCAGACCATCGGCGAGGCTCTGCAGCCAGCCGCCGGGGCCGGTCCGGTTCGGGCCCGGACGGTGCTGCATCCGGCCGACGACCTTGCGCTCCCAGTTGATCATGAACAGGGTCAGCACGACACCGAGCGCGAACAGCCCGACGACCTTGATCAGGATCAGCCAGATCGGGTCGTCGGCGAGCAGCGCCTGGGTGTGCGTCAGCTGGTCCACCGGGGTGGGCGGGACCTGGGACAGGTTCACGACGCGCTTCCGTTCCCGGCCGGACCGACCGTCACGAGGTCACCGTGGCCCACCCCGAGCGTGGGGCGGACGTGCGAGCCGGGCGAGCAGGTCGGCAGCCAGACGACGCCGTCGGGCAGGTCGGTCAGCGCGACCGGCAGGGTGATCGCCCCGCGGTCGGTGCGGACCGTCGCCTCGGCGCCCTCGACCAGCGCGAGCCGCTCCGCGGTGGCCGCGTTGACCTTGACGTAGGGCCGCCGTGCCGTGCCGGCGAGCGCGGGCTCGTCGATCTGGAGGCTGCCGTCGTCGATCATCTGGCGCGAGGTGGCGAGGACCGCCTGGCCGTAGCCGGGACGCCGGGCCTGGCCCGCCGTGTGGTCCGGTGCGACGCCGCCGGCGCGGCGCGAGCCGAGCCGCTCCAGCTCCCCGGCCGCGGCGGCCGGGGTCTGGGTGAACAGGTCCGCGTCCATCTCGACGCCGAGGGTGTCGAGCACCCGGCAGTCCGGGAGCACGCCGGTCGCGTCGAGTGCGACGCCGAACTCGCGGCGGCGGCCCTCCCAGTTGACGTAGGCACCGGAGCGCTGGGCGTCCGGGGCGACCGGGAGGACGACGTCGGCGAGCTCGGTGACCGCCGAGGTGTGGATCTCCAGGCTGACCAGGAAGCCGACCTCGCGCAGCGCGGTGATCGCGGCCGTCGGGTCGGCCATGTCCTGCGGGTCGACCCCGCCGACCACGAGCGCGGCCAGCTCACCGGACGCGGCGGCGGCGAGGATCGCGTCGCCGTCGCGGCCCGGGGCGGACGGGACGGGGGCGCCCCAGACCTGCTCCAGCTCGGCGCGGGCGGCGGCGTCGGTGACGAGCCGGCCGCCGGGCAGCAGGGTGGGCAGCGCGCCCGCCTCGACCGCACCGCGGTCCCCGGCCCGGCGCGGCAGCCAGCCGATCGCCGCACCGGTGCGGGCGGCGAGCGCGGACACCGCCGAGTACAGGCCCGGCGACTCCGCGGCCCGGTCCCCGACCAGGATCACCGCGCCCGGCTGCTCCAGCGCGGCGACGACGTCGGCGCCCGGGTCGGCGACGACCGCGGCCTCCGCGCCGGGCACCGCGTGCAGCACGGTGGCGCCGGTCTTCTCGGCGCCGTAGCTGGTGAACGGGCCGACCTGGAAATGGCGCAGCCCGCGCTTGCGGTACGCCTTGCGCAGGCGCAGGAAGACGATGCCCGACTCCTCCTCGGGGTCGGTGCCGACGGTGAGCACCGCGGGGGCGTTCTCGACCGCCGTGAAGGTCACCGAGTCCTGAGGCGTTCCGCCGGCGACGTGTGCGGCGAGGAACTCCAGCTCCTCGCCCGAGTGCGGGCGGGCGCGGAAGTCGATGTCGTTGGTGCCGGCGACGACGCGGGCGAACTTGGCGTAGGCGTAGGCGTCCTCGACGGTCAGCCGTCCCCCGGGCAGGACGCCGATGCCGCCGGCCGCGCGGGCCGCGAGCAGCCCCTCCGCGGCGACGGCGAGCGCCTCGGTCCAGGAGGCCTCCTCCAGCGTGCCGTCCGCGCGCCGGACCAGCGGCCGGGTGATGCGGCCCTGGCTACCGGTGTAGCGGAAGGCGAACCGGCCCTTGTCGCAGAGCCACTCCTCGTTGACCTCCGGGTCGTTGCCCGCCAGCCGGCGCAGCACGGTCCCGCGACGGGAGTCGGTGCGCGAGGCGCAGCCGGAGCTGCAGTGCTCGCACACGCCCGGGGTCGAGCGCAGGTCGAACGGGCGCGACCGGAACCGGTACGCGGCGCTGGTCAGCGCCCCGACCGGGCAGATCTGGATCGTGTTGCCGGAGAAGTAGGACTGGAACGGCTGGTCCTCGGCGATGCCGATCTGCTGCTTCGCCCCGCGCTCGAGCAGGTCGATGAACGGGTCGCCGGCGATCTCCTCGGAGAACCGGGTGCAGCGCTGGCAGAGGACGCAGCGCTCGCGGTCGAGCAGCACCTGGCTGGAGATCGGCAGCGGCTTCGGGAAGGTCCGCTTGGTCTCGACGAAGCGGGAGTCCGACCGGCCGTGCGCCATCGCCTGGTTCTGCAGCGGGCACTCGCCGCCCTTGTCGCAGATCGGGCAGTCCAGCGGGTGGTTGATGAGCAGCAGCTCCATCACACCCTGCTGCGCCTTGTCGGCCCGCTCGGAGGTGTGCTGGGTCTTCACCACCATCCCGTCGGCGACGGTCATGGTGCAGCTGGCCTGCGGCTTCGGCATCGGCCGGCCGCCCATCTCCACCTCGACCAGGCACTGGCGGCAGGCGCCGGCCGGGTCGAGGAGCGGGTGGTCGCAGAACCGCGGGATCACGATGCCGAGGCGCTCGCAGGTGCGGATCAGCAGCTCGCCCTTGGGGGCGTCGACGACCTGGCCGTCGATGGTGAGGCGGACGTGGCCCTCGGGGACGGGTGTCTCCTCGGTGGCGTTCCGCTCCGGTGTGAGGGTCATGCGCTCGCTCCGGTCAGTGCGGCCAGCTGCTCCGGGCGGTCCACATCGGGCTGCTCCGCGATGAGGTCCAGGAACTCCTGGCGGAAGTACTTGATGGCGCTGGTGATGGGGCTCGTCGCGCCGTCGCCGAGGGCGCAGAAGGAGCGGCCGAGGATGTTGTCGCAGACGTCGAGCAGGGTGTCGATGTCGGTCGAGGTGCCCTCGCCGCGCACCATCCGCTGCAGCACCTGGACCAGCCAGTACGTGCCCTCGCGGCACGGGGTGCACTTGCCGCAGCTCTCGTGCTTGTAGAACTCGGTCCACTTCATGACCGCCCACGGCACCGAGACGGTCTCGTTGAAGACCTGCACCGCGGTCGTCCCCAGCATGGAGCCGGCCTCGGCGGCGCCCTCGAAGTCCAGCGGGACGTCGAGGTGCTCGGCGGTGAACAGCGGCGTCGACGAGCCGCCCGGGGTCCAGAACTTCAGCGGGATCCCGTCCTTCATCCCGCCGGCGAGCTCCAGGAGCTCCCGCAGCGTGATGCCCAGCGGGGCCTCGTACTGGCCGGGACGCTCGACGTGCCCGGAGACCGAGTAGATCTTCGGGCCGGGCGACTTCTCGCGACCCATCGAGCGGAACCAGGCCGCCCCGCCGTTGACGATGGCGGGGACGCTGGCGATGGTCTCGACGTTGTTGACGACGGTCGGGCAGGCGTAGAGCCCGGCGGTCGCCGGGAACGGCGGCTTGAGCCGGGGCTGACCGCGACGGCCCTCGAGCGAGTCGAGCAGCGCCGTCTCCTCGCCGCAGATGTAGGCGCCCGCACCGGCGTGCACCACGATCTCCAGGTCGAACCCGGAGCCGAGGATGTCGCGGCCGAGGTAGCCCTTCGCCTTCGCCTCGCGGACGGCGGCGCGCAGCCTGCGGATGCAGTGCAGCGCCTCACCGCGGACGTAGATCGCGCAGAAATTCGCGCGGATCGCGTAGCTGGTGACGATGCAGCCCTCGATGAGCGAGTGCGGGTCGGCCATCATCGTCGGGATGTCCTTGCAGGTACCCGGCTCGCCCTCGTCGGCGTTGATGACCAGGTACTTCGGCTTGGCGCCGGGGCCCGTGCCGCTGCCGTCGTCCTGCGGGATGAACCCCCACTTCATGCCGGTGGGGAACCCGGCACCGCCGCGGCCGCGCAGCCCGGAGTCCTTCACCAGCTGGATGAGCTGGTCGGGGTGGGCGGCGAACGCGGTACGCAGGGAGGTGTAGCCCTCCAGCTGCTCGTAGGTGTCGATCGACCAGGACCGCGGCGACAGCCAGCGCTTGGTCAGGACGGGCGTGATCGGGTCCGGCTTGCGCACAGGCTCTGTGGTGCTCATGCGATCACTTCTTCTCCGGTAGCGCGGGCATCGCCGGCGGCTCGTCGGGCAGCGCCGGGGCGGTCCAGCCGTTCTCCTCGGCCATCCGGGCCCCGCGCACCGACTCGATCGCACCGGACGGGCCCTCGACACGGGCCGTCGTGTCGACGGTCGCGGCGTCGTCGGTGAACCCGGCCAGCTCCAGCTCGACGGTCCGCAGGTCGGTCAGCGGCGCCCCGCGGGTCGGCTGCGGGCGCTCACCGCGACGCAGGGCGTCGACGAGCTCCACCGCGGACTCGACGGTCTGGTTGTCGAAGTACTCGTAGTTGACCTGCAGCACCGGGGCGAGGTCGCAGGCCGCGAGGCACTCGGCGTGCTCGAGGGTGACCGAGCCGGTGCCGCCGGGCTCCCCCGCCGTCTCCTCGTGGCCCAGCGGACGGTCCTCGGTGCCCAGCTGCGTGCGCAGGCGGGCGTAGATGTCGTCGCCGCCCAGCGCCGCGCAGAGCGTGTTGGTGCACACGCTGACGAGGTGCTCACCGCACGGGGTGCGCTTGTACATCGTGTAGAACGTCGCGACCGCCGACACCTCGGCGGTGGTCAGCTCCAGCGCCTCCGCGCAGTAGCGGATGCCGTCGGGGCTGACGTACCCCTCGACCGACTGGACCAGGTGCAGCAGCGGCAGCAGCGCCGACCGGGACTCCGGGTAGAGGGAGATGATCTCCGTCGTGCGCTGCCGGGTCAGCTCGTCGAACACCGGCGAGACGGGGCTCTTCTCCTGCGGGGGGACCGTCATCGGTCGCAACCTCCCATCACGGGATCGATCGAGGCGACGGCCGCGATGACGTCGGCGACCTGGCCGCCCTCGCTCATCGCGGGCATCGTCTGCAGGTTCACGAAGCTGGGGTCCCGGACGTGGATGCGGACCGGGCGGGTGCCGCCGTCGGACACGGCGTGCACCGCGAGCTCCCCGCGCGGGGACTCGACGGCCGCGTAGGCCTGCCCCGGCGGGACGTGGAAGCCCTCGGTGACCAGCTTGAAGTGGTGGATCAGCGACTCCATCGACTGGCCCATGATCTTGCGGACGTGCTCGAGGGTGTTGCCCATGCCGTCGCTGCCGACCGACAGCTGCGCCGGCCAGGCGACCTTCGGGTCGTCGACCATGACGCGGCCCGGGCCGAGCTCGTCGAGCTTCGTCACCGCCTGCTCCATGATCTTGAGCGACTCGTGGATCTCGGCGACGCGCATCCGGTAGCGGGCGAAGCAGTCGGCCTCGGTGGCCGTCGGGACCTCGAAGTCGTACTGGTCGTAGACCGAGTACGGCATGTGCTTGCGCAGGTCCCAGGCCAGCCCCGCCGAGCGCAGGATCGGGCCGGACGCGCCGAGGGCCAGGCAGCCGTCGACGGGCAGGTAGCCGACGCCCTCCAGGCGCTGCTTCCAGATCGGCTGCCCGGTGAGCAGCCGGTCGTAGTCCGGCAGCCGGGAGTTCATGACCTTGAGGAAGTCGCGGACCTTCTCCTGCCAGCCCTCGGGCATGTCCTGGGCGAGGCCGCCGGGCCGGATGAACGCGTGGTTCATCCGCAGGCCGGTGAGGAACTCCAGCAGGTGGAGCACCTCCTCGCGCTCGCGGAAGCCGGAGGTCATACCGGTCAGCGCGCCCAGCTCCATGCCGCCGGTCGCCAGCGCGACCAGGTGCGAGCCGATCCGGTTCAGCTCCCAGAGCAGCACCCGCAGGTGCTCGGCCCGCTGCGGGACCTCGACGCCCAGCAGCTTCTCGACGGCCATGCAGTAGGCGCCCTCGTTGAACAGCGGGGACAGGTAGTCCGCGCGGGTCACGAAGGTGACACCCTGGGTCCAGGTCCGGTACTCGCAGTTCTTCTCGATACCGGTGTGCAGGTAGCCGATGACCGCGCGGCCCTGGGTGACGGTCTCGCCCTCCAGCTCCAGGACCAGGCGCAGCACCCCGTGCGTCGACGGGTGCTGCGGGCCCATGTTGATGACGATGCGGTCGTCGTGCTCGGCCTCGAGCAGGTCGTCCCAGTCGCCGCCGGTGACGGTGTAGACCGTGCCCTCGGTGGTCTCCCGGCCGGGCGCGGCGTACGGGTCGGTGGTGGCGTCGGCGGTGGTGGGGTCGGCGTCAGTCGTCACGAGTAGGCCCTCCGCTCATCGGGCGGGGGGATCTCCGCGCCCTTGTACTCCACGGGGATGCCGCCCAGCGGGTAGCTCTTGCGCTGGGGGTGGCCGTCCCAGTCGTCCGGCATGAGGATCCGGGTCAGCGCCGGGTGGCCGTCGAAGACGACGCCGTACATGTCCCAGGTCTCGCGCTCGTGCCAGTCGGCCGTCGGGTAGACGTCGACGACGCTCATGACGTGCGGGTTCTCGATGTCGAGCGCGACCTCCAGGCGCACCCGGCGCCGGTAGGTCATCGACAGCAGGTGGTAGACGACGTGCAGCGGCCGGTCGACCGGAGCGCCGTCCGGCGCCGAGTAGTCCACACCGGACACGCCGGAGCAGAACTCGAAGCGCAGGCCCGGGTCGTCGCGCAGGGTGCGGGCGACCTCGTGCAGCCGGGCGGGCTCGACGTAGAGGGTCATCTCGTCGCGGTCGATCGTGACCTGCTCGATCGCAGCGCGCGGGACGCCGCGCTCGTCGAGGGCCGCGCCGAGCTCGTCGGCGAACTCGTCGAACCAGCCGCCGAAGGGCCGCTCGGCCGGGGCCGGGGCCCAGCCCTGCAGGCGCAGGCCGCCGTAGCCGGAGGTGTCGCCGGAGCCGCGGACGCCGAACATGCCCGAGCGCGTACGGGTCTCGGTCATCTTCTGCGCGGGGCGGGCGCCGCCCAGCGCGTCGGAGGGGGTGGCCGCGTCCTCGGGAGCGGCCAGGTCGCCGGGGGCCTCGCCGCCCGCCGCCCGCTGCTCCTCGGCCGCGGCGCCGCTCTCCTGCGACGACGAGTGCGCGCCGCCGGTGGGCTCGGCCCCGTCCTTGGAGGTGCCGGTCGGCTCGGTCACTTCGCGTCACCTCCGCGGGCGGCGTCGGCCAGCGACGGCAGCTCCAGGGTCTCCCCCGGCGCGAGCGCGTTCGGGGCCGGCTTGGGCTGCGAGCCCGGCTCCAGGTAGTTCGGGACGTCGGGGGTGTGCGTGGTCTTCAGCGCCCCGAGCTGCTTGTGCTTCGGCGCGTACTTGACCGACGAGGGCACCATCGGCGTCCGGTACCCGGACTCGGCGAGCTCGGCGGCCCGCTTCGGGCCGAGCGGCTCGTCCATGATCTTGGCGTGGATCTTGAGGATCGCGTCGATCAGCATCTCCGGCCGCGGCGGGCAGCCGGGCAGGTACATGTCGACCGGGACGACGTGGTCCACGCCCTGGACGATCGCGTAGTTGTTGAACATGCCGCCGGAGCTGGCGCACACGCCCATGGCGAGCACCCAGCGCGGCTCGGGCATCTGGTCGTAGATCTGGCGCAGGACCGGCGCCATCTTGTTGCTCACGCGGCCCGCGACGATCATCAGGTCCGCCTGGCGCGGCGAGGCCCGGAAGACCTCCATGCCGAACCGGGCGAGGTCGTAGCGCGGGGCGCCGGTGGTCATCATCTCGATGGCGCAGCAGGCCAGGCCGAACGTGGCAGGCCAGAGCGACGACTTCCGGGTCCAGTTGACCAGTTTCTCGACGTTGGTCAGCAGGACGCCGCTGGGCAGGTTCTCCTCGAGTCCCATGACGGCCTCAGCTCCACTCGAGCCCGCCGCGACGCCATTCATAGGCGTACGCGAAGGCGATCGTGGCGATGTAGAGCGTGATGGCCACGAACCCGAAGACGCCGACCGCATCGGCGACGACGGCGTACGGGTACATGAACACCAGCTCGATGTCGAACAGGATGAACAGCATCGCCGTGAGGTAGTAGGCGACCGGCACGCGACCGCCGCCGACGACCGGCTGCGGCGAGGGCTCGATACCGCACTCGTAGGAGTCCAGCTTGGCCCGGTTGAACCGGCGCGGACCGATCAACGGCGCGGAGGCGACCGAGAACACCGCGAAGCCCGCCGCCAACACGAACAGCAGGACGAGCGGGAGATAGGGATCGAGCATTCCTACACCTTCGTTGTCGCGGCGCCACCGTCGTTGGTGGTGATCGACGAGCCGGTCGCGGCGACCCTATGTCCGGTCCCCTGTGACCAAGAACCCAGGCGAGCCTTACCTGTGACGGGGTACGGGTCACATGTGATCCGCATCCGCGCAGGTCGGCGCGCTCCGGGTCGCGCGTCTCCCACCACCCTTGTGAAAAAGTTCACGAACTGCGCGAGCAGTGTAGGACGACACCGCCGTGATCGCGTGGGCGGATCGGGCGATGGCGCGGGACTCCTTGCGGCGCAACGCCCTTCGACGCGGGGTCAGTGGGTGGTGACGGCCGGTGCGCGATCCGCGGGCCGGCGGGGCCGCACCGGGCCGACCGCTGCGCCGCTGATCGCCGCGCGCCTCGCCGCGTGGCAGGGGGACGCCATCCCGGGCCCTCCCTGCTCTGAACTCGCTTACCCGGTAAGCGGATTCGCCCGACCGGGGCCCTGACCGCGCGGAGACCCTTCACCGTGTGAAGGGTTCTGCAGCGGAGTGGGCCCGCTGTGGGGGCGCGAGCCGGTGCACGGACAACCGCCCGGCCGCCACCGCGACCACCCGTGCACAGCGCGCCCGGCTCCGTCACGACGTCGGCCCCCTGTGCCGCAGGCCCCTCCGCAGGGCCCGTCCACGAGGAACGGGGCCGGGCAGGGCAGGGCGGCGGGGCTCAGGCCGGCTTGTACGCCCGGTGCAGCGCGACGGCGCCGAAGGTCAGGTTCCGCCAGGCGGGGCGCTCCCAGCCGGCGTCGGCGATCTTCCCGGCGAGTGCGGGCTGGTCGGGCCAGTCCCGGATCGACTCGGCCAGGTACAGGTAGGCCTCGGGGTTCGAGGAGACCGTCCGGGCGATCGCCGGGAGGGCGTGGCCGAGCACCGCGTTCTGGTAGAGCACGCGGAAGGGAGCCCAGGTCGGCGTCGAGAACTCGCAGACGACCAGGCGGCCGCCGGGGCGGGTCACGCGGGCCATCTCGCGCAGGCCGGCGACGGTGTCGTTCACGTTGCGCAGGCCGAAGGAGATGGTGACGGCGTCGAAGCTGCCGTCGGCGAAGGGCAGGTGCAGCGCGTCGGCGGCGGCCTTCGGGACGTCGCGGCGGGCGCCCGCACGCAGCATGCCGAGGGAGAAGTCCGCGGCGACGCACCAGGCGCCGTCCTTCGCCAGCTCGACGGTCGAGACCGCGGTGCCCGCGGCGAGGTCGAGGACCTTCTCGCCGGGGCGCAGGCCGAGGGCCCGGCGGGTCTGGATCCGCCAGTAGCGGTCCTGGCCGCCCGACAGCGCGGTGTTGGTCAGGTCGTAGCGCCGGGCGACGCCGTCGAACATGCGGGCGACGTCGGTCGGGTTCTTGTCGAGCTCGGCGCGGGACACGGGCACAGCCTACCGACCCGGCCGCCGCCTCACCGCTGCCCGAACTGCTGCCCGAACTGCTCGCGCAGCACCTCACGCAGGCCGCTCAGGTAGTCGGCGCGGACCCGGGCGGCGACGCCCGCCCACTCGGCCGACGGCGTGCTGACGCCGTTGCCGTCACCGGTGAAGGCGCCCATGCCGTGCAGGGCGATCCAGCGGTGGTCGTAGTCGTGCGGCGCCGCCCGGTCCCAGGCGACGGCGCGGATCGCGGCCCGGCGGACCCGGGCCGGGTCGGCGAAGGCCCAGCGGTTCACCGGCTCACCGAACCGGTCGCGCAGCACGGCCAGCGCCTGGGCGGCGGTGGTGTCGGTGCAGCGGCAGGCGTCGTAGCGGGCCCGCAGCTGGCCCGCGTAGAACCAGCGGGCGGCCTCGGGCATCGCGCCGTCGGCGACGAGGTTCTCCGACAGCGCGAACAGCACCGGCGGCATCTGCCGGTGCGGGGCGTCGAGGACCTCGGCGCGGGCGGCGGCACGGACCGCGGGCGCGGGGTCGAGCAGCCGGGACATCAGGCGGACGGTGGCGGAGGTGTCGACCGTGGCGAGCTCACCACGGGGCGCGACGACGACGGTGCGACTCATGGGTCCACCGTCGCCGCCGGGCCGCGGTCATGGATCCGCACGACTACGGAGCCCGCCCGGCCTCGGGTCAGGCCGCGACGCGCTCCGGGGCCGCGGCGCGGAGCACGTCGCCGTAGTGGGCGAGCAGCTCGTCGCCGACCGCGGTCCAGGTGCGGCGCAGCACCGACTGGCGGGCGGCCAGGCCGAACTCCCGGTTGCGCTGCGGCTCGCACAGCGCGGCGACCGCCCCGACCAGCTCGCGGTCGGCGGCATCGGTGGCCGGGTCGCCGGGCTCCCCGCCGTCGGGGCGGGGCGCCACGAGGTAGCCGGTGCGGTCGGGCAGCACGAGGTCGCGCGGGCCGCCCGCGTCGGGCGCGACCACCGGGACGCCCGAGGCGAGTGCCTCCTGCACGGCCTGGCAGAACGTCTCGGCCTGCCCGGTGTGGACGAACACGTCGAGGCTGGCGTAGATCTGCGCGAGCTCGTCGCCGCCGCGGTGCCCGAGGAACGCCGCCGAGGGCAGCCGCTCGCGCAGCCCGTCGGCGCTGGGGCCGTCGCCGACGACGACCAGCCGCGTCCCGGGCAGCTCCCCCAGCACGGCGAGCCGCTCGACCTGCTTCTCCGGGGCGAGGCGGCCGACGAAGCCGACGAGCCGCTCGCCGTTCGGGGCGAGCTGTCGTCGCAGTGCGTCGCTGCGCTTGGACGGGGTGAACCGGCGGGTGTCGACGCCGCGCGCCCACTGGTGCACCCGCGGGACGCCGCGCTCGCGCAGGGCCCCGGTCGCCCAGCTCGACGGCGCGAGGGTCCGGTCGGCCATGCCGTGCAGCCGGCAGGTCCAGCGCCACGCGGCCCGTGCGGTCAGCCCGAGCCCGTACGCGGAGGCGAACCCGGCGACGTCGGTCTGGTAGATCGCGACCGTCGGCACGCCGAGGCGCCGCGCCCCCGCCAGCCCCCGCGCCCCGACGACGAACGGCGCCGCCAGGTGCACCACGTCCGGCCGGAACCGGCGCAGTGCGGTCAGGATCCGCCTGCTGGGCACCCCGACCGGCATCGAGTTCACCACCGGCAGCTCGACGGCCGGGATCCGGACGACCGGGATCCCCTCGTGGGAGTCCGGCTCCCCGGTGCCCGGCGCGATCACCACGACGTCGTGACCCCCTGCCCGCAGGTGCTCGCACACCCGCAGCACCGAGTTGGTGACGCCGTTGACCACCGGCAGGAAGCATTCCGAGACGATTGCGACGCGCACGGCCGGAACGGTGACGGGGGCGGGACAGCGGGCCGGGTCCCTGGCGTGATCAACCACCCAACCCTGGGCGAACATCGGGTGGGCGGGTCACGAGTTGGCACGTCCGGCACAAGGTGGACACCCGCGCGTCGTCGCCGGGACATCACCCGCCCGGACACTCGGGTCGCATGACGGCCGTGCCCCACACCCCGCCACACGCGGCGCCGCCCCCGGTGCCGTCCCCCCGGCCGGTGGACCCGGCACTGCTCTCCCGCGCGCTCGAGACCGCGGGCCGGCTGGCCAACGACGCCGCCGAGGTGATCACCGCGACGCTGGGTCGCGACCACACCGGATCGCTCGACGCGTCGGCCAAGGCCAACCCGTTCGACTGGGTCACCGACACCGACCGCACCCTGGAGCGGCACACCCGCCGGGTGCTGGCCGCGGAGTTCCCCGGCTGCCCGGTCGTCGGCGAGGAGTTCGGCGCCGACGCCGGTGCCGACACCGCACCGCTGCGCTGGGTCGTCGACCCGGTCGACGGCACCGCGAACTACGTCGCGGGCCTGCCCTGGTGTGCCTACAGCCTGGCCCTGGTCGACGGCGACGGCCCGGCCGTGGGCGTCGTCGCCGACCCGGGCCGCGGGCAGATCTACGCCGCCGCCCGCGGACGCGGCTTCCGGGCCAACGGCGTGCCGGTGCCGTCGCGGCGCACCGCCCGGGTCGCCGGGTCGCTGATCTGCGCCGAGGACCCCGACCCCGGGTTCGTCGAACGCGCCCGCGCAGCGCACGTCGGCGTGCGGGTGCTCGGCTCGGCCGCGCTGGCGATCACCCAGGTCGCGCTGGGCAACGCCGTCGCCGCGGTGCTGACCCGCTACCACGAGTGGGACGTCGCCGGGGCGCTCTGCCTGGCCACCGAGGCCGGCGCGCTGGTGCTGGGCCGCGACGGCCGGTCGACGCCGCTGCCCGAGGGCGGGCTGCTCGTCGCCGCACCGCAGGTCGCCGCCGAGGTCGGGGCGCTCTGGCAGGGCTGAGCCCGGTGCGGGGCGGTCCGGTGCGGGGGCGGTCAGACGGTGCCGGTGCGGGCCCGGCGGCGGCGCAGCCACACGTACAGCGGCCCGAGGAGCACCCAGCCGCCCGCGATCAGCCCGGCGACCGGGAGGATCCCGTCGACGGCGGTGCGGCCCGCGACGCGCACGTGCGTCGGGTCGGCGGTGTCGTACTCGACGTAGATGTTCTCGCCCGGGGTGAGCCCGACCGGGTAGGAGATGCCCGCCGCCGGGGTCTGCAGCCGGCCCTCGTCGTCGACGAAGCTGACCAGGGTCCGCCAGTAGTCCGAGCCGTCGAGGACGGTCGCGGCGGTGGTGCCGCGGTTGCCGTCGATCGCCGCGTCCTCCAGGAACGCACCCCCCAGCGCCACCAGCGCCACCAGCGTCCACGCCAGCGCGACGGCCAGGACGATCTCGGGCAGGTGGTACCGCGTCCGGCCGATGAGCCGGGCCGCGACGGCCGAGGTCTCGGTCAGCACATCGCCGGTGGGACGGCCGCTCGGACTGGTCACGGGACCCGATTCTAGGAGCGCTCCGGCACCCGGGTGTGTCCGGTGCCTCCCACCCTGGCGCCCGCCCCCGCGGAGGAAGTTGCCTACTCTCGAAGGGTGACCGTCGCACCGGCCAGCACCGCGTTGCGCGTCCGGACACGCCCGCTGCGGCTCGACGGGCGGCTGCTGGACGTGCTGCCCGCCGACGCCGGGGCGCTGTCCTGGGTGCGCGACGGCGAGGGCGTGGTCGGCTGGGGCGAGGTCGCGCGGTTCACCGCGTCGGGACCCGAGCGCTTCGCCGAGGCCGACCGCTGGTGGCGCCGCGTGGTCGACCGGCTCGACGCCGGCGCCGGCTACGACGACGTCCGTCTCCCCGGCACCGGCGCCCTCGCGTTCGCCTCGTTCACCTTCGCCGACGGCTGCCCGGGCTCGGTGCTCGTCGTGCCGCGGGTGATCGTCGGGCGGCGCGGGCACCGCGCCTGGATCACCGAGATCACCCCCGCCGACGCACCGGAGACCCCGGGCAGGCTGCCGGTCCCGTCGCCGGTGCGCCCCAGCGGACGGCTGCGCTACGCCGACGGCCAGGTCTCCGCGCACCGGTACCGGGCCGCCGTCGCCGCGGCGGTCGGGCGGATGCGCGACGGGGAGCTGGAGAAGGTGGTGCTCGCGCACGACCTGCTCGCCGTCGCCGACCGCCCGCTGGACCCCCGGTTCCTGCTCCGCGGCCTCGCCCGGCGCTACCCGACGTGCTGGAGCTACGCCGTCGACGGCCTGGTCGGCGCCACCCCCGAGCTGCTGCTGCGGCTGCGCGGGCGGACCGTGGAGTCGCGGGTGCTGGCGGGCACGATGTGGCCCGGCTCCGGACCGGACGCCGACACCGCGGGCGCGCTGATCGGCTCGTCGAAGGACCGCCGCGAGCACGCCTACGCCGTGGACTCCCTCGCCGCGTCGCTGCGCCCGCTGGTGGCCGAGCTGCACGTGCCGGACGCGCCGTCGGTGCTGACCCTGCCGAACGTGTCGCACCTGTCCAGCGACGTGCACGCCCGCCTCGACCCGGCCCGGCCCGCGTCGCTGCTGACGCTGATCGGCGCGGTGCACCCGACCGCCGCCGTCGGCGGCACCCCGACCCCGGACGCGACGGCGCTGATCTCCGAGATCGAGGGTCTCGACCGCGGCCGCTACGCGGGCCCGGTCGGCTGGGTCGACGCCGAGGGCGCGGGCGAGATGGGCATCGCGCTGCGCTGCGCCGAGCTGCAGGGACGCACGGCGCGGCTGTTCGCCGGGTGCGGGATCGTCGCCGACTCCGAGCCCGACGGCGAGGTGCGCGAGGCCGCCGCCAAGATGCGCGCGGTCCGCGAGTCCCTGGAGGGCTGAGCCCGGCCCGGCCCGGTCCGGTGCCCCGTCCGGCCGGACCCGGCGGCGTGCCCCGGACACTGTCGGGACCGGCTCAGTCCAGCGCCGCGGCGACCACCCGGCGGAGCTCGGCGTGCGCGTCGCGCAGCCCGGCGCGGTGCGCCGCGACCCGGACCAGCCGCCGTCCCGAGCCGGGGCGGGCCGCGAGCTCGCCCACGTCGCCGCCCCAGTCGGCCGCCCGCCAGCCCGCAGCCCGGGCCAGGGCGACGAGATCGACGCCGGTCGGCGTGCCGAAGACGCGCTCGAAGGCGTGGGCGTGCGCCGGACCGCCCTGTTCGAGCAGGTGGAAGATGCCGCCGCCGTCGTCGTCGAGGACGGTGACGGTCAGGTCCGGGGACGGCTCCCCCGGGCCGACGACCAGCCCGGTGGTGTCGTGCAGCAGCGTGAGGTCGCCGAGCAGCAGCGCCGTCGGGCCCGGGTGGGCGAGCGCGGCGCCGAGGGCGGTCGACACCGTCCCGTCGATGCCCGCGACCCCGCGGTTCGACCGCACGGTGAGCCCGGGGCGGGGCACGGCGGCCAGCGCGACGTCGCGCACCGGGTTCGACGAGCCGAGGACGAGCTGCCCGCCGTCGGGCTGGGCGGCGACGAGGTCGCGGGCCAGCCGCAGGCCGGGTGCGCCGGCGGCGGTGCCGTCGTCGAGCGCGGTGTCGAGGGACTTGCCCGCGGCCCGGTCCGCGTCGCGCCAGGACCGCACCCAGTCCTCGGGCGGGGACAGCGCGGGCAGCGCACCGACGGCCCGGACCGTGCCGGCGACGTCGGTCCACGGGGCGCCGTCCGGACCGGGGTCGGCGAACACCGCCACCGACGGGTCGGCGAGCAGCGCGGCGACGCCCCGGTGCAGGGTGGGCCTGCCGACCACGACGACCTGGGTGGGACGCAGCTCCGGCCGGTCGAGCAGCCACGGCCCGGTGCGCAGCGCGTGCGCCCACCAGCACGACGACGGCTCCGCGACCACCGGGGCCCCGCCGAGCAGGCCGGGGTCCGCGGCGGGCCCGCCCGCCCCGGCGACGACGAGCGTGCGCGCCCCCGGGTCGAGCTCCAGCGGGGGCAGCGTGCGGACCGGGCGGGTCACCGCGGTCCACGGCGCACCGCCGGGCCGCCCGGCGGGCAGGTCCGCGCCCGGCAGACCGGCGTCGTGGTGCCCGGTGTCCGGCCCGGCCGGGTCGTCGTCGGGCACGAGCGGGTCGGTGTAGGGCAGGTCCAGGTGCACCGGACCGGGCGCGCCCGCACCGGCACCGGTGGCCGCGGCGAGCATCCGCGCGACGACCGCCCGCCAGCGCCGCGCCTCCGGCTCGGTGGTGCCCACGGGCACCGGCAGCGCGCCCGCCCAGCGCACCGCGCCGCCGTACAGACCGGTCTGGTCGACGGTCTGGCTGGCGCCGGTGCCGACCAGCTCCGGCGGCCGGTCCGCGGTCAGGACCAGCAGCGGGACCCCCGAGTGCGACGCCTCCAGCACCGCGGGGTGCAGGTTCGCCGCGGCCGTCCCGGACGTGACGACGACCGGGACCGGCCGGCCCGACGCCAGCGACAGACCCAGCGCGAGGAAGCCCGCGGCGCGTTCGTCGATGCGCACGTGCAGCCGAACCGTGCCCCGCTCGTCGGCCCGGGCCAGCGCGAACGCGGGTGGCGCGTTGCGGGAGCCGGGGCACAGGACCGCGTCGGTGACACCGGCCCGCGCCAGCTCGTCGACGAGGACGCGCGCCTGCGCGGTCGAGCCGTTCACCCCATCACCCCTCACCACGACGGTACCGGCGTACTGCCCGCGATCCCCACCGAGGCCGGTCGGCTGAGGCGCGGATCATCGGCGTTGCGGCCGGTTCAGGGCCGCAGGTACTCGAACGGGGTGGCCGCGGTGGCCCCGGGCAGCTGCTCCGCCGTCCGCTCGGCGGCCGCGCGCAGGAACGTGCCGGGGTCGGTCATCGGGCCGCCGCCCAGCCCGTCGAGGTAGGCGCGGTGCGCGGACAGCGACGCGACGGCGGCGTCGAGGTGCTCGGAGATGTCGACGGCGTGCCGCGCGGCGGGCGAGGAGGCCGCGGCGAGGCCGGTGACCCCGTCCCAGCGCTCCCCCGCCTCGGGGAACAGCCAGCGGTTCGCCGCGTCCCGGACGGCGTCGACCGTCGCCCGTCCGACCGCGACGTGGTCGGCCTGGTTGAGCGTCTCGCCGGCGTCCCAGAACTCGCGGAAGTTGCCGGTCACCACCAGCTGCGGGCGGTGCCTGCGGATCGCGGCGGCGATGTCGCGGCGCAGCGCCACCGAGTACTCGACGAGCCCGTCGGGGTGGTCGAGGAACTCGCACGTGGTGACGCCGACGGCGGCGCAGGCCGCACGCTGCTCGGCCTCGCGCACGCGTCCGCACTCGGCGGGGTCCATCGTGTCGATGCCCGCCTCGCCACGGGTCACCAGCAGGTAGACGACCTCGCGGCCCTGCGCGGTCCACCGGGCGACGGCGCCGGAGCCGCCGTACTCCATGTCGTCGGGATGGGCGACGACGACCAGCGCCCGGTCGAAGTCCTCCGGCAGGGGCAGCAGGTCGGCCATGTGGCCCAGTCTGCCGCGCAGTCGCGACCGGGTGTGGCCGGGGCACGTCACGGTCGAGGTACCGATGTGGCCGGAACCGGTGAAAACGGCGCACGACGGCCCTACCGTGACGCCACCGCAGAAGTCCGTCGACGGGGAGGGACCGTGTCCGACACGCACGCCGGCGCCACCGCGCCGGGATCACCGACGCCACCGGCGTCCGACCAGCCGCACACGCCGATCGCAAAGGTCGTCGCGGGGAGCATGCTGGGCACGACCGTCGAGTGGTACGACTACTTCCTCTACGGCGTCGCCGCCGCCCTGGTGTTCCCGGCGGTGTTCTTCCCCGAGTCCGACGGCGCGACCGGGACCCTGCTGTCGCTCGGCACGTTCGCGGTCGGCTTCGTCGCGCGCCCGGTGGGCGGCCTGGTCTTCGGCCACTACGGCGACAAGATCGGCCGCAAGAAGCTGCTGGTCCTGTCGCTGATGATGATGGGCGCCTCGACGTTCGCGATCGGCCTTCTCCCGGCCTACGCCACGATCGGGATCGCCGCGCCGCTGCTGCTCGTCGTGCTGCGGCTGGTCCAGGGCTTCGCGCTGAGCGGTGAGTGGGGCGGCGCGGTCCTCATCGTGTCCGAGCACGGCAGGCCCGAACACCGTGGGTTCTGGGCGAGCTGGCCGCAGGCGGGTGCCCCGGCCGGGCAGCTGCTGGCCAACGGCCTGCTCGCGATCATGGCGCTGGTCCAGTCCGAGGAGGCGTTCCTGGCCTGGGGCTGGCGGATCCCGTTCCTGCTGTCCGCGGTGCTGGTGCTCATCGGCCTCTACGTCCGCCTCGCCGTCGAGGAGTCGCCGGTCTTCCGGGAGGCGCAGGCCAGGGCGGCCGCGCGCGCCGCGGCCGGCGAGAAGGACACCATGCCGATCCTGGACGTCCTGCGGCTCTACCCGCGCGAGGTCCTGACCGCGATGGGCGCCCGGTTCGCCGAGAACGTCTCGTACTACATCTTCACGATCGTCATCTCGACGTACGTGAAGGAGCAGTTCGGGCTGCCGTCGTCGTTCGTGCTGGGCGCGGTGCTGATCGGTGCCGCGGTGCACCTGGTGACCACCCCGATGTGGGGTGCGGTCTCCGACCGGGTCGGCCGCAAGCCGGTGTACCTGTTCGGCGCCGCCGGCGTCGGCATCTGGGCGTTCGTGTTCTTCTTCCTGGTGGACACGCAGAGCTTCGCCCTCACCGCCGTCGCGGTGACGGTCGGGCTGGTGCTGCACGGCGCGATGTACGGCCCGCAGGCGGCGTTCCTGTCCGAGCTGTTCGGTACCAAGGTGCGCTACTCGGGCATCTCGATCGGCTACCAGCTGGCGTCGGTGTTCGCGGGCGGCCTGGCCCCGCTGATCGCGGCGTCGCTGCTGGTCGCGACGGGTACCGGCTACTCGATCGCGGTGTACATCGCGATCGCGTCGGTGGTCACGATCATCGCCGTGGCGAGCTACTCGGAGACCCGCACCCGGCGTCTCGACGACGACGACGCGCTGACCAGGACCTGATCCGGTACGTACCACCCGAACCGCGCCGCGGTCCGGCGGAACGGCTCCCGGGGGCGTAGAACGGGTGCGACCCGTCGATCACCCCCGGGAGGCCGGACCCGTGCCGCGCACCGACTTCACGATCAGCACCCCCGACGGCGACGCCGCCGCCACCCTGCACACCCCGGACGGCGACGGCCCGTGGCCGGGCGTGCTCCTCTACCCCGACGCCGGCGGTGTCCGGCCGGCCATCCACGACATGGCCGCGCACCTGGCGTCGCTCGGGTACGCGGTGCTGCTGCCCGACGTCTACCACCGGCACGGCGACTGGGCCCCGTTCGACTTCGCCACCGTGTTCTCCGACAAGCCCGAGCGGGCCCGGCTGATGGGGATGGTGGGCTCGCTGACGCCCGAGTTCGTCGCCGTCGACGCCGAGGCGTGGGTGACCGCGCTGCTGGAGCGGCCCGAGGTCGGCGGCAGGGCGGTCGGCACCACCGGCTACTGCATGGGCGGGGTGATGAGCCTGCGCACCGCCGCGACGCAGCCGGAGCGGGTCGCGGCCGCGGCGTCGTTCCACGGGGGCAACCTCGCCACCGACGACCCGGCCAGCGTGCACCAGCTCGCCGACCGCATCCGGGCCGAGGTCTACGTGGCCGGCGCGACCGACGACGACTCCTTCCCCGACGAGCAGAAGCAGCGCCTCGGCGACGCGCTGTCCGCGGCCGGGGTGCCGGCGACCCTGGAGACCTACCCGGCGGCGCACGGCTTCGCGGTGCCGGACGCCCCCACCCACGACGACGACGCCGAGCAGCGGCACTGGGACGCCCTGCACCGGCTCTTCGGGGCGAACCTGTAGGGGTAGCGTCTGCGCTCGACATGAGCGCGACCCTTCACGTGACGGGCCTGGCCGCGGGCCACGGCGACCGACCCCTGTTCTCCGGGCTGGACCTCGTCGTCGCGCCCGGCGACGTCATCGGGCTGGTCGGTGCCAACGGCGCCGGCAAGTCCACCCTGCTGACGGTGCTGGCCGGCTCGCGGCCCCCGGACGACGGGTCGCTGACCCTCGGCCCGCCCGACGCGACCGTCGGGCACCTGCCGCAGGAGCCCGACCGGCGTCCCGGGGAGACGGTCGCCGGGTTCCTGGCGCGCCGGACCGGCGTCGCCGACGCGCAGGCGACGATGGACGCCGAGGCGGAGGGGCTGGCGTCGGGCACCCCCGGCGCCGACGACCGCTACGCCGCCGCGCTGGACCGCTGGCTGGCCCTCGGCGGCGCCGACCTCGACGAGCGCTCCGGTGAGGTGCTGCGCGAGGTCGGGCTGGCGGTCGGCCCGGACGCCCCGATGACCGGGCTGTCCGGCGGGCAGGCGGCGCGGGCGAACCTCGCGGCGCTGCTGCTGTCCCGCTACGACCTGCTGCTGCTCGACGAGCCCACCAACGACCTCGACCTCGACGGCCTGGAGCGGCTGGAGCGGTTCGTGGGCGGCCTGGCCCGGCAGGGCACGCCGACGGTGCTGGTCAGCCACGACCGGGAGTTCCTGGCACGCACGGTGAACCGGATCGTCGAGCTGGACCTGGTCCAGCAGCGGATCGACGTCTACGACGGCGGCTACGAGTCCTACCTCGCCGAGCGCGAGGTGGCCCGCCGGCACGCCCGCGAGGACTACGAGGAGTACGCCGGGAAGCTCGGGACCCTCCAGCAGCGCGCGGTCATGCAGCGCAACTGGATGGCCCAGGGCGTGCGCAACGCCCGGCGCAAGACGAAGGACCCGGACAAGAACGTCCGCGCGCAGCGCCAGGAGTCCAGCGAGAAGCAGGCCGCGAAGGCCCGGCAGACCGAGCGGGCGATCGAGCGGCTGGAGGTCGTGGAGGAGCCCCGCAAGGAGTGGGAGCTGCGGATGGAGATCGCCTCCGCACCCCGGTCCGGGTCGGTCGTCGCGCGGGCCGACGCCGCCGCCGTGCGGCGCGGGGACTTCGCGTTCGGCCCGGCCACGGTGCAGGTGGGCTGGGCGGACCGGGTCGTCGTCACCGGCGCGAACGGGGCGGGCAAGTCGACGTTGCTCGGGCTGCTGCTCGGCCGGATCGCCCCGGACTCGGGCTCGGCGGGGCTCGGCTCGGGGGTGCTGGTCGGCGAGATCGACCAGGCCCGCGGCGCCTTCCTCGGGGACGCGACGCTGCTGCGCGCGTTCGGCGAGCAGGTGCCGGACTGGCCCGAGTCCGAGGTGCGGACGCTGCTCGCGAAGTTCTCCCTGGGCGCGGACCAGGTGCTGCGGACGACGTCGTCGCTCTCGCCGGGCGAGCGGACCCGCGCCGCGCTGGCGCTGCTGCAGGCGCGCGGGGTGAACCTGCTGGTGCTCGACGAGCCGACCAACCACCTCGACCTGCCCGCCATCGAACAGCTGGAGCAGGCGGTCGAGGACTTCGACGGGACCGTCCTGCTGGTGACCCACGACCGGCGGATGCTCGACACGGTGCGCGCCACCCGCCGCTGGGACGTCCGCGACGGGACCGTCACCGAGCTCTGAGACGGCCGTGGCCCCACCGGGTTCCCGGCGGGGCCACGACGTCGGTGTCGGGGGTGGGTCAGGCGGTCTCGGGCTGCTCGACGATCGCGAAGCGCAGCTCCTGCTCGCCCTGCTCGGTCGCCACGGGCTGGACGTCGAGGACCTTGTCGTCCAGGAGCTCCGCCGCGGCCGGCTCGAGGAAGACGGTGATGCCCTCCCCGCGCAGCACGGTGTCCTGCGTGTCGCCCTCCTGCGCGAGGGCCAGTTCGAGGCCCTGCGCCGGGTCGGGCGCGGAGATGCGCAGGCCGCCGTCGTCGGGCAGCTCCGCGTCGGTGCTCAGGGTCCTGATCGCCTCGGCGGCGTTCTCGGTGATCGCCAACATCGTCCCCACCGTACGGACGCGGGCGCACACGTCCACCGCGCCGGCCCGTCCGCGTCCCCGGTCGGGTGACCCGTGGCGCCGTGCCCTCCGCAGATGCCGGACGGTGACACCCGTCACCCCCACCGGATCAGCCGAAGTCGTCGGGGTCCGGGCCGATGCGCTCGCCGGTGTGGAGCTTCTCGACGGCGGCGATGTCGTCCTCGCTCAGCGCGAAGTCGAAGATCTCGGAGTTCTCCTTGATCCGCTCCGGGTTGTTCGACTTCGGGAAGACGATGTTCCCGAGCTGGATGTGCCAGCGGAGCACGACCTGCGCGGCGGACTTGCCGACCCGCTCGGCGATCTCCTTCAGCTCGGGCGCGTCGAGCAGGCCCTTGCCCTGACCGATCGGGCTCCACGCCTCCAGCGCGATGTCGTGCTGCTGGAGGTACTCGCGCAGCTCGCGCTGCACCAGGTGCGGGTGGAACTCGATCTGGTTGATCGCGGGGACCGTGGAGGTCTCCTCCGCCAGCCGGTCGAGGTGGCCGGGCTGGAAGTTCGAGACGCCGATCGACAGCGCTTTGCCCGCCTTCTGCGCGTCCTCGAGGCCCTGCCAGGTCTCGACGTAGCGGTTCTCCTTCGGGCGCGGCCAGTGGATGAGGTACAGGTCCACGTGGTCGAGGCCGAGCTTGGTGAGGCTCTCGTCGAGCCTGCTCACCGCCGCCTCCCGGCCGTGCCCGTCGTTGTTCAGCTTGGTGGTGATCCACAGCTCGTCGCGCGGGATGCCGGAGTCGGCGATGGCCTTGCCGACGCCCTCCTCGTTGCCGTACATCTGCGCGGTGTCGATGTGGCGGTAGCCGACATCGAGGGCCGCCCTGACCTTCTCCGCGGTGTCACCGGGCTCGATCTGGAAGACGCCGAAGCCGAGCTGGGGGATCTCGCGGCCGTCGTTCAGCTTGATCGTGGGAACAGTCATGGCCCTCGGCTACCCGGGCCGTTGCGCGCTCATGCGACCCCGTGGGATCGGTCTCCGGCAGGAATACGTGCCCGGGGCAGTGCGAGCGTGAGCAGGACGGCGACGACGGCGATGCCGAGCAGCAGACCGGTCCAGACGACGGGCCCCGCGGCGGCCGCGACACCCGCGGCGGCGGTGCCCACCGCCCCCAGCACGAACTGGCACGCCCCGAGCACCGCGCTCGCCGACCCGAGGCCCTCCGAGCGGGCGTTCATGGCCGCACCCATCAGGACCGGCTCGGTGATCCCGAGCCCGGCCAGGGCGACGGCGAAGGACACGGCGAGCACCCCGATCGGCAGCCCGGCGACGGCGGCGAGGGCGGCGCCGACCGCCCCGGCGACGATCAGCGCCGCGCCGAGCACCGCGTTCGTCCGTCCGGGGAGCCGGTCGGCCAGCACGTGTGCGGCGCCGGCCCCGACGGCGACGGCGACCGCGGTCGCCCCGAACAGCAGCCCGAACTCCGAGGCGCCCAGGCCGTAGGCGCCGCGGTACACGTACGACGCACCTCCGATGTAGGCGAACAGGAAGCCGAAGACGGTGCAGATCGCGGCGGCCGGTACGACGAACGCACGGTCGCGCAGCAGCGAGCCGTACCCGCGCAGCGTCGCCCCCGGCCGGAACGGCGTGCGCGCGCCGACCGGCAGGGACTCGGGCAGGAACCGGGCCGCCGCGGCGAGGGTGAGCGCGCCGAGCACGGCCAGCGCCACGAAGACCGCGCGCCAGCCCGCGGCGTCGTCGAGGGCACCGCCCGCCGCGGGCGCGATGATCGGCGCGACGGCGACCACCACCATCAGCGCGGCGTAGAGCCGGGTCGCGGCGTCGCCCTCGGCGCGGTCGCGCACCGAGCTGTTGGCGACGACGACGGTGACCGCGCCGCCCGCGGCCTGCAGCAGCCGGGCGGCCACGAGGACCGCCATGGACGGGGCGAGCGCGGCGACGACCGAGCCCGCGGTGAACAGCGCGAGCCCGGCCAGCAGCGGTGTGCGGCGGCCGACGGCGTCGGTCAGCGGGCCGGCGAACAGCTGCCCGAGGCCGAGCACCAGCAGGTAGCCGGTCAGCGTCAGCTGGGTGACCCACACCGGGGCACGGAACTCGGCCGCGATGTCGGGCAGCGACGCGAGGTACATGTCGATCGCGAACGGGCCCAGCCCGACGACGACGGCGAGGGTGAGCGTGAAGGAGCGCGGAGGCGCGGTCATGGAGCACCAGGTCCTGGTCGGAGCGCCCGCTCGGCGGGAGACGATCCCAGGGTAGGGAGAATTGATGCACCTGCACCACTTTTTGCGGTGTGGTGTGCTCCGCGACACGACCGCGGCTACTCCCCGTCGAGGGCGGCGGCCAGCTCGTCGGCGACGAACCCGGCCAGGCCGGTGCGGCCCTGCACGGCGGCGGCGAGCAGCGCGCCGTCCATGAGCAGCAGGTAGCGGCGGGCGGAGCGCTCCGGGCGCCCGCAGGCCCGCAGCGTCGCCGCCACGTCGTGCTCGGTGCCCGCCCACTGCTCGGCGAGCTCGCGGGCCAGCCGGGGGCTCTCCCGGGCCGCGTCGGCGAGCGAGCCGACGACGCCGCGCAGGGTGTCGTCGTCGAGCGGGGCCCCGAGGCCGCTGCGGACCAGCCGGTCGACGAGCTCGGCGGTGCCGGGGGCGGCGCCCGCCGGCACCGTAGCGGCCTCCCGCGCGGCGTCGCGCCGGGCCCGGTCGAGATCGGCCAGGACCGCCGAGAGCAGGTCCTCGCGGGTGGAGAAGTAGTAGCGGATCGCCCCGCCGGGGACCCCGGCCCGGGCGGCGACGTTGCGGTGGGTCACCGCGCTCATCCGCTCCCCGACCAGGATCTCGGTGGCCGCGGTGAGGATCGCGCGCTGGCGCTCGTCGCTGCGTTCCTGCCGGGTCCGGCGCGGGGGCACCGCGGGCTCAGCCCCAGACCCGCGCGACCTCGGCGGCGACGTCCGCCGCCTGCGCCCGGCCGGCCCGCGCCGAGCCCGGACGGCGGGCCGGGTCGAGCGGGTTGCGGCCGAACGCGCGGCGCGAACGCCGGTCCGGCTCGACGACCGCGACCCGGGCGAGCGCGCCGAGCGCCTCGGCCTGGACCCGGGGCGGCGCGGCCCCGCCGAGCCCGCCGGACAGCGGCGCCACCACGACAACGCGGCCGTAGCCCGCGGCGAGGTCGGCGTTGGCCATGGAGCGGACCCCGCCGTCGATCCACCGGGTGCCCACGGCCGTGACCGGCGGCCAGACGCCGGGCACCGCGCAGCTGGCGGCGACCGCGGTGGCGAGCTCGACGCCGTCGTCGCGGCCGAAGACCCGGAACGCGCCGGTGTGCGCGTCGACGGCGGTGACCCGCAGGTCCCGGTCGGCGGGCCAGTCCGCGCCGTCGAGCCGCGACCGGATCACCGCGATCCGCTCGGCCTCGTCGACCGTGTCGGTGTCGAGGGCGAGACGGCCGATCCGGGCCCGGACCCGGGTCGCGTCGCGCGGTCCGGAGAGCGCGGCGACGCCGTAGCGGACCGCCAGCCGCAGCCCGAGGGTCGCGGCGATCTCCCCGGACGGCGGGGCGAGCTGGGTCGCGGCGAGCGCGGCCGGGTCACGCCCGACGGCCAGGTTGGTGCCCACCACCGACCCCGCCGAGGTCCCGACGACGAGGTCGGCGTCGCGCAGGTCGACGCCGTCGGCGAGGAGCCCGGCCAGCAGCCCGTACATCCAGGCGATGCCGGTCAGCCCGCCGCCGCCCAGCACCAGCGCCCGTCGGTCGTCGGCCATGGGGTCCTCCCTCGTCGGTCTCCCGCACGATCGCGGGAGGCGATCACCCCCGCAGGGCGCGGGCCGCGATCTGGGCCAGGTGCACCGGCTCCCGCTCGCCGGCCTGACGGACCTGGGTCCGGCAGGAGTAGCCGTCGGCGAGCAGGTCCACGGACTCGTCGGCGGCGCGCAGCGCGGGCAGCAGGGCCCGCTCGGCGCACGCCATCGACACGTCGTAGTGGCCGTCCTCGAACCCGAAGTTGCCGGCCAGGCCGCAGCAGCCGGAGTCGAGCACGGTGGCGTCGACGCCGAGCGCCGCCAGCACCGCGCGGTCGGGCTCCGAGCCCAGCTCGGCGTGCTGGTGGCAGTGGATCTGCACCAGCGCGGCACCGTTCCCGGTCCCCGCGACGGCCGACAGCTCGTCGGCGTGCCGGGCCAGCAGCTCGGCGAAGGTCGACACCTGCCGCGCCAGCAGCGGCACCCGCGGGTCGTCGGGCAGCAGCTCCGCGGCGTCGCTGCGCAGCGCGGCGGTGCAGGACGGCTCCAGCCCGACGACCGGGATGCCGGCGTCGAGCGCCGGGCCGATCGCGCGCAGGCTGCGCGCCAGCACCCGGCGGGCCGCGGTGACCTGGCCGGTGGAGGTCCAGGTCAGGCCGCAGCACACGTTCTTCGGGGGCAGCTCGACCCGGTACCCGAGCCCGGTGAGGACCGCGACGGCGTCGGCCGCGATCTCCGGGTCGAAGTGGTCGGTGAAGGTGTCGGTCCACAGCAGCAGCGGGCCGCGGCTGCCGGGCGCGACGCCGAGGTCCGGCACCGTCGACATCGGCAGCCCGCGGGCGGCCTGCGCCGTGTAGGTCTCCCGGGCGATCGGCGGGATGGCGCGACGGGCGTCGATACCGCCCGCCTTCTTCGCGACCTTCGCCAGGAACGGCACCTGCGCGAGCCGGTTCAGCCCGTCGACGGCCGCGGCCGGCAGCACCCCGACCGCGCGCAGCCAGCGCGGGAGCGCCCCCATCGAGTAGTGCGCGCGCGGGCGCAGCTTCCGGTGGTAGCGGTTCGCGAGGAACTCGGTCTTGTACGAGGCCATGTCGACCCCGACCGGGCAGTCGGACTTGCAGCCCTTGCAGGACAGGCACAGGTCGAGGGACTCGGCGACCTCGTCGGACTGCCAGCCGTCCTTGATGATCTCGCCGTTCGCCATCTCGAACAGCAGGCGGGCGCGGCCGCGGGTGGAGTGCTTCTCCTCCTTGGTCACGTTCCAGCTGGGGCACATGACCCCGGAGCCGGTGTCGACGGCGCACTTGCCGACGCCCAGGCAGCGGCGGGTGGCGCGGTGGAAGGAGCCGCGGTCGTGGCCGAAGGCCAGCTTCGGCTCGTCGGGCATGGTCGGCATGCCGAGCTGGACGCGCAGGTTCTCGTCCATCGTCGCCGGGCGCACGACGCGGCCGGGGTTCATCCGGTCGTCCGGGTCCCAGATCCCCTTGAAGTCCTCGAACGCGGCGATGATCTGCGGCGGGTACATCCGCGGGAGCAGCTCGGCGCGGGCCTGGCCGTCGCCGTGCTCACCGGACAGCGACCCGCCGTGCGCGACGACGAGGTCCGCGGCCGCGGTCATGAAGTCCCGGAAGTTCTGCACGCCCGGCTTGGTGAGCAGGTCGAAGTCGATCCGCACGTGCAGACAGCCGTCGCCGAAGTGGCCGTAGTAGATGCCCTTGCGGCCGTGGGCCTCCAGGACCTTGTCGAACTCGCGCAGGTAGGCGCCGAAGCGCTCCGGCGGGACGGCGGCGTCCTCCCAGCCGGGCCAGGCCTCGCCGCCCTCGGGCGAGCGGGTCAGCAGGCCCGCGCCCTCCTCGCGGATCTTCCACAGCGCGGCCATCCGGGCCGGCTCGCCGACGACGACCGCACCGGTCGTCCAGGCCTTCATCGCGTCGGCGACGGCCTGCGCGGCTGCCTCCGCCTCGGCGCGGGTGGCCCCGCCGGTCTCGACGTAGAGCCAGCCCTTGCCCTCGGGGAGCATCCGGCTCGTCGTCTCGTTCGGGCGCAGGGCGCGCAGCGAGGCGATCAGCCCGGCGTCCATGCCCTCGATCGTCAGCGGCGAGTGCTCGCGGACGATCATCACGTTGTCCGCGGCGTGGTAGGCGTCGGGGAAGCCGAGCACGGCCAGCGCCCGCGCGGGCGGGGACTCGACGAGGTCGACGGTCGCGGACAGGATCGTCGCGCAGGTGCCCTCGGTGCCGACCAGCGCCTTGGCCAGGTTCACGTTGCCCGGGACGAGCTGGTCGAGGTTGTAGCCCGACACCCGCCGGGTCAGCTCGGGCACATGCTTCTCGACGTCGTCGGCGACCCGCGCGCCCAGCGCACGCAGCGCGTCCGGGATCGTGCCTGTCTCGGTGCCGTCGCCGCCCAGCACGAGCCGCTCGCCGCGGTAGGTGAGGACCTCCAGCGATGCGACGTTGTCGACGGTCTTGCCCCAGGCCACCGAGTGCGAGCCGCAGGCGTTGTTGCCGATCATCCCGCCAATCGAGCAGCGGTTGTGCGTCGACGGGTCCGGGCCGAACGTCAGGCCGTGCGGCTTGCCGGCGTCGCGCACGGCGTCGCAGACGGCACCCGGCTGCACGGTCGCAGTCCGGGCGTCGGGGTCCACGGACAGGATCGCGTCCATGTGCGTGCGGAAGTCCATCGCGACCGCGGTGTTGACGGCCTGGCCCGCGATGGAGGTGCGCGACCCGACCGGCAGCACCGGCACGTCGTGGGTGCGGCACACGGCGACGGCGGCCTCGACGTCGGCGGCGTCGCGCGGGCAGATCACGCCGATCGGGACGCCCCGGTAGTTCGAGGCGTCCGCCGACCACATCGCGCGGCTGCCCGCGTCGAACCGGACCTCACCGCCGATGGCGGCACGCAGGTCGTTCTCCAGGGCGCGGTACGCGGTGCTGCTCGTGGAGCTGCTCGCGGTGGTGGGACGCGCGCTCTCGATGGTCACGGGGCTCCTCTCGGCCGTCCGGGGCACCCGAGACGCTACCCCGCGCCCCCCGGGGCCCCGCCCGTGCCGGAACGGCGGTTGCGGTGATCCGGATCGCCGCACCAGGCTGCCCCGGTGCACCGCGACGAGCTCGCCGACACCGTCGTCCGGGTCTGGGGCGACCGGGGAGCGGCCTGGCTCGCCGGACTCGGCCCGCTGCTGGCCGGGCTGGCCACCGAGCTGGACCTGGAGCCCGGCCCGGCGCTGCCGCAGACCTACCACGCGGTGCGGGCGGTGACCTGCGCCGACGGGACCCCGGCCGTGCTCAAGGCGGGGGTCCCCGACGGGCACCTCGACGCCGAGATCGCCGCGCTGCGCGCCTGGGACGGGGACGGTGCCGTCCGGCTGCTGTGGGCCGACCCGGCCCGCGGGGCGCTGCTGCTCGAACGCGCGTGTCCCGGGACCGAGCTCGCCACCCGGCCCGACGACGACGCCGTCGACGTCGTGGGCGGGCTGCTGGCCCGGCTGCACGCGGCCCCCTTACCGCCCGGGGTCGACCACGTCGCGGCCGAGCGGGCCGCGTTCGACGCGCACCTGGCCCGCCCCGCCGCGGTGCTGCCCCGGCCGCTGGTGGAACGGGCGGCGGCACTGTGGACGCAGCTGTGCGGCTCCGCGGAGCGCGAGGTGCTGCTGCACGGCGACCTGCACCAGCACAACGTCCTCGCCGCGACCCGGGAGCCGTGGCTGGCGATCGACCCGCACGGACGGACCGGCGACCCCGGCTACGACTGCGGCCAGCTGCTGTACAACCCGCTCGACGCCGACCCGGCCGAGCTGGCCCGCCGCGCGCCGGACCGGCTGGAACGGCTCGCCGACGCCGTCGGGATCGGGTGGGACCGCGCCGTCGCGTGGGGGTTCGCGGTGTGCGTGCTGTCCGAGGTGTGGGACGCCGACGGCGACACCGGGTGGGACGGCCCGGGCCCCGCACTGGCCGTGGCCCGACGGCTGGCGCCGCTCGTCGCGGAGTGAGTCCTTAGGGTTCGGCCATGACCGTCTCCGAGACCTTCGACCCGGACGCCTGGACGCCGGTCGACGGGTTCGACTTCCGCGACATCACCTACCACCGCGCCCGCGCTACCGGCGCCGTGCGGATCGCGTTCGACCGTCCCGAGGTCCTCAACGCGTTCCGGCCGGGCACCGTCGACGAGCTCTACCGCGCCCTGGAGCACGCCCGGACCAGCGCCGACGTGGGCGCGGTGCTGCTGACCGGGAACGGCCCCTCCCCGAAGGACGGCAAGCGCGCCTTCTGCTCCGGCGGCGACCAGCGCATCCGTGGCCGCACCGGCTACCAGTACGCCTCCGGGGACACCGCGGAGACCGTCGAGCAGGGCCGGGCCGGGCGGCTGCACATCCTGGAGTGCCAGCGGCTGATCCGGTTCATGCCGAAGGTCGTCATCGCCGTGGTGAACGGCTGGGCCGCCGGTGGCGGGCACTCGCTGCACGCCGTCGCCGACCTCACGATCGCCTCCCGCGAGCACGCCCGCTTCAAGCAGACCGACGCCGACGTCGGCTCGTTCGACGGCGGCTACGGCTCGGCGTACCTGGCCCGCCAGGTGGGGCAGAAGTTCGCCCGGGAGATCTTCTTCCTCGGCCGCACCTACAGCGCCGAGCAGATGCACCACATGGGCGCGGTCAACGCCGTGGTCGACCACGCGGACCTGGAGACCGAGGCCCTGCAGTGGGCGTCGGAGATCAACGGCAAGTCACCGCAGGCCCAGCGGATGCTGAAGTACGCCTTCAACCTCGCCGACGACGGTCTGGTCGGCCAGCAGCTCTTCGCCGGTGAGGCGACCCGGCTGGCCTACATGACCGACGAGGCGGTGGAGGGCCGGGACTCGTTCCTGGAAAAGCGGGACCCGGACTGGTCGCCGTTCCCCTGGCACTACTAGGTCGTCACTCCGCGGCGGGGCGCGGCCGGGGCACGGGGACCGGCCGCGCCGCGACGACGGCCCGCGGGCCGCTCTGCTGCGGGACGGCGACCGCCGGGCGCTGCGGCGCCGCGGCCGGGGGCACCGGGCCGGACGGCACGTCGAAGGCCAGGGCCGCGAGCTCGCCGGCGACCGCACGGTGCCCGGAGCCGGCGGGCCGGCGGCAGCGCAGCGAGCGCGGGCTGCCGGTCGGGGACGCGTCGGCGGTGGCGGTGTACGGCATGGTGAGCTCCTTCGAACCCGTGACCGGCGGGCGGGTGCGCCGCCGCTCTCACCCCCTGAGTCGGGTGGGAGGCCCCCCGCGTTGCACCTCCCCTACACCGTTCCCCGAATCTGATGAAAGACGCCGTTCGGACGCCGCTCCCGGTTGCGTGCGTCACGACAGACAGGGTTGACAGCATGACTGTGCGTGCACTTCCGGTGGACGGCTCCGCGGAGTCGGTGACCCGGCTGGCGGCCGCGCTGCGGGCCGCCGTCGACGGCACGGGTCCCGCGGTGCTGCCCGTGCGGGCCGAGCCGGGCCCGGGCCCGGGTGCCGCGGGGCCGGACACCGCCGGGTCGGATGCGCTGCCCGGGCCGGTGGCGCGGGCCGCCGCGGCCGGGGAGCTGCCCGACGGGCTCGCCGCCGTCGTCGCCACCTCGGGGTCGACCGGGGAGCCCAAGTACGTCGCGCTCACCGCGGACGCGCTGCGGGCCTCGGCCGCGGCGACGCACGCCCGCCTCGGCGGCCCGGGGTCGTGGCTGCTCACGCTGCCCGCCGAGCACGTCGCCGGGGTCCAGGTGGTGCTGCGCGCCCTGCTCGCGGACACCGCCTGCGTGGTCCAGGACGTCCGCGGCGGCTTCCGGCCCGACGGCCTGGCCCGCGCCACCGGACGGATGGCGCACGGCACCCGTCGCTACACCAGCCTCGTCCCGACCCAGCTGGCGCGGATCCTCGACCACGGCGGTGCCCCGCTGTACGCCCTGGCCGGGTACGACGCCGTGCTCGTCGGCGGGGCCGCGCTGGACCCGCGGCTGCGCGGGCGCGCGCTCGCCGAGGGGATCCGGGTGGTCACCACCTACGGGATGAGCGAGACCTGCGGCGGCTGCGTCCACGACGGCGTCCCGCTCGACGGCGTCGAGGTCACCCTCGACCCGGCCGACGGACGGGTGGTGCTCGGCGGGCCGGTCGTCGCCGGCGGGTACCTGGGGGCGCCGGAGGCGACCGCGGAGGCCTTCGTGTCCGACGGGGGCGTCCGCCGGTTCCGGACCGGGGACCTCGGTGCGCTCGCGCCGGACGGGACGCTGACCGTCCTGGGCCGGATCGACGACGTCGTCAACACCGGGGGCGAGAAGGTCGCGCCCGCCGCGGTGGAGCGGGCGCTCCTGGCGGTCGACGGCGTCCGCGCGGCGTGCGTCGTCGGCCTCCCCGACGACGAGTGGGGCCAGATCGTGGCCGCGCTCGTGGTGCCTTCCGGGGCCGCACCGGACGATCACGCTCTGTGTGCCGCGGTCCGCGCGGCGTGCGGCCGGGCCGCCGTGCCGCGGCTGCTGCTGCGGGCCGACACCGTGCCCGAGCGCGGGATCGGCAAGCCCGACCGCACCGCCGTCGCGGAGATCCTGGCGGGGGCGCGCCGCACCTGACCGCTCACCCAGCGGAGTTGTCGGTCACGGTGGGCAGTCGGATCACGGCGTTGCGTCACGGTCTCCACCACCCGATCCGTGTACACACCTTGGAGTTGGTTCACGCAGCGTGCGTTGCACGCACCCCTGAGATCGAGTGTGCTTCGACCACTGGCGACACAGAGCCCTCACCCATCACAGGGCTCCCCGTCGTCACACGAGTCACAGCGATCAGCGGGGGTTGTCCATGCGCAGCATCACGCGGGCCGGGCTGCGGGCCATCGGTCTGCTCGCCGCGACCGGCGCGCTCTGTGCCGCCGCCACGGTCCCGGCGATGGCCGACGAGCCGGGCACGACGTGGCAGCCGGAGCTGAGCGAGGGCACCGGCAACGGTGTCGTCGTCTCGCCCGACGGGGCCCGGTTCGACCGGTCGACGGCCTTCGGGGCCCCGGCGGACGAGGGGGACACGGAGTCCTCCGCCGACCCGGCCGAGGTCGTCCCGACCGGGCTGCTGACCCTCGCGCCGCGCACCCTGGACGCCCCGACCCGGGAGGTCGACTCCCGGCTCGTCGCGGACACCCCGCCCGGCTCGACGGCGTCGGTCGACGTCCGCGGGAAGCGGGCGGGCGGCGGCTGGACCGAGTGGATCGCCGCCCAGGACTCCCGCACCGAGCTGCCGGAGGCCGTCACCGAGGTGCAGGGACGCCTGGTCCTCACCGCCACCGGCGCGGCCGACCCGACCGTCCGGGAGCTCACCCTCACCGCGACGCCCGGCTCCGGCGCCGAGAGCGAGCCGGTCACCGAGGCCGCGCCGCGCAGCTACTCGGTGTTCGCCACCCGCGAGGGGCTCGTCGGCGGCACCACCGCGAACGGCCACAAGATCGTCAACCGGGACCGCTTCGTCGCGCTGCCCTCGCGCCGGGCGCTCTCGGCCAACGGCAAGACCGACTACTCGGTCAAGGTCTGCGCCCCCAACGGGCGCTGCGCGATCGCCCCGGTCTGGGACATCGGCCCGTGGAACACCAAGGACGACTACTGGAACCCGTCGAACCAGCGGGAGATGTGGAAGGACCTTCCCCAGGGCGTGCCGCAGGCCGCGGCCGCGCGCAACGGGCACAACGGCGGCAAGGACCAGTTCGGGCGCCGGGTCGCCAACCCGGCGGGCATCGACCTGGGCGACGGCATCTTCTGGGACGTCCTCGGCCTGAAGGACAACTCGCAGGTCCAGGTCGACTACCTGTGGACCGGGTCGCAGCGGCTGTCCGCGATCCGCACCGAGGGCACCCCGGACATCCAGATCCTCGCCCGGCCCGAGGCCGGCGCGGAGTCGGTCGGGATCGCCGTCGACGCCACCGAGGTGCCGGTGCAGTGCACCTCCGGCGCGTTCGTCCGGATCGGCGACGGCCAGTACCTCCCGGCGACGGCGTTCACCGGGCTGCCGGGCGACGTCCCGGCCTGCGACGCGGCGGCCCCGTCCGCACCCTCGCCCGCGGCCCCCGCCGCCCCCGCCGCCCCCACCGCGCCCGACGCCTCCGCTGCTCCGTCGGCGCCCGGCACTCCCGCGGCTCCCGGCACCTCCGCGGCTCCCGCGGGGCCCGACGCCTCCGCCGCGGTGGGCGGTTCGCCGGCTCCGGTCCCAGCTGCCCCCGCCGCACCGTCCGCGGCCACCCCGTCCGCGTCTGCACCGTCCTCATCGACGCCGTCCGCACCGTCCGCGCCGTCCGCACCCTCCGCGGCGACGGGGCCGGGAGCCGGGGCACCGGCCGCCGGCGGGTCCACGGCGGGCACCCCCTCACCCGGGTCCGCCACCGCGCCCACACCCGCGACCGGCGTCCCCACCGGCGACAACCAGGCCGCCCGCGTGACCCCCGGCTCGGCCCAGCGGGCGCCCTCCGGCACCTCCTGACCGTCCTGCCCGGCAGCCACACCCCTGCGCCGGTCCGCACACCCGTCGCAGCGGGTGTGGCGACCGGCGCAGGGGTGTGGTCGTGCCGTGGGACGGCCCCGTCGGACGGCGGCGCGGCGGGATAGGTTCCCGGGGTGGCCACCACGGCAGAGTGGGTCGAGGGCGCGCGGCCGCGCACCCTCCCCACCGCGATCTCCCCCGTCCTCGTCGGCACCGGCGCCGCGCTCGGCGCGGGCGCCCTCGCCCCCGGCTCCGCGCTGCTCGCCCTCCTGGTGGCGGTCGCGCTGGTGATCGGGGTGAACTTCGCCAACGACTACTCCGACGGCATCCGCGGCACCGACGACGACCGTGTCGGCCCCCAGCGCCTGGTCGGCTCCCGGGCCGCCGAACCGGCCACGGTGAAGGCCGCGGCGTTCGCCTGCTTCGGGGTCGCCGCCGTCGCCGGGCTGGTGCTCACGGCGGTCTCCGGCCAGTGGTGGCTGCTGCTCGTCGGGGCGCTGTGCATCGTCGGCGCCTGGTACTACACCGGCGGCTCGCGGCCCTACGGCTACGCCGGGCTCGGCGAGGTCGCGGTGTTCGTGTTCTTCGGCCCGGTCGCGGTGCTGGGCACCATGCTGACCCAGGCCGGACACGTCGACGCCGCCGCCGTCGGGGCCGCGGTCGGTGTCGGGCTGCTGACGTGCGCGGTGCTGGTCGCGAACAACCTGCGGGACATCCCGGGCGACCGGGTCGTCGGCAAGCGCACCCTCGCGGTGCGGCTCGGGGACCACGGCACCCGGATGCTCTACCTCGCGCTGGTGCTGGTGCCGTTCGTCGTCGCGGTCGGTGCCGCGTTCGACCGGCCGGGCCTGCTGGTGGCGCTGTTCCCGCTGCCCGCCGCCGTACGGCCGGTGCGGATCGTCCTCGGCGGGGCAGAGGGCCCCGCGCTCATCCCGGTCCTCAGGGACACCGGCCTGCTCCTGCTGGCCTGGGGCCTCGCCGTGGCCGTCGGGCTCGCCGTCGGCTGAGGTCGCTCCCGCTCAGCGGGCCGGGCCGTCCCCCGCCGAGGAGGCCGTGTCGGACCCGGTGGACGCCTCGGCGCCGTCCGCAGCGGCGGCGGCCGACGGGGACGCGCCCGCGGACGGAGTGGCCGACGGGGACGCGGGCGCGACGGGCGTGTCCGGGGAGGGCGGCGGGCCGACGTCGCCGCGCAGCTGGGCCCGCAGCGACGCGCGCTCGGACGACCGGCGGGCCGTCGACGCGGCGATCGCCCGGTCCAGCCGCTCCCGCAGCCCGCGGAACAGCACCATCGACAGCGGCAGTGCGACGACGAGCGCCACGAGCAGCGCGACGAGCCACGGCACGCCGATCAGCGCGAGGACGACCGTCACCACGGCGAGCAGACCGAGCCGCGCGAGCGTGTAGAGCGCCACCGTGGTGGCCAGCCCGGGCTCACCGGCGCGCTCCCGCGCCGCGGCCTGCGGCGGGGTCGGAGACGTCATGGCCTCCAGGGTACGGGCCGGACCTGCCGGACCGCGGCTGCCCGGTTCCACCCGGCCCCGTCCCGGACGTCCGGATCGCGGCCACCCGCCCGGGCGGCGGTCCCTCCCCGGGCGTCCCCGGCTGTCCGGTTCGAGTTGTTCACCGGCTTTGCCCTTTAAGAACCCTTTACTCACACAACACCGTTCGAGTACCCGGGGTCTGAGGTGTCACGATGGCCCGGAAACCGAGAGCGGTACCCGGCCGGATGCCTCCGGCGAGCACCGTGACACATACTCCACGTGCACTTCGGGAGGATCCCCATGGCAGCTCCGACTCAGGCACCCGAGCGTCTCCTCACCCCGGGTGAGGTGGCCACGCTCTTCCGCGTCGACCCCAAGACCGTGACCCGCTGGGCCTCGGCCGGGCGGATCGGCTCGATCCGCACGCCGGGCGGCCACCGCCGGTTCCGCGAGTCCGAGGTCCGCGGCCTGCTGGCCGACCTGACCAGCGAGGCGAACACCGGTCTCCGCTGATCCGGAGCGCACACATGGGGTGAGGGTCTCGACTTCACCCGTACGTCAGGCCACCTTCGCTACGCTGGACAGCGGAGGTGGCCTGATGTTGTTCTTCCTGATCCTTCTTGTCGGCGCGGCCGTGGTCGCGGTGCTGCTCGTGCGGACCCTGCGGTCCGAACAGGTGGTCTCCGACCGCATCCCACGCGCGGAGTTCCCCTGGTCGTCGGGCCAGCGGGCCGAGAAGCCGCGCGCGACCGGCCCCGACGACGATCCCGACTTCCTGCGCGAGCTCGACGAGAAGGTCCGTAACCAGGAGGACCCGCCCGAGCGTCCCTGAGCGGGTCGCGCCGGCCGGCACCTCCCCAAGACGCCTTTACCGAAGGGCGGTCCACCCCACCGGGCGGACCGCCCTTCGGTGTCTCCGGTCACATCCGGGGCGGCGACGGGGACCGTCGCGGCCCGGGATCAGACCGGGAAGCCGTCGGCGACGGCCGCCGCCAGCTCCAGCAACGCCGTCCGGGTCGTCTCCTCCAGGCGCTCCAGGTCGATCTCCGCGCCCTCCTCCAGGTGCGGGTCGAACGGCACCTTGACCACGGCCCGGCACCGCCCCGAGAAGTGCTCGGCGACGCGGTCGAGGTCCACCCCGCCACCGGCCCGCCGGTAGACGGTGTTGATGACGACGACGGCGTTGCGGACCAGCGCCCCGTAGCCGTGGGCGTCGAGCCAGTCCAGGGTCGCCGAGGCGCTGCGGGCGCCGTCGATCGAGCCCGACGACACGACGACGATCTGGTCGGCCATCCCCAGCACGCCGTACATCGCGGAGTGCATCAGGCCGGTGCCGCAGTCGGTCAGGACCAGGTTGTAGAAGTGCTCCAGCAGGTCGACCGCGCGCCGGTAGTCGTCCTCGCTGAACGCCTCCGACACCGCCGGGTCCTGCTCGCTGGCGAGCACCTCGAGCCGGGACACGCCCTGCGAGGTGTAGGCGCGGACGTCGCTGTAGCGGCGGACCCGGTCGGCGTCGCGCAGCAGGTGGCGGACGGTCGCGGTGGTCTCCAGCGGGATCTTCTGGCTCAGCGTGCCGCGGTCGGGGTTGGCGTCGACGGCCACGACCCGGTCGCCCCGGTGCGACGCGAACGTCGCCCCGAGGGTCGCGGTGACCGTCGTCTTCCCGACCCCGCCCTTGAGGCTCAGCATCGCGATCTTCTGCGAGCTGATCAGCGGCCGGTTCGCGCGGGCCACGAGGTCGCGCCGGTGCAGCTCCGCGGGGCTCTCCCCCGGGTTCACCAGGCCGCCGGTGAGCACGTAGACCCAGCGACGCCACCCGCTCGTCGGCGGACGGCCCGCGCTGCCGTGCCCCGTGCGCGATGGCGCGAGGTCCAGCCCGCCGTGCGGCTCGTCGCCGCGGCGGTGCTGCGCGGCCCGGGCCTCGATCGCCTCGGGGGCCGTCCAGCGGGGCCGCTTCACCCCCGTCTGCGGCCGGCCGCGCGGCGGGGTGAGGGTGCGCTGGGGCCCGGTCTCCGCGGACTCGTCGTCCCAGGCCGCGCGCCAGGGACGGTCCCCCTGGCGGGGGCGCCGGTCGTCGCGGGCACGGTCGTCGCGGGAACGGTCCGTCCGGGGGGTGCCGGTCCGGGCGGGGGCTGCCGGGGCCGCCCCGGTGGACTCCCGTGTCCCCTCGGTGGGCGGCGCGGTGTCGGCACGGGCGCTGCCGTCCGCACGGGCGCTGCCGTCGGCGCGCGGGGCTCCCTCGGGCCGTCCCGGCGTGCCGTGGCCCATCCGCCGGCCGGTGGCCGCGGTCCCGTGGCCGGAGGTCGCCGGCCCCGGGCCGGGGTCACTGCCGGGTGCGGCGGGCCCGGCCACGGCGGCCCCGTCCTCCCGCGCGGTCGCCGGGTGCCGTGCGGCCTCGGCGGGCCACGCCGGACCCGTGTGCCCGGAGCCCTCGCCCGGCGACGGTTCCGGGGCCGGATCGGCGTAGGGCGGGTACCCGTCCCGCACCGCGCGGCCGCCGTGCCCCGCGTGCGCCGGACCCGCAGGATCCGTGGGCGCCGGAGCGGCGGGGTCGGAGTGCCGCGGATCGGCGGCCACGGGCGCGTCGTCGTACCCGGCGGTCGCGGTGCGGCCCGGGGAGTCGTCCCGGGAGGCCGTGGCGCGGTCCGGGAGGTCCGGGCCCGCGGCACCGCCCTCCGGCGAGTATCCGGGGGCCGCGGCGTCACCGACCGGCGAGTGCCCGGGGGCCGCGTCACCGTCCGGGGAGTACCCGGGGGTCGTGTCGCGGTCGCCGGTGTCGTCCGCCGTGCGGCCCGCGGACCGGTCGGCGCGCCAGATGAGGTCCGCGTCGGGGTCGTCGTCGGGCACCGCGGAGGCGGGCACGGCCCACCACGGCTCGGGGTCGGTACCCGCGGCGCGGTAGAGACCGGTGTCGTCGGGGCCGTGGTCCTGCACGGCCGGGTCCGGGGCGGCGTCGTCGCGCCGGTGCCGGGGGTCGCCCGCGGAGGCCGGGGCGGGCTCGTCGTCGGGGTCGGCGACGGTCGCGGAGCCGGAGGAGGCCGGGCGCGGGGTCTCGCGCAGGGCGGACAGGTCCATCCCGTGCGGCGGGGTGGACGGGTCGATCTCGTCGACCAGGTCGTCGTCGATCTCGGGCAGCTCGCTGCCCCACGCCGAGCCCGCCGGCGGGGTCTGCGTCCCGATGGCCGCGCGGCCCGGGGCGGGCGCCGACGCGGCGCGTTCGGCGGCCGACGGGGTCCGCAGCGGCGTGGTACCGGCGTCGGGGACCTGCTCCGCAGCGTCGTCACCGCCGGTCCGCCTGCGCCGTCCGAAGGACCGGCCGGGGGACTCCGTCGTGGCCCAGCGCTCCCGCACGTAGCGGCCCACCGACCCGTCGGGCTGCTCGCCGGAACCGTTCTCACTCACGGGAAACGACGGTAGCCGCGCGGAACCCGGTGGTCGAGGCGCCTCACACCCCCGCGTACGAGTGCAGTCCGGCCACCACCATGTTGATGAAGAACAGGTTGAACACGATCGTGGCGAAGCCGGCCGTGTTGATCCAGGCCGCGGCACCGGAGTTCTTCCACCCCGCGGTGGCCCGGGCGTGCAGGTAGGCGGCGTAGAGCACCCACGCGACGAAGGCCACGGTCTCCTTCGGGTCCCAGCCCCAGAACCGGCCCCAGGCCGCCTCGGCCCACACCGCGCCGGTGATGATGCCGAAGGTGTAGAGCGGGAACGCGAGCACCGTCACGCGGTACGCCAGCCGGTCGAGGGACTCCGCCGACGGCAGCTTCGCGGCCCACGACGCCGGCTTCCCGTTCCGCTTGACCAGGAACAGCAGGCTCGCCACACCGGGCACGAGCAGCAGGCCGGAGGCCAGCGTGATCGTCGTGACGTGGATGATGATCCAGTACGACTGCAGGGCCGGGACGACCGGCGCGGCGTCGAGGTAGAGCACGGTGCCGGTGACGAACATGAGCAGCACGACCGGCGTCAGCACGAACACCCCGGCCGGACGCAGACCCGGGTGCCGGCGCACGAGCACCAGCCACGCCCCGACCGCCATCAGGCACAGCGCCGAGGTGAACTCGTACATGTTGCCCAGCGGCCACCGGTAGGCGGCGAAGCCGCGCAGCACGATCGACCCGAGGTGGGTCAGGGCCGCCAGCACCATCAGCGAGATGCCGATCCGGCCGTAGCGGTCGGCACGGGAGCGGCGGCCGTCGTCGGACGGGGGCTCCTCGGGCGCCGCGACCGCCGTGGACCCGGCCCCCACCGGGGCGGGCTCCTCCGCGCGGGCCGCGGCCCGCGCGACGCGCCGGGCCGCGTACTCCAGCGACGCGAACACCAGCGCCAGCAGCAGCACGACGAGCGTCGCCTGGAACAGGCGGTCGCTCCACATCGCGGTGATCGGGTCGACGAGCATCTCGGGTTAACCGTCCTTCTTGTCCGTCGGGTCGAGCAGCTCGGTCGCGAGCCGGTCGAACTCCTCGCCGTAGCCTGCCCGGTCGGTCCGGGCCAGACCACCGAGGGCGATGTGACCGCCCCCGCCGTCGCGCGGGGACACCCGCACCCAGAACCGGCGGCGCGTGACCGACAGCGACAGCGCGAGGCCGCCGACCATCAGCACCGCCGCGGCCAGCACCCAGGACTGGCCGGGGTCGTGGCCCACCTGCAGGTTCACCCACGGGGTGACGCCGTCGAACCGGACGACCGTGCCGTCCGGCAGCCGTGTGGTGTCGCCGATCCCGAGCCGCGCCGTCCTGACGGAGCGCAGCTCGCCGTCGTCGATCTTGCTCTGGTCGACACTGAAGATCGACTGGCCGCGGCCGTCGTCGATGCCGAGGTCGCCGAGGAGCACGTCGACGTCGGCGGTCGGCGAGCGCAGGTCCGGGTGCACCGACACCAGCTTGCCCTCGGGGTCGACCGCGCCGGTCGGTGCGAACGTCCCGGTGACGGCGAGCTGCGTGGTGCGCCGCTGCTCCGGGTCGGTGATGCCGGGGCGCTCGAACTTCGTCGCCCCCTCCGACAGCTGGGTGCCGGACTGGTCGACCGGGCGCCACTGCACCTCACCGGTGCGGCTCTGCCCGTCCGGCCAGGTCACCGTGAACTCCGGCGCGTAGCCGTAGCCGGTCAGGTAGACGCGGTCGCCGTCGGTGCGCAGCGGGTGGTTGACCGCGATCTCGTCGGGGCGCCAGGTGCTGACGCCGTCGCGGACGTCCTGCCCGGTCTGGAACCCGACCGAGGCGCCGAAGGTCGACGGCTGGCCGTTCGGCAGCCAGGTGCCGTCGAACCGGTCGACCTTCACGCAGAAGTCGTTGAGGTCGGTGCCGTCGACGCGCAGCCCGGCGCGGAAGCTGTCGTAGCCGAGGATGGAGCTGTTGCAGAACTCGCTGCCGTCGGCGCGGACGATGACGTCGCCCTCGTAGCCGTACATCTTGCCGCCGGCCAGGCCGAGCAGGATGCCGATCAGGCTGAGGTGGAAGACGAGGTTGCCGGTCTCGCGCAGGAACCCCTTCTCCGCCGAGATCGTGCGGGAGCCGTCGTCCTCGGTGCGCTCCACGGTGCGCCAGCCGCGCAGCAGCCGCCGCGCCCTGGCCAGCCCGTCGTCGACGCCCGCGGTCGTGTCGCCCTCGGCGTGGTGCGGCAGCCGTGCCAGGTTGCGCGGGGTCATGACCGGGGGCTGGCGGACCGAGCGCAGGTACTCGCCGGTGCGCGGGAACACGCAGCCGACCAGCGAGATCATCAGCAGCAGGTAGATGGCGGCGAACCACGGGCTCGCGAACACCTCGAACCCGCCGACCGCGTCGATCACCGGCGCGATGGCGGGGTTGTCGCGGTAGAAGTCCTCGACGAGGAACGCGTTCAGCGAGCGCTGCGGCAGCAGGGCCCCGGGCATCGCGGCCAGCGCGAGGAGGAACAGCAGGACCAGCGCGGTGCGCATGCTGGTCAGCCCGCGCCAGGTGTTGCGCAGGAACGCCAGCACGCGGGCGAGCGGCCCGGGCCGCGGCGACGACGGGGGCACGCCGTCCGGTGTCGACACGGACGGCTGCGGCGGGGCGTCGGGCGGGGAGCTCATCAGATCGGCGGGGTGAATCCGGCGATCGACACCTGCAGCTTGACCAGCCACTGGGACCACAGACCGGAGACCAGCAGCGCCCCGACGAGGACCAGCAGCACTCCCCCGGCGATCTGCACCGCCCGGGTGTGGCGGCGCAGCCAGCCCAGCGCGCGCACCGCCCGGGTCGCGCCCAGCGCGATCAGCACGAACGGGATCCCGAGCCCGGCGCAGTAGGCCAGGATCAGCACGATCCCGCGCACCGAGCCGCCCCCGGTACCGGCGGCGACGGCGACGACCCCGGCCAGCGTCGGCCCGATGCAGGGCACCCAGCCCAGGCCGAAGACCGCGCCCAGCAGCGGGGCGCCCGCGAGACCGGCCCGCGGCGTCCAGTGCGAGCGGTACTCGCGCTGCAGCGCGGGGATGGCACCGGCGAACGCCAGCCCCATCACGATCATCACGACGCCGCCGATGCGCTGGAGCAGCGCCTCGTTGTCGATGAGGACGTCGGACAGCCACACGACGCCGACCATGATCGCGCCGAACACGACGGTGAACCCGCCGACGAACAGCAGCGCGGCCCCGGCGACCCGCCAGCGGCCGTCGTCCCGGACCGGTGCGGCGGTGACGGCGGCGGCACCAGCAGTGCCGTCCTGCCCGCCGTCCTCGGGCGCGGTCGCGGTCGGGCCCCGGCGGGCGGCGGCGCGCTCGGTGGCCTCGGCCGGGGTGACCGGCGGGGACTGCGCGCCGACGAGCCCCGCGAGGTAGGCGAGGTAACCGGGAACCAGCGGGACGACGCACGGCGACGCGAAGCTCACCAGCCCGGCGGCGACCGAGACCAGCACTGCGAGCAGCAGCGGCCCCGAGATCGCCAGCGTCGTCGTCGCGTCCATCGCATCCCAGGGTAGAAGCCCTGCTCGGGGTGCCGCGCGGCGGGTTCTACAGCGTGTAGTTCACCGGGCGGGGCGCGACCGCGCGGTCACCCGGGGTCAGCGGGACGAACCGGACCTCGGCTCGGCGGCAAGCCGGGTGATGAGCGGCAGCAGGTCCGAGCTCCCGACCGGGACCAGGAACACCGCGGCCACCCGGGCGTCGCGGTCGAGCACGATCGTCGAGGGCACGACGTTGCGCGGGTAGCCGTCGAGCCGGGCCAGGGTGCGGCCGGGCGCGTCGTAGATCGAGTCGTAGGTGATGCCGCGGTCGGTCACGAAGTCCAGGGCGGCCTGCCGGTCGTCGCGGACGTCGATCCCGAGGACGACGGCCTTGCCCCGGGCCGCCTCGGCCACGGCCTGCAGCTCGGGGGCCTCGGTCCGGCACGGGCCGCACCAGGAGCCCCAGATGTTGATGACCCGCACCGTGTCGGGGAAGTCGCCGATGCCGACCTGGGTGCCCTCGCGCAGCAGGCTCTCGCCGCGCAGGTCGGTGATCGGCTGGCGGCTCTCCGGCGGGTCGTAGGTGATGCGCACCTGGCCGCCCGGGGCGACGAACTGGAAGTCCTGGCCGGGTCCCCCGCCCGCGGCGTCGCGGCCGACGCCGCACCCGGCGACGAGCAGCAACAACCCGAGCAGGGCGGGCAGCAGGCGTCTCATGCCCCGGTCACCATCGCGCCGCTCGGGCCGGCCGGCTCTGCGTAGCGCAGCCCGGTCATCCGGGTACCGGTGAACTCGATGCTGGTCAGCGAGGCGAGCGCGCACTGGCGGCGGCGCGGGTCGTGCCAGAGCCGCTGGCCCATCAGGTAGCGGCGCAGCGTCCAGATCGGCAGCTGGTGGGACACGCACACGATCTCGCGGCCGGGTGCGAGCGCCCGCGCGGCGTGCACGGCGCCGAGCATCCGGTGCGCGATCGCGAGGTACGGCTCGCCCCAGGACGGGGTGAACGGGTCACGCAGCAGCCGCCACACCTGTGGGCGCTTGAGCGCGCCGTCGCCGACGCCGAACCGCTTGCCCTCGAAGAGGTTGCCGGACTCGATCAGGCCCTCGTCGGTGTGGATGTCGACGCCGTGGGCGTCCGCGATCGGGCGTGCGGTCTCCTGGGCGCGCTGCAGCGGCGACGCGACGACGGCGGCGACGTCGTTGCCGTCGAGGTACGCGGCGACGGTCTTGGCCTGGGCCCGGCCGTGGTCGGACAGGTGGTAGCCGGGGATGCGGCCGTAGAGGACGCCCTCGGGGTTGTGCACCTCGCCGTGGCGCAGCACGTGCACCACGGTCACCGGTCCCGACGCGGGCGGGCTGGTCCGGTCACCCATGCTCAGGCCCCGTCCGGGCGGGTGGCGGCGGCCGCGGCCCTCGCGGCGGCGGCCAGGCCGGTCTCGATCCGCTCGAACGCCTCGTCGTCCAGCGCGGTGGAGACGAACCAGCCCTCGAAGGCGCTCGGGGGCAGGTAGACGCCGTGGTCGAGCATCGCGTGGAAGAACGCCGGGTAGCGCCAGGTCTCGGCGGCCTTGGCCCCGGCGTAGCCGGTGACCGGGGTGTCGGTGAAGAACGGCGAGAACATCGTGCCCGCGTACTGCAGGGTGTGCGCGACGCCCTCCCGCTCCAGCGCCGCGGTGACCAGCGCACCGATCCGGTCGGCGTTGGCCTGCAGGGTGACGTAGGCGGCGTCGTCGGCGTGGCGCAGCGTGGTGAGCCCGGCGGCGACGGCGACGGGGTTCCCGGCCAGCGTGCCCGCCTGGTAGACCGGCCCGGCCGGGGCCAGGTACGACATGTGCTGCGCCGACCCGCCGAACGCGGCCGCGGGCAGCCCGCCGGACATGACCTTGCCGAAGGTGTAGAGGTCGCCCGCGACGCCGTCGCAGCCGAACCAGCCCTGCCGCGACGCGCGGAACCCGGTCATCACCTCGTCGATCACCAGCAGCGCGCCGTGCGCGTGGCACAGGTCGCGCAGCCCGGCGTTGAAGCCCTCGACGGGCGGGACCACGCCCATGTTGCCCGCGGCGGCCTCGGTGATCACGCAGGCGATGTCGGCGCCGCGCTGCTCGAAGACCTGGCGGACGGCGTCGAGGTCGTTGTAGGGCAGCACCACGGTGTCGGCGGCCTGGGCGCCGGTGACGCCCGGGCTGGTCGGCAGGCCGAGGGTGGCGATCCCGGAGCCGGCGTCGGCGAGCAGCGCGTCGACGTGGCCGTGGTAGCAGCCGGAGAACTTCACGATCACCGTGCGACCGGTGATGCCCCGGGCGAGCCGGATGGCGCTCATCGTCGCCTCGGTGCCCGAGTTGACCAGCCGGACCTGCTCGACCGGGGTCCGGTCGACGATCTCGGCGGCGAGGTCGATCTCGCCCGGGGTCGGCGTGCCGAACGACAGCCCCTGCGACGCCGCGGACCGCACCGCCTCGACGACGGCCGGGTGCGCGTGCCCCAGGATCATCGGCCCCCAGGAGGAGACGAGGTCGACGTAGGTGGCGCCGTCGGCGTCGGTGAGGCGGCAGCCCTCACCCGAGACCATGAACCGCGGGGTGCCGCCGACCGAGTTGAACGCCCGTACCGGGGAGTTCACCCCGCCGGGGATCAGCTCGGTCGCCCGCTCGAAGAGGCGGGCGGACTCCTTCGGTTCCGGGTTGCTCACGGCGGTCCCTGCGCTTCCGGTGCTCACGTCCCCAGTCTCGCAGCCGGTGTCAGGACCGGCTCGCGGCCCCGAGCTTGCGGGTGGCGTACCACTCCTTCGCCGGGCGTCCGAACAGCAGCGCGACCCCGGCGACGGACAGCGCCACGACGAGCACCGCGAACAGCGGGATCGTCGGCGCCATGAGCAGCAGGAGCGGGATCCCGTAGACGCCGGCCAGCACGGCCAGCGCGATCCGGGCGCCACCGGCCCCGAGGAACGCGACGACGGCCAGCGCGATCCACACCAGCGCCAGGACGAGGAAGACCCCGCCCATCACCCGCACGAACTGGGTGAGCTGGTCCATCGTCAGACCGGTCTGGGCCAGCGCGGCGTCGATGTCGGCACGCGGGAGCCCGGTGTCGTTGAGGACCGCGTCGTTGATCGTCGCGAACATCGCGCCGATGCCCATGACCACGAACGGCAGTGCCGCCGCGATCAGCGCGACCAGCGCGGTGACCACCTGACGCGGACGGGCCGGACGTCCCTGCGGCCCGCTGCCGAGCCCCGCCGGGGGCGGCCCCCAGCCCGGCGCGGTGTTCCACTGCGGGCCCTGCCCGGCCTGCTGACCGGGCCCCGGCTGCGGCGCGGCGCCCGGCTGCGCGGTGGTGCCCGGCTGCGGCGCGGGCGCGGCGGGTGCCTGCTGCGACGGCGCCGGCGGTGTGGCGCCGCCGTGCCAGCCGTGGGGGTACGGGTTCTGCGGGTACTGCGGGTAGCGCCCCGTCGACGGCCCGGGCCGGTAGTACTGCGGGGCGTCGTGCTGTCCGGGGTTGCTGCTCACGACCTCCACGGTAGCCGTGCCGGTGTCCGGTTTGCCACGTTCGGCGGTACCCGGCGCCGCGATTCACCCCTCACGGAGCGACCGACCGGCACCACACGGCCGGGCCCGGCCGGGCCCGCGATGCCGTTCCCCTCGAACCGGGACGCGGCGTCGGGACCCGGTCCCGTCGAGGCCCCATGGGGAGTGCGGCGAATTCGCTTACCCGGTAAGCGAATTCACGAACAGGGGGCCCCGGGGGGTCGCCACCCGGCGCCGCTCTTCTCCGCGGAAACCCGTCACCGCGTGAACGGTCTCCGTGAACACCGTCCCGGATGGGCGTGCCGCCGACCCCGGGTGGGCGGGGTCAGCCCCGGTCGAGCCAGGTCGCGGCCTCGGTGGCCCAGTAGGTCAGGATCACGTCCGCACCCGCGCGGCGGATCGAGGTCAGCGTCTCCATGACGGTCCGCTCGCGCTCGAGCCAGCCCCGGGCGACGGCGGCCTCGACCATCGCGTACTCCCCGGAGATCTGGTACGCCGCGACGGGCACGTCGGCGACGTCGGCCACCCGGGCCAGGACGTCCAGGTAGGCCAGGGCGGGCTTGACCATCACCATGTCGGCACCCTCGTCGAGGTCGAGTGCCAGCTCGCGCAGCGCCTCGCGGGCGTTGCCGCCGTCCTGCTGGTAGGTCTTGCGGTCGCCCTTCAGCTGCGAGTTCACCGCCTCGCGGAAGGGCCCGTAGAACGCCGAGGCGTACTTGGCGGTGTAGGCGAGGATGCCGGTGTCGGTGAACCCGGCCTCGTCGAGCGCGGCGCGGATGACGCCGACCTGGCCGTCCATCATCCCGCTGGGGCCGACGAGGTGGGCGCCCGCGCGGGCCTGCTCCACGCCCATCCGGGCGTAGATCTCCAGCGTCGCGTCGTTGTCGACGCCGCCGTCGGCGTCCAGCACGCCGCAGTGCCCGTGGTCGGTGAACTCGTCGAGGCACAGGTCGGACATGACGACCAGGTCGTCGCCGACCTCGGAGCGCACGTCGCGCAGGCCGACGTTGAGGATCCCGTCCGGGTCGACGGCGCCGGAGCCGGTCGCGTCGTGGTGCTCGGGGACCCCGAACAGCATCACGCCGCCGACGCCCGCGGCCGCCGCCTCCGCGGCCGCCTTGCGCAGCGAGTCGCGGGTGTGCTGGACGACCCCCGGCATCGAGCCGATCGGGACCGGCTCCGTCGCGCCCTCACGGACGAACATCGGCAGCACCAGCTGCCGCGGACGGACCTCGGTCTCGGAGACCAGCCGCCGCATCGCGGGGGTGGTCCGCAACCGTCGGGGACGCTGCGCCGGGAAACCCATGCGGACCAGGCTACGACCGCCCCGGACACACGTCGGCCCCGCACCACCTCGGGGAGGCGGTACGGGGCCCGACGGGAGCAGGGCTCAGCGGCGGCGCGCCTTCACCTTCTTCGGCGGCGGCAGGTTGCCCTCGGCGCGCAGCTTCGCGGTGTGGCTGGCCAGCGCGTCGACCAGGGTCGGGACGCGGGCCTCCTCCGGCTGCACGTCGACCCGCAGGCCGAACTCGCGCGCGGTCTCCGCGGTGGCCGGGCCGATGCAGGCGACCAGGGTCCGGGCGTGCGGCTTGCCGGCGATGCCGACCAGGTTCCGCACCGTCGACGACGAGGTGAAGCACACCGCGTCGAAGCCGCCGGTCTTGATCGCCTCACGGATCGGCGCGGGCGGCGGGGCGGCCCGGACGGTCCGGTAGGCCGTCACGTCGTCGACCTCCCAGCCGCGCTCCTGCAGACCGGCCGACAGCGTCTCGGTGGCGATGTCGGCGCGCGGGAGCAGCACCCGGTCGACCGGGTCGAGCACGTCGTCGTGCGGCGGGAAGATGTCCAGCAGGCCCTCGGACGTCGAGGACTGGGCCTCGTCGATGTCCGGGACGAGCTCGGGCTCGATGCCGAACTCGCGGACCTTCTCCGCGGTCGAGCGGCCGACGCAGGCGATCTTCACACCGGAGAAGGCGCGGGCGTCGAGGCCGAACTCGTGGAACTTCTCCCAGACGGCCTTGACCGCGTTGGTCGAGGTGAACACGACCCACTGGTAGCGGCCGTCGACGAGGCCCTTGACCGAGCGCTCCATCTGCGCGGGCGACCGGGGCGGCTCGACGGCGATCGTCGGCACCTCCTCCGGGATGGCGCCGTGCATCCGCAGCCGCTCGCTCATCACGCCGGCCTGGTCCTTGGTGCGCGGCACCAGGACCCGCCAGCCGTAGAGCGCGCGCGACTCCCACCAGGACAGCTCGCCGCGACGACCGGCGGCCTCGCCGACGGTCAGGACGAGGGCGCCCTCGAGGTCACCGCCGTCGGCGGCGATCCGCCCGACCGACGACGAGATGGTCCGCTGGGTGGAGGTGGTGCCGCCCGCGGTGATCGCGACCGGCGTCTCGTCCGGGACGCCCTGGGCGGTCAGACCGGCGGCGACGTCGCCGAGCAGCGCGCTCGTCGCGTGCAGCACGACCGGGCCCGGGCTCGCGGCCAGCGCGGCCCAGTCGACGCCCGCGCGGACGTCGGCCTCGACGTGCGCCGACCCGAGCGCGACACCGGCGTAGGCCGGGACCGCGGTCGAGGAGGGGACGCCGGGGACGACGTCGAACGGCGTGCCCGAGGCGGACACGGCCATCGCCTCGGCGACGACGGCGTCGTTGGTCAGCGGGTCACCGGAGACCAGCCGGGCCACCGAGCGGCCCTGGCCCGCCTCGGTGAGCAGGTCGCTCGCGATGTCGGCGGGCTGGCCGACGGCCGGGCGCACCTCGGCGCCGTCCGCGGCCAGGGCGAGGATGCCCTCGGGCACGTCCGGGTCGGTGATGACCAGCGGCGAGCCGGCGAGCACGTCCCGGGCGCGCACGGTGAGCAGCGCCGGGTCCCCCGGTCCGCTGCCCACGAAGGCGATCCGCCCCGAGGTGTTGGCAGGTCCTGTCATTGAAGAAACTCCCGAATCAGCGGTTGGCGGGACCACCGGGACCTGCGGGGGGCAGGTCCTCGGCTCCCAGGTCGAGAAGCTCGAGGGCGACCGCGGCCCCGAGCTTCTCTGCGTCGTCCATGTCTCCGGTGGCGGAGGCGCGCACCACGTCGCCCCCCGCGATGTCCCCGATCCCCAGCGCACCGCGCAGCGACAGGCGGTCGACCGCCCGGCCGTCGTCGTCGAGGTCGGAGACGACCTCGGCGAGCGCCCCGACGGGGGTCGTGCACTCGGCCTCCAGGCCCGCCAGCACCGCACGCTCGGCGGTGACGGCGAAGCGCACGCCGCTGTCGTCCAGCACCGCGGCCAGCACCGACACCAGATCGGTGTCGGCGGTGCGGCACTCGATCGCCAGCGCACCCTGGGCGGGGGCGGGCAGCATCTGCAGCGGGTCGATCAGCTCGTCGGCCTCGTCGATGCGGCCCAGCCTGCGCAGCCCGGCGGCGGCCACGACCACCGCGTCCAGCTCGCCCGACCGCACCTTCCCGATCCGGGTGTCCACGTTGCCGCGGATCGGCAGCACCTCCAGGCCCTGGCCGAGCGCGTGCAGCTGCACGGTCCGGCGCGGGGACCCCGTCCCGACCCGGGCGCCACGGCCCAGCTCGCCGAGCACACGACCGCCGGTGACCAGCGCGTCGCGGACGTCCTCGCGCTCCGGGATCGCCGCGATCGTGAGCCCCTCGGGCTGCGCGCTCGGCAGGTCCTTGTACGAGTGCACCGCGACGTCGATCTCGCCGGCGTAGAGCGCGTCGCGCAGCTGCGAGACGAACACCCCCACCCCGATCTGCGGGATCGGCGCCGACGAGCGGTCACCGCTGGTCGAGATGGTGACCAGCTCGCACGGGTGGCCCGCGGCGACGAGCCGGTCGGCCACGGTGGTGGACTGCGCGACCGCCAGCTTCGACGGCCGGGTGCCGATCTTCAGGACACTCACGAGATCTGCTCCGGGGGACGGGACCCGATCGACGGGGTGGCGTCGAACGGCGCGGTGGGGTCGCTGAAGCGCAGGGCGGCGGTGACGTCGCCGCCGTCGACGCTGGCGTCGGCGCCCCGGACCGGGGCGGCGACCGCGGCGGCGGCCTGCGGGTCGAGCTCGAACAGGGTGCGCAGCGCCGCGGCGTAGCTGTCCCCGTCCGGGCCCTCGGCCAGGCGCTTCACCTGGACCGTGGGCGTGTGCAGCAGCTTGTCGACGACGCGGCGGACGGTCCGCGAGAGCTCCTCGCGGACATGGCCGTCCAGGTCGGGCAACCGGGAGTCCAGGCGCAGCAGCTCGGCGTCGACGACCTCCGAGGCGCGCCGGCGCAGCGCGGTGACCGTCGGCGTGACCTCGGCCGAGCGCTGCCCGGCCAGGTACTGCTGGGCCTCGGCGTCGACCATCGTCTGGGCCGCGGCGACCGAGCCGCCGTCGGCGGTGTCGAGCAGCCGACGCTGGAGGGTGATGAGGTCGACCATGCGCACGCCGGACAGCTCGCCGACGGCCGGGTCGACGTCACGCGGCAGGCCCAGGTCGCACACGACCAAAGGAGAGGTGCGGCCGGTCAGCGCCTCGGCGACCGGGGCCACGTCGACGACGTGCCCGATCGCGCCGGTGCAGGCCAGCATCAGATCGGCGTCGCGCAGCTCGTCGGCCAGGGACTCCATCGGCGCGTAGCGCGCGGTGGTGCCCTGCTCGGCGTGCTCGAGGACCTTCTCCACGAGCCGCTCGCCGCGCTCGGCCGAGCGGTTCAGCACGACGATCTCGCCCGCCCCGGCACGACGCAGGTGCGCGGCGGCCAGCGCACCCATCGCCCCGGCGCCGACGATCACGGCGCGGGTCCCGCCCAGGCCGACGCCGCCGAGCTCACGGTCGGCGTCGCGCAGGGCCTCGGACACCACCGAGGCACCCGCCTCGTCGATGCCGGTCCCGGCGTGCACCCGCTTGCCGACGCGCAGTGCCTGCTGCACCAGCTCGTGCAGGACCTTGCCGACGGCGCCCGCGGCGTCCGCGGCCGCGTAGGCGCCGCGCAGCTGGCCGAGGATCTGCGACTCGCCGACCACCATCGAGTCCAGGCCCGCCGCCAGCGCGAACAGGTGCTGGACCGCGGAGCCCGCGTAGTGCACGAACAGGTGCTCGGACAGCTCGCCGATGGGGAACCCGGCGTGGGTGCCGAGGACGTCGGTCACGTCGCCGAGGCCGCCGTGGAACGCGTCCACGACCGCGCAGATCTCGATCCGGTTGCACGTGGAGAGGACGACCGCCTCCTCGACGTGCGTGCGGTCGAGCATCTCCTCGAGCAGCTTGGGCACGTCACCCGGAGCGACCGCGAGGCGCTCCAGCACCTCGACCGGCGCGCTGCGGTGCGACAGGCCGACCACGAGGACGCTCATGGCTCTACGACACCACCGATTCGTTCGTCTTGTCCGTCACCGCGGCGGCACCGGTGTGCCGTCGCGCCACGTGGAACGCGAGGACCTGCAGCTCGACCGACAGGTCGACCTTGCGGACCTCGACGTCGTCCGGGACCGTCAGCAGCACCGGGGCGAAGTTGAGGATGGACTGCACACCGGCCGCCACGAGCAGGTCGCAGACCTTCTGGGCCGCCGGGCCCGGCGTCGCGATCATCCCGATGGTGACGCCGCCACCGGCGCACACCTCGGGGATCTCGCGCACGTGCCGCACCCGGATGCCGTTGATCTCGCTGCCGACGAGGTCGTCGTCGACGTCGAACAGGGTGCTGACCGGGAACCCGCGGCCGGCGAAGCCGGTGTAGCCGGCCAGGGCGTGGCCCAGGTTGCCGACGCCGACCAGCGCGACCGACTGCCGGTGGTCCATGCCCAGCTCGCCCTGCAGCCGTCCCTGCAGCGAGGTGACGTCGTAGCCGACGCCGCGCACGCCGTAGGACCCCAGGTAGGACAGGTCCTTGCGGAGCTTGGCCGAGTTGACCCCGGAGGCACCGGCGAGCTCCTCGGACGACACCGTCTCGACGCCGGCCTCGCGCAGCTCGCCGAGCACCCGCAGGTACACCGCGAGCCGGGACACGGTGGCCTCCGGCACCGGGCGCGCGGGGCGCTCGCCGTTGCCGTCGGGCGCGGCGGCACCGGACTCGGGCGGCAGGGTCACGGGCCGTCCTCCTCGGGCGTCGGTCGCGGGCGGCCGGGGTCCCGGTGCCCGCTCCTGCTCGCGGGGGCTTGTCCGCGGGCGGTCGGTCATCGAAACTGGGCGTGCTCCGGTCGGGGGTGTGCAGGTGCCGGTCGCCGGCGCGCTCACGGCACGCCCGCGAACCGGCCGGACGGGCCGGTCGGGCTGCGGACGGACGAGGCCCGGCGTCCTCGGCGCCGCGGGGGCACCGTGCCACCGGGTCCGGCGACGGGAACCCACGGTAGCCGCTTGTGAAGGCACGCACAAAGTTGCGATCTTGGTCCTCTCCGTGCTCGACCGGGACCCCTGACCTGGAGCTACCGGTGATCGACGGGCAGGAACCGCTCGTCGTGCGACGAGCGCCACGTCGTCCTCCACGCCACCACCGTCACGCATACCTCGCGACCGCCCGTGACACACCTCTCCGCCCGGGACGGCGCGACGAGGCTCAGGTCACGGTCACTCAGGTCACGGTGACGGTGCGGGTCGGCCAGCCGGTCGCCGCGCCCGGCAGCGGGGAGCGGCGCTCCGAGGTCTGGACGACGCCGTCGCCGTCGGTGGCGCGGCACACCAGGGTGTACCCGCCCGGCGGCAGGTCCAGCTCGGCGCGCCACTGACGCCAGGTGGCCCCGCCGGACGGCACCGGCGCGAGCTCCGCGGTGACCCAGGACCCGGCCGCACCCCCGTCCTGCACCCCGACCTCGACCCGGCGGATCCCCCGGGGCACCGCCCAGGCGGAGCCGGTGACCACGACCCGGCCGGCGGGCACGCTCGCGTACGAGGCGGGCGACTCGATCCGCGCGGCGGTCTCCATCGGCCCGGGCGGCGCCCACCCGCGGTCGCGCCAGTAGTCGGTACGGGCGGCGAACGTCGTGAACTCGATGTCGGTGACCCACTTGGTGGCCGAGACGTAGCCGTAGAGCCCGGGGACGACGATCCGCACCGGGAAGCCGTGCTCGGGCGGCAGCGCGACCGGGCCGTCCGGTCCGGCCATCGCGACCGCGAGCAGCGCGCCGCGGGCGGGGTCGAGCAGCAGCGACGACGGGCTGCCCGCCGTCCAGCCGTCGGTGGAGGTGGACAGCGCCTGGTCCGCCGCCGGGTCGGGCGCGGCGGCCGCGAGCAGCGGCGCGAGCTCCACCCCGGTGAACCGGGTGGTGGACACGAGGTCGCCGCCGACGTCGTTGGAGACGCAGGCCATCGTCACCCAGCGTTCGACGAGCGGACGGGCCAGCAGGTCGTCGAGGGTGAGGGTGAGCTCGCGCCCGACCCGCCCGTGCACCCGCAGGCTCCACGACGCCGGGTCGACCGACGGGACCCGCAGCGCGGTGTCGATCCGGTAGAAGTCGTCGACGGCGGTGGTGAACGCGGCCGCGCCCGGCACCTGGGCCCCGGCGGGCAGTGCCGGGGCGGGCGCGATGCGGCCCTGCGCGGCGAGCGCCCGGATCCGGGCGGTCAGCGCGTCGCGTTCGGGCCCGATCCGGCCCGAGGGCAGCAGGGGCGCGGCGACCGCGGCCCCGGTGCCCAGCACGACCCCGCCCGCCCCCGCCAGCGCGGTGGTGCGCAGGAACCGCCGCCGAGTCAGCGACGACCGGACGGGCCGCCCGTCGGGCAGCGTCCCGGCCGCGGTCGGGGCGGGGATCCGGGCCGCCAGCGCGTGCAGCTTCCGGAAGACCGTCACCGCGACGACGGCCGCGGCACCCGCCGGGACCATGTCGAGCTGACCGGCTCCCGACGCCGTCGCCGCGGCGACGACACCCAGCAGCCCGAGCGCCGCGAGCCCCCACGCCCCCGGCCACGGCGAGCGGCGCGACAGCGCCCCGAGCCCGGCCGCGGCCAGGGCCAGGACCACGAGCACCCCGGCGACGACGGTGTAGCGGCTGCCGATCCCGGCCCCGACGGTCGCCGCGCCGGCCAGCGCGGGCGGGGTGAGTGCCACGACCTGCTCGGCGACGGCGTTCACCGGCCCCGCGGCCGGGGCGACCAGCAGCGCGAGCGCCTGCCCCGCGCCGACGCCCAGGGCGGCCGCGGCGAGCCCGGCCAGGGCGGTACGGGCGGCCGGTGCGGTGCGGACCGGCGGGCGGTCCGCGTCCGGGGCCCCGCCGGCCGGACCGTCCGAGGTCGCGACCGGACCGTCGGGGACCGGGCTCACGGCCGGGCCAGGTCCGCGCGCAGGCGCTCCTCGTCGACCCGGAACGAGTCGTGCTCACGGCCGTCGAGCAGCACCACCGGCACCTGGTCGCCGTACTCGGCGCGCAGCTCGTCGTCGGAGTCGACGTCGACGGTGTCCCAGCCGGTGCCCGTCTCGGCGCACACCCGGGCCAGCACCTCGGCGGCGTCGTCGCACAGGTGGCAGCCCACCCGGGTCAGCAGTCGTACCCGCATCTCACATCCTCGCCAGAGTCCTTCGGGCGATCTTGCCCGTCGGGGTGCGGGGCAGCTCGTCGGCGAAGGCGACGACCGCGGGCCGCTTGAACCGGGCGAGCCGGGCCGCGCAGTGCGCGGCGACCGTCTCCTCGGTGAGCTCGGCGCCCGCGACCGGCACGACCACCGCCTTGACCGCGGCTCCGGTCCGGTCGTCGGGCACCCCGACGACGGCGACCTCGGCCACCGCGTCCAGCTCGGCGACGACCTGCTCCACCTCGCGCGGGTAGACGTTGAAGCCGTTGACGATGACCAGGTCCGAGGACCGGTCGACGAGGTGCAGGTCGCCGTCGGTGTCGAGGTAGCCGACGTCGGCGGTGACGAACCAGCCGTCCTCGCCGGGGCCGCCGGAGCCGTCGGGCCAGTAGCCGGAGAACAGGTTCGGCCCGCGCACCGCGATCAGCCCGGTGTCGTCGGACGGGTCGGAGCCGTCGTCGTAGTCCAGGTCGTCCAGCGGGTCCTCGCCGCGCGGCTCGGGCTCCGGCGCGGGCCTGCGCTCCATCGGCTGCCCGTCGGCGTCGACCAGGCGCAGCTCGACACCGGGCAGCACCTGCCCGACCGAGCCGGGCTTGGCCGGTCGGCCCAGGTCGTTGCTGGTGACGACGGGCCCGCCCTCGGTGAGGCCGTAGCCCTCGTGCAGGTCCAGCCCGCTCGCCGCGCGGAAGTCCGCGAGCCAGCCCGCGGGCAGCGGCGCCCCGCCGGAGGTGCACAGCCGCACCCCGGCCATCGCGGCGCGCAGCCGCTCGGGCCCGAGGTCGAGCAGCATCCGGAACATCGACGGCACCCCGGCGACGACGCTGACCCGCTCCTCGACGACCGTCTCGGCCAGCCGGTCCGGGGAGAACCGGCCGGGCAGCACGACGGTCGCGCCGGTCCAGCAGACCTGCAGCAGCCCGGCGGCGAGGCCGTAGACGTGGAACAGGGGCAGCGCCAGCAGGACCCGGTCGACCCCGTTGACCGGCGCCGGGCGGAGCGCACCCGCCTGCTCGCGGTTGGCCAGCAGCGCGCGGTGCGACAGCTGCACCCCGCGCGGGCGCCCGGTGGTGCCGGAGGTGAACACGACCAGCGCGATCCGCTCGGGGTCGGCGGGGGCCCGGTCGACCGGGGCGTCCGGGACCGGGGCCGCCAGGTCCGGGGGGCCCAGCAGCGTCGCGCCGACACCCTCGGCGCAGCCGGCCGCGACGGCGTCGTCGGGCCGGGCGACGACCGCGACCGGCCGGGCCTGGTCGAGCACGACCTCCAGCTCGCGGGTCACCGAGCCCGCGCCGAACGGTACGACGACCGCGTCGGCCCGCAGCGCGCCGAACAGCGCCACGCAGTAGTCGGCGCCGTCGGGCAGGCCGATCGCGACCCGGTCGCCGTGGCGGACGCCCGCCGCACGCAGCCGGGCGGCCTCGGCGGAGACCGCGGCGTCGAACGCCGACCAGGTCAGGGTGAGCGGTGCGGCGCCGGACAGGTCACGGACGGCGTCGTGCCCCGGACGCTCGGAGGCGTTGCGCGCCACCAGGTCGGCGAGGTGGGTGGGCCGGTCGGGACGGTGGCCCGGCACGGGGTCGGAACTCGGCACGGCGGTCTCCATCCTCGGACCCCGCCGGGGCGGGGTCGGCTCGTCGGCACGCGTCGCCGCCAGTGTTCCAAACCCGGCCGCGGCCGTCGTGTTCCGAGGGACCGCTCACCGCTGTGCACGCCACGTGTCGATTCGGACACGCTTCGCGCACAGTTCGTCCACCGCGCGTATCGGGCCGCTCGCCGGAACGGCACGCGACGAGAGGCGGCGAGTGCGTTGCGCCACTCGACAGACGTCTATGCTCCGCCGCTACATGAAGTTCAACGCGTGAACCGCCGGTTCGTCGCGCGACTCACCCGAGGGAGTGGCATGCAGCTCGACGCCAGCGCGCCACGGCGCACACCGCGCCGCGCCGCGCGGGACGCGCCGGCGGTCCCCGCCGGCCGGGTCGCCCGCCGAGCCGTACCCCGTCCGACCCCCCGGGATCCATGACCCGGCCGATGCGACCGCACCGCCTGCTCCGACAGCAGCGCTCCGAGACCATCCCCGAGACCGTCCGTCCGACCCGGGCCCCCGAACCCGGCCAGGACAGACCCGACACCGTCCGCCCCCAGCCGGACGGGGAGGTGTCCGTGACTTCAGCGACCTCTGCACCGTCCCAGCCGACGGGGCCGATCGCGTCCGCTCCCCTGGTCGACGCTCCCCCCACGTACCCCGCAGGCCCCGCCCTACACCGCCCGGACGGCCGGACCACCCGGTCGGGTCCGCCCGGCCGTACCGAGCAGGACATGCCGATGCCACGACAGGCACCGCAGATCTCGCAGGAGCTGCAGCGCCCGGAGGCCGACCCGGCCGACGAGGCCGCCCGCGCCGTCGAGGACGCGAACAGCTCCTGGGCCCTGGTCGAGGCCTGCCAGGCCGGCGACGCGGCCGCGTTCGGTGAGCTCTACGAGCGCTACCACGACGTGGTCTACCGGTACGTGCTGTTCCGGATGGGCGACCGGTCCTTCGCCGAGGACGTGACGCAGGAGACGTTCGTCCGCGCCCTGCGGCGGATCTCCTCGGTGAGCTACCAGGGCCGCGACATCGGGGCCTGGTTCGTCACCATCGCCCGGAACCTGATCTTCGACTACGTCAAGTCCAGCCGGTTCCGGCTGGAGCAGACGACCTCGGAGATCGTCGAGCTGTCGCCCAGCACCGGTGGTCCCGAGCAGCAGGTGCTCGACATGGCCACCAACGACGAGCTGCTGGCCTCGATCGCCAAGCTCAACTCCGACCAGCGCGAATGCATCCAGTACCGGTTCCTCAAGGGCCTCTCGGTCGCCGAGACCGCCGAGCTGATGGACCGCAACGAGGGTGCGGTCAAGGCGCTGCAGCACCGCGCGGTGCGTCGTCTCGCGCAGCTGCTCCCGGACGGTCTGCGGTGAGCGGGTCTGCCGCCGGATCAGCCGGAACGCGAGAGGGTGTGTCGATCACTGCGCCGAACGCACTACTCGATGCGGTGAACGGTTGGAAGGCCGTAACCTCGTCCGCGGTCGGTCGTTGTACAGACCGGCGTGCACTGACGGCGCCACACGCGCCGACGAGCAGCGCGAGACTGCAGTGAGGACGGACGGCATGCCCAGGGCATGGGACGACGGGTACCCCGGCGACGACGGTTTCGACCGTGCGCCGGCAGGTGCCCCTGCATCGGAGGAGCTGGCGCACGAGATCGCGCTGGCCGCCGCGCTGGACCGTTCGCGGCGTGATCTCTCGCCCGATCCGCACGCCTCGGCCCGGATGCGGGCCCGGCTGTTCGAGGTGCTGGCCCAGGAGGGCGTCGGGCAGCAGTCCGGCGGCTCCCCGTTCGGCGACCGGTTCGACCGCGTCGACCAGGCCGACCTCACCGCGCCGATCGGCCCGCCGATCGCCGACGACCTCGACTGGGACGCGGTGTCCAACCGCCGCGCCGCCGGCGAGCACGCCCCGGCCGCGGACGACCCGACCGGTCGCAGCAGCCGTCCGCGCCGCGGCCGCCACGTGCTGCCGTCGGACCACCCGGACCACCCGGAGCAGGTGGGCGCCCCGGCCGGACCGGCCCGCGACGCCGAGGCCGGCCCCGGCCGCGACGACTCCGCCCGCCCGGCGCAGTCCGGCGCCCGGATGCTGGACCGCCGCCGCCCGAGCGTGCGCAAGCGCTTCGGCGTCGTCGTCGGCGGGTTCGCCGCGCTCGCGGTGATCGCCGGCGTGACCTCGACCGCCAGCCGCGACGCCCTGCCCGGCGACGCGATGTACGGCATGAAGCGCGCCAGCGAGAGCGTCGGCGGGGTGTTCACCGTCGGCCAGCAGGCCGAGGCCGCCCGCCAGCTCGACCTGGCCCGCTCCCGGGTCGACGAGCTGGAGAGCCTGGTCGCGCGGTCCACGCCGCCGTCGCCGGACGCGGTCGCGTCCGCGATGGGCGACTTCGACCGGGCCACCAGCACCGGCAGCAGGCTGATGCTGACCGGCGCGGGCACCGACGGCGCGGACACCTCGCGCCTGGCCGAGCTGCGGACCTGGGCGGCCGCCCAGTCCGGGCGCATCACCCGTCTGCAGTCCGACCTGCCCGCCGAGAGCCGCGGGGAGACCTCGGAGGCGATCCGCCTGCTGGACCGGGTGCTGTCCCGGGCCGAGGCGCTGCGGGCCGGCACCGGCTGCGCCGCGGACAGCGGCGGCACCGTCGACGACCTCGGCCCGGTGCCCGGCGAGTGCCGCACCGCGGGTGGGCCGTCCTCGGCGCAGGCCGTCGAGCAGTCCGCGCCGGTGACGCCGTCGGAGACCGCGACCGGCACGCCGTCGCCGTCGCCGACCTCCGGTCCGGCGACCTCGACCTCGCAGGCCCCGACCACCTCGGGGTCCTCGCAGCAGGGCGGCGGGCTGCCGCTGCTGAACGGCGGTGGCTCGACCACCTCCGACAGCGGGTCGGGCAGCTCGTCGGAGTCCTCGTCGGAGCAGGACCGCCTGCTGCCGCCGATCACCATCCCGCCGCTGCTGCCGGGCCTCGGCCCGGTCACCCTCGGCTGATCCGCTCCGGACACCACGGGTACGGGCCCGGTCCCCGGTACGTCGACATGTGTCACGTACCGGAGGCCGGGCCCGCTCCCGCGTTCCGGCAGTAGGCTGGGGCCGCGCCCCGATCCCCTCGGGACGCGAGACGCCGTCGCACCAGGAAGGCCGCCGTGGTGAGTGATCCCGGGTCCGTCCCCCCTCTCGACCAGAGCGGGACCCGCGAGTCTCACCCGCCCACCCACACCGGGCTCTCCGAGGAGCCGGGGGTGCTGGAGCGGGCGACCGCACTCGACTCCGCGCAGCGGGCCGGTCAGGCCTCCGCCGCCGCGGCCGTCGCTGCCGAGGCCGACGACCACCCCGACGGCCCGGAGGGCGGGGACGGCGCACCGCCGGACCTCACCGCCGCCGCGTTCTTCGACTGCGACAACACGATGATGGTCGGCGCGTCGATCTTCCACTTCGCCCGCGGCCTGGCCGCGCGCAAGTTCTTCACCACCTCCGACATGGCCGGCTTCGCCTGGCAGCAGATCAAGTTCCGGGTAGGCGGCCGGGAGGACAAGGGCGGCATCGCGGGACACCGCGACACCGCGCTGTCGTTCGTCGCGGGCCGTCCGGTCGACGAGGTCGTCGCGCTCGGCGAGGAGATCTACGACGAGCTGATGTCGGACCGGATCTGGGCGGGGACCCGGGCGCTGGCCCAGATGCACCTCGACGCCGGCCAGCGGGTCTGGCTGGTCACCGCGACGCCGATCGAGCTGGCCCGCATCATCGCGCGGCGGCTCGGGCTGACCGGGGCGCTGGGCACCGTCGCGGAGTCCGTCGACGGGCTCTACACCGGACGGCTGGTCGGCGAGATCCTGCACGGCCCGGCGAAGGCGCACGCGGTCCGCGCGCTGGCCGCGTCGGAGGGGCTGGACCTGCGTCGCTGCACCGCGTACTCGGACTCGGTGAACGACGTCCCGATGCTCTCGGCGGTCGGCACCGCGGTCGCGGTGAACCCGGACTCCGAGCTGCGCGACGTCGCGAAGGCCCGCAACTGGCAGATCCGCGACTTCCGGACCGGCCGCAAGGCCGCCCGGATCGGGGTGCCCTCGGTGCTCGGCGCGGGCGCCGTCGCCGGTGCGGTGGCGGCCGGGATGGCCTACCGCAAGCGCTGACCCGCCCGGCCGCTCAGGGCGGCGGGGCCCCGCGGTAGCGCTCGGCGTAGCGGCGGGCGGCCTCCGCCCGCTCGTCGGCGGTGGCCTCCCGCCGCGTCGCGCGGGCGGTGCCCGCGGGGTAGCCGGCCTTCATCACGCGGTGCTCGACGGACTCCTCCATCACGAACAGCGCGTACTGCAGCGACACCAACCAGCCCAGCAGCAGGGCGGTGAGCCGCAGCCACAACGGGCCCGGGACGACGAGCACCAGCGGCACCGACAGCAGCGTCAGCACCGCCGCCGTGCGCGCGAAGTGGCGCAGGTGCCAGGTCCGGCAGGTCGTGTCGTGCAGCACCCACCCGCGGTACCGAGCGGGCAGCCGTCCACCGGCGGCGTACCAGAGCCACCGCAGCGGGTCCGGCCGCCGGATCATCCCAGGAACACGTTGCGCCGCTGGGACAGCAGCCGGTACAGCGTGTGCTGGATGGTCTCCCGGACCTGGTCGGTCAGGTTGAACACGAGCATCGGGTCGTCGGCGTCGGCCGGGGTGTGGTCGTCGGTGCGGATCGGCTCGCCGAACTCGATGTACCACTTCGACGGCAGCGGGATCAGCCCCGCCGGGCCGAGCAGCGGGAAGGTCGGCGTGACCGGGAAGTACGGCGCCCCGAACAGCCGGGCCAGCGGCGCCAGGTCGCCGATCTTGGGGTAGATCTCCTCGGCGCCGACGATCGAGCACGGGATGATCGGGACCCCGGTGCGCAGCGCGGCGGAGACGAACCCGCCGCGGCCGAACCGCTGCAGCTTGTAGCGGTCCCGGAACGGCTTGCCGATGCCCTTGAACCCCTCGGGGAACACCCCGACGAGCTCGCCGGAGGTCATGAGCCGCTCGGCGTCGGGGTTGCAGGCCAGCGTCGCGCCGGCCTTGCGGGCCAGCGAGCCGGAGACCGGCATGGTGAACATGAGGTCGGCGCCGAGCAGCCGCAGGTGCCGGTGCGACGGGTGGTCGTCGTGCACCGCGACGGTCGTCATCACCGCGTCGAGCGGCAGCGTCCCGGAGTGGTTGGCGACGATCAGCGCGCCACCGGTCTCAGGGATGTGGTGGGTGCCGATGGTCTCGACGCGGAACCAGCGCTTGTAGAGCGGGCGCAGGGCGGGCAGCACCATCGCGTCGGTGAGCTCGCGGTCGAAGCCGAACTCGTCGATCGGGTAGTCGCCCGCGAGCCGGCGGCGCAGGAACTCCAGGACCTGCTCCAGCGCGGCCTCCCAGGCCGGGCCCTCGTCGTCCTCGGGCTCGGGTGCGGAGGCGACCGGCGCGGGCCGCGACGGCTCCTCGGCCCGCGCGGGCCGGGCAGGCCCCCGGTTGCCCCGGATCGGGATCACCCGCGCCTCGGCCATGCCGTCGCCCTTCGTCGTACCACCGCGGCCGCCCGGCCGTCCCTGCTCGCGTGCCCGCATGCCGCCGTCCCGACCCGTAACCGCAGCGACCGGGCCAGACCGAGCACGCCCCGTTCGAGCGAGGCGATCCGCTCCGGGCCGAGCACCGGCGCCAGCGCCTTGCCGCGCACGAAGTCGTCGAACGCCTGGGTGGTCGTCCACCGCGGCACGAAGCCGAAGTCGTCGATCAGCCGGGTGAGGTCCACGACCCTGCCGAAGTTGAGGAAGCGCATCTGCTCCGGGGAGAAGTCGACGACGCGCGCGCCGCGCAGCACCCGGCTGACCGGGCCGACCGCGCCGCTCGGCACCGGGACGGCGATCTTGCCCGCGCGCCGGATGGCCTGGGACAGCATCAGCACCCCGTGCGCGGCGACGTTGAACACGCCCGGCAGCTCGTGGGTGGCGGCACGCTCGAGCACGGCGAGGCCGTCCTCCTCGTGCAGCAGCTGGATCCGGGCGTCGTAGCCCAGCACGGTGGGGACGACCGGCAGCGCGAAGTAGCGCGACAGCACGGTGTCCATCCGCGGGCCGATGAAGTTGGCGAACCGCAGGACCGTGGTGGTGACGTCCGGGCGACGACGGCTGAACCCGCGCAGGTAGCCCTCGATCTCCGCGGCGTCCTTGGCGTACCCGCCCGAGGGCAGGTCCTTGGCCCCGATGGCCTCGTCGAACACGGCGGGGTCGCGGGAGCTGGAGCCGTAGACCGCGGTCGTCGACTTGAGCACGACCCGGCGCACGCTGGTCGCCTTCTGGCACGCGGCGAGGAGCTGCATCGTGCCGATGACGTTCATCTCCTTCATCGTCGCCCGGCCGCCCGACGAGGCGGGGCTGGCCGAGAGCGACGCGTGCACGACGGTGTCGACGTTCGCCGAGGAGATGACCTTCGCGATGAGCGGGTTGCGGATGTCGGCGCGCACGAACTCGGCGCGGCCCATCCGCTTCAGCAGGTCCCGGGGCGGGGGGACGGTGTCCACGCCCAGCACCCGGTCGATGGCCGGGTCGGCCGCCAGCCGGGCCGCGAGGTGCCCGCCGAGGAAGCCGCTGACCCCGGTGACCAGCACGACGTTCGGGGTCGGCCGGTCCATGGGCGCTCCGTTCACCGGGGGCTGACGCGAGATCGTGCCGATCGTAGTCCCGCCCCGTCACACCGGGCAGGTACGCGGACACGTGAGGTGCGCGACGCGTCCGTCCGGGGGACGGACCGCCACAACGACACCGGCCGCGCACCCGCGGGGAGCGGGGGCGCGGCCGGTGCGCGAGTCACTTGCCGAGCTTGCGGCGCTGCACCCGGGTCTTGCGCAGCAGCTTGCGGTGCTTCTTCTTCGACATCCGCTTGCGGCGCTTCTTGATGACCGAGCCCATGTGGGTGCTCCTCCTGTGTCGACGCAGATCGTCAGCGACCGCTCCACCGGGTGACCTCGGAGTGGGCCGCCCGCACGATCCGTGCACGTGGACACGAGGCGCGGGCCGGGCGACGCCCGCCGGAGCGGGGCGACGACGCGATGCGACCGGTGGGGGTCGGCAGCCGGTTCACCAGTCTACCCGGGCGTACCGGCCTTCACCCCACCGGGGATCAGCCCGCGTCGAAGTAGGCGTTGCGCAGGTAGTCCTCGACCGCGCGCTGCGGCACGCGGAACGAGCGACCGACGCGCGCGGCGGGCAGCTCGCCGGAGTGGACGAGCCGGTACACGGTCATCTTCGAGACGCGCATCATCGACGCGACCTCGGCCACCGTCAGGAACTGGACCTGGGACGGCCGCAGGGGCTCGGGACGTTCCGCCGCCATGGGGCACCGCCTTCCTCCCCCGAGACGGGTTCCCCGGTTCGCCCGGTGGTGGGGGATGCAGGTGCAGTCTACCGGGGCGGATGTGACGATCGGTCCGCCAGAGGGGGGCCCGATCGTGCTACAGCACGGCGCGTCCGTGTGACTTTGCGTCATACGATGAGCTGAACGAGGTACCGGCGGCCCGGGTCAGCCGCGACCGAGCGCCACCGAGCGGTCGTGCGCCGCGGTGACCGCGTCGGCCAGGGCCGCACGCAGCCCGTGCCGCTCCAGCTCGCGCAGGGCGGCCGCCGTCGTCCCGGCCGGCGAGGTGACGTTCTCCCGCAGCACCGCGGGGTGCTCGCCGGTCTCGCGCAGCATCCGCGCGGCACCGAGCGCGGTCTGCACGGTCAGCTCGGTCGCGTCCGGGCGGGTCAGGCCCAGCCCGACGCCCGCCTCGATCATCGCCTCGGCGACGAGGAAGAAGTACGCGGGCCCGGAGCCGGACAGCGCGGTCGCGGCGTCCTGCTTCGCCTCGTCCAGGCGCAGCACCGCGCCGACGGTGGACAGCAGTGCCTCGGTCTCGTCCAGGTGCGCGGGGGTCGCGTGCGCGCCCGGGGAGATCGCGCACATCGCCGCGCCGAGCAGCATCGGGGTGTTCGGCATGACCCGCACGACCGGCGTGCCGTCGGGCAGGGCGCCCTCGAACAGCGAGGTCGGCAGGCCCGCGCACAGCGACACGACGAGCGCGCCCGGCTCCAGCGCCCCGGCGACCTCGCCGAGCAGCGTGACGACGTCCTGCGGCTTGACGGCGACGACGACCGTCCCGGCCCCGCGCACCGCCTCGTCGACCGGGGCCGCGGTGACCCCCAGCGACGCGGTCAGCTCCTGCGCCCGCGCCGGGTACCGCTCGGCGACCACCAGGTCACCGGCGTCCCGCCCGGCCGCCAGCAGCCCGCCGAGCAGCGCCTCGCCGATCCGTCCCCCGCCCAGTACCGCGATCCTCGTCATGGGGGCAGCGTAGGAACCCCTCAGCGGGCCAGCGGGGCCAGGGCGAGCTGGCGTGCCTGGCAGACGGTGCGGCCGCGCGCGTCGACGACGGTGACGTCCTCGTCGAACTGCGCGCTCGACACCCCGCCACCGGCGGGCGGGCTCGACACCGCACGCGAGCGGGAACCGACCCGCAGCCAGCCCGGGGCGGGGCGGGCCCGCAGCAGCGCGGTGAGCTGCACCGTCGGCGCCCAGCCGAACGTCCCGCCGAGGTTGAACACGGTCGGGGGCAGGATGTCGCCGGCCATCAGCGCGAACAGCACGTCCGGCTCCTCGCCGCGCGGGCGGACCCAGCCGGTCATCTCCGGCGGCCCGGTCTCGCCGCGCAGGAACGGCAGCGCGCCGCGCGGGTAGCGCAGCTCGCAGGCGGCGGCGAGGCCGCGTGCGCCGCCCTCGGCCGAGGCCGGGTCGAGCGCGTCCGGGTCCGGTTCGACGGCGAGCGCGGAGCCGTCGTCCAGGCGCGGGGCCTCGGTCGGCAGCACGCCGGCGGTGACGGTGGAGTGCAGCATGAGCCTGTCCTCCTGGTGCAGCCGCACGGCGACCGTGGACACCGTCCGCCCGATCTTGAGCGGGTCGGTCGTGATCTCGACCGGGCCCAGGTCGGGCGCGCGCAGGAAGTCCACGGCGACGGCCAGCGGGTCCGGCGCGGGGGCGTCGTCGGCCGCCAGGCGGGCCAGCCCGGACTTGGCCATGAGCACCATCAGCAGGCCGCCGAAGGCCTTGTCCCCGATCGCCCAGGTCTCGTCGAGCCGGGCGCGGAACCGGCCGTCCCCGAGGTGCTCGATCACGTGCGAGTCGGCGAACGGCCGGACCGTCGTACTGCTCATACAGGCATGTTACCCACGGGTAGGGGCAATGGCGGACATCGTCGGTGTGAGGTGCAGCCGGGCGAACAGCAGCGACTCGGCGAGCAGCGCGGTGCGCTCCTGCCGGGTCCGGCAGCGCCGGGTCGACACCTCCAGGACGACGGTGCCGCCGTCCGCGGCGAACCGGGAGTCGGCCAGGCGCTGGCACACCTCGGCGCACGGCTGCGCCCCGCGGCCGGGGACCAGGTGCTCGTCGCGCGGGGCGCCGGAGCCGTCGGTGAGGTGCAGGTGGGTGAGCCGGTCCCCCATCCGCTCGGCGAGGTCGAGCGCGTCGACGCCGGCCGCGGCGGTGTGCGACAGGTCCAGGGTGTACGCGCCGAACCCGATGCCGGTCGGGTCGTGGCCCAGCGCGTAGGGCACGGTGCTGATCCCGCCGCGGGTCACCGGGAACATGTTCTCCACCGGCAGCGTGACGTCGTGGACCTCGTGGGCGCGGGCGACCTCGTCGGCGAAGACGTCGGCGTAGCGGCGCTGCCAGCGGAACGGCGGGTGCACCACCACGGTGCGCGCGCCCAGCCGGGCGGCGACCTCGACGGTGCGCCGCAGCCGGTGCACCGGGTCGGCACCCCAGACCCGCTGGGTGACGGCCAGGCAGGGCGCGTGCACCGCGAGGATCGGCACCCCGTGGCGGTGCGCGAGGCGCTCGACCGCGCGCGGGTCCTGGCTGACCGGGTCGGTCCAGATCATGAGCTCGACGCCGTCATAGCCCAGCTCACCGGCGATCTCGAACCCGGCGGCGACGCCCTCCGGGTAGACCGAGGCCGTGGACAGCGCGACGGGTGCCGACCCGGGCAGGTCGGCGGTGGACAGGCGCGACGGTGTCACGAATCGTGGAGTCGTCACACCGTCGCTCATCGTTACCGGTCCAACAACACCAGGATCGCCGGGGACACGGTCAGCAGCAGTCCGACGAGCACCGCGAACAGCGTGGTCTTCAGGTCGTCGTTGCGCAGCAGGGCCCGCACGCCGAGCACGAGCCCGACGGTCAGCACGACCGCGAGCGACAGCGCCACGATCGGCAGCGAGGTCCACAGGTAGCGGAACAGCACCCAGATCGCCGCGCCGGCGACGGCGCCGCCGATCCACTGGGCGATGACGACCGCCCAGGCCTGGCCGGTCCCGGCCGCACCGGTCGACGCGTCGTCGTCGAGGCCCGCGGGCGGCTGCGCACCGCTGTCGGTGACGGCGCCGCGGCGCCCGAAGCGGCGACGCGGGGGCTCGTCCTCCTCGACGGCGCCGGCGGCGAGCTCGCCGTGGTCCTCGTATTCGTCGTAGTCGTCGTAGTCGTCGTCCTGCGGGCGCCCGGGGGCGAGCACGCCGGTGCGGCCGCCGTCGGCGGAGCCGGGTCCGTCGTCGTACCCGGCGGGGCCGTGGCGGTCGTCGTAGCGGGGGTCGGCGTCGTAGCCCCGGTCCTCGTGGCCCCGGTCGTCGTAGCCCCGGTCGTCGTAGCCCTGCCGGTCGTCGTAGTCGTCGGCGTACGGGTCGTAGGCGCCGGTCGGCGGGCCCGCGTCGGCCGGATGCGGACGGGGGCCGTCGTGCTCGTCGTCCAGCGGCGGGGCGCCGAACTGGGTGGGCGGGCCGCCGTCGTCGTCGGCCGTGGGGGCCGGGCGGCGGGCGCCGAGCCTGCTGGTGGGGACCTCGTCGGGGACGTCGTCGGCCGCGCCGGGCGGGGGGCCGTACGGACCGGCCGGGCGCGGGGCGTCGCCGCGGGGGCCCCAGGCCTGGGTGGCGGGGCCGTCGTCGTGGCCGTAGGGGCGGCCGTTCGGCGGGCCCTGCGGCTCGGGCGGGAGCGGACGGGCCTGCGGGGCCGGGCCGGGACCCGCGGACCACTGGCCGGGGGGCGGGCCCTGCGGCCTGCGGGGCGGGGCACCGTTCGGGGCGCCGCCGAAGGCCGTGGCCCCGTGGGGCGCAGCACCGTTCGGGCTGCCGCCGTTCGGGCTGCTGCCGTTCGGGGCGCCGCCGTGAGGAGCACCGCCGTTCGGAGCGTTGCCGTTCGGCACGAACGGCTCCGGTGCGCGCCCGGCCGGCCCCTCGGAGGGGTCGGGGCGGCGCGCGGGCGGGAACGAGGGGTGCTCGGTGGGGGGCGGACCGTCGCCACCGCGCGGGGCGAACCCCTCGGGCGGGCGGACACGGTCGGCGGCCGCGGGGCGGCGCGGCGGGGCCGCCACGTCGGTCCGCGCGGGTGCCGCGGGCGACGGGGCGACGGGCCCCTCGTCGTCCTCCGCGGCGCGACGACGGCGGCGTCGTCCGGGCTGCTGGCCGCCGTTGGCGGCCAGGAGCTCCGCGACCGTCCGCTGGCGAGGCTCTCCGCTGTCCACACTCATCACGACCACCGTGCCCTGTGTGTTGTCAAGGGTCCAAGCCCGCCCGGGGATGTCTGCGCCGAGCGGTCGTCCCCGTTCGTCCCATCGAGCATGTCGAAGCGCCGGAGGATCACTCCCTCGCGCAACGCCCACGGACAGATCTCGAGTTCGGTCACGCCGAGGGCGTCCATCGCGGCCTGCGCGACGACCGCCCCGGCGACGAGCTGGTGCGCCCGGCTGGCGCTCACGCCGTCGAGCTCGGCGAGGTCGGGACCCGACATCCGGGTGATGAACGCCGACAGCTGGCGCAGGCCCTGCGCGGTCAGCGTGCGGCGGGCGCCCGGCCCGGCGCTGGACGGCGCGGCGCCGGCGAGCCGGGCCAGCGTCCGGAAGGTCTTGGAGGTGCCGACGGCCCGGTCCGGGCGCCCCGCGGCACGCAGCCGTCCGGCGACGGGGGCGATCTCGTCGCGGACGCGCTCGGTCAGCGCGGCGACCTCCGCCCGCGACGGCGGGTCGGAGGTGAACGCGTCGCGGGTCAGCCGGCCCGCGCCCAGCGGCACCGACGCGGCGACGTCGGGGGTCTCGTCGCGCCCGACGGCCAGCTCCAGCGAGCCGCCGCCGATGTCGAGCACGAGCAGCCGCCCGGCCGACCAGCCGCACCAGCGGCGGACGGCGAGGAAGGTCCAGCGGGCCTCGTCCTCGCCGGGCAGGACCTCCAGCGCCACCCCGGTCTCGCGCTGCACCCGGGCGAGGACCTCGGCGGAGTTCGTCGCGTCGCGCAGCGCGGACGTGGCGAACGCCAGGAGGTCGTCGCAGCCGGCGGCCCGGGCGGTGTCCCGGGCCCGGTGCACGCTCTCCAGCAGCGCCTTCACGCCGTCGCGGCCCAGCGCGCCCTTGCGGTCGAGGTGCTCGGCCAGGCGCAGCTGGTCCTTCTCCGACGACATGGGCTTCGGGTGGGCACCCCGGTGGGCGTCCACCACCAGCAGGTGAACGGTGTTGGACCCCACGTCGAGAACTGCCAGGCGCACCCGATCAGGTTACCGAGCCGTTATCGACCCTCGGGCAACCCCTGGCTCACACGTCGAACTTGTAGCCGAGCCCGCGCACCGTGACCAGGTGCTTGGGTGTCGAGGGGTCGCCCTCGACCTTGGACCGCAGCCGCTTGACGTGCACGTCGAGGGTCTTGGTGTCGCCGACGTAGTCCGCGCCCCACACCCGGTCGATCAGCTGGGCGCGGGTGAGTACCCGTCCGACGTTGCGCAGCAGGTACTCCAGCAGGTCGAACTCCTTGAGCGGGAGCGCGACCTCGTCGCCGTTGACCGACACGACGTGCCGCTCGACGTCCATCCGCACCGGGCCGGCCTCCAGCACACCGGTGCCGCCCTCGGTCTCGCCGCCGGTCTCGCCCCCGCGGCGCAGCACCGCGCGGACGCGGGCGATGAGCTCGCGCGCCGAGTAGGGCTTGGTGACGTAGTCGTCGGCGCCGAGCTCCAGCCCGACGACCTTGTCGATCTCGCTGTCGCGGGCGGTCACCATGATCACCGGCACGGCGGAGCGGGAGCGCAGCGCCTTGCAGACGTCGGTACCGCTCATGCCGGGCAGCATCAGGTCCAGCAGCACGATGTCGGCGCCGTTGCGGTCGAACTCGCTCAGCGCGTCGTTGCCGTTGGCCGCGACGGCGGTGGTGAACCCCTCCTTGCGCAGCATGAACGCGAGCGGGTCGGCGAAGGACTCCTCGTCCTCGACGATCAGCACCCTGGTCATCTCATCCTCCGGTTCCGGCGGTCTTGGGGGAGCTGCCGGCGGCAGCCTCACCGTGGGGGGCGCCGCCGATGCCCATCCGGGCGGGCAGGCGCATGGTGAAGGTCGATCCGGTGCCGGGGCGGCTCCACAACCGCACCTCGCCACCGTGGTTGGCGCAGACGTGCTTGACGATCGCCAGGCCGAGACCGGTGCCGCCGGTGGCCCGCGAGCGGGCCGGGTCGACCCGGAAGAAGCGCTCGAAGACCCGCTGCTGGTGCTCGGGGGCGATGCCGATGCCGCGGTCGGTCACGGCGATCTCGATCGAACCGTCGACCGAGCGCCGGCTCACCGACACCGACGAGTCCGCCGCGGAGTAGGCGATCGCGTTCTCCAGCAGGTTCGTCAGCGCGGTGACGAGCAGTGTGCGGTCGCCGTCGACTACCAGCCCCGAGGTCTCGTCGGCGGTGATCTCGACGGCGTGCGACTCGGCGGAGGTGCGGCTGCGGGCCAGCGCCTCGGAGACGACCTCGTCGACGTCGACGGCGGCCAGCGCGGGCAGCCGTTCGGCGCCGGTCAGCCGGGACAGCGCGATCAGCTCCGAGACCAGGTTCCCCATCCGGGTCGCCTCGCGCAGCAGCTTGTCGCCGAACCGGCGGACCTCACGGACGGCGTCGGGGTCGGGCTCGCCGCCGTCGGCGGGCTCCAGGCCGTCGAGGCTGTCGAGCAGGGCCTCGGCCAGCAGCGCGACCGCGCCGACCGGGGTCTTGAGCTCGTGCGAGACGTTGGCGACGAAGTCGCGCCGGGTCGCCTCCAGCCGGGCCACCTCGGAGGTGTCGACGGCCTCGACCAGCGCGAAGCCGTCCCCGAGGGAGCGGACCCTGGCCTGCACCGCGACCGGGCCGCGGGGCGTGCGGTCCAGCGGCGAGAGGTCGACGGTGTAGTCGCCGGAGGCGAGCAGCCGGTCCCCGCCCTGCACCCGCCGGCAGGCGGCGAGCGCGCGCGGGTCGAGCCGCTCGCCGGTGACGGCGCCGAGCGCGGCGGCCCGCGGGTTGTGCAGGAGCACCTCGCCCCCGGCCCCGACCACGGCGAGCCCGGAGCTCGACTGGCGGAACGTGCGGTGCAGCAGCTCGCCGAGGGTGGGTCCGTCGGCGGCCACGGGGTCCGCCGGGGGGCGGCCGGTGCCGGGGCTGGGTCGGCCGTGCGACGGCCGTCGCGCCAGTGCCGCCCCGGCGAGGAGACCGAGGAGCAGGGCGAGGGCCGGGATCAGCCACGCGAGCGTGGTCACGGGTGCATGGTAGGCAGCCGGGGGTACCCCCTGACCAGCGCCGGACACCGGATGGTGACGCCCGCGACCCCTTCGCGCGACACTGTTCGGTCCCCGTTCACCGTGGGTTCAGCGAACCCCGTCCGTGCCCCCGGCGCTCCCGGCGCCGGAGGGCACGGCGACGGGTCACCGACCCTGGTTCGCCACTCCGGCGATGGCCTCCTGGGCCGCGGCCGGGTCGAGGTAGCGCCCGCCCGGGTTCGTCGGCTTCAGGTCGTCGTCGAGGTCGTAGACCAGCGGGATGCCGGTGGGGATGTTGAGGCCGGCGATGTCGGCGTCGGAGATGCCGTCGAGGTACTTCACCAGCGCGCGCAGCGAGTTGCCGTGCGCGGCGAGCAGCACGACCTTCCCCTCGCGCAGGTCCGGCACCACGGCCTCGGTCCAGTAGGGCAGGAACCGGTCGACGACGTCGGCCAGGCACTCGGTCAGCGGGGCGTCGACGCCGGCGTAGCGCGGGTCGGCGTCCTGGGAGAACTCCGAGCCCTTCTCGATCGCGGGCGGCGGGGTGTCGTAGGAGCGGCGCCAGAGCATGAACTGCTCCTCGCCGTACTGCTCCAGGGTCTGCTTCTTGTCCTTGCCCTGCAGCGCGCCGTAGTGGCGCTCGTTGAGGCGCCAGTCGCGCTTGACCGGGATCCAGTGCCGGTCGGCGGCGTCGAGGGCGATGTTCGCGGTGGAGATGGCCCGGCGCAGCAGCGAGGTGTGCACGACGTCGGGCGCGACGCCCGCCTCGGCCAGCAGCTCGCCGCCCCGGCGGGCCTCCGCCTCGCCCTGGGAGGAGAGCGGCACGTCCACCCAGCCGGTGAACAGGTTCTTCGCGTTCCAGTCGCTCTGACCGTGACGCAGCAGTACGAGGGTCGGCATGGCGGACAGCCTGCCACCTACCCCCGGGAAAGGTCCCCCAGCGCGGCCCCGAACGTGTCCACCAGCACGTCCACCTCGTCGTGGGTGACCACCAGCGGCGGGGACAGCCGCACGGTCACGCCGTGGGTCTCCTTGGCCAGCACCCCGCGCCGGGCGAGTGCGACGCACACGTCGCGGCCGGTGCCGATCCGCGGGTCGACGTCGACGCCGGACCACAGCCCCACCCCGCGCACGGCGGTGAGCCCGGGCAGCGCGCGCAGCCGCGCGTCCAGGTGCGCGCCGAGCTCGCGGGCCCGCGCCTGGTACTCCCCCGTCGCCAGCAGCGCGCACACCGCGGACCCGACGGCGGCGGCGAGCGGGTTGCCGCCGAAGGTGGAGCCGTGCTCGCCGGGGCGCAGCACGCCGAGCACGTCGCGCCGCCCGACGACGGCGCTGACCGGCACGATCCCGCCGCCGAGCGCCTTGCCGAGGGTGTAGAGGTCGGCGCGCACCCCGGACAGGTCGGTGCACAGCGTGGCCCCGGCCCGGCCGAGCCCGGACTGGATCTCGTCGCAGACCAGCAGCACGCCCCGCCGCTCGGTGAGCTCGCGGACCGCGCGCAGGTAGCCGGGCGGCGGCACGAGCACCCCGGCCTCGCCCTGCACCGGTTCGAGCAGCACCGCGACGGTGTCGTCGGTGAGCGCGGCGGCCAGCGCGTCGGCGTCGCCGTAGGGGACGCGGTCGAAGCCGGGGGTGAACGGGCCGAAGTCGTCGCGGGCGACCGGGTCGTCGGAGAAGGAGACCACCGTCGTCGTGCGGCCGTGGAAGTTCCCCCCGGCGACGACGATCCGCGCCGCCCCCGGCCGCACGCCCTTCACCCGGTACCCCCAGGCACGGGCGACCTTCACCGCGGACTCGACGGCCTCCGCGCCGGTGTTCATCGGCAGGACGGCCTCGGTGCCGGTCAGCGCGGCGAGGTCGCGCTGGAACGCCGGCAGCCGGTCGTTGTGGAACGCCCGCGCGGTCAGGGTGAGCGTGTCGAGCTGGGCGTGCGCGGCCGCGGTGAGCGCGGGGTGGCGGTGCCCGAAGTTGAGCGCGGAGTAGCCCGCGAGCGCGTCGAGGTAGCGGACGCCGTCGACATCGGTGACCCAGGCGCCGTCGCCGTGGGACAGCACCACCGGCAACGGCGCGTAGTTCCGGACGCCGAACTCCTCGGCGAGGGCGATCTGCGGGTCGGTGCCCGGGACCACGGCGGTCACGACCGCAGCTCCAGCGTGGCGCACTTGATGCCGCCGCCGCCCCGGCGCAGCTCCGAGGTGTCGACGCCGACGGTGCCGAACCCGCGCTCGGCCAGGTCGGCCGCGAACTTCTCGGCCTGCGGCGCGTGGACGACCGTGCGCCCGTCGGAGAAGCAGTTCAGGCCCAGCACCGCCGCGTCGTCGTCGGAGACGACCACCGCGTCCGGGAAGCGGAACCGCAGCACCTCCTGGGAGGCGTCGTCGAACGCGCCGGGCAGGTAGGCGACCGCGCCCGGCCCGCCGGCCGGGTCGAGCACCGCGAACGCGGTGTCGAGGTGGTAGTAGCGCGGGTCGACCAGCTGCAGGGACACGACCTCGCGGCCGAACACCTCCGCGGCCTCGGCGTGCGCACGCGGGTCGGTGCGGAACCCGGTGCCGGCGTAGACGGTGTCGCCGACGAGCAGCAGGTCGCCCTCGCCCTCGTTGACGTGGCGGGCCTCGTGCACGGCGAACCCGGCGGCCCGGAACCACGCGCCGTACGCTGGCCCCTCGGCGGCCCGCTCGGTGTGCCGGAACCGGGCGGTGAGGGCGGTCCCGTCGATCACGGTGCCGCCGTTGGCGGCGTAGACCATGTCCGGGTACCCGGGCAGCGGGTCGACGAGCCGGACGTCGAACCCGAGGTCGCGGTAGACCGCGTGCAGGGTCTCCCACTGCGCCAGCGCGAGCCGGGTGTCGGTCGCCTGCTCCGGACGCATCCACGGGTTGATCCGGTAGCTCACCGTGAAGTGCTCGGGGCGGCACATCAGCACAGAGGTCATGGGCACAGCATGGCGCGCACACCCCGTGCGTTTCCCGGCTTCGGGCGCACGATCCGCGCGTTCAGTCCCGGCTCGGCGCCGGTTCCGCGCGCCCCGGTCTAGCATCCGGCGTCGTGGACGGGATCGACGCGATCGACCGCAGACTGCTGGACCTCCTCCGGGTCGACGGGCGGGCCGGCTGGGCCGAGCTGGGCGAGCGGGTGGGCCTGTCGGCGTCGGCGGTGCGGCGCCGGGTGGATCGGCTGACCGCCCGCGGCGTGGTGCGGGGCTTCACCGTGCAGGTGGACCCCGACGTCGAGCAGGGTCCGGGCGTGGAGGCCTACGTCGAGCTGTTCTGCCGCGGCACGGTCGCCCCGGCCGAGCTGCAGCGGATGCTGTCGGCGGTGCCGGAGGTCGTCACGGCGGGGACGGTCACCGGGGAGGCCGACGCGCTGGTCCTGCTGCGCTCGCGCGACGTGCGGTCCCTGGAGGACGCTCTGGAGCGGCTGCGGCTCGCGGCCAACGTCGACCACACCCGCTCGGCCGTCGTCCTGACCTGGCTGGTGACTCGTTGAACTCTCACGGGTCACCGCGTACCGTAGTCGGTTGAGAGTTCAACCAAAGGAGCAGCCGTGCCCGTCCAGCGCCTCAACCACGCCGTCCTCTACGTCCGCGACGTCCCGCGCAGCGTCGGCTTCTACCGCGACACCCTCGGCTTCCGCCCGGTCGTCGAGCTCCCGGGCGGGCGCGGCGCGTTCCTGCAGGCCGAGGGCTCGACCAACGACCACGACCTCGCCCTGTTCGGGATCGGCGCGCAGGCCGGGGCCTCGCAGGCGGGCCGCGGCACCGTCGGGCTCTACCACCTGGCGTGGGAGGTCGACACCCTCGGCGAGCTCGCCCGGATCGGCGAGCGGCTGCAGGCGGCCGGGGCCCTGGTCGGCGCCTCGGACCACGGCACGACCAAGGCGCTCTACGCGAAGGACCCCGACGGTCTGGAGTTCGAGGTGTGCTGGCTGGTCCCGGCGGCCCTGATCGACGGCGACGACCACGACATGCGCATCGAGCCGCTCGACATCGCGGCCGAGATCGCCCGCTACGGCGCGGACACCCGCGGCGGGATCGGCGTCTCGGTCCCGGCCTGAGCCGCGCCTCAGCCCGGCTCGTTGAGGTCCACCCGGTAGCCCGAGCGGGACGAGAACTGGGCGGTGACCGAGAACCGGTCGCCGCGGACCAGGGTGTGCCGCCACTCCACGGGGCGCCCGGCGGACAGGCCGAGCCGCTCGATCGACAGGGCGGCGACGCCCTCGTCGATGCCGAGCAGCTCCCGCTCGCCGCGCCCGGGCAGCACGGCCCGGATGTTCTCCATGCCGCCGTCGACACGGATCCCGCAGCGGCGCCGGTACTCGGGGTAGATGCCGGTGTGGGTGAAGTCGACGTCGAGCAGCGGCGCCGCCAGCTCCTCGGGCAGCCACACCCGGTCGACGGCGAGCGGCTCGGCGTCGGCGAGACGCAGCCGCTCCAGGTGCACCAGCGGCGTGGACTCCTCCAGCCCCATCCGGGCCGCGACCACGCCGTCGGCGCGGACCTCGAAGGTCCGCACCACGCTGCGCTGGGTGCGCCCGGCGGACTCGACCGCCACGTAGAGCGAGTACGGCTCGTCGAGCGGCTGCTCGATCTCCGAGCGCACGGTCGGGCGGGCGACCCGCCCCCGCCCGGCGACGACGGCGCCGTCCTCCCGCAGCCGGCGCAGCGCCTCGCGCACGGTGTGCCTGCTGACCCCGTAGTCGGCGGCCAGCGCGAACTCGCCGGGCAGGGCCTCGTCGAACTCGCCGTCGGAGAGCCGGCGGCGCAGGTCCGCCAGCAGCTGCTGCCACAGCGGCATCGCCCCGTTGCGGACCAGTGCTCGCGCCGTCATCGCCCCACCCCCTCGCGCGTGATCACCGTAGGCGAGCGCCGTGGGGTCACCGCACGGCGGCCCGCGCGCGACGCCGGGTGAGCAGCACGCCGACACCCACGACACCGGCCGCGATGAGCGCGGTCATGCCCAGCTCGAAGCGCGAGCCCTCGCGGGTGGCCATGTAGACGAGCACCACCGGGATCACGACGATCACCGCCCAGGTGAGCACCGGGTAGCCCCACATCCGCACCGGCATCGCGACGCCGTCGCGCTCCAGCACCCGGCGCATCCGCAGCTGGGACACCGCGATGACCAGGTAGACCAGCAGCGCGATCGCGCCGGAGGTCGCGAGCAGCGCGGCGAAGACCTCCTCGGGGAAGGCATAGTTCGCGATCACCGCGACGAACCCGACCAGCGTCGACCCGAGCACCGCGAACCGCGGCACGCCCTGGGAGGTGGTCCGGTTGACCAGGTCCGGGGCCTGCCCGCGGCGGCCGAGCGAGAACAGCATCCGCGACGCCGTGTACAGCGCCGAGTTCAGGCAGCTGGCGACGGCGACGAGCACCACGACGTCGACGATCAGCTTGGCCGACGGGACGCCCAGCGCCTCCAGGGCCGCCTGGTAGGAGCCGACCTCGGGCAGCCGCGGGTCGTTCCACGGCACGATCGCGACGACGAGCAGGATCGAGGCCAGGTAGAACACCGCGATCCGCCAGATCACCGAGCGGGTGGCCCGGCCGATCCCGCGGGCCGGGTCGCCGGACTCCGCGGCCGCGATCGTGACGATCTCGGTGCCCATGAAGCTGAACATCGTCACCAGCACCGCGGCGACCACCGCGCCCGGCCCGTTCGGCAGGAACCCGCCCTCGGACACCAGCCGGGACAGCCCCGACACCGACGAGTCGTCGCCGACGAAGCCGGGCAGCAGGCCCAGCACCGCCAGGACCCCGACGACGATGAACGCGATGATCGCGACCACCTTGAGCAGGGCGAACCAGAACTCGAACTCGCCGTAGTTGGCGACGGAGAACAGGTTGGTCACCGTCAGCAGCACGGTGACGGCCAGCGCCCAGCCCCACTGCGGCACCCCGGGCAGCCACGAGTTGAGGATGACCGCGGCCGCGGTGGCCTCCACCGGGATCACGAGGACCCAGAACCACCAGTACAGCCAGCCGACGGTGAACCCGGCCCACGGCCCGATCGCCCGGTCGGCGTAGGTGGAGAACGAGCCGGAGTCCGGCTGCGCGGCCGCCATCTCGCCGAGCATCCGCATGACCAGCACGACCAGCGTCCCGGCGAAGAGGTAGGCCAGCAGCACCGCGGGGCCCGCGGTGGCGATCGCGCTGCCGGAGCCGATGAACAGCCCGGCGCCGATCACCCCGGCGATGCTGATCATCGTGACGTGCCGGTCGCGCAGCCCCGCCTTCAGCTCGCCACCGGCCTCCGGCCGGTTCGCGGTCTCCGTCATGGCGCCTCCCCCTCCTCGGTGCCACAGCCGGCGGTGGCCGGTGCGTTGCGCAATGGTCACCCGGGCGTCGCCCGTTGTCACACCCCGGGCCGCGTCCGGGGGCGGCGCCTAGCCTGGGCGGCATGGGATTCAGCGCGCAGCTGCGCGAGTCGACGGCCGCGACCTGGGACGCGGCGGTCGGGCACCGGTTCGTCGACGAGCTGTGGTCCGGCGCTCTGGACCGCGGCGTGCTGCGGCACTACCTGGAGCAGGACCTGCAGTTCGTCGACTCGTTCCTCGCGCTGCTCGGCGCCGCCGTCGCGACGGCCGACCGGCCCGGCCCGCGGGTCCGGCTGGCCCGTCAGCTCGGGCTGGTCGCGGGCCCGGAGAACGACTACTTCGAGCGCTCGCTCGGTGAGCTGGACGGGAACGCCGAGCCGGAGCGGACCGCGCCGACCGTCGGGTTCGTCGACCTGATGGACGAGGCCCGCGACGCCGGGTACGCCGAGACCCTCGCCGTGCTGGTCGTCGCCGAGTGGCTGTACCTGGACTGGGCGACCCGGCCGGGCGCCACCACCCCCGACGACCGGATCTCCCGTGAGTGGATCGAGCTGCACCGCGGCGTCGAGTTCGAGGAGTGGGTCGCGTTCCTGCGCGACGAGCTCGACCGCGCCGCCGACCGGCTCGACCCCGTCCACCGGGAGCGGGTCGCGGCGCTGTTCGTCCGCGCGGTGGACCTGGAGCTGGCGTTCTTCGACGCCGCCTACCCCGGCTGAAAGCCGACGACGGCCTTCACGACCTGGGCCCGGGCGACGACGACGCCGTCGCAGACGGCCGTCACCGAGGTGAACGCGGACCGGCCGGTGCGCCGGTCGAGCGTTCCGCGGAACGCGACGTCCCGGCCCCGCCTGGCCTGCGCGGGCAGCGTGACCGCGGTGGACACCGACACCGCGTGCTCGGCCTCGGACAGGTGCGGCAGGACCGCGAGCAGCGCGGCCACCTCCAGCCCGACGGCCAGCGCACCGGCGTGCGCGCCGCCCGCGCCGCCGTCGGCGAGCTCGTCGACGGTGAACGCGACCCCGGCGGCCGGGTCGGCGTCGTCGAGCAGCCGGGCGCCCAGCGCGACCTGCAACGGGACGGCGAGGACGAGCGCGGCCCGGCGGGCCAGTGCCGGGCCGGTCAGCAGCGGTGCGGTCACCGGGCCGAGTGTGCGCCCCGGGGGTGGCCGGGCGCCGACGTCCGGATGACGATCCGGGGCCGGTGGCTGCGAGGATCGCCGGCATGGGAGGCAACCGACGGGCGGTGGTGGTCGGCGCCGGGATCGCGGGCCTGAGCTGCGCGGTCCGGCTGCGGGAACGGGGCTGGTCGGTGCGGGTGCTGGCCGACGCGCCGGTGGAGGCGTCGACGTCGCACCTGGCCGCGGCCGTGTGGTTCCCGACCCGCGCCGGGCCGCGGGACAAGGTCCTCGACTGGGGCCGGCGCACCTTCACCGAGCTGGCCCGCCAGGCCGCCGACGGCGTCCCCGGCGTCGGGATGCGGGAGTCGCTGACCCTGTACCGGACCGAGCCCGAGCCGCAGTGGTGGGCCGACGCCGTCGGCGAGGTCCGCCCGGCCCGGCCCGGCGAGCTGCCGCCCGGCTACGCCCACGGCCTGCGCTTCACGGTGCCGCTGGTCGAGATGCCGGTGCACCTGCCCTGGCTGGCCGCCGAGGCCGGGCGCCGCGGGATCGTCCTGGAACGCCGCCGCGTCACCTCGCTCGACGAGGCCGGGCGGGACGCCGACCTCGTCGTGCACTGCTCCGGGATGGGCGCGCGCACCCTGGTCGGTGACACCACGGTGACCCCGGTGCGGGGGCAGATCGTGCGCGTCACCAACCCCGGTCTGACGATGTCGGTCCGCGACGAGGCGCACCCCGACGGACGCGCGTACGTGCACCCCCGCGCGCACGACTGCGTCCTCGGCGGCACCCTCGACGACGGCGTCTGGGACGCGACGCCGGACCCGGCCGCGGGCGAGGCGATCCTGCGGCGCTGCCGCGACATCGTCCCCGCCCTGCGCGACGCGGAGGTCCTGGAGCACCTCGCGGGCCTGCGCCCGGCCCGCCCGGAGGTGCGGCTGGAGGCCGAGCCCGCCACCGCGACCCGGCCGCGGGTGATCCACGACTACGGGCACGGCGGCTCCGGCATCACCCTGTCCTGGGGCTGCGCCGACGACGTCGCGGACCTCGCCGACGCCCCCTGACCCGGTCAGGACATCCGCGGCTGCCCGTTCGACGCGGACAGCCCGCCGTCGACGGGCAGGTTGACCCCGGTGACGAACCGCGCGTCGGGCCCGGCGAGGAAGGCGATCACGTCGGCGACCTCGGCGGGGTCGCCGCCGCGGCCCATCGGGATGCGGTCGGCGAAGCGGGCCATCAGGTCCTCGTCGCCGGTCATGCCCTCGGTCATCTCCGTGTGGGTCAGCGACGGGCTGACCGCGTTGACCCGGATCCCCTCGCCGCCGTGGTCGAGCGCCATCGCCCGGGTGAGGTTGACGACGGCGCCCTTCGCCGAGTTGTAGGCGACGTTCGCCCAGTCCCCGCCCAGCCCGGACACCGAGGTCACGTTCACGATCGAGCCCCGGGTCGCGCGCAGGTGCGGCACCGCGGCGCGGGACGCGAAGAAGACCCCGTCGACGTCGACGGCGTGCACGAACCGCCACTGCTCGGTCGAGGTCTGCTCCGCGGTGCCCGGCCGGGCCACCGCCGCGTTGTTGACCAGCGTGTCCAGCCGCCCGAAGCCGGACGCGACCTCGTCGACGAGGTGGGTGATCGCCTCCTCGTCGGACGAGTCGGCGACCAGCACGTGCATCCGGTCGGCGACCGCCGGGTCGGCGCCGGCCACCACGTCGTCGAGCTTCTCCTTCGTCCGCCCGGTCAGCACGACCGTGGCCCCGTCCGCCGCGAACCGCCGCGCGGTGGCGGCGCCGATGCCCGAGCCCGCTCCGGTGACGATCGCGACCGTGCCGTCCTTCGTTCCCATGATCGGCGGATACCCGCGGTGGGCTCACACGATGCAGAAGTCGTTGCCCTCCGGGTCGGCCATCCACAGGTGGTCCACATGTGGAGAACCCGGGGACAGGTGCTCCTCGACGACCCGGGCGCCGAGCGCGCACAGCCGTCGTGCCTCCGCCGCCAGGCGCTCGCCGCGCAGCTCGGCGGGCAGGTGCCGGCCGCCGGAGACCTGCAGGTCCAGGTGCAACCGGTTCTTCACCGTGCGCGGCTCGTCGACCCGCAGGAACGAGATCCGCGGGCCCGCGCCGTCCGGGTCGCTGATCGCGGCGACGTCGCCCCACTCGTCGGCGGGCACCTCGTGGTGGACCATCCACGCCTCCCAGGTCTCGAACCCGGTCGGCGGAGGGGCGGGGGCGTAGCCGAGCGCGGCACTCCAGAACTCCGCGAGCAGGCGTGCGTCGGCACAGTCGACGGTGATCGTCCAGGGGGTCGCCATGGGTGGAGGCTACGGCCGGGCCCCGACCGTTCCGCGGTGACGCGGGTCGCGCCGACGCCCGGTGGCGGGGTAGCTTTCCGCATCCGATCACCCGGTGCACCGGTGGAGGGCGAGTGAACGGACAACCGCCCGGCAACGGAGTGCGACGCCTGAGCCTCCGCATGGGGTCGGCGGCCGACGTCGAACGGTTCGCCGCGGAGTTCTACGCGGGCGCGGTCGTCCGGCCGACGGGCGACGGCCGCGACTTCGAGGTGGGGAACGAGACCGTCGCCGCGCCGGGGTTCTCGCTGAGCGACCTGTGGGTCACCGCCGAGATCGACGCGACGGTCGACCCGGTCGAGAACGACTTCATGATCGACCTGGTCCAGGGCGGACGCATGCGCCTGGACACCGAGGCGTACGGCACCGTGCTGCTGCAGCCCGGCGACGTCGGCGTGCTCCCGCCCGAGGGCCGCTTCCGGGACCTCGCCGAGGACATCGACCTCGACGTCGTCGCCCTCGACACGGCGGCCCTGACCCGCTGGGCCGGGCAGGTGCACGGCGTCGCGGTCGACCGGGTGCGGCTGTCCGGGATCACCCCGCTGAGCGGGGCGCACGCGCAGCGCTGGGCCGCGACCGTGGTGCACGTGCGCGACCGGGTGCTCGGCAACCCGATGCTGCTCGACGGGTCCGTCGCCGTCGACGAGGCGTTCGGGCTGCTGGCGTCGCGGTTCCTGGAGACGTTCCCGAACACCGTGCTCGACGAGGTCACCCGGCGCGGCCGGACCCGCACCCCGGCCCTGCCCGCCCGGCTGGTCCGCCGCGTCACCGAGCACCTGCGCGCCCACGCGCACCGCCCCGTCGACCCCGTGGAGCTGGCCCGGCTGACCGGGGGCCCGGCCCGCGCCGCGGTCGCCGGGCTGCGCCGGGCCGGGACCGACCCGGGCGCCGTGCTGTGGCGGGCCCGGCTCGACGGCGTGCGCGCCGACCTCCGCGCCTCCGGCGACGCGACGTCGGTCGGCCGCATCGCGGGCCGGTGGGGCTTCCTGCGCCCGGGCGGGTTCCGCGTGGCCTACACGCGCGCCTTCGGCGAGACCCCCGAGCAGACCGCGGGCCGCTGACCCACACTCGTCCCTCCGCGCCCGCCCGTCACGCCGAGAACGACGTGCGGGCCTTGGTCAGGTGGACCAGCTCGTAGGTGCCGGCGCCCGTCCGGTGCGTCTCGACGTAGCCGGCCCGCCGGTACAGGCGGAGGTTGCCCGCGCTGTGCTCGCCGGTGAACAGCGCGACCGTCGTCACGGCGTCGCCGAGCCGGCCCTCCGCGAACGCGAGCAGCCCGGACCCGAGGCCTGCGCCCTGCCGGTCCGGTGCGACGACCAGGCGGTTCACCCGGGCGACGTCGTCGCACACCTCGACCCGCACGGCGGCGACGAGCCGGCCCCGGTCGTCGCGGACGCCCCAGGCCGTCACCGAGGCGCGGCCGAGCTCCTCGCGGACCGCGGGCAGCTCCTCGGTCAACGGCGGGAGGGACAGGTCGTCGTGCGCCCGGGCCTCGGTGACGTAGGCGGCCCGCTGCAGCGTGAGGACCTCGCCCGCGTCGGACGGGCCGAGTCGCACGGGGGTGGGGGCGTCGGCGGTCATGGGTACAGGACAGCACGCCGGCGCCGCCGCCCCGCGGATCACCGCGCCCGCCCCACCGGGTTCGGACGCCGGTGTGCATCGAGCCGGCGTCGATCAGTACCTGAGTGCTGTCCGGCCGGGTCGCGACAGCGCTCATGTACTGATCGACGTCCCGGATCCGTGCCGGCGGCTCGGGTGCGGAGCCCGGGGAAGGTGTGCCGACGACGGGACGGCGCCGCCCCCGCATCGCTGCAGGTCACGGCGCCGTCCCGGCCGGTCGTGCGGGTCAGGCCTTCTCGTTCTCCCGGGCCCGCAGGTCCTTGCGCAGGATCTTGCCCGAGGCCGACTTCGGGATCTGGTCGATGAACTCGACCACGCGCACCTTCTTGTGCGGCGCGACCTTCTCGGCGACGAAGCTCATGACGTCGTCCTCGGTCAGGTCCTCACCCGAGGCCTGCTTCACCACGAACGCTTTCGGCACCTCCTCGCCGTCGGCGTCCTTGACCCCGATGACCGCGGTGTCGGCGATCTTGTCGTGGGTCAGCAGCAGCGCCTCCAGCTCGGCGGGCGGCACCTGGTAGCCCTTGTACTTGATGAGCTCCTTGACCCGGTCGACGATCGAGTAGACGCCCTCGTCGTCGACGACGGCGATGTCACCGGTGTGCAGGAAGCCGTCGGCGTCCTTGGTGGCGTCGGTCGCCTCGGTGTTGTTGAGGTACCCGACCATCACGTTCGGGCCCTTCACCCACAGCTCGCCGCGCTCGCCGACGCCGACCTCCTTGCCGGACTCCGGGTCGACCAGCTTGCACTCGATGTTCGGCAGCGCGAAGCCCGACGAGTTCAGGTCGAGGTCGCCGCGGTCGTCGGGCATGCAGTGGCTGACCGGGGACAGCTCGGTCATGCCGTAGCCCTGCAGCACGGTGCAGTCCAGCCGCTTGGCGACGGCGCGGCCGAGCTCGCCGTCCAGCGGGGCGGCACCGGAGAAGATCGTCTTCACGCAGGACAGGTCGAACTTGTCGATGATCGGGTGCTTGGCCAGCGCGACGGCGACCGGCGGGGCGATGTAGAGCCGGTCGACCTGCAGGTCCTGGGTGATGGTCAGGAACTGCTCGAGGTCGAACTTCGGCATGGTGACGACGGTGGCGCGCGCGTGCAGCCCCTGGTTCATCATCACGGTCATGCCGTAGATGTGGAAGAACGGCAGGAACGCCATGATCTTGGTCTCGCTGGTCACGTCGCCCATGACCTGGATCTGGAGCAGGTTCGCCACCAGGTTGCGGTGGGTCAGCACCACGCCCTTGGCCAGGCCGGTGGTGCCGGAGGAGTAGGGCAGCACCGCGGTGTCGTCCGCGGAGGTGGTGAGCTCCGGTGCCGGCGCGCCCGAGGAGACGAGGTCGCGCAGCGAGTCGTGGCCCTCGGTGGCGTCGATGGTGAGGACGACGTCCTCCGACAGCCCGGCCTCCTTCGCCCCGGCCACGGCGCGGTCGAGGAACGGCGAGACGGTGATGACCATCTTCGCGCCGGAGTCCTTGAGCTGGTGAGCCAGCTCGCCACCGGTGTACATCGAGTTCGCGCTGGTCACGATGCCGTTGGCGCGCAGGATGCCGTGGAACAGCGCCGCCCACTGCGGCAGGTTCGGCGCGAACAGCGCGACGACGTCGCCGGTGCCGATGCCGCGGGCGGCGAGCCCGCCGGCGATCTTCTCGACCAGGCCGTGGAACTCGGTGTAGGTCAGCTGGTCACCGGTGGTGCCGTCGAGGATCGCCGGCGCGTCCGCCCGGTCGCCGAACCCGTCGGCGAACAGGAACTCGGTGAGCGAGACGTCGGGGATCTCGACGTCCGGGTACGGGCTGCGCAACGACAAGGTTCGCTCCTTCGCGAGGTCCTGCGGGCCGGACGTAACGGACGTCCGGTCGGGGGTCCGCGCCATGCTAGGCGCACCCTCCGTGTGCCGTCCGCGTAGCGCGGTGAAAAGTTACCCGTGGGTCACTGGAAGAGGTGCTCGAACGCGGCCAGGTTCGCGGTCGACTCGCCGTTCTCGCTGCGCCAGGCGTACTCGCGGCGGATGGAGGAGGCGAAGCCCAGCTCCAGGAAGGTGTTGAAGTCGCCGTCGGCGGCCTCCAGCACCGAGCCGAGGACACGGTCGAGCTCGTCCGCGGTGACGGCGTGGCGCGCCAGCCGCCCGACGAGGTGGATGTCCCCGACCCGGTCCAGGCAGTAGTGCACGCCGTACAGCTTGGCGTTGCGCAGCAGCATGAACCGGTAGACGCCCTCGTGGTTCTCGTCGGGCCTGCGGCACACGAACGCCTGCACCGCGAGGGTCTGCTCGCGCAGGATCAGCCAGGTCTGGGTCTGGAGCCGGGCCTCGCCGGGGAGGGTGACCAGCCACTGCCCGGGCCCGCGGTGGACGTGCTCGGCGCCGGAGTCGGCCAGCGCGGCCCCGATCCGCTGCTCCAGGTCGCTCATACGTCCCTCCGTCGCCGCGCCGCGAACTCGGTGCGGGCCTCGTCGTAGGCGCCCAGCAGGGCGTCGGTCGTGCGGTCCCAGGAGAAGCGGTGCGCGTGCGTCGCCGCGGTCCGCCCCATCTGCTCGCGACGGCCCGGGTCGAGCGCGAGCTCGCCCAGCGCGTCGGCCCAGTCGGAGATGTCGTGCCCGGTGACGAGCAGCCCGGACCGGCCCTCGGCGACGGCGACCGGCAGCCCGCCCACCCGGGTCGCCACCACCGGCGTCCCGCAGGCCTGGGCCTCCAGCGCGACCAGCCCGAAGGACTCGTTGTGGCTCGGGACGGCGACGACGTCGGCCGCCCGGTAGACGGTCACCAGCTCGTCGCCGGCCCGCGGCGGCAGGAACCGGACGAGGTCGGTGATCCCCAGCTCGGCGGCCAGCTCGTGCAGCGACGTCGGCTCGGCCAGCCCGGACCCGGACGGACCGCCCGCGACGAGCACGACGAGGCGCTCCCGCAGCCCCGGTGCGCGCGCGGCCAGCTCGGCGGCGGCGCGCAGCAGCACGTCGGGGGCCTTGAGCCGCTGGATGCGCCCGACGAACGCCAGCACCACCGCCTCGGGGGGCAGGCCCAGCTCGGCGCGGGCCGCGGCGCGGTCCCCGGGCCGGAAGCGGTCGGTGTCCACCCCGGGCGGGATGGTGACGGTGCGGTGCGGGTCGGCGTCGTAGAGGTCCAGCAGCTGCTTGGACTCGATCTCGGTGTTCGCCACCAGCCGGTCGGCCTCGGCGACGACCTGGTCCTCGCCGATCACCCGCACCCGCGGCTCGGGGGTGTCCCCGGCGGCGAGCGCGGCGTTCTTGACCTTGGCCAGGGTGTGCGCGGAGTGCACCAGCGGCACCCCCCAGCGGTCCCGGGCCAGCCAGCCGACCTGACCGGACAGCCAGTAGTGGGAGTGCACGACGTCGTACCAGCCCGGGTCGTGGCGGGCCTCGGCCCGCAGCACCCCGGCGGTGAAGGCGCACAGCTGGCTCGGCAGGTCGTCCTTGCCGAGGCCCTCGAAGGGGCCCGCGGCGACGAACCGGACCGTCGCGCCCGGCTCCAGCTCGACCGTCGGTGGCTGCTCCGACGACGTGGCGCGGGTGAAGATCTCCGCCTCGACGCCGCGGCGGGCCATCCGGATCGCCGTCTGCGCGACGTAGACGTTCATCCCACCGGCGTCGCCGGTGCCGGGCTGCTCGGTCGGGGAGGTGTGCACCGACAGCACCGCGACCCGTCGGGGCAGTCGCTCACTCACCGGAGCATCCTGACACGGCGCCGGACCGCCAGCGCAGCCACCAGCGCCCGCAGCGGGTCCGCGGCGTGCCAGTCGTCGCCGCGGCCGGGCCAGGCCGGGACGGTCACCGTCCCGCCGTCGTCGAGGTCGACGACCAGCTCCTCGTGCCGGTGCAGCCGCCCCGGGGGCGCGGTCTCCCCCAGCGCGGCCAGTGCCAGGACGACCTCGGGGTCGGCGGTCCACGGGCCGGGGGTGCCGGTGCCGCGGGCGGTCCCGGCGACCCGGTCCGAGGCCAGCGGCACGTCGAGCAGTTCCGCGAGGGCGGCGGGGTCGGGCCCGCCGGGGACGGCGGGCAGCGCGTCCAGCGCGGGCAGCACCCACGGCGCGTCGAGGACGACGGCGCGGTCGGTCGGCGCGACCGACCCGGTCACCGTGCGGACCCGGTCCGGCGGGTCGACGTCGTCGAGGTCCACCCGGCCGTCGGCGACGGCCGCGGCGAGCGCGGAGTAGGCGGCCGCGGCCACCTCCCCGGTCACCGTGCGGGCCGGGTCGGCGAGCCGGTCGAGCAGCTCGGTGACCTCGTCCGGCCCGTCGACGACGACCCGGTCCCGGACGCCGACGGCGGCGAGCACCGCGTCGTCGACGCCGGGCAGGGCCCCGACCTCGTCGTAGAGCCCGGTCAGCCCGGTCGCCGAGCGCAGCCGCCACGTGCCGGCCAGCCGGCCGTCGAGGCGGACGTGGCGCGACAGCCACCAGGCGGTGTAGCCGGTGAGCGCTGCGGCCCGGGTGTCGCGGTCGCCGGCGAGCAGGGCCAGCGCCGCGGGCCAGCGGTCGTCGGCGACGAGGTCGAGGTCGCGGACGGCGGGCGGCGGGTCGCCGTCGCCGGGGTAGTGCTCGGCGTCGTGCAGCACGTCGGGGTCGAACGCGACGACCGTGAACCGGTCCAGCACGCCCGCGGCGACCAGGGCGTCGCGGGGCACGTCGGCCCACTCCGGCCCCAGCACGCCCACCGGGGCGTCCGGGTCGAGCAGGTCCCGGACGGCGGCGTCGGGCAGGACGAGCTCGTCGGCACGGGCGGGGCGGCCGTCGTCGTCGGTGAGGGCGAGGGCCCCGAACCGCGGGTCCGGCGCGGCGGCGGGGGTGTCGAGCAGGGCGAGGACGGCGCGGGCCGCCGCGGTGGTGTCCAGGCCCGCCTCGGCGTCGTCGACGGACCGCTCGACGGCGGCGTGCAGCGCGGGCGCGTCGAGCAGGGTGTCGCGGTCGGCGTCGACGGCGCCGAGGCGGCGCAGCAGCGGGTGGACGGCGTCGGGGTGGGCGATCCGCAGCTCGGGGAGCGCCGCCGCCCCGGCCGGGTCGCCCCCGACGGGGAGCAGCACCGAGGCGGGTCCGGGCACCAGGCGGCCGTCGACGAGCGGGACGGGCAGCGCGCCCAGCTCGGCGGCCAGCCCCGGGACGGTGTCGGCGGCCGGGGCGAGCGCCGCGTACAGCTCCCGCCATCGGCCCGGATCCACCTCGACGCCGGTGAGCCGCTCCGCCAGCGCGGCGGGGCCGACCCGGTCCACGCCGAGCCCGGCGGGCGGGACGACCCCGGACGCGACGAGCCGGGCGAACGCCGGACCGGTCGCGGCGAGCAGCTCGGGCAGCCCGTCGGCGGGCACGTCGAGCCACTCGGCCCGCTCCGGTGCGAGCACGTCCGCGTCGCCCGTGGCGGCGGGGAGCCACGGGGTGCGGGTCAGCGCCGCGGTGACCGCCTCGCGCAGCCGGCCGTCGAGCGGCGAGCGCGGGAAGCCCGGCTCCGGCACCAGGGCGGTGCGGTCGGCGGGGCCGACACGCCGGACGAGGTCGGCGTAGGCGGCCGCCGCGGCGTCGACCAGCACGTCGACGCCCGGGTCGTCGGCACGGATCCGGCGGCGGTCCGGGTCGAGCGGGAACGGTGCGACCAGCCGGGCGGGCAGCGACAGCTGCTCGGCGCTGCGGGTGGGGGCGTGCAGGACCTCGCCGTCGTCCGGGCCGTACGGGGCGGGCCGGTCGCCGTGCAGCGGCAGCGCCCAGCGGACGCCCGCGTCCCCGGTGACCAGCAGGTACCCGGCGTCGCCGACACGCACCCGGCCGTCGCCGAGGTCGGTGCGGGCGACGGTCACCGGGCCCGCCGTGACCGACTCCAGCCCCGGCAGGGCCAGCAGCAGGTCCCCGGCGGTGCGGGCGAGCTCGTCGAGCAGGTCGTGCGGGTCGGTGCCGGGCGCCGGGCGCAGCCGGACCTCGGTGGCGAACCCGGGCGGCGGCGGTTCCTCCTCCGGCGCGGGCCAGGCCAGCCGCAGCACCGGCACCCGGGCGTCGCGGGCCAGCTCGGCGGCCGCGGCACCGCCCAGCCCGGCCACCTCCACCGCGGTCCGGGCCGCGGAGAACGCGACGCCGCCGGCGGCGGTCACCAGGCGGGGCGCGGTGCAGACGGCGAGGACCGCGGCGAACCCGACGCCGAAGCGGCCGGTCGCGCCGGCCGCGTCCCGCTTGGCCGAGGCCCGCAGCGCGGCGAGCGCGGCGACCCCGACGGCGTCGAGCGGGGCACCGGTGTTGGCGACGCGCAGCTCACCGTCCACCACGACGGCCCGGACCCGGCCGGGCAGGTCCGCGGCGAGCGCGGCGTCGGCGGCGTTCTGGAGCAGCTCGGCGACCCAGGTGTCGGCGTACCCGCCGCGGCGCAGGTCGTCCTCGGCGTTGACGTCCTCCCGGAACCGGGTCGGCGACGACGACCAGGCCGCCAGGACCCCGTCCCGCAGCGCCGCCGTGCCGAACGGGTCGGTGCCGCCCGCGACGCCGGTAGGGCTCAGGACCCGACCGGCTCGAGGTCGACGCCGTCGTCGTAGACCAGGGCCGAGACGTGGACCGGGGAGCCGGACGGCTCGGCGACCGAGGAGTGCGCGCCGCAGCCGAAGCCGACGGCGACGACCTGGGCGTCGGCCGGGGAGGAGCCGTTCGCGCAGACCCCGAACACGCCCTGCAGCGACCCGGCGAGCGGCACCAGGAACCCGCAGGTCCCGCAGGACGCGGGCGCGGACCGGGCGAGGTCGGCGGCCGGGCCGCGCTCCCCGTCCTGCCAGCGCTCGGCGGCGGCGATGCGGCCCTCGAACGACAGCACCCGCTCGCGGCCGAGGCCGACCTCGCGGGCCAGCGCGTCGACGGCCGGGTCCCCGGAGTCGACGTATCCCGGCACCAGGCGCGGGTCGTCGGCCGGGGCGGGCAGCAGGTCGCCGGGCTTGAGGTCACCGGGGCGCACGCGCTGGTCCCACGGCACCCAGTCGGGCGCGACGAGTGCGGTCGAGCCGGGCAGCAGCACCGACTCCGAGACCGTCACCGGCCCGTCACCGGCCGCGGCGGCGACGGTGACCGCCCAGCGCCAGCCGCGGTAGCCGGGCAGGTGCGCGGCGAAGGAGTGGGTGACCGAGCCGTCGTCCTCGACGGTCGTGCCCAGGTGCGCGCCGACGGCGGCCACGGCCGCCTCGCCACCCAGCTCGTCGGCCGCCTCCTCGACGGCCGCGGCCCGCGCCTCGTCCACCGCGTCGAACAGGTGCGACGGCGCGGGTGTCACCCGGGGCTGCGGCGTCTCCGCCCGCTCGTCACCGGAGTCGCCGACCTCGACACCCACCTCACCAGTGCTCACCTCACCAGTGTGCCACCCGTGCCCGGGCATCCTGGGCGGGTGCCCGCCCGAGCGCTGCTCCGCCGCCCCTCCGTGACGGGGCTGCTCCCCCTCCTGCTGGCCCTGGCGGCCTGCGGGGCCGCCGCACCGGCGCCGGGTCTGCCCGACCCGGGCCCCGTTCCGGTGGTCCGTCCGCAGGTCCTCGCCGAGATCCCGCACGACCCGCAGGCGTTCACCCAGGGCCTGGAGCTGCGCGACGGGACCCTCTACGAGGGGACCGGCCGGGTGGGGCGCTCGCAGCTGCGCGCGCTGGACCCGGCGACGGGCGCGGTGCGGGCGGCGAGCCCGCTGCCACCGGCGTACTTCGGGGAGGGTATCACCGTCGTCGGGGACCGGATCTGGCAGCTGACCTGGCAGGACGGGGTGGCGGTCGAGTGGGACCGGGCGACGCTGCGGCCGCTGCGCGAGGTGCCCGTCGACGGCGAGGGCTGGGGGCTGTGCCTGCTCTCCGGCGGCTCCGGCGACCGCGTGGTGCGCTCGGACGGCACCGACCGGCTGTTCTTCCACGACCCGGCCGACCTGGCGGGGACCGGCTCGGTGGCCGTCACCCTGGACGGCGCCCCGGTGACCCGGCTCAACGAGCTGGAGTGCGTCGGGGACCGGGTGTGGGCCAACGTCTGGCAGACCGACGACCTGGTGCGGATCGACCCGTCGACCGGGGTGGTCGACGCCGTCGTCGACGCGACCGGGCTGCTGCCGGCCGGGCAACGGGCCGGGGCCGACGTGCTCAACGGCATCGCCCACGTCGACGGCGACGAGTACCTGCTCACCGGAAAGCTGTGGCCGACGACGTTCCGGGTGCGGCTCCCGGTGCCCCCGGCCTGACCGGCGCTGCGCCGGGCGGGTGACACCACCCGGCGGGATCGCCGGAACGGTCGGTGCCCGCCTGCACAATGACCGCGTGGCACCGAACCCGTTCCGCAGCCGCCGCCGGGCGGCCGGGTCGAGACGTGGCCCGGACCCGCGCACCGCCCCGATCGCCTCGGACCCGGCGCTGCGCCGTGCGCGCTCCGCCGGTGCCGCCACCGACGAGCTGCCCCGCCCCGGCCCGGCCGCGGTCCCCCGCAAGCTGACGGTCACCCGGGTCGCCGTGCACCGCACCCGCGAGCTGGGCGGGCGCGCGGTCGCGCTGTTCCGGCGCGCCGCGACCGCCGACGGCGCCGACCGGTCCGGGCTGACGGCGCTCACCTACGCCACGATGCTGACCTACGCGCTCGACGCGGCGGTGGCCGTCGCGCTGGCGAACACGCTGTTCTTCGCGGCGGCGACGGCGGAGTCCACAGCGAACGTGGCGCTCTACCTGGCGATCACCGTCGCGCCGTTCGCGCTGGTGGCGCCGGTGATCGGCCCCGCGCTGGACCGGTTGCAGCGGGGCAGGCGGATCGCGATGGCGGTGTCCTGCGCCGGCCGTGCGGTGCTCGCCGTGGTGCTGGTGTTCCACCTCGACGACTGGCTGCTCTACCCGGCCGCGCTGGGGATCATGGTGCTGTCCAAGTCGTTCCTGGTGCTCAAGGCGGCCGTGACCCCGCGGGTGCTGCCGTCGACGATCACCCTGGCGACGACGAACTCCCGGCTCACCACGTTCGGGATGGCCGCGGGCGGGATCGCCGGGGCCGTCGCGGGCGGTGCGGCGCTGGCCGTCGGCGGGGCCGGGCCGCTGTGGTGGACGGCGGTGCTCGGCGTCGCCGGTGCCGTGCTCTGCCTGCGGATCCCCCGCTGGGTCGAGTCCACCGCGGGCGAGGTGACCGCGGCGGTGCCCGCCACCCGGCCGGGCAAGCGCCGGTCCCGCGCCCCCGCGACGCGGGCGGTGCTCGTCGCGCTGTGGGGCACGAGCACGGTGCGGGTGCTGACCGGGTTCCTCACGCTGTTCGTCGCGTTCGTGGTGAAGGCCGGGGCCGAGCAGTCCCCCGACGGCGATCCCGCGGGCCAGCTGGTGGTGATCGGGATGGTCGGCGCAGCCGCCGGTGTCGGGCTGTTCGCCGGGAACGCGGTGGGGGCGCGCAGCCGCTTCTCCCGGGTCGAGCCGGTGGTGCTCGCGGCGGCCGCGGCGGCGGTGCTGGCCGCGGCGGCGGTGGCGCTGCTGCCGGGCGTCCCGACGGCGGTGGTCGCGGCCCTGGTCGCGTCGACGGCGAGCGCGCTGGCGAAGGTCTGCCTCGACGCAGTGGTGCAGCGCGACCTGCCCGAGGACGCGCGGGCGTCGGCGTTCGGGCGGTCGGAGACGGTCCTGCAGCTGGCCTGGGTGCTGGGCGGGGCGATCGGGGTGCTCGCCCCGCACGACACGTTCCGCACCGGGTTCGTGATCGTGACCGGGGTGGTGGCGGTGTTCGCGCTGCAGGCCGCGCTGGTGCGCCGCGGCACCTCGCTGGTGCCCGGTCTGGGGCCGCGCCCGGCCGTCGCCCGCTGAGGGCCCACCCGCGCGCCGGGCCCGGATCCGTACGCTGGTCGGCGTGATCACCCGCCCCCGACCGCGCCCCCGCCGGTCCGCCGGTGCGCTGGCCGGGACCCTGGCCGCGGCCGCCCTCGTCCTCGCCGGGTGCGGCGGCGAGGCCCCGACGGTGACGTTCGACGTCGGCGGCACCTCGCTGACCGCCGCGCCCACCCAGTTCTGCGACACCAGTCTGCAGAACTGCCAGGACGCCCCGAACGCCCGGGTGACCGCCCAGGTCCCGCCCGGGACGGAGGTCCGCATCACGGTGCCCGAGGAGGTCTCCTCCGCGCCCTGGCAGGTCGCCTACGCGTTCACCCGCGGCACCGACCCGACCCCGGTCCAGCAGCGCAGCGCGATCGCCGCGCCGGGCACCCGCACCGACTTCACGCTGTCCCTGCCCGAGCCGGGCGACCGGCTCGTGACCGCGCAGGTGCAGGTGTTCGGGGCGCCGCCGTCGATCGACCCGGAGAGCACCGACATCCAGTTCCCGGTCCGGGCGACCTGGGTGCTGGTCGGCGAGCAGGGCTGAGCGGGCGCGACCCGGGGCTCAGCGGCCCGCGCCGAGCAGCCGGGCCAGCGCGGCGTCGGAGTCGGCCTGCGCGTCGCGGTCGTGGGTCGAGGAGAACACCAGCAGCTCGTCGGCGCCGGTGCGGGCCACGAGGTCGTCGAGCCGCTCGGCGACGGTGTCCTCGTCGCCGACGATCGCGTGCGCCAGCGCCCGGTCCACGGTCTCGCGCTGGCGCCGGGTCGTCGCGCGATGCGGGTCCGGCGGCTCCAGCGGCGGGAACTCCCCGGTGGTGCGGGCCACGGCGTGCGCCCACGCCTCGGACAGCGCCAGCTGCGGGTCCCCGACGAGCACGTCGGCGGACACCACCAGGTGCGCCGCGTCCCCGGCCCGCTCGCGGTAGTCCGCCAGCGCCGCCGGGTCGTCGAGCACCGGACCGCCGACGACGGCCGGCAGCCCCAGGTCCCCGGCCAGCCGCAGCCCCGCGCCGGTGGCGAGCAGGAACAGCGGGACGGCGTGCTCCAGCCGCGGCCGGGCCGTCACCGGGCCGCTGCCGTCGAGGAAGGAGCGGAGCTCGTCGAGGGCGGCGCGGAACTCCGCGTCGTCGGCCCCACCGGCGCGCAGGGCGCGGCGGACCGGCTCGGTGAACCCGGGCGAGCGGCCGATGCCCAGGTCGATCCGCCCGGGGTGCAGCGCCTCCAGCAGCGCGACCTGCTCCGCGACGACGAGCGGCTGGTGGTTGGGCAGCATGATCCCGCCCGAGCCGACCCGGATCCGCGAGGTCGCCGCGCCCACCGCGGCCATCAGGACCGGTGGGCTGCCCGACGCGATACCGGGCACGGCGTGGTGCTCGGCCACCCAGAACCGGTGGTAGCCGAGCTGCTCGGCGCGGACGGCCCGCGCCACCGTGCCGCGGACCGCGGCGGCGTCGGGCTCCCCGGCCCGCGTCCGCGAGCGGTCCAACATCGACAGGCGCACAGTCGCCCCAACACCGCCCGCACCCGCCGCCATTCCGTCGTCCGCGCGGCGGGCGGGCGGGTCGGGTCGGATCAGTCGTCCAGGTCGCGGGCGACGGCCCGCACGACCTCGGCGGCCAGCTTGCAGGTCTTGCGGTCCGGGTAGCGCCCGTGCCGCAGCGCCGGCTGGATCTTGTTCTCCAGCAGGCCCATCATGTCCTCGATCAGACCGTGCAGCTCCTCGGCGGGGCGGCGCGCGTTCTCCACCGCGGACGCCTGCTTCTCGACGATGCGCACGGAGAGCGCCTGCGGCCCGCGGCGGCCCTCGGCCATCCCGAACTCGACCCGCTGGCCGGACTTGAGCGCCTCCACGCCGGACGGCAGCGCCGCCTTGCGCACGTAGACGTCCTCACCGCCGTCCTGGGAGAGGAAGCCGAAGCCCTTCTCCGCGTCGTACCACTTCACCCTGCCGGTGGGCACCGTCGTCCTCGATTCCTGCTTGCTGTGTTGCTGCGTGCACGACAAACGCGCCCGGGCTCGCCGGACGCGCCGTCACCGATGGTACGCCTGGGGACCCGTCCGGGGTCAGGCGTTTCGGACGTTCGCCGCACTCTCCAGGTCCAGCAGCCCGACCGACTTCTCCCGCATCTCGACCTTGCGGACCTTGCCGGTGACCGTCATCGGGAACTCGTCGACGACGAGCACGTAGCGCGGGATCTTGTAGTGCGCCAGCTTCCCGGTGGCGAACTCGCGCAGCGTGTCGGCGGTCATGGGCGCGGTGCCCTCGCGCAGCACCACCCAGGCGCAGAGCTCCTCGCCGTAGCGCTCGTCGGGGACACCGATGACCTGGGCGTCGACGACGTCGGGGTGGGTGTAGAGGAACTCCTCGATCTCGCGCGGGTACACGTTCTCCCCGCCGCGGATGACCATGTCCTTGATCCGGCCGGTGATGTTGACGTAGCCCTCGTCGTCCATCACGGCGAGGTCGCCGGTGTGCATCCAGCGGGCACGGTCGATGACCTCGGCGGTCTTCTCCGGCTGCTCCCAGTAGCCGAGCATCACCGAGTAGCCGCGGGTGCACAGCTCGCCCGGCTCGCCGCGGGGCATCGTGCGCCCGGTGTCCGGGTCGACGACCTTGACCTCCAGGTGCGGCATGACCCGCCCGACGGTGGACACCCGCCGCTCGAGCGAGTCCTCGGCCCGGGTCTGGGTGGACACCGGGCTGGTCTCGGTCATGCCGTAGGCGATGGTCACCTCGGTCATGCCCATCCGGTCGACGACCTGCTTCATCACCTCGACCGGGCACGGCGACCCGGCCATGATCCCGGTGCGCAGGCTGGACAGGTCGTAGGAGCCGAAGTCGGGGTCGTTGAGCTCGGCGATGAACATCGTGGGCACCCCGTAGAGCGAGGTGCAGCGCTCCTGCTGGACGGCGTGCAGGGTCGCCTTCGGGTCGAAGCCCTGGGCCGGGATGACCATGGTGGCGCCGTTGGTGGTGCAGCCGAGGTTGCCCATCACCATGCCGAAGCAGTGGTAGAAGGGCACTGGGATGCAGACCCGGTCGGCCTCGGTGTAGCCGCACATCCGACCGACGTAGTAGCCGTTGTTGAGGATGTTGTGGTGCGACAGCGTCGCACCCTTCGGGAACCCGGTCGTCCCGGACGTGTACTGGATGTTGATCGGGTCGTCGGCTGTCAGCGACGCCTGCACCTGCGCCAGCTCGTCGCGGCGAGAGGCGTCGCCCGCGGCCAGCGCGTCCCACTCGGGGGAGCCGGTGATCACGACACGCTGCAGGTCGGGACAGTTCGCCCGGACCTCGGCGATCATCTTCTCGTAGTCGGAGGTCTTGAACGACGACGCCGACACCAGCGTCGAGATCCCGGCCTGCTTGAGCACGAACTCCAGCTCGTGGGTCCGGTAGGACGGGTTGATGTTGACCAGGACGACGCCGATCTTGGCCGTCGCGAACTGGGTCAGCGTCCACTCCGCGGTGTTCGGCGACCAGATCCCGACCCGGTCCCCCACGGTGAGCCCGGCGGCGAGCAGCCCGGTGGCCAGGTCGTCGACGGCGGTCCGCAGCTCGCGGTAGGTCCAGCGGCGCCCGGTCTGCACCTCGACGAGCGCGTCGTTGTCCGGCACCCGGGCGGCGGTGCGGTCGAAGTCGTCGCCGATGGTGTCGCCGAGCAACGGCGTGTCCGAGGTCCCGGAGGCGTAGGACGGGACGGCGGGGGTTGCGGCGGCTGAGGTCACGACGTCGTACTCCTCGGGCGGTTCGGTGCGGGTCGTCACATCCTCGCCCCCGGACGACGCGGTTGCCAACACCCGTCGGTCAGGACGAGGACAGGCGTCGCCGCCCCGACTCGGCGACCTTCGCCGCCCCGCGCCGCGCCCCGTGGGCCGCGCGGCGCAGCGGCCGCGGCGACGGCTCCGGCCACGGACCGACCGGCACCAGCACCCGTTCGGCCGGGGCGAACCCGGCGGGGTAGCCGGGCACCCGCCAGGTCCCGGCCGGCGCGTCCGGCGGCAGCCACTCCGGGCGCCACATGCCCAGCGCGAGGTCCAGGTCGGCCAGCCGGGGCGCGAGCTCGTCGGTCAGCTCGGTGCGCAGGTGCTCGGCCCACAGCCGTACCCGCAGGTCACGCACCTGGTCGCCGGTGGTGACGAACGCCGTCGACAGCTCGGTGTCGGTGCCGCGCATCGAGCGGGAGAAGAAGTTGGCCGACCCGATGGAGGCGAAGACGTCGTCGACCAGCGCCAGCTTGGTGTGGACGGTGAGGTCCTCGATCCGGTGCATGATCACGTTGCCGCGGTCGCCCGGGTCGAGCTGGTCGATCACGCCGCGCTGGACGTCGCCGGTGACGCGGCGGCGGAACTTGTTCACCCCGGCGTCGACCGGGTCCTTGCGACCCGAGCAGACGAGCACGACCTTCACCCCGCGGGCGGCGGCGTCGCGCAGCAGCCCGTAGAGCCGGAACGCCCGTCGCCCGCCCGGGACCTCGAAGAAGTACTGGTCCTCCAGGTAGACGTAGCGGCGGGCGCCGCGGATCGCCGCGGACAGGGTGTGGAAGACCTCCTGCGCGCCGTGCCGCGGGAGCACCGTCCAGTGCCGCCGGTAGAGCATCCCGAAGTGGTCAATCTTCCACGGCCGCAGCGAGCGGAGGACCTGCACCGCGGTGCCCGGGGCGGGGCGCGGCGGGGCGGGCGGCGACGGCGGCAGGTCGGCGGCGAACGGCTCGGGGTTCATCGGTTCCCAGTCGGTGGGGCCGACCATGAACCGGCGCGGCGGCAGCGTCGCGGCCTCGGTCCAGCGACCGCGGTAGACCTCCCAGACCCGGGCGGCGCCGGGCCCGCGCAGCGCGGCGGCGCCGTCGTGCCAGCCCCAGCGCTCCTCGCCGATGGACAGCCGGTCGTGCGGCTCGGCGTCGAACCGGTTGGCGGACAGGTCCAGCCCGCCGACGTACGCCGTCAGCTCGCCCCCGACGTGGGTGAGCACCACCTTCTGGTGGTGGCAGCCGATCCCGGAGCCGGACCAGTCGAGCAGCACCCGTCCGGCCAGCTGGGGGCGGCGGCGCAGCTCCAGCGCGGCGAACGCGTTCGCCCGGAACGGCCCGATCGCCACCCCCGGGACGGAGCCGGAGAACAGCGCGGCGGTGAGCAGCACGCGCACGTCCACGCCGGCGTCGACGAGGCGGGCGAAGCGGTCGGCGAGCGCCTCGTAGCCGTCCTCGTCGGGCGCCAGGCCGTGCAGGTCCATGTCCGGTTCGAGGTTCAGCCCGGTGACCAGCACCGTGTCGCCGGGCCCCGCCCGGTCGAACAGCTCCCGCAGCCGGGCGAAGTAGTCGACGCCGTCGACGATCGGCTCCCACTCGGTGTCCTCGACGAACGTGGGGCACTCGGGGGTGGCGGGGGCGAGGTAGCGACGGGTGAGGGACGCGAGGTCGGCGGGGGGCTGGCCGGGCATGCGCCGGACGCTATCCGGATCACCGGGGGTCGCGCCTATCCTGCGGGCATGGCACGCCCTGGCACGGTCGACCGGGTCTCCGCTGCGATCTCGGTGGCGGGCGCGGTGGTGGTCGGCGGATGGTTCGTGGTGACGGGGGTGCAGATCGAGCTGGTGGGACCGCCGGGCCGGGGTCCGCTGGACCGTGCGTTCCCGTTCCTGCTGGCCGCGGCCGCGGTCGCGGTGTTCGGGCTGATGGCGTGGCGGTCGTGGCAGGCGGCGGACCGCGCGGACGCGGCCGCACCCCCGGTCCCGGCGGCGGTGGTGCTGCCGACGCCGCTGCCCGGGGCGCCGACCACCCCGGCGCCGCCGGTCACGGTACGGGACGTCCCGGACCTGTCGGCCGAGGGACGGGACCGGCTGGAGCACACGATCGCGGTTCTCGTGGACGCGGGGGTGCTGCCGTCCGGCGTCGCCGAGCCCGGCGCGCTGGCCGGTGGGGTCGCCGACCACGGCGAGCCGGTCACGGCCGGGGCCGTGCTGGGCGCGCTGGGCGAGGCCGACCCGGACGGCTGGGACGCGTTGCTGGCCCCCCTCTCGACCTGGGCCGAGCAGGACCCCGCCGAGCACGCCGCCGCGCTCGACCGGCTCGCCGGCCCCGACCACCGGGTCTCCGTCGCCGGAGCGTCGGTCGAGGTGGACGGCACGGTCGTCGCGGTCGTGACCCCCGGCCACCCGAAGGCCCTCGCCCCCGGCCCGCTCGTCGCCGCCGCCCGTGCCCTGCGCGACCGCGGCGCACCCCGGATCGCCTGGCTGTGGACCGACCAGCTGGTGTGGCTCGCGACGCCGTCGCTGTCGCCCGCCGAGCTGAACGACCTGCTCGACCAGCCCGTGTACGAGCTGTGGGAGTGGGCCGACGAGGCCCGGGTCTAGAGCCCGCCGGTCTGCAGCAGCCGGTTCGGGGTGCCGCCGGTGCCGCCGCCGTCGATCTTCCCCGGCACCGCGTTGTCGACGATCCACTTCTTGACGGTGGTGGCCGGCGCGTCGCCGCGGGCCTGCTTGTACAGCGCCGCCACCCCGGCCGCGAACGGCGCGGCCATCGAGGTCCCGCTGTAGGAGGCGGTGCCGCCACCGGGGACCGGCGCGACGATCCGGGTGCCCGGCGCGTAGAGCGAGACGCAGCGGCCGGTCGAGGAGTTCGACGAGCGCTTGTCGTCGATCGTCGAGTTCGCGACGACCAGCACGTCCCCGATCGCGCGGGGCAGCGCGGTGCAGTCGTCGCCGCCGGTGTTGCCGGCCGAGGAGGCCGCGAACACCCCGGAGTCGATCATGCGCTGGACGGCCTGCTGGAGGATCGGCGAGCCGCCGTAGCTCCACGACATCACCGCGACCGCGGGGCCGCGCTTGTTCTTCGACACCCAGTCCAGACCGGAGATCAGCGACGACAGCGTCCCGGTGCCGTTGCAGTCGAGCACCTTCACCGCGCGCACGGTCGCGCCCGGGGCCACGCCGTAGTCCTTCGACGCGGCGATCCCGGCGACGACGGTGCCGTGCCCGTCGCAGTCGGTGTCGGTCCGGTCGATCGTGTTGAGCTCGAGCTTCGCCCGGCCGCCGAACTCCGGGTGACTCGCGTCGACGCCGGTGTCGAGGACGAACACGTCCACCCCGGCGCCGGTCGCGGTGTGCCGGTACTGCCCGTCCAGCGGCAGGTTCGGCTGGTCGATGCGGTCGAGCCCCCAGTTGCCCGGCGCCTGCTCGGCACCCGCGGGCGGGCCGACCGGCGCGTCCTGGTGGACGGCCTGCGGGTCGAGCGGGGAGATCGCGCGGTCCTCCTCCACCCCGACGACGCCGGGCCGGTCGCGCAGCTCGGTCGCCTGGGCCGGGGTGAGGTCCGCGGCGAAGCCGTGCACCACGCTGTCGAAGGTGACCTTCGGCTCGACGCCGACGGACTCCGCGGCGGCCCGCGTCTGCCCGTCGGTCGCCGTCTGCACCAGGTACCCGGCGGGTGCCGACGGCGCCGTCTCGGCGGCGGACGCCGTCGGTGCGAGAGGAACACCGAGCGCGACCGCCAGGACACCGGCAGTGACCAGACGGGCGGCGCGGGGACGCATGGGGCTCACAGACAGCGACGCTATGCGCCTGTGACGCCTGGTGCGAGAGACACGATGGTGGCCCGGGTGACACCTGGGACCACCCGGGTTACGGAGCGTTTCGGTACCGGCGGTGCCGGGGACGCCTGCCGACCGGGGCCCGGCAGGGCTCCGAGCTGCACGATCAGCGGATCGGCCGCGGCCCTCAGGCGTGCCGGCCGTGCACGGCGACCTCGGTCGCCTTCACCGCGAACCACACCTCGTGACCGGGTTCGACACCCAGTTCGGCGACGGCGGCCGGGGTGACGTCGGCGGCCAGCCCGGACACCCAGTCCGGCCCCCCGGCGACGGGCGCGGCCCGCAGCCGCACGGTGTCCCCGCGCGGCTCCAGCGCGGCGATCCGGACCGGGAAGACGTTGCGCGGGCTGCCCTCGGGCCTGCTCGCGTGCACCGCGACCGCGGACGGCGGGAACACCGCGACGGCGGGCTCCCCCTCGGCCACCTCGACGACCCGGCCCCGGATCTCGGTCCCGTCTGCGGTGCGCACCCCGGAGCCCTCGGCGACGCCCGGCACCAGGTCCAGGCCGGCGATGCGGGCGGAGAACGCGCTCCGCGGACGGGCCAGGACGTCCCGGGCGGGGCCGGACTCGACGATCCGGCCCCGGTCCAGCACGACGACGCGGTCGGCGAGCACGAGGGCGTCGAGCGCGTCGTGGGTGACCAGCAGGGCGGTCTGCTTGCCGTCGGCGATGACCCGGCGCAGCAGGCTGCGCATGGCGGGGGTGGCGTCGACGTCGAGGGCGGCGAGCGGCTCGTCGAGCAGCAGCAGCCCCGGCCGGGGGGCCAGCGCGCGGGCCAGCGCGACCCGCTGCTGCTGTCCGCCGGACAGCTGCGCGGGGCGGCGGGCGGCGAGCCCGCCGACACCGACGGCGTCGAGCAGCTCGCGGGCCCGGGAGTCGGCCGCGGCGCGGGGCGTGCCCTGGGCCCGCGGCCCGAACGCGACGTTCGCCAGCGCCGACAGGTGCGGGAACAGCAGCGGCTCCTGGGCGAGCAGCCCGACACCGCGCCGGTGCGGCGGCACGAAGGTCCCGTCGGCGGTGTCGAGCAGGGTCCGGCCGTCGACGCGCAGGTGCCCGGAGTCCGGGCGCAGCAGCCCGGACAGGATGCCGAGCATCGTGGACTTGCCCGCCCCGTTCGGGCCGAGCACCGCGAGCACCTCGCCCGCGGCGACCGACAGCTCCAGGTCCAGGGCGAACCCGTCCCGGTCCAGCCGCGCGGCCATCTCCACCCCGCTCATCCGCGGCCGTCCAGCCCGCGCGGACGCCCGATGACGATCACGACCAGCGACACGACGACCAGCAGCAGCGACAGCGCGACCGCCCCCGCGACGTCGGTCTCCCCCTGCAGGTAGACCAGCAGCGGCAGGGTCCGGGTGGTGCCCTCCAGGCTGCCGGCGAACGCGATCGTCGCCCCGAACTCGCCCATGCAGCGGGCGAAGGCCAGCACCAGCCCGGACGCCAGTCCGGGCAGCACCAGCGGCACGGTGACCCGGCGGAAGGCCAGCCCCGGCGACGCGCCGAGGGTGGCCGCGGTCGCCTCGTAGCGCTCCCCCGCGGTCCGCAGGGCGCCCTCCAGCGACACGATGAGGAACGGCATCGCGACGAAGGTCTGGGCCAGCACCACCGCCGCCGTCGTGAACGGGATGAAGATCCCGAACGCGGTGTCCAGACCCTGCCCGACCAGGCCCTTGGCTCCGAGCAGGAACAGCAGCGACAGCCCGCCGACGACCGGCGGCAGCACCAGCGGGAGCAGGACGACCGAGCGGATCCCGCGCATCAGGCGGGGCAGCCGGTTGATCCGGCCGCGGGCCAGGACCACCGCGAGCGGCCCGCCGAGCAGCAGGCACAGCGTCGTGGAGATCGCCGCGGTGAGCAGCGACAGGCGCAGCGCCGACAGCGCGGCCTCGCTGGTGAGCAGGCGGGGGGTCTCCGCCCAGTCGGCCTCCCACAGCAGGCCGAGCACGGGCAGCGCGATGACCAGGAAGCCGATGCCGGCCGGGACCCACATCCAGACCGGCAGTCCGACGCCGGTGCCGTGGCGGTCGGCCGCGCCCTCGCGGCGCCGGGTCGGGGCCGGCGCGGGGGCGGTGCCGGCCCCGGGGGTCACAGGTGCCCGCCCGGCGTCTCCACCACCACGTTCGTCGACTTGATCACCGCCACCGCGAGCGCGCCGGGCTCGAGACCGAGGTCGCGCACGGCCTCGCTGCTCATCAGCGACACCACGCGGTGCGGGCCGCACTGCATCTCGACCTGGGCCATCACCGTGTCGGCCAGCACCGAGGTGACCAGGCCGACCATGCGGTTGCGGGCCGAGCGCTGCACCACCGAGGGGTCCGGCGGGGCGGACGCGTGGTCGCGGGCGAACGCGGCGAGCGCGGCGCCGTCGATGACCTTGCGGTTCGACGCGTCCGCCTGCACCGGCAGCGTCCCCGCGTCCACCCAGCGGCGGACGGTGTCGTCGCTGACGCCGAGCAGTCGGGCGGCCTCGGAGATCCTGAAGTGCGGCACCACCCGGATACTATGGTCGCGCCTGCGGTGGTGCCACGCTGGATACCCCGCGGGATGTCGGGATCGCGCGCTGCCGGGTGCCGGGGACCTGTGGTCTGATCGGTGACGTGGACTTCGCACCCAGCGCCGTGGCGGCCGACTACACCGCGCGCATGCGCGCCTTCCTCAACGAGGAGGTCCTCCCGGCCGAGGCCTCCTACGACGCGTTCCGGGCCGAGCGGCGCGGCACCCCGGAGGAGTGGGCCCTGCCCCCGGTGGTCGAGGAGCTGAAGGCGAAGGCCCGCGGGCGTGGCCTGTGGAACCTGTTCCTGCCGGACGTGTCGGGGCTGTCGAACCTGGAGTACGCGCCGGTCGCGGAGGTCTCCGGCTGGTCCCCGGTCATCGCGCCGGAGGTGATCAACTGCCAGGCCCCGGACACCGGGAACATGGAGACGCTGCACCTGTTCGGCACCGACGAGCAGAAGCAGCAGTGGCTGGAGCCGCTGCTCGACGGCGAGATCCGCTCGGCGTTCGCGATGACCGAGCCGGACGTCGCGTCGTCGGACGCCACGAACATCGAGACCCGGATCCGGCGCGACGGCGACGACTACGTCATCGACGGCCGCAAGTGGTGGATCTCCGGTGCCGCGGACGAGCGCTGCCGGATCTTCATCGTCATGGGCAAGACCGCCGACGACAGCGACGACACCGTGTCGACGCACCGCCGGCAGTCGATGATCCTCGTCCCGCGCGACACCCCCGGCCTGACGATCGAGCGGCACCTGCCGACGTTCGGCTTCCAGGACCAGCACGGGCACTCCGAACTGCGCCTCGAGGGCGTGCGGGTGCCGGCGTCGAACCTGCTCGGCGAGGAGGGCGGCGGGTTCGCCATCGCCCAGGCCCGGCTCGGCCCGGGCCGCATCCACCACTGCATGCGGCTGATCGGCATGGCCGAGCGGGCGCTGCACCTGATGACCGAGCGCGCGCAGGCGCGGGTCGCGTTCGGCAAGCCGCTGGCCGAGCAGGGCGTGGTGCGCGAGCAGATCGCGCTGTGCCGGATGGAGATCGAGCAGGCCCGGCTGCTGACGCTCAAGACGGCGTGGCTGATCGACAACCACGGTGCGAAGGGCGCGGCCACCGAGATCGCCGCGATCAAGGTCGTCGTGCCGCGGATGGCGTGCACCGTGATCGACCGGGCGATGCAGGTGCACGGCGGCGCCGCGATGAGCGACGACACCCCGCTGGCCTACTTCTACGCCTGGGCGCGCGCCCTGCGCTTCGCCGACGGACCGGACGAGGTGCACATCCGCTCGGTCGCCCGGCAGGAGCTGAAGGCCCACCGGAAGTAATCGTGTCCCTGTCCTTTCGACTAGGTACACCATGACTAGTTCCGCACCTGCGACGGCGTGACCCCGGCCACGTCCGCGGGTGCGGATCATCGGTCTGAGCTGCGGAAACCCGCCCTGGGCGGGCGCGGGCGACGGCGGTTAGCCTCGGGCCCATGACCACCGAGCTCGGCCTGCCGTCGCTGCGGGGCGGCACGTCCCGGGACCCGGCCCGACCGGCCGACCCCCGTCTCGTCGACGGGTTCGGCCGGGTCGCGACCGACCTGCGGATCTCGCTCACCGACCGCTGCAACCTGCGCTGCACCTACTGCATGCCCGCCGAGGGCCTGGACTGGATGCCGCGCTCGGAGCAGCTGACCGACGACGAGCTGAACCGGCTCATCGCCGTCGCGGTGCGCGACCTCGGCATCGAGGAGCTGCGCTTCACCGGCGGTGAGCCGCTGCTGCGCAAGGGCCTGGAGGAGATCTTCTCCGCGGCGTCGGCGCTGGAGCCCCGCCCGGACATCTCGCTGACGACCAACGGCATCGGGCTCGCCCGCCGCGCCGAGGCCCTCGCGGCCTCCGGGGTGAACCGGCTCAACGTCTCGATGGACACCCTGCGCCCGGAGCGGTTCGCGCAGATCACGCGGCGCGACCGGCTGTCGGACGTCATCGACGGGATGGCCGCCGCACACGCCGCGGGCCTGTCCCCGGTGAAGATCAACGCGGTGCTGCTGCGCGGCGTGAACGACGACGAGGCCGCGGACCTGCTGGAGTTCGCGCTGACCCACGGCTACCAGCTGCGTTTCATCGAGCAGATGCCGCTCGACGCCCAGCACGGCTGGCGCCGCACCGAGATGATCACCGCCGACGAGATCCTCGCGCGGCTCGAGGAGCGCTTCGTGCTCACCCCGTCCGACGAGGACCGCGGCGGTGCGCCCGCCGAGCGGTTCGTGGTGAACGGGGGCCCCGCCACCGTCGGGGTGATCGCCTCGGTGACCCGCCCGTTCTGCGGGGCCTGCGACCGGACCCGCCTCACCGCCGACGGCCAGGTCCGCACCTGCCTGTTCGCCACCGGCGAGACCGACCTGCGCGCCATGCTCCGCGGCGGCGCGACCGACGCCGAGATCGCCGACGTCTGGCGCGACGCGATGTGGGGCAAGAAGGCGGGCCACGGCATCGACGACCCCGGATTCCTGCAGCCCGCGCGCCCCATGAGCGCGATCGGAGGATGAGCATGACCCTGTCGTGCGAGACCAGGACGCTGACCGTCCGCTACTTCGCCGCCGCCAAGGCGGCCGCCGGCACCGGCGAGGAGACCGTCGAGCTCCCCGGCGAGGCGACGGTGGCCGACGCCGTCGCCGCACTCGGCACCGCGCACGGCCCGGAGCTGGAGCAGGTGCTGCTGCGCTGCAGCTTCCTGCTCGACGAGGTGGCGGTGCGCGACCGCTCCGCCGCGGTCGGCGGGGCGGCCACGCTCGACGTGCTCCCGCCGTTCGCCGGCGGCTGAGACCCGGCACGGTCCCCGAGGGATCAGTCCTCGGGGACGGTCGCGACCCGGCCGGTCGGCACCCCACCGGCGCAGCTCAGCGTCACCCGGACGTCCGGGACGTCGTCGCCGTCGAACACGACCTCGGCCGGGCCGATGTCCTTGTCGTCCTCGCGCTCCCAGCCCTGTGCGGGGTTGACCGACACGATCCGCGGGGTCGCGCCGTCGCAGCGGACCAGGACGTTCCCCGCGGCCCCGGCCTGCACCACCGCGGGCGGGGCGGCGGCGGGTGCCGTCGTCGGGACGGGCGCGGGTGCCGGTGGCGCGGCGGTGGCGGCCTGCTGGGCCAGGCGGGCGTCCACCTGCTCGGCGCTGAGCGGCTGCGTCTGCGTGCCCGCGAGGTCGCTGCCGATGCTCCCGACGGCCGTCAGGCCCAGGAGCAGGGCACCGGCGGCCGCGGCGGTCCAGAGCGCGATCTGCAGGACGGGGCGCGTCGGTCGTTCCACGCGCACAGCATGCCCCGGACCCCGGTTAACGGATCCCTAAACGGGACACAAGCGACGGCTGTGCCCCACCGCGGGCGGGGTCGCGGCGGATAGGTTCTCCCTCCGTGGCCCAGATCCTGATCGTCGAGGACGACCCCGGCATCCGCGGTGCGCTCATCCGCGGGCTGACCGAGCGGGGGCACGCCGTCGACTCCGCACCGACCGCGATGGCCGGGCTGGAGCACGCCGTCGGGAAGCGGCCCGACCTCGTGGTGCTCGACCTCGGCCTGCCCGACATGGACGGCACCACCATGCTGCGGATGCTGCGCGGCGCCAGCACGGTGCCGGTGATCGTCGCGACCGCCCGCGACGACGAGACCGAGATCGTCTCCGTGCTCGACGCGGGCGCCGACGACTACCTGGTCAAGCCGTTCGCCGCCGCCCAGCTCGACGCCCGGATCCGGGCGGTGCTGCGCCGGCTCGGCGACGGGGCGGCCGACCCGACGGTCGTCGTCGGCGGGCTGTCGGTGGACCCGCGTTCGCGGCGCGCGGTGCTCGACGGCGCCGAGCTGGAGCTGACGCCGCGCGAGTTCGAACTGCTGCACCACCTCGCCGCCCGCGCCGACCAGGTCGTCAGCAAGCGGGAGCTGGTGACCGAGGTCTGGCAGCAGCCCTACGGCGGCGCCGACAAGACCGTCGACGTGCACCTGTCGTGGCTGCGCCGCAAGCTCGGCGAGACCGCGCAGGCCCCGCGCTACCTGCACTCGGTGCGCGGCGTCGGGGTCCGGCTGTCCGCGCCGTCCGCGACGCCGGGGACCGGGCCGGGCACCGCCTGATGCGACGGCGCATCCTCGTCCTCGTCGGGGCGACCGTGCTGCTGGTGCTGGTCGCGTTCGCGGTCCCGCTCGCGACGCTGATCCGCTCGGTCGCGGAGAGCTCGGCGGTGTCCGCGGCGACCGTCCAGGCCCAGGTGCTGACCCCGGCCGTCGCGGGCGGGGACCGGTCGGTGCTGGTCCCCGCCGTCCAGAACGCCGACGGACGCGACGCCTCCGACGTCTCGGTGTTCCTGCCCGACGGCACCGTGCTCGGCGCGCCCGCACCGCGCAGCCCGGTGGTCCGCCTGGGGCTGCTCGGGACGAGCGCGTCGACCGAGGCGGCCGGCGGGCGCGAGCTGGTGTTCGCGGTGACCGGCGCCACGGGCGGCAACGCCGCGATCCGCGTGTTCGTCCCCGACGCCGAGCTCACCCGCGGGGTGACCCGCTCCTGGCTGCTGCTGGGCGGACTGTCGCTGGTGCTGCTCGCCGGAGGGCTGCTGCTCGCGGACCGGCTGGCCCGCACCCTCGTCGACGCCACCACCGACCTGTCCGGGGTGTCGGAGCGGCTCGCGGCCGGGGACCTGTCCGCGCGCGCCGACCCCGGCGCCCCGGCCGAGCTCGGTGTCGTCGCGGGCGCGCTGAACGGGCTGGCCGGGCGGATCTCGGAGCTGCTGCGCGAGGAGCGGGAGAACGTCGCGGACCTGGCGCACCGGGTCCGCACCCCGCTGACCGCCCTGCGGCTCGACGCCGAGGCCCTGCGCGACCCCGACGAGTCCGCACGGCTGTCGGCCGGGGTCGACGGCGTCCGGCGCGCGGTCACCGGCGCGATCGAGCAGGCCCGGCGACGCGGCGGCACGACCCGCAGCGCGGACGCGGCGGCCGTCGTCCGGGAGCGGGTGGAGTTCTGGCGGGTGCTGGCCGAGGACACCGACCGCTCGGTGACCCTGCACCTGGCCGACGGCCCGCTGCCCGTGGCCTGCGCACCCGGCGACCTGGAGGCGTGTGTGGACGCGCTGCTGGGCAACGTCTTCGCGCACACCCCGGACGGCACGGCCTTCGGCGTGGAGCTGTCGGCCCGGACCGGCGGGGGCGCCCGGGTCGTCGTGCACGACGACGGCCCGGGGCTGCCGCCCGGGACCGACCCCACCTCCCGCGGGGTCAGCGGCGGCGGCTCGACGGGGCTGGGCCTCGACATCGCCCGGCGCACCGCCGACCAGGGCGGCGGTGCGCTGACGGTGCACTCCCCCGCCGGGGGCGGGCTGCGGGTCGAGCTGGAGCTGGGGCCACCGGCGGGCTGAGCCCGGCCGCTCGGGGCCTCCGCCCTCACCGGACCGCGGCGGCCGCGGCCAGCAGGGCGTCGCGCACCGCGGCGCGGTCACCCGCGTGCAGCGCGTCCACCAGCTGTCCGAGGGTCCGCGCGACCGTGCCGCGCCCGGTCGGCGCGGTCACCGTCCATCCCCCGGGCACCGCCCGCACGCGGACCCCGCCACCCGGCCCGGGACCGTCGGCGGCCGGGGCCCGCACCAGCCGGGTCGCCGCCGCGGCGACGGCGGCCCGCCGCCGGGGCCCCGCGACGAGTGCGCCGTCCGGGTCGTGCGGACGCCCGCAGGCCCCGCACATCAGCGGCGCGGGTGCCGGGTGAGGAAGTCCCGGGCGATGCCGTCGAAGGTGGACCAGCGCACCCCGTCGTGGCCGGAGATGTGCTCGATCAGCCGTTCCAGCATGAGCAGCACCTGCGGGCGTCCCGAGACGTCCGGGTGGATCGTGATCGTGAAGACCGCGTAGTCCTGCTCGCGGTACACCCAGTCGAACTGGTCGCGCCACATCTGCTCGATGTCGCGCGGGTTCACGAAGCCGTGCGAGTTCGGGCTGGACTTGATGAACATCATCGGCGGCAGGTCGTCGAGGTACCAGGACGCGGGGATCTCGACCAGGTCGGTCTCCTCCCCGCGGACGAGGGGCTTCATCCACTCGCGGGCGGGCCGGTCGTAGTCGATCGGGGTCCAGGAGTCGCCGACGCGGACGTAGTACGGCTCGAAGTCGCGGTGCATCAGCGAGTGGTCGTAGGTGATGCCGCGTTCGAGGAGCAGCTCGTTGGTGACCCGGGAGAACTCCCACCACGGCGCGACGTAGCCGGTCGGGCGGGCCCCGGCCCGGTCGGTGATCAGCCCGATGCAGTGGTCGAGGATGTCGGACTCCTGCTCCCGGCTCATCGCGATCGGGTTCTCGTGGGAGTAGCCGTGCACACCGATCTCGTGCCCGGCCGCGACGACCGCGTCGAACTGCTCCGGGAACGTCTCGATCGAGTGCCCGGGCCAGAACCAGGTCGACGGCAGGTCGTAGCGGGCGAGCAGCCGGTTCAGCCGCGGGACGCCGACCTCCCCGGCGAACACGCCGCGCGAGATGTCCCCCGGCGAGTCCTCACCGCCGTAGGACCCGAGCCAGCCGCCGACCGCGTCGACGTCGATCCCGAACGCCACGAAGATCTCTTTACCGGCCACGTCCGCACCTCCGCACCCGCGCCGCCCGGTCGGCGGCGACACCCGATGCGACCACGGTCACACCGTCGGCGCAGATCCTGAGGTGGCGTTGGGAACCGCTGATCCGGACCGGGTGGGCCCTCAGGCCGGGGTGAGCCCGTCGCGCCAGTCCGGGTCACCGGCCAGCACCGTGACCCCGACGGCCTCCTGGGCCAGCCGCGCCCCGGCGGCGAACAGGTCACGGACGGGACCGCGCAGCCGGGCGTCGAGCCACTCGACGTCGCTGTGGTCCACCGTTCGCGACGACGCCGGACGCCCGTGCCGCAGCAGCGCCCGGTACAGCCCGGTCGCGGGCCGCACCGGCGGCAGGCCGTGCGCCTCGGCGAGGTCGGAGGCGGCACGTGGGATCCGCAGCCCGGCGGCGTCGAGGTCGCCGAAGTAGCGGACCGCCGCGGGCGGGTCGTCGCGCAGGGCGAGCACCGACGCGGTGAACGCGTTCCCCGCGCCCCAGGCGAGGCCACCGACCGGGCCGGGGTCGGGCGCCAGGGCGCGGCGCAGCGAGTCCAGGGTGTCGGCGTTCCCGACGACGAGCAGCACCGGCCCGTCGCCGGGCAGGCGCTCGCGGTGCAGCGGCGGGACGACCCGGCGGGCCCGCAGGACCTCCGGGGTCAGCCCGCCGGGCAGCGGGCCGTCGAAGGCCTTCTCGTCGCCGGTGATCTCCAGCGCGCGCTCGCGCAGCGGGACCTCGACCGCGCGGGACGCGTGGGCGAACAGCCAGTCGTTGACCTGCAGCAGCACCCGCGACGGCTGCCGCAGGTCCACGGCCCGGGACAGCTCGGGGTGCCACGGGCCCCGGTCCACCCTGGCCTGGCCGGCGTCCGGGCGCGCCCGGAGCAGCCGGACCGAGTTCGGCAGCGGCGGCACCCCGTCGTCGGTCCGGTCGGTCGGCTCCAGCACGCCCGCGGCGGCCAGCTCGGCCAGGGCCCCGGCGAGGTTCCGCCGGGCGTCGACGCTGCCGACCATCGTGGGGTCCGCCTGCAGGAACGCCGCGCGCACCGCCGAGCGTGGGATCCGGGTCCGCCCGGAGGCCGCCAGCAGCTCGGCGAGCCGCTCCGCGACGGGCCCGGGCGGGGTCATCCGGCCGACCCCGCGCCGTCGTCGCCGGTGCCGGCGGCCACCGCGGCCTCGGGGCGCCGGTAGACGCGGGCGGCGGTGATCCGGCCGCCGGGGGCGTCGGCGTCGGGCACCGACCGGGTGACCCGCTCGTCGACGGACAGGTACTTGCGTCCGGCGCGCAGGTCGGCGTCGTTGCGCAGCCGCACGAGCAGCGGGAACGACGACAGCGCGCCCGCGTCGAACAGCCCGGTCGTGTAGACCAGCTGCACGCCGAGGGCCTGCGCGACGCCGAACTGCAGCTCCAGCAGGTACCCCGCCGACGCGCGCCCGATCGGGTTGTCGAGGAACAGCACGCCCGCGTGCGCCCGTCTGCCCTGCCCGCGCTGGTGCGCCCGCAGGGCCGCCATCGTGCAGTACAGGACGATCGCCGCGGTCAGCTGCTGCCCGCCGGAGAACACGTCCTTGATCGCGGAGACGCGCAGCCGCTCGGTGCGCAGCACGGCGTCGGGCTTGAGCATCTCGACCCGGACGCCCTTCGGCATCGCCGCGCGGACCCCGCGCAGCAGCATGGACATGCCGTCGCGCCGGTCCTTCGCCTTACCGCCCGCCATCCCGGTGGCGGTGCGGTCGACGACGGCGCCGAGCTCGTGGCGCAGCGCCGCGTCGGGCAGCTCCTCGAACCGGATCCGCAGGAACTGCTGGCCCGACCAGTCGCCGAGGCCCTCGGGCAGCTGGGACAGCCGCTGCGCGAGGCGCACCGTGCGCAGCGCCTCGCCGACCATCCCGGACAGCCGGGTGACGATCCCGGAGCGGTGCCGCTCGATGTTGCCGAGGTCGTCGTCGAGGGAACGCAGCCGCGGGCGCAGCGCGGCGATCCACTCGGCGGCGAGGCCAGGCATCTCCGACCGGTCGACGCCGCCGATGTGGCGGTGCACCGGGGAGCTCAGGGTCGCGAACCGCGGGTCCTGGGCGAAGCGGGCGACGGCGTCGACCCCCTCGCGGACCTTCTTCTCGGCCCGCGTCCGCTCCCCCGCCGCGTCGCGGACGGCGTTCTGGTGGCGCTTGAGCGCGGCCTGGGCGGCCTCGACGTCACCGTCGAACGGCACCCCGGCCGGCTCGGGCGTCTCGTCCAGCGAGGACACGACCAGCCCGAACCCGCGGGCGAGGTCGGTGGCGGTGCGGTGGGCGTCCTCGGCGTCGGTCCGGGCCCGACGACGGCGTTCCAGGTCCTTGCCCGCCGCGTCCAGGTCGGCCGTGGCGCGGGCGACCAGCTCGCGGCCGTGCTCGGCGTCGCGGGGCGGGTCGTAGGGGTCGATCGGCCGCTCGCCGCCGGTGAACCGCTCCAGCTCGCGGCGGGCGACGGCCAGCTCGGTCGCGGCGTCGGCGCGGCGGCTCTCGGCCTCGTCGTAGGCGGTGCGGGCCTGGTCGGCGGCGGCGCGGCGGCTGGCTGCGTCGGCGCCGTCGGGGGTGTGCAGGAACGCCGTCGCGGCCTCGACGACGGTGCGCGGCAGCCCGTCGACGGCGACCCGCCGCTCCCGCGCGTCGGCCTCGGCCCGCTCCAGCGCACCGTGCAGGTCGGTGTCGACGGAGGCCGAGGCGTAGGCGTCGCGGGCCCGCTGGAACTCCTCGCGCAGCTCGGCCAGCGGCGTCCCGGGGGTCCCCTCCGGCTCCCCGTCCTGCCCGCCGACCTCGTCGGTGGAGACCGGGAGCGCCGCGGCCTCGTCGCGCAGGGTCGTGCCGATGCCGCGCTGCCGGTCGCGCGTCTGCTGGGCGTCGGCGGCCTCGCGACCGGCGCGGTCGGCGGTGGTCCCGGCGGCGTCGGCCTCGTCGCGGGCCCGCGCGGCGTCGGCCTCCCCGGTGCGCATCCGCTCCTCGTGCGTCGCCCGGCGGGCGAGCTCGGTGCGCAGCGCGGCCAGCGCGTCCGCCCGGCGACGGGTGTCCCCGGCGGTGCGCTCCAGGCCGGGCCGGTCGACGGTGAGCCGGTCGGCGCGCTCGTCGAGGTCCTCGACCTCGGCGCGGGTCGCCTCGTGCTCGGCGACGGCGGCGGCCCGGGTGGTCTCCGCGGCCTCGGCGGCGCCGGTCAGGTCGGCGAGGGTGGGACGTCGGTCGCGCAGCGCGGCGAACCGGTCCCGCAGCCTGCGGTCGTCGTCGAGGACGGTCTCCAGCTCGGCGAGCCGGGCGGCGCGCTCGGTGGTCTCGGCGACGAGCCGGACCCGGACCTGCTCGGCGGCCTGTTCGTCGTGCAGGGCCGGGTTGGGCGGCACGACGAAGTCGATCCCGGGCGCCGCGTCGGCGTCGGCGCGCAGCGCGGCGGTGGTGCCGACCGCGACCAGGCAGGCCGGCAGCAGCCGCGCCGCGTCCAGCTCGGCGCGGGCCCGCTCGGCGTCGCGCGCGTCGTTGAGCAGCACCCCGCCCGCCAGGTGCGGCAGCCGCGCCAGCACGGTCTCCCGGTCGGGGGCGGGCAGCTTCGCCAGGTAGCGACGCCCGGACCAGGCGGTGATCCCGGCGGCCTCCAGCGCCGCGAGGACGTCCTCGATCTCCGTCGGGTCGGGCAGCAGGCCGCCGTCACCGAGCGCGGCGAGCGCACGTTCGTCGCGGCGCTGGTCGCCGTGCAGGGTCGTCCGCTCCCGCTCGGCGCCGCGGATCGCGGTGGTCAGGGTGTCGACGACGAGGCCCGCGTCGGTGTCCGGGCGGATCTCGTCGAGCCCGAGCAGCTCCGCGGGCCGGACCTCCCCGGCGAGCGCGACGGCGTCGGCCTCCGCGGCGGAGCGCGCGGCCTCGGCGGTCGCGGCGTCGGCGCGGGCGGCGGCCGCCGCGTCCTGGGCGGCGGTGCGGCGGGCCTCGGCGGCCCGACGCTCCTCGCGGATCGTGGCGGCCGCGGTGTCGGCGTCGGCGAGCGCGGTGGCGCACCGCTCCGCCTCGGTCCGGGCGGCGGCCGCGGAGTCCTCGACGTCGGCGGCGGTCGAGCCCGCCGTCAGGTGCCCGGCGGAGACGGCGGCGGCGACCCGGGTGTCGAGGTCGTCGAGGGCCTCGCGGGCGGTGGTGGCGGCGCTCTCGGCGCGGGCGGCGTCGGCGGTGCGGGTGACCTGCTCGCGACGGGCGGCCGCCGCACGCTCCTCGGCGTCGGCGCGGTGTTCCTCCGCCGCGTCGGCGGCGGCGTCGGCCTCCGCGGCGACCCGGGCCAGCGCGACCGCGAGCGCGCGGGCGGCGTCCTGCCGGGCGGCGAGCGCGGGCCGGGCCTTCTGCTCCTCCTCCTCGACGCGGGCGCGCAGCCGCGCGGCCTCGGCGGCGGCGACGCGGTGCGCCAGGACCGGTTCGACGGCGTCGCGGGCCATCGAGACGGCCGACGCGGCGTCGCGCTCGCGGGTCGCCTCGGCCGCGGTCCGCTCGGCGGCCTCGACGGCGAGCCCCGCGGTGAGTCTGCGCAGCTCACCGACGGTGTCCTGCAGCCGCTCCGCGGCCCGGGCCGCGGACTGCTCGGCCTCGACCGCACCGGTGGCCTCCTCAGCGGCGGTCACCGAGCGGGCCTCCTCGGCGATCCGGCGGGCCGCGATCCGCGACGCGGTCGCCGCCAGCTCGGTGCGCGCGGCGGTCTCGGTGTCGCGGGCGGCGGTCGCGGTGGCCTCGGCGTCGACCATCGGCTCGAGCCGGGACAGCGTGCCGTCGACGAACTCCCGCTCGGTCTCCAGCTCCTCGCGCTGGGCGAGCCGGTCGGCGTAGCCGGCGACGAGCTCGGCGACGTTCTGCGGCTCCGCCGGGTCGAGCACCGCGCGCAGCAGGAAGTCGACGAACGCCTCGTCGGAGGAGAACGAGAACGCCTCGGCGGCCTCGCCCTCGCCGGCGTTCATCGCGCGCTGGTAGCGGAACAGCTCCGGGTCCAGCCCGACGTCGACGAGGTGGCGGGTCCAGTCCCGGTGCCCGGTCTCCCAGGCGAGCTCGGCGTCGGGGTGCTCGCGGTGCGCGGTCTGCAGGCGCTCCCGGAAGGCGGCCAGGGTGACCCGGCGCCCGTCGTGGGTGAACGGCAGGTCGTCGAGGCCCATCCCGGGGACCGGCCGGAAGGAGAACCAGGCGTCGGCCAGCTTCTCCGGGTCGGTGGAGGCGACGTGCCCGCGCCACTCCGACACCTTCCCGGTGACCAGCAGCCGCCCGGTGCCGACGTGCATCCACTCGCAGACGACGTGCGCCACGTCCTCGGCCAGCACGAAGTTCTCCAGCACCGTGGTGCTGGTGGTCCCGACGACCTGGCGCCGCCCGGGCAGCAGCACCGAGAAGATCAGCTTGAGCAGGACGGACTTGCCGCCGCCGTTCTCCAGGAACAGCACCGACGCGGGCGACGGCCGGCGCGGCGTCGTGCGGTCGAGCGCGTCCGGGGCGAACAGGTCCTCCTGGACGGCGACCTTCACCGGGGCCCCGACGCCCCGCAGGTCGAGCGCGACGTCCTGGTAGCGGGCGGCGGTCGGACCGACGGAGAACAGGCGGACGCGGGTCAGCTCATACATCGCGGTCCTCCGTGGGGTGGTCGGTCGGCGGGGTGCTCGACGGGTCGGCGGCGGCCGGATTCGCACGCTCTGCACCCGCGTCGGCAGGGTGACCTTCCTCGGCCGCATCGCCACCCCCGGCGATGCCCTGTGCGAGTTCGCTTACCGGGTAAGCGAACTCTGCGGACGCAGCGTCGTCGACAGAGCCGGTCGGGCCGCCACCCCCGGCACCGTTCCCTGCGACCTCGCCCGCCGGAACGGTGGGCTCATCGGCCGGCCCCACCGCCGGTGCCGGATCGGGCCGCGACGACGGCCCGGCGGCCTCCCCCGAGTCCGACGGGTCGTCGAGGTCCGGGTCGCTCCCCGCCCCGGGCGTGTCCTCCGGACCAGGCCCGTCGACCGAGCCGGAGACGCCGGACGCGCCGGCAGCACCGTCGGGACCGGGCGTGCCGGGAGCACCGGAGCCCGGCGCGTCGAACACGCCGTCGTGCTCGGTCACCAGGGTCCCGGCGGCGGTCGCGGCGGGCAGGACGTTCAGGGCCAGCAGCTCGTCGAAGGCCCGCTGGGCCGCGAGCTCGCGCACCTGCACCTGGTAGCGCGGCGTCGTCCGGTAGGCGCCCTCCGCACCGACCGGGACGAGGAAGCCCTGGTCGGCGAGGAACCGCAGCGCCTTGCCGACGATCCCGCGGGTGGTGGACTCGCCGACGCGGCCGTCCTTGGTCGCGGTGGCCTCCGGGCGGCGCTGCCAGACCCGCCAGACCTCCTCGAGCTGCGGGGCGTCGGACTCGGGGTCGGCGGGACCCGCGGCACGCTCGTTGAGCACCCGGCAGGCCTCGCGGACGGCGCCGTCGACGAGCTCCACCGAGACCCGGCCGACGTAGGAGTCGTCGCCGAGGTCGTCGGGGCGGGGGAAGGCCAGCGCGGCGACGGCGAGGTGCGCGATCCCGTGCAGGACCTTGTCGGCGCCCCGGTTGGCCAGGGCGGTGCGGCGGGCGTACTCGTCCATCCGGATCTCGAACACCGAGCCCTCGGTCGCGGCGAGCACGATGCCCGGGCCGGTGTCGACGGCCAGCACGACCAGGCCCAGACCGGACGCCACGCGCTGCACGGTCGTGCGGAACTCGTCGTCCTCGCGGTAGCGCCGGACCAGATCGGCGTAGTCGGGGTCGCGGCCGGGCAGCGCCTTGGGGCGCATGCCGTAGCCGACCAGGCGGGCCGCGGTCTCGGTGTCACTCATGTCTGCGCCGTCCGTCGGTTCGTCTGTCCGCCCTGCACCCCGGCCCGCGCCAGCAGCAGGTCCGCGCCGCCGAACTCGGGGTCGTCGAGGACCGTCCCGTCGTCGACGGCGACCAGCACCGACGGGTCGCCCTGGGTCCGTGCCGTGGCCACCGCCGTCCCGACGGCGTGCATCGCCCGCAGCGCGACCAGCTGCGGCAGGTCCGCCCCGGCCGCGCGGGCCGCCGCGAGCGCCGCGGACAGCCGCACCGGGTGCTCGACGTCGGCGGGCAGCACCGCGTCGGCGGCCGCCCACGTGTCCACCCCGAACCGCTCGCGCGGCTGCGGTGCCAGCTCCGGCTCGGGCACCTCGGCGCCGAACGGGTCACGGTCGCTCGGCGGTGTCAGCAGCGTCTCGACCAGCCCGCCCAGGCTCGGCACCGACGGGTTCCGCACGCCGGCCCCGGCACCGAAGTAGCCGGTCACCGGGTCGTGCGCCGCCTCGACGGTCAGCGCCAGCGACGGCCGCAGCAGCTGCCCGAACACGTCGACGGCGGCCCGCTTCGGCTTCCCGGAGAACTGCTGGCGGTCCTGCTCGGCGCGGAACGACGCGCCCGCCTCCTGCAACCGCGCCTGCAGCTGGGTGTGCCGCTGGATGCAGTCGTCGACGACGGTCACCAGCTCCGCGGCCTGCCTGCGGCGCCCGGGCTCGGTGGCCTCGTCACGGGCGTCGGCGATGTTCGCCTTGATCATCGTCTCGGCGCGGTAGCGGGACTCGATGTGGGTCAGCGCCTCGTCGAGCAGCTGCGGGACGGCGTCGAGCCAGTCCACCGAGCGGACGTCGCGCCGGGTCGCCTCCAGCTTGCGCCGCAACGACTCCGCGTACTGCACGGTCCGGTAGCGGGCCTGCTCGGCGGCCAGCCGGGCGTCGCCGAGACGACCGCGGACGATCAGCGTCTCCAGCTTCGTCTCGGCCGCCTCCTGGGCCGACTCGACGTCGGTGTCCAACGCCCCGACCAGCACGTTGATCGCCTCGTCCGAGGCGCGCAGGTAGATCCCGCCGTCCGGGGCGGCCACCTCGACGAGCAGCTTGAAGTCGAACCGGCGACGCACGTAGCGGCCGTCGTCGTCGGTCGTGCCGTACTCCACGGCGAACCCGCGGTCGATCGACCCCACGTTGATCAGGTTGTCGATGACCCACTGTGCGACGCGGACATACTCCGACCGCGGCGCCCCCGGCACCTGCGCGCCCACGAACGGCAGCAGCCGCCGGACGACCTCCGCGTGGTCCGCACCGTGGTCGAAGTCCATGGCCAGGGTGACCTGGTCGATCGCCTGCAGGCCGATCTCGGCCATCTGGTAGCCGGTCGCGTCCCAGTCGAGCCGCCCCTTGCGAGCGTCGAGGTCGTGCAGCGGCGCCGTGCAGGCCAGGGCCTTCAGCCGGCGCGCCACTCCCTCGTCCGGGCTGATGGTCGACACCCCGACGACTGTAGTTCGGCCGCTCCGGGCCCTAACGCCGCCTTAGGGCTCACGCAGCGCGACCTTGGGGCGGGCGGCGGCACAGTTCCCACCAGCATCCGGGTCGCACCGACCCGGACCAGCCGGAACCTCTCGGAGGAAGATCACCGTGCGTACCCCGCTCACCGTCGCCGCCGTCGCCGCCACCGGTCTCCTGCTCGTCGGCGGGGGCACCGCCCTCGCACTCGGCGCGGGTGGCGCCCCGGACGAGCTCACCGTCGTCCCGACCGGCGCCGCGATCGCACGCACCGCCGACCTGCTGCCGCCGGAGCTGCCCCGCACCGCCGCGCCCACCGCCGCGGCCACCGCGCCGGCGGCCCCCACCCCCGCCGCGCCCGCGGTCGACCGTGCCGCCGCCGAGCGCGCCGCACTGGCCGCCGCGGGCGGGGGCCGGGTCACGAAGAGCGAGTGGGAGAGCGCCGACCGGGACGACCGCGACGACGACGGCAGCGACGACCGGGACCACTGGGAGGTCGAGGTCCGGAACGGCACCACCGAGCACGACATCGACGTCGACGCCGCCACCGGCCGGGTCCTCGACCACGACGGCGACCACCACGACGGCGACGACCGGGACGACGACTGACGGCGGCGGGGCGCGGGCCGGGCCGGTCAGCCCCGGCCCGCGGTCCCGTCGGCCGCGGCCAGCACCGTCGCCCGCAGCAGCTCCCGCTCCCCGGGTGGGGCCACGGCGTCGAGCAGCTGGTCGAGGGTGTGGCAGAGCGTGTAGTAGCCGCTGAGGAACGACACGGTCCACCCGTCGCCGAACGCGCGCACGTCCACGCCCCGCACCACGTCGTTCACCGCCCGGGCCGCCGCCCGCCGCCGGGGCAGTCCCACCAGACGCACCGCGTCCGGGTCCGGCGCGGACGGCGGACGCGGGGCACGCGGGCGCCCCAGCCACGGGTTCGGCGCGCTCACGGACCCACCAGGAGCGACGAGTACGACGGCCGGTCCGGCGCCGGTTCCGCCGCGAGCAGCGCGTGCGCCACCGCCCGCGCCGTCACCTCCGCCGCAGCCGCCTGCAGCGCGAACACCCCGGCGACGTCCGGCGCGGCCCGGGTGCCCGTGGCCAGCGCGAACGCGCAGTCGCCGTCGCGGATCGTGTGCACCGGCGAGATCGACCGGGCCAGGCCGTCGTGCGCCATCGTCGCCAGCCGGGTGCAGCCGACCTTGTCCAGGGCCGCATCGGTGCCGACGACGACCAGCGTCGTCGCCGTCCCCAGCGGGTTCACGTGCCCCGCGTACAGCTCGGCGAGCCGCTCCGGCGGGGCGAGGACCGGGGCCACCCCGGCGGTGAACTCGCCCGGCAGACCGTGCCGGGCGCCGTACACCTCACCGGTGGCCGGGTCCGCGGCCGCACCGGCGGAGTTGAGCACGACCAGGGCCGCGATCGTCGTCCCGGCGGCAGAGCCCTCGGTGAGCACCGCGGACGCCGACCCGATCCCGCCGCGCAGCCCGCCGGACACCGCGCCGGTGCCCGCCCCGACCGAGCCCTGGACGACCGGGCCGGCGTGCGCGTCGTCGTAGGCGGCCGTGCCGGTCACCGCGGTCGGGCGGGCCCGGGGGTCGCCGCCGCGGCCGAGGTCGAACACCACGGCGGCCGGCACGATCGGCACGACGGCGCCGGGCACCGGGAAGCCCTCGCCGTCGCGCTCCAGCCGGGCCATCACCCCGGAGGCGGCGTCGAGACCGAAGGCGCTGCCCCCGGACAGGGTGACGGCGTGCACCCGCTGGACCGTCGCGACCGGGTCGAGCAGGTCGGTCTCCCGGGTGCCGGGCGCGGCGCCGCGTACGTCCACGCCGGCGACCGCGCCGCCCGGCGGGGCCAGCACGACCGTCGTCCCGCTGCGGGCGCCCGGCCCGCTCACCGCCGCGTGCCCGACCCGCAGGCCCTCGACGTCGGTCAGCCCGTTCCGCTCGCCCGCTCGCACCGCTCCATCCTGCCCCGCAACGCCACGGGCCGGCACCGCGGAACGCGGTACCGGCCCGGAGGGACGTGCGGGGGACTCAGCCCTTCGCGCCGCGCAGACGCCGGATCAGCACGAACAGCAGCACCAGCGCACCCACGCCGCCCAGCACGGGCGCGAGGCGCTTGAGCACCGGGGCACCCGCCGAGTCGAGCAGGTCGATGGCCTCGACCGGGCTGCTCTGCGGCTGGTAGGTGCGCTTCACCGGGGCGGGCGCGGCCTGCTCGCCCGGCGCCGGCGGGACGGCCGGGATCGGGCTGGTCTCGTCGGCCGCGTGCTTCGGGCCCGCGCCGTTGGACGACGCGGCACCGGGGCCGGTCAGCTTGTCCGCGACGCAGTTCGAGAACTGCCCGATGATCTTGTCGGCGACGTCGGAGATGACGCCCCGGCCGAACTGCGCCGGACGACCGGTGACGGTCATGTCGGTGACCATCGTGACCGAGGTCTTGTCGGGACCGTCGGCGACCATCGTGCCGGTCACGATGGCCTTGGCGGTGCCGTTGCCGCGGGCGTCGCGGCCGGACGCGTCGATGACGACCTTGTGGTTGGCGTCGTCACGGTCGATGTAGGTGCCCTTGCCCTTGTAGGTGAGCGAGATCGGGCCGAGCTTGACCTTGACGGTGCCCTGGAACGAGTCGCCCTCGTACTCGGTCAGGGTCGCCCCGGGGAAGCACGGAGCGATGAGCTCCGGGTCGTTGAGCGCCTTCCAGGCGTCCTCGATCGGCGCCGCGATCGTGAACTTGTTCTCCAGCTGCATCTTCTCTGCCAAGCCTCCTCGAACGAACGCCGGCGCCGGTCCCGGGATGTTCTCCGGGAGCCGGCGCCGGCGTCGGTGTGTCTGTCGGGTTCGTCAGCCGGCCGCGGCCAGCACCGCACGACCGGTGAGAACCTTCGCCAGGTGCTCACGGTAGTCGGCTGCGGCGTCCGCGTCACTCGGAGCCGACGTGCCCTCGAGCGCGTGCTCGGCGGCGGCCTTCGCGACGTCCGGGCCCGCGGCCTTGCCCACCAGGGCCGCCTCGACCCCGGTCGCGCGGACCGGCGTGTTGCCCATGTTGGTCAGGCCGACACGGGCCTCGGTGATCGTCCCGCCGTCCACCTTCAGCGCGACGGCGACGGCCACCATCGACCACGCCTGGGCGACCCGGTTGAACTTCTCGTAGTGGCTCTTCCAGCCGGTGTACTTCGGGAACCGGATCATGGTGAGGATCTCGCCCTCGCCGATCGCGGTCGTGAAGTAGTCCTGGAAGAAGTCCGCCGCGGTCACCAGGCGGGTGCCACCGGCACCCAGGATGACGAACTCGGCGTCCAGCGCCAGGGCGGCCGCGCCCAGGTCACCGGCCGGGTCGGCGTGCGCGAGCGCGCCGCCCAGGGTGCCGCGGTGGCGGACCTGCGGGTCGGCGACGGTCTCGGTCGCCCGGGCGATGAGCTCCACGTGCTTGTTCACCAGGTCGTTGCGCATGACCTCGTGGTGGGTGGCCATCGCGCCGACCATGACGTACTGGTCGTCCTCGCCGATCCGCTTGAGCTCGGGGATGCCCCCGAGGTCGATGATCGTGCTCGGCGCGGCCATCCGCAGACGCAGCACCGGCAGCAGGCTCTGGCCGCCGGCGAGGATCTTGGCGTCCTCACCGGCCGACTGCAGGGCCGTCACGGCCTCCTCGACCGAGGAGGGCCGGACGTAGTCGAACTTGGCCGGGATCACTGGACCTCTCCCTTGGGGTTGTTCGGGTCGATGGAGCCGAGGCCGGCGCCGGGCGAGTGGGTGTCGCTCGGGGTCTCCTGCGGGCTCTTGCCCTTCGCGACCTGGAGCGCACGCCACACGCGCTGCGAGGTGGTCGGCATCTCGATCTCGTCGACGCCGAGGTGCCGCACCGCGTCCAGCACGCCGTTGAGGATCGCCGGGGTCGAGGCGATGGTGCCCGCCTCGCCGACGCCCTTCACGCCGAGCGGGTTGCTCGTCGCCGGGGTGGAGACCGTCTCGGTGGTGAAGCTCGGCAGGTCCGCCGCCGACGGGATCGTGTAGTCGACGAACGTGGCGTTGACCAGGGTGCCCTGGTCGTCGTAGTTCGCCTCCTCGAACAGGGCCTGCGCGATGCCCTGGGCAAGACCGCCGTGCACCTGGCCCTCGACGATCAGCGGGTTGATGACGTTGCCGATGTCGTCGACGCAGACGTACTTGCGCAGGTTCACCCGGCCGGTGTCGGTGTCGACCTCGATCGCGGCCAGGTGGGTGCCGTGCGGGTAGGAGAAGTTCTCCGGGTCGAAGACGGCGTCGGAGTCCAGCGACGGCTCCATGCCCTCCGGGTAGTCGTGCGCCATGAACGCGGCGAACGCGATCTCCTGGATGGCCTTGCCCTTGTCGGTGCCGCGGACGGTGAACTGGCCGTTCGCGAACTCGATGTCGTCCTCGGAGGCCTCGAGCAGGTGCGCGGCGATCTTCGTCGCCTTCTCGATCACCTTGTCCGCGGCGTTGACGATGGCGACACCGCCGACGACCAGCGAGCGCGAGCCGTAGGTGTCGAGGCCCTTCGGCGCCACCTGGGTGTCGCCGTGCAGGATCTCGACGTCCTCGAACGCGACGCCCAGCTTGTCCGCGACGATCTGCGAGAACGCCGTCTCGTGGCCCTGGCCGTGGGCGGAGGCACCGGTGGTGACCTCGACCTTGCCGGTGGCCAGCATCCGGATGCTGGCGGCCTCCCAGCCGCCGGCGCCGTAGTCCAGCGAGCCGAGCACGCGGGACGGGGCGAGACCGCACATCTCGGTGAAGGTCGAGATGCCGATGCCCAGCTGGACCGGGTCACCGGACTTGCGGCGCTCCTCCTGCTCACGGCGCAGACCGGCGTAGTCGAACAGGTCCATCGCGCGCTGCGTGGCCTGCTCGTAGTTGCCGGTGTCGTAGGTCAGGCCCACGACGGTCGTGAAGGGGAACTCCTCGTGCTTGATCCAGTTCTGCTCGCGCAGCTCCATCGGGTCGCGGCCGAGCTCGACGGCCAGCTCGTCGAGCATGCGCTCGACGGCGAAGGTCGCCTCGGGACGGCCGGCGCCGCGGTAGGCGTCGGTCAGCGTCTTGTTGGTGAAGACGTTGGAGCAGGTGAACTTCAGCGCGGGGATCTTGTAGATCGCGTTGAACATGAACGCGCCGAGGATCGGCACACCCGGCCCGACGAGGCCCAGGTAGGCGCCCATGTCGGCGTAGAGGTGGATGTCGAACCCGGTGATGGTGCCGTCCTTCTTGGCGGTCATCACGAGGTCCTGGATCTGGTCCCGGGCGTGGTGCGCGGTGAGCATGCACTCGCTGCGGGTCTCGGTCCACTTGACCGGCTTGCCCAGCTTCTGCGCGAGCAGCACGCAGAGCATCTCCTCGGGCAGGACACCGATCTTGCCGCCGAAGCCGCCGCCCACGTCGGGGGCGATGACGCGCAGCTTGGACTCCGGCACCCCGAGGGTCACCGTGGTCATGGTGCGCAGGATGTGCGGCACCTGGGTCGCGGCCCAGATGGTCAGCTGCTCACCGGTCGGGTCCACCACGCAGGAGCGGGGCTCCATAAACGCGGGGATCAGGCGCTGCTGGCGGAAGCGGCGGCGGACGACGACGGAGTCGCTGTCGGCCTCGGCGGCCTTGATGGCCTCGGCCACGTCGGCACCGGTGCCGGCGGCGGCGGAGTCGAACACCCAGGTCGCGGAGACGTTGGTGCCGAGGTCCGGGTGGACCAGCTCGGCACCGTCCTGCGCGGCGGCCTCCATGTCGAGGACCGGGTCGAGCGGCTCGTAGTCGACCTCGACGAGCTCGGCGGCGTCGCGCGCGGCGGCGGCCGACCGGGCGACGACGACGGCGACGCCCTCACCGGAGAAGTTGACGCGGCCGACGGCGAGCACCGGGCGCTGCGGGGCCTTCTGGTCCGGGGTGATCGGCCACGCGCAGGGCATGCCGACCTCCTCCGCACCCAGGTCGGCCGCGGTGTAGACGCCGAACACACCCGGGGCCTTCTCGGCCTCGGACTTGTCGATCGAGGTGATGGTCGCCCGCGCGATCGTCGACCGGACGACGGCGATGTGGACGGTTCCCGGAGGCGTGATGGAGTCGGTGTAGCGGGACCGGCCGGTGATGAGGCGCTGGTCCTCCTTGCGGACCCTGGCCTTGCCGATCTCGCCGGTCGTGGTGGGTTCGGCGGTCGTCGTCACGTCAGTTACCTCCCGCAACCGGGGCGGCCTGGCCGGAGGGCTGAGCGGCTCCCGGCTTCATGTTCTTCGCCGCGGTCTGCACGGCACGCACGATGTTCTGGTAGCCCGTGCACCGGCAGAGGTTGCCCTCGATGCCCTCACGGACCTCCTGCTCGGACGGGTCGGGGTTGTCCCCGAGCAGGTCCACCGCAGCCATGATCATTCCCGGCGTGCAGTACCCGCACTGCAGACCGTGGCACTCACGGAAGGCCTCCTGCACCGGGTGCAGCTGACCGTCGCGGGCGAGACCCTCGATGGTGGTGACCTCGGCGCCGTCCGCCTGGACCGCGAGCACCGAGCAGGACTTCACGCTCTGCCCGTTGAGATGAACCGTGCAGGCACCACAGTTGCTGGTGTCGCAGCCGATCAGCGTCCCCGTCTTGCCCAGCGTCTCCCTCAGGTACTGCGCGAGCAACATGCGGGGCTCGACGTCGTCGGCGTAGTTCACGCCGTCGACGGTGACCCGGACCTCTGTCATGAACTCTCACTCCTCGTACGCGACCACGCACGCTCCGAAGCGCGGGGTCTGACCGGGGACTTCGTCCGAGGAACGCCGTTCGCCGTCGCCTGACTCGCGACCACGCCGGCGCGCCCGGAAAAGTTGCCGCACGTCTCGTGTGGCAGCGCCCACATCACACTCCCGATCTTCCTGGGGTGCAAGGAGCCGGGAGCGGGGCGACCGGAGGTCGGGTGGCGTGTTGCCGACGTCACGGCGACAGCCTGTCGTGCGCAACCGCAGGCGCGGAGAAGGTGGGCGAGAGACGCCCTCAGAATCGGATCCGTGACGCAACACGAATCACCCGTTCAGACCACTCCAGACGGAGTGGTACGACACCGGAGGTCAGGGAAGCCTAACCTGCGTCAGCGTCGTGCGCCAGGACCGGTCGGGCGCAGCGGGGCGGAGGTCCGGTGCTCGACGGCCCCCCACCACAGACCGGCACCGTAGGCGAGGTCGTCGAGCCGGTGCGCGAGCAGGTGCAGCAGCGGCCCGGTCCGGACCCGCGGGTCGCGGTCGCGGTGGCGCCACCAGTCGGTCAGCCCCTCCACCAGCGCCGCCGCGACGACCGCGCGACGGGCCCGGCGCGACACCAGGCAGGCGAGCGCGGCGACCGGCCAGAAGTGCCGGGTCAGCGCCGACGCCGTCTGCCACAGCGCCCCGGACAGGCCGAGCGCGGTGAGCAGCGCCGCCCCGCGCCGCGGGTGCTCGAGCCGGGGCAGCTTCCGGGACAGCCGTTCGGTCGCGACCCCGGTGACGACGGCGGCGAGCGCCGTCGCCCCCCGCCGCTGGGCGAGCAGGAGCAGACAGACCGCCGCCGTCCAGGGGGAGAGGATCACCGGCGGGACCGCGCCCGGGTGCCTGCGCGCCAGCGGCGCCGCCCCGGTGCCGTAGAACGCCTTGCGCCGCAGCCACTCCCCCGGATGGGTGCGGTGGTCGTGGGCGACCCGCGCGACGGGTTCGAAGCGCATCGCCCAGCCGGCCGCGTGCAGGCGCAGGACGAGGTCGACGTCCTCGGCGACGTGCATCCCCGGGTCGAACGCGACCGGCCCGACCGCCGAGACCCGGACGAGCATCGCCGCGCTCGGCACGTAGGCGACACGGGACCGCGGCACGATCAGCGCCGGGTCGGGCCCCAGGTCCAGCGACGACCGCACCGCCTCGTAGCGCCCGACCGCCCCGCGCAGCCCGCCTCCCCGCTCCGGGTCCGGCGCCACGATCCGCGGTGCGACGAGACCGACCGCGGGGTCGGCGAGGTGGGCGAGCAGCGGGGGCAGCCAGCCGGGTTCGGGGACGACGTCGGAGTCGAGGAACACCACGAACGGGGTGGTCGCGGCGGCGAGGCCGGCGTTGCGGGCGGCCGCCGGGCCGCGCGGGGTGGCGTGCCGCAGGACCGTCCCCCCGGCCCGCTCGACGGCGCGGCGCAGCGGGGCCGGGTCGGCGGACCCGTCGTCGACGACGACCGGGCCGGCCACCCCGGTCCCGGCCAGCGCGGCGAGGAGCCGGTCCAGCGGCCGGTCCTTCACCGGGACGACGACGGTGACCTCGGCCGCGGTGATCCCGGCCGGGGCGTCGGGGACGGGGTGGGCGAGCCCGGCGTCGAGCAGGGTGCGGGCCAGGGACCGCTCGGTGGGGCCGGTGACGACCAGCGGCCGCCCGGGGGCGGGCAGCAGCGCGCGGGCCCGCGCGGACAGGTGCACCAGCCGGGGCGGGGCGCCGCCGAGCAGCGCCGCGCCTCCGTCGAGCCGCCGGGTGCGACGGTCGAGCAGCACCCGGAAGCCGTCCGGGAGCCGCCGGTCCGCCGGGCCCGAGGGGGTCGTGGCGGAGGGACGGTCGGGGTCGGTCCGGGCGGCGGTCACCTCCGGGAGCCTTCCATCCCCGGCCGTCGCGGGTCGACACCCGCACCTGCCCGATCGGCGTGGTCCGCACGGGTCCTGCCGTGCAGACTCCGGGGCATGCCCGAGGTCCTCCCCCGCTACGGCTCGGCGACGCTGGCCGACGTCCTCCCCGCCCTGCTGCACGCGATCGGCGCCCCGCTCGACGACCGGCCGCCCGCGTTCGGGCTCCCGCGGGCCGGGGCGGCGGTGCTGCTGCTCGTCGACGGGCTGGGCCACGAACTGCTGCACGCCCACGCCGCCGACGCGCCGGTGCTGGCCGGGCTCGCCGACGCCGGCCCGCTCACCGTCGGGTTCCCCTCGACCACCCCGATCAGCCTGACCTCGCTCGGCACCGGGCTGCCGCCGGGCGCACACGGCACGCTGGGGCTGCGGTTCCGCGTCGACGGCGAGCTGCTCGACGCGCTGGGCTGGTCCTCGGGCCGCCGGGACCTGCGGGAGCGGCTCGTCCCGGAGCGGGTGCAGCCGGAGCCGACCGTGCTGGAGCGGGCCGCGGCGGCGGGCGTCGCGGTGCGGTCGGTGTCGCCGCTGGAGTTCCGGACGTCCGGGCTGACCCGGTCGGGGCTGCGCGGCGGCGAGTACCGCGGGGTCGCCGCGCTGGGCGACCTGGCCGTGGAGATCCTCGCCGGGATGGAGGGCCCCGGTCCGCGGCTGGTCTACGGCTACCACGCCGACCTGGACAAGGTCGGCCACCTGTACGGCCCCGGGAGCCCCGCGTGGCGCTGGCAGCTGCGCCAGGTCGACGCGCTGCTCGCGATGCTGCGCGACGCACTGCCCGCGGGGACCCTGCTGGCGGTCACCGGCGACCACGGCATGGTCACCGTCGACCGGACCGTCGACGCCGACACCACCCCGGCACTGTCCGACGGCGTGGCGCTGCTCGGCGGGGACCCGCGCGCCCGGCACGTCTACGCCGAGCCCGGGGCGGCGGCCGACGTGCTCGCCGCCTGGCGGGCGGTGCTCGGCGACGACGCCGCCGTCGTCACCCGGGAGGAGGCGGTCGCCCGGGGCTGGTTCGGGCCGGTCACCGACCGGGTGCTCGACCGGGTCGGCGACGTCGTCGCCGCGATGCACGGGACGGCCGCGGTGGTCCGGAGCGAGGCGGAGCCGTTCCTGTCCACGCTGCCCGGCCAGCACGGCTCGTTCACCACGGCCGAGCAGCTCGTGCCCCTGCTGGTGCACCCCGCGGTGTGACCCCGCGCTACGCCGGCGGCGGGCGGAGGCGTCCGGTGCCGGGGTCGGGGTCCCACGCCGTGACCGCCGCCGACGCCGTCGCCGTGATCGCCGCGAGCAGCCGCAGCCCCTCCCCGGCCGTCGCGCCGGCCGGGTCACCGAGCACCCCGTTCGGGCTGACCGCGGCGATCCCCCCGGCCCGCAGCTCCCCGATGACCTCGCGCAGCGGCCGGGTGTCGCCCGCCTGGGCGCGGTCGGTGCGGACCAGGCCGGGGTGCAGGTGGGCGAGCAGCGAGGTCTCGTAGCGCCCGGCGTGCGCGTCCAGCGGCACTCCGGGGACGTCGGCGACGCAGGACAGCCAGCCCGCGTCGCGGCCCTCGTCGCGCAGCAGGGTCACCGCCGAGCGGAGCGCGGCGACGTTGCCGCCGTGCCCGTTGAGCAGCACCAGCCGCGACGCCCACCGGCACGCCGAACGGCCGTACTCGACGAGGACCGTGCGCAGCGCGTCCTCCCCGATCGACACGGTGCCGGGGAAGCCCTCGTGCTCACCGGCGGCGCCGTAGGGCAGGGCGGGGGCGAGGACGAGCCCCGGGTCGGCGTCGTGCAGCGCCGCCGCGACCGCCGACGCCACGGCGGTGTCGGTGCCCAGCGGCAGGTGCGGGCCGTGCTGCTCGGTGGAGCCGACCGGCACGAGCAGCGTGTACGCCGCGGCCGGGTCGAGGTCGGGCCAGGTCAGATCCGCGAGGAGCACGGTCCCAGCCTGCCCGCTCAGGCCCCGGTCCGGCGCAGCGCGGTCAGCGCGAGGACGACGGCGCCGGTCAGCAGCCCGGCGGCGATGAGCCCGACGACGCCGATCCCCGCGGTGTAGGCGTCCCGGGCGGCCGCGAGCAGCGCGTCCCCGCCGGTGCCGGGCAGCCGCGCGGCCGCGGCGACCGCTCCCGCCAGGCTCTCCCCGGCCCGGCCGGCGACGTCGGCGGGCAGCCCGCCGGGCAGCACCAGCCGTCCGGTGTAGACGGCGGTGAGCACGCTGCCGGTGACGGCGACGCCGAGCGCCACGCCCAGCTCGCCCGCGGTCTCCGAGATCGACGCCGCGGACCCGGCGCGGGCGCTGGGCACCGAGCCGATGACCAGGTCGGTCGCGAGCACGCCGATCGGGCCCAGGCCGAGCACGGTGCCCGCGGTCAGCGCCACCAGCGCGACCGGCCCGGAACCCGCACCGACCAGCCCGACCAGCAGCGCGCCGACCGCGGCGAACGCGGCCGACCCGGCGACGACGGCGGGCACCCCGAACCGCCGCGACAGCACCGGCGTCACCAGCGACCCACCGACGGTGGCCAGTGCGAGCGGCAGCATCCAGACCCCGGCGGCGAGCGCGGACAGACCGGTCACGAGCTGCAGGTACTGCGGGAGCACGAAGAACAGGCCGTTGACGGCGAGCAGGCCGATGAGCAGCACCGACACCGCCGCGGTGAACGCGGGCCGGGTGAACAGCGCGACGTCGAGCAGCGGGGCGGGCAGCCGGCGCTGGCGGCGCACGAACGCCGTCCCCGCGGCCAGGCCGACGACCCCGGCGACCAGCACCCCGGGCCCCGGGCCGTGGGCGGCGAGGTTCTTCACCGCGTAGACCAGCGGCAGCATCGCGGCCAGCGACAGCACGACCCCGGCGACGTCGAACCGCCCGCCGCCGGCGGCACGCTCCTCGGGCAGCAGGAACGGGCCGAGGACGACCAGCGCGAGCATGGCGGGGACGCCGATGAGGAACACCGCGCCCCACCAGAACGACCCGACCAGCGCCCCGCCGACGAGCGGGCCGATCGCGATGCCGACCGAGAACGTCGTCATCCACACCGCGACCGCGAACCGCCGCTGGGTGGGGTCGGGGAACATCGTCGAGATCAGCCCGAGCGTCGAGGGCATCAGGGTCGCCCCGGCGACGCCGAGCAGCGCGCGGGCCGCGATCAGCAGCTCGGCGGTGGGGGCGAAGGCCGCCAGCACCGACGCCGCGGCGAACGCGGCGCCGCCGACGAGCAGCAGCCGACGGCGGCCGATGCGGTCGCCGAGGGTGCCCATGGTGATGAGGAACCCGGCGATCAGGAAGCCGTAGATGTCGAGGATCCACAGCTCCTGGGTGGCGGTCGGGGCGAGGTCGGCGGCCAGTGCGGGCGCGGCCAGGTAGAGGACGCTCACGTCGAGGGCGAGGACGAGCAGGGGCAGCGCGAGGACGGCCAGACCGGCCCACTCACGCGGTCCGGCGCGGCGGGCCGGGATCTCGGTGGTCACCGGACGACCGTAGGAACTCGCCCCGGCTCCAGGTCGACGAGGCGGCCCTCACGGATCGCGGCGTCGAACCGGCGCGGGGTCAGCGCGTCGCCGATCCGGTGCACCGGCCACGGCCCGCCGGCCAGCGCGGTCCACAGGCGGGTGGCGGGGACGGTGGCCGTCGCGGCGACGACGGCGCCGACGGCGCGCCGCTCGGTGCGGCCGGTCGGGTGGTGCAGCAGCTCCACGGTGCAGCCGGGCTCGGCGCGGCTCTGCTCACCACGGCTCTGCTCACCACGGCTCCGCTCACCACGGCTCCGCTCACCACGGCTCTGCTCACCCCTGCGCAGCACCCCCAGCACGGCGAGGTCGGTGCGGCAGCGGATCCCGGCGGCGTGCGCTCGGCGGCGGAACCCCTCGCGGTCCAGGGTGAGCCCGAGGTCCTGCCCGACGACCAGCGCCGGGGTGACGACCTCGACGGTGTGCCCGCGGGCGGCGAGCAGCTCGGCGACCGAGGTGGCCTGGTGGAACCCGAGCTCGTCGACGACGAGCACCGGGCCCGCGGGCAGGCGCACCCCGGCCAGCACGTCGTCGACGGGGACGGTCAGCCGCTCCGGGTCCCACGACGGAACGGCGGGCACCGACCCGGTGGCGACGACGACCGCCGCGGGCTCCAGCTCCTCGACGAACCCGCGGTCGACGGTCGTGCCGTACCCGATCTCGACCCCGGCCGCGTGCGCCTCGCGCAGCAGGTCGGCGACGACGTGGCCGAGCTCGGCCCGCCCGGGCGCGGTCGCCGCGAGGGCGAGCCGTCCACCGGGGGTGCCGGCGCGTTCGGCGAGCAGCACCCGGTGCCCGCGCCCGGCGAGCGAGGCGGCCGCGGCGAGCCCGGCCGGCCCGGCCCCGACGACGAGCACCCGCCCCGCGCCGGGATCGGCGGCCCGGGCGGGCGGGACGAGCCGTTCGCGCCCGGCAGCCGGGTCGACCGCGCAGCCCAGCGGCAGGTTCAGCCCGACCCGGCCGATGCAGTCCTGGTTGCACCCGACGCACCGGCGTACCGGGCGTCCGGTGAGGGCCTTGTGCGCGAAGCCGGGGTCGGCGATCTGCCCGCGGGCGACGCCGACGAGGTCGCACTCCCCGCGGTCCAGCGCCGCGGCGGCCTGGTCGGGCGTGGTGAACCGGCCGACCCCGATCACCGGGAGGTCCGCCCCGGCGGCACGGACGGCGCGGCGCAGGGTCGCGGCGAGGTGCCCGGCGTAGCCCGGCGGGGTGTGCATGGACGGCTCGATCAGGTGCAGCGTCGAGGTGGCGACGCCGATCGAGGTGTTGAGGTGGTCCACCTGCCCGGTCGCGGCGAGACGGCGGGCGAGGTCGGCGCCGTCGGCGGGGGTGATGCCGCCCTCGATGCGCTCGTCGACGCCGATCCGCAGGCCCAGCACCGGGTCCGGGCCGATGGCCGCGCGGACGGCGGCGACGACGTCGAGCACCAGTTTCGCCCGGTCGCGCCCCCAGGCGTCGGTGCGACGGTTGGTGGCCGGGGACAGGAACAGCCGCAGCAGCGAGGCGTGCGAGCACTGCAGCTCGACGCCGTCGAACCCGCCCTCGACGCAGCGCGCGGCGACGTCGGCGAAGGCGTCGACGATCGCGCCGATCCCGGCCGCGTCGAGCTCGGCGGGGACCTCGCGGAACATCGGGTCGGGCACCGGCGACGGCCCGACGACGGCTGTGCGCGAGTACATCCCCGACCCCTGCGCGCCGTTGTGGTTGAGCTGGGCGAGCACGAGGGCGCCGTGGGCGTGCACCGCGTCGGTGAGGGCGCGGTAGCCGGGCAGCACGGCCGGGTCGTGGCCGCGGATCAGCCGCTCGTAGGGCCGGTCGCCGGGGTGGACGGCGTGCTCCTCGGTGATCACCAGTCCGGCGCCGCCCGCGGCACGGGCCGCGTAGTAGGCGGTGTGCCGGTCGGTCGGCATGCCGCCCTCGGCGAAGCCGGTGAGGTGGGCGGTGAAGACGATCCGGTTGCGCAGCGTGGCGCGGCCGAGGCGCAGGGGGTCGCCGAGCCGGGGCCGCGAATTCTCCCGGTCCGCCGCCTCCTGCCTCGCGACCGCGACGGGCCCGGGATGCGGTGTCACGCTGCTGCGGGTCCCGGGGGGCACGCGCGACGGGAGCGCGGACTCCGGGGACGCGGGCTCCGGTGGGGCGGCGGCCGAGCGCGCGGCGGTCGGGAGCGCGGCGGTCGGGAGCGCGGCGGTCGCGGCGTCGGCCGCGGGACCGGCCGTGCTGCCCGCGTCGGCGTCGGCCAGGGCGACGCCGGCCCGCCGCCCCTCGCGCACCGCTTCGGCGAGCGTCCGCGGCGCCACCCGGTCCCCCGCGACCGCGCAGCCGGGCAGCGCCGGCAGCGCGTCCTGCGGCAGCCGCGGTCCACAGTCGACGACGGCCGCGCACGGCACGGTCGTCACCGCTCCGGTGTGGACGTCCACCAGCTCCGCGACGCCGCCACGGACGGCCCCCGGCCGGGTGAACAACGCCCGGCGGACCCCGGCCCGTTCCAGCCGCGCGTTCGCCGCGGCCATGTCGCCGCAGCGGCCGAGCTGGTGCCCGGCGACGGCGTCCGGCGTGGCCAGGACCACGGGATGCCCGGCTGCGGCGAGCAGCTCCGCGACCCCCGGTCCGGTCCAGTCCCCGAGCGGGTCGACGACGAGCACCGGCGCGTTCCGCGGAACGCCCGCGGCGGCGAGCACCGCGACGACCGGGTCACGGTGCCCGGCACGGAGGTCGTCGTCCTGCTCCTCCCGGTCGTGGCGTTCGCGTTCCTCTCCGTGCTCCGCCGCGCGGTCCGCGCCACCGCCACCACCGACCGGGGCTGCCAGGGACGGGGCTGACCGCGCCACCCCGGCGCACAGCTCCGCCGCGGTGAGCACCGGGACGTCCGTGTCCCGCACCGACGGCGACGGCCGCGAGCCCGTCGCGAGCACCACCGCGTCGCCGCGCGCGCGGGCCGCGTCGAGCACGGCGGTGTCCACCTCGGATCCCAGCACGACCCGGACGCCGAGCCGGTCGAGCTCCGCGGCCCACCACGGCACCGGCAGCGCGAGCCGGTACCGGCCGGGCAGTACCGCGGCCGCGGGGAGCAGGCCGCCGAGCCGGTCGGTGCGCTCGTGCAGCGTCACCGGGTGCCCGCGCAGCGCCAGTGTCCGGGCCGCCTCGAGCCCCGCGGGCCCGCCGCCGACGACGAGCACAGGTCGTCGCGCCCCTGCGGTGCGTTCCGCGGAACGCGCCCCGGCACCCGCGACGGCGTCCCGGTCGCGTTCCGCATCGAGGTGTTCGGGGCCCGCCGCGGCGTCCGGACCGCGTTCCGCGGAACGCGACGTATCCGGGTCCGGGTCGGTCCGTTCGTGCCCCGACCGCGGTTCCAGCTCGTCGCCGACCACGGAGTTGCGCGGGTCCCGGGCCGCGGCGAGGGCGTTCGTCAGCAGGCACGGCCGGATGCGCTCCGGCGTCCCGGCCCGAGTCAGCGCGACGAGCCGCGGGTCCGCTACCTGCGCTCTCGTCATCTCGACGATACCGGCGTCGCCGCTGCTCAGCGCGTCCTCGGCGAGGGCCGGGGTGACGACGCTGCCGGCCAGGACGACCGTCGTCGCGCCGCCGAGGGCACGTCGCAGCTCGCCGCACCGGGCCCGCAGGAACGCCTCGGGCGTGTGCAGGTCCGGCCGGGTCGCGGCGACCGACAGCGCGCTCCCGACGACGGGCACGAGCAGGTCCACCCGGTCGGCGACGGCCCGGGCGAGGGCGAGGCCGTCGCCGGGGGTGATGCCGGCCCAGGGGGCGAGCTCGTCGACGCACAGCCGCAGCGCCAGCAGGGGGTCCGGCCCGATCGCGGAGCGCACGGCGTCGAGGACCTCGCGCAGCAGCAGGGTGCGGTCGCGGCCGTACGCGTCGCCGCGGTGGTTGGTCAGGCCGGAGCAGAACTGGCGCAGCACCGAGTGCTGCCCGGCGGAGATCTCCACACCGTCCACACCACTGTCCACAGCCGCGCGGGCGGCGTCGGCGAAGCCGCGGACCACGGCGCCGATCTCCGCGGGCCCCATCGCGACCGGGACCTCGCGGGACACGACGTCCGGGACCGGCGACGGCGCCCACAGCGGGTGCCCGGAGTGCGCGGAGCTGCCCTGCCCACCGGCGTGCGCGAGCCCGGCCAGTACGAGCGTCCCGTACGGCCGGCACGCCGCGACGACCGCCGCCCACCCGGCCACGGCGGGCACCCGCGCGCCGTCCCGGTCGCCGAGATGCAGCTCAGCGGGCGCGAAAGATCCACGACTCCCGCTGAGCTGCATCTCGACGCGCCCCGACGCCGCCGCCGAGCCGGGCGGCGCGGCAGGGGCGGGCGACGCGGCGTGGGGGACAGCGGGGAATGCGGCGGGGGCGTAGGCGTAGGGGTGGTCCGAGGCGTGCACCGACGCCGGCTCGACCACGACGATCCCCGCACCCCCCGCGGCCCGCGCCGCGTAGTAGGCGACGTGGTCGGGCGTGATCCCGCGTGCGGCGTCGCCGAGGTTGGTCTCGTGCGGCCCGAACAGCACACGCGACGGGGCCCGCCGACCACGCAGGTCGACGGGCCCCGTCAGCAGCAGGTCCGTGGTCAGCTCCCCGCGACCGGCTGGGCGGCGGGCACGGCGTCCGGCGCGAACCCGGCGAGCGGGTTCTCGTCGCAGGCCCGGTCCGGCCGGCGCGGCGGCGGCGGCGTGAGCGAGAGCATCGTCGGCTGCTTGGGCGCACGGGTGTTGCGTGGCGCGGAGCGCGAGTGGTCGACGTCGGACTTCGGGATGACCGTCCCGCCGTCCCGCGCGGCCAGCATCGCCTCGCCGTAGCCCTGCACGCACTCCGGGTCCGGGCCGTCGAGCGGCAGGCCGGTGAAGAACTTCGCGGCCATGCACCCGCCCTGGCAGGTGTCGTAGTGCGAGCACGACGCGCACGCCCCGCCGGTCTGCGGCTGGCGCAGCTCGGTGAACAGCTCGGAGTGCTCCCACACCTCCTTGAAGCCGCCCTCGTCGCGGACGTTGCCGGCCAGGAAGTTCTCGTGGATGGCGAACGGACAGGCGTAGACGTCGCCGACCGGGTCGATCAGGCAGACCACGCGGCCCGCGCCGCACAGGTTCAGCCCGGGCAGGGCCTCGCCGTAGGCGGACAGGTGGAAGAACGAGTCACCGGTCAGGACCTGGTCCCCGTGCGCGACCAGCCAGTCGTAGAGCTGCTTCTGCTGGGCCTGGGTCGGGTGCAGCTCGTCCCAGACGTCGGCACCGCGGCCGGACGGGCGCAGCCGGGTGATGCGCAGCTGGGCGCCGTACTTGTCGGCGATGGCCTTGAACTCGTCGAGCTGGTCGACGTTCTCCCGGGTCATCACGACCGAGATCTTGGGGTGCTTGAACCCGGCCTCGGCGAGGTTCTCCAGCGCGGTGATCGCGGTGTCGAACGAGCCCGGGCCACGGACGTAGTCGTTGACCTCGGCCGTCGCGCCGTCCATCGAGATCTGGATGTCGACGTAGTCGGTCGCGGCGAGCTGCGCGGCCCGCTGCTTGTCGAGCTTGACGCCGTTGGTGGAGAACTTGACGCCGACGTCGTGGGCGATGGCGTAGTCCAGCAGCTCCCAGAAGTCCGGGCGCACGGTCGGCTCGCCACCACCGATGTTGATGTAGAAGACCTGCATGCGCTGCAGCTCGTCGATGACGGCCTTGGCCTCGGCGGTGCTCAGCTCGCGCGGGTCACGCCGCCCGGAGCTGGACAGGCAGTGCACGCACGCGAGGTTGCACGCGTAGGTGAGCTCCCAGGTCAGGCAGATGGGCGAGTTCAGGCCGTACTGGAAGTGGTCGACCAGCTTCACGGGCACCTCACTGTGGTGGTCGGCGGGGCGGGCGGGACTAACGGGCGACGATCGTGCGGGACTTCAGCAGTCCGGCGAGGGCACGCAAGTAGGCGTCGTGCTGGGGCTCCTCGACGCCGGCGGCACGGACCGCCGAGCGGGCGTCCGGCTGGTTCTCCAGGTCGCGCACGACCGAGACCAGCTGGGGCGTCTTGAGGAAGGAGAGCTTGCGGGTCACGAAGTCGTACACCAGGGCGCCGAAGGGCTCCGGACGCAGCGAGACGCTCTCGCTGAGCCGGTACGGCGCCGCGGGGTCGAAAGCCCCCGCGGCGCCGTCCGGAACCGTGGTGTCGAGGGGCTTAGTAGACACCGCACATGCCGTCGATGGAGACCTCCTCGACGAGGGTCTCCTCGGTCAGGGCGTCCTCGTTCTGGTGCTCGCTCATGCGCAACCTCCGCTGGATCCGACTCTCGGCGAGAGAGGTGGTGAACCGCCCCGCCGGCCGGCGGTGGCAGCGGATCGGACGCTATTGGCACCCGGTGCCGGAAATCAATACTCGATGTCCACGCCCGTCCGATCGGACGGGCGGGCAGGCTGTCTCCCATGACGGTCGGGACGGTCCTGCTGCACCTCTGCACCCCTGGTGAGTGGCGGAGGTGGCTCGGCACGGGAGCCGTGGCGCCCCCCTCCCTCGACGAGGTCGGTTTCGTGCACCTGTCGACGCCCGGACAGGTCGCCCTGCCCGCGCAGCGCCTGTTCGCGGGCCGGACCGACCTGGTCCTGCTCGTCCTCGACCCGGCCCGGATCGACGTCGCCGGGGTCGACGTCCGGTGGGAGCCGGGGGTGCCGACCGACCCGTCGTCGATGCGGTTCCCGCACGCCTACGGGGCGGTGCCGGCGTCGGCGGTGCTGATGGTGCTGCCCTACCGCCCGGGCCCGGACGGCTTCGCCGCACCGGAGGTCCCCGAGCCCGGCGCGGCGGCGCGGGCGATGGGGTTCGAGCCGTCGATGCTGCGGCGCGGCGCGACCGCGGAGGAGCCGGTGACCGGCGGCGTCGCGGTCCGGACCGACGCCTGGCCGGTGTCGCGGATGCACAACCAGCTGCTGCTCGGCCGCCCGGACCGCACCGACCCGGCCACCGTGCTCACCGAGGCCGACCGGGCGCTCACCGCGCACGGCCTGCACCCGGGGGCGCTGATGTGGGGCCCGGGCGCGGACGAGCTCGCCGACGGCCTCCGCGCCGCCGGGTGGTCGGTCTCGGCGAACGAGGCCATGACCGCCCCCACCGCGACCGGCACGGCCACGGGTGCGGGCGCGCCGACGGTCACCGAGCTGGACCACCACGAGCTCCGCGGGTTCCGGCGCGCCTCCTGGGCCCGGGACCTGCCCGGCACCGGCCCCGGCGACCTCGACCAGCTGGTCGACCGCGACACCGGCGACGACCGGGTGCTGGCCCTGCACCGGCTCGCCGTCGTCGCCGACGACCGGGTGGTGGCGGCCGCGACCCTCCGCCGCGACGGGGCCACGGCCTGGCTCGACGCCCTGGAGACCGACCCGGCCCACCGCGGCCGCGGGCACGGCCGGGCGCTGCTGGCCCGCTCCCGCGAGCTCGCCGCCGAGTACGGCTGCGACCTGCTCGCGCTCGGCGCCGACGCCGCCGACTGGCCGCGGGACTGGTACCGGCGCAGCGGGTTCACCCCGGTCGGCACCCACCTCGAGGCCTCCGCCCCACGCCGGTGACCCCTCCGGACGGAGGGTGGACCTGCCCCGGCGAACGGCCGGGTGGTCAAGTACCCATCTGTAGCTGTTGCCAGTAGTTCGCAACAACCATGGTTGTGCTCGTCCGCCAGCCGACGACGCCGTCGAGGAGAGCCAATGGCCATCGAGCTCAACCAGATCTGGGACTTCCCGATCAAGGAGTTCCACCCGTTCCCCCGGGCCCTGCTGGGGGTGGGCGCGCACGACATCCTGGGGGTCGAGGCGAAGAACCTCGGCATGACGCGGGCGCTGTTCGTGACCACCGGGCTGCGCGGCTCCGGGATCATCGACGAGCTCAAGGGGAAGGTCGAGTACCAGGGCGTCGACGTGGTCGTCTACGACCAGGTCGAGTCCAACCCCAAGGACTACAACTGCATGGACGCCGCCGCGCTCTACACGAGCGAGCGCTGCGACGGCATCATCTCGATCGGCGGCGGCTCCTCGCACGACGCCGCGAAGGGCGCCCGCGTCGTCATCGCCCACGACGGTCGCAACATCAACGAGTTCGAGGGCTTCTCCAAGTCCACGACCATGGAGAACCCGCCGCACATCGCGGTCTCCACCACCGCGGGTACCGGCTCGGAGACATCCTGGGCCTACGTCATCACGAACACCAGCGACATGGAGAACCCGAAGAAGTGGGTCGGGTTCGACGACGCCGTCGTCACCACCCTGGCGCTGGACGACCCGCTGCTCTACTACAGCTGCCCGCAGCACTTCACCGCGTACTGCGGCTTCGACGTGCTCGCGCACGGCTCCGAGCCGTTCGTCTCGCGGCTGGACTTCGAGCCGTCGCTGGGCAACGCGCTGTACTCGATCGAGCTGGTCGGGCAGTACCTGCGCGAGGCCACCTACGAGCCCCGCAACCTGCAGGCCCGCTCGAAGATGATGCACGCGCAGTACATCGCCGCGCAGGCGTTCAACTCCGGTGGTCTGGGCCTGGTCCACTCGACCTCGCACGCGGTGTCGGCGTTCTTCGACACCCACCACGGGCTCAACAACGCGATCGCCCTGCCCCGGGTCTGGGAGTACAACCTCCCCTCCCGCTACGAGCGCTACGCCAAGATCGCGACCGCGCTGGGCGTCGACACCCGGAACATGACCACCGTGCAGGCCGCGGACGCCGCGGTCGAAGAGGCCATCCGGCTGTCCAAGGACGTCGGCATCCCGGATAACTTCGGTGTGCTGCGGTCCGACAGCTACGACAAGAACCGGATGAACACCGGGAAGTACGCCGGTGTCGGCGACACGATCCCGACCGACGGGGACACCGTCCACCGGATCGCCGAGCACATGATGGGCGACTACTGCACCCCGGGCAATCCCCGCGAGTGCACGGTGGACGCCCTGGTCCCGCTGGTGGACCACGCGTTCAACAAGTCCTACTAGGACGACCTGCAGGAGCTCCCCGCCGCGCCCGGATCAGCCCCCGGGCGCGGCGGGTCCCTGTCCGTGCACACCCGCTGAGGAGACCGGTGTTCGACAGCCCCGAGACGCTGACCGAGGCCCTGGCCGGCGAGAACTACGTCATCGACCCCGAGTTCGCCGTGGTCGTGCACCTGGCCACCGCGCTGGAGCGGCCGCTGCTGCTGGAGGGCCCGGCCGGTGTCGGCAAGACCGAGCTGGCGAAGTCCCTGGCCGCGGCGAGCGGCCGGACCCTGATCCGCCTGCAGTGCTACGAGGGCCTCGACGACGGCCGGGCCCTGTACGAGTGGGACTACGGCAAGCAGCTCATGCACGTCCAGATGCTGCGCGACCGCATCGGCGAGCTCCTGTCGGGCACCGCGACGATGGCCGAGGCCTCCGCCCGGCTGCGCGCCGAGGACACCGGTCTCTACACCGAGGACTTCCTGCTCCCCCGCCCGCTGCTGGAGGCGCTGCTGTCGCCCGAGCCGGTGGTGCTGCTCGTCGACGAGGTCGACCGCACCGAGGAGTCGATGGAGGCACTCCTGCTGGAGGTGCTGGCCGAACGCCAGGTGACGGTGCCCGAGATCGGGACCTTCACCGCCCGCTCGACGCCGTGGGTGGTCCTGACCTCCAACGACACCCGAGAGCTGTCCCCCGCGCTCAAGCGCCGCTGCCTGCACTTCGGGGTCGGCTTCCCGACGCCCGAACGCGAGACCGCGATCGTGTCCCGGCGCGCACCCGCGGTGGCCGACGACGTCGTCGCCGACGTCGTCGAGCTCGCCCGGCGGCTGCGGGACCTCCCGCTGCGCAAGGCCCCCTCGATCTCGGAGGTGATCGACGCCGCCCGCGCCGCCGCCGTCCTCGGGTGCGGGTCGGCCGGGGAGGCCGCGAAGGTCCGGTCCGCGCTGCTCGCCGCCCTGCTCAAGTACGGCTCGGACCGCGAGCTGGCCCTCGCCCGGCTCGACGGCGACGACGGGGCGGGCGGCCCCGCGGCGGAGCCCCGGCCGGGCCGCCCGGCCGACACGACGTCCGGGGCGTTCGGGCGGGGACGCGCGGCCTCGTCGGCGGGCGGGGCGACCACCGGCGCCCGCGCACAGGCCGACCGGGCCCGGCGCGGCCTCCGATGAGCGGCCCGCCCCCCGGGGGCGTCGCGGCCCGGCTGCTCCCGGTGCTCGCCGCGGCGTTCTGCCGGGTGTTGCGCACCCGGCGGGTCCGGGTCTCGCCCGCCGAGTCGATCGAGGTCCACCGGGTGCTGGCGATGGTCGGGGGCGCCGACACCGACCGGCTGCGGGCGTCGCTGCGCGCGGTCACCGTCAAGTACGCCCACGAGCGCCCCGGGTTCGAGGCGGCCTTCGACGCGTTCTTCGGCCTGCTCCCCGACGACGGGCCCCCCGGGCGGGGCGGCGGTCCCGGCCTGCGCGGGCCGGGCGCGGAGGGGCTGCCGGACGCCCTGGAGCTGGCCGAGGAGGGCGACGCACTCGGGCGCTCCGCCGACGACGACCCGTCCGCGGCCGAGGTCGGCGACCTGCTCGACGCCGAGGAGACCGAGAAGGGCTTCAACCCCCACCGCGACGACGACGACGTCTCGCTCGGCGGGTCGGACAGGGACCTGTCGGTGTCCTCCGGCGAGGACCGGGGCCGGCGCGGCACGACCTACACCGTCGACCTGGAACGGGCCGGTGCCGCCGTCGGGAGGGAGCTGACCTCCGGGACCAGCACCCCGGTCTCGGGGTCGATCTCCTTCGACGACCCGGAGACCGTCCTGGCCTGGCTGGCCGCGTACGACCCGCACGACGTCTACGCCGACGGTCCGCCGGGCGAGGAGCTGTCCGCGGTCCAGCTCGACCGGCTCGTCGAGGCGATCACCGAGTTCGTGGGCCGGCTCGCCGACCGGGTCGGGGCCGGTGGGTCCCGGCGCCCGGAACCCGACGGCACCGGCCCCGACACGACGGGCTCCGCGGACATGGCGTCGGCCTGCCACGAGCTGCTGCACCGCATGCGGGGCGCCCCGCGGCGACGGCCGCGCGAGCACGCGCACGGCCCGCTCGACGCGCGGCACACGATGCGGCGCAGCATGCGCAGTGACGGCGTCCCGTTCCACCTGTACCACCGGGCGCGGGTCCCGGACCGGGTCCGGCTGCTGGTCGTCGTCGACGTGTCGCTGTCGGTGCGGTCGATCACCGCGTTCGTGCTGCAGCTGGCCCGGACGCTGCACCGGCAGGCGTTCCGCTGCCGGGTGGTCGCCTTCACCGACTCCCCCGTCGAGGTCACCGACCTGCTGCTGCGGGCCCACGACGACCACGCGCTCGCCGCGGTCCTGGCCGCGCCCGGCATCGACCTGGACGCGAGCAGCGACTACGGCCGCGTCCTGCACGAGCTGAACGAGCGGCACCGCGACGCCGTGGACCGCCGCACCGCGGTGCTGGTCGTCGGCGACGGCCGGTCCAACGGCCTGCCCCCGGGCACCGCCGAGCTGGAGACCCTCGCCCGCCGGGCCCACCGGGTCGGGTGGATCACCCCGGAACCCGAGCGGTACTGGGACCAGGCGTCGTGCGCGATGCGCGACTACGCCCGGGTGCTCGACCACGTGCTCGTCGCCCGCGACGCCGACGAGCTCCGCGCCGGGGCCGGGGAGCTCGGCCACGCCCTGTCCTGACCCGGTCCGGACGGGGCGGTCACCCCTCGCGCAGGGAGCGGCGCGGGATGTCCGGGGCGGCCGGTCCCGCGGCACCGCGCGGCACCGCCTGCGCGAACGCGACGACGGCGTCGGCCAGGTCGTGCAGCCGCTCGCGGACGCCGTCGTCGGTGAGGTCGCCGCCGGTAAAGTGGGTGTTGTTCGCATACACCGCGCCGGGCACCGCCCAGGCCCGGAAGAACCCGACGAGCGGCTTGAGCTCGTGCTCGACCGCGAGGAAGTGGTGGTCGGTGCCCCCGGTGGCGACGAGCCCGACGGGCTTGCCCGCCAGTGCGTCGTTCGGGAGCACGTCGAACAGGTTCTTCAGCCGGCCGGTGTAGCTGCCGCGGTACATCGGGGTGCCGACGACGAGCGCGTCCGCCGCGACGACCCGGTCGATCACCGCGCGGGTGTCGCCGGTGTAGTCGGCGGGGTCGCGGCCATCGGAGAAGACGACGTCGTGGTCGCGCAGGGCGAGCAGCTCCGCCGACACGCCGTCGTGCGCGGCGGCCCTGGCCACCGCCAGTTCCAGCAGCAGCGCGGTCTTCGACGGGTCGGACGGGCTGCCGGAGATCGCGAGGAGATCCATCCCGGCGACCCTAGCCGCCGCCCGACCCGGCACCCTGATGTCGTGCAGCTGAGCCGTCGTTCGTTCCTGCGGGCCGCCGGTGCGTCCGCGGCGCTCGCGGGGATCCCGGCGCTCGCGGCGTGCGGCGCGCCGGCCGACGCGGCGTCGCCGCGGCTGGTCACCTCGTTCGCCGGGACCGGCCCGCTCGGGGCACCCGACCCGCACCGGGTGTGGCGGCCGGTGGACCGGGCGCGGGCGGCCGCCGTCGCCGACACGCTGCTGGTGTGGGACCAGGACATGACCCCGCGCCCGCACCTGGCGGCCTCCGCGGCACCCGACCGGACGGGGACGCGCTGGCGGATCCGGCTGCGCGACGCCGTCGCCCACGACGGGCGGCCGCTGGCCCCGGCCGACGTGCTCGCGTCGCTGCGCCGGGTGCTCGACCCCGCGACCGGGGCGACGGCCGCGCCGCTGCTCGCGCACCTGGACCTGACCGCCAGCCGCGCGGTGTCGGCGACCGAGGTGGAGCTCGTGCTGGGCCGTCCCGACTTCCTGTTCGCCCTGGCCCTGGCCGCGCCGGGGACCGGCATCGTGCGCGGCGGGCGGGGGGACGTGCCCGTCGGGACCGGCGCGTTCCGCTTCCTGCCCGGCTCGCCGGACGCCCTCTACCGGCACGACGGCCACTTGGCCGGCCGCCCGCCCGCGCCCGCGGTGGAGTTCCTGGTCGACGACGACGAGGAGAACCGTTACCAGTCCCTGGTGGACGGCTACGTGCACTGGGCGCACGACCTGTTCCCGCACAGCGCACGACGGCTGCTCGGACGGACCGGGACGACCGTGCTGTCCGCACCGGGCTCGGTGACCCGGTTCCTCGACACCGGGCCCGGCCCGCTCGCCGACCCGCGGCTGCGCGAGGCGGTGCGGCTCGGGATCGACCGGGTGGAGCTGGTGCACGAGATCCTGCTGGACCTCGCGCAGCCCGGCGACGACCTGTTCGGGGCCGGGCTGGCTCACCACCCGGACGGGGTCGCGCCGGTGGTGCGCGACGTCGCGCGTGCCCGGGAGCTGGTCGTCGCGGCGGGGGCGGACGGGGCGCGGGTGCCGCTGTTCTTCGACCCGTTCGACCCGATGTCGCGGCCGACCGCCGACCTGGTCGTGGAGCAGCTGGCGGTGGTCGGGCTGCGGTGCGAGCCGCGCGAGCCGGAGCCGCCGGACGTCGAGCCGACCCCGGGTATCCGGTTCCGCCGTGCCGCGGCGCAGCCGATCCCGCTCTACCTGCAGGCCGTGGCCGCGGCGCCCCGGGCACCCGGGGACGACACCGCGGGCGACACCGGGGACGACACCGCGACCGACGGCGCGGCCGGTCCCGTGACCGGCGGGGCCGCCGGGAGCCGGGACGCCGCGGGGGGCCGCCCCGACGTGCGGGCGCTGCTCGCCGTCGCCGCCCGGGCCCCGGACGAGGCGCGCCGGACCGACGCCCTGCGCCGCGCCCAGCTCCTGCTGCGCGACGACGCCACCGCCTGGTCGGTCGGGGACGAGCACGTCGGCGTCACCGCGGACCTGTCGGGCGTCGAGCCCGCCCGCCCGGACACCGGGACCTGGGCCCGGTTCCACCGCGCCCGCCTCGGCTGACCGCCTCCGGCGCGGCACTTGTCCCGGCCCCGACGACTGTGATCCTGTTCAGGTGACCAGGAGACGGAGGGGCGGAGTGCTGCGTGGCGTCGGCCGGTCCGGGCGGGCCGCCGTCGCGGCCGGGCAGCTGCTCGCCGCCGTCGTGGCGATCTTCGCGCTGACCACGCTGCTGCCCGGCGACGCCGCCGACGTCGTCCTGGGACCGGACGCCACCGACGAGCAGGTGGCGCGGCTGCGCGACGAGCTGGGGACCGGGCTCCCCGCGACCGAGCGGCTCGCCGGCTGGCTCGGCGGGCTCGTCACCGGGGACCTCGGCCGGTCGCTGGTGACCGGCCGTCCCGTCGTCGACGAGGTGGCGGGCCGGCTCGCGAGCACCGCGCTGCTCGCCGTGCCTGCGCTGGTCCTCACCGTCGCGCTGGCCGTCGCGATCGGCACCGCGACCGGCCGGCGGCCCGGCAGCACCCTCGACCGGGTCTCGACGGCGACGGTGTCCGCACTGGCGGCCGCCCCGCAGTTCGCGACCGGGCTGCTGCTGGTCGGCCTGTTCTCGCTGCAGCTCGGGTGGCTCCCGGCGACCGCGGGCGGCGGGTCGCTGCTCACCCCGGCGGTGCTCGTGCTGCCGGTGGCCGTGCTGGTCCTCGCCCAGCTGGGCAGGCTGTCCCGGCAGGTCCGCCAGGGCGTCCTGCAGACAGACCGGGCCCCGCACGTCACCCACCTGCGACGGCTGGGCCTGCCCGAGCGCGACGTGCTGCTGCGTCACGTGCTGCCCGGCGGGCTCGCGCCGTCGGTGCAGCAGCTCGCCCGGATCGTCGGCGGGACCCTGGGCGGGGTCGTCGTGGTCGAGTCGCTGTTCGCGCTGCCCGGGGTCGGCGCCGGGGTGGTCGACGCGGTGCAGAACCGCGACATCCCGCTCGTCCAGGGCTACGCGGTGCTCGCCGCGGTCGTCACGATCACGGTGAACCTGGCGGCCGACGTGACCGTCGCGCGGCTGAGCCCGGTGCGGGAGGAGTGGGCGTGAGCCGGGTGCCGGTGGGGACAGCGATCGCGGCGGTGCTCGCCGGGGTACCGCTGCTGTGCGCACTCGCCGGGCCGTTCCTCGCGCCCCTGCTGCCGGCCCCGGACGGCGCCGGCGCGCTGCTCCCGCCCGGGCCGGGGCATCCGCTGGGCACCGACGCGCTGGGCCGCGACGTGCTGACGCTCGCGCTGACCGGCGGCACCACCGTCGTCGCGCTCGCCGTCGGCACGCTGGTCCTGGCCTACGCCGCCGGGGTCCCGCTGGGGCTGCTGCTGGCCGCGTCGGGGCGACGGTGGGCGGTGCTGCTCACCCAGCGGGCCCTGGACGTGCTGCTGGTCCTGCCGTCGCTGCTGGTGCTGCTGGTCCTGGCCGGGACCGGGCGGCGCGGGGTCGGCCCGATGCTGGTCGCGACGGCGCTGCTGCAGCTGCCCGCGGTCGTCCGGGTGGTCCGCGGGGCCGCCGGGGCCCCGGCGCGGCGGGTGGCGCTGGAGACGATGACGCAGAACGGCGAGCGGTGGTGGCGGGTGCACCTCGTCGAGACCGGGCGGTTCGTCGCCGGGCCGGTGCTCGTCGACGCCGGGACCCGCGGCGTGCTCGTGCTGACCGTGCTGACCGGCGCGAGCTTCCTCGGGGTCGGGCTGCCACCGGACACCGTCGACTGGTCGGTGGTGATCGAGCAGAACTCGTCGTCGCTGTTCCTCGCCCCGTACGCGCTGCTGGTGCCGGCGGGTCTGCTCGTCGCGCTCGCCGCGGGGACGAACGTGCTGGTGGACCGGCTCGCGGACCGGACGGGGGCGGTCGTGTGAGCGCGCTGACGGTCCGCGGGCTGACCGCGCGCACCGCCGACGGGACGGTGCTCCTCGACGGCGTCGACCTGGACCTCGCGCCCGGCGCGGTGCTCGCCGTCGCCGGGCCGTCCGGGGCGGGGAAGTCGACGCTCGGGCTGGCGCTGCTCGGCGGGACCGCGACCGGGGTGGAGCTCGCCGGGTCGGTCCGGGTCGGCGCGGCCGAGCTGCTCGGCGTCGGCCCGCGGGAGCTGCGGGCGCGCCGGGCCAGGCGGGTCGGGTACCTGCCCCAGCACCCGGGCCAGGTCCTGGACCCGGTGCGCAGGGTCGGACCGGTCCTCGACGAGCTCGCCGCCACCGTGCACGGCCGCGGGCGACGGCACCGGGCCGCCCGGGCCCGGGCGGTCGCCGAGGCGTGCGAGCGGGCCGGGCTCGGCGCCGAGCCGCACCTGCTCCGCCGCCACCCGCACCGGCTCTCCGGGGGTCAGCAGCAGCGGGTCGCGCTCGCCGGGACGCTGGTGACCGGCCCGGACGTCGTCGTGCTCGACGAGCCGACCACCGGGCTCGACCCGGCCGCCACCCGCGCGGTGACCGACCGGCTCGCGGCGCTGGCCGCGGGTTCGACGGCGCTGGTGCTGCTCACCCACGACCTCGACGTGGTCCGCAGGCTCGCCGCCGCCGTCCCGGTGACGCTGCTGGAGCTGGCCGCGGGCCGGGTCGTGCGCACCGGCCCGGCCGCCGCGCTGCTCGGTGCACCCGTCCCGACCGCGCCCCCGCCACCACCGGCGGCGGTCGGGGCGCTGCTCGAGGTGACGGACCTGGGGGTCCGGGCCGCGGGCGGGGCGCAGCTGCTGTCCGGGGTGGACCTCGCCGTCGGGCGGGGCGGGTTCGTCGCGCTGACCGGGCCGTCGGGGGCGGGCAAGACGACGCTCGGCCGGGCCCTGGCCGGGCTGACCCCCTGCTCGGGGACCGTCCGGGTCGGCGGCCGGGACCCCGCGGGCGACCGGCGCGCCGTGCAGTACGTCCACCAGGACTGCCGGTCCGCCTTCCTCGACCACCGCCCCGTCCTCGACCAGGTCGCCCGGCCGGCCGTGCTGCTGCGCGGGCGGTCCCCGGCCGACGCCCGGGCCGCCGCCGTCGCGCTGCTGGAGCGGCTCGGGGTCCCCGCCGCGACGGCCGCGCGCCGCCCGGGCGGGCTGTCCGGCGGTCAGCTCCAGCGCGCCTCGGTGGCGCGGGCCCTGCTCGCCGGGCCCGCGGTGCTGGTGGCCGACGAGGCCACCTCGGCGCTGGACGGCGGGCACCGCGCGCTGCTGCTCGCCGAGCTGCGGCGCTCCTGCCGCGAGGACGGCACCGCGGTGCTGCTGATCAGCCACGACCCGGTCGCCGTCGCGTCGGCGGACCGGATCGTGACGCTCCTCGACGGCCGGGTGGCCGCGGCACCGCAGCCGGTCCCGGCCGGCTGAGCCGGACCGCTCAGGCGCCCGCGTGCTCGCGCAGCAGCTGCGCGGTCTCCCGGGTGATCTCGGCGTGCAGCCGGCAGTGCTCGTGGTGGTCGGCGTGCGCGCCGCAGGCGGCCGAGCTGGCCTCGCAGGCGAGCGCGGCGGCCGACGCGGCGGCCTCGCCGACCGCCTTGTCCCCGGTCCGGCGGCCGAGCACGCTCGCGGCCGCGGTACAGAGGTCGGCGGCGTCGAGGGCGAGGAGCACCTCGGTCTCCATGCCGCCGGAGGCGACCATGGCCGAGGCACAGGCGGTGCTCGCGCGGGCGGCGTCGTGCAGCTTCTCGACGACGGTGGCCGGGGTGGCGACGCCGGCGGCCTCGAGGACGTGGTGGCTCATGGGGATCTCCTGGTGTCCGGGGTGTGGGACCGGAGGGTTCCCGCGTGGCGGTGGCCGCACTCACCTGATCGTCGACCTCGACGTCTGAACAACCCGTCATACGTCACGTAGGGTCGGATCATGTCTGCGCTGTCCGCCGTCACCGTCTGCCGGGGGTGCTGCTGCGGCTCCGGTCGCAAGCACCCGGGCCTGGACCGGCCCCACCACGACAGGCTGCTCGACCGGCTCACCCGGGGCACCGAGGGCCACGCGCGGCTGCGGACCAGCGAGTGCCTCGGCCCGTGTGCCGACTCCGACGTCGTCGTGGTCGGACCCACCCCGGCCGCGCGACGGGCCGGTGCGCGGCCCGTGTGGCTGCGTGCGGTCCTGGACGCGGCGACGACCGACGCCGTCGCCGACTGGGTCCGCGCGGGCGGGCCGGGTACGGCGCCGCGCCCGGCCGTCCTCGACGGGCACGTGTTCGCCCCCGGCCTGCGCGCCTCGGACACCGGGCGGGCCGCCGGATGACCCCGCCCGAGCTGTCCCGGCGCCGGGTGCTGACCGGCGCGCTCGGCGTCGCCGCGCTCGCCCTCACCGGCTGCTCCGGCGGCGGGACGGGCCAGGAGCGGCTGCGGGTCGCCTTCGCGACCGGTGGCTCGCGCGAGTCGCTGGACCCGCACGTCCTGCCGCTCTACGTCGACCAGGCCCGGGCCAAGGCGTGCTTCGACACCCTCACCGGGTGGTCGCAGGACATGACCCCCGAGCCGCGGCTGGCCGAGTCCTGGGAGAGCGACGCGACCGGGCGGCGGTGGCGGATCCGGCTGCGCGCGGCCCGCTTCCACGACGGCTCCCCGCTCACCGCCGACGACGTGCTCGCCACCCTGGCCCGCATCACCGACCCGGCGACCACCGCGATCGCCGCGACCCTGTTCCGCGACCTCGACGCGGCCGCCTCGCGGGCGGTGTCGCCGACCGAGGTCGAGCTGGTGCTGACCCGGCCGAACACGCTGTTCCCGCTGGCCTGGGGCGCGCCCGGCACCGAGATCGTCAAGGCCGGAACGACGTCGTTCGACCGTCCGAACGGGACGGGGCCGTTCCGGCTCGCGTCGTTCACCCCGGGCGGGTCCACCGTCTACACCGCGTCGGAGGACCACTGGGACGGCGCGCCCGGCGTGCGTGAGCTGGAGTTCCTGCCCGTCGACGACGAGGCCGCCCGGATCGGCGCACTGCTGTCCGGCCAGGTGCACTACGCCCACGACCTCACCCCCACCGGCGCCGCCCGGCTCGACGGCGAGCAGCGCGCCTCGGCGCTGTCCGCGCCGGCCTCGGCGAGCCAGTTCCTGGTGATGCGGGTGGACCGGGCACCGTTCTCCGACCCGCGGCTGCGCGAGGCGGTGCGGCTGGGCATCGACCGCGAGGAGCTCGTGCGGGTCGTGCTGCTCGGGCGCGGCCGGGTCGGCGACGACATGTTCGGCCAGGGGCTGCGCTACCACCCGGCGGGGGTGAGCCCGGTGGCGCGCGACGTCGCACGGGCCCGCGCGCTCGTCACCGAGGCCGGGGCGCAGGGGGCGGCGATCGAGCTGCAGACCAGCGGCGCCGACCCGACCTTCGACGCCGCCACCGCGCTCGTCGCGCGCCAGCTCGGCGAGGTCGGGCTGCGGGTCACGGCGCGGCCGCTGCCGTCGTCGGGCTACTTCCGGGCCATCCGGCAGCAGGGCGTGTTCTCCCAGAACAGCACCGGCTCGCTGCCGATCCCGGACTACATCGGACGCCGGATGCTGACCAGCACCCCGACCTACGACTTCACCGGCTACCGCAGCCCCGAGATCGACCGCCTCTACTACGCCGCCGTCGCCACCACCGACGACGCCGCGCGCACCGACGCGTTCGCCCGGATCCTGGGTCTGCTGCGCGCCGACTCGGGCGCCCTGGTGTGGGGTGTGCGGGACTGGAACGTCGGCGTGGCGGCCGGGCTCACCGGACTGGAGGCGGCCCGGCCGAACACGTTCGCCTGGGCGAACTTCGCGCGCGCCCGGCTCGGGTGATCAGCGGATCGCGACCAGGGTGCGCCGGTCGAAGGTCTGGGTGAGCGTCCCGACCTCGGCGAACCCGGCGCCGTACAGCGCCTGCTCCCAGGCCGGCAGCGACGACCCCCCGGTGACCCGGCCGGCGAAGCGGCGCTCCCGCTCGGCGAACCCGTCGGCCAGGGCCGGCTCGTCGGCGAGCGCGTCCCACCAGGTCCGGAAGTCCTCGCCGGTGGCCAGTCCCCGGTCGGTGCGCTCGACCCGCAGGGCCCGGGTCAGCTCGGCCAGGCGCGGCTGCTCCGGGTCGGCGAGCACGGTGTCGACGTTCACGAACACCGCGCCGGGGCGCAGCACGGACGCGAGGCGCTGCGCGAGCCCGGGGAGCGCGGGCTCGGGCAGCCAGTGCAGGGCGGTGGCCGAGACGGCGGCGTCGAACGGCCCGCCGACGGCGTCGGTCCACCCGGGACGCGAGAGGTCGGCGTCGACCCAGTGGACGCGCTCGCCGGTGGTCCGCCGGGCCAGCTCCAGCATGACCGGGTCGACGTCGACGCCGACCACCTCGGCACCGGTCCAGCGCGCCGCCGCGCGGGCCGCGAACGACCCGGGCCCGCAGGCGAGGTCGAGGAGCCGTGCGGGGGTGCCGGCGAGCCGGTCGACGACGTCGAGCGCCAGCGCGAACAGTTCCTCGCGGTCGGGGATGTAGCGCTCCTGCTGGGCGTCCCACCGGCGCAGCCAGTGCTCGGCGTCGAGGTCCGTTCCGGTGGTCATCACACTCTCCTGCACAGCGGTGGCAACAGTGCGGCCGACGGTATCCGCGCGGACCCGCCGAACGGAAGGGACCGCCGGGCCCGTGACCGGCGACGTTCACCGTGCGTGACTCAACGGTCGTCGAAACCGGAACCGATAGGGGGGTCGATCGTGTCCGGACCCCAGATGTAGTGTCCGGGGCGCTGGTGGTTCACCGGTCCGCACGGGCCGGTGAGGCAAGAGGGAACCCGGTGGGAATCCGGGACTGCCCCGCAGCGGTGAACGGGAACGACCGCCGTCAACAGCACTGGGAGCTCCTCCCGGGAAGCGACGGCCAGTAGGTCTGTGCAGTGCGCCCGTGAGTCCGAAGACCTGCCACCGGTGCGCGTGCCGACCGGTGCGCGCTGCTCCGGGGCCTCGTGGGACGGCGCCAGGGTGTGGTGGGCCATCGCGGTCGTTCGGTCCCACCGCCTCCTCGCACCGCTCCGCCCCCGGGGACGACGGCGACTCGCGAGGAGAGAGCCCGTGACGGCTTCCACCGCTGCACCGGCAACAGCACCCCCGGCCCTGCGCGTCATCCGGCGCGACGGGTCGGAGACCGGTTTCGACGCCACCAAGATCTCGGTGGCGATGACCAAGGCCTTCCTCGCCGTCGAGGGGGACGCCGGTGCGTCGTCGTCGCGGCTGCACCACCTCGTCGCCGGGCTGACCGACCAGGTCGTCGCGGCACTGGCCCGCCACCCCGCGCACGCGGTGCACGTCGAGCAGATCCAGGACCAGGTCGAGCTCGCCCTGATGCGCGGCGGGCACCACCGGGTCGCCCGCTCCTACGTGCTCTACCGCGAGCAGCAGGCCCAGGCCCGCGCGCACGACGGCGGGGGCACCGCCGCCACGGACGCCCCGGTCGTGCACGTCACCCACCCGGACGGCAGCCGGGCCCCGCTGGACCGCGCCCGCGTCGCCGCGGTGCTCGACGAGGCCTGCGCCGGCGTCGAGGACGTGACCCCGGAGCCGGTGCTCGCCGAGCTGGACCGCACCGTCTACGACGGCATCACCGCCGACGAGCTGGCCCAGGCCCTCGTCCTGGCCGCCCGCACCCTGGTCGAGCGCGAGCCCGCGTACTCGCTGGTGGCCTCGCGGCTGCTGCTGGACCGGCTGCGCGCCGAGGCCGTGTCGCACCTGGCCGGCACACCGTCCACCCCGGACCACGCGGAGATGGGCGCGGCCTACGCCTCCTACTTCCGTGACTACCTGCGGCACGCGATCGCGGTCGGCCTGGTCGACCCGGAGCTGGCGACCTTCGACCTGGAGCGGGTCACCGCCGCGATCCGCCCCGAGCGCGACCTGCAGATCGGGTTCCTCGGCCTGCAGACCCTCTACGACCGCTACTTCCTGCACGAGCGCGGCGTGCGCTTCGAGCTGCCGCAGGCGTTCTTCCTGCGGGTCGCGATGGGGCTGGCGGTCCGCGAGGTCGACCGCGAGGCGCGGGCGGTCGAGTTCTACGAGCTGCTGTCGAGCTTCGACTTCATGGCCTCGACCCCGACGCTGTTCAACTCGGGCACCACCCGCCCGCAGCTGTCGTCGTGCTTCCTCACCACCGTCGACGACGACCTGGAGTCGATCTTCGGCGGCTACCGCAACAACGCGCTGCTGGCGAAGTACTCCGGCGGGCTGGGCAACGACTGGACCCCGGTCCGGGGGCTCGGCGCGCACATCCGGGGCACGAACGGCGTCTCCCAGGGCGTGGTGCCGTTCCTCAAGATCGCCGGGGACACCGCGGTCGCGGTGAACCAGGGCGGCAAGCGCAAGGGCGCCGCGTGCGCCTACCTGGAGACGTGGCACGTCGACATCGAGGAGTTCCTCGACCTGCGCAAGAACACCGGCGACGACCGCCGCCGCACCCACGACATGAACACCGCGAACTGGGTGCCCGACGAGTTCCTGCGCCGCGTGCAGGCCGACGGCGAGTGGACCCTGTTCTCCCCGGACGAGGCCCCCGACCTGCACGACCTCTACGGCACCGCGTTCGCCGAGCGCTACCGCGCCTACGAGGCGGCCGCGGCCCGCGGTGAGGTCCGGGTGCACCGCACGGTGCGCGCGGTCGAGCTGTGGCGGCGGATGCTGACCATGCTGTTCGAGACCGGGCACCCGTGGATCACGTTCAAGGACCCGTGCAACCTGCGCAGCCCGCAGCAGCACGCGGGCGTGGTGCACTCGTCGAACCTGTGCACCGAGATCACCCTCAACACCCGTGCCGGCGACGAGGGCGAGGTCGCGGTCTGCAACCTGGGCTCGGTGAACCTCGCCGCGCACGTCACCGCGGACGGGCTCGACGCCGACAAGCTGCGCCGCACGGTGACCACCGCGGTGCGGATGCTCGACAACGTCGTGGACATCAACTTCTACACGATCCCCGAGGCCCGCCGGTCCAACCTGCGTCACCGCCCGGTCGGCCTGGGCCTCATGGGCTTCTCCGACGCGCTGTTCACCCAGCGCATCGCGCCCGGCAGCGACGCGGCGGTGCAGTTCGCCGACCGCAGCGCGGAGGCGCTGTCCTTCCACGCGATCACCGCGTCGTCGGACCTGGCGGTCGAGCGCGGCCGCTACGCCAGCTTCGACGGGTCGCTGTGGAGCCGCGGGATCCTGCCGCTGGACTCGGTCGAGCTGCTGGCCGCGGCCCGCGGCGACGGCGAGCTCGACGTCGACCGGTCGTCCACGCTGGACTGGGCGTCGCTGCGGGAGAAGGTCGTCGCCCAGGGGATGCGCAACTCCAACGTCCTCGCGATCGCGCCCACCGCGACGATCTCGAACATCTGCGGGGTCGGGCAGTCGATCGAGCCGATCCACCTCAACCTCTACGTGAAGTCCAACATGTCCGGCGACTTCACGGTGATCAACCCGCACCTGGTCCGCGACCTCAAGGACCGCGGGCTGTGGGACGAGGTGATGGTCGCCGACCTCAAGTACTTCGACGGGTCGCTGGCCGAGATCGACCGGGTCCCCGCCGACCTGAAGGAGCTCTACGCGACCGCGTTCGAGATCGAGCCGCGCTGGCTCGTGGCCGCCGCGTCGCGCAGGCAGAAGTGGCTGGACCAGGCGCAGTCGCTGAACCTCTACCTCGCCGCCCCCAGCGGCCGGGCGCTCGACGAGCTCTACCGCCTCGCCTGGCGCTCCGGGCTCAAGACCACCTACTACCTGCGCACCCGCGCGGCGACGTCGGTGGAGAAGTCCACCCTCACCGGCACCGACGGCCGGCTGACCGGCGTGCCGAGCACCCCGGCCGCCGCCCCCACCGCGTCGCCCGCGGCGACCGTGCCCGCGGTCCCGGCCACCGCCGTGCCCGCCACAGCCGTGCCCGCCACCGCCCCCGACCTCGATCCGGGCCGTGCCTGCTCGATCGACGACCCCGACTGCGAGGCCTGCCAGTGACCACTCTGCAGCCCACCGGAAGCACCGAGAACGCCAGCGGCCTGGGCGAGATCGCCCGCGGCGCCGCCCCGATCGACGCCGACGACAAGCGCATGATCAACGCGCGCGCCGACGTCAACCAGCTCCTGCCGCTGAAGTACACCTGGGCCTGGGAGAAGTACCTGGCCGGCTGCGCCAACCACTGGATGCCGACCGAGGTCGCCATGCAGGCCGACATCGCGCTGTGGCGCTCCCCCGGCGGGCTCACCGACGACGAGCGCCTCATGCTCACCCGCAACCTCGGGTTCTTCGCCACCGCGGAGTCGCTGGTCGCGAACAACATCGTGCTCGCGGTGTACCGCCACCTCACCAACCCCGAGTGCCGCCAGTACCTGCTGCGGCAGTCGTTCGAGGAGGCCGTGCACACCCACACGTTCCAGTACGTGTGCGAGTCGCTCGGGCTCGACGAGGGGGCGCTGTTCAACGCGTACCGCGAGGTCCCCTCGATCACCGAGAAGGACGCCTGGGCGCTGCGCTACACCCGGGCCCTGTCCGACCCGGACTTCCGGACCGGCACCCCGGAGAACGACCGCGCGTTCCTGCGTGACCTCGTCGCGTTCTACGTGGTCTTCGAGGGCATGTGGTTCTACACCGGGTTCGCGCAGATCCTCTCGCTCGGCCGGCGCAACAAGATGGTGGGCATCGCCGAGCAGTACCAGTACATCCTGCGCGACGAGTCGATCCACCTGAACTTCGGCATCGACTGCATCAACCAGATCAAGATCGAGAACCCGCACCTCTGGACGGCCGAGTTCGCCGCCGAGATCCGGACGATGCTGCACGAGGCGTGTGAGCTGGAGGTCGCCTACGCCCGCGACACCATGCCCCGCGGGATGCTCGGGCTGACCGCCGAGTCCTGCGAGCGCTACCTGCGGTTCATCACCGACCGGCGCGCCGAGCAGATCGGGCTCGCCCCGCTGTTCGGGGAGCCGGAGAACCCGTTCCCGTGGATGAGCGAGGCCATGGACCTGCGCAAGGAGAAGAACTTCTTCGAGACGCGGGTGACCGAGTACCGGACGGGTGGGTCGCTGGACTGGGACTGAGGGGGTGGGCCGGGCCGGGTGACCGGCCCGGCCCGCGGACCTGACCTTTCGGGGAGGGATCAACCCGACAGACGCGGACCTCTGTCGCCATTCCCGGGCAACAGCCATGACAACGCGGGGTGGACGGCGCACCGTCACGGGGTCACGACGCCGACCGCTCCGGCCGGCCGCCGAGCCCAGGAGAGCCCCCGATGTCCGCCCCCCGCTCCGCCCCCGCCCGCCGCTTCCGGGCCGATCTCGACCGGCACGACCGCCGCTCCCTGGCCGGGATGGCCGCGTTCGTCGCGCTGCTGCACCTCGCCGGGTTCGGGGTGCTCGTGTTCCTCGTCGCCCCGGCGCACTACAGCCTCGGGGCCACCGGGGTGTTCGGCATCGGGATCGGGGTGCTCGCCTACACCCTCGGGCTGCGGCACGCCTTCGACGCCGACCACATCGCCGCCATCGACAACACCACCCGCAAGCTGCTCGCCGACGGCGGCCGCAAGCCCCTGTCGGTCGGGTTCTGGTTCTCCCTCGGGCACTCGACCGTCGTGTTCGGTCTGACGTTCCTGCTGGGCGTGGGCGTACGGGCGCTGGCGGGGCAGGTCGGCGACGACAGCTCGGTGCTGCACGCCGTGACCGGCGTCGTCGGGTCCTCGGTCTCGGGCGTGTTCCTGTGGATCATCGGCCTGGTCAACCTGGGCGTGCTCGTCGGGATCGTCGGGGTGTTCCGCCGGATGCGCCGCGGGGAGTACGACGAGGCCGAGCTCGAGGAGCACCTCGCGAAGCGCGGCGTCATGAACCGCTTCCTCGGCGGCCTGACCCGCGCGGTGCGCCGGCCGTGGCACATCTACCCGATCGGCTTCCTGTTCGGCCTCGGCTTCGACACCGCGACCGAGGTGACGCTGCTCGTCCTCGCCGGGGGCGCCGCGGCGTTCGCGCTGCCGTTCTACGCGGTACTCGTCCTGCCGGTCCTGTTCGCCGCCGGGATGAGCCTGCTCGACACCGTGGACGGGGTGTTCATGAACGTCGCCTACGGCTGGGCCTTCGCCCGGCCGGTGCGCAAGGTCTACTACAACATCACGATCACCGGGCTGTCCGTCGCGGTCGCGCTGGTCATCGGCACCATCGAGCTCGTCGGGGTGCTCGTCCAGGAGACCGGCACCACCTCCGGGCCGCTCGTCGCGATCGCCGACGTCCCGCTCGACGACGCCGGCTACGGCATCGTGGGCCTGTTCGTCGTCGCGTGGCTGGTCGCGATCGCGGTGTGGCGTTTCGGCCGGGTCGAGCAGCGGTGGTCCGCCACCGGTGCCCCCGAACCGGCGGCGGAGGCCTGAGGGCCGCCCGCGCCGACCGGCCCGGAGTCCTCGCTCACCCGGCGGCGGCACCGTCCGGGGCGGGCAGCTGCTCGGCCACGTCGGCCATGTCCTGCTCGGTGGGGGCGTCGTCCTGGGTGAGGTCGCGACGCCAGTACCCGGTGAAGGCGACCCGCCGCCTGTCCAGCCCCCGCTCGCCGACCAGGTGCCGGCGGACCGCCCGCACCGCCGAGGCCTCCCCGGCGACCCAGGCGAACACCGGCCCCTCGGGCAGCTCGACCGCGCGCACCGCGTCGGGCAGCGAGCCGCCGCCGCGGTGCACCCAGTGCACGTCGGCCCCGGGCAGCTCCTGCTCCTCGGCCGGGCCGTCCACCTCGACCACCGCGACCGCCCGGGTCCCCGGCGGCAGCTGCTCGACGATCGCGGCGATCGCGGGCAGCGCGGTCTCGTCCCCGACGAGCAGCCGGACCGGCTCGCCGTCCGGGCTGCGGTACCCGGCGACGGCCGGCCCCAGCACCCCGACGACGTCGCCGATCGCGGCGCGGGCGGCCCAGCGGCTCGCCGGGCCGGCGTGCCCGCCGCCGGGCTCGCCGTCGCCGTGCAGGACGAAGTCGACCACCATCCGGCCGGCGTCGGGGTCCAGCGCCCGCACCGTGTAGGACCGCATCCACGGCCGTCGCTCCTCCGGCACGGCCAGGTAGCGGACGTACCAGCCCGCGACGCCGCTGCCGTCCTCCGGCGCGGCCGGGATCTCCGGCACGCCGCCGTCGCGGGCCAGGAAGATCTTCACCTGCTGGTCGGGTGCGACCGGCCGGGCGCCGAGCAGGTCGTCGGAGGCGAGGGTGATCCGGCGCATCCGCGGGGTCAGCGGTTCGACGCCGACCACCCGGCAGAGCGCGTACGAGGGCAGGTCCTGGCTCACGGGGTCTCCGATCCGATCAGCCGCCAGCCGCGGGCGCGGCGGCGGGACTCCCAGAAGGCGGCGTAGCGGCCGCCGCGCTCCAGCAGCTCGGCGTGCGTCCCGGCCTCGGCGATCCCACCGTCGTGCAGCACGACGATCCGGTCCGCCGCGACGACCGTCGGCAGCCGGTGCGCGATCACCAGCACGGTGCTGCGCCGGGCCAGTACCCGCATCGACTCCGTGAAGAACCGCTCGTTCTCCGGGTCGAGCGCGGCGGTGGCCTCGTCGAGCAGCACGATGTCGGCGTCCTTGAGCAGGGCGCGGGCGACCGACACCCGCTGGCGCTCCCCGCCCGACAGCGAGGTGCCGCCCTCGCCGACCCGGGTGGCCCAGCCGTCCGGGAGCCGTTCGACGATCTCGGTCACCCCGGCCAGCCGGGCCGCCTCCGCGACGTCGGCGGCGGAGGCGTCCGGGCGACCGAGGCGGACGTTGTCCTCCAGGGTCCCGTCGAACAGGTAGACGTCCTGGAAGACCAGCGCGAGCTGGGCCATCAGGTCCTCGGTGGTCTGGTCGCGCACGTCCGCGCCGCCGACCCGGACGGTGCCGGAGCCGACGTCCCAGAACCGTGCGACCAGCCGGGTCACGGTGGTCTTGCCCGAGCCGGACGCCCCGACCAGGGCGACCGTCTCGCGCGGCGCGACCCGCAGCGTGACCTCGCGCAGCACCGGCGTCGACGGGTCGTAGCCGAAGCCGACCCCGTCCAGCTCGACGGCGCCCCGCTCGTGCCGCTGCGCCGACCACCGCGGCTCGGGCAGCGGCTCCTCGCGCAGCACCGCGACCAGCCGGCCCAGGTCGTTGCGGGCGATCCGGACGACGCCCGCGTAGTCGCCGACCTCGGCCAGCGGGCCGGTGAACCGGGCGGCCAGCGCGAGCAGCGCGACCATCCGGACCGGGTCGAGCGAGCCGCCGAGCGCGAGGTGGGTGCCGGTGAGGATCAGCGCGCTGAACGCGACCTGCACCGCGAACCCGCCCGCGACGATGCCCGCCGTCGCCAGCCACACCGACCGGCGGCCGGCCCGCTGCTGGGCGTCGATCGCGTCCTCCAGCGGCCGGTGCCCGGCGGCGCCGCGGCCGAAGGCCCGCAGCACCCGCTGGGTGCGTGCGAACTCGACGACCCGGTTGCCCGCCTCGACCGCGGCCGCGTCGTCGAGGGCGTCACCGCGCCCCACCCAGGACGCCGACGCCCGGAACGCCAGCCACAGCACCGGCACGCAGACCAGCGCCGCGAGCGCGAGCAGCGGGTCGAACAGCAGCATCGCCAGCACGATCGTCGCCGGGGTCACGACCGCGACGACCAGCGGCGTGAGCAGGTGCGCGAACAGTCCGGCGACGGTCATCGTTCCGCCGGTTGTGATCCGGGACAGCCTGCCGACCCGCTCGGCGGAGAACCAGCCCAGCGGCAGCGCGGACACGTGGTCGCCGAGCCGTTCGTGCAGTGTCGTCAGCACCACCAGCGCGACGCCGAACCCCGCCATGGCCTGGACGTGGTAGAGCACGCAGGCCGCCACGACGGCCACCAGCAGCGCCCCGGTCCAGACGAGCGCGGCCGCGGTGTCCCCGGCGAGCAGCGCCTCCAGGAACGGCACCAGCAGGACCGTCGCGACGCCCTGGACCACCCCGAACGCGGTCACCCACGCGAGGTAGCCGAACAGCCGCCGCCGGTGGGCGGGACCGAGGATCAGCAGCAGGTCGGTGATCACGAGAGCTCCTCCCCCGCCCGGTGGGCGGCCCACATCGCGGCGTAACGGCCGTCTCGGGCCAGCAGCGCGTCGTGCGCGCCCGACTCGCACACGACCCCGCCGTCGACCACGGCGATCCGGTCGGCGCCGGCGATCGTCGAGAGCCGGTGCGCGACGACGATCACCGTCCGCCCGCGGGCGAGCCCGGACAGCGCGTCCTGGATCTCGGCCTCGGACTCGGGGTCGGCGAAGGCGGTCGCCTCGTCGAGCACCAGCACCGGGGTGTCGGCGAGCAGCGCGCGGGCGATGGACACCCGCTGCGCCTCGCCCCCGGACAGCAGCGCGTCCTGCCCGACCACGGAGTCGTAGCCGCGGGGCAGCGCGAGGACCCGGTCGTGGATCCGCGCGGCCCGGCAGGCGGCGTGCAGCTCGTCCTCCGTCGCGTCGGGCCTGCCGAGCCGGACGTTGTCGGCGACCGTGCCGTGCACCAGCTGCACGTCCTGCAGGACGAAGCCGACGTGGCGGTACAGCACCTCGGGCGCGATCTCCCGGACGTCGACGCCGCCGATCCGCACCGCACCCGCGGTGACGTCGTGGAACCGGGCGACGAGCGTGGCCAGTGTGGACTTGCCCGCACCGGACGGCCCGACCAGCGCGGTCACCGTCCCCTCCGGGGCGTCGAGGTCGATCCCGCGCAGGACCTCCGGGCCGCCGGGGTAGGCGAACCGGACGCCGTCGAGCTCGACGCGGTGCCCGTCCGGGACGCGCGGCGCGGCGGGGACCGGCAGCACCGGGGTGGCGAGCAGGTCGTGGATGCGCAGCGCGGCCGCGGCGGCGGTGCGCCGGTTCGCGGCGCCGAAGCCGAGCGCGGTGATCGTCGTCGGGACGACCAGCGAGACCAGGATCCCGGTCATCGCCTCGACCGGGGTGACCCAGCCCGCGTCGACGAACCACAGCACCCCCGCACACGACACGAGCAGCACGACGGGTGCGGAGATCGCCATCGTGGAGAGCGCCTCGAGCCGCAGCATCGGGCCGACCCACTCGGCGTAGAAGCGGCCGAAGTCGCGGGCGGCGTCGGCGTAGCCGCGGTGCGCGCGCCGCGCCTGGCCGAAGGTCTTGACCACCGCGATGCCGGACACGAACTCGACGACCGCGGAGCTGATCCGGGCGTTCCCGGCGTTCATCTGCTCGACCTTGGCGGCGTAGCCACGCATCATCCAGGCGTAGGCCGCGGCGTAGAACGGCACCGTGACCAGCGCGAGCAGCGCCAGCCGCCAGTCCAGCCAGGCCAGGTAGCCGACGCCGGCGAGCGGCAGCACCCAGGCCGCGACCCACTCGACGGGATGGTGGGCGACGACCTGGTGCAGGTCGTGCACGTCGTCCTGGGCGGCCTTGCGCACCACCCCCGAGGTGCGCTCGGAGAACCAGCCCAGCGGCACCCGTCCCAGGTGGGCGGTCATCCGGCGGCGCAGCACCGCCTGCAGCCGGACGTCGGCGAAGTGGGTGATCGCCAGGGCCAGCCCGGTGATCCCGCCGCGGGCCCCCAGCCCGACGACGATCAGCCACACCGCCCCGGTGACCGCCCCGCGGTCCACCGGCCCGGGCGCGAGCAGCGCGTCGGCGAGCCCGGCCAGCGCGGCGAACGGAACCAGCCCCGCGACGGCGCCGACCGCGGCCAGCACCTGCGCGACCCGGATCCGGACGGCGACCGGGCGCAGCAGCTCGGACAGCGCCGACGCCTCGGCCCGGGGACCGGACGGCGGATCGGGCGGTGCGGGCGCCGGCGGGGCGACCTGGTCGGTCAGGGTGGTCACGATGCCTCCAGCAGCGGACGCAGGGTCTCGATCAGGGCGGGGGTGGAGGCCGGGTTCGGCGTCAGCAACAGGGCGGCCACATCGGTGGACACCAGGTGCAACCGGCCCTCGCGGACGAGCGGTCCGCGGGCGACCAGTGGTCGCGCGGTGAGCGCGGCGCCGTCGGCCCCGGTCGGGACGCCGACCAGCGCGACGTCGGCGGCGTCGAGCAGGCCGAGCTGCTCGTCGGGCAGCTGGGAGATGCCGGCCTGCCACGGCGGCAGCGCGGCGACCGCGGGTGGGAGCCGCAGTCCGATGCGGTCGAAGAACCGCACCGAGGGTCCGTCCGCGGCCGTCACCAGGTAGGCGGTCCCGCCGACGTACTGCCCGAAGACGTAGCTGCGCCCGGCGGGCAGCTCGGCCCGGAACCGCGCCAGCTGCGCGTCCGAGCGTGCGATCAGCTCCGCCGCCGCCTCCGGACGGCCGAGCGCGGCGCCGATCATCCGGGTCAGGTCCTCCCCCGGGTCCTGCAGCAGCGCCGTCCGGTAGGACACGGTCGGCGCGATGGCCGCGATCCGCGGGTAGGCCGCGGCGAACGTCGGCTGGGCGGTCGTCATCAGGATCAGGTCCGGCCGCAGTGCGGCGACGGCCTCCAGGTCCGGCTCCAGGGAGTCCAGCGTGGACACCGCGGCCGACAGCGGCAGGTCGACCCCGCGCCACGACCCGTCCAGTGACGCGGGGTTGCGCACCGCGCCGACGACCGGGGCACCCAGCGCACTCGCGATCTGCGCATCGCCCGCCCCCAGCACGACGACGCGCCGTGGCGCGGCGGGCACGACGGCCTCGCCCTGCCCGTGCACCACCGTCACCGGGAATGCGGCGTCCGCGGCCGCGCCCCGGACGGGTGCACCGGAGTCACCGGCCCCGCACCCCGCGAGCACGAGTACCCCTGCCACGACCAGGACGGTCGATCGGATCAGCACGGCCCACCTCCGTTCAGTAAGGTAAACCTTAGCTATCCATGAATCGCATTCGCAATCCCCTCCGTCGTACGGTCGTTGGGTGACACCCACCTCCGGTGCGCGGGCGGGCAACCGTCCGGGACCCAAGCCCCGTCTGACCCGCGAGGAGATCGTCGAGGCGGCCGTCGAGGTCGGCGTCGACCGGCTGTCGGTCGCGGCGGTGGCCGACCGGCTCGGCGTCGCGCCGGGCACGCTCTACCGCTACGTCGACGGCCTGGAGGAGATCGCCGCCGCGGCCGTGGCCCTGGTGTTCGCCCGCACCGCCCTGCCCGACACGACACAGGGCTGGCGGGCGTTCCTGGAGGCCGAGGCGGCGCTGGCGTTCGACCTGCTGCTCCGCTACTCCGGCCTGATCCAGGACCTCGGGGCGGACCTCAGCGCGGTCGCCGGGGACCGGATGCGGCGGATCGTCGCGGCCCTGCACGGCGCGGGTTTCGGGACGTCGGCCGCGGTGCGGGTGGCCGACGCCGTGCTCGACATCGTCGCCGACGGCGCCCACCAGACCCGCTGGGTGCGCGGGCCCGGCGGCGGCCCCGGCGATCTGTCCGACCCCGCCCGGGCCTATCTCGACTCGCTCGACGAGCAGGTCCGCCCCGGCGTCGAGGCGATCATGAACGAGCCGCGCGAGCACGTGCTGGACAAGGTCGCACTGGTGCTCGACGGCGTCGAGCACCGGCGGGCGACCGGCAGGCCGGGGTACGCCGGGATCGGCTGAGGGCCGTCAGCCGGCGTTGCGGTCGCCGCTCGGGTCGAGGAGCCCGTCCGCGCCGGTCCGGCCGCGCCAGGCGTCGAGCACGGCCGGGTCCGCCCCACCGGCGACGGCGAGCACCCGCAGCGCGACCGCCTGCGCGGCCCGGCCGGGCGCCGTCGCCGGACGCGGCCCGGGCGCCTCCCCCGCCGCGACCGCCCGGACCACCCCGGCGGTCACCGCCCACTGGTCCGGGTCGCCGAACCGCTCCAGCAGGCCGTCGAAGGCGGCCGCCCGGGTCGGGTCGAACGGGATCGGACGCCCGGTGAGGTCGGTCAGCGGGTGCGCCGGGTAGAGGTGCGCGCAGGGCAGGTGACCGGCGGGCACGGGCACGGTCGCCGCGTGCGTGCGGCCCTCGCGCAGCACGTGCGGGAGCAGGTGGGTGTGCGGTCCGTCCGGGGAGCGGCCCTCGGGCGGCGGGATCGCGGCGTACACCTCGACCCGGCCGAGCGCGGTGGTGAACACGCGGTGCGGGCCCGCCGCGACCAGTGCGGCGGTGAGCGCGCCGTCGAGCGGGCCGCCCGCGGCACGGTGCAGCAGCCCGAGCAGGTCGGGATCGGCCGTGCGCACGCAGGCGTCCACCGTGGTCGTGCCCAGCCCGAGGTCGACGAGCACGGCGTCGCGGTCGGCCCGCCGCAGCGCGGAGCGGTCGGGCCCGAGCACGGTGACGGCCCTCCGCGCGGCCCCGCGGGCCGCGGTCGCGGGCAGGCAGAGCGCGACCGCGTGGTTCCAGTGCTCGTGCGGGCCGACCGGCGTCCGGTAGGCCAGCGGCCGGGTCGCCGGGTGCGGCTCGATCCGGATCCCGCCGCGCGCGGTGACGACCGCACCCGGCCCGGACGGCCCGACCGGCTCGTCGGGGGTCCGCACGAACTCGGCGATCGCGCCGGGCGCCCCCATGCTCCAGCCCGCGTACGGGTCGGCCAGGTACGCGCTCAGCAGCCCGGCCACGTCGTCCACGTCGTCCCCATCACCCACGTCCCTCACCCTGCCCCTCCGACCGGAGGGTTCACACCCCGACACACTCTGTTGCACAGTGATGGCAACAACGATCGGGAGGCATCGTGGACGAGCACCCGCACGACGGCCCGGAGTGCGCCGGCTGCGACTGGGAGGGCAGGCCGGAGGCGTTCCGCTGGTTCCCCGAGCTGGGCAGGCCCCTCGAACCCGCGGCCGGGCAGGTCCACGCGGCCTGAGCTCACCGGGCACCCACCCGTTCCCACCGGCGCCCCCACCACAGGGCCGTCCCGGCCGTCAGCACGACCGCCAGCGAGGGCACGAGCACCACCTGCGGCGCGCCGAACAGGTACTCGCGGCCCTCCGCCACCATCGCGCCCCACTCCGCGGTCGGTGGCTGGACGCCGAGCCCGAGGAACGACAGCCCGGAGACGGTGAGCAGGGTGCTCGCGAACCGGACGCAGGCGTGCGCGGCCAGCGGCGGGACGAGGTTCCGCGCGACGTGGCGGGTCAGGACCCGCGCGGGCCCCGCGCCGAGGGCGACCGCCGCCGTCACGTACTCCCGCTGCCGCTCGGCGAGCGCGAGCAGGTAGGCCTGCCGGGCGAACGGGGTCCAGGCGATCACCGTGACCGCCACCAGCAGCGACCCGACGCCAGGACCCAGTGCGACCGCGGCGAGCAGCCCGAACAGCACCACCGGGATCGCGGCCAGGACGTCGACCACCCGCATCGCCGCCCGCCCGACCGGGCCCACGACCGCGGCGAGCGACCCGACGGCCACCCCGAACACCCCGGTGACCAGCACCGCGGACAGCGCCAGCCCGACCGTCAGCCGTCCGCCGTGGACGGTGCGCGCGAGCAGGTCCCGGCCCAGCTGGTCGGTGCCCAGCGGGTGCGCCGCGGACGGCCCGGCGAGCATCCCGGCGAAGTCGACGGCGTCGGGGTCGGGCAGGAGTGCCGGCGCGGCCAGGGCCAGGGCGGCCACCCCGGCCGCGACCCACCACGCCGTCCGCACCCGGGGCCTCACCGTGACCCCGCCGAGCGCAGCACCGGGTCCAGCGCCGTCGCCAGCACCTCCACCAGCACCCCCGCGACCACCGCGACCGCGACGACGAGCAGCGTGCCCGCCTGCACCACCGGCAGGTCCTGCGCGACGACGGCCCGGTGCAGCAGACGCCCCAGCCCCGGGATGCCGAACACGACCTCGACCACCACCGAGCCGCCCAGCAGTCCGGCGACGAACATCCCGGCCAGGGCGGTCACCGACGTCGTCGCGAGCCGGGCGCCGTGCCGCCACAGGACCCGGTGCTCACCGAGGCCCTTGGCCCGGGCGACGAGCACGTGCGGCCGGGTCAGCACCCCGGCGGTCTCGGCGCGGACGAGCTGCGCGGCCAGCGCCCCCGGGTAGGCGGCGAGGGTCAGCACCGGCAGGACGAGGTGGGCGGGGTCGCCCCAGCCGAGCGCGGGCAGCGCCCCGGCCCACACCGCGAACACCAGCACCAGCCAGGGCGCGAGCACGAACTCCGGCACCGCGACCCCGGCGACCGTGCCCAGCCCGAGGAACCGGTCGAGCAGCCCGCCGGGACGGCGCGCCGCGTAGGCCCCGGCGGGGATGCCGACGACCGCCGCGAGGGCGAGCGCGAGCACCGCGAGCAGCCCGGACACCGCCGCGGCGTCGGCGACCTGCCCGGCGACCGGGGTCCGCGCGACGTAGCCGTAGCCGAGGTCGCCGCGCAGCACCCCGCCCAGCCAGCGCAGGTACTGCTCGGTGACCGGCGCGTCCAGCCCCAGTGAGGACCGCAGCCGCGCCTCGGTCGCCGGGTCCGGCACCGCCTCGGCGCTGCGGGCCCGCAGGACCGCCCGCGCCGGGTCGACGCCGACCAGCCGCGGCAGCGCGAACACGAGCACCGACGCGGCCAGCAGCACCGGCCCGACGACGACGAGCCGGCGCAGCAGGAGCCCGATCACCCCGTGGTCGGGGAGAGCTGCGGCAGCACCGGGCGGATCTGCAGCGGGTCGGGGACGAAGCCGGTGGCACCGCGCAGCACGGCGGTGTTGCGCGGGTGCACGACCATGACGCCGACGGCGTCGCGGGTCAGCATCGCGGCGGCCTCTCCGAACAGCTGCTGGCGGGCCGCCGGGTCGACGGTGGCGTTGAGGCGGTCTACCAGCGCGTCGTAGGCGGGACTGCAGTACTGGTCGATGGCGTAGCTGCCGTCGCAGGTGTAGTCCGAGGTCAGCGTGCTCGCCGCGTCCGGGAAGTCGGACAGGTAGCTGCGCGAGTTGAGGAACATGTCGTAGTCACCGGCGAGGACCTTCGGCTCCTGGGCCTCGTAGTTCCCGACGGTGATGTCGACCTTCACCCCGGCGGCACCGAGCATCGCCTGGATCGCGTTCGCCAGCGCGGGCAGCTCGGGCCGGTTCGGGAAGGTCCACAGCCGCACGGTCAGCGGGTTCTGCTCGGTGTAGCCGGCCTCGGCGAGCAGCTGCCGGGCGCGGGCGACGTCGGCGCCGGGCGGCGGCGCGGTCTCGCCCCACGGCACGGCCGCACCGAACAGGTCGGCCGCGGGCGCGGCGCCCCCGGCGAGGACCTGCTGGGCCAGCACCGGGCGGTCGATCGCCGCGGTGACGGCCTGGCGGACCCGCAGGTCCGAGAACGGCGCCGCGGACTGGTTGAGCTGCAGCGGCACGGTGCGCGCGTTCGGGTACTCGACGACCTCGGCCCCGGCCGAGCGGACCTGGTCGAGCTGGGCCTGGGGCAGGCCCTCGGCGAACTGGACGTCGCCGGACTGGACCGCCAGCGCACGGGCCTGCGGGTCCTCGACGTAGCGGACGGTGACCCGGGCGGCGCCCGCCGGCTCGCCCCAGTAGTCGTCGTTGCGGACCAGCTGCGCGGAGTCGGCGCCGCTGACGGAGTCCAGCACGAACGGGCCGGTCGCGGTGCGCAGGTAGGCCGGCGCCCCGCCGCCGGCGTACGCGGCGGGCGCGAGGATGCCGAGGTTGCCGCTGGACAGCCGCAGCGGCATCACCGGGTCGGGCTCGGTGGTGGTGATCCGGACGGCGTCGGCGCCGTCGGGGGCGATGGCGAAGCCGATGCCCCGGATCGCCCGCGGCGGGGCCTCGACGCCCGCGACGTAGCGCAGCGCTGTGACGACGGCGTCCGGGGTGAGCGGGGTGCCGTCGTGGAATCGCACGCCCTGGCGCAGGGTGACCCGCCAGGCGTTGCCCTGCTGCTCCCAGGCCGTCGCGAGCATCGGCGCCGGGCGGGCGTCGGCGTCGACCGTGGTCAGGGTCTCGGCGACGCCGAGGGACTGCAGCCGGGCGCCGTCGTCGGCGTCGAAGGCGTAGTCGGCGCGCGGCGGGAACTGCAGGGCCACGGTCAGCTCACCGGCCGGGTCCGGGGTCCCGGTGCCGCCACCGCCGGCTCCACAGCCGGTCAGCACCAGGGCGGCGGCCGCGAGCAGCGCGGCCATCTTTCGTGCGATCACCCCATATGACTACATCTGACCACCTGTTCATTCAATGGAGCGTGAGCAACGCCCCGCGGCCGGGAGCCGCGGGGCGTCGCGACACGGGCTCAGCCGGTCGTCGCCGAGTCCCGGACCCGGCGGGCGGCGGCGACCAGGTTGGTCAGGGCCGCCACCGTCTCGGTCTCACCGCGGGTCTTCAGCCCGCAGTCCGGGTTGGCCCACAGCCGGTCCGGTCCGATGTGGCGCAGGGCCGCGCCGAGCTGCTCGACCAGCTCGTCGGTGCCGGGCACCTCGGGCGAGTGGACGTCGTAGACGCCCGGGCCGAGCCCGCGCGGGACCCCCGGCCCGAGGTCGGCCAGCACCTCCATCCGCGACCGGGCCGCCTCGACGGTGGTGACGTCGGCGTCGAGCCCGTCGATCGCCCCCACCACCTCGCCGAACTCGGAGTAGCAGAGGTGGGTGTGGATCTGGGTGGCGTCGGTGACGGCCCCGACGGCCAGCCGGAACGCGTCCACCGCCCAGTCCAGGTACGCGGGCCGGTCCCGCTCGTGCAGGGGCAGCAGCTCGCGCAGTGCGGGCTCGTCGACCTGGATGATCCGGATCCCGGCGGCCTCCAGGTCGAGTACCTCGTCGCGCAGGGCCAGCCCCACCTGCCGGGCGGTGTCGCCCAGCGGCTGGTCGTCACGCACGAACGACCAGGCCAGGATCGTCACCGGGCCGGTCAGCATCCCCTTGACCAGCGCGTCGGACAGCGATTGGGCGAACCGCGCCCACTCCACCGTGATCGGCCGGGGCCGGGACACGTCCGAGTGCAGGATCGGCGGGCGCACGCACCGCGAGCCGTAGGACTGCACCCAGCCGTGGTCGGTGGTGGCGAAGCCGTCGAGGTTCTCGGCGAAGTACTGGACCATGTCGTTGCGCTCGGGCTCACCGTGCACCAGGACGTCGAGCCCGATGTCCTCCTGCAGCCGCACCACCCGGACGATCTCCTGGCGCATCCGCTCGGTGTAGGTGCCGGTGTCGATCGTGCCGGAGCGGTGCGCGGCCCGGTCGCGCCGGATCTGCGCGGTCTGCGGGAACGAGCCGATCGTCGTCGTGGGGACGACGGGCAGGCCGAGCGCCTCGCGCTGGACCTTCGCCCGGACGTCGCCGTGGCTGCGCCGGTAGTGGTCGGGGCCGAGCGCGTCGAGCCGGGACCGCACCCGCTCGTCGCGGCGCGCGGTGGCGGCGACCCGCTCCCGGGTGGCCCGTGCGGCGTCGAGCTCCGCCGCGACCGCGTCGGGTCCCTCGTGCAGGGCGCGTCCGAGCAGCACGACCTCGGTGACCTTCTGCCGGGCGAACGCCAGCATGTCGACGACGTCGCCGGGCAGGGCCGTCTCGGCGGCCAGGTCGTAGGGGACGTGCAGCAGCGAGCACGACGTCGAGACCTCGACCCGCCCCGCGGCGCCGACCAGCCGCTGCGCCGTCGCCAGCGCCCGGTCCAGGTCGGTGCGCCACACGTTGCGCCCGTCGACGACGCCGGCCAGCACCACCTTCCGGTCCAGCCCCGGGACCACCGGGCCTCCGGAGTCGAGGGCGTCGAGGTCGGCGGCCCCCGCGACGAGGTCGAGCGCCAGCCCCTCGACGGCCGTGGCGGCGAGCGCGGGCAGGGCGGGTCCCAGCTCCCCGAAGTACGACGCGACGAGGATCTTGGGCCGCCGGGTCGCCGAGGCGAGCCGGTCGTAGGCCCGGCGCAGCGCCGCGACCTCCTCGGGCGTCCGGTCGGCGGCGAAGGCGGGCTCGTCGAGCTGCACCCACTCCGCACCCGCCTCGGCGAGCTCGGCGAGCAGGTCGCGGTAGACCTCGACGAGCGGCCCGAGCAGGTCCAGCGGGCGGAAGCCCTCCGGTGCGCCGTCGGCCGGCTTGGACAGCAGCAGGAAGGTCACCGGCCCGACCAGCACCGGGCGGGTGGTGATCCCGCTGCGCAGGGCCTCGCGGAACTCGTCGAGGGCCTTGCGGCTGCCCGGCGCGAGCCGGGTGTCCGGGCCGACCTCGGGGACCAGGTAGTGGTAGTTCGTGTCGAACCACTTGGTCATCTCGCAGGCCGGGGCGCCGGTGCGGCCGCGGGCCATCGCGAACAGCCGCTCCAGCGGGTCGGTGACGCCGGCGAAGCGCTCCGGCACCGCCCCGACCGCCAGCGCGGTGTCCAGGACGTGGTCGTAGAACGAGAACGTGTTGCCCGGCACCGAGCCGAGCCCGGCGTCACGCAGCCCGGTCCAGGTGTCGCGGCGCAGCCCGGCGGCGACGTCGTGCAGTGCGGACGCGTCGGTCCGCCCGGCCCAGTACGACTCGGTCGCCCGCTTGAGCTCCCGGTCCGGTCCGATCCTGGGGTACCCCAGGACGGTGCTGCCGATGGTGCTGCTGGAAGGAATGCTCACGGCCCTCTCTCCTCGCGAGTGCGGTGGAGGACCCGTCGCCGGCACGGGGCGCCTGCGACCGCCGGGCACGACGGTGCCCGGTCGTCCGCCCGGCCCTCCCGCGAGGCCACGGATCCGCGCACGCCGGACGGCGCACGCACCGGCGGCAGGTCTTCGGACTCACGGGCACACTGCTCAGACCTACTGGCCGTCGCTTCCCGGGATGGCTCCCAGTGCTGTTGACGGCGGTCGTTCCCGTTCACCGCTGCGGGGCAGTCCCGGATTCCCACCGGGTTCCCTCTTGCCTCGTGACGCCCCGTTCCCGGGCCGGCACGAACCGTCGGCGACCCGACACTACCCCGGGCCCGACGGCCGAACTGTTGCCGAATGATCCTTGTTGCCATAGCTTGGCATTACTTTCACACCCTCCCCGTCACCCGGGTCGAGGGCGACCTCACCCTGCGCCCCTCCGTTCGGAGGGGGAACCTGCCCGGTCTCCCGAGGGGTAATGGCGATCACCCCTGTGCCCGCGGCCACAGGGGTCATAGCGTGCGGTCTCGACCCATCCACCTGCCTCAGAAAGGGCTGACATGCAGGTAGACGAGCTGCTCAAGCCGTTCCCCATCAAGGAGTTCCACCCGTTCCCCCGTGCGCTCATGGGTCCGGGGTCGCACGAGCTCATCGGCCCGGAGGCCCTGAAGCTGGGCTTCAAGAAGACCCTGGTCATGACGTCGGGCCTGCGCGGCACCGACATCGTCAACAAGATCGTCGAGTCGATGAAGTACCACGGCCTCGAGGTCGTGCTGTACGACAAGGTCGAGTCGAACCCCAAGGACTACAACGTCATGGACGCTGTGGGCCTCTACCAGCAGAACAACTGCGACTCCTTCGTCTCCATCGGCGGCGGCTCCTCGCACGACGCCTGCAAGGGCGCGCGCATCTCGGTCGCGCACGACGGCCGCAACGTCAACGAGTTCGAGGGCTTCAACAAGTCCGAGAACCCGTCCAACCCGCCGCACATCGCGGTCTCCACCACGGCCGGCACCGGCTCGGAGACCTCGTGGGCCTACGTCATCACCGACACCACGACCGACCCCGACAACCCGCACAAGTACGTCGCGTTCGACGACCAGTCGGTCACCACCCTCGCGATCGACGACCCGGTGCTGTACTACGACTGCCCGATCGACTACACCGCGCAGTGCGGGTTCGACGTGCTCGCGCACGCCTCGGAGCCCTACGTCTCGCGTCTGGACTTCCAGCCGTCGCTGGGCAACGCCCTGCACGCCATCAAGCTGACCTCGCAGAACCTGCGCAAGGCCGTCTGGAACGGCCAGGAGCTCTCCGGCCGCGAGGGCATGATGTACGCGCAGTACATCGCCGCCCAGGCGTTCAACTCCGGTGGCCTCGGCATCATCCACTCGATCAGCCACGCGGTGTCGGCGTTCTACGACACCCACCACGGCCTGAACAACGCCATCGCGCTGCCCCGCGTGTGGGCGTTCAACATGCCGGTCGTCTACGAGCGCTTCGCCGACATCGCCGAGGCGATGGGTGTCGACACCCGCGGCATGACCAAGCCGCAGGCCGCCGACGCCGCGCTCGCCGCCTCCATCCGGCTGCTGCGCGACGTGGGCATCCCGGAGAAGTTCGCCGACGTCAAGCAGGACACCTACTCGAAGAACCGGCTGGGCATCGGCCCGACCAAGTTCTACGAGAACGCGCCGACCATCATCGGTGACGCGGCCGACGTCGACCGGATCACCAACCACGTCCTCGGCGACGCCTGCACCCCGGGCAACCCGAAGGAGTGCACGTTCGAGACCGTCCGCCCGGTCGTCGACCACTCCATCAACGGTGACCTGGACGACCTGCTGACCTGATCCGCAGGTCAGGACGTCCACCGTCGCACCAGCGGGCCCAGCCATCCGAGGTGATACTCGGATGGGTGGGCCCGCTGGCTGCGGTCCCGCTCTTCTCCGCACCAGAGCCGGTGCGGCCCGCGAAGGAGATACCCGCGTGTCCGAGGCTGTCGTCCCCACTGTGACCGAGGCGGCGGACGCCGTCGCCTCGACCGGTCCGTTCGAGTCCGTCGACCAGGTGATCGAGACCCTGCGGGAGCAGGGCTACATCGCCGACACCCGCCTGGCCACGACGGTGTTCCTGCTGACCCGGCTGGACAAGCCGCTGCTGCTGGAAGGGCCCGCCGGGGTCGGCAAGACCGAGCTGGCGAAGATGCTCGCCGTCGCCACCGGACGCCGGCTGCTGCGTCTGCAGTGCTACGAGGGCCAGGACGAGACCAAGGCCCTGTACGAGTGGGACTACGGCAAGCAGCTCATGTACACCCAGATCCTCCGCGAGAAGATCGGGCAGCTCGTCGAGGACGCCCCCGACCTCGCCTCCGCGGTCGACCGCATCGGGTCCCAGGAGAGCGTGTTCTTCTCCGAGCGCTTCCTCGCGCCGCGCCCGCTGCTGGAGGCCATCCGCTCCGAACAGCCCGTCGTGCTGCTGATCGACGAGGTCGACCGCGCCGACGAGGCCCTGGAGGCCGTGCTGCTGGAGACCTTGGGCGAGTTCCAGATCTCCGTGCCCGAGATCGGCACCTTCGTCGCCGAGCAGCGCCCGTACGTGCTGCTGACCTCGAACAACACCCGTGACCTCGCCGCCGCGCTCAAGCGCCGCTGCCTGCACCTGTTCCTCGACTACCCGTCGGCCTCGCGCGAGCTGGAGATCGTGAAGTCGAAGAAGACCGGGCTGTCGGACCAGCTGGCCGAGGAGCTCGTCAACGTCGTGCGCGGGCTGCGCGAGCTGGAGCTGCGCAAGTCGCCCTCGATCTCGGAGACCATCGACTGGGCGCGCACGCTGGCCGTCCTGGGGGTCGACGAGCTGAGCTCGCAGATCCTGTCCGACACCGTCTCGGTCGTCGTCAAGTACGACAAGGACGTCAAGAAGGCGCTGGACGCGCTGCCGAACCTGGTCGACCCGAACGCGGTCGTCGCCGAGCAGGGCCACGGACACGGACACGGCCACGGACACGGGCACGACGGCGACCACAGCCACGACGAGCCCGCGGCGCGCTCCACCCGGCACGACACCACGGATCCCGACGACGGTGACGTGGACGGCCGCGGGAAGCGGACCGGCAAGGACAACGCGGGCCGCCACCACGACGGCTACGGCAACAAGGCCGCGGCCGGCAACCCCAACGCGGCGCAGAAGGTGCGCACCGTGAGTCCGGGCCAGGGCGCCCGTTCCTTCGGCGGCTCCCGCAAGCGCCCGGTCTGATCGGGGCGTCGGCGTGGAAGCGAGCATCCACCGCTTCGTCCGGCTCCTGCGGATCCGGTCGGTGCGCATCTCGGTCTCCGAGGCGCTCGACGCGATGGCCTGCGCCGCCCAGCCCGGGGTGCTGTCCGACAAGTCGGTGCTGAAGGAGGCGCTGCGCATCGCGCTGGTCAAGGACCGCCGCGACGAGGCGACCTACGACGAGGTCTTCGACCTGTTCTTCTCCCTGGTCAGGGTGGGCGAGGCCGACACCGGCCACGGGCACGGCCACGGGCACGGGGACCTGAGCGACGACACCCCGCTGGAGAACTTCACGCTGTCCGAGGAGCCGTCGGAGACCCCGCAGGAGGGGCACGACCACGGCTCCCCGGTCGACATCAAGGAGTTCTTCGATCCCGAGGACCTGGCCGAGCAGTACAACCTGCACCAGGAGGCCAACAAGATCGACATGGCCTCGATGACGGACGAGATCGTGCTCTCGAAGGAGCAATCCAACGACGTCACCGACGGCCAGCGCGTGCAGATCGAGACCGACCGGTTCTCCGGCGGCGGTCAGCCCGGGGACATCTCCCAGCAGCAGGGCACCAAGGTCGACGCCGACCTCTCGGTCGCCCAGCAGGACGCGCTGCTGGGCTGGCTGAACTCCGAGGAGGACCGGCTCTCGGAGGAGGAGCAGGGCACCGAGGACGACGCCGCCGCGCTGCGCCGGCGTCTCACCGGGGTGCTCGACAACCTCCCCGAGCTGCTCAAGGCCCACCTGGAGAAGCTGCTCGCGATCGAGCAGCGGATCGTCGAGGGCCACGACGACGCGGAGCGGGTCGCCGAGGTCGACCGGGCCAGCGAGACCGAGCGCATGCAGCTGGAGGACTCGTTGCGGCGGCTCGCGAAGTCGCTGCACGGCGCGCTGACCCACCGCAGGCGGGTCTCGCCGCGGGGCCGGATCGACTCGGCCCGCACCATGCGCAAGAACATGCGCTACGACGGCGTCCCGTTCTCCCCGGTCACCGTGCAGCGTCAGGAGGACAAGCCGCGCCTGGTGGTGCTGGCCGACGTGTCGCTGTCGGTCCGGGCCACCGCGCGGTTCACCCTGCACCTGGTGCACGGTCTGCAGGACCTGTTCGGCCAGGTGCGCTCGTTCGCGTTCGTGGCCGACCTGGTCGAGGTGACCGACCTGTTCGCCGACCACCCCGTCGAGCACGCCCTCGGGCTGATCTTCGGCGGCGACCAGCTCGACGTCGACGCCAACTCCAACTACGGCCTGGCCTTCGGCCAGTTCCTGGAGGACCACGGCTCGGCGGTCACCCGCCGGACGACGGTGCTGGTGCTCGGCGACGGCCGCGGGAACGGCAACGACCCCAACATGGAGGCGTTCGTCGAGATCACCCGGCGGGCCCGGGAGACGATCTGGCTCACCCCGGAGCCGCGGTACTCGTGGGGGCTGGGCCGCTGCGACCTGCCCGCCTACGCCGAGTACTGCGACCGCGTCCGCGTGGTCCGGGACCTGTCCGGTTTCGAGGCGACCACGAACGAGATGGCCGGCGAGCTGATCGGCCGCTGACCCCGCCGGTGGGTGGTGCCGGTGTCCGCACCGGGGCCACCCACCGGGGGTCCGCCTACCGCTCGACCACGATCTTCCCGACGGTGCCGCCGGACTCGACGAGCCGGTGCGCCGCCCGCAGCGACGCCGCGGTCAGCCCCTGCAGGCGCCGCGTCTCGGTGGTCCGCAGCTCCCCGGCGTCGACGAGCCGGGACACCTCGTCCAGGATCTCCCGCTGCACCGTCGAGCCCGGCTCCGACAGCGGCCGGGTGAACATCAGCTCCCAGTGCCAGGCCTGCGACTTCGTCTTCAGCGGGAGCGTGTCCAGGCCCTCCGGCTCGTCGATGGCGACGACGATCCCGCGCGGGGTCATCAGCTCCGCGTAGGCCTCGACGTTGCCCGCCGACACCGGCGAGAACACGTACTGCACGCCGTCCGGGGCGACCTCGCGCACCGTGCCGACGAGGTCGTGGTGGTCGGCGACTTCGTGCGCACCCATCTGCCGCGCCCAGTCCGCGGACTCCGTGCGGGAGGCGGTGCCGACCAGCGTCAGCCCGGTCCGCCGGGCGAGCTGCAGGACCATCGACCCGACCCCGCCCGCGGCGGACACGACGAGCAGCGTCCCGGTGGTGTCGGCGGTGACGCGCAGGTGGTCGTGCAGGCACTCCCACGCGGTGATCGAGGTCAGCGGCAGCGCGGCCGCGGCGGCGAAGTCCAGGGTCGACGGCTTGCGCCCGACGATGCGGGAGTCGACGAGCTGGCGGTGGGCGTTGCTGCCGGGCCGGTCGATCGCTCCGGCGTAGTAGACCTCGTCGCCGGGGACGTACCCCTGCACCCGGTCGCCCACCTCGACGACGACGCCCGCGGCGTCGAAGCCGAGGACCTTCGGCCCGTCGGCCGGGTCGAACGACGACCGGACCTTGCCGTCCACCGGGTTCACCGAGACGGCGCGGACGTCGACGAGCAGGTCGTGCGGGCCAGGCGCACCGACCTCGATCTCGGCGTCGACGAGGCACTCGGGGTCGTCGACGGGCAGCGGCCGGGGCGCCACGACGGCGGGTACGGAAGCCATGACCGGACGCTATCCGCGCCACCGGGCCGCCGCCCGCCGCACCGACGACCCCGGCTGGGCCGATCGGCCGATTTCGTGCCGCCGCGGGGGCCGCCCGGAGTACGATCGGGCGTCCCCTTCGGGAAGGAGGGCCGGATGTCGGACGGTGGCGGAGCGGTCCTCCGGATCGTCGGCCGCGTGTGCACCGCGCTGTGGGGCTACACGCCGGGCGTGATCCCGGCGATGGTCGCCACGATGGGCAGCGGGCCCGCGTTGCGCTGGTTCGCGTCCAACTTCCCGCGCTTCCTGGTCACCCTGCGCGTGCTGGGCCCCGTGCGCACCCACCTCGCCGGGCTCACGATCTCCCTGGTGAACGGGTGCACGTACTGCGCCTACGGTCGCGCACACGCCCTGGAGCTGATCCACCTGCGCGACCGGGACCTGCTGTTCCCGCTCGACGCCCGCACCCTGGCGAGCTGGAACGGGCTGTCCCGCCGCGAGATCGGGCTGCGGCTGCGCGGTGTGCTCGAGGAGGCCGGGATGCACGCCGAGGTGATCTGGGTGGACCGCACCCTGGCCATGCTCGACGGCGCCCCGCCCGTCGACGCCGACGAGCGCCGCATCGCCCACCTGTGCCGGATGGTCGGCACCATGAACGCGATCGCCGTCGCCGCGGGGACCGTCCCGGACGGCGCCCACGACCCGGTCAACAAGGACGCCGCGCTGAAGGCCCGGCTGCTCGCCGCCCAGGGCGCCTGAGCATCCCGGCCGGCACCGGAGCCCACCCCCACCGTCCGGACGGGGAGGGCCCCGGCCGTCGGACGTGGTGCGGCGTGCCCGTGACCGCCTAGCGTGGAACGGGCCCCCGCACGCACAGGAGCGATCCATGATCGGAACCGACCGGCTCTCCAACGACCTCGCCGGCTGGCTGGACCGCACCCTGGTGCAGCCCGGGATCCTGCCGGCCGAGCGTTTCGAGGAGGCGTTCGTCGCCTGCGTCGCGAGCGCCGCGAAGGACCCCGACCTCCCGGACGACGCGTGGCTCGCCTTCTACCGCAACACCCTCGACGCGCTGGCCGGTGAGCCCGAGCCGGGCGGCACCAACGCCGAGATGGCGCCGGTGCACGCCCGCGCCCGCTCCCTCGTGCTGGGCGAGGAGGTGCTGGAGCTCGGCTGCTGCTTCGGCTTCCTGTCGCTGCAGCTGGCCCGCGACGGCCACCGCGTCACCGCCACCGACCTGACCGGCGGCACCGTCGAGCTGCTGACCCGGATGGCGCCACAGCTCGGCGCCGATGTCGAGACCCACGTCGCCGACGCGCGTGCCGTCGCCCTGCCCGACGGCTGCGCGGACACCGTGTTCGCCGTGCACCTCGTCGAGCACCTGTCCGAGTCCGACGGCGACGAGGTCGTCGGCGAGATGCTGCGCCTGGCCCGGCGACGGGTGGTCGTCGCCGTCCCGTTCGAGGACGAGCCGAACCCCGCCTGGGGTCACGTCCGGGTCTTCGACGAGCGCGTCCTGACCCGGATCGGGGAGCGCACCGGCCATCCGTTCACGGTGTCCGAGCACCACGGCGGCTGGCTGGTGATCGACCTCTGAGCAGGGCGTGGGTGAGCGCCTCCAGCGGCCCGCGGTCGTGGCGGCGCAGCCACCACCCCGCCGTCGCGGCGGACCCGGCGACGACGAGGGCCCACACCCCGACCACCGCCCCGGTCCGCAGCGGCGCCGCGACACCGGCGAGCGCCCCGGCCAGGCCGAGCCCCCAGGCGCCGAACAGCACCGCGGCCACGACGTTCTGGCCGACGTAGCAGGTCATCGCGGTCCGGCCGAGCGCGGTGAGCCCGCGCCGCACCGGGCCGGCCGGACCGCGCAGCCGGGCCAGGACCTCCGGGACCAGGCCGAGCAGCCCCAGCGCGACCAGCGGGGCCACCAGGTAGCGCTCGACGAGGAACCACGGGCCGCCGCCGAGCGTGGTGAGCACGGTGAGCACCGCCCCGGCCACCCCGGTGCCGATCAGCCGTCGGCGCAGGGTGACGGCGCCGGCGTCGAACAGGCCGGCGCGGAGCAGCGCGGATCCGGCCAGGAACAGCACCACCGCCGACGGGACGATCAGCACCAGCTCGACCCGGTACAGCAGCGGGTCGGCCAGCCGTGCGGCCACCTGCCCGGTCCAGGTCGCCGGGTACGGCGGGAGCGGCACGTCGGCGCCGGTGCTCCCGGCCGTCGCGGCGGTCGCACCGCCCACCAGCAGCACCGTGACCACCCCGGCGACGCAGGCGGCCGCCACCCGCACCCGCGCCGACCGCCCCACCAGCCATGCGACGAGCACCGAGGCGATCGCGTAGCCCATCAGCACGTCGAACTCGAAGACCAGCACGTAGTGCAGCAGTCCCTCGGTGAACAGGATCGCGGCGCGGGCGAGGTACCGGCCCGGCCACCGCAGCCCGCGGCGCACCGCGGAGCGGTACTGCAGCTCCATCCCGATCCCGAACAGCAGCGTGAGCAGTGCGAGGAACTTCCCGTTCGCGACGGCGCGGAGCGCGGTGTCGAGCCACCAGCCCCCGGCGAACCCGGCGAACACCGCGCCCGGCCCGCGCGGGTCGGCGAACACCCAGACGTTCGTCGCGAAGGTCCCGGCGATCGCGAGGCCGCGCAGCACGTCCGGGGCGGCGAGGCGGTCACCGGACACCGGTGCGCTCCCGGTCCCCGGTGCCGGGGAAGACGGTCGCCCACAGCGGCCCCACGACGAACCAGATCCCGGCGACCAGCGACGCCGTCGCGAGCCAGGACCACATCGGGTCCTCCGGCCAGGCACCAGGCGCCGGGAACGCGCGGCCGCCGGCCACCGACAGCAGGACCAGCACCGCCGCCGTGACCACCCAGGCGGCGACGACCTTGCCGTACTCGCGCCACTCGTACCGCGTCCGGGCGACCCCGCCCCGCGGCGGGCGCACCGGTGCCGGGCCGCCCGCGAAGCGGTGGGCGACCCGGACGTCGGCCCAGCGCACCAGCGAGTGCCCGAACGCGACGGTGATCCCGAGGTAGAGCGCGGCCAGCCCGTGCACCCGCGACGGTGCGCCGCCCGTCGCCAGGTCCACCGTCGAGGCGGTGACCAGCACGAGGTCCATCAGCGGCACCCCCAGCAGCAGCACCGCCCCCAGGCCCCGGCGGCGCAGCACGTAGCGCGCCCCCAGCCCGGCCAGCAGGAACACCCAGAACCCGATCTCGGCACCGACGATCAGCCACAGCAGCGGCTCGGCGAACAACGACTCCCCCATGGCCGGTGATCGTGCCGACCCGGCCGCGGCGACGCGTCCGGCGTGCGACCGATCCGCGCATACCACCTTCGACGGACGCCGCGCGGGCGCCGGGCGTGCTGGGATGGGGTGTGATCACGTACCTGGTGAACCGCGACGGCGGCGCACCCTCGGTGCTGCGGGACGCCGGTACCGGCGTGGTGTGGTTCGTGGTCGGGCTGCTGCTGATCTGGGCACTGCCCGACGCGGGGATCACCTGGTGGGGCGCGGACACCGGGGCGACGGCGGCGTCGCTGCTGGTCATGGGGCTGGGCTGCGCCGCGTCGACCGTGCGCCGGATCGCGGTGCCCGCCGGGCTGCTGGTCGGCACGGCGGCCCTGGTCGCGGGCCCCGTCCTGGGCGGCCGCACCGAGATCGGGACCGTGCTCGTGTTCACCGACCTGCTCTACTGCGCCGTGGTGTTCCCGCCGCGGCGCACCGCGCGGGCGGTCGCCGTCGCCGCCGGTGGGGTCGCCACCGTCCTCGGTGTCACGGCGCTGCTCGTGGCGGGCACCCGCACCGGCACCTACGCCGTGCTCAACCTGACGCTGGTGGTCGGGCTCCCGCTGGTCTGGGGGCTGGAGGTGCGCCGGTTCCGGGACCTGGCGGCCGTCGAGCGGGAGCGGGCCGTCGCGGTGGAGCGGACGGCGGCCCGGGAGCGGGACGCCGCCGTCGCCGCCGAGCGTGCCCGGATGGCCCGCGACCTGCACGAAGTCGTCGCCGGGCGGCTGTCGGCGATCGCGCTGCAGTCCGAGGCGGCACTGCAGCCCGGCGCCGACCCGGCGCTGGTCCGGCGGGTGCTGGGGACGGTGCGGTCCTCCGGCGTCGCCGCGCTCGGGGAGATGCGCACGATGATCGGGCTGCTGCGCGACGGCGACACCGCCGACCCGCCCGGGGCGCCCGCCCGGCTGTCCGAGGTCGACGCCCTGCTCGACGAGGCCCGCGCCGCCGGCCTGTCCCCCGTCCTGCGCGACGGGCGCGGCGCGGCCCCGCTGCCCGCCCCGGTCGACCTCGCCGGGTACCGGATCGTGCAGGAGTCGCTGACCAACGCGGCGAAGCACGCGCCCGGCTCGGACGTGACGGTGCGCCTCGCTCTCACCCCCGATGTCGACGACCGGCTGCTCGTCGAGGTGCGCAACGGTCCCGGCCGGCGTCCCGCGGCGGGCCCGGGGCTGCACGGCGGCACCGGGCTCGACGGCCTGCGCGAGCGCGCCCGGGCCGTCGGCGGCACCCTGCACGCGGGCCCCGACGACGACGGCTGGCTGGTCCGGGCCGACCTGCCCCTCGGCCCCGAGATCCCGGCGGAGGTGGAGCGATGAGCATCCGGGTGGTCGTCGCCGACGACCAGGAGGCCGTCCGCACCGGGCTCGTGCTGATCCTCGGCTCGGCACCGGACATCGACGTCGTCGCCGAGGTCGCCGACGGGCTCGCCGCGGTGCGGGCCGCCGCCGAGCACCGGCCCGACGTGGTGCTGATGGACATCCGGATGCCCGGCATCGACGGCATCGAGGCCACCCGGCGGATCCTCACGGAGGGGTCTGCGCAGGTCCTGGTGCTGACCACGTTCGACCTCGACGAGCTCGTCGACGGCGCGCTCGCGGCGGGCGCAGGCGGGTTCCTGCTCAAGTCGGTCGACGCGACCCGGCTCACCGACGGGGTCCGGGCGGTCGCCCGCGGCGAGGGCGTGCTGGCGCCGGAGGTGACCCGGCGGGTGATCCGCCGCTACGCGGGGGCGCCGCGGCCGTCGTCGGTGCCGGGGCTGGAGAGGCTCACCGCACGCGAGACCGACGTGCTCGCCGGGCTGGGCCGCGGGCTCTCGAACGCGGAGCTGTCCGCGGAGCTGGTGATCTCGGAAGGGACGACGAAGACGCACGTCTCCCGGGTGCTGGCGAAGCTGGGCCTGCGTTCCCGCACCCAGGCCGCGATCGCCGCCCAGGAGGCCGGGCTCGTGTGAGCCCGGCCCCCCGGAGGTGGCTCGGCGTGCCGGCTCAGCCCTGGCCGCGCGCCGTCTCGAGCGCGCGCCGGGTCAGCACCTGCACCAGGTGGGTGCGGTAGGCGACCGACCCGTGGGTGTCGGCAGGCGGCTCGGCGCCCTCGGCGGCCAGCGCGGCCGCCTCGGCGACCGACTTCCCGTCCTTCAGCGCCTGCTCCGTCGCGGACGCCCGCAGCGACGTCGATCCCATGTTGACCAGGCCGATCCGGTCGTCGGACACGGCGACGGCGACGATCGCCCAGTCGTTGCTGCGACGGGTGAACTTCTCGTACGCCCAGCCCTTGTCCCCGCAGCGCGGGATCCGGATCTCGACGATCAGCTCGTCGGGCTCGCGGACCGTGGTGAACACGCCGGTGTAGAACTCGCCGATCGGCACGGTCCGCTTCCCGCGCGGCCCCTGCAGGACGACGGTGGCGTCCAGCGCGAGCAGCGCGGCGGGCAGGTCCGCGGCCGGGTCGGCGTGGGCGACGGTGCCGCCCAGCGTGCCCCGGGCCCGGATCTGCGGGTCGCCGACGGTGCGGGCGACGGCCCCGAGCAGCGGGACCTCCTTCGCGACCTCGGCCGAGTCGACCACGTCGCGGTGCTTGGTCGCCGCACCGACGGCGAGCTCGTCGCCCTCGACGCGGATGTAGCTCAGCTCCGGCAGCCGGCCGATGTCGATCAGGAACTCCGGCGCGCCGAGGCGCACCTTCATGACCGGGATCAGCGAGTGCCCGCCGGCCAGGACGCTGGCGTCCTCACCCTTCTCGGCGAGCAGCGCGATGGCGTCGTCGAGGGTGTCGGGACGGGCGTAGTCGAACGCGAGGGGGATCATGCGCCGGCCTCCCCACGGGAGAAGGCGGGCGCGGTGCGCAGCGCGTCGGACTCGGCCTCGGCCTTCTGCGCGGCGTCCGGGTCCTTGCCCGCGGCGACGAGCACCGCGCGCACGATGTTGTGGTAGCCGGTGCAGCGGCAGAGGTTGCCCTCCAGGCCCTCGCGGACCTTCCGCTCGTCCAGGTCGTCGTCGTGGCTGATCAGCGACACCGCGGACATGACCATGCCCGGGGTGCAGAAGCCGCACTGCAGCCCGTGCTCGGACCGGAACGCCGCGGTGACCGGGTGCTCGGGGCGGCCCTCGGACGCGCCGTCGAGCCCCTCCATGGTGGTGACCGACTGCTGGTCGGCCTGCACCGAGAGCACGGTGCACGACTTGACCGCGTCGCCGTCGAGCAGCACGGTGCACGCGCCGCAGGACGTGGTGTCGCAGCCGATGTTGGTGGCCTTCAGCCCGACGGTCTCCCGCAGGTAGTGCGCGAGCAGCTGGCGGGGCTCCACGTCGGCGCTGGTGGGCTCACCGTTGACGGTGATCTCGACCTTCACTTGGAGGCCTCCTGAATGGCTTCCCAGACCCGCATCGGGGTCAGGGGCATGTCGATGTGCGTGACGCCGAGGTGGGACAGGGCGTCGATGACCGCGCTCTGGGTGGCGGGGGTGGAGCCGATCGTCCCGGCCTCGCCGATGCCCTTGTAGCCCATCGGGTTGACCGGCGTCGGGGTCGTCATCTCGACCAGGTCGAAGCTGGGCAGCTCCGCCGCCGACGGGATGCCGTAGTCGGCGAAGGTGCCGGTGAGGGGCTGGCCCTCCTCGTCGTAGATGACCTCCTCGAGCAGCGCCTGCGCGATGCCCTGGGCGATCCCGCCGTGCCGCTGCCCGTCGCAGAGCAGCGGGTTGAGGATGGGACCCGCGTCGTCGACGGCGACGATCTTCTCGACCGTCACCTTGCCGGAGTCGGTGTCGACCTCGACGACGCAGACGTGCGAGCCGAACGGGAAGGTCGGCTTCTTGCCGTCCCAGGTGGTGTCGACCTTGAGCTGCTCGGCGGCCGCCAGCTCCGCCAGGGTCACCGACTTCGCGCCGGGGACGCCCTTGACGGTGATCGCGGCGTTCGCCGGGTCGAGCTCCAGGTCCTCGACGCTCGCCTCGAGCAGGTCGGCCGCGCGCTGCTTGGCCAGGTCGATCAGCTCGGCCGAGGCCTGGTGCACCGCGACGCCGCCGGTCTGCAGCGACCGCGACCCCATGGTGCCGCCGCCGCGCGGGACGAGGTCGGTGTCGCCGTGCTTGACGGTGATCTTCTCGATCGGGACGCCCAGCTGGTCGGACGCGAGCATCGCCCACGCCGTCGCGTGGCCCTGCCTGTGCGGGGAGGTGCCGGTCAGCACGGTCACCGAGCCGTCCGGGTGGACCTCCACCGAGGCGTCCTCGGCGTACGCGCCGCCGCCGGTGATCTCGACGTAGGAGGAGACGCCGATGCCGAGCTGACGGGCGTCGCCGCGCTCGCGGCGGGCCTTCTGCTCGGCGCGCAGCCCGGCGTAGTCGGACTTCTCCAGGGCCAGGTCGATGGCCTTGGCGTACTCGCCGGAGTCGTACTCGACGCCGCCCTTGGTCTGGAACGGGAACTTGTCCGGCGAGACGACGTTCATCCTGCGGACCTCGGCCGGGTCCTTGCCGATCTCGGCGGCGAACAGGTCCATCGCCCGCTCGATCGCGGCGGTCGCCTCCGGACGCCCGGCGCCGCGGTAGGCGGCGATCGAGGTCGTGTTGGTGACGACGGTGCGCGCCCGGGAGTCGACGTTCGCGATGTCGTAGGTGCCGGGCGCCATCATGCGGGTGAACATCGGCAGGAAGGTGCCCAGGCGCGGGTAGGCGCCCAGGTCCTGCACGACGTCGATCCGGTAGTGGGTGACCCGGCCCTCGCGGGTGCCGCCGATCGTGACGGTCTGACGCTGGGCGCGGCCCTGCACCATGCCGGTCATGTTCTCGGAGCGGGACTCGTTCCAGCGGACCGGACGGCCCTGCCGGCGCGCGAGCCAGGCGACGAGCCCGAACTCGGGGTCCGAGCCGATCTTCGCGCCGAAGCCGCCGCCGACGTCGGGCAGGACGACCCGCACCTTGTCCTTGTCCAGGCCCAGCCAGCCGGCGATCTCGTCGCGGCCGCCCTGGGCGTTCTGGTTGGACATGTAGACGGTGAGGTGGTCGCCCTCCCAGAAGGCGCTCGCGGCACGCGTCTCCAGCGGGGCCGCGGCCAGGCGCTGGTTCACCAGGTCCCGGGTGACGACGACCTCGCAGCCGTCGAAGAACGAGGCGTCCTGCTCCTCGTCGTGCCCGTAGGCGGCCGCGGTGTTGGTCCCGGCCTCGGGGAACAGCAGCGTCTCGTCGCGGGCGGCGGCCAGCGGGTCGATCACCACGTCCAGGGGCTCGTACTCGACGTCGACCAGCTCGGCCGCGTCCTCACCCTGGTAGAACTCCTCGGTGAGGACCGCGGCGACCGGCTCGCCGACGAACCGCACGCGGTCGGTCGCGAGGAACGGGCGGGTCATGGCCTTGTTCGCGCCCGGGAACAGCAGTGCCGGTGCGATGTCGAGGTCGGCCCCGGTGACGACGGCGACTACGCCGGGCGACGCGAGCGCCGCCGAGGTGTCGATCGACGTGATCGTCGCGTGGGCGAGCGGGGAGCGGACGAGCGTCAGGTGCAACGCCCCGGTCAGCCGCTCCTCGGTCAGGTCGTCGGTGTAGGTCGCGCCGCGCGTGAGGAAGACCGGATCCTCGGTGCGGACGACGCGGGTGCCCAAGATGCTCATCGGACGCGAGCGTATACATCTCCACCGACCTGTGCGATGCAGACCACAGCGCCCGATCCCCAGGTCAGGGCACCCTTCGCGGAGCGACGCGCCGGCGGATCGCCGCATCTGCGGCACGCCGGGGGCCGGTCGTCCCCGACCTCGGATCTGTTGAGATCGCATCCATCTCGTATCCAAGGAACGGCGAGGGTCAGTCGCGTTCGTCCCACCACGGCCGTACGGCCCACAGCGCCGAGACCGGGCCGTGCCCGGCGCCCAGCGGGTAGGCGTGGCGGACCGCCTCGACGATGTAGCGCTTCCCGAACCGGACCGCCGCCTCCAGCTCCATCCCGCGGGCGAGCCCGGACGCGATCGCGGCGGCCAGGGAGTCCCCGCCGCCGTGGGTGTGGCCGGTGTCGAAGCGCGGGCCGGGCAGCTCGACGGCGGTCTCGCCGTCGTAGAGCAGGTCCAGGCAGCCTTCGGTGTCCTCGGCGAGGTGGCCGCCCTTCACCAGGACCGCGCGCGGGCCGAGCGCGTGCAGCGCCTTCGCCGCGGCGTACTGGCCCGCGCGGTCGTGGACGTCGTGCTCGACGAGCAGCCGGATCTCGTCGAGGTTCGGGGTGACCAGCGTGGCCCGCGGGAACAGCGTGTGCCGGTAGGCGTCGAGCGCCTCGGCGGCCAGCAGCGGGTCCCCGTGCATCGAGGCCGCCACCGGGTCGACGACGAACGGCGTCGCCAGACCCGCGCCGATGCCGTTCTCGTCGCAGGCCCGCGCGACGGTCTCGATGATCTCGGCGTTCGCGAGCATCCCGGTCTTCGCGGCCTGCAGCCCGATGTCGGAGGCGACCGTGGCGATCTGGCCGGCGATCGTGTCGACCGGGACCGTGTGGACGCCGGTGACGCCCACCGAGTTCTGCACGGTCACCGCGCAGACGGCGAGGCAGCCGTGCACCCCGCAGGCGGCGAAGGTGCGCAGGTCCGCGGCGATGCCCGCGCCGCCGCCGGAGTCGGTGCCGGCGATCGTCATGACCCGCGGGGGTGTGGTGCCGACGGTGGGTTCCATGGACGTGTCCTCCCTGGCCGGCATTACCCGGCCGGTCCGCGGTCGGCGGCGCCGGTCCCGGTGGGACCCAGCCGCCCTCTCAGCCCGCTCGCTCCGCGAGCTCCCGCGTCGTGCGTGTCGCCGGAGACGGTAGCCCGTGCCGGCGCGGCGCCGGCCACGTCACCGGCGGGCCGGGTGCCGCGGGCGACGCCACCCGCGGCACCCGGCGTCGTGCCGCTACTCCGTCGCCGCGATCGGCAGGTACACCCGGCCGCCCTCGTCACGGAACTCCCCGGACTTCTCCGCCATCCCGGCCTCGATCGCCTCGACGCTGGTCAGCCCGTGCGCCTCGGCGTAGTCCCGGACGTCCTGGGTGATCTTCATCGAGCAGAACCTCGGCCCGCACATGGAGCAGAAGTGCGCGGTCTTCGCGGGCTCGGCCGGCAGGGTCTCGTCGTGGTAGGCGGTCGCGGTGTCCGGGTCGAGCGACAGCGCGAACTGGTCACGCCAGCGGAACTCGAACCGGGCCTGCGAGAGCGCGTCGTCGCGGGCCTGGGCGTGCGGGTGCCCCTTGGCCAGGTCCGCGGCGTGCGCGGCGATCTTGTAGCTGATCACGCCGACCTTGACGTCGTCGCGGTTCGGCAGGCCCAGGTGCTCCTTCGGCGTGACGTAGCAGAGCATCGCGGTGCCGGCCTCGGCGATCCGCGCCGCGCCGATCGCGGAGGTGATGTGGTCGTAGCCGGGCGCGATGTCGGTGGCCAGCGGACCGAGGGTGTAGAACGGCGCCTCGTCGCACCACTCCTCCTCCAGCCGCACGTTCTCGACGATCTTGTCCATCGGGACGTGGCCGGGGCCCTCGATCATCACCTGGACGTCGTGGCCGCGGGCGATGCGGGTCAGCTCGCCGAGCGTGGCGAGCTCGGCCAGCTGCGCCTCGTCGTTCGCGTCGGCGATGGAGCCGGGCCGCAGCCCGTCGCCGAGGGAGAAGGTGACGTCGTAGCGGCGCAGGATCGCGCAGAGCTCGTCGAAGTGGGTGTACAGGAACGACTCGGCGTGGTGGGCCAGGCACCACGCGGCCATGATCGACCCGCCGCGGGAGACGATCCCGGTGACCCGCTTCGCGGTGAGCGGCACGTGGCGCAGCAGCACCCCGGCGTGCACGGTCATGTAGTCGACGCCCTGCTCGCACTGCTCGAGCACGGTGTCGCGGTAGACCTCCCAGCTCAGCCGGGACGGGTCGCCGTCCACCTTCTCCAGCGCCTGGTAGATCGGCACGGTGCCGATCGGGACCGGCGAGTTGCGCAGGATCCACTCGCGGGTCTCGTGGATGTCGCGCCCGGTGGACAGGTCCATGACCGTGTCGGCGCCCCACCGCGTCGCCCACACCATCTTCTCGACCTCCTCGGCGATCGAGGAGGTCACCGCGGAGTTGCCGATGTTGGCGTTGACCTTGGTGAGGAACCGCTTGCCGATGATCATCGGCTCGCACTCGGGGTGGTTCACGTTGGCCGGGATCACGGCCCGGCCGCGGGCGACCTCGGAGCGGACGAGCTCCGCGTCGCACCGCTCACGGACGGCGATGTAGGCCATCTCGGGGGTGACGGTCCCGGCCCGCGCCCAGGACATCTGGGTCCCCGGCTCCCGTGACCCGACCCACGGCTCCCGCAGCCGGGGCAGCCCGGTGTGCAGGTCGACGGTCGCGTGGGAGTCGGTGTACGGGCCGGAGGTGTCGTAGACGTCGTGGTGCTCACCGTTGGAGAGGGCGATCCGCCGGACCGGGACGGTGATGCCGTCGGGTCCTTCGATCCAGGCCTTGGCCGACCCCTGGATCGGGCCGGTGGTGACCTGCTGCGGACGCACTGGTGCCGTTGTCATGACGGTCCTCCCTGGCCGGCATTACCCGGCCGGTTCTGCGGTCGGCGACCGGCGAGTCGCCCTCTCAGCCCCGCGCGACGGAGCTCCCGCGTGTTCAGTTGGTCGTGCACCCGCACCGTAGGCACCGTCCGGCGACGCGCACCAGCCCCTCACCCGGCTGCGAGGAATGATCACCGGTGGTATCGGGTTCCCCACCGTTATGACGCAGAACGCTGAGCTCTCCCCGACCGACTGGGTCCGCGAGCAGACCGAGAAGATCCTCGAGAACGGCACCACCGAGGGCGTCACGGTCATGGACCGTCCGATCATCCTGGTCACGACGACCGGCGCGAAGTCCGGCAAGCAGCGCTACGTGCCGGTGATGCGCGTCGAGCACGGCGGCTCCTACGCGATGATCGCGTCAAAGGGCGGCACCCCGGAGCACCCGGCCTGGTACCACAACGTGGTCGCGAACCCGCAGGTCCAGGTGCAGGACGGCACGCAGACCGGCACCTTCGTCGCCCGCGAGGTCACCGGCGACGAGCGCCAGGAGTGGTGGGACCGCTCCGTCGAGGCCTACCCGCCCTACGCCGAGTACCAGCAGAAGACCTCCCGGGTCATCCCGGTGTTCGTGCTGGAGCCCGCGAGCTGAGCCCGGCGCCCGCGTGCCCGGTCCGAACCGGGCACGCGGGCGGCCCTCAGGCGGCGGCGACGCCGTGCGCGGGCTCGACCCGTCCGGCGCGGCGCATCGGCCCCACCGAGGCGACCACCGCGACACCGACCACCACCGCGGCCAGCCCGGCGAGCTGGCCCAGCGGCAGCGCCGTGAGCGCCCCGATGCCGGTCGCCCTCAGCGCCAGCAGGCCGTACACACCCCCCAGCACCACGCCGAGCACCGCCGCGACCGCACCGGCGAGTGCCGCCTCGAACGCCACCGCCCGCCGGGCCGCGGCCCGGGACAGGCCGAGCGTGCGCAGCAGCGCGATCTCCCGGGTCCGCTCGCTGACCGACAGTGCGAGGGTCACCCCGACCCCCACGACGGCGACGAGCAGCGTGATCCCCACCAGCCCCAGCCCGACCCAGCGGACGGCGCCGACCGCGACCTCGGTCTGCTCGCGCAGCTCCGCGGTGAAGGTGACGGGTGCCTCGCCCGCGGCCCGCACCACCGCGGTGCGCACCGCGACCGGGTCGGCCCCCGGCGCCGGGTCGACGAGCACCATGCCGTCGGACGGCCGCGCGGTCAGCTCGGGTGCGGCGTCGAGCCGGGTCGCGAGCGTCGCGTCCTGACCGTCGTCGCCGGCGAACACGACGATGTCGGCCGGGTAGTTCCGCTCGATCGACGCCGTCGCGTCGGCCGAGGCGCCGGCCACGGCCACCAGCAGCGCCGCGGTCAGGCCCACACCCAGCGACAGGACCGTCGTCATCGCCGCGGTGCGCCGCGACATCCGCCGCGCGTTGCCCACCGCGATCCGCCCCGGCGCCCAGCGTGCGACGACCGGCGCCACCAGCGCCGCCGCCCCGGACACTACGAACGGTCCGGTCACCACGAGCGCCGCGAACACCAGCATCCCGGACAGCGCGGCCAGCGCCGTCCCCGCCAGCGGGCTGCCCATCCCCACCCCGGCGACGGCGAGGACCACGGCCAGGACGAGCGCGACCGCGGCGAGCGGCAGCCGCACCCGGGCCCGCGGTGCGCGGGCACCGCTCGCGTCCGCCGCGCCGAGCGCCACCACCGGCGGGGTCCGGCCGGCGGCGAGCGCCGGGGCCAGCGCGGCCAGCACCGTCACGACGACCGCCAGCAGCACGCATCCCGCGAGCCGACCCCACGGCACCACGAGCGCCGGTACGTCCACCCCGGCCGCGCCCGCCGCCGCCAGGGCGGCCCACCCGCCCGCGACGGCCACGAGCGCCCCGGCGACCCCCGCGACCAGCCCGGTGAGCGCCGCCTCGACCAGCACCGACCGCGTCACCTGCCCGCGGCCCGCGCCGACGCAGCGCAGCAGCGCCAGCTCACGGGTGCGGCGGGCCAGCACGATCCGGAACGTCGAGGCGACCACCACGGCCGCGGCGACCAGCGCCAGCCCGACGAACACCGACAGCCCGGCGAGCAGCGCGTCCGCCGACGCCGACGCCGACGCCAGGTCCTCGGTGCGCTGGTCGTCGGCGGTCCGGACCCCGGTGACGCCCGGGACGGCGGCGAGCGCGGCCGGGTCCGGGTCCCCCGCGACGGCGGTCCGGTAGCCGGACAGACCGGCGGCGGCCGGGTCGTCGTCGCGCACGACGAGCACGTCGCCGTACTCGGACCGGACCGGCACCACACCGGTGACGGTCAGCGTGCGGTCGCCGAGGCCGACGGTGGCGCCGGGGGCGAGCCCGGTGCGCTCCGCGGTGCCCGCCCCGATCAGCGCCTCCCCCGGCCCGGACGGCAGGCGACCGGCCGTCACCGGCTCCAGTCCCTGCAGCGGCCCGGTCATCGGGTCGGTGCTCAGCAGCCAGCTGCCGCTCGCGCCACCCGCGACGACGGCGGCCGTCCCCGACCGGGCGGTCGACACCGCGGTCACCCCGGGCACCGCGCGCAGCCGATCCTGCAGCTCCGTGGTGGCGGCCCCGGCGGAGGTGTCGGTCTCCACGGCGAAGGTCGCGCCCGCGGGCACCGAGGACGTGCTCCCGACGAGGTCGGCGCGCAGGCTCGCGGTCAGCAGCACCGCACCGGCGGCGAACACCGTCGCCACCAGCACGGCCAGCCCGGTCAGCAGCGGCCGGCGCGGACTGCGCCGGGCACCGGCGACCGCGGCGCGGGTGGCGGGGTTCACCGGGTCACCGGCCCGGTGGCCGTGACGTCGGACAGGGCGGGGTCGTCGGCGCCGGTCAGCGCGCCCATCGCGGACAGCACCCGGTCCGGGGTGGGCCGGTCCAGCCGGCCCGCGGCACGGCCGTCGCGCAGCAGCAGGACCTGGTCCGACGCGGAGGCGGCGATCGGGTCGTGGGTGACCATGACGACGGTCTGGCCGTAGTCGTCGACGCAGGCTCGCAGCAGGCCCAGCAGCTCGCGCCCGGAACGCGTGTCGAGCGCACCGGTCGGCTCGTCGGCGACGACGATCTCCGGGCGCCCGAGCAGCGCCCTGGCCACCGCGACGCGCTGACGCTGCCCGCCGGACAGCTCCGAGGGCAGGTGGGTGAGCCGGTCGGCGATGCCGAGCCGTTCGACGAGCTCGGCCCGCCAGGCGTGGTTCGGCCTGCGCCCGGCCAGGGAGGCCGCCAGGTCGATGTTCTCGCCCGCGGTGAGGTGCGGCAGCAGGTTGCCGTCCTGGAAGACGAAGCCCATCCGGTCGCGCCGGACCCGGGTCAGCGCGGTGTCGTCGAGGCTCCCGAGGTCGGTCCCGCCCAGTAGCACCTGCCCGGACGTCGGCCGGTCCAGCCCGGCCAGGCAGTGCAGCAGTGTCGACTTGCCCGACCCGCTCGGGCCCATCACCGCGGTGAACCGCCCCGCGGGCAGCCACAGGGTGACGCCGTCGAGCGCGCGGACCGTGGCGCGCCCCCGCCCGTAGGTGCGCACCAGGTTCACCGTCGCCGCGGCGACCTGCGACGGCACGTCGGCCGGATTCCTCAACCCCTCGATCATGACGACGAGGCTGCCGCTCGACGGGGGTCCGGGGCATCGGCCCGTGGTAGGGCGTTGCCCGACCGGGTCGTCGTACTTCCGACCGAGGTCGACGGGCCCGGACGCGTCCTACGGTGTGATCCATGCGCACCGCAACCCGCCGTGGCCGCCCCGTCCTGGTCGGGCTGGAGCTGCTCGCCTACCTGTTCTGGGCCGGGTGCGATGTCGCGCTCGGCCTCGGCTACGGGACGACGTGGGCGCAGAGCGGCGCGGTCTACGGCCTCCTCGTGGCGGGCGTCGTGCTCACCCGGCACCGGGTCGACGCCGGGCCGCTCGGCGTCGCGGTGGTGGCGGTCGCGCTGTCCGCGGGCGGCTCGGCCGCCGCGGTGTTCCTCGGCGGGATCCCGTTCGTGTCGCTGACCGAGCTGTTCGCGCTGGCCGTGGTCACGGTGGCGACGGTGCGGACCGCTCCGGTCCGGGTCGTCCTCGGCGCGGCGGCGGTGTCGCTGCTGGTGATCGTGGGCATGCCGCTGCTGCGGGTCCCGGGGAACGACAGTGAGGTGTTCGCCAGCCTGACCGTCGTCGGCTGGGCCGGGACGATGGTCGTCGCGACCGCGGCGCGCGAGCTGACCCAGCGCCGCTCGGCCCGGCTCGCCCAGGCCCGCAACGACGAGCGCCTGGAGCTGGCCCGCGAGCTGCACGACACCGTCGCCCACCACGTGACCGCGATCGTGGTGGCCGCGCAGGCCGGGGTCGTCGTCGCGGGGAGCCGCCCGGAGGAGGCCGGCCGGGCGCTGGAGTCCATCGAGCGGGCCGGCGCCGAGGCCCTCGACGGGATGCGCCGCATGGTCGGGGTGCTGCGCGCCGGTGCCGACGGCGGCGCCGACCGCGCCCCGGGTCACGACATCGCCGACGTCGAGGACGTGGTCGCGCGGTTCGACCCCGAGCGGACCCGCACCCGGCTGGAGATCGCCCCCGAGGTGCGGACCGCCGTGCTCGGGCCCGCGGTCGCGGCCACCGCGTTCCGAGTGGTGCGCGAGGCCCTGACCAACGTGCACCGGCACGCCCCCGGCGCGACGACGGTGTCGGTCGGCGTGCACCTGCAGGCCGGGAGACTGGTGACCGTGGTGCACAACGACGGGACCGGGACCGAGAACCCGCTGCGCGACCCGGGCGGGTTCGGGCTGGCCGGGATGCGTGAGCGGGTGGAGGCCCTCGACGGCTCGCTGCACGCCGGGCCGGACGGGCCCGGCCGGTGGATCGTCGTCGCCGAGGTGCCCGCCGGGGCGGGTCGGTGACCGCGATCCGTGTCCTGCTCGCCGACGACCAGGAGATGGTGCGCACCGGCTTCGGGCTGATCCTGTCCGCCGAGGACGGCATCGAGGTCGTCGGCGAGGCCGCCACCGGCACCGACGCCGTCGCCATGGCCCGCGAGCTGCGCCCGGACGTCGTGCTCATGGACGTCCGGATGCCGGGGATGGACGGGATCGCCGCGACCCGCGCGCTGAGCGCGGACCCGTTCCCCCCGCGGATCGTGGTGGTGACGACCTTCGACCTCGACGAGTACGTCTACGGCGCGCTGCGCTCGGGGGCCTGCGGGTTCCTGCTGAAGACGGCGGGCCCGCGGCTGCTCGTCGAGGCGGTCCGGGCCGCCGCGGCGGGCGACGCGCTGGTGTCGCCGTCGGTCACCGTGCGGCTGCTGGAACGGCTGACCGAGCCGGAGCCGGCCCGCGCCGAGGTCCACGCCGCGCTGTCACCGCGCGAGCTGGAGGTGGTGAAGGCGGTGGCCCGGGGCCGGACGAACTCCGAGATCGCCGGGGACCTGTTCGTGTCGCTGTCCACGGTGAAGACCCACATCGCGAACATCGGGTCCAAGCTGGACGCCCGCAACCGGGTGGAGATCGCGGCGTGGGCGTGGGAGAACCGGCTGGTCGAGTAGGGCCGGGCCCTCAGGCCCGGGCCGCGCTCCGGCCGACCGGGGCGAGCGGGCCGCGCGGCGCGGGGATCCGCAGCGGTGCGGCGACGTCGCCGAGCGCCTCCGGGTAGGCGGCCGGCACGACCGGCAGCGCGGGGGCGTCGGAGTCGAGCACGGCACCGGCGGAGCGGGCGCGGTCGTGGTCGGAGGCGCGGGCGTCCCACAGCTCGAACAGCGGCTGCGCGGCCATGACCAGCAGCACCGCGAGGACGGGGGCGACGGCGAGGATCGAGAGCAGCATGGGGACCACGGTGCCCGCCGGGGGCACCCCGCCACATCGGCCGCGGGGCCGGTCTCGCAGGTCGACCCCTAGTACCGGGGTATGACTCCCGGGGTCGGACCCGGGGTCATCCCCGGGGGACGTCCTCGGCCTCGACGGCCGACGGGTCCCACGAGTCCGACGGCGAGCCCCAGCCGTTGCGCTTGAGCATCTTCTTCGCCGCGCGCTGGTGGCGGCCCATCAGCCGGTCCAGGTACAGGTGGCCGTCGAGGTGGTCGGTCTCGTGCTGCAGGCACCGGGCGAAGAAGCCGCGCCCCTCGTAGGAGACCGGCTCGCCGTCGAGGTCGGTGCCGGTGACCCGGGCCCACTCCGCCCGGCCGGTCGCGAAGTTCTCGCCGGGCACCGACAGGCAGCCCTCCTGGTCGTCGTCCGCGTCGGGCATGACCTCCGGGATCCCGTCGGTCTCCAGCACCGGGTCGACCACGACACCGCGCCGCATCGTGCGCGTCTCCTCGTCGGGGCAGTCGAAGACGAACAGCCGCAGGTCCACTCCCACCTGGTTGGCCGCGAGCCCCACGCCGTTCGCCGCGGCCATCGTCTCGAACATGTCCTCGACCAGCGTCCGGACCGTGTCGTCGACCGTGCCGACGGGGCGGGTGGGGGTGTGGAGCACGGGGTCGCCGACCATGCGGATGCGCAGAACCGTCACCGGAGCAGCCTACGGTCGCCGCCGGACGTGACCCGGCCGGGCGGTTTCGGTGTCGTCCAACCCGCCCTCCAGGCGCGTCGCAGCCCGGGACCGTCGGTCCCCTGTGGTTGAATCCGCACCGCGAATGACAGACGTGTCGTTCGTCGTCGCGGCGCCCGGGCGGGGCCGCCGCAGCACGAGATCGTCGTCCGCTCGAGGAGCGTGATGGAGTCCGCCGGGTCCCTGCCGGAACGCCGCGGAGCGCACCGGCGCACCGCTGCCGCGTCCCCCCGCGAGCTCGACCGTCGCGAACGCGAGATCCTCGCGTTCGAGGCCCAGTGGTGGAAGTACGCGGGTGCCAAGGAACAGGCGATCCGCGAGCTGTTCGACATGTCGGCCACCCGCTACTACCAGGTGCTGAACGCCCTGGTCGACAAGCCCGAGGCGCTGGCGGTGGACCCGCTGCTGGTCAAGCGTCTGCGCCGGCTGCGTTCCAGCAGGCAGCGCACCCGCGCCGCCCGTCGCCTCGGCCTCGAGCCCTGACAGCCAGGAGGTCACGATGACCGCACCCGCGTCCGGCGGGCAGTCACCGCTGAAGATCGCCGGTATCGCGCTGATCGGCGTCGGTGTGGTCGCCGCTGTCGTCGGCCTGATCGGCCTCACCGGCGGCGGTGAGGACGGCGGCAACCAGGCCGCGCCCCCGTCGGCGTCGGCCGAGCCCGCCCCGGCCCCGGCCCCCGCTCCGGGGGACGGCACCGGCGACGGCGCCGCGCCCGGCACCGGCGGCACCCCCGCCCCGGGCACCCCCGGGGAGACCTCACCGTTCACCCCCGGAGCGCCCGGCACGCCGGGCTCCCCCGGGTACGACGGCGCGGGCCCGGCCGTCGCCGCGCCGCCCGCCGCGAGCTCCGGCTCCGCGGGCCAGGGCGGCTCCGGCTCCGCCGCCGGTGAGGGGTCCGCCGTCGCGGCCCGCCCGGTCGTGCGGATCTACAACAACTCGACCATCCGCGGTCTCGCCGAGAAGGCGGCCGGGGAGTTCCGCACCAACGGCTGGACCGTGTCCCAGGTGCAGAACTACTCCCAGGGCGTCATCCCGACCACGACCGTCTACTACCGGCAGGGCACCGGCGAGAAGGCCGCGGCCGAGGAGATCGCGAAGAAGTTCGGCATCCGTTCCGAGCCCCGCTTCGACGGCATCCAGGACGCGACGCCCGGCGTCATCGTCATCGTGACGCGGGACTTCTCCGCCGCCTGACCCCGACGACCGCAGCGGCCCCGGACGATCCCGTCCGGGGCCGTTCTGCTGTCCCGGTGCCGCTGTTCCGGTGCCGCGCCCCTGCGACGGCTCAGCCGTCGCTGCGGCGGCGGGCGTAGGCCTTTAGCTCGGCGACCTGCGCCGGGTCCAGCGACGCCCGCACCGTGCGGCGCGCCGTCGCCAGGTGCGCGGCGGTCACCTCGCCCGCGGCGAGGGACTCGCGCATCGCGGTCAGCGCCGACTCGCGCAGCAGCGCCGCGCAGTCCGCGGCCGAGTAGCCGTCCAGTTCGGACGCGAGCGCGTCGAGGTCCACGTCGTCGGCCAGCGGCACGTCGCGGCCCGCCGCGCGCAGGATGTCCGCCCGCGCGTCGGCGTCCGGCGGCGGGACGAACACCAGCCGCTCCAGCCGGCCCGGGCGCAGCATCGCGGGGTCGATCAGCTCGGGCCGGTTCGTCGCCCCGACCACGACGACCTCGCGCAGCGGTGTCGCGCCGTCCAGCTCGGTCAGCAGCGCGGCGACGACGCGGTCGGCCACCCCGGCGTCGGTGGAGCCGCCGCGGCGCGGGGCGAGCGCGTCGACCTCGTCGAGGAAGATCAGTGCGGGGGCGGCCTCGGCCGCCCGGCGGAACAGCTCGCGGACCGCGCGCTCGGACTCGCCGACGTACTTGTCGAGCAGCTCGGCGCCCTTCACCGCGAACACGTTGAGGTCACCGGAGCCGGCGAGCGCACGCAGCAGGAACGTCTTGCCACCACCCGGCGGGCCGTAGAGCAGCACCCCGCGCGGGGCGTCGACCCCGAGCCGGGCGAACGAGTCCGGGTGGCGCAGCGGCCACAGCACGGCCTCGGTGAGGGCCGCCTTGACCTCGGTCATGTCACCGACGTCGTCGAGGGTGAGGCCGCCGCTGCCCAGCGTGCCGCCACCGGACAGCGAGATCGGGCGGACCGAGCCGACGGCGTCGAGCAGGTCGGACTGGCGGACCTGCTCGGTGGGTTCGGAGCCGGTGCCGCGCAGCGCCGCGCTCACCGCGGCCTCCCGGCGGACCGCCGCGAGGTCGGCGACGACGAAGCCCGGTGTGCGGGCGGCGACCGCGCCCAGGTCGACGTCGCCGGCCCGGGGTACGTCGGCCAGCAGCCGCTCGAGCAGCGCGCGCCGGGTCGCGGCGTCGGGCAGGCCTACCGACAGCTCGCGGTCGACCAGGTCGGGCGCCCGCAGCCGCGGATCCAGGGCCTCCGGCTCGGCACTGGTGACGACGAGCGCGGGCCCGCCCGGCGCGGTCGCCGCGCGCAGCTCGTCGAGCACCAGGGTGGCCAGCGGCGGCGGGTCGGTGGCGGGAAGCAGGGCGTGCGCGTCGTGTACGAGCAGCACTGCGGGTGCGCCGGTGCCGGTCCCGCCGGTGCGGGCCTGCGCGATCGCCGCCCGGACCCGCTCGGCCGCGGCGGCCGGCTCGACGGCGGCGACGGCCGGGGCCACGAGCTCGACGCACCGGGCGCCCGCCGCCGCGGCCGCGCTGCGCACCAGGGTCGCCTTGCCCGCGCCCTCCGGCCCGGAGACGAGCACGCCGAGCCGGGCGTCGCCGCCGAGCCGGGTCAGCAGCTCCGGGCGCCGGAACATGAGCTCGAACCAGTCCAGCAGGCGGCGGGCGACGGCCTCGTTCGCGGCGAGGTCCTCCAGCGGCAACACGGGCTCGGCGGGTCCGGCGGGCGCGTCGGCTCCGGCCGCGGCTCCCGTGGCTCCCACGACGGAGGGGGCGGCGGCCCCGCCCGGGCCGGGGACACCGGGCCCGGGCGCCGCCGGTCCCGCGAGGGCCGGGCCGCCGTTCCCGGGGACGCCGGAAGCGGGGATGCGGAGCGCGCCGGCCGCGGCCGGTGCGGGGTCGCCGGTGTCGCGGCCGCCCTGCCAGCCCACGACCGTCGACGGCGTCACCACGACCGGCCCCGCCGGGTCGGCGACCGCCACGGTCAGCAGCTCCGAGGTCCACGTCCCGCCGACGGCCGCGGCCAGCGCACGGCGCACCGAGCGGACGTCGGCCCCGGCCGCCGGGGCGATGTCCTGCGGGAGCAGGGACACGGCGTCGCCGCGGACCAGGACCTTGCCCATCAGGGCGAGCCGCAGCGTCGCCGGGGCGACCGTCGCGGTGGTCAGCGCGGACCCGACCAGGCGCACCTCGCGGGCCGCGGTGACCGGCGCCGGCGCGACGACGACGGTCGCGCCGTCGGTCAGCCCGGCGTTGGACAGGGTGACGTCGTCGAAGCGGGCCTGACCGTGCGGGTCGCCCGGCTCACCGGCGACGGCGAGCGCCGCGGTGACCCGGGCCCCGGTGAGGGTCACCGCGTCCCAGGAGCGCAGGCCGAGCGCGGCGAGCACCTCGGGGTGCAGCCGGACGACGCCGCGGCGGGCGTCGGCGGCCGCGGGGGCCAGTCGGGCGACGAGCTCCAGCACGGGCGGTCCTCCGGGGGATCGGGTCAGCGACGGCGCAGGCCGAGGCGGCGGCCGGAACCGCGGGGCGCGGCGGCGACGCCCGGACCGCGCGGGTCGCGGACGGCACCGGTGTCGCGCATGCCGTCCCGGCGGGCCTCGCCCTCCGGGTCGAGCCGGCGCCGGACACCGCGGGCCACCGCACCGGCACGGCCGGCGACCCGGCGGCGCAGCGGCGGCCGCAGACCGAGCCGACGGGCGGACCGGGCCGCGCGGGCGACGGCGCGACGCTGACGGGTCGGCACGTCCCACGCCTCGGGGTGGCGCGACAGCCAGCGGTAGCGGTAGGCCGTCCAGGGCAGGAGCAGCAGGTAGGCGAGCCCGGCGACGGCGATCCCGAGGAACGGGATCGTGATCAGGATCGCGACGACCGCGGCCACCCCGACGAGCAGCCAGCGGGTGGTGCGCGGGGAGACCCGGACCGTCTTGAGCGACAGCGTCGGGATGCGGCTGACCATGAGCCCGGCCGTGATCAGCGCCCACACCGCGACCAGCGGCCGCTCCGACCACCAGCCCTGACCGAAGTGCAGCCACAGGTAGATCGGGATGCCCGCGGTCAGCGCGGCCGCGGGTGCCGGGACGCCGACGAAGAACTCGCGGGCGAACGGCGGGGCGCTGTCGTCGTCGATCAGGGTGTTGAAGCGTGCCAGGCGCAGCGCCATGCACACCGCGAACACCAGGGCCACCATCCAGCCGGCCCGGGTGCCCTCGAACGCCCAGATGTAGATGACCAGGGCGGGGGCGACGCCGAAGGACACCAGGTCGGCCAGCGAGTCGAGCTCGGCGCCGATCCGGCTGGAGGCGTCGAGCAGCCGGGCCAGGCCGCCGTCGAGGGCGTCGCAGAGCGCGGCCGCCAGGACGGCGATGATCGCGAAGTCGAAGCGCGACTGGAGCGCGAAGTAGACCGCGGTCAGGCCCGCACAGAGGTTGAGGACGGTGACCGCGTTCGGCAGCAGCCGCACGCCGGCGGGATAACCGCCGGCGGGGCGGGACATCCCCACGACCTCAGCGCTCCGCCGGCCCGGCCACCAGGCCGAGCACGGTCTCCCCGCCCACGGTCCGCTGGCCGGGGCGGACCAGCGCGGTCGTCCCGGGCGGGAGGTAGGTGTCCACGCGCGAGCCGAACCGGATGAGGCCGAACCGCTCGCCCGCGGCGACCTCGTCGCCGTCGCGCAGGGCGCAGACGATCCGGCGGGCCAGCAGGCCGGCGATCTGCACGACCCCGACCCCGACGCCGTCGGCGCGGACCACGGTGATCGCGTTGCGCTCGTTGTCCTCGCTCGCCTTGTCCAGGTCCGCGGACAGGAACGTGCCGGGCGAGTACTGGACCCGCGCGACGCGGCCGTGCACCGGGACCCACTGGACGTGCACGTCGAGCACGGTCAGGAAGATCGAGACCCGGGTGTGCGGGACGCGCGGCAGGTCGAGCTCGGCGGGCGGGACCGTCTCGGTCACGGTGGCGACCGCGCCGTCGGCGGGGGCCAGCACCGCGTCGGTGCGCAGCGGCGGGGTCCGGACGGGGTCGCGGAAGAACAGCGCGGTGGCCGCGGTGGCGAGCAGGCCCGGCAGGGTGCCGCGGCCGGTGAGGGCGCGCACCCCCGCCGCGGCGAGTGCCACACCGGCGACGATCGGACGCCCGCCCGGGTGCATCGGGGGGATCGCGTCCCGGACCAGTCGGGCGATGTGGGTCGGGGAGGTCCCGGTTCCTTCGGCCATGGTGGGTCGTCGGCTCCTGATGCTCCGGTGGGGGATCACCAACGCTACGCGGGCGCCGCGGACGGCTGTCCGGCGGGACGACCGGGACACGCCGAGGATCCGGGGGTCCCCGTACCGGGACGGAACCGGTGGCACGATCGTCGGTTCGTGCCCGGCGCCGTCCGCACGCGGTGCGCGACCCCGCGGGCCGGTCGGGGGCATTAAAAGGGCCGGGGCCGTCGTCCCCCGAGACGACGACCCCGGCCTTGGAACCGCTCGTCCGCTCCCCAGCGACGGGCGGTGGGTCTTGTGCTGTAAAGGGTCTACCCCTTCACACCAGAAAGTATTCCTCTCCGACGACCGGCAGTCCAGATCACGACGGATGTCCGCCGTGATCTACCTCTTTCGGCCGAACGGACACCCCCTAGGACGTCGCGCGCGGTGAGATCGTTGCCCCGACTGCCTATGAAACAGCTCACACTTTCGGCGCAGCCGCACGTCCGCGAGAGTGGTGAGCCCGTCGCAGAGCGCGATCCTGCTCGCGACACCCGGACGCCTTTCCGGCCCGCCCGGCTCCGCGTGTCACCGCCCGGCGCGCCGGGCGGTGACCATCGGACGCCGGGTCACGGGGCGTCGAGCAGCCAGACCGCGACCTGCTCGCCGTCGGCGACGGAGGTGGTGTCGGCGGGCAGGTCGATCAGGCAGTCGGCCCGGGCGAGCGCCGCGATCAGGTGCGACCCGGTGGACCCCACCTCGGACACGGTCCCGGCGGCGGCGTCGAGCAGGCCGCGCCGGAACTGGCGGCGCCCGGCGGGCGAGGACAGCGCCCCGGACAGCCGGGCGGTCACCACCGGCCGCTCCGGTGCGGGGTGCCCGGCCGCCGCCCGGAGCGCGGGCCGGACGAACACCTCGAACGAGACCTGGGAGCTCACCGGGTTCCCGGGCAGGGTGACGGTGGCGACCTCGGTCCCGCCCAGCTCGAGCCGCCCGCAGCCCTGCGGACCGCCGGGCTGCATCGCGACCTTGCCGAACTCCACGCCGTGGCCGGTCATGGCGTCCTTGACGACCTCGTAGGCGCCGGCGCTCACGCCGCCGGAGGTGAGGACGAGGTCCACGCCGTCGCCGACCTTCTCCGCGAGCACCACACGGAACCGCTCGACGTCATCGGGGACGAAGGACAGCTGCTCGGCCGTCGCGCCGGCCTCCCGGACCGCGACGGCGAGCATCGTGCCGTTGGACTCGTAGATCTGCCCGGGCTCCAGCGTGCCGCCCGGGGCGACGAGCTCCGAGCCGGTGGACAGCACGAGCACGTGCGGGCGGCGGCGGACCGGCAGCTCGGCCCGGCCGACCGCGGCGGCGAGCCCGATCTGGGGCGCGGCCAGCACCGTCCCGGCGCGCAGCACGACGGCACCCGACGCGGCGTCCTCGCCGGCCCGGCGGACGAACGCGCCCGGCTGCGGGGCCTCGTGGATCCGGACGCGGTCGAGCCCGCCGCCGGGACCGGCGTCGGTCTGCTCGACCGGCACGATCGCGTCCGCGCCCCCGGGGACGGGGGCGCCCGTCATGATCCTGGCCACCGTGCCCGGCGCCAGCGCGGGGACGTCGGTGCGCCCGGCCGGGATGTCGGCCGCGACCGGGAGCTCCACCGGCGAGGCCGCCGAGGCGCCGGCGAGCTCGGCCGCGCGGACCGCGTAGCCGTCCATCGCGGAGTTGTCGAAGGGCGGCAGCGCGACGCCCGCCGTCAGGTCCTCGGCCAGTACCCGGCCGCTCGCGGCGGCCAGCGCGACCGGCTCGGTCCCGGTCGGCGGCAGCAGGGCCGCGACCGCCGCGGCGTGCTCGGAGACGGTGCGCGGACCGGCCTGCGACCAGGTGCTCATGGCCCCATCCTGCCCGCCGTCGCGGACGGCCCGCAGCCGGGCAGGGTCCGCTTGCACTCACCACGGGCGAGTGCTAGAAACGGGCTCAGCATCCACTGGCACTCGTGTCCGTGGAGTGCCAAGGTCGGGTCGGTGAGTCCGGCGCAGGGTTGCCGGGCGTCCGTCGCGGGCACCGCATCCGATCACTCGACTCACCTCTATCGGAGGGCAACACCCCCATGGCGAAGCAGATCGCGTTCGACGAGGAGGCCCGTCGGGGCCTCGAGCGGGGCATGAACACCCTCGCCGACGCCGTCAAGGTGACGCTGGGCCCGAAGGGCCGCAACGTCGTGCTCGAGAAGAAGTGGGGCGCGCCGACCATCACCAACGACGGTGTGTCGATCGCCAAGGAGATCGAGCTCGAGGACTCCTGGGAGAAGATCGGCGCCGAGCTGGTGAAGGAGGTCGCCAAGAAGACCGACGACATCGCGGGCGACGGCACCACCACCGCCACCGTGCTGGCCCAGGCGCTGGTCCGTGAGGGCCTGCGCAACGTGGCCGCCGGCGCGAACCCGATGTCGCTCAAGCGCGGCATCGAGAAGGCCACCGAGGCCGTCTCCCAGGCGCTGCTGAAGTCGGCCAAGGAGATCGAGACCAAGGAGCAGATCGCTGCCACGGCCTCCATCTCGGCCGCCGACCCGCAGATCGGTGAGCTCATCGCCGAGGCGATGGACAAGGTCGGCAAGGAAGGCGTCATCACGGTCGAGGAGTCGCAGACCTTCGGGCTCGAGCTCGAGCTCACCGAGGGCATGCGCTTCGACAAGGGCTACATCTCGCCCTACTTCGTGACCGACGCCGAGCGCATGGAGGTCGAGCTCGAGGACCCGTACGTCCTCCTCGTCTCCTCCAAGATCTCGACCGTCAAGGACCTGCTCCCGCTGCTGGAGAAGGTCATGCAGTCGGGCAAGCCGCTCGCCATCATCGCCGAGGACGTCGAGGGCGAGGCCCTGGCCACCCTGGTCGTCAACAAGATCCGTGGCACCTTCAAGTCCGTCGCCGTCAAGGCCCCGGGCTTCGGTGACCGCCGCGAGGCGATGCTGGCCGACATGGCCATCCTGACCGGTGGCGAGGTCATCTCGGAGAAGGTCGGCCTCAAGCTCGACACCGCCGACCTGTCCCTGCTGGGCACCGCCCGCAAGGTCGTCGTGACCAAGGACGAGACCACCATCGTCGACGGCGCCGGTGACGCCGACCAGATCGCCGGCCGGGTCAACCAGATCCGCGCCGAGATCGACCGCACCGACTCCGACTACGACCGCGAGAAGCTCCAGGAGCGCCTCGCCAAGCTGGCCGGCGGCGTCGCCGTCATCAAGGCCGGCGCGGCGACCGAGGTCGAGCTCAAGGAGCGCAAGCACCGCATCGAGGACGCCGTCCGCAACGCGAAGGCGGCCGTCGAGGAGGGCATCGTCGCCGGCGGCGGCGTGGCGCTCATCCAGGCCGGTGCCGGTCTGTTCGAGGGCCTCGGCCTGGACGGTGACGAGGCCACCGGCGCGAACATCGTCAAGGTCGCGCTGGAGGCCCCGCTCAAGCAGATCGCGGTCAACGCCGGCCTCGAGGGCGGCGTCGTCGCGGAGAAGGTCCGCAACCTGCCCACCGGTGAGGGCCTCGACGCCGCCACCGGCGAGTACAAGGACCTCATCAAGGCCGGGATCATCGACCCCGCCAAGGTGACCCGCTCGGCGCTGCAGAACGCGGCCTCCATCGCGGCCCTGTTCCTCACCACCGAGGCGGTCATCGCCGACAAGCCGGAGAAGGGTGGCGGCGCCCCCGCCGACCCGACCGGTGGCATGGGTGGCATGGACTTCTGATCGGTCCTGCCTCACCAGGCACACAGCACCACCCCGCGGGGGCGGTACCGGTTCGCCGGTGCCGCCCCCGCGGCGCGTCCGGGGGCCGCCGTCACCCCAGGGCGACGACGGCCGCGCGGGCCCGCTCCCGCAGCGCCGTCACCAGCTCCGGCGGGTCCAGCACCCGCACGTCCGGCAGCAACGGCCACAGCACCCGCCCGGCGTGGACGAGGTCCCCGAACGCGGCGACGACCTCGGTCGTCCCGTCCCGGGTCCGTTCCTCGTCGACGGTGACGGCGGACAGCGCGTCGCGGCGGTCGGCGGGCAGCGCGAGGCGGACCCGGACCCCGGGCCGCCGTGCCCGGAAGTCCTCCCGGCGGCGCAGCCACAGCTCCTCCAGGTCTACGCCCTCGGGCCGGTGCGCGGGCTCGGCCAGCGGCTCGGCCTCCTCGATCCGCGACACCCGGTAGGTGCGGTCCTCCCCGTCGCGCAGCGCCAGCAGGTACCAGCGCCCCGACGCCTGGACCAGCCCGACCGGGTCGACGACGCGTTCGGCGGCGGGCCCGGGCTCCGCCCCCGGCCGGGTCCCGGTCCGGTAGCGGATGCGGAGCCGGACCCCGCCGAACACCGCGCGCTGGACGGCGGTGAGCACGTCGGTGGTCGCGCCGTCGTCGGAGTCGCGCAGCCAGCCACCGCGCCGGACCAGCACCCGGCCGGCGGCGTCGGTGGCCTGTTCCCGGGCGGCGTCCGGCAGCGCGGCGACGATCTTGCGCATGGCCGAGGCGAACTCCGGCCCCAGCCCGAGCGCGCCGGGCGTCGACGTCGCGCCGGAGCCGAGCAGCGCGACCGCCTCCCCCGGGGTCAGGCCGGTGAGGTCGGTGGTGAAGCCCGGCAGCAGCGCGAAGCCGCCGTGCCTGCCGCGTTCGGCGTAGACCGGGATGCCCGCGGCGGACAGGGCCTCGACGTCGCGCAGCACGGTGCGCTCGGAGACCTCCAGCTCGCGCGCGAGCACGGCGGCGGTGGTCCGGCCGCGGTGGCGCAGCAGGAGCACGAGGGACAGGAGCCGGTCGGCGCGCACGTCCCGGAGAATGTCACGGAATCACGACAGGAGGTGTCGGGTATCGCGGGCACGCTGGCGCCCATGACGAACCCGACGCTCACCACCGACCCGCGCCCCGCCTACCTGGCCGCTCTCGACTGGGTCGCCGGCCTCGCCCGGGCCGTCCCCGCCGACCGGATGGCCGACCCCACCCCCTGCGACGACTTCGACGTCCGCACCCTGCTCGCGCACCTGGTCACGACGCTGCGCAGGCCGGCGGCGCTGGCCGCCGGGACCGACCCGATGGCCGCCCCGCTGGTCAGCGACGACGTCCTCGACGACCCGGTGTCCGCCTACGTCGACGAGGCGGCGGCACTGCAGGCCGTCTGGTCCGGCCCGGACGGCGAGGCGCTCCTCGACCGGGTCGCGCGGCTGCCGTTCGGCGAGGTCCCGGCGCGGGCCGCACTGGCCGTCTACCTGAACGAGACGCTGGTGCACGGCTGGGACCTGGCCGTCGCCACCGGGCAGGACCCGGAGGCCGACCCGGAGCTGGCGACGACGGCGCTCGCCACCGCCCACGCGTACCTGCCCGCCGAGCGGCGTGGCGGCCCGGTGCCGTTCGGCCCGGTCGTGGAGCACCGCCCGGAGGCGGGGCCGACCGAGCGGCTGGCGAACTGGTCGGGCCGGGTGTCGACGGGCTGGGTCGGCTGACGGGCCGGGTGGGCTGACGCCCTGAGTGGACCGGGGCTCCGGCGTCGCGGCTCCCCCTCGTGAGCCGCGACGCCGACACCCCGCCCACCCCGCCGGCTCAGGCGGCCGGTGCGATCAGCCAGGCGGCGAGGTAGACCAGTGCCGCCGCGCCGCCGGTGAACAGGGTCAGGACGAGGACCGCGATGCGCAGCAGCGCGGCGTCCGCACCCAGGTCGGCGGCGAGACCGCCGCAGACACCGCCGAGCATTCGGTCAGTGCTGCTGCGCCGGAGCCGGAACGCGGCGACGCGGTCGCCGATCGCCTGCGCCGTCGTCCGGGTCCCGGCGCCGCCGTACGGCGCGCCCGCGGTGTACGGCGCCCCGGTGCCCGGACCGGGGTGGGCGGCCCCGGGGTGCGGAGCGGCGGCCGGGCCCGCGTCGGAGGGGCCGGTGCCGGTGGGCGGGACCTCGGGTCCCGCGGTGCCGGTGCCCTCCGGCATGCCGGGGGTGGCGCCCCCGGCGGCGCCGAGCGTGTCGGGACCGGTGGCCGCCGCGGCGACCGGAACCCGGGCGGTCACCCCGGCGTCGTCGGTCCCGACGGCCTCGGTCGAGGCGTCGTGGACGTCGGTCCCGGTCGGTGCCGTGCCGGTCGTGCTCGCGTTGTTCTCCATGGCTCCAGGCTGTCGTCCCGGCGCGCGCCGGGACTCGGGACGAGCCCGGAGACCGACCCGGAGCCGGGACGGCCCCGTCTCAGGGGCGCGGCCCCGCGCGTCCCGGGGTCGCGGTGCCGCTCAGCCCGGCGGGCGGGGTTCGGGCGGGCGGGATCCGGGCGGGAGGTGGCCGGGCGGCGGCTCGACCGGGCCGCGCTGCTCCGGCGGGGCCGCGGACGGCGGGCCCGGCCGGGGCGGCGGGTCGGGCACCTGCCGGTCCCGCATGCGCACCACCCGGCCGAGCACCAGCGCGACGACGACCGACAGGACCAGCCACGCCCCGATCCCCACGAGGATCCACAGGGCGGTCGACATGTGCCCTCCCCGGCCGTCGCGAACGGCACCAGTGTGCCCGTGATCGGCGCCGTACGGAGGCCCCCGGTCCGGGTGAGCGGGCTCAGCCGGCGTCGGGCAGGGCGGGGCCGAGGAGGTCGTCGGCGTCGACGATCCGGTAGGCGTAGCCCTGCTCGGCGAGGAAGCGCTGCCGGTGCGCGGCGTAGTCGGTGTCCACGGTGTCGCGGGACACCACCGAGTAGAAGTGCGCCTGGCGGCCGTCGTTCTTCGGGCGCAGCAGGCGCCCGAGCCGCTGGGCCTCCTCCTGTCGGGACCCGAACGTGCCGCTGACCTGCACCGCGATCGTCGCCTCCGGCAGGTCGATGGAGAAGTTCGCGACCTTGGAGACGACCAGCGTCGCGATCTCACCGCGGCGGAACGCGTCGAACAGCTTCTCCCGCTCCTTGTTGCGGGTGGAGCCCTGGATGACCGGGGCACCGAGCTTCTCCCCCAGCGCGTCGAGCTGCTCCAGGTAGGCCCCGATGACGAGCGTCTGCTCCCCGGAGTGCCGGTCGAGGATCGCCTGCACGACGTTGAGCTTGGTGTTCGCCGTCGACGCCGTCCGGTAGCGCTCCTCGGAGTCCGCCGTCGCGTAGGACATCCGCTCGGCGTCGGTCAGCGTGACCCGCACCTCGATGCACTCGGCGGGCGCGATCCAGCCCTGCGCCTCGATGTCACGCCACGGGGCGTCGTAGCGCTTCGGGCCGATCAGGGAGAACACGTCGCCCTCGCGGCCGTCCTCGCGGACCAGGGTCGCGGTGAGGCCGAGCCTGCGGCGGGACTGCAGGTCCGCCGTCATCCGGAAGACCGGCGCCGGGAGGAGGTGCACCTCGTCGTAGACGACCAGGCCCCAGTCGCGGGAGTCGAACAGCTCCAGGTGCTTGTACTCGCCCTTGGTCTTGCGGGTGACGACCTGGTAGGTGGCGATGGTGACCGGGCGGATCTCCTTCTTCTCGCCCGAGCACTCGCCGATCTCCTCCTCGGTCAGCGACGTCCGCGCGATCAGCTCGCGCTTCCACTGCCGCCCGGAGACGGTGTTGGTGACCAGGATCAGGGTCGTCGCGCCAGCCTTGGCCATCGCGGCCGCACCGACCAGCGTCTTGCCGGCGCCGCAGGGCAGCACGACCACGCCCGAGCCGCCCTCCCAGAACCCGTCGACGGCCTGCTGCTGGTAGTCGCGCAGCGTCCAGCCGTCCTGCTCCAGGGCGATCGGGTGGGCCTCGCCGTCGACGTACCCGGCGAGGTCCTCGGCAGGCCAGCCGACCTTGAGCAGCGCCTGCTTGAGGTGCCCGCGCTCGGACGGGTGCACGACGACGGTGTCGTCGTCGAGCCGCGCGCCCAGCATCGGGCTGATCTTCTTCTGCCGGAGGATCTCCTCCAGCACGGCGCGGTCCAGCGCGGTGAGGACGAGGCCGTGCGCGGGGTGGTTGGACAGCTGCAGCCGCCCGTAGCGCCCCATCGTGTCGACGACGTCGACCAGGAGCGGCTGCGGGACCGGGTAGCGGGCCCAGCGGACCAGCGCGTCGACGACCTGCTCGGCGTCGTGCCCGGCGGCGCGCGCGTTCCACAGGGCCAGCGGGGTGACCCGGTAGGTGTGGACGTGCTCGGGCGCCCGCTCCAGCTCGGCGAAGGGCGCGATGGCCGCACGGGCCGCCGCGGAGTCGGGGTGGTCGACCTCGAGCAGCAGCGTCTTGTCGGACTGGACGATCAGGGGGCCGTCGGTCACGGAACGAATCCTCTCGAGGCCGGGGAACGGAGCGGTGCGGGTCCGCCGGACGCCGAGCGGAGACGAGCGGTCGGCGTGTGTCACGTCACGTGACCATGAGGCAACCGGCCCTACGCCACTCGGGAGACGGGGGTTCCGGGGGCTAGACTCGGCAGCCGTCCGTCACGCACAGACGGGACCCGGCACGATCATATCCGTCCGACTCCCCCGGGACGCGGCAACCGCCGCCCCGTGTCGGTCGTGGTGTGGTCGAGCGGTTCCCGTCGTGACCCCGAAAGGCGCACCGGACCAGCTGATGCTCCCCGACCTCGTGCCCGCCGCGCCGCCCGTCCCCGGACCGGAGACCGACAGGGAGATCTCGCCGTGACCACCGTGACCAGCACGGAACGCCCGAGCACGTGGTCGGAGCGACTCGACCCGCGGAACTGGAGCCTGGTCGCCAAGCTGGCGGTCGTCGGTCTGGTGCCCACGGTCCTCGCCCTGTCCATCGGCGCCGTCCGCGTCGTCGACCAGGCCAACGTGGCCGAGGAGCTCGGCCGCGGCAGCGGCCTGGTCGACGTGCACCGCCAGATCGAGACGCTGACCGGCGCACTGCAGACCGAGCGCGACGCCGCGGTCCGCTTCGTGGCGGGCAACCGGCTCGGTGACCGGGCCGCCGTCGACCGGGCGCAGGCCACGACCGACCAGGCGCTGCAGGCCACCACGGCGGGGCTCGACACCGCCGAGCAGCAGGCCCCCGACCTGGCCACGGCCCGCCGGCAGGCGGACACCACGCTGGGCCAGCTGCCGGTCATCCGGTCGCAGGTCGCCGAGGGCCCGACCGCGGCCGCCGACCTCACCGGCCGCTACACCACGGTCGTCCAGCGCACGCTGGGGCTGGACCGGGCGCTGGTGGGGCGGCTGCAGACCGCCGACACCGCCGGCCTGACCACGGCGATCGCCGCCGGGTCGAGCGCCCGCGAGGCCCTGCAGCTCGAGCGCACCGTGATCGGTGGCGCGCTCGCCGCGGGGACGCTGGAGGAGCAGCAGCGCGCGCAGGTCACCGGGGCCGAGGCCTCGTTCCAGGCCGCGGCCGGTGACTTCCAGTCGTCGCTGACGCCGGAGCAGGCCGAGTCCTTCGGGAACTTCGGCGCGGGCCAGGCGAACGGCGAGCGCAACGCGCTGCGCGACCAGGCACTCGCGGTCCCGCCGGGGGTCGCGCCGCCGGTCGACCCGAACGCGTGGAACGCCGCCGTCGACCGGTCCGTCGCCGCGGTAGACCAGTCCACCGCCGCCGCCGAGCAGGCGTTCGTCGACGGCCGGGCCGCGGCCGCCGAGCAGGCGGGCAACACCGCGGGCCTCAACTCCGTGCTGCTGATGCTCACGATCCTGCTGACCGCGGGCATCATCCTGCTGCTGGGCCGTCAGATGGTCCGTTCGCTGCGCCTGCTGCGCAGCTCGGCGCTCGAGGTCGCGGAGCAGAAGCTGCCCGCGGCGGTGCAGAGCATGCGCTCCGGGCAGGCACCGAACGCGCTCGTCGAGCCGGTCCCGCTGGACAGCCGCGACGAGATCGGCCAGGTGGCACGGGCCTTCGACGCCGTGCACGGCCAGGCGATCCGCCTCGCCGCCGACCAGGCCGCGCTGCAGCAGAACGTCAACTCGATGTTCGTCAACCTCTCCCGCCGCTCGCAGGCGCTGGTCGAGCGCCAGCTGCAGCTGATCGAGCAGCTGGAGAGCAACGAGCAGGACCCGGACCAGCTGTCGAACCTGTTCCAGCTGGACCACCTCGCGACCCGTATGCGCCGCAACAGCGAGAACCTGCTGGTCCTGGCGGGCACCGACCTGGCGAAGCGGAACGTGGCGCCGGTGCAGGTCGTCGACGTCCTGCGGGCCGCGGTGTCGGAGGTCGAGCAGTACCAGCGGGTCGTCGTGCAGACCCCGCCGAACGCGACGATCGCCGGTCGCGCCGCGAACGACCTCGTCCACCTGCTCGCCGAGCTGCTGGACAACGCGACGAACTTCTCGCCGCCGGACTCGCAGGTCGTCATGTCGACGACCCGCACCGCCGACGAGTCGCTGCTGGTCGAGATCTCCGACCGCGGTGTCGGCATGACCGACTCCGAGCTGGTCGACGCCAACCAGCGCCTGTCCGGCCCGGCCGAGGTCGACGTGTCGGCCTCCCGGCGGATGGGCCTGTTCGTGGTCGGCCGGCTGGCCGCACGGCACCGCGTCGGCGTCCGGCTCGCCTCGGCCGCCGTCGGCGGCGGCTCCGGTGGGCTGAGCGCCTCGGTGACCGTCCCGCCGCAGCTGGTGCCCTCCGCGCAGCTGCCCGAGCAGCGCCGCGACGGCGACCCGGGCACCTGGGGCGGCGTGCCGCCCCAGGGTGGCGAGCAGCAGGCCCCGCAGCTGCCGGCCCCGGCGCTGACCGGCGGCGGAGCGCCCGACGGGCCCCGCCCGGACTCCCCGGTCGCGGTGAACGGGAACGGTCGCGGTGGGTCGCTGCCGTCGATGGTCGCGGGCTCCGACGGCCCGATGACCCCGACCTTCGAGACCGGTACGCCCTCGTCCACGACGGCGCGCAACGGCTCGGGCTCGAGCCTGCCGACGCGCCGTCCGGGGTCGTCGCTGACGAAGAACGCGGCCCCCGGCGACGCCGGCGGGCAGACCGCCGACGGGTCGGCCCCGACCCTGAACGGGTCCGCCCCGCAGGGTCTGTCGGCCTTCGCGCCGTCGCAGGACGGCGCGCGCGACGGGCGTACCCCGGCCGACGTCTTCACCCCGGCCGACGAGGCCGGCTCCGGTCCCGCCGACGGCGACGCCCCGCGCGGCGCCGAGGCGTTCCGGGGCACCGGCCCGGCCCCGTCCGGCGACGGTGACGGCCCGTCCGGCGACGCGGGCACCGGCGCCGGGTCCCTCACGGACACCGAGGACACCGAGGCCGCGGTCCCCGCCGACGGCACCGACCACACCGACGGCGACCACACCGATACGGACGGCACCGACGACGCGGACCACTCCGGCGGCACCGCGGCCCCGTCGGCCGCCGCCGCGCTCGGGCTGGCGGGTGCCGCTGCGGCGGCCGCCGCGGCCCGGGCCCGCGCCGACCGCGACATGGACGACACCGTCGTCCTGGACCGGGCGATCGGTGACCGTCCCGAGGACCAGCGGCGGACCCCGGCCGACGACGAGGGCTCCGCGGAGGCCGACGCCGACACCGAGGCCGGTCCGGACGCGACCGACCCGGACACCGACGGCTCCGAGGCCCCCCGGGCCACCGACACGGTCGCCGACCGGGACGCCGACGGGGACACCGAGGACGCCACCGACCGGGACGCCGTCCGGGACACCGACGGGACCGCCCCGGAGGAGACCCCGCTCGCGGCCCGGACGAACGGCATCGCGCCGTTCCCCCCGGCCCCCGGGGACCGCACCGACGCCCGCGGGACCGACGGTCACGCCCACGACGGGACCGGGACCGGGACCGCGGACGCGACCGGAACCGACGTGAGCGCCCCGTCCGACACCACCGCGGACGACACCACCGGGGCGGCCGCGTCCACGGAGGTCCCCGGGACCGGCGCCGACGGCGACCGTCCCGCGGACACCGCATCCGTGGACGGCTCGGCAGCGGACGGCGGGTCCGGGGAGACCGGATCCGGGGACGGCGGCTCCGCCGGTACCGACCCCGAGACCGCGGCCCTCCCGACGATCCGCCCGTCCGGCCGTACGCCGATGGGCGGGCCGCTCCCGGCCCGCACCAACGGGTCCCGCCCCTCCCCGTCGCGACGCCCGGTCATGCCGGCCCGCGGCGCCGGACCGGCGCTGCCCACCCGTGGGCCCGGCCGCCAGGGCCCGCCCCCGGCACCGGCCCGCGGACCGCAGCAGCCCGCCTCCCAGCAGGCACAGCCGGTCCAGCAGGCTCAGCCGGTCCCACAGGCTCAGCACCCGGAGGCGCCGCAGGAGCGTCCGGTGCAGCAGGCGCCGGGCCGGCAGGCACCCGCACCGCTGCCGAAGCGGGAGAGTGGCCGGGCCGCGGGCCCGGCGAGCCTCGCCGCGAACGCCGCCGGTTCCTCGCAGGACGAGCTGTTCGCACCGAAGGTGCCCGTCGAGGGCGACCGGGGTCAGCTCCGGCGCCCCGGGGCGGTCGAGTCGGCCCGGGCCCAGACCGGGTTCGACATGGGTCAGACCACCCCGATCTTCGACGACATCGCCTCCGCCTGGTTTCGCTCGAACCGCTCGGTGCCGGTCCGCTGGCAGGACGGTGCCGGCCCGAACGGCGGCGCCCCGGCCGGTGCTCCGGCCCCCGCCGCGGCCGACGCCCCGGCGCCCCCGTCGGGCTTCGCCTCCCCCGCCGACGACGTCTGGCGGCAGGCCCGCGAGGCCACCGACGGCGACGAGTCGGAGACCACCGGTGACGACCTGACGACCGCCGGACTGCCCAAGCGACGCCCGCGGGCGCGACTGCTCCCGGGCAGTGCGGCAGGATCGACCGTGCTCAGCCCCGCTCCGGCGGAGCCGAGGGACGCCGAGAGCGTCCGTGGCCGTCTCGCCAGCTACCAGCAGGGCGTGCGTCAGGGCCGGGAGAGCGCCTCCGGTGTCCGCCGCAACGCACTGGCCGGCACGACGGACACGGTCGACGGCGACTCCGAGCAGCACGACCCGCAGGACCAGCACGACCGGCAGGGCACCCGTGCCCCGCAGGACACCACCGCGACCGGCACCCCCGAGCCCGCCGCGGACCGACCGAACTCGTCCGACCCCGAGGAGAACCAGTGAGGGCACCGCAGGCACAGCCGAGCCAGAGCCGTTTCGGCTGGCTGGTCACCAACTTCGCGGAGCGCGTCCCGGGTGTCGCGCACGCCATCGTGGTGTCGACCGACGGGCTGCTGCTGACCGCGTCCGACCGGCTGCCGCGCGACCGGGCCGACCAGCTCGCCGCCGTCGCATCCGGTCTGGTCAGCCTGACCCAGGGCGCCGCGCGCTGCTTCGACGCCGGTGGCGTCGTGCAGACCGTCGTCGAGATGGACCGCGGGATCGTGCTGCTGATGTCGATCAGCGACGGCTCCTGCCTGGCCGTGCTCGCCTCGCCGAGCTGCGACATCGGCCTCGTCGGCTACGAGATGACGCTGCTGGTCGACCGGGTCGGCCAGCTGCTCACCCCGGAGCTGCGCGCGGAGCTGCAGGGTTCGTTCGGGCCCTGAGGCCGCGACTCCGGACCCCCAGGACGCGTTACCGTCATGCACCCCATCCCAGGATCGACCAGAGCGGGTGAGATCCGATGACCCAGGACCCGGGCGGACACGGCCCCGAGCCGACGTTCGCCGACGTCATGAACGGGTTCAGCCTGGACTCCAAGCGCAAGCCGAAGAAGCGCCGATGGGGGCGCAACCGTCCGGAGGACGACGTCGAGCCGGAGGTCGCCGCCCCCGGGCGGCCGGTCCCACCGCCGGACCCGGCCGAGGTGACCGGTCCCATCGGTGGGTCGGCGGCCTACGGGCTGCCGCCCACCCCGGCCGAGCTGGAGGCCCAGCGGACCGGTGACCGGCCGGACCGGCCGGCGCCGTCGCCGTACCCGGCACAGAACACGGGGCCGAGCCCCGCGCACGACCCAGTGGCAGCGCCGCCGCCGGTGCCCCCGTCCGCGGGTGGCGCCGCCTTCGTCCGGCCCTACGCCTGGACGCGGGGACGGACCAAGTCGGGCTACGAGCTGGCCGTCGAGACCCTGGTCTCGGTCAGCAACCGGGCCCGCAGCCAGCTGGAACGGCTGCCGATGGAGCACCGCTCCGTCGCCGACCTGCTGCTCGAGCAGACCCGCTCGGTGGCCGAGGTCGCGGCGCTGCTGTCGCTCCCCCTGGGCGTGGCCCGGGTGCTGCTCGGGGACATGGCCTCGAACGGCACGGTGACCGTTCACCAGACCGCGAGCACCCCCGGCAACGCGCCGGACCTCGCGCTGATGGAAAGGGTGTTGAGTGGACTCCGTCGGCTCTAGGCCACAGCCGCCCCAGCCCGCGGCCGGGATGGCCCGTGCCGCGACGATGTCGGCCAAGATCGTGGTGGCCGGTGGGTTCGGCGTCGGGAAGACCACCTTCGTCGGATCGGTCTCGGAGATCATGCCGCTGACCACCGAGGCGGTGATGACCGAGGCGAGCGCGTCGCACGACGACCTCTCCGCCACCCCCAACAAGCGGTCCACGACCGTCGCGATGGACTTCGGCCGCGTCTCGCTGGACTCCGACCTGGTGCTCTACCTGTTCGGTACGCCGGGCCAGCAGCGGTTCTGGTTCATGTGGGACGACCTGGTCCGCGGCGCGATCGGCGCCGTCGTCCTCGTCGACACCCGGCGCCTGGCCGACTCCTTCGCCGCGATCGACTTCTTCGAGGACCGTGGCCTGCCCTACGTCGTCGGGGTCAACGCCTTCGACGGGCAGCTGCAGCACACCCTCGACGACGTGCGCGAGGCGATGTCGATCGACCCGGCCGTCCCGATGGTCGTGTGCGACGCCCGGCACCGGCAGTCGACCAAGGAGACCCTGATCGCGCTGGTGCAGCACGCGATGCACCAGCGGATGGCCGCCGGCGCGCGCTGACCCGTACCCGACCGACCCGGACACCGCGGCGGCGCCGGCACCTCGCGTGCCGGCGCCGCCGCGGTACCGCGTCCGGGGCTAGTCGCGTCCGGCCGGTTGCTCCGATCCGGCGTCCACCGGCGCGATCGAGGTGATGCGGTGCAGCTGGATGCGGCGCAGCTCGCCGTCGAGCGCGTCACGGCCCTCGACGTACCCGCCGCCGACCGAGACCGGCGCGAGCACCCGGTCCCCGGCGACGCCGTGCGCGTCGACGTAGCCGATCCACACGGTCCGGCCCTCGCGCACCGCCTCCTGCAGCGAGGCCAGGTTCCCGGTCGCGCCGGTGAGCTCACGCCGCCCGGCGACGCTGTCGCGCACCCCGGCCAGGCGGTCCCCCGCCCGCAGCCGCTCGACGAGCTCCTCGGCCCGGTTCGTCGGGGACCGGTCGACGACCCGGCCGGCGTCGCGGGTGCCGCGACGCAGCCGCGGCTCGGTGCGCCGCCCCTTCGGCCCGAGGTCGACGACGGCGCCGCCCGCGTCCTCCGCGGCCGGGCTGAACCCGGCGGCCCGCAGCCCGTCGAGCACCTCGGCCAGCGGCAGCGAGCTGACCACGACGGTCGGGGCGATCCGGCGCAGCCCCAGCTCCTCGGCCGCCTCGTGGGCGAGCACCTCGGACAGGAGCACCTCGTCGTCGGAGCGCAGGAAGCAGCTGACCGCGCCGCCGCGCAGCCTGCCGTGCCGGCGGGCGACGTCGTCCACGAGATAGGTCAGGGTCTGCGGGACCGGGGTGCGGGAGCGGGCCTCGAGGATCGCGCGGACGTCGTCGGCGGTGCGGCCGGTGTCCAGCGCCCGGCGCAGGCTGCGCTCGGTGAAGCGGTACACCGTGGCGCCGCCCGCGGACTCGACCTCGGCCAGGATCGCGAGCTCGTGCGCGAGGTCCGCCGACAGCCGCCCGGGTGCGACGGCGGTCAGGTCGGCCTGCAGCAGGATCTCCTCCACCGGGGCGGGCAGCGCCGCGTGCAGCGTCGCGGCCAGCTCGGTGGGGTGCCGGGTGGGGTGCGCCGGGTCCGGGCGCAGGGCCGGGTCGAGCAGCACCCGTCCGGCCGTGGTGAGCGCGTCGAGGGCGACCACGCCGATCGCGGTGGCCTCGGCGACCGTCCAGCCGACCGTCTCGTCGCGCAGCCGTCCGCCGCGCCGCGGGGCGTGCCAGGCCAGTAGCCGCGCCAGGTCCTCCGGCGACCCCACCGAGGTGCCGGGCGCGAGGTCGGCGAGCGCGTCCAGGACCCGGCGGCGGTCCCGCGCGGCCGGCGGACGGCGCGGCCCGTCGGACAGGGCGGTGATCGGCTTGCCGGTCTCGTCGCGGCGCCCCACCAGCCCGGGCAGCCGCGGCAGCTCCAGCCAGGCCTGGGCCAGCACCGCCCAGCGGGACTCCTCAGGGCCGGTCCCCCAGACGTCCCACGTGGTGGTCGGCAGCCACTCCGGGGCCACCGACTCGGTCGCCCCGACCAGGTCCGCGGCGTGCAGGATCTCCAGGATCAGCGCGGCGGTCGGCTCGTCGGTGTCGGCCGCCTTCGCCGCACGCTTGAGCTCGCGGACGCCGAACCCGCCCGAGCGCAGCACCGGCACGGACTCCCGCGCCAGCCACTCCAGGAGCAGGTCGGTGCGGCGCAGGAACTGCAGCGCAGCCCCCGCGCCGGTGCCGTCGACCAGCGAGGTCTCCCGCGCGCGCAGCGGGACGTCCGGCCGGGACAGGTCCAGCGGCCCCATCGGACGGTCGCCGCGCAGGGCGAGCGCGACCTGGCGGGGCAGCTCGACGGTGTCGGCGTCGCGGCGCACGAGCAGTCCCTTGTCGACGAGCGAGCCGACCGGCCCGGTCGAGCCGTTCGCATTGCGGGAGCGGCCGACCGGCGGGCCCTGGGCGAGCACGTCGAGGACCTTGCGCTCGTCGTCGCCCACCCCGGCGAGCAGCGTGCCGAGCTCGGGGCCCGCCGCCGCACCGGTGGCGGGGGCGCCGAGCCCGGCGGGCCACGGCCCGACGACGTCGGCGGCCGCGGGGACCAGCGACACCGCGTCGTCCGGACCCCAGGCCAGCGCGCGGTCGCGCAGCGCGGCGAGTCCCTCGGCGACGGTGGCCGCGTCGACGTCGGCGCCGAGCCAGCCGCGCAGGCCCGCGCCGGGCGTCGTCGCGTCGGCGGGGGTCCGCCAGGCCGTCGCCAGCACCAGCGCGTCCAGCACGGTCAGCGCGACGGTGCCCAGGTCCTCACAGGCGCGCTGCACCGACGCCCGGATCGAGGCGCGGGTCGCGAGCACGGTGAGGTCGCCGGGGGGTGGGACGGCGAGGTCCGGACGCGCGCGCAGCAGCGCGGCGAGGAACCCGTCGTCCTGCCCGCGCAACCACTCGACCAGGGACGTCTGCATCATCGCCAGGGTAGTCGGACGATCGCGGGCGCACCGGGGCGGACAGCCGCGCCCGCGTCCGCGATACTGGGCACAGGAGACTGCCGCGGTCCCGCCCGGGACCGGACGACGACGCTGGAGGACGCGATGGCCGCCAAGCCCGCGAAGCAGGACCGGATCCACCCGGAGTGGCCGCACTCCGAGGACGGCGACCACCCGGTCACCGAGCTCCTGGGCAGCGTCCAGGGAAACATGTCGCCGTTCGGTGACATCGAGTTCCCGGTCGCGAGCGTGCCCTACGAGCACCCGGTCACCGAGATCAACCGCTGACCGTGGTCGCCGGCCTGTTGCTCGCGGGCGGCGCCGGGCGCCGCATGGGCACCCCGAAGGCGCTGGTCCGACTGCACGGTGAGCCGCTCGCGGTGCGGGCGGTGAAAGCGCTGCAGGCGGGTGGGTGCGGCCCGGTCACCGTCGTGCTCGGCGCCCGCGCCGACGACGTCACCGACGTGCTGCGCGGCGCCGGCCTCGGTACCGACGGCAGTGACGTCGGTGTCGTGGTCGCCGAGGACTGGGACGAGGGCATGGGTGCGTCGCTGCGGCGCGGGCTCGGGTCGCTGACCCACCTGCCCGGCACCGGCGCGGCGCTGGTGCACCTGGTCGACCTGCCGGGCATCGGGCCGGAGGCGATCCGCCGGGTCGTCGACGGCGCCGGGCCGTCGTCGCTGCGGCGCGCCGCGTTCGACGGCGTCCCCGGGCACCCGGTGTTGCTCGGCCGGGACCACTGGTCCGGGGTCGTCGCGCTGTCCTCCGGGGACTCCGGCGCCCGTGACTACCTGGCCGGCCGCTCCGACGTGGAGCTGGTCGAGTGCGGCGACGTCGCCGTCCCGGACGATGTCGACACCCCGGGGCAGCTGCGCCGCCTCGCCGGTACCTGAGCCGCAGCACCGGCCCCCGACACACGCGTGCCCCGGTCCCTCGCGGAGGGACCGGGGCATCGTCGTGCCGGGATCAGGTGTTGATGACCTGGCCGGGGGTGATCAGGTGCCCGGCGCCGAGGCCCGGGTTCTTGGACAGCAGGTCCTTCCAGTTCGCGATGCCGTGCGCGGCCGCGATCTGTCCCAGGGTGTCGCCGGACTTCACCGTGTAGGTGCCGCCGGACGACGCCGCGGGGGCGCTGGCCTTCACGCGCTCCGGGGCCCGGGTGCCGGTGTCGGTCTCCAGGGTCCGCGGCGTGGCGGACCCGGACGCGCCGGTCTTCGACGAGCACGACGGCCAGGCGTTCCAGCCCTGGGCGGCCAGGACCTTCTCGGCGACGGCGATCTGCTGGGCCCGGGTGGCCTGGTGCGCCGACGTGGCGTACTCGCCGCCGCCGTAGGCCTTCCAGGTGCTCGGACTGAACTGCAGGCCGCCGTAGTAGCCGTTGCCGGTGTTCGCGGCCCAGTTCCCGGTGCTCTCGCAGTGCGCGAGCGAGTCCCAGGTGGAGTCGGTGGCGGCGTTCGCGGTGCCCACGACGGCCAGCATCGGGGCGCCGAGGACGGCACCGGCGACGGCGGTCCGGACGATCGTGCGGCCGGCGGTGCTCGGTTTACGGTGTTTCCCACGGTAACGAGGCATGGCAGGTCTCCCGCGTGACGCGACCCGAACCGCACCCGGGGAGTGGGTGCCCGTTCCGGCGGCCGGGGGAGCGGCCACCGATCCGTCTGACGATCGGCCCTGTCCCACACCGATACCTCGGGGGCCGGTGGACCGCCGGACAGGGAGCGTTGCGGCACCGGAGCCCGACCGCATGGGGGAGTCGGCCGAACCGGGACCGAAGGTAGGTCACGTCAGGACGACGCGAAAGTCGACGGCGACACGGCGTGGCGTCGGACGTACCGGACACATGATGTTCGGGCCCTGCGTTTGCGCAGGTGACGAGCCCCGATCACGAACGGGAAACGTTCGCGCAAACAGTGCGATCGGTTCCACAAACGTGATACAGATCACAGTCACTGGGCCATCCGGGGGCCCCGGTCCGTGCACACGGAGTGGCGGGGGCCACCCTACCGACGCCCCCCGTACTGTCGGGGTCGTGACCACCGAGCACAACCGGCCCGGCCCCGCGCTCAGCCACGTCGACGACGCCGGGGCGGCCCGGATGGTCGACGTCTCCGACAAGCAGCCCGGCCGCCGCGCCGCCGTCGCGACCGGGACCGTGCACACCACGGCCGAGGTCGTGCACCTGCTGGAGACCGACGGCCTCCCCAAGGGCGACGCACTCGCCACCGCCCGCATCGCCGGGATCATGGGCGCCAAGCGCACCCCGGACCTCGTCCCGCTCTGCCACCCGATCGCGATCAGCGGGGTGACGCTGGACCTGACCCCGGCCACCGACGGCGACGCCGGCCGGGTCGCCATCCGCGCCGAGGTCCGCACCACCGACCGCACCGGGGTGGAGATGGAGGCGCTGACCGCGGTCGCCGTCGCCGGGCTCACCCTGCACGACATGATCAAGGCCGTGGACCCGGCCGCCGTGCTCGACGCCGTGCGCGTCGAGCGCAAGGAGGGCGGCAAGACCGGGCTGTGGGAGCGCGGGGCATGACCGCCGCGCGCACCGCCCGGGTCGTCACCGCGTCCAACCGCGCCGCGGCGGGCGTCTACACCGACCGCGGCGGGCCGCCGATCGTCGCCTGGCTGCGCGAGCGCGGCTACGACACCCCGGACCCGGTCGTCGTGCCGGACGGCGAGCCGGTCGGGCAGGCGCTGCGGGCGGCCGTCGCCGACGGGGTCGCGGTCGTCGTCACCACCGGGGGCACCGGCATCTCCCCCACCGACGCCACCCCCGAGGTCACCCGGGCCGTGCTCGACCACGAGATCCCGGGCCTGGCCGACGCGATCCGCCGCGCCGGGGAGGAGAAGGTGCCCACCGCGGTGCTCTCCCGCGGCCTGGCCGGGGTCGCGGGCCGCACCCTGATCGTCAACCTGCCCGGCTCCCCGGGCGGGGTGAAGGACGGCCTCGGCATGCTCGCCGGGGTCCTCGACCACGCGGTCGACCAGCTGCACGGAGGAGACCACCGATGACCGAACCCGCGACCACGCGGACCGCGACGGTCCTGCGTGCGGCCGTCGGCGAGGAGCCGCTCGACGTCGACGAGCACGCCCGCCTGGTCGAGCACGCCGCGGCCGGCGCGGTCGTCACCTTCGCCGGCGTCGTGCGCGACCACGACGGCGGCAAGTCGGTGCACGGACTGGAGTACAGCGCGCACCCGACGGCCGCCCGGATCGTCGCCGAGGTCGCCGAGCAGGTGGCCGCGCACTCCCCCGGCGTCCGGGCGCTCGCGGTCAGCCACCGGGTCGGCCCGCTCGACATCGGCGAGGTCGCCCTCGCCTGCGCCGTCGCCGCCGAGCACCGCGGGGAGGCGTTCACCGCCTGCGCCGAGCTCGTCGACGAGGTGAAGCGGCTGCTGCCGGTCTGGAAGCACCAGCGGTTCGCCGACGGCTCCGACGAATGGGTCAACTCGACCTGATCCGGCCGCGCACCCCCGGAACGACGGAACGGCCCGGGTCCGCCTCCCCGCGAGGGGAAGGGGACCCGGGCCGTCGTCCGCCGGGGCGGGTGCTGGGGACACCGCGCGCCCCGTGCCGTCCGTCCCGGATGGCGGTCCGGGGACGGTCGGCGGGATCAGCCGAGGTTCAGGACCTGGCCGACGCTGATCACGTTCACGTTGCCGATGCCGTTCGCGGCGGCCAGCTTCGCCACCGAGGTGCCGTGCGCGGCCGCGATCCGGCCCAGCGTGTCGCCCGACTTGACGGTGTAGCCACCGGCGGCCGGGGCGGCGGCCTTCTTCGGCGCGGCGGCGGGGGCCGACGCCTTCACACGCTTGTTGGTGTCGGCCGAGTAGCCGGTGATGCCCAGCTTCTTCGAGCAGGACGGCCAGGCGCCCCAGCCCTGGGCGGCCAGCACCTTCTCGGCGACGGCGATCTGCTCGGAGCGGCTGGCGTTGTACGCCGAGCCCTGGCCGCCGTAGGCGGACCAGGTGGACGGCGAGAACTGCAGCCCACCATGGTACCCGTTACCCGTGTTGATCGACCAGTTCCCGCCGCTCTCGCACTGGGCGAGCTGGTCCCAGACACTGTCCGGGGCGGCGTTGGCGGTACCGGCGATCGCAGCCGTCGCGCCGACCGCGACGACACCCGCCGCAGCCATGCGCAGGAGACTTCGGCCCTTGGGTCCCTTGGTCATCGTTTCGCTCCCACCGCGCCGTCCCGAGGACACGCACACTCCGCGCAGGAGGTCCCCAGGGCACAGTTGTGCCCACCGTGTCGTCGCGGGTGCGTCGATCGGGACCGGGGAGCGACGTCCATGACGCCCGCGGAGGTGGTCTCTCTCGTCCCCGTCCCGTTCCGTTTCCTCGACGGACCGGACAGCCGCGGGACGGGGGTGGTTCGGCGCGGCGGGTCCGGATGTGTGACTCGTTCAGGCGGCCGCTCCGGTGGACCGGCCGACGAGAAAGGTGAATGCGCGGAAAGAATTCGTCAATGAAGGGGCCCGTGAGCGGAATCACTGTAACAACGATGTAATTATCAGATTCTCCCTAAACGCACTGGTCAACGGCTTCACATCATGGACCTATCTCGCGGTCGTGAACATTTCTGATCCGGAAGCAACTCGAACCTTCCGGGCCCCTCGTTCGTCTTCACGGGGAGGTCCCGGACCCGCCCGCGCGGTGAGGAGGGGCCCTCCTGGTGTGGCCGCGTTCACCGCTCGTCCTGAATGCTGGTTCGGTGAACGAACCCGCACCCGGCCCCGGGAGCCCGGACGAGCTCGCCGACGCGCTGCGCGCGACCGGCTACCTCGCCGACGACGGTCTCGCGACGGCGGCCTTCCTCGCCATGCGCATGAACCGTCCGCTCTTCTGCGAGGGCGAGCCGGGGACCGGTAAGACCGCGCTGGCCCAGGCACTGGCCGCCACGCTGGACGCACCGCTCATCCGCCTGCAGTGCCACGACGGTATCGACGCCGGTCAGGCCCTCTACGACTGGGACTTCCCCCGGCAGCTGCTGCACCTGCGCACCCTGGAGGCCGCGAGCGGGCGCGACGGGTTCGACCCGGACAGCGTCGAGGCCGGCCTCTACGACGAGCGCTTCCTGCTGGCCCGCCCGATCCTGCAGGCGCTGCGCACCAGCCCGTCGGTGCTGCTCATCGACGAGATCGACCGCGCCGACGACGAGTTCGAGGCCTTCCTGCTGGAGGTCCTCACCGAGCACGCGGTGACCATCCCCGAGCTCGGGGAGGTGCGCGCCGCGACGCCGCCGGTCGTCGTCCTCACCTCGAACCGGACGCGCGAGGTGCACGACGCGCTCAAGCGGCGCTGCCTCTATCTCTGGCTGGAGCACCCGAACATCGAGCGCGAGATCGAGATCCTGCACAGCAGGCTGCCCGAGGTGCCCGAGCGCCTCGCCGCGTCGGTCGCGCGGGCCGTGCAGAAGCTGCGCCACGCCGACCTGATCAAGCCCCCGGGCGTCGCCGAGACCCTGGACTGGGCCCGGGCGTTGCAGCTGATCGGTGCCCGGCACCTGGATCCGGAGTCGGCGGCGCGCACCCTCGGGGCCGTCCTCAAGTACCGGGAGGACGCCGACCGGGTCCACAAGCAGCTCGACACCCTGCTGGCGTCCTGACCCGGCCGCGATGACCGTCCCCCCGAGCCCGTCCCCCGCGGCCCCGCCACGGCCGCCCGCGGCGGAGCCCACCGGCACCACCGACGAGCTGCTGACCGGATTCGTCGGGTTCACCGAGGTCCTGCGCGCGGCGGGGGTCCCGGTCACCCAGGACCGGGTGACCGCCTACCTGCAGGCGCTCGACACCCTGGAGGTCACCGACCGGGACCAGGCGTACTGGGCAGGCCGACTGACGCTGTGCGCCGACCCCGACGACATCGTCCGGTACGACCTGGCGTTCCCGTCCTGGTTCGAGCCGACCAGCAACCGCCCGTCGAGCAACCGTGACGACCGCCCGCCCGCACCACCCAAGCTGGCCGCGCTGCTGCCCGGCAGCGAGGGCGGGGAGGACGACCCCGACGACACCGACGGCCCGCAGATCAAGGCCGCCGCGACCGGCGCGGAGATCCTGCGCAACCGCGACCTCGGGGAGCTCTCCCCCGCCGAGCGCGAGCACCTGCGCCGGCTGATGACCCTGCTGAAGCCGGAGCCGCCGACCCGGGCGTCGCGGCGCCGCAGGCGGAACCGGCACGGCGAGGCCGACCCGCAGCGCACGTTGCGCACGGCGCTGCGCAACCAGGGCGAGATCTTCCGGCTGGCCCGGCGCGACACCTCGCGCCGGCCGCGCAAGGTCGTGCTGCTGATCGACGTCTCGGGGTCGATGGAGCCCTACGCGGACGCGCTGATGCGCTTCGCCCACGTCGTCGTCCGTCGCTCGCCGCGCTCGGTCGAGGCGTTCACCCTGGGCACCCGGCTCACCCGCATCACCCGTGAGCTGCGGCTGCGCGACCCCGAGCACGCGCTGCGCGCCGCGGGCAGGGCCATCCCGGACTGGTCGGGCGGCACCCGGCTGGGCGAGGTGCTGCAGGCCTTCGTCGACCGCTGGGGACGCCGCGGTGCGGCCCGGCGGGCGGTCGTGGTCGTCTTCTCCGACGGCTGGGAGCGCGGAGGCACCGAGCTGCTCGGCACTCAGGCCGAGCAGCTGTCCCGGCTGGCCCACCGGCTGGTCTGGGTCAACCCGCACGCGGGCAAGGACGGCTACGCCCCGGTCCAGGGGGGAATAGTCGCGGCCCTTCCGCACTTGGACGACCTGCTGGCCGGGCACAGCCTGGACACGCTGGAGAAACTGCTCGAGGTGGTGCGCAATGCGTGACGTGATCGACCAGCTCGAAGGCTGGTGGAAGAACGGTGAGCCGGCCGCGCTCGCGACGGTGGTCGGGACCTTCCGGTCCGCACCGCGCCAGCCGGGGGCATCGATGCTCGTCGGCCCGGCGGGCGAGGCCGTCGGCTCGGTCTCGGGCGGGTGCGTCGAGGGCGCGGTCTACGAGCTCGGGCAGCAGGTGCTGTCCGAGGAACGACCGGTGCTGCAGCGCTACGGCGTCTCCGACGACGACGCGTTCGCCGTCGGCCTGACCTGCGGCGGCATCCTCGACATCTTCGTGGAGAAGGTGACCCCGGAGACCTACGCACAGCTCGGCCGGATCGCCGAGGCGATCCGCGACGAGGACCCGGTCGCGGTGGCCACGGTCGTCGCGGGCCCCTCGGAGCTGCTCGGCAGGCGCCTGATCGTCTGGCCGGACCGGACCGAGGGCGGCACCGGCTCGGACCGGATCGACGACGCCGTGCGCGACGACGTCCGCGGTCTGCTCGACTCCGGCCGCAACGCGACGCTGACCTACGGCGTCCACGGCGAGCGTCGCGGGGAGGGTCTGCAGATCTTCGTCGAGTCGTTCGCGCCGCCGCCCCGCATGATCGTGTTCGGGGCGATCGACTTCGCCGCCGCGGTGGCCCGGATGGGCACCTTCCTCGGCTTCCGGGTGACCGTCTGCGACGCCCGTCCGGTGTTCGCGACCGCGAGCCGCTTCCCGGGGGCCAACGAGGTCGTCGTCGAGTGGCCGCACCGGTACCTGCAGGCCGAGGCCGACGCGGGCCGGATCGACCAGCGCACCGCGCTGTGCGTGCTCACCCACGACCCGAAGTTCGACGTGCCGCTGCTGGAGGTCGCGCTGCGGCTGCCCGAGGTCGGCTACATCGGGGCGATGGGCTCGCGGCGCACCCACGACGACCGGCTCGAGCGCCTGCGCGAGCGGGGCGTGACCGAGGCCGAGATCGCGAAGATGTCGTCGCCGATCGGGCTGGACCTGGGCGCCCGCACCCCGGAGGAGACCGCGGTGTCGATCGCCGCGGAGATGATCGCCCAGCACTGGGGCGGCGAGGGCATCCGGCTGGCCGAACGCGAGGGGCCCATCCACGCGTCCTGAGTCCCTCCGCTTTCGGTCAGGACGGGGCCGGTCCGGACACCGGCCCCGACCTGCGGTCCGTTCTGCCGCCCGCCGATCGAACGGGTCCGGGGAGGGGGTGTCCCTGTACCGTGGGCCACACGCTCGTGACCGAGCCGCTCGTCGCCGTCGTCGAGCGGCGAGTCGAAACGTGCAGCAGCAGGAGGAGGGCAACGTGGTCCTCACCGGTTCGGCCGGCTCCGTCGCCCCTGACCACGGGCACCGCGGGACCGTGCGACGGGAGACCGTTCTCGTGCTCGACGGGGAGACCGGCACGTCCGGCACCGACGAGGGCTACACCGTCCGCGCGGCGCACAGCCCGCGGGAGCCGCGGCCGCGGCTGTCCAAGTTCCACGCCCCCGAGATCGTCTTCGGGCCGGACTCGCTGCCGGAGACCGCGCACGCCGCTCTGCGGCTCGGTGCGCGCCGGCCGTTCGTCGTCACCGACCCGGGGGTGACCGAGGCCGGGTGGCCCGCCGAGCTGCTGCGCCACCTGCGCGCCGCGGGCCTGCGCCCGCAGCTGTGGAACGAGATCACCCCGAACCCGAAGGACCACGAGATCCAGGCCGGGTTCGAGCGCTACGAGAGCTCCGGCTGCGACGTGGTGATCGGCGTCGGCGGCGGCTCGGTGATCGACGCCGCGAAGGGCGTCGCCCTGCTCGCGGCCAACGGCGGCACGATCCTCGACTACGAGGGCATCGACCGCATCGCCAACCCGATCCCGCCGCTGGTGATGGTGCCGTCGACCTCGGGCACCGGCGCCGACGTCTCGCAGTTCTGCATCATCACCGACACGGCACGTCTCACCAAGATCACCATCATGGGGCGGGCCCTGGTCCCGGACGTCTCGGTGATCGACCCGCGGCTGCTCGTCACCATGCCGGACTGGCTCAACGCCGCGACCGGCCTGGACGCGCTGACCCACGGCATCGAGGCGTTCGTGTCGCTGGCCCACGGCCCGCTGACCGACACCCACGCGCTGCACGCGGTCGCGCTCGTCCACGCCAACCTGCCGACAACGATGATCCGCCGCCACGACGACGGCCCCCGCACCGCGATGGCGCAGGCCGCGCTCGAGGCGGGCCTGGCGTTCACGAACGCGATCCTCGGCGCCACCCACGCGATGAGCCACCAGGTCGGCGGCATGCTCGACCTGCCGCACGGCCTGATCAACGGGGTGCTGCTGCCGCACGTGATCCGGTTCAACGGCTCGGCCTCCGACGCCGACGCGGCGCGCTTCGTCCCGATCGCCCAGGCCATGGGGCTGCCCGCCCGGCCGGGGATGCCCGGCGACGAGGCCGTGGACATGGTCGCGACCGAGGTCCGCAAGCTGGCCGACGAGGTCGGCGTCCCGACCGGGCTCGCCGCGATCGGGGTGCGCGAAGCCGACGTCCCACGGCTGTCCCGGCTCACCCTCGGCGACGCCTGCCTGACCACCAACCCGCGCACGGCGAGCGTGGAGCAGATCGAGAACCTGTTCCGGGAAGCGCTGTGACGCCCGCACGGAGGCCCTCGCGGTGACCGCCGCCGCCCGCTTCCCGCGCCGCCGCACACCCGCACCGCCCTCGTCGCCGGCCGCCGGGGCCCGGGCCCGCCCCGACCTCGACCAGCTCACCGGCCTGCGGACGGGCAAGCCGTCGTTCTACCCGGAGTACCGCGAGGGAGCCGAGCGGCTGCGCCGGGTCATCCTCGCACTGGACCGGATCTCGGCCGCGCTGGTCCGCACGATGGAGGGCTCCGAGGCCCTGGTCCGGGCGGTCGCCGACGCGGCCGCCGACCACCTGTCGGCGGACTGGGTGGTGCTCGGGCTCGTCGACGGCGAGCTGCCCGACGCCGCGCCGCGGCACGTCGTCCTCGGACCGGACGGTGTCGAGTGGGCCGACCTGGGGTCGGTGCCCGAGCGCGTGCGCCGGCACGTGGAACGGCTGCACGCCGGCGACGGCCACCTCCACCACCACGGCGACGACCCGCGTCCCCGGCATCTGCACGTCCCGATCCGGCTCGACGGACGCACCGTCGGCGGGTTCGTCGCGTGGACGCCGCCGGAACGCCACATCGACGACACCGACCACTCGGTGCTGCGCATCCTGGCCGGTCAGACGGCCTCGGCGCTGCAGAACTGCGCGCTGCTGGAGCGGGCCGAGCGGCTGCACGCGCGCACCGCGGCCCAGGCCGAGGACCTGCGCGTCCGCAACGACGAGCTGATGCTCACCCAGCAGGCACTCGGCGCGGCCCGCCAGCGGGAGGTCCTCGACAACGAGCGGCACCGCATCGCCCGCGAGCTGCACGACAGCGTCACCCAGTACGCCCTGTCGGCCGGGATGCACATCGAGCTGTGCCGGTCGGAGATCACCGAGCCGGACCTGCTCCAGCACCTCGACACGGCCAAGGACCTGACGCGGCGCGCCGTCGAGCAGCTGCGGTCGGCGATCTACGCACTCAACGACGACGACCACGCCGACAAGGACCTGCCCTCGATGCTGCGGCAGCTGTCCACCGTGCACATGCCCGACGAGCTGCGGGTCGAGGTGACGATCGGCGGGGCCCCGGTGCCGCTGCCGCACGAGCACGAGCAGTCGCTGTTCCGGATCGCCGGCGAGGCGTTGTTCAACACGGCGATGCACGCGTCGGCCTCGCGGGCGGTGGTGCGGCTGGCCTACGCCGACGGCCGCGTCCGCCTGTCGATCTCCGACGACGGCGGCGCCTCCCCCGAGCAGATCCGCCGCACGCTGCGTGCGGCGTCGGTCCGCGGCCCCTCCGGGGAGCACCGCGGCCTCGTGAACATGGACGCCCGCGCCCGCGAGATGGGCGGGACCCTGCGGTTCCGCCGCTCGCGGATCGGTGGGCTGCAGGTGCAGGTGGACGTCCCGATCGGGACGCCGGGGAAGGAGCTCGGATGAGCAGCGGCACACGGACCGCCCCGGGAGGTCCCGGGCACGCCACCGGCGGCGCCGCCCGGGGCCGCACCGGCACGGACGCCCGCAGCGGCGGCGGACCGGATGCCCGCGGCGGGGCCGGTGTCGGCGCGCGCGGCCCCGGCCACGGCGGTGGTCACGGGGGCGGTCACGGCGGTGGTCACGGCATCCCCGGTCAGGCGGGCCCCGGGCAGGGCGGCGGGAACGCGCCGGGCGGCGGGATGCACGGGTCCGGCGGGACCGCGGCGACCCGCACCGGTCCCGGTCCCGCGGGCGTCGTGGCGCGGCCGATCCGGATCGTGCTGGTCGACGACCACTCGATCATGCGCCAGGGGCTGCGCGCGGTCCTGGAGCGCGAGGACGACCTGCGCATCGTCGGCGAGGCGGGCAGCGCACCGGAGGCGTTCGCCGCCGTCGCGACCGGCCGGCCGCAGGTGGTGCTGCTCGACCTCAAGCTGGCGTCCGGCCCGCAGACCGACGGTCTCGAGGTCTGCCGCAAGCTGTGCGCCGACCACCCCGGCATCGGGGTGCTGGTGCTGACGACCTTCGCCGAGGACCGCCTCGTCGTCGAGTCGGTGCAGGCCGGCGCCCGCGGCTACGTGGTGAAGGACGTCGACACCACCGAACTCGTCCGTGCCATCCGCGCGGTGTCCCGCGGGGAGAGCGCGTTCGACGCCCGGTCGGCGTCGGCGATGGTGCGGTCGCTGTCCGGCGGGATGCCCGACCGGGAACGGCTGACCGACCGTGAGCTGGACGTGCTCCGCCTGCTGGCCCGGGGGCTGTCCAACCGCGCGATCGGCGCCGAGCTGTTCATCTCCGAGACGACGGTCAAGTTCCACGTCGGCAACCTGATGCGCAAGCTGATGGTGTCGCGTCGTGCCGAGGCGGTCTATGCGGCCACCAAGCTCGGCCTCCTCTGACCCCGACGTCCCGGCCACCCCTCTCCGCCCGCCCTTCCTCACGTCACGGCGGCACAGCGGCACAGCGTGAGGGTGCGCGCGCGAGCCGAGGGGCGTCGTCGACGACTCCGGATCGCGTTCCGCGGAACGCGGTCCGCTCTCGGAGCGCCGTGGTCGAGCCCGCGTACCGCGCCCGCGGCGCGGTCCCCACGGACGGCCTCGACAGTCCCCGTGCACCCGGACCCCGACAGGCGGCCGGACCGCGCTCCCACACCCCGGCGCACGTTCCGCGGAACGCGATCCCGGGCCCGGATGCCCGCCGGCCGGTGGACCGGGAGGGGTCCGGCGGACAGTCCGTCCGTCTCTCCGACCTGCGGACGTAGGCGACCACGCAACCGCGCGGCCGCGTTCCGCGGAACGCGATCGCCCCGGTCCGGGCCGGATCCCACCGTCGGTGCGGACCGGAACTGTCGGACCCACCCGGCACACTCCAATCGAACACACGTTCGACGAAGGAGAGTGCCGTGCCGACCTCCACCCTCACGACCACGCCCGCCGGTGAGCTGAGCCTGCCGGATCTCGAGTCCGAGCTCCTCGGTCTCGCCGGCCACATCGCCGCCGCCGAGTGCCGGTTCCTGCGCCTGCTCGCCGAGTTCGACGACCGCGGCGGCTGGTGCGGCGTCGGCGTCCGGTCCTGCGCCCACTGGCTGACCTGGCGCGCGGGGATGAGCCTGCGCACCGCCACCGAGCACCTGCGCGTCGCGCACGCGCTGACCCGGCTGCCCCGGATCACCGAGGCGTTCGCGGCCGGCCGGATCTCCTACTCGAAGGTCCGGGCCGTCACCCGCCTCGTCGGCGCGGACGACGCGGCCCTCGACCGCATGGCCGCCGCCGCTTCGCCGGCCCCCGCCACGGAGCCGCTCCGGCGCCCCGTTGGCGACCCCGCCGACGGCTCCGGCGGGGCATCGGTCGACGGCGCGTCACGGGAAGGGCCTGACGACGCCGTCCGGGGTGCGGGAGACGTGTGCGACACGGGCACGGGTCACGGCGCTGGAGACGGAGACGGTTCCGCCCGCGGAACGGGCGCCGGCTCCGACCTGTCGGACGCCGGGAGGGCGGACGGGGCCACCACGTCACCCGCCGGGAACACCGGTCCGTGGGACGGCACGGGGAGCCGGCCGGTCGCCGTCGCCGCTCCGGAGTCGCACGGACAAGCCGAGCCGGACGATCCTCCGCGGGCCGCGGCCGGGCCGGACGCCGAGCAGGTGCTCCTGGACCTCGCGCTGGGCGGGACCGCGAGCCATGTCGAGACCGTCGTCCGGGCGGTCCGCCGACGCTGCGCGCCGCCGCGCGACCTCGCCGCCCGGCGTGGGGTGAGCTGGCACCACGACGTCGACGGGTCCCTGGTCGTCCGGGCCCGGCTCACTCCCGAGGACGGCGCCCTCCTGGTCGCGGCGATCGAGGCCGGGGTCGCCGCCGCTCGCCCGGCTCCCGCCGGCCCCACCACGCCGCCCGGCGACGACGACACCGACGATCCGGCCGCACGTGAGGGGCGACGGTCGGGATGGGACGGGCCCGATCCGCACGAACAGGCCCGCCGCACGGAGGAGCAGGCACCGGGCGCCGTCGTCGACACCCTGGCCGCCCGGCGGGCCGACGCCCTGCTGGACCTGGTCGTCCGCGAGCCGGGAGCGGCCGGTGGCGCGGTGGTGGAGCGGGGCGCGGCGCGGGTGACGGTCGTCGTCGACGCGGGGACCGGCACCGCGCGGCTCGCCGGCGGCCCCGAGATCGCCGCGAGCACCGCCGAGCGCCTGGCCTGCGACGCCCGGGCCCGGGTGCTGCTCACCGACCGCGCCGCGAACCGGATGTACCTCGGCCGGAGCAGGCGCCTGGCGAGCCCGGCGCAGATCGCCGCCCTGACCGCCGACGGCGGCGGTTCCTGCCGGTTCCCGGGGTGCCACCACACCCGCCACCTACACGCCCACCACGTCCGGCACTGGCTGCGGGGCGGGCCGACGGACGTCGACAACCTGGTCCTGCTCTGCTCGTTCCACCACCGGCTGGTGCACGACCACGGCTACCTTCTCCTGCGCCCACCCGGCGAGGACTGGCTGTTCCACCGGCCCGACGGCACTCCCGTCAAGGCCACGGGCAGACCGCTGGACGGCAGCGCCGAGTCCCTCGTCGAACGGAACACGCGGGCCCGGCTGCGGATCGATCGCAGCACCCTCAGCCCGGACTGGTACGGCGACCGGCTCGACCCCGAGCCGATCCTCGACGCCCTGCTCCCGCCCGGCACGACGGCTGCCGCGGCCTGAACCCCGCCGGTCCTCCGCCGGGCGGCCGAGCACGCACCCGGCCGGGAGCCGACGCGGACCGCAGCGCACCGGGCCGGCAGGAGATCGGCGCGGAACCGGCGCGAGCCAGGGCACGGACCGCGTTCCGCGGAACGCGACGTCGCCCGCCCACCCGGCATCCACGCCCGGACCGGGTCGGCGCGCCCGTGACCGGTCCGGTCAGCGCGTCGCCTGGACGGTGAAGCTCAGTGGCACGTCGGGGAGGCCGTCGGTCACGTGCCACTCGCCGTCGTCGTCCTCGGCCATCCGGCCGGGCAGGGCCTCCCAGGGGACGGTCCGGTGCTCGGTGAGACCGGTCAGCGTCAGTCCCTGGTCGAGCAGCGCGGTGACGATCTCCCCGAGGCCGTGGCTCCACTCGTGGGTCACGGTCGCGGTCAGGGGGCGTGCGGTGGCGACGTAGCTGCTGTCGTCGTCGAACTCCAGCGGTTCGGTCGTCTCGAACCAGGGGTAGCGGACGGCGAGGTGCTCGTCGAGGGTCGCGAGGAACGGGTGCATGTCCCGGACGAGCAGCCGGCCGCCGGGGGCGAGCAGCCGGGCGACGACCGCCGCCCACCGGGTGACGCTCGGCAGCCAGCAGAGTGCGCCGATGCCGGTGTAGGCCACGTCGAACCCGTGGTGCGGCAGGACCTCGTCGGCGCGCAGGACGTCGGACTCGACGTAGTCGATGTCGGCTCCGGCGCGGGCCGCGAGGGCGCGGGCCTGCTCCAGCGAGGCCGGGGAGAAGTCCAGGCCGGTGACCCGGGCGCCGAGCCGGTGCAGCGACAGCGTGTCGGTGCCGATGTGGCACTGCAGGTGCACGACGCGCAGGCCCGCGATCGGGCCGAGCCGGTCGGCGTCGTAGCGGACCACCCCGGACAGCCGTGCGGGATCGGCGACGAGGGCGTCCACGCCGTAGTCGGGGCTCTGCGCGTGCAGCGGGGCGCGGTCGTCCCAGGAGGCGCGGTTGAGGGAGAGCGAGCGGTCCACCCGCCCAGCAGAGCACGGGCGGGCCGCGGGGACGACCGGTTTCCGGTCCCGGTAGACAGGACCGATGCGCTGGTACGCCGAACGCCCCGACCGGATCGCCCGCCAGGTCGTCGCCGACGTCGTCGCGCTGCTGTGGACGGTCCTCGCCGTCACCGCCGGCGTGGCCGTGCACGACGGGCTGTCCGCGCTGCGTGGGCCCGGCGACTCGCTGGTCCTCGCGGGCGGGCGGGTCTCCGACGCCTTCACCGGGGTCGCCGGGGCGGTCGGGGCGATCCCGTTCATCGGGTCCGACCTGGCCCGCGCGCTGGATCCGGCCGCGGGGGCGGGCACCGAGCTCGTCGCGGCGGGGCGGGAGTTCGGCGACGCCGTCGGCACCCTCGCGGCGGGGGCGCTGGTCGTCGTCCCGCTGGTGATGCTGCTGCCGGTGCTGCTCGGCTGGCTGCCGCTGCGGCTGCGCTACGCCCGGCGGGCCGGTGCCGCCGTCGCCGCGCGGGCCGCCGCGCCGGACCTGCTGGCCGTGCGGGCGCTGTCCCGGGTGCCGGTGTCGCGGCTGGTCCGGGTCGCGCCGGACCCGGCGGCGGCGTGGCGGTCCGGGGACCCGGCCGTCGTGGCCGCGCTGGCCGCGCTGGAGCTGTCCGACCTGGGCCTGCACGCGCACCCGCACGACTGAGCGACGGCACGACGACGACCGGGCGATGACGCGACGACCGGGCGATGACGCGGTCTCGTTGCCGACGGGCACCGCGGAGGGTGCGAAGCTGTCGACCATGCCGCTGTTCGCCCTGGAGGGCCTCTCCCCCACCGTGCACCCGGACGCCTTCGTCGCCCCGACCGCGACGCTCGTCGGGGACGTACGCGTCGAGGAGGGCGCCTCGATCTGGTACAACGCCGTGCTCCGCGCCGACCTCGGGCCGATCGTCGTGCGCGCCGGCGCCAACGTGCAGGACGGGTCGGTGCTGCACGGCGGCGACGACCCGGTCACCGAGATCGGCGAGGGCGCCACGATCGGGCACCTGTGCGTGGTGCACGGTGCCGTGATCGGGGCACGGGCGGTCGTCGGGAACGGCAGCACCGTGCAGGACGGTGCCCGGATCGGCGAGGGCGCGATGGTCGCCGCCGGGTCGACGGTCGCGCCGAACTCCGAGCTGCCCGCCGACCGGCTGATGCTCGGCTCCGCGGCGAAGGAGCGCGGCGAGCTGACCGAGCAGGCCCGCTGGTGGGTGCGGACCAACCCGGACTTCTACCGCGCCCTGGCCCGGCGGCACGCCGACGGCGTCACCCCCGCCTGAGGCCTCCCGATCGGTTCCGGCGCGTTCCGCGGAACGCGCCGGACCGTCAGTCCTCGCGTTCGGGGGAGCTCGCCTGTGCCCGGTAGCGGCGCGGGATCCGGCCGGCGTGCCGGGCGTCCCAGCCCGCCTCCACCCCGCGGCGCATCGCGCGCGCCATCCGCTCCGGGTCGGCGGCACGGGTGACCGCGGTGGCGAGCAGGACGGCGTCGCAGCCCAGCTCCATCGCCAGCGCCGCCTCGGAGGCGGTGCCGATCCCGGCGTCGAGCACGACCGGCACGCCCGCGGCGGCCACGATCATCTCGATGTTGTGCGGGTTGCGGATGCCCAGCCCGGTGCCGATCGGCGAGCCGAGCGGCATGACCGCGGCGCACCCGACCTGCTCCAGGCGACGGGCGAGGATCGGGTCGTCGTTGGTGTAGGGCAGCACGGTGAAGCCGTCGTCGACGAGCTGCTCGGCGGCGTCGAGGAGCTCGACCGGGTCGGGCAGCAGCGTCGTCTCGTCGGCGACGACCTCCAGCTTCACCAGGTCGGTCTCCATCGCCTCGCGCGCCATCCGCGCCGTGAGCACCGCCTCGGCGGCGGTCCGGCAGCCCGCGGTGTTGGGCAGCACGGCGATCCCGAGGCGGCGCAGCAGGTCCAGCAGCCCGGTCCCGCCCGCGACGTCGACGCGTCGCAGCGCCACCGTCGTCAGCTCGGTGCCGGACGCGACCAGCGCCCGCTCCAGGATCTCCAGGTTCGCGGCACCACCGGTGCCCATCACCAGCCGCGAGTCGAACAGGTGGTCACCGAACGCGAGCTTGTCGGTCTGCACAGCCATGCTCATCCTCCCTGTACCGCGGTCAGGACCTCGACCCGCGCGCCGTCGGCGGGGCGGTGCCCGGCCCACGACGTGCGCGGCACGACCTCCCCGTCGACGGCGACGGCGATCCCCCGCTCCGGCAGCCCGGCCTCGGCCAGGATCCGGGCGAGGTCGGCGCCGTCGTCGACGTCGCGGTGCTCGCCGTTCAGCACGATCCGCATCAGTGGTTCCCCTCCTCGCGTGCCCCGGCGGCGGCCGGGGCGAACCGTCGCGGGTCCGCCGCGCGGACCGGTTCCGGCACGTCGTCGCCGCGCAGCAGCGCCGCGACGGCCGCCGCGGTCACCGGTACCAGCAGCATCCCGTTGCGGCCGTGCCCGGTCGCCGCGATCAGCCCGTCGGGCCCGGTGCGCCCGATCAGCGGCAGGTTGTCCCGGCTGCCCGGCCGCAGCCCGGCCGCGGTCTCGGTCAGCGCGTACTCGGCGATACCGGGCAGGATCCGCTCGGCGTCGCGCAGCAGGTCGCGCACCCCGCCGACGGTGACGTCGGTGTCGAATCCGTTCTCCGCCGTCGTCGCGCCGACGACGAGGTCGCCGTACCCGGGCAGCGTCCTCGGCACGGCGTAGACCGGCCGTCCGTCGACGAGCGCCCGCACCGTCCGCGACGGCGGCGGCAGCGCCCCGGCGCGCCGGGTCAGCCGCAGGATCTCGCCCTTCACCGGGCGGACCAGCCCGTCGAGCACCGGGTGCAGCGACGACGAGTGCGCCCCCGCCGCGACGACGACCGCGTCCGCCGCGACCTCGGTCCCGTCCGCGAGCCGCACGCCGGTGACACGGACGCCGTCGTCGAGCACGCGCGCGACCCCGCGGTCGGAGACGACGACCCCGGCCCGCCCGGCCGCGGTCGCCAGTGCGGCGAGCAGCCGCCGGTTGTCCACCGACGGGTCGTCGGGCACCGACAGGCCGCCGCGGACCTCCGGGCCCAGCGCGGGTTCGAGGCGGCGCAGCTCACGGCCGGTCAGCCGGTGCACGTCGCGGCCGAGGGACTCCAGGTAGTCCGCGAGCGCGGTCAGCTCGGCGCGGTCCCCGGACCCGGTCGCGGCGACGACGGTGCCCTCCGGGTGCAGCCCGGCGTCGGTGCCGGCGTCGGCGGACAGGGCCGCGGCGAACTCCGGCCAGCGTGCGACCGAGTCCAGCCCGAGGGCGAGCAGGTCCTCCTCGCCGGGCCAGGCCTCGGTGACCGGGGCGAGCATCCCGCCGGCCACCCAGGACGCGCCGCGGCCGGGGGCCGGATCGAACACCGTCACCGACCAGCCGTCGCGGGCCGCCGCGCGGGCGACGGACAGGCCGACGGCCCCCGCACCCGCGACGACCAGCCGTCCGGCACTCGCGCTCATCGGATCCACCTCACTCCCTGCGCCGGCATGACCCGGATCAGGTTCGACGGTCGGGACCGCGTCGCGGATCCCCTCTCAGCCCGCTGTCCGGGCTCCCGTGGTTCGTCGTCGTCCGGGGCCCAGGCTACGCCGTAGCCTGCGAGCCGTGTCCGACACCGATACCCGTCCCGGCACCGGCGACACCCGGCGCGCCCGGCTCGACGGCCTCACCGACGCCCGTCTCTACCTGTGCACCGACGCCCGCACCGCGCGCGGTGACCTGGCGGAGTTCGCCGACGCCGCGCTCGCCGGCGGGGTCGACATCGTCCAGCTGCGGGACAAGGGCGGGCCCGACGGGCCGCTGGAGGCGAGCGCCGAGCTCGCCGCACTGGAGGTGCTCGCCGACGCCTGCCGCCGGCACGGCGCGCTGCTCGCGGTGAACGACCGCGCCGACGTCGCGCTCGCCGCGGGCGCCGACGTGCTGCACCTCGGCCAGGACGACCTGCCGGTGGCGTGGGCGCGCCGGGTCGTCGGCGACGACGTGCTCGTCGGCCGGTCCTCGCACAGCCCCGCCGAGACCCTGACCGCCGCCGACGAGGACGGCGTCGACTACTTCTGCGTCGGCCCGTGCTGGCCGACCCCGACCAAGCCGGGACGCCCGGCACCCGGCCTGGACCTGGTGCGCACGGTCGCCGGACGGGCCCCGGCGCGGCCGTGGTTCGCGATCGGGGGCATCGACGGCGACCGCCTCGACGAGGTCCTCGACGCCGGTGCGGACCGGATCGTCGTCGTCCGGGCGATCACCGAGGCCGAGGACCCGCGCGCGGCCGCGGCGGCGCTTCGGGCCCGTCTGCGCTGAGCCCGGCCCCGCGGCGCCGGGATCCGGCGCCGCGGGCACGCGGGTCAGTTCTGCGTGCCGGACCCCTGGCCCGAGCCCTGGTTGCCCGAGCCCTGGCCGCCGGAGTTCTGCCCGCCCGAGTCCTGACCCGACTGGCCGGAGCCCGGCTGCTGGGTCGGCAGGACCCGGTTCAGCCCGTCCTGCAGCGGGTTCGACGAGCCCGAGCCGTCCTGACCGGAGTCCCGGTCACGGGTGCTGGTCGACGACTCCGAGGTACTGGTCCCCGACTCCTCGGTGGAGGTCGAGCTCGACGACGACGTCGACGAGTCGCCCCCGGAGCCCTCGCCCCGGTCGTTCTCCTGCTGGGCGGGAGGAGCACCGCCGCGGACGACGTTGCTCACCGAGGTCCCGGACGAGCCGGACAGCGACGAGCCCTTCACGAACTCGATGCCGGAGATCAGGAACATCGACACCGCGAAGGTGACGACGCCGAGCACCGCGGACACGATCACCGTCTTGCGGGTGACCCGGACCCGGCGGAACCGGCCGTGGCCCGCTCCGGCGGCGCGGGTGGTGCCGCCGGGTGTCTGCCACGGGTCCAGCAGCACCGTCTCCTCGCCGGTGGGCCCGGCGAGACCGTGGCCGGCACCGTTCTGCGCGGCGACAGCGGTGCCCTCGGCGACGCCCTTGCCGCGCCGGGTCGCCTTGTCCTTCAGCTCGAGTGCCTTGTCCTTGCTGACCTCGAGCGAGCGGGTGAACAGCGTGGTGGCCAGCGTCGAGATGATCGAGCCGAGCGCCGCGCCGATCACCGTGCCGACCGCGCCGAGGAACGAGCCGAGCACCGCCGTGACGATCGCCGCGCCGGCGCCGGCTGCGATCTTCGTCGGGCTGAGGTCGGCCTTGAGGCCGCTCGCCTTCGTGGTGTCCGACGAGGCGTCGCCGGAGCCGTCACCGGACCCGCCCGAGCCTCCGGACCCACCGGGCCCGTTCGGTCCACCGCCGACCGGGCCCACCGGACCGCCGGGACCGGCCGCGCGGGTCGTGTCCGACGCGGGCGGCAGCACCCGGGTGCGCGGACGCCCGCCGGGCGGGGTCCCATCCGGCACGCCCGGCCCGGGCACGACCGGGTTCACCGGACGGCCACCGGGCGGGGTCTGCGTGGTCCGGCCGCGGACGGCGCCCGACGGCGGCTGCGGGACCCGGCCGCCGTGCGTGCGGGGCGGGTGCGCGGTGCGCTGGCGGGGCAGCCGCGGGGCGTCGGGGGCGGCCACCGGGCGACCGGTACCGGGTCGGGGAGCGGACGGCTGGGCGGGGGGACGGGCCGGGCCGGGGACGCCACGGGGGGCGTCGCCGAAGCCGGGCTCCGGGGGGCGCTGGTGTGGCATGGCTCCTTGCAGTGATCGTCGGTGCGGCGGCTCGCCCCGGGGGAACGTCCGGGAGGCCACGATTGCGCCGGACGATCACCCGAAGTGGTGACCTTCACACGACCGAGCGAAGGTCACGGGAAGATCACGATTCTAGCGCTACGAGGTGTCAGGGCCTGTCACCGGGGGTGACGGATGCCCGGGTGATCGGCCGGCAGGGCCGTACGCAGCAACGGCCACGACACGAGCACGCTCAGCCCGACCAGCACCGGGCTCAGCACGGTCCGCGCGACACCCAGGAGCACGACCTGGTCGGCCGCCCACAACGGGAGGAAGACCGACAGCCGTAGGACGTACTGCGCCACCCACGCCCAGGACGCCCGCTGGTACCCGCGGAGCAGGTCCGGATCGCGCCGCCACCTCGTGCGCTGTCCCAGCAGCCCGCCGACGACGACCCCCAGCAGCGGCCACCGCACGACGATCGAGATCGCCCAGGCCAGCGCGCTGCCGACGTTGGACACGATCTGGACCAGGAAGAAGTCCGACGCCCGCCCGGTCACCAACGCGATCCCGGCGGCGACGACGACCCCGGCCAGCCCGAACAGCACCGCGCGCGGCCGTCGGCCCCGGTACAGCCGCCACCCGGCCACGACGGCCCCCGCGACGATGGCCGCACCGGCCCCCCAGTTGATCGGGAACGCCGACCCCGCCGCCCCCGCGACCACCCAGGCGAGCACGAACGCGACCACCGGTATCGAGGCGTCCACGGCACCGGCCCGGCCACCGAGCAGTTCGGCGAGTCCCGGGTCGTCCCGGGACGCGGTGCGGGGAGCTGGATCGGGTGTCACCCCGCTAAGGGTGCCCTATCCCGCGCGCCGGGTCGACGGATCCGATTGGCGGACAGCCCGGAACAGGGTGATCATCGCCGTAACACCGGACATCGTTGCGGTGAACAACAGACAAGGCACGCGGAGGACCGGGGACGAGAGGGGGCCGTGTCGATGCACCAGCAGAGGCACGCACAGCACCGGAGCTACGTCGCGATCGGCGACAGTTTCACCGAGGGGCTCGACGACCTCACCCCCGACGGCCGGGCCCGCGGCTGGGCCGACCGCGTCGCCGAGACCCTCGCCCACCGCCGCCCCGGCTTCGGCTACGCCAACCTCGCCGTGCGCGGGAAGGTGCTGGACCAGATCGTCGACGAGCAGATCCCGGTCGCCGAACGGATGCGCCCCGACCTGGTCACCTTCTGCGCGGGCGGCAACGACATCATCGGCTGGTCCTGCGACGTCGACGACCTCGCCGCCCGCTTCGACACCGCGCTCGGCAGGCTGGTCGCGACCGGCGCCGAGGTGCTCATCTTCACCGGCTTCGACCTGCGCCGGATGCACCCGTTCATCCGCAGGCTGCGCGGCCGGATCGCCTGCTACAACGAGGACATGCGGGCCGCCGCCGAACGGCACGGCTGCCGCGTCGTCGACCTGTGGGCGATGGACTGCCTCGCCGACCCGCGGGCCTGGGGGCCGGACCGGCTGCACCTGGTCCCGCACGCGCACGAGCGGGTCGCCTGGCGGGTGCTCGAGACCCTCGGCGAGCAGGCCCCGGACTGGCGTGGGCCGTGGCCGGAGCCCGAGGACGGGCCGGCCCCCTGGACCGCGCGCCAGGCCGAGGACCTGCGGTGGGTCACCCACCACGTGATGCCGTACCTGCGCAGGAGGCTGCGCGGCACGCACACGTGGGACGACTACCGGCCCAAGCGCCCGGAGCTCTCACCCCTCCAGGGCGCCTGAGCGCGGGACCGCTCAGCGCACCGGGGAAAGGTCCCGGGCGGCGATGTGGGACGGCCGCGGTCGCGGGGCGGAGAACGGCGCCACACAGGCGTTCTCGACGCTGTTGAACACCAGGAAGATGTTCGAGCGTGGGTACGGGGTGATGTTGTCCCCCGACCCGTGCATGCAGTTGGAGTCGAAGAACGTGGCGCCGCCCGCCTCGCCGGTCATCATGGCGATGCCGTGGCGCTCGGCGAGCTTCGCGATCGACCCCGGGTCGGGGGTGCCGATCTCCTGCTCCGTCAGCGACGTCAGGTGGTAGTCCTCCGGCGTCTCGCCGACGCAGGACACGAACGTCCGGTGTGAGCCCGGCATGATCATCAGACAGCCGTTGAACGCGTGGTTGTCGGTCAGCGAGATCGAGCAGCTCACCGCGCGCGGGCCGGGCATGCCGTCCTCGGCGTGCCAGGTCTCGAAGTCGGAGTGCCAGAAGAAGCCCCCGCCGCCGAGCCCGGGCTTGTAGTTGATGCGGCTCTGGTGGACGTACACGTCGGAGCCGAGGATCTGACGGGCCCGCGACAGCACCCGCTCGTCGCCCACCAGCCGGCCGATCGCCTCGGAGATCAGGTGGACCTCGAAGATCGAGCGGACCTCGTCGGAGGACTTCTCGACGACGCAACGCTCGTCGGCGCGGACCGCGGGGTCGTGGGCGAGCCGGTCCAGCTCGGCCTGGTACTCCGCAACCTCGTCGGACGTGAGCAGGTCCGGCACCTGCACGAAGCCGTCGCGCTCGTGCGCCTCCAGCTCCTGGGCGCCGAACATGCCCGCGCTCGCCCGGTCGCTCCAGACGGTGGGCTCGGCGCGGTCGATGAAGGCGGGGGTGCTGGAGACGCGGGTGGGGTAGCGGTCCCCGGCGGGGCGCGCGAGACGCGGTTGGGCGTCTCCGACCGGTGCGGTCATGGACCCTCCTGTGAGTCGCTGTGGGTTCGGTGTCCCTTCGGATGGATGCCGTGTGAACGGCCGCGAGGGGCGTTCCCGCTGTCGTACAGCGGAAACACCCCTCGCGGTGTCGGTCCTCGTACGGAGGCTCAGTCCTCCGTGACCAGCGGGTACACGCCGTTCTCGTCGTGCACCTCGCGGCCGGTCACCGGCGGGTTGAACACGCACACGCAGACGATCTCGGTCTTCGGGCGGAGCTGGTGCTTCTCGTTGCCGTTCAGCACGTAGATCGAGCCCGGCTTGAGCTGGTACGTGACGTCGTTGTCCTTGTCGTACAGCTCCCCCTCACCGGAGGTGATGAAGACGGCCTCGATGTGGTTCGCGTACCAGAAGTCGTTGACCGTGCCGGCCTTCAGCGTGGTCTCGTGGACCGAGAACCCCACCTTGTCGTTGGCCAGGACGATGCGCTTGCTGCGCCACTGCTGGTCCTCGGAGATCACGTCGCGCTCGGTGTCGGTGATCTCGTCGATGGTGCGGACGATCATGGTTGTTGATCAGCTCCCGATGACGGTCTTGACGGACTCGCCGATGATCGCAAGACCCTCGTCGAGCTCGTCGTCGGTGGTCGTGAGCGGCGCCAGGAGCTTGAGGACCTCGTCGTTCGGACCGGCGGTCTCCAGCAGCAGGCGGTGCTCGAAGGCCTTGGCCGCCACCTTCTCGGCGAGACCCTCCCCCTCGAACTGGATGCCCCGCGCCATCCCACGGCCCTTGGTGAACATCTCGGTGCCCTGGTTGTCACCGATGATCTTGTTGAAGGCCTCCTCGACCTTCTCGCCCTTGCGCAGCGTCTCCTTCTCCAGCGTGTCGTCGGTCCACCAGTTGCGCAGCGTGTGCGTGGCGGTGACGAACGCGGGGTTGTTGCCGCGGAAGGTGCCGTTGTGCTCGCCGGGGCCCCACTGGTCGTACTCGGGCTTGATCAGCACGAGCGCCATCGGCAGGCCGTAGCCGGAGATGGACTTCGAGATGGTGACGATGTCGGGCTCGATGCCCGCGATCTCGAAGGAGAAGAACGGGCCGGTCCGGCCGCAGCCCATCTGCACGTCGTCGACGATCATCAGGATGCCCTTGCGGGTGCACAGGTCGCGCAGACCCTGCAGCCACTCGATGCGGGCCGGGTTGAGCCCGCCCTCGCCCTGCACGGTCTCGACGATGACCGCGGCCGGCTCGTTGAGGCTGGACCCGGTGTCGTCGAGGACCTTCTCGAACCACAGGAAGTCGGGCATCTTGCCGTCGAAGTAGTTGTCGAACGGCATCGGCGTCGAGTGGACCAGCGGGATGCCCGCGCCACCGCGCTTCATCGAGTTGCCGGTCACCGACAGCGCGCCCAGCGTCATGCCGTGGAAGGCGTTGGTGAAGTTGATCAGCGCCTCCCGACCGCTGATCTTGCGCGCGAGCTTCAGCGCGGACTCGACGGCGTTGGCGCCGGTCGGGCCGGGGAACTGCACCTTGTACTGCAGGTCCCGCGGCTTGAGGATGACGTCCTCGAAGGTCTGGAGGAACTCACCCTTGGCCGAGGTGTACATGTCCAGCCCGTGGGTGATGCCGTCACGGGTCAGGTACTCGATCAGCGGCTTCTTGAGCACCTCGGGGTTGTGCCCGTAGTTCAGGGCACCCGCGCCACCGAAGAAGTCCAGGTAGGAGTGGCCGTCGACGTCGGTCAGACGGCTTCCCTTCGCCGTGTCGAAGACGACGGGCCAGTTGCGGCAGTAGCTCCGGACCTGGGACTCGAGATCCTCGAAAACGGTCATGTGTTCCCACCCTTGTCTGCTGCGATCGGGCCGATGAGATACAGGTTCTCCGGCTCGTGCTCGTCACCGAGCAGGTCGGGACCGAAGAGGTCCTCCCGCTCGATCGTCATGTCGTGGCGCTCCGCGAACTTCGTGAAGAGGCGGATCGAGGAGGCGTTGTCCGGCGTGATGGTGGTCTCCATCCGCTCGGCGCCCGCCTGGTCCCACACGGCGTCCAGCAGCCGGCCGGCCAGACCGGCCCCGCGTGCCACCGGGTCGACGCACACCTGCCAGATGAGCAGGGCGCCGTTCTCCGGACGCAGGTAGCCGGTCACGTAGCCGACCGCGCGGCCGTCGTCGCGCCGGGCGATGACCGAGGTGCGCGCGAAGTCGCGGCACCACAGAACGTAGGCGTAGCGGGAGTTCGCGTCCAGCGTCCGCGCCTCCACCGCCAGCCGCCACATGTCCACCCCGTCCGCCGGAACCGGGGAGCCGATCTCGTACGAATGGTCACCGTCGGCGTCGGCCGCCGGGGCGGGTGCGCCGGTCGCGGCGTCCCCGTCCGGAACCGTGGACGCCCGAGGAGGAGCCTGTTCGGGAGCGGTCATGACTGGCGAGATTAGTGCCGTCGGGCGCACGTCGCAGCCGCTGACGACGGGCGGCGGCCTCCGGGGCCGTGATCCACGTGACCGGCGCCACAGCCGGGCCCTGCGCGGCGGTACCCGGTGTCCGCCCTGGAAGACACCGTGATCACCGGCCGGTCCGGACGGCGCCCGGGACCCCCGTCCGGAGCGGCCGGGGGGCCCGACGTGGCGCTCGCCACGCTCCGCGACCACCCGGCCGCACGTTCGGCCAATCGTGCGGATGCACTTGCATCTGCACCGCTGCGGGGTGACGATGAATACTCCGTCGAATCGTGCCCGTAGGAGCTGTCGTGTCGGTGACACCCGCCAGTACGCGCCCCGTGGCCGTGGCGACCGCGCCGCAGGAGCCGACCGTCACGGTCACCTGTGCCGGCGACAACCGCAGCCACGTCGTCGCGCAGGCGGTCCTGTCCGACTCGCTCGCCGCCGGGACGGGCCACTGCACAGCGCTCTGCGGCCACGTGGTGCTGCCGGCGTCGCTGGCCTCCCCGCCCGGGGACGGGTGCCTGCTGTGTGCCGAGACCTCCGGGGCCGGGCGCCGTGCCCGCCGCCGCGGGCGGATCGGTTTCGGACGCTCGGCCCGCGCCGCCTCCTGAGCGCCGCCGCCGACCGCCGTCCACACAGCCGGTCCGTTCCCCCACCGCCGGCCGGGCCCCGACCCGCGCCGGTGGCTCCCCCGACCCGTCGGCTCAGCGCCCGCCGGACACGTCCAGCACGGCCCCGGTGACGTAGCTGGCCTCGTCCGACAGGAGCCAGGCGATCGCCGTCGCCACCTCGTCGGGGTGGCCGGCACGGCCCATCGGGATCGACGGCGCCATCCGCTCGATCCGCCCCGGCTCACCGGCCCGGGCGTGGAAGTCGGTGTCGAGCAGGCCCGGCCGTACGGCCGCCACCCGGATCCCGTCCGCGGCGACCTCCTTCGCGAGCCCGACGACGAGCGCCTCGACCCCGGCCTTCGCGGCCGCGTAGTCGTTCCACTCGTCGGGCGAGCCGAGCACCGCCGCGCGGGAGGTCACGTGCACGAGCACACCGCCCGCCCCGCCGTAGCGGGTGGACATGTGGTGCACCGCCTCGCGCGAGCACAGCAGGGCCGCACGCAGGTTGAGCGAGAGGACCTCGTCGATCCGGGCGTCGCTCATGTCCTCGAGACGCTGCCGTGAGGGGGCCCCGCCGGCGTTCGCGACCACACCGGTCAGCGGCGACGGCATGGCCGCCGCCGCGTCGAACAGGCGCTCGACGCCCTCGGTACGGGTGACGTCCGCGGCGACCGCGTCGGCGTGCACCCCGGCCGCCCGGCACTCGGCCACGACGGCCGCGGCGTCCTCGGGGGACGCCCGGTGCCCGACGAGGACGTCCTGGCCGCGAGCGGCCAGGAGCCGGGCGGTGGCCGCGCCGACCCCGCGGCTGGCCCCCGTCACGAGCACCGTCATACGTCGTCCGTCCTGCGGTGTCAGGCCCGGTGGGCCTCGGGGCCGGGCTCCGGACGGGCGGTGCCCTCCGGCGTCCCCGGCTGCCGGGCACCGGGGTCACGGACCTCGGTGTCCGCGCGGGTCGCGCCGCCGGGGCCGATCTCCCCGGGGCGCTCGTCGTCGTCGCGCAGGCCGCGCATCTCGCTCTTCAGGATCCGGCTGGACCGACCGACCGACCGCGCCATCTCCGGCAGCTTCTTCGCGCCGAACAGCAGGACCAGCACGACCAGCACGATCAACCAGTGGGTGGGGCTCATAGCTCCCATGACAGCCTCCTCGCTCGCCGACGGGATCAACGAACCATCCTCCGCCGGGGTTCCCTCTCGCAAGAACAGCCTCCCACGGCGCACGGAAACTGATCGCTCGGTCACTCACCGTTGATCCGGCGACGTCGAACGGGTTTGGATGACGGTGACACCGTGGGCGGCACCGGCGCTGCCCGGGCACGAAGGAGCTGATCCGTGCAGCCGACCGCACTCGCGGCCCCGCAGGAGCTCGACCCGGTCGACCTGACCCGCTACCCGGTGCACGAACCGGGCTCGTCCGGGTGGAAGGACGCGGTCCGCCGGGCCCGCGCCCAGCTCGCCGCCGACGGCTGCGCGGTGCTCCCCGGGTTCGTCCGGGCGTCGTGGCGGGACCGGCTGCGGACCGAGGGCGAGGCGGTCGCCCCGCTGGCACACTACGAGACCGCCGTGGTCAACGTCTACAACACCGACCCCGACCCCTCGCTGCCCGCCGACCACCCGGCGCGGGTGCCGATGGAGCGGGGCAACGCCTTCGTCGCCCGCGACCGGATCCCGGCCGCCGCGGTGGTCCACCGCCTGTATCCGCAGCCCGCCTTCCGCGCCTTCCTCGCCGCCTGCACCGGCGTACCCGAGCTGCACGAGCTGGCCGACCCGCTGGCCGGGCTGTGCCTGAACGTCGTCGGCGCCGGCCGGTCGCACCCCTGGCACTTCGACACCAACGAGATCGCGATCAGCCTGCTCACCCGCGCGCCGGAGGCCGGCGGGGTCTTCGAGTACTGCCCGGACATCCGCAGCACCTCCTCGGAGAACACCGCCGACGTCGCCGAGGTCCTGCACGGCAGGGGCGGCGACCGCGTCCGACAGCTGGTGCTGCGCCCCGGTGACCTGCAGCTGTTCCGCGGCCGGTACTCGCTGCACCGGGTGACCGAGGTGCGCGGCGACACCGCCCGGCACACGGCGATCTTCTCCTACAGCACCCGCCCCGGGGTGGTCGGCAGCGCGGTCCGCACCCGCCAGCTGTTCGGGAGAACACTGTCCGAACACGGGGGGTCGCGCGCCGTGCGCGTCGACGGGCTGCTGGACTGATGCCCGTGACCACCACGTTCGCGGCCGACGACGACCTGCCGAAGGTGCCGCTCCCGACCCTGTCCGCCTCGGTCGACCGCTTCCTCGAGTGGTGCGCCCCGCTGCTCACCCCCGACGAGTACGCGCGCACCGAGTCCGCCGCCCGCGAGCTGCTCGCCGAGGGCGGCCCCGCGTCGGTGCTCCAGGCCGACCTCGAGCGCTTCGACGCCGGCGCCCACAGCTGGCTGGACGCGTTCTGGCCGTCGCGCTACCTGGGCCGGCGCGACCGGATCGCGCTCAACGCGAACTTCTTCTTCCTGTTCGGGCCGGGCCCGACCTCCGACCCGTGCGAGCGGGCCGCGGAGCTCACCGTGGCCGCCCTCGGGCACAAGGCCGACCTCGACGCCGGGACGTTCCCGCCGCTGCTCAACCGCGACGTGGCGCAGTCGATGGACCAGAGCCGCCACATCTTCTCCACCACCCGCATCCCGGGCGACCCCCAGGACAGCGTCCGCACCCCCTACAGCGACGACTGGCCGGGCCCGTCCACCGAGCGGCACGTCGTGGTGCTGCACCGCGGCCGGATCCACCGCCTCGACGTGATCGGGCCGGACGGGGCGGCGCACACCGCCGAGGAGATCGCCGGCGCGCTGCGCGAGATCCGCGACGCCCACCCCGAGCGGGCCGCCACCGGCGACGCGGTCGGCGCGCTGACCACCCTGGCCCGCGCCGAGTGGGCCGCGGTGCGGGACCGGCTGACCGGGCTGGACCCGGCCAACGCCGAGGCCGTCGACCTCGTGGAGCGGGCGCTGCTCGCGATCTGTCTCGACGAGACCGACCCCGCCGACGAGGAGTCCGCCGCGCGGACCCTGCTGGCCGGGGACTCCGGTGACCGCTGGTTCGACAAGGCGCTGTCGATCGTGGTGCTCGCCGACGGCACCGCCGGGATCAACGTCGAGCACTGCGAGCTGGACGGCACGACCGTGCTCACCCTGGTCGACGCCATGTTCGCCGACCCGGTCGAGGTGCACGCCGAGCGGATCGGGACCCGCCCGCAGGGCGTCCCGCCGCACGGCGAGCTGCGGTTCGTCCTCGACGACGACCTGCGCGCCACCGTCACCCGCGCGCACGACGCGTTCGCGGCGTTCCTCGACGCCACCGCCACCGAGCTCGTCGCCTTCGACGACTTCGGCGCCCGCGACGCCAAGGCCCTGAAGTGCTCCCCGGACGCCTTCGTGCAGGCCTGCTACCAGGTCGCGCACCGGCGGGCCAAGGGCGTCACCGGGGCCACCTACGAGTCGATCGCGACCCGGCAGTTCCGGCGCGGCCGCACCGAGGCGATGCGGGTGATCACGCCGGAGATGGTGACCTTCGTCGACACCATGGGGGACCCGCTGGCCTCCGACGCCGACAAGGTCGACACCTTCCGGGCCGCCGCCGCGGCGCACGGCGCCCGCGCGAAGCAGTGCCAGCAGGGCGACGCGCCCGAGCAGCACCTGTGGGAGCTGGACTGGATCCGGCGCCGTCGCGGGGCGGAGCTGGGCGTCACCGAGCAGCTCGCGGTGTTCGACTCTCCCGGCTGGACGATCATGCGCGACGACTGGCTGTCGACCAGCTCCGCGCCGTCGGACAACATCCGGTACTTCGGGTTCGGCTCGACCAGCTCGCGCTGCATCGGGGTGGCCTACGTCCTGCTGCCCGACCGCTTCCACGTGCACCTGTCCACCCCGGCCGACCAGGCCGAGGGGATGCACGCCTTCGCCCGGGAGCTGCGGACGGCGGTGACCGAGCTGCGGAACCTGCTTGCCTGAGCGGGTTCACTGGTGGGATGGAGCGGGTCCTCGTCACCGGCAGTTCCGGCCACCTCGGTGAGGCGCTGGTCCGCACGCTGGCCGGCGACGGGGTGCCCGTCGTCGGCCTGGACCGGCGGCCCTCGCCGTGGACCGCGGTCGTCGCGTCGCTGACCGACCGCGACGCCCTGCGGTCGGCGCTGCGCGGGGTCACCCACGTGCTGCACACCGCGACGCTGCACAAGCCGCACGTCGGCTCGCACAGCAGGCAGGACTTCGTCGACACGAACGTGTCGGGCACCCTCGCGGTGCTGGAGGAGTCCGCCGCCGCGGGGGTGCGGGGCGTGGTGTTCACGTCCTCGACCAGCGCCTTCGGCCGCGCGCTGACCCCGGCGCCGGGCGGGCCCGCGACCTGGATCGACGAGACCGTGGTCCCGCGGGTGCGCAACGTCTACGGCGCCACCAAGACCGCCGCCGAGGACCTGTGCGAGCTGGCCGCGCTGGACCCGGGGCTGCCGGTGGTGGTGCTGCGGACCTCGCGGTTCTTCCCCGAGGCCGACGACCGCGACGAGGTCCGCGCCGTCCACGACGACACCACGCTCAAGCTGGTCGAGTTCTGCCACCGGCGGGTCGACGTCGCCGACGTCGTGTCCGCGCACCTGGCCGCGGCCCGGCGGGCACCCGGGCTCGGGTTCGCCCGCTACGTGGTCGGCGCACCGACGCCGTTCCGCCGGTCCGACCTCGCCGAGCTGGGCCGTGACCCGGCCGCGGTGCTGGAGCGGCGGGCCCCGGCCCTCGCCGCGCTGCTGGCCGAGCGCGGCCGGCCGGTCCCGCCGGTGGACCGGGTGTACTGCCCGGACCGGGCGGTCGCCGAGCTCGGCTGGACCCCGGTCTGGGACGTCGACGCCGTCGTCGCGCGGGTGCGTGACGGCGGGCCGCCGCGCAGCCCGCTGGCCGACGCCGTCGGGGCGAAGGGGTACCACGATTCCCCGACCGGGGTGTACACCCGGTGATTTCACCTCGCCGGACCGGGTGACTGTAGGTCGTAAGGGCTAACGCCGTGGGTACGACCGGCGGTAGAGGTGACACAGCACGTGTCGCCGACCGTGACGCCGTACCCCGGAGGTCCTGCCATGACCGGCCCGCAGCACCGACCCAGCCCCGGCCCGCGCGGTGCCGACGCCGACCGCGCACGGCCGTCGCCGCGACCGCGGCACGGGTTCGACGACCACGAGTTCCCCGAGGACTCCTACCAGGGCGGCTACCCGGACCTGCGGTCGTCGCGGCCGGTGGAGCGGGCCACGCCCACCGACCCGGAGGGCTTCGGCGAGCTGTACGGCGGGACCGGGCCGCAGCCGACCGTCGGGCGGGGCGGGTACGCCGCACCGATGCGCTACGAGGGCTACGGCGCCCCCGTGCCGGCGGGCGGGTCGCAGCCGGGCGGGGACGACCCCGACGACGGCGGGTACGGCGCGTACGGCCGGGCCGCGCACCGCCAGCCCGAGGAGCCGGTCACCCCGACCCGGGCCGCCTACGGCGAGTATGGCGACCCCGAGTCCCGTGGCGGGACCGCGATCGACGGCGGGCCGCCCTACCCGGTCACCGCCGAGGAGGACGACGCCGCGCCGACCGCCGTCGCGCCGACCGCCGCAGCCCCGACCGCCGCCGCCCCGGCCGCCGCCGCCCCGGCCGCCGCGTACGGCCGGGAGGAGCGCGCCGTCCACGGGGAGACCGGCGGCACCGCGGTCGCCGAGCGCACCGCCCTCGGGAGCGGGACCGGGACCGGGGCCGTTCCGGCGCCGCGGCCCCCGTCGGAGTCCGGCGGGCATCGACCGGCGACGGTGGCCGAGGCCGCCGCGGCCCGCTTCGGCGCGTCCGGCCGGACCGCCGCCCCGGCGCGGGACGAGCTCGCCGAGCGGACCGGGCCCCCGGCCCGGGCGACCGCACCGGCGGGACCGGGCGTCGAGGCGACCGGGCCGGTCACCACGGCGCACCGCCCGGCGGCCGCGGCGTCCGTACCGGCCCCGGTGACCGTGGCCAAGGATCCGACCGCGCTCACCGTGCTGCGGGTCATCACCTACGTGCTGGTGTCGCTGTCCTGCCTGGTGTTCCTGGCCTCGGCGGTCTACGGGCTCGTGATGTTCCTGGAGTTCCGCGAGGCCATGAGCACGTCACCGCTGTTCGGGGGCGGCACGCCGTTCGGGAGCTACTGACGACGCCGGGCGTGGCTCACGGCTCTGCGAGCCACGCCCAGGACAGCGGCGGGAGGTGGGCCCGCCCGCCCTCGGTGCGGACCGGCCCGTCGGAGGACAGCACCGTGTCCAGGCCGGTGACCAGGGCGGCGTCGACCGAGGCGGGCCGATCCGCGACGTTGACCAGCCCGACGAAGCGGCCGCCGCGCGGGTGCCGCCGCGTCCATCCGAGCACGGCGGGGTCGTCGAGCTCGGGGACCTCCACCGGCGCCGACGCGTGCAGCGCGGGCAGCTCGGCCCGCACCGCGGCGAACCCGGTCAGCGCGCCGAACACCCGGCCCTCCACCGTGTCCGGGTCGTAGCGGCGGGCGAACGCGGCCTCGTCCATCGGGGGCCGGTGCATCCAGCGGTTGTCCGCGGCGCGCTCGGGGTCGGCGCGGTAGCCGGTGTCGTTGGCCAGGGCGAGCTCGTCGCCCATGTAGAGCAGGGGGATGCCGCCCCAGCCGTAGACGACGGCGTGCGCGAGCAGCAGGCGTCGCACACCCGCGTCGAGGGCGGCGGGGTCGTGGCGGGTGCGGGCGTCGTCGATGCCGCAGAGCGCGGCGGCGCTGCCGGAGATGCGGGCGTCCCCGGTGTCGGGGTCCTCCTGGAACAGGGCGCCGCGGGCGAAGCTGCCCGGGAAGCGTCCGGCGAAGAAGTCGTTGAGGAACCGCCGGTGCGACGGGCCGTCCCAGCCGACGGCGGCGGCGTCGACGTCGGAGACGGCCCAGCCGATGTCGTCGTGGCAGCGGACGTAGGTCGCCCACGCCGTCGCCGACGGGGCGGGGGTCATCCGGCGCAGCGCGTGCGCGGCGAGGCGGGCGTCGCGGGTGGCCAGGCTCGACCACAGCATCACCATGAGCTGGTTGTGGTAGGCCAGCTCGCACTCGGGGCGGTAGCGGTCGTGCGCGCCGAGGTAGCCGACGAGGTCGTCGGGCGCGACGATCGCCTCCGCCTTGAAGACCACCGCCGGGGCCGCGATCCGGGTGAGCGCGTGCAGCGCCTGCAGCACGTCGTGGGCCTCGGGCTGGTTCTGGCAGTTCGTGCCGAGTCGCTTGCCGAGGAACGGCGCCGCGTCCATCCGCAGCACCTCGACCCCGCGCCCGGCCAGGGTGAACACGGTGCCGAGCATCGCGGCGAACACCTCGGGGCAGGTCCAGTCGAGGTCCCACTGGTAGTCCCAGAACGTCGTCCACACCCAGCCGCCGTCGCCGCCGTTCGCCCCGGGCACCCAGCTGAACGATCCGGGCGCGCGGTCGGGGAAGACGTCGGGGATCGTCGCCTCCCAGGCGTCGGGCATCTCCCGGTCCGGGTAGGCGGTGTAGAAGCCGGCGTAGCGCGGGTCGCCGGCGAGCCAGCCGCGCGCCCACGGGTGCTCGGCGGCGGTGTGGTTGAGGACGAGGTCCACGCACAGGCTCATCCCGCGCTCGCGCAGCGCCCCGGCGAGGGACTCCAGGTCGTCCATCGTGCCCAGCCGCGGGTCGACGGCGGTGTAGTCGGCGACGGCGTAACCTGGATCCACCGTCGATCTTGAGCCGCCAGGTTGTTGATCTTTTGGGACTGGTAGTGGTGCCGGGGCGCGGGTGAGCCGCCGGACTGTCCGGCTGTTCCACTGGTGTTCTCCGGTCGGCCCTGGTGGGGGGTGGTCAGGACGCTGCGGGGAGGGGGTCGTGCAGAGCGCGGCGGAACAGTTCGTCCAAGCCGGGTTCCCAGGGCCAGTCCCGGGGGAGGTGGACTACCTGTTGGTGCGCGGAGTGCGCGACCCGGGCGGGGGTGACGATGAGTCGTCGGCGCAGGCTCGCGGCGCGTTCACGGGCATGCCGGCCGCCGGCCAGGGCACCGGCGGCGCGGGTGAGGTTATGGGAGATCGCGGCGCAGACCAGCCAGGCGGCGTTCGCGGTGAACACCCCGGAGGGCAGGTGGGCGAGCGGGCCGTTCTTCAGTTCGGCGATGACCTGCTCGATGATGGCGTGGTCACGGTGGGTGGCCTCCGCCGCCAGCATCGGCTCGGGGGTGTCGGTGAACACCGCGTGGTAGCGGTAGACCGCGAACATCTCCGACTGCCCGGCCGTGACGGTGCGGGGGTTGAGACGCCGCACGCGGCGCACGATCAGCCGGGCGGTGACGTGGTCTGCCTTGCGGCGGCCGGTGAACGCGGTGAACGACACTTCGGCGACCTCGGCGTCGGAGATCCAGCGTTGCTCGTCCTGGTCGTAGATCGCGTTCGGGTAGCGGATCGCGGTCCACGCATCGTCGTCGATGCTGCTGATCGCCCTGGTCACGGTCTTGGTGAGTCGGGCGGTGACCGAGAACCGGGCTCCGGCGCGGCGGCAGGTGTTGATGATGTCGTGGCCGTAGTAGGCCGAGTCCGCGCGGACCAGCAGCATCGCGTGGCGGGCGCTGCCGGCACCGATCCGGCGTGCAGTGCCCAGCGCTTCGGCCAGCAGCCGGGGCGCGCCGCGGGCGGAGTTCGTCGCGCCGCGCCGCAGCCGGGTCGCCGCGATCACCGGCGCCGCGGCCGGGGCGGACAGCACCGCGAGCAGCGCGTTCAACCCTTTCACCCCGGTGTAGCCGCGTCCGGCGCCCTGCTTGGCGTACCCGTAGGTGCGGCGCACCGTGTCATCCAGATCGAGGTAGGCGACCTGATCGGCGCTCCTCAGCAGCGGGGTCGCCGCGGCGAGCCGAGCCAGCAGGCGCGCGGCGACGGCGTCGAGTTGGCGGACGTGACCGAAGGTGAACCGGCGCAGGAACGTCCCCAGCGTCGATGGAGCCCGCACCTGGTCGAACACCCGGCCCATGCCGCCGTGGCGCAGCATGTCCATGTCGGTGATCGAGTCCGCCCCGGCGACCATCCCGCCGATCAGCGCGGTGATCTTCGCGGCCGCGTTCGCGGCGCCCGTCCCGGTCAGGGTCAACGTCTCGGCCAGCAGGGACCGCAGCCCGCACCTGGCGGCCAGCGCCATGACCGGGACCAGCCCGACACACGACACGAGATTCGGATCATCGAAGCGCACGCTGATCGCGCGGCAGGCGTGGGATAGTCGCATCCAGCGGATGCCCTTCTCTGCAGGGATCGATGTTGCCGTGGTAAGCACATCTTCCCAGCTCAGAAGGGCATTCGTGTGTCACGACCCGCCCCTACCGGCGCATACCTGCGGTGGATCCAGGCGTAACCGCCGTCGTTCTCACCGTCGCGCGGCTTGAGCAGTGGCATCAGGTGCAGGTACCGCACGCCCAGGTCGGACAGGTGGTCCAGGCGGGTGCGGATGCCGCGCAGGGTGCCCGCGAAGCGGTCGGTGTAGGCGACGTAGCCGACGGTGCGGGGGTCCTGGAACCAGTCGCCGTCGACCTCGCGGCGACGGTCGAGCTCGCGCAGCGCCTGCGGGCGGGCGGCCGCGGCGGCCAGCGCGGCGCGCACCAGCCGGGCGGTCAGCCCGCCCGGGTCGGCGACGGCGCCGTAGAGCGCGTCCAGCGGCAGGTGCGCGTCGGCGTACCAGCGTTCGGTGCGGGCGAGGAACCCCGCCGCCTCGACCGCGCCGAGCGCGGCGACCGCCTCCCGGGACAGCTGCGGGAGCAGGTCGTGCAGGGCGGCCCGGGCCCGGCGGCGACGCTCGGAGTCGGGCCGGGCACGGACGGCGTCGCCCGCAGCGGTCGTGCTGATCACCGCGCCATCCTGCCGAACCGCGCGGCCGCTGTCAGGTGCGCGCCAGCACCTCCCGCAGCCGGGCGACGAAACCGGCCGGGTCCTCCAGCCATCCGACGTGCCCGCCGGGGAACGGCTCCGGGTCCCGGCCCAGCTCCGCGGCCAGCGCGCGGGAGGTCCGGTCGCAGATCTGCCCGGCCGAGGCGGACCCGATGCCGACGACGACCCGCCGCCCGCGCAGTCGCTGCGGGTCCGGACGCCACCGGACCGTCTCGCGCATCTCGTGCAGGAAGAAGTGCCGTTCGTCGGCGGCCTGCTGCGCGGTCGCGTCGCCGTCGGTCGCGGGGAGCCCGGCGTCGTCGGCCGCGCTCTGCGCGGCGTCGTCGGGTGCCGCGCCCGGCAGCCCGGCCGACGCCAGGAACAGCGCCCAGGCCGCGGCGGCGCCCTGCTCCCGGTAGGTGCCGATGATCTGCTCGGTCGCCGCGCGGTGCTCCGCCGCGTCGGGCAGCAGCTCCTCCAGCGGCGGTTCGTGCGCGACGACGACCCCCACCAGCTCGGGGCGCTCCTGTGCCAGCGCGAGCGACACCACCGCCCCGCCGCTGGAGCCGAACAGGGTGACCGGGGCGCCGCCGACGTGCTCGACCAGCGCGGCGAGGTCCGCCGCCCGCAGCGCGACGGTGGAGTCGGTGTCCGGGTCGTCGGCGGGGCTGCGGCCGGTGCCGCGCGGGTCGAACGTGACGACGGTGTGGTCGTCGGCCATCGCGTCGGCGAGCGGGCCGAAGCCCTCGGCACCCATCGGCGAGCCGACGAGCACGAGCAGCGGGCCGGTGCCGCGGACGTCGAAGGTGATGCGGGCGTCCGGGCGGTCGAGCAGATCCGTGGTCACGACGGTCATGGGTGCCTCCTCGCGGGTGGTGTCGTGGTGTCGACCGTCGGCGGGCACCGGACTCATCGCCGTACCGTGGGAAGCACTCCGACAGAACGGACGAAGCCCCCGTGAAGACCCGCGTCGCCCCCGTGCTGGGCGTGCTCCTCGTGCTGGCCCTGCTCGCCGGCGGTCTGGCCTGGTTCGCCGGAAGCCGCGGGTTCACCTCCGACGACCTGCGCGACCTGGTCGACCCGCCCCCTCCGGAGCAGTGCGACCAGCCGGACCCGACGACGTCGGGCTGCCTCACCCCGTCCGCGCTGCGCCTGCACGACGCCCTCGTCGGGCGGTTCGGCGAGCCGGGCCCGGGGGCGCCGGTGCGGGCGGTCACGTGCTGGTCGGAGCACGCGTGGAACCCGTCGAGCGACCACCCCGCGGGCCGGGCGTGCGACGCCTTCCCCGCCCGCTACGGCGAGTTCCCCGCCGGGCAGGACCTGGAGGACGGCTGGGCGGTCGCGAACTGGGCCCGCGACAACGCCTCCGAGCTGCGGGTCCGGTACGTGATCTGGCAGGGCCGGATCTGGTACCGCGGCACCGGGGACTCCGGGGAGGGCCGGGAGAACTGGGGGCGGCCGTACAACGGCGGCGGGGTCTACGACCCGGAGGACGCCACCGGCGGGCACTTCGACCACGTCCACGTCAGCGTCCGCCGGTGAGCACCCCGCTCACAGCACGTGCTGACCGTACATCTCCCCCAGCGGGTCGGCGATGAGCTCGATGCGGGCGCCGTCGGGGTCGCGGAAGTAGACCGAGACACCGGAGTGCACCTCGTGCTCCACCCCGGCCTCGGTGAGCCGCGCGACGAGCTCGTCCCACCGCTGCGGCTCGACGCTGATCGCCATGTGGTGCAGCCCGCCGAGGACCTCGGCGTAGGGGCCGACGTCGAGGCCCGGGAAGTCGAAGAACGCGAGCAGGTTCCCGTTGCCGATGTCGAAGAAGAAGTGCGAGGACCCCGGGTAGTCCCGGTTCTCGATCAGCTCGGTGAGCGGGAAGCCGAGGACGTCCTGGTAGAAGCGCACGGTCCGCTCGACGTCCGAGCTCACCAGGGCGGTGTGGTGCAGGCCGCGGGCGGTCGAGGCCGGCCGCTCCCCCGCGGGCTTCAGGTGGGCGGAGCGGATGCGGTCGCGGGCGGCGTCGAGGGCGGTGGTGTCGGTGGGGGTGCCGGTGTCGGTCATGGTGGTCAGCCCTTCAGCAGTGCGGTGAAGTCGGGGACGTCGTCGAACGCGTCGGTGCGGGTGGTGGCGGGCCGGGCCGCGACGGCGGACGCCAGCTCACCGGCGGCCCGCGCGACGCGGCCCTCCAGCGTGGTGCCCACCTCGGTCGCGCCCCAGTCCTCGGGCGCGGCGAACACCGCGGTCGGGACCGTCGCGGCCCGCAGGTACGCGAACAGCGGGCGCATCGCGTGCTCCAGGGCCAGCGAGTGCCGCGCCGTGCCGCCGGTCGCGGCGAGCAGCACCGGGGTGCCGGTGAGCGCGTCGCGGTCCAGGACGTCGACGAAGGTCTTGAACAGCCCGCTGTAGGACGCCGAGAAGATCGGCGTCACGGCGACGACGGCGTCCGCCGCGGCCACCGACTCCAGCACCGGCGCCAGCGCGGTGTTCGGGAAGCCGGCGACCAGGTGGTCGGCGAGGTCGCGGGCGTGCTCGCGCAGCTCCACGACCTGCACCTCGGCCCGCTCGCCCCGGTCGGCCAGCAGCCGGGTCGACGACGGCGTCGACAGCCCGGCGCTGAGCACGACGATCCTGCGGGCGGTCATCACGCGACCTCCTTCTCCTGCGTCCCGGTGCTGCCGGTGCCCGCGGCGTCGCGGGCGGCGACCAGCGAGGCGTGGGTCGGCGCGTCCGGCACACCGGGCGCGCGCAGCGCGGCGAACTCCGTGCGCAGCACCGGCACGACCTCCTCGCCCAGCAGGTCGAGCTGCTCCAGCACGGTCTTCAGCGGCAGGCCAGCGTGGTCGATGAGGAACAGCTGACGCTGGTAGTCGCCGACGTAGTCGCGGAAGCCGAGCGTCCGCTCGATGACCTGCTGCGGGCTGCCGACGGTCAGCGGGGTCTCGCGGGTGAAGTCCTCCAGGGAGGGCCCGTGCCCGTAGACCGGGGCGTTGTCGAAGTACGGCCGGAACTCGCGCACCGCGTCCTGGCTGTTGTGGCGCATGAACACCTGGCCACCGAGGCCGACGATCGCGCGCTCGGCCGGTCCGTGACCGTGGTGCTCCCAGCGCTTGCGGTAGAACTCGACCATCCGCTTGGTGTGCGACGCCGGCCAGAAGATGTGGTTGTGGAAGAAGCCGTCGCCGTAGTACGCGGCCTGCTCGGCGATCTCGGGGCTGCGGATCGAGCCGTGCCACACGAACGGTGCGACGCCGTCGAGCGGGCGCGGGGTCGAGGTGAAGCCCTGCAGCGGGGTACGGAAGTGCCCCTCCCAGTCGACGACCTCGGTGTCCCACAGCTTCCGCAGCAGCGCGTAGTTCTCGACCGCCAGGTTCAGGCCCTGGCGGATGTCCTGGCCGAACCACGGGTAGACCGGGCCGGTGTTGCCGCGGCCGAGTATGAGGTCGACGCGGCCCCCGGCCACGTGCTGCAGCATCGCGAAGTCCTCGGCGATCTTCACCGGGTCGTTCGTGGTGATCAGCGTGGTCGAGGTGGACAGCTGCAGGGTCTCGGTGACGCCCGCGAGGTAGCCGAGCGTGGTGGTCGGCGACGAGGAGAAGAACGGCGGGTTGTGGTGCTCGCCGATCGCGAAGACGTCGAGCCCGACCTGCTCCGCGTGCTTCGCGATGGTCAGGACGTCCTGGATCCGCTGGGCCTCGGTCGGCGTGCGGCCGGTCGTCGGGTCCGGCGTGATGTCGCTGACCGTGAAGACTCCGAACTGCACGGCTTCCTCCTCTGCTCGTCGACGGACCGTTGGTTGATCCGTCATCTACATCGTGCAGCAACATAGGTGATGCGTCAACTATTCCGGTAGGGTGGGCCCCGTGACACGGTGGCTGGACGAGCGCGAGCAGGCGGCCTGGCGAGGGCTGCTCCGGATGCAGGCGCGCCTGCAGGGCGAGCTGCACCGGCGGCTGCAGGCCGGGTCGGGGCTCTCGATCACCGACTTCGACGTGCTGGTGGCGCTGACCGACCGGCCCGACGAACGGTGCCGGGTGCTGGAGCTGGCGACATCGCTGGAGTGGGAGAAGAGCAGGCTCTCCCACCACCTGGCCCGGATGCAGAAGCGCGGCCTGGTCGCCCGCGAGGAGTGCGACGACGACGGCCGCGGCAACTACGTCGTGCTCACCGGGGCGGGCCGGGCGGCGATCGAGGCCGCGGCGCCGGGGCACGTGGACACCGTGCGGGAGCTGGTCTTCGACGCGCTGTCCGACGACGACGTGGCCGCGCTGACCCGGATCACCGCCGCGGTGCAGGCCCGGCTCGACGGCCGCGACCCCGCCTGACCGGCCCGCGGCACCGGCCCACGACACCGCCCGGTCGCGTTCCGCGGAACGCGACCCGGCCCCCCGCGACGTCCGCCCGGCGCGTTCCGCGGAACGCGCGACGGCCCGCACCGGGCGTCGCCGGTACGGGCCGTCGTGAGCGTGACCACGAATAGAACAGCAGGTCAGGGCACCAGGATGGCGCGGCCCCTGACCTTCCCGGCGTCGAGGTCGTCGAGCGCGGACTGGAAGTCGTCCAGGGCGTAGGTGCTGGTGTGCAGCGTGACCCGGCCGCGGGCGGCCAGCTCCATCAGGTCGCACAGGTCGTTGTAGGACCCGACCAGGTTGCCGACCACGTTCACCTCGGCCGAGATCAGGTCGATCGTCGGGACGTCGACGTTCTCGCCGTAGCCGACGACGTGGTAGTCCCCGGCCCGCCGCGTCATCGCCAGGCCCTGGGCGGTGGAGCCGCCCTCGCCGACGAAGTCGATGACGGCCTCGGCGCCGTTCCCGCCGGTGAGCGACAGGACCTCCTCGACCTGCCCGCCGTCGGCGACGATCCCGTCGTCGGCGCCGATCTCCAGCGCCAGCTTCACCGCGTCCGGGTTGCGGTCGAGCACGACCAGCCGGGCCGGGGTCAGCGCCTTCAACACCTGGATGCCGATGTGGCCGAGCCCGCCCGCCCCGATGACGACGCAGGTGTCGCGCGGGCCCAGCCGGCGTGAGGCCTTGGCCGCGGCGTGGTAGGCGGTGAGGCCGGCGTCGGCGAGGGCGGCGACGTCGGCGGGCTGCAGCGACGGGTCCAGCTTCACGACGCTGCGCGCCGAGGTGCGCAGGTACTCCGCGTAGCCGCCGTGGGTGTCGATGCCCGGGAACGCCGAGGCGGTGCAGTGCACGTCGTCGCCGGAGCGGCAGGCGCGGCACAGGCCGCAGGTGGCGAGCGGGTGCAGGATGACGCCGTCGCCCTCGCGGACGTGGGTCACGGCCGACCCCACGGACTCGACCCAGCCCGCGTTCTCGTGGCCGATCGTGTAGGGCAGCGCGACCTGCGACTTCTCCGCCCACTGCCCCTCGAGGACGTGCAGGTCGGTGCGGCACACCCCGGCCCCGCCGATCCGGACGACGACGTCGAACGGGTCGACGACCTCCGGCTTCGGGACCTCGGTCAGCTCCATCGGCCGGTGGTAGCCGACCACCTGTACTGCTCTCACGACACGGATCCCTTCACGGACTCGGGGTAGCGGGTCTTCAGGAGCCCGCGGCAGAAGTGGGCGTTGCCCTCGATGGAGATCCGCACCGAGCGGGCCATCCGCAGCTTCAGCGGGACCTGCTCGGCCGGGTACGGGACGCCGTCGTGGCCGACCAGGACCGGCCGGTCGCCGCCGGTGGGCAGGCCGATCGCCGCGCGGCGGCGCAGCAGGGCGTCGGTGGCCGGGCCCGCGGGCAGGTCGGCCAGCGTGACGCCGTGCAGCGACTCGGGCGTCCGGTCCGGGTCGACCCGCAGCAGCCCGGTGAGCGAGCGCTCCATCGCGGCGGTGTGCGCCTTGCGCCGGAAGGTCTCGCGCAGCTCGTCGAGGTCGGACTCGGCCTCGTGCCGGAAGGTGCCCTTGTAGCCGGCGTCGGCGGCCAGCCCGGCGTTGATGAGGTCGGAGTCGTGGTGGTCGTCGAGCTCGACCACGACCTCACCGGTCCAGTCCAGCGCGGTGAGCACGTCCTTCGCGTCCGAGCACATCAGGTACGCGAAGTTCGGCGCGCAGAACGCGGTGGGCAGGCGCAGGTGCACGGTGACCCGGTCGCCGTCGACGTCGAGGGAGCGGACGAACTCCAGGTCGGTGATCGGCTCGTCCAGCTCGGGGTCGACGACGGCGTCGAGCGCCCGGAACGCCTGGTCCGCACGCGAGGTGCGGGCGAGGGCGGGGGCGCTCACGACGCCACCGGGACCTCGGTCGGGGTCTCGTCGCGCAGCCGCAGCTCGGCGGGGACCTCGATGTCGTACATCGCCGCGGCGTTGAGACCCAGGATCTTCTTCTTCTGGGCGGTGGTCAGCGGCGCGTACTCGGACAGCTCGTCCGGGATCTCGAAGTCCACGAAGCGCTCGACCAGCCAGCGCGGGGTCCAGATCGCGTAGTCGCTGGAGAACTGGATGCGGTCCTCGCCCAGCCAGTACAGGAGCTCACCGATGATCTGGCCGAAGTACTTGGGCCGGGTGTGGATGAACGGCATCGCGACGGCCAGGCCGGCGTGCACGTTCGGCTCCTGGGTGGCGATCCAGCAGAAGTCCTCGAGGCGCGGCAGGCCGCAGTGCTCGATGACGAAGTTCAGGTCGGTGAAGTCGGTGGCGGCCTTGTCCACGTCGGCGACGTCGAACGCGTCGCGGTCCAGCGGGCGGATGGTGGGGCCCTTGTGGATGTGGATGTTGCGGATGCCCAGCTCCTGGGCCGCCTCGAAGTACTTGTAGGACCAGTAGTCGTCGAGCTTCCAGCCGCGGGACTCGCCGTGCCACTCCGCGGTGTAGAGCTTCGCGCCCTTCAGGCCGAAGCGCTTCGCGTCCTCGCGCAGCTGCCGCAGGCCCTGCTCGCCGTTGCGCGGGTCCCAGTTGTGGTTGTAGGTCAGCTTGTCCGGGTGGGCCTGCGCGAGGGCGAACGCCTCCTCGGTCCGGCCGAACCCGGCGGTGTAGAACTCGCCGAGGTGGGCGGGCTGGAAGACGGCGTGGTCGACGTGGCCGTCGGTGAACAGGTCCTTCATCAGCCGCTCGCCGCCCTGGTAGAGGTAGTCCTCGTAGGGCCAGACCTCGGACTCGGGGCTCAGGTTGCGGTGGTAGTCGTAGAAGCAGTCGATGAACTGCTTGCCGTGGATGTTGCGCTGGTTCTCCGGGCGTGCGTCCCAGAGCGCCACGTGGGCGTCCACGATGAAGTAGGACTCACCGTTCTTCGAGTACATCGTCGTCCCTCTCAGGTCGCGGCGAGGTGGTGGGCACCCCGCGACTGCGCGGGCCGGTGGGGATCCCGCGTCCGTCGGCGACGGTAGGAACGGCGGCGCCCCGGCGGTCGTGATCACCGTCTCAAGCTGAGACGAGACGGCGTCGCGACGGCGTCGCCGATGTGACACGGTCGTGAGCAACAGGTACGAGGAGGTACGCGCGATGGGGCAGTCACTGGCTCCGGCCCGGATCTCGGCGTCCTGGGCGCGCAGCGAGACCTACGGCGCTCCCACCGAGGCGGTCGACCCGGCGTTCACCGGCGCCGTCGACGACGGCTCGCTGTTCGCCCGGTGCGGCGGCGAGGTGCTCGCCGGGCTGCACGAGGGGCTGCCGGGCGAGCCGATCTCGCTGATGCTGACCGACGCCGACGGCATCGTCGTCTCCCGGCTGTGCGACGAGCGCGCCCTGCTCGACGCGCTGGACCGCACCTACCTCGCGCCCGGGTTCGCCTTCGGCGAGCGGGAGGCGGGGACCACCGGGCTCGGTCTGGCCCTGGCCGACCGGGTCCCGTCGCTGGTCCGCGGGGACGAGCACTACTGCACCGGGCTGTGGGGCTACACCTGCGCGGCGGCCCCGGTGCTCGACCCCGTCGACGGGTCGCTGCTCGGCAGCATCAACCTCACCACCTGGTCGCAGCGCTCCGACGGTCTGCTGCTCGCGCTGGCGCGCACCGCCGCCGGGCAGACCTCGGCGCTGATGCTCGCGCACGGACGCGGCGCGAGCCCCCGGCGCGCGCCGCGCGGCGAGGTCTTCCGGGTCGCCCCGCAGCCCGTCGGCGGGACCGCGGCGCTCGGCCCGGCCTGGGCCGCCGCGCTCGACGAGGTCCGCGACGCGCTGCGCGACGGCGCCCGGGTCGGGGTGGTCGGCGAGCCCGGTGCGGGCAAGTCCGCGCTGCTCGCCGCGGCCCTGCGCACCGTCCGCCCTCGGCACCGGGTGCTGCACGCCCGCCCGCCGGCCGCCGAGGACGCGGTGTCCTGGCTGTCGCTGTGGTCCCCGGAGCTGGGCAAGGACGACACCGCGGTCATCGCGGGGCGGGTGCACGAGCTGCCCGCGCCCGTCGCGACCCGGCTGGCGGCGCTGGTCCGGTCGCTGCCGCGGGCGTCGCTGAGCGTCACCGCGGGCGGTGTCGACGGGATACCGGACGCGCTGTCACGGCTGCTCGACGTCGTCGTCGAGGTGCCGGCGCTGCGCCACCGTCCCGAGGACGTGCCGGTGCTCGCCGCGCACCTCGCCCGCGACGGCGTCACTTTCACCGACGCCGCCGCCCGCGCGCTGCGCACCTACTCCTGGCCCGGCAACGTCGAGCAGCTGCGCCGCACCGTGCGCGACGCCGCCGCCCGCAGCAGCCTCGTCGACGTGCGGCACCTGCCCCCGGAGCTGCTCGCGACCCGGTCGGGCTCGCTGACCCGGATCGAGTCGCTGGAGCGCGACGAGCTGGTCCGCTGCCTCACCGAGCACGGCATGAGCGTCACCCGGGCCGCGGAGACGCTCGGCATCAGCCGCGCGACGGCGTACCGGCGGGTGCAGCGCTACGGGATCACGACCTCCCGGTGAGACCGTTGCGGCATGATCGGTGACGTGCCGCAGACGGTCCTGGTCGCCGACGACGACCGCGCGATCCGGGAGTCCCTCGCCCGTGCCCTGGAGCTGGAGGGCTACACCGTCGTGGGTGCCGCCGACGGCGTCGAGGTCCTCACCCGGGTCCGCCGTGACCCCGTCGACGCGCTGGTGCTCGACGTGATGATGCCCGGCCTCGACGGCCTCGGGGTGTGCCGTGTGCTGCGCGCCGACGGCGACCGCACCCCGGTGCTGATGCTGACCGCGCGCGTCGAGACCCCGGACCGGGTCGCCGGGCTGGACGCCGGCGCCGACGACTACCTGCCCAAGCCCTTCGAGCTCGACGAGCTCCTGGCCCGGCTGCGCGCGCTGCTGCGCCGGGCCGCCCCGCCGGGCGACGAGCGGGGCGGCGCCCTCGCCGCGGGTGGGCTGCGGCTCGACCCGGCCGCGCGTCGCGCCTGGTGGGAGGCCACCGAGCTGACCCTGACCAAGACCGAGTTCGACCTGCTGGAGCTGCTGGTGCGCAACGTCGGCATCGTGCTCGACCACGCGGGCGTCTACCAGCGGATCTGGGGCTACGACTTCGGCGCCGACTCCAAGAACCTCGCCGTCTACATCGGCTACCTGCGGCGCAAGCTCGCCGCGGCGGGCGCCGGGGAGGTGATCCACACCGTGCGCGGGGTGGGGTACACGGTGCGCCGCGGATGACGCTCGGCACCCGGCTCGCGGTGGCGTTCGCGGTGGTCGCCGCCGTCGTCGCCGCGACGGTCGGGGTGCTCAGCTACCGCTCGGCGTCGGACCGGATCTCCGACGAGATCGACCGCAGCCTGCAGGCCACGACGACCGCGCTGGCCGGCGGACAGACCGCGGTGCTCGGCGAGCCGGTCGCCGAGCTGCCCGACCCCGACGGCCCGGGGCCCGGCATGCACGACTGGGACGACCCGCGCCAGCTCGTCGGGCGGCGGATCGGCGCCGACGGCACCGTCGTCCCGCTCGGCGGACGGGAGGTCGACCTCCCGGTGTCCGCGGCCGACCGGGCACTGGCCGCCGACCCCATGGGCGGGGAGGCGACGAGCACCGAGGTCCGGGTCGGTGACCAGACCTACCGGGTCCTCACCACCGCGGTCGGCGGCTCGGCGCTGCAGGTCGGCGTCGACGTCGACCGCTCCCGGCGGGTCCTCGCCGGGACCGCGCTGGAGATCGCGGTGGCCTCGGTCCTCGTCGCGCTGGTCGCCGCTGTGCTGGGGCGGCTGCTCGCGAGCCGGATCACCCGGCGCCTGGTCCGGCTGACCGCGCTCACCGAGCAGGTCGCCGAGTCCGGGCTGGGCGAACGCGTCGTGCCGGTGGAGGGCCGCGACGAGGTCGCCCGGCTCTCGGCGTCGGTCAACACGATGCTGCGCCGCCTCGCCGACGCCCGCGACGCCCAGGAACGCCTGGTCCAGGACGCGGCGCACGAGCTGCGCACCCCGCTGACCAGCCTGCGCACCAACGCCAGCGTGCTGCGCCGGATCGACCGGCTCCCCCCGGAGTCGCGCGAACGGCTCGTCGCCGACATCGACGGCGAGACCCGGGAGCTGGCCCGGCTGGTCGAGGAGCTGGTCGAGCTGGCGCTGGCCCGGCGCACCGACGAGCCGGAGACCGAGGTGGACCTCGCCGCCGTCGTCGGGGCGGCGGTGGAGCGCACCCGGCGGCGCACCGGGCGCACGATCACCGTCGACGACGACGGCGGCGGCGCCCCCCTGCTGCGGGGGCGGGCCTCCGGGCTGGAGCGGGCCGTGGGCAACCTGCTCGAGAACGCGGCGAAGTTCGACGCCGACCCCGACCACGTCGTCGAGGTGGAGGTGCGGGGCGGGACCGTGACGGTCGCCGACCGCGGCCCCGGCATCGACACCGGGGAGACCGAGCGGATCTTCGACCGCTTCCACCGCGCCGACGCCGCCCGCGCCCTGCCCGGCTCCGGGCTCGGACTCGCGATCGTGCGCGACGTCGCCCTCGCCCACGACGGCACCGTCTTCGCCGGCAACCGGCCCGGCGGTGGCGCCGCGGTGGGCTTCACCGTCGGCGCGCGGCGGCTCTCACCGGATTCCGACCCTTCTCATGCCGACACCTCACCGGACGCGACGAGCCTCGGAGGTACCTGACCGCCGAGCCCCCCGGGGAGCCGATGTCCACCCTCGCCGTCCGACCCGCTCCCCCACCCGCCCGGGTCGCCCCCGCCGGCCGGCGCGCCCGGCTCGACTCCCGGGTCCGTTTCGGGTCCGGGATCGCGCTCTGGGCCGCGCTCCTGCCGGTCACCTGGTGGTGGGCGGCCGGCGGCGGGCTGCGCGACCTGGGCGGCTGGGCGTCCGGGCTCACCTCGGCGGGCCGGCTGACCGGGCTGGTCGCCTCGGTCCTGCTGCTGGTGCAGGTGCTGCTCATGGCCCGGGTCCCGGTGCTGGAGCGGGCCTTCGGCCAGGACGGCCTCGCCGCCGTCCACCGCACCGTCGGGTTCGTGTCGTTCACCGGGATGCTCGCCCACATCGGGCTCGTGACCTGGGGCTACGCCGCCGGGGACCTGTTCGCCACCCCCGGCACGCTGTGGGACCTCACGTGGGACACGCCCGGGATGCTGCTCGCCGCGGCGGGCACCGCCTGCCTGGTGCTGGTCGTCGTGACCAGCGTGCGCGCCGCCCGGGTACGGCTGCGCTACGAGTCCTGGCACCTGCTGCACCTCTACGCCTACCTCGGCGCCGGGCTCGCGCTGCCGCACCAGCTGTGGACCGGGCAGGAGTTCACCGCCTCGACCGCGCGCACCGTGTTCTGGTGGGGGCTGTGGGGCGCCGCACTCGGCGCGGTGCTCCTCTGGCGCGTCGCGCTGCCGGTGGCCCGCTCGGTGCGGCACCGGATCGTGGTCACCGCGATCGTGCCCGAGGGCGACGGCAGCGTGTCCGTGCACCTGGCCGGGCACCGGCTCCACGCACTCGGCGCCCGCGCCGGACAGTTCCTGACCTGGCGCTTCCTGACCGGCAGCGGCTGGACCCGGGGCCACCCGTACTCGCTGTCGGCGGCACCGGACGGCCGCGCGCTGCGGATCACCGTCAAGGACCTCGGCGACGGCAGCGCCGCCGTGGCCGGGCTGCGTCCCGGGACCCGGGTCCTCGTCGAGGGCCCCTTCGGACGGCTGACCGCGCACGCCCGCACCGCGCCGGACGTGCTGCTCATCGGCGCCGGGGTGGGCATCACACCGCTGCGGGCGCTCGTCGAGGAGTTCGTCCACGACCCGGCGGGCCCCGGACGGATCACCCTGGTGCACCGCTTCGCCGACGAGCCCCTGTTCGCCCGCGAGCTCACCGCCCTGTCGGCGGGCGGGCGCTGCGAGCTCGTCCCCGTCGCCGGTCCCCGTCGTCGCGACGACTCCTGGCTCGGCCACGCCGTCGGCCCGGGCGACGACCTCGCCGCGCTGCGCGCCCGGGTGCCGGACCTGGCCCACCGCGACGTCTACGTCTGCGGCCCCACCCCGTGGACCGCCCTGGTCGTGCGCACCCTCGCCGCGGGCGGCGTCCCCGCCGACCGCGTCCACGTCGAACACTTCGGATGGTGACCCCCGTGCGCCGCATCGTCGTCGGCCTCATGGCCACGCTCAGCGCCCTCACCCTGCTGTTCGGGTACCGGACCTCGACCTCCGGCCCGGAAGCCGCCGCGACCACCACACCGCTGCCCACCTCCTCCGGGACCTCCGCCCCGTCCGGGACGTCCACGACCGGCGCGGGCGCGACGACCGCGACCTCCGGCGGGACCACCGTCACCGGGGACGCCGCGCAGACCCGGTACGGACCGGTGCAGGTGCGGATCACCGTGGCCGGCGGACGGATCACCGCCGTCGACGTGCCCGAGTACCCCGACGGCGACGGCAGGGACCAGCGGATCAACGCCATGGCGGTCCCGCAGCTCGTCGACGAGACCGTCGCCGCGCAGGGCGCGGGCATCGACATGGTCAGCGGCGCGACCTACACCAGCGACGGCTACGTCACCTCGCTGCAGAGCGCGCTGGACCGGGCGGGGCTGCCGTCGTGACCGCGCCCGTCCGCCACGTCGACCACGTCATGGGGACGGCGGTGTCGCTGGCCCTGCGCGGCAGGCACACCGCCGACGCCGCCGCCCGCGGCGCGTGGGCCGCCGTCGTCGCCGACCTGCGTCACGCCGACGCCGTGTTCAGCACCTACCGCCCGGACTCCGCGGTCTCCCGGATCGGGCGCGGTGAGCTCACCGTCGCCGACGCACCCGCCGAGGTCGCCGAGGTCCTCGCGATCGGCGACGCCGCGGCCCGCTCCTCGGGCGGGGCGTTCACCGTCCGGCCGCACGGGCGGCGCGACCCCTCCGGCGTGGTGAAGGGCTGGGCCGTCGAACGTGCCTGCCGGCACCTGCGTGCCCTCGACGACACCGGCTGGTGCCTCGCCGCGGGCGGGGACCTCCAGGCCCGCGCCGCCGACGACGGGGAACCCTGGCGGATCGGGATCGAGGACCCCGCCGACCCACGCCGGCTGGTCGCGACCGTCCCCGTCGTCGACGGCGCGGTCGCCACCTCCGGCACCGCGCACCGCGGACACCACCTCGTCGACGGCCGCACCGGCCGGGTCCCGCGCGGGGTGGCCCAGGTGACGGTGCTCGACGCGTCGCTGACCCGGGCCGACGTCGACGCGACGACCGCCTACGCGCTCGGGTCCGGAGCCGCGGACTGGCTCTCCCACCGGGCCGGGCGCACCGCGCTCGTCGTCGGCGGGGACGGGGCCGCCGTCGCCGTCGCGGGCCCGCACCACCCGGACGGGTGACGCGCTCACCGGACCGGCGCTACCGGTGGCCGTGCTCACGGCCGTGGCGGGTGCTCCGGGCCTGCCGATCCCGGCCGACGGTGGGACGATCGATGTGCCGGGCAACGACGCCCCGGGAGACCCGGCGGCCGGCCCGGCCACGGACCTCGACACCGCCAGCCGACGGCGCGGTCACACCCGGTGACGAGGAGCCCGCGTCGTGCGACGACGGCGGGGCGCCCGCCGCCCGGTGCGGCACACAGGGCACCATTCGGTGTAGGACCTGATGGGAGGCGTTCGTGTTCGGACTCGCGGACACCGTGGCCGCACTGCTGGCCGCGATCCCTGCTGCGCCCGTCCGGTCGCTCCTCGTGATCGGGGTCGGGGCGTTCCTCGAGGGTCCGATCGTCACCGTCGCCGCCGCCGCGCTCGCCGGGGCCGGTCAGCTGCCCTGGTGGGGGGTGTGGCTGGCCGCGCTGGTCGCCGACGTCGTCGGGGACACCGCGCTCTACGCGCTGGGCCGCAACGGCGACCGGCCGGCCGTCGCCCGCGTGCTGAACCGGCTGGGCCTGACCGAGGAGCGCCGCGAGGTGCTGACCCGCGAGGTCCACACGCACCTGCCGCGGATCGTCATCGGCGCCAAGCTCGTCGACATCGGTGCGATCCCGGCCTACCTGGCGGCCGGGCTGTCCAAGGTCGGCTACCGCCGCTTCCTGGCCTGGATCATCCCCACCACCGCGGTACGCGCCGCGGTGCTCGTCGGGATCGGCTACGCGGCCGGTGACCGGCTCGCCACCGACCTGGAGTCGCGGCCCTGGCTGCTCGTCGTCGGCGGGATCGCCGTCGGGCTGACCCTGGTCCTCGGCCGCACCGCGATCGTGCGGGCCACCGGCTCGCGACGCCGCGCCGACGCCCGGTCCTGACCGGGTCGACCCCCTCGCGCCGAACGTCCCCGACGTCCCGGGGCACCCCCGGCGTGTCGCCACACCCCGGACCACCCCCGGCGAGCACCGTCCGGGACGCACGGCCGGACCACGGGAGAGGACCACGCGGTGAGCACGTTGACCTGGGCCGAGGCGATCGTGATCGGGGCGATGCAGGGCGTCGCCGAGCTGTTCCCGGTCTCCAGCCTCGGCCACAGCATCCTGCTGCCCGCCGTCGTCGGCGGGAGCTGGGCGGCCGACCTCGACGTGAGCGCACCGCGGTCGCCGTACCTGGCGTTCGTCGTGGGGCTGCACGTGGCGACGGCACTGGCCCTGATCGTGCACTTCCGCGCCGACTGGGTGCGGATCGTGCGTGGGCTGGTGACCTCGGTGGCCCGCCGCGAGGTCCGCGACCCCGACCAGCGCCTGGCCTGGCTGCTGGTGCTCGCGACCGTCCCCGTCGGGCTGGCCGGGCTCGCACTCGACCGGGTCTTCCGCACCTACCTGGCGCTGCCCGTCCCGACCGCGCTGTTCCTCGTGCTCAACGGCGCCGTCCTGCTGGTCGTCGAGCACCTGCGGCGACGCCCCGCACCCGCCCCCGCGACGACGGCCGCCGGCGGCAGGGCCGAGCCGGGGACGGTGCTGCTCGCCACCGAGGTCGCCTCCGACCACCGCATCGCCCGGCTCCGCGTGCGTGACGTGGTGACCGTCGGCGCGGCCCAGATCGCCGCGCTGGCCCCGGGGATCAGCCGGTCGGGGTCCGCGATGACGGCCGGGCTGCTCAAGGGCCTCCCGCACGTCGACGCGGCGCGGCTGTCGTTCCTGCTCGCGACGCCGGTCATCCTGGCCGCGGGCGTGCTGAAGCTGGGCGACCTCGCCGGTCCGCTCGGGGACGGCATCCGGCCGCAGATCCTGGTGGGGAGCCTGCTGTCCGGGCTCGGGGCGTACCTGTCGGTGCGGTTCCTGTCCCGCTGCTTCGAGACCCGCTCGCTGCGCCCGTTCGGGATCTACTGCGTGGTCGCCGGGCTCGGCTGCCTGCTGTGGTTCACCGTCCGCTGACGAGGAGCAGGATCGTGGTCATGAGCGACCCGTCGGCCGACCCGCACCGGCACGCCCTGGACGCCATCCGCCGCGAGCTGGACCGGCTCGGCGACGGCGGGCGCCGCATCGTGCCCGCCTGGAAGCGGGTCACCCCCGGCGAACACCGGTGGCCCGCCGCGGCGGCGATCGTCGTCGCGATCGGGCTGCAGCTGCTGCTGCCCGACCAGCTCACCCTGGTGTCGCGGTGGCTGCTGCCGTCGCTGAGCTGGTGGTGCTGGTCGTGCTCGCGGTGGCCGGCCCGGCCCGGATGGACCGCGAGTCGGCGCTGCTGCGCGGCCTCGGGCTGGCCCTGGTCGGGCTGCTGAGCGTGGCGAACGCGGTGTCGGCGGGACTACTGGTCACCGCGATCCTCGACGGCTCCTCCGGCGGCTCGGCCGCCCCGCTGCTGGCCAGTGGGGCGGCGATCTGGCTGACCAACATCATCGCGTTCGCGGTCTGGTACTGGCAGCTCGACCGCGGCGGGCCGGCGGCGCGGGCGCACGGCCGCCGTCCCACCGCGGACTTCCTGTTCGTGCAGATGCAGAGCACCGACCCGCACGACGCCGACTGGGAGCCCCGCTTCGCCGACTACCTGTACCTGTCGTTCACCAACGCCACCGCGTTCAGCCCCACCGACGTGATGCCGCTGAGCCGGTGGGCGAAGATGCTGATGCTCGTCCAGGCGCTGGTGTCGCTGGTGACGATCGCGCTCGTCGTCTCCCGCGCCGTGAACGTCCTGGGCGGCTGAGTCCCGGGCGGAACTCAGCCTCCCAGGAGGGTCCGCAGCACCCCCGGTGCGTCCGACGGGCCGGCGACCGGCGCCCACCGCGCGTTGCTGCGCGCGGCCAGCTCGGCCGCCTGCTCGTGGTCGGACTCCGGAGCCAGGATCAGCAGCTCCGGGACCCGCCGCGCCGCCGGGACCGGGTCGTGGTCGTCGGTGGCCCGGCAGTCCGAGAGCAGCACGACGATCCGCCGCTCCGCCCGCGTCCGTTCCAGCTGCGCGGTGGCCGCCCGCAACGCACCGGACAGCGCGGTCACCCCGTGCCCGCGCAGGCCCAGCACCCGGTCGACGACCGCCGACGGCGGACGGGTGGACCCGATGTCGCGCAGGACCTGGGTCTCGGCCGCGAACGACAGCACCGCGTGGTCACCGGGCGCCCGGAACGCGCAGGCCGCGGCGGTCAGCGCCGCCGCGGCGAGCCGGTCCCCGCCCATCGACCCGGACGCGTCCACCACCAGGCACAACGCGAGCGCGGGCCGCGCCCAGGTGCGCGCGGTCAGCTCGTCGAGCCCGACCGGTCGCCGCGCCGCGCGGGCCTCGGCGACCGCGCCCAGCGAGGCGTCCAGGTCCAGGTCGCCGCCGCGGTCCGCCGGGACCGCCCGCAGCCTGCCGATGCCGCGCCGGGTGACCCGGCCGGAGCGGCCGATCTCCAGCACGACCCGGCCGGCGAGCCTGCGGGCCGCCGCCCGCAGCTTCTCGTCGGTGGCCTTGCCCATGTCGATGAGCAGCGTCAGCGTCTCGTCGGGACGCTCGGCCAGCGCGGCGTCGAACGCGTCGACGTCGAGCACCCCGACCTCGGGCGAGATCTCGGTGAACCCCGGGTGGCCCGCCAGGGAGCTGCGGGCCACCGTGCGGTCCTCCGGGCGCGCACGCGGCCGGGACGGACGGGTGGAGCCGTCCGCGGGCCGGGGACCGCCCGCCGGTGGCGGGCTCAGGCTCCCCCCGACGCATCACCGCCGTCCGGTGCCTCGTCGGCGTCCTCGGCGGGTTCCCGGCCGAACTCGGCCGTGTACAGCTCGCGGACGATGTCCTCGGCGCTGCGGGAGCCGGACTCCGTGAGCCGGATCCGGCCGGACAGCGCGACCAGCGCCGCGTCCAGCCCGGCCCGCCAGTCGGTGGTCTTCCGGCCGCGCCGGGCGGCCAGCGCCGTGGTGATGCGGACGATGTCGATCGCCCCGCGTACCGAGGAGCCGACGTGCACGTCCGGGTGCTCCCGGGTCCGGCGGACCAGGGAGACGACCTTGGCCCGCCACTGCTCGTCGACCGCGGGGCCGCGCAGCGCGACGACCGCGGTCTCGTCCCCGGCGGTCTGGTAGCCCATCGCGATCCGGCAGACCCGGTCGTAGACGGCGGAGGAGATCCGGGCGGTGCCGACGGCGTCGAACGGGTTCATCGCGGCGACCAGCCGGAAGCCGCCGTGCGCGGTGATCCGGCCGAGCCGGGGAACGTGCAGCTCGCCCTCGCTCATCACGGTGATGAGGACGTTGAGGGTCTCCTCCGGGATCCGGTTGATCTCCTCGACGTAGAGCAGGGCACCGGAGCGCAGCGCCTCGGCCAGCGGGCCGTCGACGAAGGTCTCGGGGTTGTAGCCGCGCTCCAGCACCTGGGCCGGGTCGAAGTGCCCGACCAGCCGGGCCGGGGTGAGCTCGGCGTTGCCCTCGACGAACACGAACGGGAGCTCGGCCTCCTCGGCCACCGACCGCAGCAGCGTCGTCTTCCCGGTGCCCGGCGGGCCCTCCAGGACGACGTGGGCGCCGGCCTCCAGCGCCGCGACGAGGAGCTCGACCTCCCGGCCGCGGCCGACGACGGGGGTCCCCGCGGGGCCGGCCGCAGCCGGTCCCGCGGGGTTCGTGACAGACCCCATCAGTGCTCGTGGACGAGGACGCCGCGGACGTTCTTGCCCGCGAGCAGGTCGTCGTAGCCCTCGTTGACCTGCTCGAGGGTGTAGGTCCGCGTGATGATCTCGTCGAGCTTCAGGTCCCCGCTCTGGTAGAGGCCGAGGATCTTGGGGATGTCGACGGTCGGGTTGCAGTCGCCGAACAGCGAGCCCTTCACCGTCTTCTTGAACAGCGTCAGGATCGAGCCCGGCAGCTGGACGTTGGTCGTCGAGAGCTTGTTCAGGCCGGTCAGCACGACGGTGCCGCCCTTGCCGGTGTTCTCGAACGCGCCGGTGACGATCTCCTCGGTCACGATGCCCGCGGTGACGATCGTCTTGTCCGCGCCGTTGCCGTTGGTCATCGCGCGGGCCAGGTCACCGGCCTCGGCGGCGGTGGCGACGGCGTGCGTGGCGCCGAGCTCCATCGCCTTCTCGCGCTTGTTGGCCAGCGGGTCGACGGCGATGAGGTTCTTCGCGCCGGCGTAGCGGGCGCCCTGGACGGCGTTGATGCCGATGCCGCCGACGCCGGCGACGATCACCGTGTCGCCCGGCTCGACCTTCGCCGCGTTGACCGCGGAGCCCCACCCGGTGGGCACGCCGCAGCCGACGAGCACGGCCTTGTCCAGCGGGAGGTCGTCGTCGACCTTGACCACCGAGTTCTGGTGGATCGTGGAGTACTGGGAGAACGTGCCCAGCATGCACATCGCGCCGTACTGGCCCTTCGGCCCGGTGAAGGGGAAGCGCTCGCCCGGCAGGTAGCCCTCGAGGATGGTCGCGCCCATGTCGCAGATGGCCTGCTGCCCGGTCGCGCACCAGCGGCAGACCCCGCAGTTGGGGATGAACGAGCAGACGACGTGATCGCCCGGCTTCACCCGGGTGACACCCGGGCCGACGTCCTCGATGATCCCGGCGCCCTCGTGCCCGAGGACCATCGGCAGGCGCGCCTCGAGGTCGCCGTGCGCGATGTGGACGTCGGAGTGGCACAGCCCGGCGTGGGTGTAGCGGATGAGGACCTCACCCTGCTGCGGCCCGTCGAGCTCGAGCTCCTCGATCTCGATCGGCTTGCCGGCCTCGTAGACGACTGCTGCCTTGGTCTTCACGGGCACGCTCCTCTGCGCTGGTGACGTCGGTGTCGTCCCGATCCTGTCCCACCCGCGGGGGTGTGGCGTGTTCCACATGTGGACACGTGCGCACTGCCTCATACCCGGGCGGCGCTACGCCTCCGCCACGTCGAGCGCGCGCATCCGGCGGTACAGGGTGGTGCGGCTGATCCCGAGCGCCCGCGCGGCCTCGCGCTTGTTGCCGCCCGCGACCGTCAGGGCGTGCTGGATCGCGACCCGTTCGGCGCGCTCCCGGCCGCCGAGCCGGGTGGTCCGCGGGCCGGGCCGCAGGTGCTCCGGCAGGTCGTCGACGTCGATCCGGCGGGTCCCGGGCAGGTGCGCCAGCTCGGTCACAACCCGGGTCAGCTCGGTGAGGTTGCCCGGCCAGGCGTACGCGGACAGCGCCGCGACCGCGGACCGGGTCAGGATCAGCTCCCGGCCCGGCCGGACCCGCGCGGCGACGTCGGCGACCAGACCGGGCAGCTCGTCGCGGCGTTCGCGCAGCGGCGCGAGCTCGATGCGGCTCGCGCACCGGGCGACCAGCCGCGCCGCCGGGACGGGCAGCTCCCCGACCGGGCCGCAGGTGAGCACGAGACGGGTCGGGCCGGCGTCGAGCAGCGGGCGGAGCACGGCGCAGAGCTCCTCGGGCAGGACCTCCACGTCGTCGACGACGACCGCGGGCACCCCCTCCCCGACCAGCGCGGACAGCCGGGCCGCCCAGTCCCGGGACGGTCCGGTGAGGGCGTCGGTGGCCGCCAGCACGACCGGGTCGGCGATGCCGAGCAGCCGGGCCGCCTCGGTGCTGCGCCCGGTCCCGGGCTCGCCCGCGACCAGCACCGAGCGCCCGGTGGGGACCGGCCGCGCGGTGCGGCGGACCGGCTCGCGCGGCGCCGCACGGACCGGGACGAGGTGGAACAGCACGCCGTCCGCGGTGTCCGCGACGGTCTCGGCCCGCACCCGGATCCCGGCGCCGTCGGGCGCCTCCAGCACCCGGGTCAGCGGGCCGTTCTCGACGACCTCGGTCCGCAGCGTCGCAAGCAGGTCCATCCCGCCCTCGCCCAGCACGGTGACGGCGCTGCGGTTGGTCAGCACCACGTCCGAGCCGAGGACCGCGATCGGCGACGAGCGCCGCCGGGTGGCCTCCTGGAAGGCGAGGAACAGCCTGCGGTCGCCGTCGCGGGCGGTCTCGACGATCCGCTCCTCGATGTCCCGGGCGGCACGCGAGAGCAGCGGCGCGAACAGCGGGTGGGCGCGCCCGCCGACGACGGTGATGTCGAGGACGCCCTCGGTGCGGCCGCGCAGCGGGTGCCGGATCGGGTGGCCGAAGCAGCTGACGCCCTTGAGCCCGGCCAGGAAGTGCTCCTCGCCGTGGACCGCGATGCCGCGGCCGGTCTCGGCGGCCGTGCCGATCCCGTTGGTCCCCAGCACCTGCTCGTCGGCGGCCGCCCCGACCACCAGGCCGATGTCGTCGAAGGCCGAGTCGAGGGTGCGGTCGTCGCACCAGATGTCGAGGATCCGGCAGTCGCGGTCGGCGAGCTGCACCGAGAACGGCTCACCGGCGAGCTCGGCCGCCAGCGCCCGCAGCACCGGCTCCGCGGCGACGGCGAGCCGGCCGACCCGGTCGACCTCCGCGACCTCCGGCCGGTCGGCGCCCTCCGGGTCGATGCCCGCCAGCCGCGCACGCCGCCAGGACGAGGCGATGTGCTCGCGCACGCCCCCCGGGGCGGATCGGCCGACGGCTCCGTCGAAACCCATGGCGCACACCTTCCGTGACCGTGGTGACGGAGGCGACACTACCCGCGCCCGGCCGGGTCCCCGGTCGTGTGCGGGCGGGCGGGGTGCAGGATCGTCCGACATGGACCGACGCGTGCACGCGTTCACCGACGACGCCCTGGGCGACGACGACGCCGTCGCCCTCGCCGAGCGGCTGCGCCGCCGTGAGGTCGCGCCCGCCGAGCTGCGCGCCGCCGTCGCCGCGCGCGCCGCCCGGGTCGAGCCGCACCTGCACGGACTCGCCCTGGACCGCACCGCCGACCCCGTCACCGGGGACGCCGGCGGCCCGCTGGCCGGGGTGCCGACGCTGGTCAAGGACAACGTCGAGGTCCGGGGCTGGCCCGCGGGCCACGGCACCCGGGCGTTCGTCCCGGCCCCGTCGCGCGAGCACGCCGAGGTGGCCCGGCAGCTGCTCGCGTGCGGGCTGGACCTGCTGGGCACGACCCGGATGCCGGAGTACGGCCTGAACGCCTCCACCGAGTTCGCCGACGCCGAGCCGACCCGCAACCCGTGGGACCCGCGCTTCTCGGCCGGCGCGTCGTCGGGCGGGGCGGCCGCGCTCGTCGCCGCCGGGGTGGTGCCGCTGGCCCACGCCAACGACGGCGGCGGCTCGATCCGCATCCCGGCCGCGGCCTGCGGGCTGGTCGGGCTCAAGCCGTCGAGGGGGCGGCTGGCGCCGAACGCGACCGGGACCCGGATGCCGATCGACCTCGTCGCCGACGGCGTGGTGTCCCGCTCGGTGCGCGACACCGCGGTGTTCCTCGGCGCCGCCGACCGCGGGCGCCGCAACCCGGCGCTGCCCCCGCTGGGCCTGGTCGAGGGCCCCGCCCGGCGACGCCTGCGGGTCGGGCTGCTGCTGGAGTCCCCCACCGGCGCGGCCGTCGACGCCGACACCCGCGAGACCGTCACCGCCGTCGCGGAGCTGCTCGCCAAGCAGGGCCACGAGGTGTCCGAGGCCGTCACCGGGGTGGGGACCCGGTTCGTCGACGACTTCCTCGACTACTGGGGGCTGCTCGCGTTCTCCGTGGTCACCGGCGGGCGGCTGCTGCACGGGCGCACCTTCGACCCGCACCGCCTCGACGGCCTGACCCACGGCCTGGCCGACCACTACCGTCGCGCGCTGGCCCGCACCCCGGTGTTCCTGCACCGGCTGCGCCGGGTCGCGGCCACCCACGCCGAGCTGTTCACCCGGCACGACGTGCTGCTCTCCCCGGTGCTCGCGCACACCCCGCCGGAGATCGGGTGGCTCGCGCCGACGGTGCCGATCGAGCAGCTCACCGCCCGGCTGCTCGACTACGTGGCGTTCACCCCGCTGGCCAACGTCGCCGGGGCGCCCGCGGTCGCGCTGCCCGCCGGGGCGACGGCCGGTGGGCTGCCGGTGGGGGTGCACCTGGAGGGCACGGTCGGCGACGAACGGACGCTGCTGGAGCTCGCGTACGCCATCGAGGCCGACCGCCCCTGGCGGCGGATCCGGGACTGACCCGGCCGGGACACTGCCGCTCAGACGTTGCCGCGGCGCTCCTGCTCCCGCTCGATCGCCTCGAACAGCGCCTTGAAGTTGCCCTTGCCGAAGCCGAGCGAGCCGTGCCGCTCGATGAGCTCGAAGAACACCGTGGGCCGGTCCCCGACCGGCTTGGTGAAGATCTGCAGCAGGTAGCCGTCCTCGTCGCGGTCGACGAGGATCCCGCGGGACGCCAGCTCCTCGATCGGCACCCGCACCGACCCGATCCGGGCCCGCAGCTCCGGGTCGGAGTAGTAGGCGTCCGGGGTGTCGAGGAACTCCACGCCGCGGGAACGCAGCACGTCGACGGTGGTGAGGATGTCGTTCGTCGCCAGCGCGAGGTGCTGGGCGCCGGGGCCGCGGTGGAAGTCCAGGTACTCGTCGATCTGGGACTTCCGCCGGCCGGGGCTGGGCTCGTTGAGCGGGAACTTCACGCGGTGGTTGCCCGACGCGACGACCTTGCTCATCAGCGCCGAGTAGTCGGTGGCGATGTCGTCGCCGATGAACTCGGCCATGTTCGTGAAGCCCATGATCCGGTGGTAGAAGTCCACCCAGGAGTCCATGCGCCCGTACTCCACGTTCCCGACGACGTGGTCGAGCGCCTGGAACAGCCGGCGCGGCGCGTCCGCGGGCCGGTCCACCGACGAGCTGCGGGCGACGTGGCCGGGCAGGTACGGGCCGGTGTAGCGGGACCGGTCGACCAGGGTGTGCCGGGTGTCGCCGTAGGTGGCGATCGCGGCGGAGCGCACGGTGCCGTGCTCGTCGGTCGTGTCGTGCGGCTCGACGAGCACGGTGGCGCCCTGGGCGCGGGCGTGGGCGATGCAGCGGTCGACGTCGGGGACCTCGAGGGCGATGTCGACGATGCCGTCGCCGTGCCGGCGGTGGTGGTCGGCGACCGGGCTGTCCGGGTCGACGGCGCCACGCAGCTCGAACCGGACCGCGCCCGAGCGCAGCACGTAGGAGTGGTGGTCGCGGTTGCCGGTCTCCGGCCCGGAGTACGCGACGAGCTCCATGCCGTGGACGACCTGGTAGAGCTGCGCGGCCTGGGTGGCGTTGCCGACCGCCCAGACCACGGCGTCCCAGCCGGTGACCGGGAACGGGTCGGCGGAGTCGTCGTGCTCGACGAGGCCGACCAGGCGGTGCAGGGCGGCGGCGTCGAGGTCGGCGAGCTTCTCGGAGTCGGTGAGGATGTCCATCAGTGCTCTCCCGTCAGCGTGCGGGCGGCCAGGTCCTGCGCCGCGGTGACCGTGCTGGTGCCGTGCGTGCGGGCGTCGGCGAAGACGCCGGTCAGGGTGTCGCCGATCGCGCGGGTCCGGTCGGCGACGGCGTCGGCGCTCCAGCCGAGGACCTCGCGGCCGACCAGGTGGATGGCGCCGCCGGCGTTCGCGACGAAGTCCGGGGCGTGGACGATCCCGCGCCGGCGCAGGACCTCGGCCGCGTACGGGTCGGCGAGCAGGTTGTTCGCCGCGCCCGCGACCACCGCGGTGGGGACGGTCGCGGCGACCTCGGCGGTGATCAGCCCGCCGGTGGCGCACGGGACCAGCACGTCGCACTCGCGGGTGGTCACCGCTCCGGTGTCGACCACCTCGGCGCCCAGCTCGTCGGCGGCCGCGGCGCAGCGGGCCGGGTCGACGTCGGTGACGATCAGCTTGGCCCCGGCGTCGGCGGCGAGCCGGGCGACGTCGGCGCCGACCGCGCCGAGCCCCTGGACCAGCACCCGCAGCCCGTCGACGCCGTCGAACCCGGCCTCCGCGACTCCCGCGCGGATCGCGGCGAACACCCCGAGGGCGGTCATCGGGCCGGACGAGCCGGGCCCGCCCGCCGCGACCGAGCGGCCGAACACGTGCGGGGTCAGGCCGGCGAGCACGTCCATGTCGGCCGAGCAGGTCCCGACGTCCGGGCCGGTGGTGTAGTTCCCGCCGAGCAGCTCCAGGTTGGCCGCATGGATCTCCAGGATGCGCCGCCAGGTCGCGTCGCCGAGCTCGGCGCGCGGCGCCGGGAGCGCGATCACCGACTTGCCGCCGCCCATCGGCAGGCCCGCGACGGCCATCTTCAGCGTCATCGCCCCGGCGAGGCGGCGGGCGTCGGCGACGGCGTCGTCGGGCGAGGGGTAGACCATCGCGCGGGTCCCGCCCGACGCCGGGCCGAGCCGGGTCGAGTGCACCCCGATCACGAACCACGCGCCCGTCCCCCGGTCGTACCGGACCGAGGTCAGTTCGCCGTCCCACTCGGGCAGAGCCATCCCGCGCCTCCATCGCCTCGCTGGTGTGCAGCGAGGGCACCCCTGACCCCGGTATCTGCGCAACCGGCCCATCACGAGCTGCACATCGACGGCAGGTCACCGGGCCACGGTGCCGGTCGACCTGGACGGATCGTCCAGGAGACCGGCGTCACTCCCGGGGCCCGTCGCCCGCGTCCGTAACCTGGACCGGTGACGACCAGCGACGCCACGACGCCCGCCGACCTGCGCGGCAGGCCGCGACCGCCGGTCCACCCGCGGACCGCGCCGTCGGACCCGGCCGGGCTGGACCCCGAGCGCGCCGCGCTGCACGCCCGCATCGCGACCGGCCCGCGCCGCGCGCAGGCCCGGGTCCCGCTGGTCGACGACGCCGACCGCCTGCTCGGCCCGTTCGCGACGATGCTGTTCTCCCCGCGCATCGGCGACGCCGTGCAGCAGGTCGGCGCGGCCCTGCGCACCGACGACGACCTCCCGCCGCGGCTGCGCGAGCTGGCCGTGCTCGCCGTCGCCGTGCACCACGGGTCGGCGTTCGAGTGGTCCGCGCACGAGGGCCTCGCCCGCGACACCGGGCTGTCCGGGGCACAGCTGCAGGACCTGCTCGACGGCGGCGTCCCCGACGGCCTCGACGAGGCCGAGCGGGTCGCGCTGACCACCGTGCGGGCCCTGCTCACCCAGCACGACCTGGGCGACGGCGCCTACGCCACCGCGCTGCGGGCACTGGGCCGGGACACCCTCGCGGCGCTGGTGTGGCTGACCGGGTACTACTCGATGCTGGCCACGGCACTCGCCGTGTTCCGGCCGGAGTGAGGCCGGGTAACCCGCGTGGAGAGGGGAGGGTCGCGATGAGCACCGCACCGAGCACCGCACCGGACGGGGTGCGCGTGGCCGCGGCCATGCACACCTTCCCCAAGACCTGTGGACCGGCGACGACCGTCGCGCAGGCGTGGGCGGCGTTCGAGCGGCCCAAGGTGCACTCGCTGCTGGTCCTCGACGCCGGGCGGCTGCTCGCCGTGGTCGACCGGGCCGACCTGACCGGGGCCGGCCCGGACGAGCCCGCCGCGCCCCTCGGGACACTCGGCGGGCGGGTGGCCCACGCCGGCGACGACCTGGCCTCGACCTGGGCGGCGATGGCCGACGCCGGGCGGCGGCGGGTCGCCGTCGTCGACGACGCCGGCCGGCTGCTCGGGCTGCTCTGCCTCAAGCGGCACGGTCGCGGGTTCTGCTCCGACGCGGGCATCCAGGCCCGGATCGACGAGCGCGCGGCGGCCCCGGACGGGCCGTGAGGCCGCCCACCGCGGGGAACACCGGCGCCGGGCCGGACGCTGGACGGGGTGACCACCTCCGACGCCGCCGTCGCCACCCGCAGTCGAGAGGACCCTCCCGGTGACCCACCCCGACGACACCGTGCTCCTGGACGGGGGCGTCGCCATGCCCCGTGTCGGGTTCGGCGTGTCCGAGTCCCGCGACGCCCGCGCCGCCGTCGCCGAGGCGCTCGCGCAGGGCTACCGCAGCATCGACACCGCCGCCGTCTACGAGAACGAGACCGGCGTCGGTGCCGCGCTGGCCGGGTCCGGCCTGCCCCGCTCCGAGCTGTTCGTGACCACCAAGGTCTGGAACGTCGACGGCGACCGCCCCGACGCGCTGGGCGCGGCACGGCGCAGCCTGGACCGGCTGGGGCTCGACCACGTCGACCTGCTGCTCGTGCACTGGCCCAACGACGACCTCGGGCACTGCCTGTCGACCTGGGAGGCGATGGAGCAGCTGCTCGCCGACGGCCGCACCCGCGCGGTCGGGGTGTCGAACTTCCGGCCGTCGCACCTGCGCAGGCTCCGCTCGCTCGGCGGCCGGCTCCCGGCGCTCAACCAGGTCGAGCTGCACCCGCACCACCAGCAGCCGGAGCTGCGCGCGGTGCACGCCGCGCTGGGCATCGTCACCGGCGCCTGGAGCCCGCTGGGCCGCGGCGCGGTCCTCGGCGAGCCGGTCCTGGCCCGGATCGCCGACCGGCACGGCGTCACCCCCGCCCAGGTGGTCCTGCGCTGGCACCTGCAGCAGGGCACCGTCGCCGTCCCGAAGTCCGACGACCCGGGGCGCATCGCCGCCAACCGCGACCTCGCCGGGTTCGCTCTCGACCGAGCCGACCTCGACGCCGTCGCCGCGCTGCACCGGTCCGACGGACGGGGCCGGATCGGCCCGGTGCCCGACCGGGTGGATCGCATCGCGTCCTGAGTGACGTGTGTCACGTCCGCGTGAGGACGGCGGAGCGAGCATCCTCGAACGACCAGTCCATCGAGGAGGCAGTCGTGTCGTTCACCGACAAGGTCAAGAACAAGGCCGAGAACGCCGTGGGCGTCGCCAAGGAGAAGGCCGGTGCGGCCACCGGCGACCGGGAGCTCCAGGCCGAGGGCAAGGCCGAGCAGTCGAAGGCGTCGCTGAAGGACGCCGGCGAGAAGCTCAAGGACGCCGCGGGCAACGTGAAGGACGCGTTCGGCGGCTCGAAGGGCTGAGTTCGGCGGTGGCGTGACGGCGACGCACACCGCCGCGGCCCGGTCACGGCACGACGAGCACCTTGATGTCGTCGCCGGGCGCGGCGGCGAGCCGCGCGAACCCGTCGGTGACGGCGTCGGCGAGCCGGATCCGGCGTGTGACCAGGGCTCCCAGGTCCACGGTCCCCGACGCCGCGATCCGGATCGCCTCGGCGAAGTCCTCCGGGGTGTAGGCCAGGGCGCCGGTGACCGTCGGCTCGCCGAACAGCAGCAGGTTCGGGTGGAACGCGACCGGCTGCTCCCAGGCGGCGACGTTCACCACGGTGCCCCGCGGCCGCACCGCGGCCAGGACGGTGTCGAAGCTGGTCGGGGCCGCGGCGGCGTCGAACGCGGCGTCCACCCCGGTCCCGCCGGTCAGCTCGCGGACCCGCTCACCGACGTCCTCGGTGAGCGGGTCCAGCACGGCGTCCGCGCCCAGTGCCGTCGCGGCGCGGGCCCGGGCAGGTGCCGGTTCGGCGACCAGTACTGTCGCGGCGCCGCGGGCCCGGGCCGCGACGACCGTCATCAGGCCGATCGGGCCGGCGCCCGCGACGAGCACCGTGCTCCCGGGCCCGATCCCGGACCGGGCGACCGCGTGCACCCCGGTCGCGAGCGGTTCGAGCAGTGCGCCCGTCTCGGTGTCCACCGCGTCGGGCAGCCGGTGGGCGAGGTAGGCGGGGAAGGTGTCCAGCGGGGCGAAGCCGCCCCCGCCGCCGCTGAGCCCGTGGAACCCGAGGGTGGCGCACAGCTGGGGCAGCCCGGCGGCGCAGGTCCGGCAGGTCCCGCAGCGCAGCACCGCGCTCACCGCGACGCGGTCGCCGACGCCGATGTCGCGGACCCCCTCCCCGACGGCGACGACGGTGCCCGCCAGCTCGTGGCCGAGGGTCACCGGCGCGCGCTGCCCGGTCAGCGGGTGGTCGGCGTCGACCGGGACGGCGATCGGCCCGCCCCGGTACTCGTGGATGTCGGAGCCGCAGATCCCGGCGGCCGCCACCTCGACGGTGATCTCGCCGGGTCCGGCGACCGGTTCGTCGACGTCGTCGAGCCGGACGTCGCCGCGGGCGTGCCAGCGCAGAGCCTTCACGGGGTGTCTCCTCGGTCCTCGGAGCGGTGCAGGGTCGCGAACGCGCCCCGGTGGTAGAGCAGCGGCGGGTGGTCGGTCACGTCGAGGTCGCGTACGGCTCCGACGACGACGGTGTGGTCGCCGCCGTCGTGCTCGGCGTGCAGGTCGCAGTCCAGCCAGGCCGCGATCCCGGCCGGGCGCGGACGCCCGTGCGCCGAGGGCGCCCAGTCCAGGCCGGCGAACTTGTCGGTGCCGCTGCGCGCCATCGCGAGCGCGACGTCCTCCTGCCCGGCGGCGAGGACGGCGACGCCGAACCCACCGGCGGCGCGGATCCGCGGCCAGGTGCTGGAGCTGCGTGCCGGGGCGAGCAGGACCAGCGGCGGGTCCAGCGACAGCGAGCTGAACGACTGGCAGGTCAGCCCGAGAGGTGCGCCGTCGGCGTCGAGCGCGGTGACCACGGTGATGCCGGAGCAGAACGCGCCGAGCACCGTGCGGAAGCGCTGCGGATCGATGCTCATCGGGTGTCCTCCTGGCGTAGTGCGCGGCGCAGGACCTTCCCGGTCGCGGTCTTCGGGATCTCGCCGACGACCTCGACGATCCGCGGGTACTTGTAGGCGGCCATCCGTTCCCGCGACCACGCGATCAGCTCGTCCGGGGACGGCGGGTCGACGACACCCGGCCGGAACGCGACCACGGCCTTGACCGTCTCCCCACGCCGCTCGTCGGGCACACCCACCACCGCCGCATCGACCACCGCCGGATGGGACAGCAGCACGTCCTCCACATCCCGCGGCCACACCTTGTAGCCACTCGCCACGATCACGTCCTTCTTCCGGTCCACCACGAAGAACCAGCCGTCGTCGTCGACGAACCCGACGTCCCCGGTCCGCAACCAGCCCTCGGTGAACGCCGCCGCGGTCTCCCCGGGCCGCTGCCAGTAACCCGGCACGACCCGGCCACCACGCACCAGCAGCTCCCCCACCCCCGACTCGTCCGGGGCGTCGATCCGCGCGACGCAGTCCGGGACCGGGCGGCCCACCGACAGCGCCCCCGAGCGGGGGTCGACCGGGGCCCGCTCCCCCACCGGCACGGCGTGGGTGGGCGAGGTCGTCTCGGTCATCCCGTAGGCGTTGTGCACGTACAGACCCGTCGCGGCCTCGAACTCCGCGACGACGGCGGGCGCGATCGGCGCGCCTCCGGAGGCGACCGCGGTGAACGAGGCGAACAGGTCCCGCGGGTCCGGGTCGGACCGGCACAGCGCCATCAACGCGGTGATCGCCGCGACCGTGAACGTCGGTCGGGTCGCCCGCACCGCGTCGGCGACCACGCCCGGGTCGAAGCGGTGGGTCAGCACCAGCGGCACCCCGGCCACCAGGGCCGCGGCGATGTGCCCGGACAGGCCGGTGACGTGGAACAACGGCGCGATCCCGAGGACCGCACCGGGTGCGGTGATGCCGTACCAGTCGCGGTAGGCGAGCCCACCGGCCACCACGTTGCCGTGGGTGTTGCACGCCCCCTTCGGCTTCCCCGTGGTCCCCGAGGTGTAGGTCGACACCGCCACCTCACCCGGCTCCGGTGCGTGCGGCGGCGGCACATCACCGTCGTGCTCCGCGATCAACGCGGCCAGGTCCCGGGTGCCCTCCGGGACCGACCGGACATGATCCTGCGGGCGCAGCAGCGGGGCGTCGTCGAACGGATCGGCGGTCACCACCGTCACCACCGACGACCCCTCCACCGCCGTCGCACCGTGCGCGCGGTGCAACCCGGCCAACGCGACCAGCACCCGCGCCCCGGAGTCGTCGAGGATCAACCGCACCTCACGCGCGGTCAGCATCGGGTTCACCGCCACCGCGACGCCACCGGCCTTCCACACCGCGAGCAACGCCACCACGTACTGCGGGTCGTTCTGCAGGTACAACGCCACCCGGTCGCCCGGGCGCAGGCCGCCGGCCAGCAGCGCGACGGCGAACGCGTCCGAACGACGGTCCACCTCGGCCGCGGTGAGGTCGCGCCCGGGGCAGCGCAGCACGGGGTCGCCGGGGGCGGCGGCCACCGTCGCGCGGAAGGCCTCGAGCACCGATGCGGGTGGTGCGGTCACGCGTTCCTCCTGGAGGGATCGGTCTGTTCGGACGACGGTCGGCCACCGGGGGCGGGCTATGATCGGGCCCACACAGCGGTGTGTGGGGAGGTACGACGACGATGCGTGCCGCGGAGGCCTCGACGCTGTCCGCCGGACAGCTCGGCCAGGTGTTCGCCGTGCTGGAGCGGGTCGACCGCGCCCGGGACGTGGCCGGGTTCGCCGACGCCACGCTGGAGGCGCTGGGCTCGGTGCTCGGCTTCCGCAACACCACGTTCTTCGTCGGGTCCACCTACCGCGGGCTGTTCCAGGACCCGGCCCCGCTGCTCAACGGCCACCAGCGCACGCTGATCCGCGAGTACCGGGACCGCTGGGAGCGGCACGACGTGTTCGCCCGGCCCCGGGAGGCGGCCGTCCTGCACCGCACGCACGCCGCCGCGATCGACGCCGGCGAGCCGGTCGGTGCCGCCGACCGGCCCTACGTCGACTGGCTGGCCCACCACGGCCTGGGGAACCTGGCCGCCGTCCGGGTCGGGCCGGGCGGACGTGAGGCCCTGTTCGGGATCTTCGGCCCGCCCGGGACCGTCGGCCCGCAGGAGCTCGCGGTGCTGCGGCTGCTGGGCCGCCAGCTCGATGCCGTGGCCCGGCACCTGCCGGACCGGGCGGCATCCGCCGCGCCGTCGCTGCCCCCGCGGCTCGCCCAGACCGCGGACCTGGTGCGACGCGGCATGACCAACGCGATGATCGCCCGGACGATGGAGCTGTCCGAGGACACCGTGAAGAAGTACGTCAGCCGACTGCTGGAACGGACCGGCGCGCAGAGCAGGACCGAGCTGGCCCTGCTGCTGCACGACGGCTGACCCGCGGGGTTCAGCCCAGCGCCGCGAACAGCGGGGCGAGCTGCGCGGTGTCGACGTACTCCTCGATCCGGGTGACCCGGCCGTCGTCGCCGGTGTGCACGACGAGCACCGCGGGCGCCCGGAACGTCGCACCGTCGGGCAGGGTGCCGCGCAGCGTGTACTGCGCGACCGACACCGGCCCGGCGTCGTGCGTGCGGACCCCGGTCATCGCGAAGTCCGGCACGACCGACCGGATGGCGCGGACCGACCCGAACGTGTCCGGCACCGTCGGCGCCTCGACCTCGTCGAAGCCGTGCCAGGTGACGGCACCGGGGGCGAACAGGCTCTCCCCCGGGTCGAGGGTCATGAGCGCGTCGACGACGCGGGCGGCCGCGGTCACCGGGTGCGCTCCTGCTCGTACTTCTCGGTCATGTGCGCGACCGCGTCGAGCTGGGCCTTCGAGTGGCCGTCACGCACCTCCGAGGCGCGCCGGGCGGCGTCGACGGTCGGCTGCGCCTGGCCCTGGAAGTGCGGGGCGACCTCACGGGCGAACAGCTCGAACGAGTGCTTCGTCGCGGCCGGGTCGGCCCAGTCGTGGCCCATCAGCAGCAGGCTGCCGAAGCCGCCCGCCTGGTCGACGAGGCGCTGCACCTGGGCGCGGGCCTGGTCCGGGGTGCCGATCACGCCGATCCCGGCCTCGTTGATGAACTGGATCATCTCCTTGACGTTGTCGCCGGAGACCGCCATCTGCGGGAAGGCCGCGACCTTCTGGAAGTAGCCGAACCAGTGCTCGATGCCGTACTCGACCTCGCGGTAGGCCTGGTCGGCGGTCTCGGCGAGGTGGAACGGGCTGACCAGCCGCCAGCCGGAGCGGTCGACCTGCGTGCCGGCCGCGGTGGCGCGCTCCTCCATCACGTCCCAGTGGTGGGCGAGCGCGTCGAAGCCGTCGGCGGACAGGGTCGCGCCGATGCTGAGCAGGCCCAGGCCGTGCGTCCCGGCGAGGCGGGCGCCGGTCGGCGAGGCGACCGCGGCGACGGCGATGTCGAACAGCGGGTCGGAGTAGGGCGCCAGCTGCAGCCGGGCGTCGAACAGCGAGTGGGTCGGGGTCTCGGCGGTGACGCTCTCCCCGCGCAGCAGACGCAGGATGATGTCGAGGTTGGTGCCGAGCAGCTCCCGGGTCTGGGTCGGGTTCAGCCCGATCATCGCCGAGTCGGTCGGCAGCGAGCCGGGCCCGACACCGAGCATCGCCCGGCCGCGGGTCATGTGGTCGAGCTGCACCATGCGGTCCGCCACCCACAGCGGGTTGTGGTACGCGATGGAGGTGACGCCGGTGCCGAGCCGGATCTGCCGGGTGCGCTGCGCGGCCGCGGCGATCATCAGCTCCGGGGACGCGTAGATCTCGCTGCCCGCGGAGTGGTGCTCGCCGAACCACGCCTCGTCGTAGCCGAGCCGGTCGAGGTACTCGATCAGCTCCAGGTCCTGCTCGAACAGCAGGGTCGGGTTGAGCCCCGGGGCGTGCACGGGAGCGAGGAAGATGCCGAACTTCAGCCTGGCCATCGGAGGGGACCCTCTCGTCGGCGACGCGTCGTCGCGTCGCACCGTCGGTGACGTCGTGTGGTCACCGTGCTCCGGGCGGCCGTGGTCCGGCGAGTGCACGAAAGGGGACGCCCGGGTGTCCCCCTCGGTGCACTGTCCGGATCCGCCGGGGCGGGCTAGCGTCGGGCGCATGTACTTCCGGATCACCCCCGGCGACGTCGAGCTCGTCGACCCCGCCGACGTGCGTGCCTTCCACGTCACCGCACCGGCGGACCTGTCCGCCGAGCAGCTCGCCGACACCGTGCGGAGCACCGGGCTCGGCGAGGTCACCGACGACGGCGACCACGTCCTGGTGCGGGTCGACACGGTCCGCGGCCTGGCCGCCGGCCGGGTCGGCCCGGGCTGGGAGGACGACCTGGCCGGGATGCTCGGCTACGCCCGGGGCAAGGGCTGGCTCTCCGACGACGGGGAGTCGGTGCGCGCGCACGTCGAGCGCACCTGAGGCACGTGCACCTTCGTGCACTTCACCGCCGGGTCACAGTGGTCCTACCGTCGCGGTCATGACGGACTTCACGGGCAGGGTCGCCCTGGTCACCGGGGCGGCATCGGGCATCGGGGCGGCGATCACCGCGCGCCTGCACGCGGCGGGGGCGAGCGTGCTGCTCGCCGACCTCGACGCCGGACGGCTCGCGGCGGGCCCGTCGGGCGAGCGGCTGCGCAGCGCGGTCACCGATGTCACCCGGGCGGCCGACGTCGAGGCCGCCTGCGCCGCGGCCGTCGAGGCGTTCGGCGGTCTGGACCTGGTGTTCAACGTGGCCGGGGCCGCGCGGCTGGGCACCGTCCTCGACGGCGACGAGGACGACTGGCGCTCCACCGTCGACCTCGTGCTCGGCGGCACCTACCTGGGCATCCGGTACGGCGGTCGCGCCATCCGCGACACCGGTCGGGGCGGCGCGATCGTCAACATCGCGTCGCTGAACGCGCACGTCCCGCTCTACGGCGGCAGCTCCTACGCGGCGGGGAAGGCCGGCGTCGAGATGCTGACGAAGAACGCCGCGCTGGAGCTGGCGCGCCACGGGATCCGGGTCAACGCGGTGCTGCCCGGTCTGGTGCGCACCCCGCTGACCGCGGGCTGGTTCGACGGCGGCCCGGTCGAGCAGGACTTCGCCGCCCGGATCCTCGCGGGCCGGCCCGCCGACCCGGACGAGCTCGCCGGGCCCGCCGTGTTCCTGGCCGGGCCGGACGCGTCGTACGTGAACGGGACCAGCCTCGTCGTCGACGGCGGCTGGGAGATCACCAACTACCCGGACATCTCCGCGGCCGTGCCGTCCTGACGCGGTCGCTACGGCAGCAGCGCCCGGACCCGTTCCGGGTCCGGCCCACCGGGTTCGACGACCACGACGGCGTCGTCGAAGCCCGCGTCGGCGTAGCGGAGCAGGTCCTCGCGCAGCCGGCCGAGGTCGACGCCGGCGGGCACCGGCAGCGCGTAGGCGACGGCGCGGCGTCCACCCGCGGCCCGGTAGCGGCCCAGCGCCTCCACCATCTCCGCGGGCGAGGTGCGGTAGCCCGAGGCCAGCCAGCCGTCGAAGGACCGGGCCGCCTTCTCGACGTTCGCACCCCAGGAGCCCAGCAGCAGCGGCGGCCGGGAGAGCGGCGGGTCGGCGAGCCGGGCGCGGTCGTCGCCGCCGCGTTCCAGCAGCTCACGCAGCCGGACCACGTTCTCGTCGAAGACGCGGAAACGGCTGCGGTGCTCGCGGTCGAGGGTCGCGTAGTCGTCGCGGGTGGAGCCGGGGCTGATCCCGAGGGCCAGCCGGTCCCCGCAGACGGCCTGCAGCGACAGCATCCGGTGCGCGAGCTCCGCGGGATGGTGCAGCGGGACCTGGATCGTGCCGGTCGCCAGCCCGACGCCGTCGGTGGCCCCGGCCGCGGCGGCCAGCGCCACGAACGGGTCCGGCACGAGCCGGCCGCGGCCGATGATCTCCGGCGCCCACAGGTGGGCGAAGCCGGCCCCGGTGAGGCGTCGCGCCCACGGCGCCACCGGGTACGGCGGCGCGTCGGACAGGTGCGCGAGCGTGGCCCCCAGGCGCACCGTCAGCCCTGCCGTTCGGCGGCGAAGCGCGCGTACCAGCGCAGCGCCTCGGGGTCGTCGACCGAGGCGATGTTGGCGGCCCGCTCCAGCGGGCGCCCGGCCATCAGCTTCTTGATCGGCACCTCCAGCCGCTTGCCGCTGAGCGTGTGCGGCACCGCGGGTGCCTCGACGATCTCGTCGGGCACGTGCCGCGCGGTGAGCCGGGTCCGCAGCGTCGTGACGATCTTCTCCCGGAGCGCGTAGTCGAGCGGGTGGCCCTCGGCCGGGACGACGAACAGGCCCAGCCAGTACCCGTCGTCGGGGAGGTCGACGCCGACGACCAGGGCCTCGGTGATCTCCTCCATCGTCTCCAGGACGTCGTAGAAGTCGCCGCTGCCCAGCCGCACGCCCTGCCGGTTCAGCGTGGAGTCCGAGCGGCCGTGGATGGAGACGCTGCCGTCGCCGTGCACGGTCACCCAGTCGCCGTGCCGCCAGACGCCGGGCCAGGTGTCGAAGTAGGAGTCGGTGTAGCGCTCGGCGCCGGGGTCGTTCCACAGATGCACCGGCATCGACGGCATCGGCTGGGTGACGACCAGGTCCCCGACCTCGTCGACGACCGGGTTGCCGTCGTCGTCCCACGCGGCGCAGTCGACGCCGGCCAGCCGCCCGCCGATCCGGCCCGCCCGGACCGGGGAGTACTCGTTCGCGCCGACGAAGGAGCCGGAGATGTCGGTGCCGCCGCTGGTGGAGTCGATCCGCAGGTCCGGTGAGACGTGCTCGTACAACCAGTCGTAGCCGGCCGGGGGCAGCGCGGAGCCGCTGACCATCACGTGCCGCACCCGGGACAGGTCGTGCTCGGCGCGCGGGGAGACACCGGTGTTCGCCGTCGCGGTCACCACCGCCGCCCCCATCAGGACGACGTCGGCGCCGGTCCGGGCGGCGGCCTCCCAGACCGCGCCGGGCGGGTGGCCGGGGCTGCCCTCGTAGAGCACGATGCTCGCGCCCTGGGTGAGCGCGCCGAGGTGCATGTTCCACAGCGCCCAGCCGGTGGAGGTGTAGGTGAACATGCGCTCGCCGGGCCGCAGGCCGCAGTACAGCCCGGACCACTTCAGGCCCTCGAGGGTGATGCCGCCGTGACCGTGCACGAGGCCCTTCGGCAGGCCGGTGGTGCCGGAGGTGAACAGCACCCACAGCGGGTGCGAGAACTCGACCTGCGCGAACTCCGGTTCGGCGTCGACGGCGAGCAGCTCGTCCCACGGCGTCGTGCCCTCGGGGGCGGGCCGGTCGAACACGTACGGGACGTGCACGACGTGGCGCACGGTCGGCAGCTCGGCCCGCAGCCGCGCGACGACGTCGGCGCGGTCGACCTGCCTGCCGTTCCAGTGGTAGCCGTCGGCGACGACGAGCACGGTCGGTTCGAGCTGGGCGAGCCGTCCGATGGTGCCCTCGGCGCCGAAGTCCGGCGAGCAGCACGACCAGACCGCGCCGACCGCGGCCGCGGCCAGCAGCCCGATCACGGCGTGCTCGGTGTTGGGCAGGTAGGCGCAGACCCGGTCGCCGGGGCGCACCCCGGCCCGGCGCAGCCAGCCGGCGGCGGCCGCGACCGAGCGGCGCAGCTGCGCCCAGGTGATCTCACGGGCAGGGGTGCCGCCCTCCTGCACGCACACCAGGGCGGGGTCGTCGTCGGCGCCGCGGCGCAGCGCGTGGTCGGCCCAGTTCAGCCGGGCCCCGGTGAACCACCGGGTGTGCGGCATGGCGTCCGCGGTGCGGACCTGCTCCCACGGCGTCGAGAACGCGACGTCGTAGTGGTCGACGACCGAACGCCAGAACCGGTCGACGTCGGCGACCGACCACGCGTGCAGGGCGTCGTGGTCGTCGAACGGGCGGCCCTCCCGCTCGGCCAGCCAGTCGAGGTAGGCGCGCAGCGCGGACCGCTCGACGCGTTCCGCGGGCGGGGTCCAGAGGACGTCGTCGGCCATGCCGGTCACCTCTCGTGCCGTGCGGTGGCGGGCCCGCCCACCGGGGAACGGGCCCGCCACCGGCTCGTCCGTGTCAGGAGGCGAGCACCTTCGGCATGATGTCGTTCTTGATCCGCTTGAGGTCGTCGAGCGTCTTCGACACCGGGACGTCGGCGAACGGCGGCCAGATCAGCGGCATGGTCATGCCCGCCTCCTTGTACGCCTTGAGCCGGTCGGTGAGCTGCTTCTCGGTGCCCACCAGCAGGTTCGACGCGACGCCGTTGACGGTCTGGTCGACCTCCTCGTCGGTGATGACCGTCCAGATCATCGAGCAGATCTCGAGGTCCTTGGCCCGCTTCGGGCTGCCGATCTCCTCGAACTGCTCGTCGATGGCGGTGATCCACTTGGCGAGGCCCTCGGGCGAGTCCTGGATGCCGATCCAGCCGTCGAGGTCGTACTTGGTGATCCGGCGCGCCGAGCGCAGCGGGTCCTTGAGGCCGCTCATGAAGATCGGCGGGCGCGGGTCCTGCAGCGGCTTGTGCCCGAAGCCGCACGCCTCGAAGTCGGCGAACTCGCCGTGGAACTCGTAGTGGTCGGCGCTCTTGTCCCAGACGCCCTGCATGATCTCGATCGACTCGCGCACGTGCTTGTGGCGCTTCGGGAAGATGTGCGCGGCGCTCGCCGCGGCGAACTCCTCGGGCATCCAGCCGGAACCGACACCGACGTTGAGCCGGCCGCCGGAGAGGTGGTCGATGGTCGCCAGCTCCGCGGCGAGGACGCCGGGCGAGCGGAACGGCGTGTCGATGATGCTCATCCCGATACGGACCTTGGTGGTCTTCGCGGCGAGCCACGGGATCAGCGGGTAGCCCTGGAACCACTTGCCGCGCGAGGATACCGGCAGGGCGTTCGGCAGCCCGTCCATCATGCCGAACGAGTACTGCAGCTCCTGGCGGTCGGACTTCTCCGGGACGACGATCCGGTCGAGCGTCCAGACCGAGTCGAAGTCCAGGTCCTCGGCGAGCGCGGTGAGGTCCTCCAGCTCCTTGACCGTGACGAGGTCGCGGAAGTTGGGGAGGTACAGAGCGAGCTTCATGTGATGCTGCCTCCTTGCGGCATGACAGTGTCGCTTACGGTGTCGCTAACGGGAGAGTGTGACTCGGATCTCGTTCTTGAGAACTTTACCCACAGTCGAGCGCGGGAGATCGGTCCAGATCTCGATCTGCTTGGGGGTCTTCACGGAACCGATGCGCGCCTTGACGAACGCGGCCAGTTCGCCGGTGTCGATCTCGGCACCGGGCTGGGGCTGGACCACCGCGGTGACCCGTTCGCCCCACTTCTCGTCGGGCAGGCCGACCACCGCGCAGTCCCGGACGGCGTCGTGCGCCATCAGGGCCTGCTCCACCTCGGCGGAGTACACGTTGAAGCCGCCGGTGATCACCATGTCCTTGGCGCGGTCGACGATGTACAGGAAGCCGTCGTCGTCGAGCCGGCCGATGTCGCCGGTGTGGTGCCAGCCGTGCGCGGACACCTCCGCGGTGGCCTCGGGGTTGCGGTGGTAGCCGGCCATCACCAGCGAGCCGCGGACGCAGATCTCACCGCGCTCGCCGCGCGGGACCGGGTGTCCCTGCTGGTCCAGGATCGCGACGGTGACCAGCGGCGACGGGCGCCCCGCCGAGGACAGCCGCTCGGTGTCGATGCTCCCGTCGGGCCTGCGGTGCTCGGCCGGGGACATCGTCGAGATCATCATCGGCGCCTCGGACTGGCCGAACAGCTGCGCCATCGGGCCGATCCGGGTCAGAGCCTCGGTCAGCCGGGCCACCGACATCGGGGCCGCGCCGTACCAGAAGCACTGCAGCGACGACAGGTCCGTCGCGTCGAGCGCCTCGTGGCCGAGGACCATGTAGATCAGCGTCGGCGGCAGGAACGTGTGCGTCACCCGGTGCGCCTCGATGAGCTCCAGGAACCGCCCGACGTCGGGCTTCGCCATGATCACGACCTCGCCGCCGCGGGCCATCACCGGGAAGCACAGGACGCCCGCGGCGTGGGTCAGCGGCGCCAGCGCGAGGTAGACCGGCCGCTCGTCGAACGGGTAGCTCATCAGCGTGATCGCCGACATCGTCTCGACGCTGCGGTCGGTCAGCAGCACGCCCTTGGGACGCCCGGTGGTGCCGCCGGTGCCGACCAGCGCCACGATCTCGTCGGGCGGTGCCGCCTCGGCGGACGGGTCGTCGCGGGCGGCGTCGAGCCAGGCGTCGAAGGCCACGGCACGGCCGTCCGGGCCGGGGTCACCGAGGCGCACCAGGGTGGTCAGCTGCGGAAGGTCCGGGGCGATCTCGGCGACCAGGCCGTCGAAGGAGGGCTGGTAGATGAGCGTGGTGCAGTCGAACAGGTCGAGCAGCTCGGCGGTCTCACCCGCCGCGTTGCGCGGGTTGATCGGGCACCACACCGCACCGGCGCGGGCGATGCCGAACACGCAGGAGAACGCGGTCGGGTCGTTCGCCGAGAGGATGCCGACCTTGTCCCCCGGCGCGACGCCGGAGCGTCGCAGCGCCCGCGCGACGGAGTACGAGAGCTCGACGACGTCGCCGTAGGACAGCGTCGTGCCGTCGAGGGTCAGGCAGGGGGCCGCGGGATCGAGGGAGGCGCCCTTGTCGAGGTAGAAGGTCAGCGACATCGCGGCTCCCCGGATCTGCACCGTTGCGGACAGCGACGACCGTGGCGGGAATCTGGACAGTTGTCAAGATTTCCTGCCCGACCGGGGTGGGGAACGCCGACGGCGGACGGCCCGGGAAGGTGGTCCCGGTCCGTCCGCCGTCGTGGTGCCGGGGGGTGCCTACGCCTGTCCGGTCAGCGACCCGGCCAGCGGGCCCAGCGGCGGCGCCCACTCGCGGATCTCGGCGCGGGCCACGACGCCGGCCGTGGAGAACGGGTCCGCGTCGACGATCGCCTGCACGGCGGCCCGGTCCTCGACGCGGAAGATCAGCAGGCCGCCCGGGGCCTCGCCCGGGGCCCAGGCACCGGCGACGAGCATCGTCCCGTCCTCGGCGAAGGGACGCAGGTAGTCACGGTGGGCCGGACGCGTGGCGTCCCGGAGCTCCGTGTCGTCGGTGTAGGTGTAGATCAGTGCGAAGGTCGTGGCCACACCGCGATCCTCGCACGCGACGACGCCGACGGGGTTGCCGTCGGCGTCGCCGTTCGTCGTCGTCACTTCGCCGCGAGGCGCTCCAGGCGACGGGTGGTGGGCCAGCGGACGTTCGTCGCCCAGCCCGCCTTCTCGAGACCGCGGATGACCACGGCGGAGATGTCGATCTGACCCTTCTTCACGCCGTGCCGGGCGCAGGTCGGGTCGGCGTGGTGCAGGTTGTGCCAGGACTCGCCGCAGGACAGCAGGGCCAGCCACCAGACGTTGGCGGACCGGTCACGCGCCGCGAACGGGCGCTCGCCCCAGATGTGGCAGATCGAGTTGATCGACCAGGTGACGTGGTGCAGCACCGCGACGCGGACGAAGCCCGCCCAGAACAGCGCGGTCAGCGCGCCCCACCAGGACATCGTGATCAGACCGCCGAGCAGTGCCGGGCCGAGCAGGCTCGCGACGACGATCAGCGGGAACGCCTTGTCGACGCGCGCGATGTCGCGGTCCTCCAGCAGGTCCGGCGCGAACCGCTTCATGTTGGTCAGGTCGCGCTGGAACAGCCAGCCCAGGTGGGCGTGCCAGAAACCCTTGACCAGGGCCATCGGGCCGGTGCCGTAGAGCCACGGCGAGTGCGGGTCGCCCTCCTTGTCGGAGAACGCGTGGTGCCGGCGGTGGTCACCGACCCAGTCGAGCACGCTGCCCTGCAGCGACAGGCTGCCCGCGATCGCCAGCGCGATCCGCAGCGGGCGCTTCGCCTTGAACGCGCCGTGGGTGAAGTACCGGTGGAACCCGACCGTGACGCCGAGGCAGCTCACGTAGTAGAAGACGAAAGCCAGCACGACGTCGGTCCAGCCCAGGAAGCCCACGCTCCAGGCAAGGGGGACGGCCGCGAGCAGCGCCAGGGTCGGCAGGACGACGAACAGCCCCACCAGGAACATCTCGCCCGGAGGACGCTTCCCGTCCAGGACGGGTGCGGGCCCGCTCTTCGTGGGAGCCGGCGCCGCGTCGAGTGTTGTCATGGCTCCACTACATCGTGTGACGGGTGCCGGCACAGTCCTGCTGGCCCCCCTGTGTGGGAGGGGGTATCTCCTCGGCTGGGCCGTTCGCTCGATCCCGTACCCCCGGGAGCAGAACCGGACCCCCCGGAGGTTCCGAACGCTGTGCGATGCGCACCTCTGCGGACGTCGGCGAGCTGGTCCTCGGGATCGTGGCGGGCGAGGCCGCCGACCCGTCCGGGGTGCTCGAGGCCCTGGTCCGCGCGGCGGGCGGGTTCACCGGGCTGACCGCGGGCGCCGCGCTCCACTCCGAGGGGGCCGTGCGCGGCGTCGTCACCTCGGGGCCGCGGGGGTCGCGGGAGGTGCTGTCGGCGGGCTTCGGACAGGGCCCCGGCGGCGAGTGCGCCCGCAGCGGCCGCCCGGTCGTCAGCGTCGACCTCGCCGGTGAGCGGGCCCGCTGGCTCGCCTTCGTCGCGAAGGCGACGACGGCCGACCTCGGGTCGGCGTGGGCGTTCCCCGTCGGCCACGGCACGGCGGGAGCGGGGACGGCGGGACACGGCGCGCTGCTGATCCTCGGCCGGAGCTCCTCGGCGCCCGACCTCGACGCCGCGCGGGTCCTCGCCGAGGCGGCGGCCGTCGGGATCGACCGCGTCCTGGAACGGGTGCGCGTCGCGCGCGAGAACGCCCAGCTGCGGGAGGCACTGCAGAGCCGGATCGTCGTCGAACAGGCGAAGGGGGCGCTCTCGGCGCACGCGGGAATCGACGTCACGACGGCGTTCGAGCACCTGCGCACCCACGCCCGCCGGCGCGGGCGCCCCCTGACCGAGGTCGCGTCCGCGGTCGTGGAACGGCGGGTCGACCCGTCGCACGTCCTGGGGACCTGATCGTGTGCGCGACGCGCGGGTGCCGCCGGTCCCGGTCGCGCCCGGGACCGGCGGCCTCCGCGACGGCCGTCAGCCGTTGGCGTCGCTCGTGTTCACCGCACCGTTCACACCGGCCGGGAAGAACCCGCCGGAGGTGACCGCCTCCGGGTTCAGGTAGACGATGTTGAGCACCTGGCCCGGCGTGCGGGAGAACGCGATCGAGTTCTCGTCGGCCGGGACGATGTTGGCGTTGCCGTTCCCGTCGACGATCCCCTGGTCGAGGTCGGACGGGCCGTCGAGGGAGTCTCGGGCGTCGGAGATCTTCCCGACGGCCTCGGCCCCGCCGCCCTGCAGCAGCAGGGTCCGGACGAGGCCGGCGTGGTACGCCTCGACCGCCAGGATGCCCGCGGCCGCCTCCAGGAACGTCTTGTTCGACACCAGCGGGGCCGCGCCCTTGTAGGCGGTGACGCCGACGTCCTCGAAGATGAACGCGCCCAGCAGGAAGCTCGTCTCGTCCTTGAACGGGTCGAACGTCTCGCCCTTCCCGATCACCCCGGCGGCCTGCGCGGCGGCGGTGAAGGCCGCCTGCAGATCGATCTCGGGGCGGGCGACCTTCGCGTCGCCGAGTGCCGCACGCAGGAAGTCGACGTGCGCGCGCTCGTCCTGGGCGATCTCCTCGGCGTACTGGCGGCCGATGCGGGTCTCGAACTTCACCGGGTAGCCGCCGGTGACGCCGCCGAGCTCGCCCTTGCCGTCGATCTGGGAGTCCTTCAGCCCGTCGCCGGTGACCGCACGCAGGTAGAACTCCGCCTCCAGGTACTCGAGGTTGAGGGCGAAGTTGAGGACGGCCGCGTCGGAGACGCCGCCGTCGTCGCCCTCGCCCGAGCCCTCCTCGCCCGCCGAGGCGATGCCGGCGCCGAGCAGGCCGAGCCCGGCCACCCCGGCACCGGTCAGGCCCGCGGCACGCAGGAACCGGCGGCGGTCCATCCCGCTCTCGGTGCTGCGCTCGATGGAGTCGTTCAGGAACTTCGACGTGAAACCGTGGAACACGAGATCTCCCCGTGTCTGCCCGACGAGGCGGCCGGGTCCGGGGCCGTCACTCCGAGATCGGATCGTGGACGGTCACCGGAACGGGACCCTCCGCCCTCCCAACGACACGCGGACCATCGGGTGACGCCCGCCGTCGGTCGCCCGTCCGCTCACCGGAGACGGCGGTGCGGGGCAGGCGTCCGGCCCGGGAGTGGCCGACGAGCGTGTCACCGGTGACCACCACGTCGTACTCGAGGTTCAGCCGCATCGGCCGGGTGACCCGCTGCGTCCAGGTGAGGCGCTCCCCCTCGGGCGTCGGGGTGCGGACGACGTCGTCCAGCGTCGTCGTCTCGCCCGCGCCGACGGCGGTGCCGGTCAGGCCACCGTCGGTCTCGGTGAACCGGTAGTCGGCGTCGATGGTGCCGATCGGCGTCCTCATCCGCAGGTGCCAGGTCCCGGCGACGCCGGTGCTCACGCGGCCCCCTCCGCCGCGACGAGGCCGGTGTCCCGCCAGGCGGTCCCCCGGCGCTCGTACTCGAACAGCTCCTCGACGGCGTGCGCGATCCGCGGGCCGAAGTCGCGTTCGAGCAGGTGGAGCCCGAGGTCGAGGCCGGAGGTGACACCGCCCGCGGTGACGAGGTCGCCGTCGTCGACGACGCGGGCACGCACGGCGGTGACGCCGGCCGCCTCCAGCAGGTCCACACCGAGGACGTGTGTGGTCGCCGTCCGGCCCTCCAGGAGTCCGGCCATGGCCAGCGCGAGCGACCCGCCGCAGACCGTCGCGACGGTGACGGCGGTGTGGTCCAGGCAGGCGCGCAGCAGCGGGGCCGCGGGCCCGGCCGCGAACCGGGAGAGCAGCACGGGGATGGTGTCGATCTCGTCCGGGTCGCCGTCGACCGGGCCCGCGGCCCCGGGCACCACGACGTAGCCGGGCGCGGTCGGGTCCAGCGCCGCGGTGGCGGCGAGCGTGATGCCGGGGACCCCGGAGACGACGTCCCGGGGGCCCTCAGCGGACACGAATCCGATGTCGAGCGCGCCGCCGAGGACGTCGCTCCCGGCGGTCAGGACCTCGCACGGCGCGATGACGTCGAGCGGGTCGAAGCCGTCGAAGAGCACGAACTGCACACGGGGGTGGGGCACGGCGGGTCCTCTCGCTGGGGCGTCCATCGCCATCGTGCGCGCCGGCGACGGGCGCGACCACCGTCTATCTGGACAATGAACACCTGTATCCAGCCACCCCACAGTGGGCTAGCTTCGTCTTGTGTACACGGTCGTGGTGCTGGCACTGGAGGACGTGATCGCATTCGATCTGGCCACGCCGGTCGAGACGCTCGGGCGCGTGCGGCTGCCGGACGGACGCCCGGGCTACCGGATCGTCGTGGCCGGGCCGGAGCCGGAGGTCGGCGCGGGACCGCTGCGCATCGGCGTCGGCGCCGGGCTCGACGAGGTGCGCCGGGCGGACCTCGTCGTGGTCCCCGGCCGCAACGACACCTCCGCGCCGACGCCGCCCGCGGTCGTCGAGGCGCTGCGTGCGGCCGCGGCTGCGGGGACCCGGCTGGCGTCGATCTGCGTGGGCGCGTTCACCCTCGCCGAGGCGGGGCTGCTCGACGGGCTGCGGGCGACCACGCACTGGCTCGCCGCCGAGGAGCTCGCCCGCCGCCACCCGGCCGTCCACGTCGACGCCGACGTGCTGTTCACCGACAACGGCCAGGTCCTGACGTCGGCGGGCGCGTCGGCGGGGCTCGACCTGTGCCTGCACATCGTCGAGCGCGACCACGGTGTCGCGGTGGCGGCCGACGCGGCCCGGCTGGCCGTCGCCCCCCTGCAGCGCACCGGCGGCCAGGGCCAGTTCGTCCTGCGCAACCGCCCGACGCACCGCACCGCGACGCTGGAGGCGACCCTGGCCTGGATCGAGGAGAACGCACACCGGCCGCTCGCCCTCGCCGACATCGCGGCCGCGGCCGGCACGAGCAGCCGCACCCTGACGCGGCGCTTCCACGCCGAGACGGGGCAGAGCCCGATCCAGTGGCTCACCGGCGTCCGCGTCCGGCACGCGCAGGAGCTCCTGGAGCTCACCGACCACACCGTCGAGCGGATCGCCGCGCAGGTCGGGTTCCCGTCGCCGAGCAACTTCCGCGCCCAGTTCGTCCAGACCGTCGGGGTCAACCCGGGGGCCTACCGGCGGACGTTCGGCCGGGGCTGAGCCGGCGGGTCGCCGGAGGGGGCGTCGGGGGACGTGGAGCGGGAGACCGCAGACGGCCCCACGCTCACCGGGTCGAGACCGCGTCCGATGCCCTCCACACCTGCTGGGCGTGTCCGGCCGCCAGATCGCCGCCCTCGGCCCAGCGCAGCCGCCAGGGCCGCAACACGACCACCCCGGCGTCGGGCGACCCGGTCCCGCCGGCGAACATCGCGTCCGGCTCGAAACCCACCGGATACGGCGGCACGCGGAACAGGTCCCAGTCCGGCTGCGGATCCCACCCGGCCTCGCACTCGGCGACCGCGACGGTGTGGTCCTCGCCCCGGTAGGCACACGAGGCGAAGGGCGTCCCGGCCAGGTGCGCCGCCTTCGGCGACCCGCGCCGGGACACGATCCGCCCGACCGGCACACCGTCCGTGCCGATCGTCCACACCGGGTGCACGATCCGCGACCGCGGCCGCCCCCGGACGTCGACGGTGGCCATCGCACACCAGACGACGCGGTGCGCGATCGTCACGAATCCGGTCGGGTCGGGCTGCGGAGTGGGCGTCGAGGACGGCATGCCGGCCACCGTAGATGCACAACCATGGTTGCACAACTATGGTGGTGGAATGGACTGGGACCTCGTCACCGCCGTCACCCTCGCCGGGGCAGCACTCACCGACCGGGCGTTGCAGCGGGTACGGGCCGCCGGACACCCGTACCTGCGCACCTCGCACGGCTACCTCGTCCAGCACGTCGTCGACGGGCCGCGGTCGATCGGGGAGATCGCCGTGCGGATGGGCGTCACCCAGCAGGCCGCCTCGAAAGCGGTCGGCGAGCTGGTCGATCTCGGCTACCTCAGCCGCGAACCCGACCCGTCCGACGCCCGGACCCGCCGGATCGCCCTGTCCACACGGGGCCGCGACGCCGTCGAGACGACCCGCCGTGTGCGCGCCGAACTCGAGGCCGAGCTGGGCGAGACACTCGGCGCCGACCGGGTACGCGCACTGCGATCCACCGCGAACCAGGCCCTGGAATGGGTCGGCGCGGACGCGGCCCGGGAACGCCGGGTCCGCCCACCACAGTGACCACGCGGGGGAACCGGGCCTCGGGACGGGCGTACTCCGGTCGAGGCCGGAGCCGGAGGTCGGGATCGAACCGAGGACCTACCGCGTACACGTCCGTACACCGGTCACGCCGCGCTCCGACCTGCCGACCCGTGTCCGATCGCCGTCCCACGGTGCACACCCCCGGGCCACTGCGCGCAGCGTCCGCGGGTCACGCGGGGCACGGGAAGCGACTACTGGAGCGAGGTCCAGATGGTCTCGGCGTCGACGATGCGGTTGTGCCGCCAGGTGACTGCTCGTTCCATGGCGGCGACGACACCGGCGACCGTGAGGGTCCCGAGCAGCCAGCCGGGCAGGATCACCGGCGAGGTGAACGTCCCGAACCGGTCCGCCACCTCCGGGATCGAGCTGACCATCTCGAGCCATACGGGTGCGGCGAGGACGAGGTTGACCAGCAGGATCATCACGGCGGTGGCGGCGATCCCCCTGCTCAGACGAGGGTGGTCCCGGGTCAGGACTGCGCGCCGGTGCTCCAGGGTCCCCGGAGCCGGGGCCAGTCTGCGTTCCCGTCCGTCGGGGGTGACGAGATGGACCCGGGTGACGCCGTACAACCCGGCGTCGACCTCGATCCTCCCTCCGGGGACGGTGAAGGTGGCGGGCATCTCGGCCGTGCTGGTGCGCTGCCCGTCCCGGTAGAGCCGGGCGCGGTGGTCCTCGGTGGTGCGGGTCTCGACGGCCCAGACGGCCGGCCCATCGGGGTCCGGCAGCGTGATCGTGTGGACGGTGCGGCTCAGTGCCTGGTGGAGTCGAACGGGTCGGAGCATCGTCGTCACCTCGTCCTGTCAGTGGGAGCGGTCCTCGGCCGTCCGGTCAGAGGCTGCATCGGGCATCGACCGGCGGGGTCTCGAGGTCGAGCAGGTAGGCGTCGACCGCAACGTCGACGCACGTACTGCCACCGAGGAGGTAGGCGCCGTGCTGCTTGCCGTCGACGGTGAGCAGGCTCGCGTCGAGGGTTCGTGCCATGGAGACGCTGCCCTCGTAGGGCGTCGCGGGATCACCGGTGATCCCCACGACGAGCGTCTCGGGCAGGCCCTCGAGATCGGCGGGCAGCCACGGTTCGTCGCGTGTCGGCGGTGCGGGCCACGCCTCGCACTCGCTGTGATAGGTCCCCGCCGTCAGCAGGTCGATGTCGAACATCGGCGCGACGTTCCCGACCTCGCGCGCGAGCACGGTCTGCTCCTCCGCGCTCAGGCGGGGCCAGTCCATGCAGCGCACGGCGATGTTCGTGTCGATGTCGGTGGTGTAGACCCCGTCGGCGGTGCGGCTGTAGAAGCCGTCGCGCAGGGCCAGGATCTCGTCGGCGTTGCCCGCGTCGAGTTCGGTCAGGGCGGAGATGAGGTCGGGCCAGTGCGCCTCCGCGGCCTGACCCGCCGTGATCCCCAGATAGACGTCCCAGACGCTCACGGCCCTGCCGTCGGTGGTGGCCGCCGGGGTCTCGACCAGCGGTGCGACGATCTCGTGCAGACGATCGTTCGCCGCTGCGGGATCGGGCCCGAGGACACAGTCGGCCGACCGGGCGCAGAGCGCGGCGACCTCGTCGAACCGGGCCTGGGAGGCGGCGAACTGGGCGAGGCGGAGCTCGCTCGGTGTCCAGTCGGGTCCGACGGCGCTGTCGAGCACGACGGCACGGACCTTGTCGGGGTGCGCGGCGAGGTACATGGCGCCGATCTCGGAGCCGTAGCTGTAGCCGAGGTAGGTCAGCCGCTCGTCGCCGAGGACCTCCCGCAGGATGTCCATGTCGCGCACGACGTTCGCCGATCCGGCGTTGACGAGGTTCTCGACGCCTCCGGAGCCGTCGATGCAGCGCTGCGCGTGGTCCACCGCCTGCTCGGCGCTGGTGATGTCGTAGACGGCGCCGAACCGGGGAACATCTCCGGCGTCGTACTCCTCGTCGGTGTAGCAGTCGAGGGCCGGGGTCGACGCTCCGATCCCGCGCGGGTCGAAGCCGACGATGTCGAAGCGCTCGGCGACGGGACCGTTCTGCCACTGGGGCAGGAAGGACGCCACGAAGCTGGTGCCGGATCCGCCGGGGCCGCCGGGGTTGATCAGCAGTGACCCCTCGGCCTCTCCCCGGGCGGGGAGACGCGTGAGGGCGATCCGCGCCCTCACGCCCTCCGGGGCGCCGTAGTCGAGCGGAACCTCGACCGACGCACACTCGAGTGCGGGGTTCGCGAACAGCTCGGCGTCCGCGGCGTTCGTCGCGGTGTCCGTGCAGCCGCCCCAGTCGAGCTCCTGCGTCAGATAGGCGGCCGAGTCCGCCTGACCACCGGGCGCCGGCGGGGTCGTCGACGTGCAGGCCGCCAGCAGGACGACGGGGATGACGGTGATGGCCGCGGCGAGACGGGAAGCGGCCCGTCCCGATCGGTACGGGCGTCGGCGATACGAGGACATGTCTCTCCTGGGTCGGGTCGCAGGGTCGGCGACGGCGATGCGCGCCCGGCCGGGTCGACGACCTGCAGAGGAGGAAGGACCTGCCGGCCGTGACCGGGAGACGCCGGACGCGGATCGCTGTGGGCTCGGCGAGGACGGTGAGAGGTGGGCCCTAGTCCCTGGACGACACCGTTCCTGGCATGAGCATGCTAGAAAGATAGCATGCTCATGCCATAACGGGACGATATTTTGGAGCCATGCCCAGACGCGTCGACCCGGACACCCGGCGAGCGCAGGTCGCCGACGCCGTGATCGACGAGATCGCCGCACACGGACTTCGCTCGGTGACCCTCGCGCGGATCGCCACCCGCTCAGGCCTGGCCATCGGGAGCATCCGGCACTACTTCGGCGACAACCTGAGGGAGGTCATGTCGTTCACGTTGAGGGTCCTGCTCCAGCGCGCCGAGCACCGCAACCCGCAGCTGTCCGGGGACCCGGCGAGCCGGGTCGCCGATCTGGTCGTGTTCGTCGCACCCACCAGCGAGCAGGAACGCAAGGAGAACATCGCGCTCGTCGAGTACAGGGTGATGGCGCGCACGGATCCGCAGTTCGCAGCCGAGGTCGCCACGACCTCGCTCGCGGCCGCAAAGGCGATCCGGGCACTCCTGCGCGAGGCACTCGCCGACCGCGTGATCGACGACGAGGCGCTGCACCGCGAAGCGCTCCTGCTGCTGACCCTGGTCGAAGGCTTCTCGCTCGGTTCGGCCCTGTCCTCGACCCCCCTGCAGGAGGCGGATGTCCGCGCCGTCGTGACGAACACCCTGCACCGCATAAGGGACGCCTACCCGCCTCGCCGGGAGGCACCGGTGGAGCGATCGGGGCCCTGAGCACGCCGGCGCCACCGACATCGCCGTAGCGCCACGTCATCAGGGGGCCGCGACGCCCGTCGTCCACTTTCAGCTCACGATCATCCGACTCCGCCGCCCGTACTCGTCCGGCGGCGCCGCATGCTCACCGGCCCGTGAGGCGGTTCCGGTTGGTCGCGAGGACCTCGTCCGACAGGTCGGGGGCGACGTCGGCGACCGCGCGGGAGAGCAGGAGCGCGCCGACCATCTGACTGAACAGCGCCACCGCCTGCTCCCTGGCCTCGACCGGGGCGATCTCGGTACCGGACTCGCGGCCGCACTCGATCACCATCTCCGCGATGGCCTCGAAGTAGCCGTCCAGGCCGCGGCGGTACTCGGCCTGCGCGGCGGTGTCGTGCCGCCCGGCGTCGGAGACGAGCGCGGCCGAGGGGCATCCGGTCTCGGGGTGGTCGCGGTGCTCGGCGTCGATGTACTGGTCGACCATGCCGTGCAGGGCTGCGCGCGCCGAGCCGGCGTGCGCCGCGCGGATGGCGTCGAGCGCCGCCAGCGAGTCGACGAACCCCTGGTGCAGGACCTCGACGGCGAGGTCGCTCTTGGACGCGAAGTGGTTGTAGAAGCCGCCGTGGGTCATGCCCGCCGACTTCATCAGCCCTTCGATGCCCGTGCCGTCGATGCCGCGCAGCCGGAAACCCTCGCCCGCTGCGGCCAGGATCCGCTCGCGGTTGCGCTGCTTCTGCTCCCGTGTGACGCGGGGCACGTCGACCACCTCCCAGGCGAGAACCCGGGCGGAGTCTAGTCCGCAGTCGATGATGACCACCATCAAAACGGTCCGCCCGACTTGACGACACCCGCCTGCCGTCGTGTAGTTATTGATGTGAGTCATCATCAAAAGGAGGTCGTCATGCGGTTCGGAACCATCGGCGCCGGAACGGTCGCGGAGGCCGTCGCCGGTCATCTGGTGGCGGCGGGGCACGCCGTGACCCTGAGCAACAGCCGCGGCCCCGGCTCGCTGCGCGATGTCGTGGCGCGGCTGGGGCCGTCGGCGCGGGCGGCGCCGGTCGACGAGGCCGCGCGGGCGGACATGGTGTTCCTGACCGTGCCGTGGCCGCGGGTCGGCGACGCACTGGCCGGGCTCCCGCCCTGGGACGGCCGCATCCTGGTGGACACGACGAACCGGATGACGGAGGCGGCGGGCGTCGATCCCGGTGCGGTGACGCCGAGCGAGCTCGTCGCGACGCTGGCTCCCGGCGCACGCGTGGTCAAGGCGTTCAACACCCTCTACGCCCGCTACATCGCCGCCGACCCCCGACACCCGAAGGGACGGCAGCTGCTGTTCTACGCCGGCGACGACGCCGCGGCCAAGGCCACGTTCCACGACGTCGCCGACCGCATGGGGTTCGCGCCGGTCGACGCCGGAACGCTGCGCGACGGCGGGCGGCTGATGCAGGTCGGCGGCCCGCTCTCGGCCCTGCACGCCCTGCGGCAGGACCCGGCCGGAGAAGCGCGGTGAAGGCACTCGCCTACGAACGGGCGCACCCGCTCGACGCGTTCGCCATCGACCTGGTCGACGTCACCGAACCGCGGTTGCGTGCCGGTGACCTGCTGGTCGAGGTGCGGGCGATCGGCATCAACCCCGGCGAGGCGGCGATCCGGCGGACCCGCAGTGCGCCGCCGGGCGGCCGCGTCGTCCTCGGGTGGGAGTTCGCCGGCGTCGTCGTCGCGACCGGGCCCGCGGCCACCGGATTCGCGATCGGGGACCGGGTCATGGGCACCGGCGACATCACCCGCGACGGGAGCTGGGCCGAACGCGTCGCGGTCGATCATCGAGTCGTCGCCCCGATCGCCGACGAGCTCACGTTCGCCGACGCCGCCTCCCTGCCGATCGGTGTGCTCACCGCATGGGAGGCACTGGCCCGCGACCGCGACGCACCGCCCGCCGGTGTCGGGAACGTCCTGGTCATCGGCAGCGCCGGCGGTGTGGGTTCGATGGCCACACAGCTGCTCGCGGCGTGGACGTCGACGTTCGTGATCGGCACGGCGTCCCGGCCCGAGTCACGGGAGTGGGCCACCGCCATGGGGGCCGATCTCGTCGTCGACCACCACGGCGACCTCGCCGCACAGCTGCGCGACGCCGGGATCGGCGCCGTCGACCTCGTGCTGTCCACCTCGGACACCGGCAGCCGGCTCGCCTCGATCGTCGATCTGCTGCGCCCGTTCGGGCACCTCGCCTTCGTCGACGCGCCCGGACGCTGGGACATGGAGGCGGTCGCCGGCAGGTCGCTGTCGCTGCACGGCGAGATGGTGTTCAGCACGATCGTCACCGGCGGCGATGCCGCTCGCCAGAGCCGGATCCTCGCCCGCGCGGCGGACGACGTCGCCGCCGGACGCCTGCGCCCGATCGGCACGACGACCCTTCGCGGACTGACCCCCGAGACCATGCGGACCGCGCACACGCTCGTCGAGAGCCGCCGGACGGTCGGCAAGACCGTGATCACTCTCTGACCCCGGCCCGTCCGGCCCGGGCCCCACCGACGGAAGGAACGACCCGACATGACACCGGACCTGCTGGACGGCGAGTACGCCCCCAGCTCCGACCCCGCCACCCGCGAACAGGTCGAGCTCTACGAGCGCACCGACGGCAGGGAGGGCGCGACCATGCTGGGCGGACCTGTCGTCATCCTGACCACCCGCGGCGCGCGGTCGGGCACGCTGCGCAAGACCGCCCTGATGCGGATCGAGCGCGGCGGTGTCTACGCCCTCGGCGCGTCGGCCGGTGGGCAGGCCCGGCACCCGGGCTGGTTCCACAACCTGATGGCCCACCACACCGCGCAGCTCCAGGACGGGGCCCGCCGGGCGCTGATGACCGCACGCACCGCCGAGGGCGCCGAGCGAGCGGACTGGCTCGCCTACGCCGACGAGCTGTACCCGTTCTTCGTCGACCTGCGCGAGCGCGCCGTCCGCCTCGGCGACCGCGAGGTGCCGTTGGTGCTGCTCGAACCCGTCACGGCCTGACCTGCCGACGAACCTCGCCGCAGGGATCCACCGCCGGAGGTGACCGCAGGTCGGACATGGAGCCGGAGGTCGGGATCGAACCGACGACCTACCGCTTACAAGTTGGTCTCGACGCTGAACACGAGCCTCGTACCTGCGGCAACAGCCACGGAGCGGGGTGCCTCGGCAACACGGGCAACACTGCCGGACCGTGGTTCGCACCACCGGTGATGCCACGCGTCGTTGACCAGCTCAGCCACCGGGCGCCAGATCGGCACGCGCCTGGTTGAAGAACTCCGTCCGGGCCGCAACGAGTGCGTCGCGGTAGTCGCCGTCCCCCGCCGCTGCCCGCGACAACAGCACGATGAAGTACCGCGAGGCTCGATCCTCTGCCTCCTCGGTTCCGACGAGGCGGACCCGCTGGTAAGCGTTGAACACCTTAGTTCGCGTCTCGGCGTTGGCCCGGTTGCCGATTGATCCGTCCGGGATCTCCCGCGCTGCCGCTTGCAGCGCATCCGTCGCGTCGTTCGTGACCGTGAGGAACTCCGAGTACGCCTCCGCGCGCTGCTCCCCGTAGAACGTCCGCTCCGCTTGAGCCGTCGACAGGCTCGTCCCGACCAGTGTCGCCACAACACCGGCCAAAGCGCCGATCAGACCAGTTACGGTGGCAGACCGCCACCACGGACCGCGCGGGGACGGCGATGTGGGCGCTCCTGGCCCACGGGGTGTCAAGTCGATGGCGTGCGGGCGCATCCATGGACCCGTATCCTTTGCCCGTCGCCGACTCACTCGGAGCGTCCTCCACTCATCTCGTGGACTGCGTATCGGTAGCGCTTCTCGCCCTCCTCGGCGACTAAGCTGTAGATCTCCCGCAACACGGCGCTGTCCACGCCAGCTAGCTGATGGGACAGCAGCGGGTTCCCGAACTCCGACTGGGGGACGGCGAACCGCTCCACCAGCTCGTGCTCGTCGGACAAGACATGGATGCCCGCGTGAGGGCCGTCGATCCTCGTTACGCGGACCTTGCTCACCAGGAGTCCGTTCAGCTCAGGGCGTTCACATGTCAGCTTCGTCGGTGCCCTTCCGCAGCTCGCCGGCAGGTCTACCGCAGGTTCGCACGAGCCAGCGATCCCGCAGACTACGCGCGATGTGGCAATCAAAGGTCGTAGTCCGGGAGGGCGCGGATCAGATGCGCAACCCGCTGCTGATCCGGAAGGGGCCAATAGGCTAGCTGGGGGTTTAGCACGCAATTGAACGCACCGGCGGCGAGTAGGCTTTCGAATAGATCGCCAGGGCTAATAATAGACAGTCCCAATGACCGAAAATGAGGGGCGGCTCGCAGCACTTTCTTGTCTCGCGTGACGTATGCGTGCGCCCCATAGCGGCACGCCGCCGAGACCATGCGCCGGTCCAGGCCTCGCGGTACATTGTTCATCGCATCATCAAAGACGGTTCGAGGAAGAGCCAGGAGACCGTGCCGAGAGATATTGTGGCCACTGTCTCCGTCTGGCGTCAATACCAGCGCGCACGCAAACTCATCAAAAGCATTTCGTCGCAGCAGTCGACGTTCCTGGCTTAGCTTCTTCTTGGCGTCATCCACTGACTCTCGCAGCACGACAAATCGAATGTCGCGAATAGCCCACAAGGCCATCACAAGCTGAAGGCATTCAAGATCACTGAGGTACTCGTCATCCAGCTCCGTCGGCAACTCGCGGCCAGACCATAACCTGGATCCGTGCTCGAAGTAGTCAAGAAGGATATTGGTATCCCACACGGCATAGAACGGCCCGCTACCACGACGACCCGAGAATAGGATGGCGGAGTCTGCGAAGTTGAATTCCGGCCCCTGCACCCAGGAGCGGTGCATTGCCTGAGCGTCGGGTAATGACGGATCGTCTGGAATCACCGAGTTCAGAGTGGCGATCGTCCGTTCAAGTAGCGCAACGCCGTAGCTCTCAAGGCGACGATGCTCAGCCATGAAGTCCATGACCGTCCAGCTCAAACCACCTACGTTGGCCGTATAGAACTGAGGATCTGCTCGTCGAGAAAGCTCAAACCGCGAGCCATGGGAGTCCACGGTGCAAGCATAGCGCAGACCAGCCGGACGTAAGCACCTTTAGACTCAATGCAGGAAGAGTCGGGGTGCACGCCGACGAAAGGCGGGCCAGCGGACGTTATCGCTACCGATGTAGATAGATCAGAACTCCGTCCGATAGAGATAGTAGGGTCGCCCCTCTTCAGGAGCAGGGAATGTCAGGCCAAAGTAGTTCATGATCTGCCAGACCATCTGACGGTCAATAACCATTCGCTCGCCCGCCTTGAACCATTTGAGCTGCTCGCATCGACCCGAGTTCTTCTGAGTCGCCACTCCGCGATGGTGAACAATATCGTTCCGCATATGCCGCAGGTCACCCAGCACAGGATCCGAGACTTCTGCTATCGACATCTGCCGTGCGACTGCCAAGCGAGGCCGGTACTCGTCCTCCCAAGCATGAAAGACCATCAGGAGCCACTGATGGCCGATCTGAGCCTGGACGAGCCCTCCGTCAGCTAGATTCTCTCGTACTGCGTCTTGCCTCCACACATGAAAGGTCTCCACACGACTTGCATCCTCGCCATCGACGAGAACTGTCATCTCGACGGGAACGCCACTAGCCTGATCGCCGAACTGCTTACAGGAGGCCTCGAACTGAAGACTCGAAAGCTGGACCCCAGTCAGTGCGTACCCCAGAACGCCAGCTGCGTCGTTCAGGAACGTGTGAAACTCACCCATGATCGAGTCTACGGTTTCGGCCTTCATCGAGTCCCCGGCGGCGTATTTGCCCACTGCATGAACCTCGCGAAACGACCAGGCTTCCTCGTTATACCTCGCGCCATATCATCATCGTCGCGAAAGAAGTTGATTACTGGGTATGGGTAGTCGAAGAACTGCGACCGCAACTCATCAGGGATTCCTTCCACTTGCCATTCGTACCTGACACCAATCGAGCGAACATACGCGGCCGCCACCATTCCCGTGAATCGCGTGCCGTCATCGTCAGTCCAGACGTAATTCGGACTTATTGACATGCCTTTACCATAGTTCCGATGAATAGAGTCGGTCGAGATGATCGACATTCGAGCGTCAGGCATATCCGTTGCCCCCGCAAGAAATTCCCGCAGAGACGCCGGGATGGGGATTCCGTCCTTGGCCATTCGGCAGCCGAAGTGCTTAGCAAAGTAGCGAGCCAGATTCAATGCGTCCTTGGCCCAGCCCTCACCGTAGACCTCGTGGAGGTTGAACCCCGGGGCCACTCGCACCCATGTAGACTCGATATACACGGAGTATTTATCGTATGCCAGATCGAACTCTCGTGAGTACTGATTGTTGCAGGGCTCACACATTGACTTGGGGAACTTTACAACCCCATATCTGTCCCGATTAACTCCACTCTTCCCTCGGATCTCGTGAAGTTTCTCGCCATCACCCCATAACAGGAGATCGCCCGGCTTCATGAGTCGCGAGAGATTCGCACGCTTAAACTTGTGTTCGCCGGTAGAGGCAGGCCTTGACTGGCAACGCCAGCATTGGCCTCCGCTGGGGACAAGAAGATGCGAAACGACCTCACGGCCAGGAACCTGGCCACCGCTGTTATCGACCACGCCCCCTCCTTAGTGATCATCTAGAGGTCGACTGCTCGGGCATTTCGACACATACCCTACTTCCTACGAAGTCAGCGACTTTCATGGATTCGCGACCGAGTGCCTACGGCCTGCTCCGGTGGTCTGCCTGCATCACCCGTGCAGGCGAGTTCTGAGCGTTTCCCACGGTAGTTGTTCGCGCCATCTCGTCGACCTGGCGCAGCCCGATCACGCCCAGAGCAGGGGGCAACCGCCCCACCTACTCGACCACTTACAGCCGGCGCCCCGGGTTTGGGCGCCGCTGCGACCCGGCCACCTCGTCAGGCTTGCCCCCTGTTCTGGGTGTGATAGCCCTTCGGGAGGTCGTCGCGATGGCGCGAACCACCGCCTCCCACGACCAGACCGCAGCGGGTCGCCCGGGCGCACATCTCGGAGACCTGCCTGCCCGGCGAGGGCCGGGGTGTGGGGCGGAGCCCCACGGTGTTGGCCCGGTTCTGTCGGTGCTCGGTCGCATACTCGCGCCATGAGCCAGAGCATCGGTCCGCTGCCCGGGTGGGTGGTCCCTGCCGAGCAGCAGGTGCGGGACTGCTGGTGGAACGCGCACCAGGTGGCGACCGTCGCCGCTGAGGACAGCGCGTTGGGGGTGTTCGTCGCCCTGGACTGGATCCTGCGGCCGGCCGAGCGACAGACGCCGGTGACGGTGCGGTCGGTCCCGCCGAGCTGGGAGTTCGTGCGGGGCGAGTCCTGGGCGGCGCTGTCGGTCGCGGCGGGACGGCCCGAGCCGACGGCGCAGGATTGGCAGCGGCTCGGGGCGCTGCCGGGGCCGACGGTGGCGACGCATCGGGTGCAGTGCTGCGGCGTCTGGCAGGGGCTGTCGTGGCTGCTGGGGGTGCGGGCGGAGCCGCCGATCGGGATTCCGGACCGCGACGAGTCCGGGGCGGTCGTGCCGGGCTCAGAGGTCTACTGCCTGCCGGTGGATCGGTCGCGTCCGGCGCTACTGGCAGCCAAGCACAGTCGGGAGGAGCGCGAGCTGGACGAGTCGGTGCGCCACTGGGAGCACATCCGCACACTGGCCGACCGCCAGCGGCCGGCCGTGTAGCGGCACACCGCAGCCGGTGGACGGAACGAGGGCGGGGAGCCGACCAAGTCGTCGGCTCCCCGCCCCGTCTCGTCCCGAGCAGCTACAGACCGGACGGTTCCAGCTGGTCCTCTGCGTCGTGGGCGTTGGCCTGTTCGGCGGTCTGGTCGTCGTAGTGCCATTGGGTGAGCTGCTGGTGGCGGTCGTGCTGTTCGCCGTCCTGCGCGTCGAGGGCGTCGCGGTAGGCGATCTCGTCGAGTACCCGCCCGGCCTGGGCGACCGAGTCGGCGGCCTCGTCCGCGGTCGGGACCCGGACGACGTCCTCCGAGGCGCCGGACCGGGGCGCGTCGTGGAGGTTCGCCTCGTGTGTCGCGGCGTCGTCGTGTTCGGCGGGGTCGAGGTCGTCGACGAGGTCGGCGTCGGTGATCTCGCGGTGCTGCTCGTCCTCGGCCTGGGCGACCAGGTGGGCGGTCATCCATTCCTCGGCAGTGACGTGGTCAGCCGGGTCGTCGGTGGCGTCGCGGGAGGCCAACTCGGCTTTGGACAACTCCGCCTGCAACCGGGTCTGAGTGGTGTGGAGCAGCCACAGGCCCCGGGCGTCGTCGACCTGCTGCAGTTCCTCGGCCCGCTCGGTGAGCGAGCGTGCCAGGGCTGCGGCCTGCTCGGCCTCGATGGTGAGGCGTTCGCGCTCGACCTGTTGGTCGGTGTTCTCGGCTTCGGCGCGGCGTAGGGCGGCGTCCTGCTCGTAGCGTGCGGCGGCTTGGCGGGTTCCGGCAAGCTCGTTGCCGACGTAGCGGGGTGCCGCGGCCAGCTCGCGCTCGTAGGCGCGCACGCGAATCCGGAGCTGGCCGTTGGACAGCTCCAGGTGCTCGCGTTCGACCTCCGGGCGGCCCAGCGCCCGCCACGCGGCGCGGTGCGCGGCGAACTGCTCGACCTGCCCCGGCTGCGGCGCCGGGCCGAGCGGGTCGGTGTCGTCGTCATGGCCGCGGACCTCCCGGTAGGCCGCGACCTGCCCGACGGCGCTCTGCCACCGCTGGCGCGCCTGCTGGTCGGCCGGAGGCTCCCCGAAGGCGTCCACCGCCCACCGCGGCGGTTCCGCGACCGCGTCGGCGCCGAGTCGGGCAGCGCGCTGGTCGGCCGCCTCGGCCAGCACCTGCAGGTAGGTGTTCCAGCTGTCCTCGTCGGTGCGCGGCACCCAGTCTGTCCAGCGCTCCCCCACCGGGTCGAAGCGGTGCGAGTCGCGGATGCGGGAGTAGAGCACGTTCGCGACGCTGCGCGACCCGAACAGCGGTCCGCGCTGCACGGCGTCGGTGAGCACGGTGTGCGGGTCGTGCCCGGCCAGCTCGGCGCGGCGCAGGATGCGGGTCAGGGCGGCGGTGCCATCCTCCGCGGCGAGCTGCGCCCGCTCGTCGGCGGTCAGGGCCCCGGTGGCGACGAGCTGGTCGAGCGAATGCGCGGTGCGCGCGGTGGCGACCCGCTGTGCGCCGTCGGCGAGCCGCTCGGCCGCGGTCGCCGCACTGGCCGCCCGCTCGGTCGAGGCGGCCTCGGTGGCGAGAGCGGACTGGGCGACGGCCTGGTCGGCGCCGTCGAGGATCGTCGCGACCGCGGCGACGGGGCTGCGGTGGATGCTGTGCGCCTGCGGGGTGCCGTCGGCGAGGTCGTCGGGGCCGGTGTGGGTGGTGACGTGGGCGGTGTTGCAGTCCCGGCCGCGGGACATGCCGACGTAGAGGGAGTTCGCGCGGGTCGCGGGGGTGACGACGCTGTGGGTGGTGTCGACCGTCGCGCCCTGCCCGGCGTGGGTGGTTCCGGCGTAGCCGAGCGCGAGGTGCTCGGCGACGTAGGCGGCCGGCAGGACCATGCGGTCTCCGGTCCCGGTGCCGTGGGTGTCGGTGGTGACCTCCAGTGCGCCGTCGTCGCGGACCGCGGTGACTCGGAACAGGTCGCGGTTCATCACCGGCCGCCGGTTGCCCTCGTACCCGGCCAGGGTCCAGTCGATCGCGCGGGCCTCGACCAGGTCCCCGACCCCGGCCACGGTCCCCTGCATCCCCAACCCCACGCCGGTCTCGGCGACCCGGCCGAGCCGGACGAGCTCGGCCCGAACGCTTGCGGAGACGCGGGCGGCCTGGTCGTTGGAATCGACCAGTAGCAGCGATTTCTTACCGGAGAGGGTGTCGGCCAGCCACGCCCGCGCGGCGGATTCTTCCGCGCCGTCGCGGTCTCCGGCGTCGAGGAGGCGGCCGTGCTGGTGGTAGTCCTGCAACACCGTCTGGTCGGCCTCGCGCAGCCGCAGCGAGGCGCCTCGTTCCCACCCGGCGCTGAACCGGCGGGCGTCGGTCAGCTCGTAGCTCGACCCCGCCGTGGCGAGCAGGTCCATCGCGCCGCCGGCGCCGACCGCGGAGAGCTGGCGGTGGTCACCGGTGAGCAGCAGCTTCGCCCCGGCCGCCTGGACCCGGGCGTGGATCGCGTCCAGCGACGCGGTGTCGGTCATCGCGGACTCGTCGACCACAACGAGGTCGCCCTCTCCCAGCCGCCACGCCTCGTCACCGTCGCGGGTGCGGCGCTCGGCCGGTGCGGCGTCGAGGCGGGCCTGGGTGGCCGACCAGCGGGCGATGTTCGCCGCGGTCAGCCCTTCGGCGGTCAGGACCTCGGTGGCCTTCTGGCTGGTCGCCAACCCGAACACCCGCCGCGGCGCGGCGGGCGGGGCGCCGTCGGGTCCGGTGGGCAGGGTCGGGTCGCTCCACGCCCTCGCCAGGGCGCCGACCACGAACGACTTCCCGGTCCCCGCGGGCCCGACGAGAGTCTCGACGCGAGCACCGGAGGTCAGGATCCCGCGCACCGCCGCGGCCTGGTCGACACCCAGCTCGATGCCGTCGGTCCGGAGCCGGTCGACGAAGCGGTCCGCCGCGCCGCGGGTGAGCGCGGTGCCGTCGTGGGCGGCGGTCGCCGCCAACAGGATCCGCTCGGAGCGGATCTGGTCGGTCGTGGTGTAGAGCCGCCCGCCCGGCGCGCGGAACACCGACTCCCCGTTCGCGGTCCGCATGTCGGCAGGCAGCAAGTCCTCGCCGGGCTCGGCGGCGTCGAGGTCGACCAGGTGCTCCAACGCGACGTCGGTGAGCTGATCCAACAGCGTCGCCACATCAGCACCGTCGGGGACGCCGAGGTAGTCCGGCAGGGCCGCGTTCACCGCCCGGGTGAGATCGGCGCGAGTCCAGCCGGCCTTGCGGTCCCGCACGTCGGCGACCGCGATCTCCACGACCGCGGTCGGATTGAACGTCTGCGGCGCCACGCCCTCGCGGCGCGCGGCGAGGGCGGTGTCGGCGATCCCGGCCAGCCCGCCGTCGATGTCCGCGCGCAGCTTCGCCGCGGTCTCATCCAGGAACTCCTCCCGGGTCTGCCCGTCGTGGGACTTCGCCGCCCGCGTGGCGAACGTCGCCTGCCGGGACAGCCGATCGCGCTCGGCGGAGTTCGGGGCGCGGCCGTAACGGTCCTCGAACGCCTCGAACAGCTCCGCGGTCTTCGCGGTCACCTTGTGCCGGCGCGAGGACAGCAGCGACATCGCCCCGTCCGGCACGCCGAGGATCTCCCGGGACTTCCCGTCCGGACGCGTCACCGCGAGCGTCCCCAGGGTGTAGGCCAGCGTCTCCTCGGTCGTGCGCTCCGCTACCGCTGCCGCGGCCGGGCGCCACCGGTACAGCGAGCGGCCGTCGAGGGTGCGCCACTGCCCGTCCGGTCCCTGCACCCGGTTCAGGGTGCCGTTGTGGATGTGGAGTTGCGGGTCCCCGTCGCGGGAGTCGTGCTGGAAGAACGACGCCACGGTCCACTCGTGGGCGTCGGCGTAGCGGCCGGCCGCGCCGCCGTGATGCCCGACCCGGGTGTAACCGGCCTTGTCCTGCAAGTAGGCCAGGGCGGCGTTGTTGCCCGCCCAGATCGCGTCCTCGACCGCCGTGCGGAACTGGCCCCACGCCGCGGCGGTCTCCTCGTCGCCCGCGTTGCGGGCAGCGACCTCACGGGCCTCGAACGCGGTGTGCAGCAGCGTCACCGACTTCTGCACGCTGAACGTGATGTCGAAGAACGCCACATTGTGCCGGGCCGCCTTGCCCGCCTCGGTACGCAGCTCCGCGCGGCGTTCCGCGGCGGCGTCCGGCTCGCGTTCCAACGCCTGCTCGTACAGCTCCTCGGCCGTCCGGTACTTACGTCCCACGTGTCCCAACGTCGCCGCACTGTCCCACCGCTGCGGGTCCCCGAACGCGGCGTCCCGAGGGTCGATGAACCGCTCGTAGACCGCCCGCATGTCCTGGGCGTCCACCAGACCACGCAGGCCGAGCTTCTCCGCACCCGCGCCCCACCAACGCCCCGGCGGCTCGCCCTCGGCAACCGCGCCGGTGTAGTAGTTCTCCCGCCCGGTCGCAACCTCCTTCAACAAGTACTCCGGGCTGTAGCCCGAGGAGATGCTCAGCACCCCGACCACCCCGAAACGATCGTGGTCGGGGCCTGGTCGCGGTCGACGGCACAGGTCCTGCGGCGTGGCCGGCCGGAGGCCGGCCCGCCCCCTCGGATCGTGATGCATCGGTGTGCTGCTTTTGATCTTGGGCTCTTGTTGCTCTGTTCGGGGTAGTCGCTCTCGGTTCTGGCGTTCTGCTCGGTCGCGGTGGTCTTCTCGCTGCTGGCGCTCATCGAGTGGTCCTGTTCTGGGGCTCGTCGGGGACGAGGTGCAGGCCGCTCGCGGTCTGCGGTGGGGTGTCGCGGAGCTGCTGGAGGGCGCGGGCAGCAGTGCCCCGGCCGACGTCAGCCAGGTCCTGCAGCTCGCGCACCGTCGGGAGGGCTCCGTGGCGCTGACGGTGGGTCTGGGCGGTGGTGCGGGCGCGCTCCTGCGCGCCCGCACCCGACCCGCCCGTCCCACCCGGGCCGGAGCCCTCCGGCCGGACGGCGGGGCGCGGGGCAGGGTGGGACACCGGCCGCGGCGGGCCCGGGATCACCGGTCCGTCCAGCGCGGGCGGGACAGCCGGACCGTGTCCCACCTCGTCGGGCTGTCCCGCCGGTGTCCGGCCGGACGGCGGGACGGTGATCGTCGCCCGGACACGACATCCGGCCGCGCCGCCCGGCGCCTGCCGGTCGTGGTGCTCAGGCTGCTCGCCGGTGTCGTTCTCGGCGAGGAGGTAGAGCAGGTGCGCGACGACGGCGGCGGCGATCGCGGGCCACGCCCCGACCCCGAACCGCAGCGCGGCGCTCACGGCCAGCTCCCCACCCGCGGTGACGGTGTCGGAAGCGAGGTAGACCGCCTGCGCGAGCCCCGACAGCCCAGCCGAGACGATCACCACCGACCAGGCGTAGCGGGCCGCCGACCCGGACAGCCGGGCCGTGGCGGTGTAGGCGACCAGTGCGAGGCCGTCGGTGATCAGTGGGTAGATCCAGGCGATCCCGGCCGGGACCCGCGCGGCGAGCGCGACCTCGAACAGGCCGTGCGCCGTCGCGACCGCGGCCCCGACCGCGACGGCCAGGCCCGGCAGCCAGATCGCGGCCCGGCCGGCGCGACCGCTCCGTGTTCCGGTGGCCGTCATCCGAGCGCACCGCCGATCGGGCCGGACGCCGCAGCGGCGGTGGTCCCCGGCTCGGGTGGCGCCTGCTCGCGTCCGTTCGCCCACCACGCGGTGATCAGCGACGCGTGCTGCTCCCCCGGCACCGTCGGCGGAGCCCCGGGCGGGGCACCCCACCCGGGTCGGGTCTGGTGCCTCTCGATCGAGCACGACCCGACGGACTTGCGGAGCCGGTTGACCACCCCGGGCCGCTGGCGGTCGTGCCAGTCCCCGGCGAGCTGCACCGAGGCGTCGGGGCCCTGGTAGGCGGCGCACCAGGCGTGCATGAGCCACAGCAGCTCCTCGACGACGTCGGCGTGCCAGGCCCAGCACTCCGGCACGACCGCAGCACCGTCGGGGTAGCGCAGGAACACCACCCGAAGCCACCCGGTCAGCTCGTCGAGCAGTGCCGCGACCTTGTCCGGCTCGGTCGGGGCGAGCAGCCACGACGGGGCCGGGGCCGGCCGCCGCCGCGCGGCGACCGTCGCGAGGGTCTGGCTCAGCTCCGCCACGACCTGGGTCAACTCGTCGATCCGTCCGTTGACGGGACCGAGCGCGTCGAGCCTGCGGTTCAGGTCGTCGACCTGCCGGGCCAGCCCGGCGACCGCGACACCGGTCGGACCGTCCGCCTTCGAGGAGGTGTCGGGGTGCGGGGGCGTGTTCATCGGCCCCACTCCGTCGCGTCGACGTCGGCCCGCGGAGCGGACGACGGGATGTCTCGGGGCGCCAGATCGTCGGCCAGCGCCTCGACCTGCGTCGCACGGACCAGGTCCGAGACCCGCCGTATCTCCGTATCGGTCAGCGGCCGGACCCCGCCCTCCACGGCCGGGTCCGGGGTGAACCACAGACCGCCCACGAACGACCCCGGGCCCTCGTCGAGAACCCGTTCCCGGTCGCCTCGCTCGTAGGTGATCGTCTCGACGCGGGCGTCCTGCGCGGTACGGTCGCGGTCATCGTTCGGGTCCACCCGGTCCGCCTCGCTCTGGTCAGCGGGACCGTCGTCGGCAGCCCGGTCGTTCGAGTGCTCGTCGAGCGCGGCGACCTCGGCCGCCGCCTCGGCGGCGGCCTGGCGGGCGTCATGGACGGCGGTGGCCTCGCGGTGCGAGCGCTCGCGCCCCTCCCGCGCGACGGTCACGAGCCGCGGCTGCGGGTCACACGCCGTGGTGTTGGTCAGCTCGTCGAGCCCGACTGTGTGGGCGCGGTAGCCCCACATCTCGGCGTCGGAGTGCAGCCCGAACAGCCGGGTCCGGTCGGTGATCGCCGACGTCCCCCGCGCCTCCCGCAGCGCCGCAATCGCGGCGGCATCGGCACGGGTGCGGGCCTGGGCGACGGTCTCCCCGCCCGCGAAGTCGACCCACCCGAACCGGGCGCGGGCGTCGTCGAGGTCGAACTCGTCCAGCCGCCACCCCGACGACGGCCGGCCGTGCGCACCGGTCGCGTCCCGCAGGTAGGACGCGACGACCTGCTCGGCGTCCGCCCGGCCTCCGGGGAGGTCGGCGGCGAGCCGGTCGACGGCCTGGGACGGGGTCCACATCTCGTAGCGCCCGCTCATCGGGTCCACCGCCCGTCACCCGCGCCATCGGCCGGGCCGGCCGGACGACCGCCCTCACCGTGCGGGCCTGGCTCGAGCAGCGCCGTCGCCTCGACGGCCTGGTCGTGCTCGCCGCTCCGGCGGATCGCGCGCAGCTCCGCGAACATCGCGTTGGACGACCGCACCCGCTCCGCCACCTCGCCGAACCGTTCCGGCCACCGCGCAGCGAGCACGGTGAGGGCGTGTCCGAGCTGCTGGTCCGTCCAGGCGCGCAGAGCCTCGCCGCGGCGGTGCCAGCGGGTCTCCGCCTCGATCCGCGCCAGCAGCCGCGCCCGACGCCGGACGTCGCGCCGCTTCCACGCCATCTGCGCCCGACCGATCACCGGGGCGATGCCGCGCCGGATCACCACTACCCGCCCCGCGGGCAGATTCGCGATCTGCGCCGGAGCCAACACCGGCACCTTCCGCACGCTGCGCGAGGCGACGCGGCCGTGGTCGTCGGTCGTGGTGACCCGCTCGTCGCGCTCCCCGGCCAGGGTGGACCAGAACTCCAGGTCTGCCTTGTCCCGGGTCCCGCCGAAGATCATGACGGCGGCGGTGTTGTTCAGGATCGTTGCGGCCTTGTGCTCTCCCCAGCGGGCGAGGAGCTGGGCGCGGGACTGGAACGCGCACAGGATCGTCACGCCCCGGCCGCCCATGTCCGCGGTCCACGATTCGAGGGGGACCGGGGAGATGAGGGCGGCCTCGTCGAGGAACAGTCCGAGCGGCGGGTCCAGCCGGCCCTTGGGCTGTCCGGCGGCGAGGCGGCGGGCCTCGCGGGCGATGTGTCCGGTGAGGGCGCACACCAGGGGTGCGGTCTGGGCTTCCTCGGCGCCGAGCAGGAACACCGTCGCGCGGTCGTCGAGGAGGCGCGCGACGTCGAATCCCTCCCCCGGCTCGGCGGCTGCTGCGGCTGCGGGGTGGGTGAGCCATCCGAGGGCGGGCATGACGCTGGAGGTGATCGAGGAGCGGGTGCGCTCGTTGGTGGTGAGGAACTGCATGACGTCCTGCTCGAACGCGGTCACCCCCGAGCGGCGCAGCAGCGCGGGGACCTCGCGGCCGGCGGTGTCGGGGTCGGCGACCCATCCGAGGACGTCGGCCATCCGCTTGCCGCCGAGGGCGGCGGCGTGCAGCAGGGCGGCGAGGACGCGACGGGCCTGGCCGTCCCAGAACTCGCGGTCCCCGCCCGAGCCGGAGGCGACGGCGGCGAGCATGTCCGTGGCGCGCTCGGTGGCGGTGACGGGGTCGGTGCAGCCAGTCAGCGGGTCGAACGTGATCGTCGACGCCCGACCACCGAGGCCGGCCGGGTTGAACACGAACACCTCGCCCCGGTCCTGGCGGCGCAACGGTCCGCACAGGTCGAGCAGGTCGGTGCGGGTCGAGGTCACCAGCGCGGCGCCAGGGGCGTCCAGGACTCGCCCGGCGAGCCAGCCGGTCTTGCCGGTGCGGGGGCCGCCGACGACGATCACGACGTCCTCGACCAGCGCCCACACCCGCAACACGCCGGTGCGGCACAGCTCCACCGCAGCCTCGGAGGTGGCGAGCCGGAGCCGCTGCCAGCGCGGGAGTCCGGCCAGGGACGGGCGCACCGTGGCGGTGCGGCGGCGGACCGCGAGGGTTCCGGCGTGGCGGACGATGTCCAGCGACGAGGCCACGCCGACCTTGCGGCGCGACCGCGCAGCCCACCGCGACACCGTCGCCGAGGAACGCGACCACCGGTGCCACACGATCACCCCCGCCAGCCCGACCACGGCGACGAGGGCGGGCCAGGACAGGGCGGTGACGATCGTCGCGGCCGGGAGCAGCGCGACCACGGCGAGGCCGGCGGCCAGGGCGCGGGCGCCGCGCGCCCAGGCGAACAGGGCGCCCGCGGCGAAGGCGGCGAGGACGAGGCTGGTGGAGCTGAACAGGATGCTCATCGTCAGTCGCCCCACCCGGTCCGGGCGGTCCACGCGGCGATGTCCGCGCGGTGCCGGGCACAGCCGTCGGTGTGGCCGGACTCGATGTCGTCGGGGTGCGAGCCGCACGGGCCGTGGTCGGTGACCACCCCGTCGCAGCTCGGGCAGCGCCAGTACGCCGACGGCGTCCGCCACGACCGCACCCCCTCCGGCTCCGAGTCCGGGACCCGGCCGCAGACCAGCCAGTCGAACGCCTGCTCCCCCACCGGCCGGTACTCCCCCGACGGCAGATCCAGCGCTGCGCCGATGTCGTCCCACGACCGGCCCGCCGCACGAGCGGCACGGGCGTACTCGTAGAGCTGCCCCTCAGCGACCGTGCGCATCAGCAACGCCGCACCGATCCCGGCGAACGGGTCGTCGAGACGGCGGTCGGTGAACACGGTGAACCCGGGGATCGGGACCTCGGTCTCGGTCGAGCCGAACGCCTCGACCGCGATCCGCCGCAGCAGCTCGCGGATCCGGCCGGACGCCGTGGTCGTCGGGGAGACGTCGAACGCGCTCATCGGTGACCCCCGCCCGGGTTGGTGTCAGCGGCGGCCACGCCTGCGGCCCACCGGTCGACCGTGCGTCGGGACACCCCGAACGCCTTCGCGACCTCTCGTCGCGAGACGCCCCCCGCGAGGGCGGCCCGACCGTCGGCGACGATCGGGGACCGGCTCCGCGACGGGACCTGCCGGACTCCGACCGGAACCTCGAAGACGACCTCACCCCCGCACGCGGTGACGCGCCGGGCGGGCCGGACCGCGCGGGCCCGGCGGCGCTCGGCGGCCGTCATCCCGCCGGCGATGCCGTGCGGCTGGGACTCGATCGCCCACTCCAGGCACGCGGCCTGCACCGGGCACCGGCCGCAGACCCGCTTCGCGCGGGTGACCTGCTGCGAGTGCGCGGCGCCGTCCTCCGCAACCGGGAAGAACAGCTCGGGGTCCACCGACAGGCACCCCGCGCGCTCGCGCCATCGGTCGTCGTGTCGCTCTACCATCGTCTCCTCGCCTGCCTTCTGCTGATGTGCGGTGAGAGCGGCCCGGCGGCTGTGTCCCGCCAAGAACCCGTCGCCGGGCCGTCCCTCGTGGTGTGTGATCGCCTCGGTCATCGCGTGTCCCCCCGGTCCGGGGTGCGGGCCGGGGCGGCGAACAGCCCGGGCATCGCGTCCAGCTCGTCGCGCCGCAGGTCTCGGTCGGCGGCGCTGTCGCGGCCGGCCCCCCGGGCGCCGGGCATGACGTCGGCCAGGTGCGCCAGCCGCGCCGGTAACAGCCGGTTCTCCAGCAGCGCGAGCGCCACCTGCCGCGACTGGCACTCCTCGCGGCGCTGTACCGGCCACCGGCAACCCGGGCACCGTCCGGCGGCCGGGACGTAGTGCTCGACGACGATGCGCAGCCGCTCCGTGCGTCCGGTCGGGGACAGCAGCCGCGGGTCCAGGTCGCCGGGCTGCGCGACCGGGTCCCGGGACTCGGACGCCAGGTTGGGTCGGGTGCTCACGTCCACCACTCCCGGGCGACGTCCAGCGACGCGCCGGAGCCCTGCTCGGTGAGCGCGTAGCGCAGCCCGCCCGCCTCGACCGGCTCCGGGACGCGTCCGGTCTCGTCCGGGCACAGCACCGATCCGTCCTCGTGGGAGAACTCGGGCAGGTGACCGGCCCGGGCGGGCCATCCAGTCGGCGGGACGTCGATGACCGGGGACCAGCAGCCCGGGCACACCAGGTCCGCGACGTCGATGACGTCGTCACCGAGCGTGTGGTCGACCGGGTAGTCGGCAGCCGCGCTCACGACCCGCTCCCGGAGGTACCGGCCTGCTGCGTCCCATTCAGTGCGGGAGTTGCGGCCTGGTCGAACGCCGACACGAAGGTCCCGACGGCGGCCGGGACACCGGCCCCGACCGGCGTGGCGATGAACAGCACCAGGGCCAGCGCGGCGAACGCGACCGCGCCACCGGCCGAGCGTGCCTTGGCGCAGATGAACGCCCCGACCAGCGCGACGAGGATCAGCACTCCGACGCTGCCCATCACGCACCGCCCCGCAGGTCGGCGGGGACACCGGCGACGGCGTTCTCGACGAGGGTCTGGATGACCTGGGCCGGGACCAGCCAGCGGCCCCGCACGCGGACCGCCCGCAGCTCCCCGGTCGAGATCGCCCGGTAGACGGTCATCCGCGACATCTTCAGCATCGCGGCCACCTCCTGGACGTCGTAGAAGGTCGGCCCCGCACTCGGGGCTCCGGTCGTCGTCATCTCTGCTCTCCGTTCGTATCCATACACACATGGTGCACCATATGCACATAGTGCACAAGGTTGCGTCGTGTTGCCTCCCACCGTGCGTGGCAGCTACGCGCCCGTCACCGGGCTGCGTAGGCTCCCGACCGGAGGAGGCCGATGACCGAGCACACGGGGCGCCCGAAGTACCTACAGGTGGCCGACGAGCTACGCCGCGCGATCCGCGCCGGCTCCTACCCCGTCGGGAGCGAGCTGCCCTCGACGTCGCAGCTCACCCGCACCTACGAGGTGTCGACGACCGTCGTTCGTGCCGCGGTCCGCGAACTGCGTCAGGAGGGCGTCGTCCAGGGGCAGCCCGGCAAGGCCGTGTACGTCACCGCCGAGCCCGGCGACGGAACCGACGCCGACCGTTCCGACCTCGCCGTCCGACTGCGCGAGCTCGAGGACCGCACCTCGACCGCTCTCGCCGCGCTCGAAGCCCGGGTGGCCGAGCTGGAGGGCCGGACCTCCAGGCCGTAGCTCCCTGAACCGCCTGTTTGCTTCTGCGATGCTCTCCATGCGAATCAGCAAACAACGTCGGTGCCCCTACCTACAGTGTGCTCAGGGGGTGCATCCGTGCACAGGGGGTGCACACGGGGTGCAGGCAACCCCTCCGGGCGGTGGAACGGATGGGCGGAACGACGCCGAATGTCGCGCTCGGTCGCGCGATGAGCGAAGCCGAGATGACCAAACAACGGGCTCGCTCGCCGGGTCCGTGACCTCGCCGCACGTCGCGGCGTCCGCAGCGCCGCCGACCACGTCACCGTCAAGAGGTGGCTCGACGGCACACAACCCAGGGCCGAAACCGCGGTCCTGATCGCGACCTGCCTGTCGGAGAAGCTCGGACGCACCCTCACCCCGGCCGGACTCGGCTTTACCGCCGTCGTCACCGCCGAGGCAGAACCGGCCGCCGCCGTCGAGCCGGTCGTCTATCCCGACGACGCCGACACCGCGACCGCACGACTCGACTCCGTCGCCGCAGCCGACACCGCCGGCATCCTCGTCCCCGGCCCACACGCCTGGGACGGGTTCGCGACCCCATCGATCATCACCGGGTACCTGTTCGACGACCACAGTGAGTACCGCCGACCCGACACCGACGACGTCCCGGTCGATGCCGAGGCGATCCGGCTCACGACCGCACGGCTCATGGAGCTGGACTTCCAGCTCGGCGGCGGACATACCCGCGAGCTGCTGCTGTTCTACTTCCGCAGCCAGGTACTGCCGCTGCTCCGCTCGCTACCCCGTGGGGCCGGGCGCGCAGACATCCTGTCCGCCACAGCGGAACTCGCCCAAATGCTCGGGTGGAGCGCGTACGACGCCGGGCGCCACGCCGCCGCGCAGCGGTACCTCACCTACGGACTGCGCCTCGCCCGCGATGCCGGAGACGTCCTGCTCGGCGCGCGACTCCTCGCCAACCTCAGCCACCAGGCCAACTACCTCGGCCGCTACCGCGACGCCGTCCAGCTCTCCCGCGCAGCGATCACCACCAGCACCGGTACCCCGGCACCGGCCACGCTCGCCATGCTGCACGCGATGGAGGCGCGAGCCCTCGCGTCGCTGTCCGACGGACCCGGAGCCGAGCGGGCGCTCGGACGGGCCGAGGCGTCGCTACACCAGGGCGGCGACGCCGACCCGGCATGGATCAACTACTTCGACCCCGCCGAGCTGGCCGGCGAGGCCGCACACTGCTTCCGCGACCTCGGCCGCGGCGAGGAGACCCGCCACTTCGCCGGCCTGGCAATCGCCTCCGACGCGACCCCGCCCCGGACCCGGGCGTTCATCAATATGGTCACCGCGGCCGGGGCGATGCAGGAGGGATCGCTCGACGAAGCCGTCGCGGCGGCGCGCTCAGCGATCGAGCTGGCCGGGCCGCTGCAATCCAGCCGGTACCAGCGCTATGTCGCCGACTTTGTTCAACAGGTATCCGCGGCATACCCCCGCGAACGACACGCTTCAGAGCTTGCGGAATTGAGTGATCGCGCGTCGCGATCGGGTTGAAGGTGGCCACAAGCAACCTGCTTCGCTCGAACGTGTGGACGCTGCCCGCGTCGTCGCATCACGCTGTCGGGGAGCACGGGTAGACTGCTCAGGATTCATCCGCTTGATACCTGGGGGACACCGATGGCGCGAGCACCTGGTGACCCCGTGTCGGTACCCCTTCGGTACCCGACGGCCTCAATCTTCATCGACGAGAGCGGCGCTCGGGCATCGAACAACGACTTCTTCGTGCTCGCCTCCGTGAAGGTACGAGAACCTGGCAGGCTTGCACGTGAGCTGCTCGCAGTGCGGGAGAAGTGCGGGTTCAGTGGAGAGTTCAGTTCGCCGAGATCAACCGCAGCTCGATCCCGGTCTACGGCGAGATCATCCGTGTCTTGCACGAGTCCGACGCAACGATCGCGGCGTGTGTCGTCTCGGGCTCGGTGCACGACCCTTTCCGCGGACGGGAAGATCAATGGCGGGTTCATGCCGAGATCACTAGTCAGCTACTGGTCGGGTGCATCAACCGTCGTGAACTCGTCGGCGTCCATCTCGACGGTCTGTCGACCCCGGTTGGCGAGTCGCTGGAAGAGACCGTGCGGAACTTGACCAACGCACGACTGAAGAACACCTCCGTGGTGTCAGCAGTGGCGCTCGACTCGAAGACCAACGACATCTTGCAGGTTGCCGACATGGTCGCGGGCGCTATCCGTCACGAACGGATGCTTTCGTTGGCGCCACGCTCTACCCGCTCCAACAAGGGCAAGATCGCACTGAAGCTGGCTACAGTGTTCGAGCGTCCCGAGTTGACTGATGGGCGAGACGCACGTCTCAACATCGCGACGTACCGAGGTCGAGCTGCACAGGAGCCGAGGCTACGAGCCGTCGCCTCCGGCAAGCTGAGTGGCCGACGGCGGGCTGGTTGAGCAAACCCTTCGCGCGGACGTATCCTGTCATCGACGTGGTTTGAGCCCCAGGCTCACTGCTGCGTCACCCGGTTTGAGCCTCAGGCTCACTGCTGGGTTCAAGTGGGTGGGGCACGCGAAAGCTCCATGTCAACTGACCCGGGTGGCGTTCCTCAAGCCTCAATCTTGAGGGACGCCACCGCGTCAGCTCGTCTCGCCCCCACCCCTGACCTGGATAAACGTCTAGAACGGGCTCCAGTCGCGCTCGTCTCGCCCAGTCCGAATCGTCCGGATTCTCCGCTCGTACTCGGCCCTGATCTTCGACGCCTCATCGACGTTCTGCATCAGCCACGTAGTCATCTTGATCGCCTGTACTGGCCGAAGAACTTCGAAGCCCGACCAGCTGGTGACATCGAACCCGTAGGCATCCACGAACTCCCTGTACTGCTTGGCGGTCCAGAAGCCTGCTGTTAGGTACTCGGCAGCCGTGACGTTCAGATCCCACTCCGGCTGCCCGAGTGCCATGTTCTCCAGGTCGATGACGACCGGCCGGCCATCAGCCGGAACCATCAGGTTCTGCACGTGCGCGTCTCCATGCAGCACTGCAGGGGCAAGCGGGAACTCCAAGTCACCGAGCTGGACTCGAACCTCGTCGAGGGTCTTCGCGAGGAACGCCCGGTCGTCGTCCGGGATGGGTGACTGCTCGATGCGGTGCACGACCCGGGCGAACGGGTCGAACGTCGGCAGCTCCGGCGCCTGGTCGACGGGCAGCTCGTGGATGGACCGCAGGATGCGAGCGAGGTCTCCGACGTCGCTCGGCCGCCCCCGCCGACCATCGATGTGCTCCCAGAACGTCACCGGGTATCCCTCGACGTCGAACGGCTGGTCCTCGACGTCCGCGAGCCGGACGACGCGGACGCCCTGCTCTGCGAGCCACCGGGACATCCGGACTTCCTTCACCGCGTCGGGCCATCGCTGCGCCGACCGCGCGATCCGGACGACGACGGGCGCACCGGCGAGGCGGTAGATCGCGTTCTCGCCGAGCCGGAGCAGCTCGGCCCCGTCGGACGGCAGACCGGCCCGACGGCACGCCTCGTGCAGGACGGGCAGCGTCGAGTCGCGCCCGAAGGTCGGGGAGCTGGGTGCACCGGCCACGGCCCAACCGTAGTGAGCAGCTACCACCGCAGCGTCATGGGAGCGAGCGGTGACGCCGGATCCACCGGTGCGACTTCCAGCTCGTAGCGCCCGATCCAGGACTCCCCGGTGTCGGTGTTGCCGGGGTCCTCGATCCTGGCGATGCCGACCAGGTGGGCGCGGAACCCGTCGAGGTCGGCCAGGCTGCCCGCGACGACACGCGGCGGGTACCGGACGCCGTCCGGCCCGCGGGCCGTCAGCGTCCAGTAGGCAGACGCCAGCGGCGCAGGAGAGATGGCCGGCGACGGCTCGGGTTCCGGCTGTTGCGGCGCGCGCGGCCCGCGAGCTGCGACAAGGGGTCGGCCGGCCCCCTCGACGATGTACCCGGTGGCCCGCAGCACGCCCACTGCGCGCCGCGCGGTCGAGAGCGACACCGCGTGCTCCGCCGCCAGCGCCTCGGCCGTCGGGATCGGCTCCCTCGCGGCCAGCTCGCCGGACTCGATCCGCCCTGCGACCGCGGCGGCGACGAGCTCGTAGGGATGACGTGGTGCCCGAACGAACGGCTCACCCTCAGCCGGGCGGGTCGGCATCCCGGCCCCGATCCCGACTGCCGCGCGCTGGTCCGCCTCCGACACCCACGCGGTGTAGGTCCGCAGCGTCGTCACGCCACCGCTGCCGTGGCCCAGACGTCCGGCGACCGTCCGCAGGTCGACGCCCGCGACGATCAGCTCGGTCGCGGAGTAGTGCCGGAGCTTGTGGAACGTCGTTCCGACGCCCAGCCGCTTCGCCAGGCGCTCGTAGCGTTGCGTCACGCTGTCGGGCAGGACGAAGTCCGCGCCGTCCGGCGAACGGCCGAACACGAAACCGTCGGGGTTCGGGGTCAGCCCCAGCGACTCGGCTCGTCGTTCGTAGCGGCGGCGGTGCTCCCGGAGGACTGCAGCGGTCTCCTGGTCGAGCGCGATCCGGCGCTGCTGGTGGGTCTTGAGATCGCCCTCGACAGGCCGGCCGTCGTCGCCTTTCGCGATCGCTCGGCGGAGCCACAGGGTCTCCCGCCCCTCGTCGAGCACGACCGCAGGCCATCGGACGGCGCACAGCTCCCCGCGCCGGGCGCCGGTCGTCATCGCCGTCCAGACCAGCGCCCCCCAGTCCGGGTCCTCCCAGGCCGCGGAGACGATCGCGGCGGCCTGGGCCGCGGTGGGCGGCTGCGGGTTCGGCTTAGACGCGGGCGGCGGCTCCGCCTGGCCGATCGGGCTCGTCACGATCCAGCGCCACCGGACGGCCTTGCGGAACGCGCCCGACAGGATGAAGTGGATGTGTCGGACCGTCGACGCGGCCAGTGGACGGCACCGGTGCGCCCCGCACCGCGCGTCGCACTCGTGCCGCGCCTTCGTCCGGTGGTCGGTCCGGCGGGAACCGTCGCAGTGGTCGCGACAGCGGCGCAGCTCGGCGTAGTACGAGTCCAGTGTCTCCGGATCGAGCTGCGCCACCTTCACCGAGCCGAGCAGGGGAAGGATGTGGTTCCGCACGTACCCGCGGTACAGCGTCCGGGTGCTCGCGGCTCCGTCGAACTGCTCCAGATAGCGGTCGAGCAGCTGCTCGACCGTCGCCGCGGTCCGCGGGTTCCGGCGCTCCGCGACCTCTTGGACCATGCGGGCGCGCACGGCCTCTGCTCGTGCCTCGACGTCGGGCCCGGCCGGGACGACCTCGACCAACCGGTGCTTCCGCTTCGTGACGGGGTCGGTCCCGGCGTGCACCCGCACCCGGCGTGCGCCGCTCGGGAGGACGTCGATCGCACCCCGCGGACTACGTCTGCGCTGCTCCCGGGCGGCCATGTGGTCATGGTAGGTACTCACCTGGGTCACGAAAGGGGTCACGCGAGCGGTTCCGCCGGGCCCGGTCCGAACGAAACCGCTGGTTAAGAGTGGAGCCGGAGGTCGGGATCGAACCGACGACCTACCGCTTACAAGGCGGTTGCTCTACCACTGAGCTACACCGGCGGGCAGCCCCAGCCTAACCCGCCCCTCCGTCGCGACCGCTCACCCCGTCCGGCCGTCGGACGGTGTGAGGTCGGCCGACGCCCCGACGCCGGTCGGCGGCCCGCCCCTAGCCTGGTAGGCGACGCCAGACCCGCACGACGGAATGGAGGGATCGTGGCCGAGGAGACGCCGACGGCCGACCGGTTCGCACGGCGACTGCGCGGCGCGCTGCGGCGTGACGCGAAACGGCTGCTCACCCCGGGTCCGTCGACGGTGCCGATGCTCATGCTCGGCCCGCAGGTTCCCGACGACGCCCGCGTGCAGGAGGTCCTGGACCTCTGCATGCGGATCGGTGAGATCGAGCTGTCCTCCGGCGAGTCGGTCGACGAGGTCACGGCGACGATGCTGCGGCTGGCCAACCTGGCGGGCCTGCCCGCCGTCGACGTGGACATCACGTTCACCTCGATCACCATGTGCTGCCACCGGGGCAACGCCGCGCAGCCGGTGACGACGATGCGGCTGGTCCGCTACCGCACGCTCGACCTGTCCCGGCTGGCCGAGACCGAGGAGATCATCCGCGACGTCGAGGCGGGCCGGCTCGACGTGCGGGCGGCGTCGTCGAAGGTGTCGGAGGTCGTGCGGCACCCGCACCCCTACCCCCGCTGGGTGGCGACGTTCGGCTGGGCCGCGCTGGCCGCGTCGATCGCCCTGCTGCTCGGTGGCGGTCCGCTCACGGCGACGACGGCGTTCGTCACCACCGCGATCATCGACCGGATCGGCCGGATGCTGGCCCGGCGCGGGGTCGCGGCGTTCTTCCAGCAGGTGGTCGGCGGCTTCCTCGTCACCGCCTCGACGGTCGCGCTGGTGCAGCTGGAGGTGTTCCCGCCGGGCACCCGGGCGTCCTACGTCGTCGCGGCGGGCATCACGGTGCTGCTGTCCGGGCTGAGCGTGGTCTCCACCGTGCAGGACGCCCTGACCGGCTACTACCTGACCGCGGCCGCCCGCATGGTCGAGATCTCGCTGCTGTCGGCGGGGCTGCTGACCGGCGTCGTGCTGGGCCTGCAGCTCGGGCTCGCGATGGGCACCCAGATCGAGGTGTCCGGGGACCTGCCGTCCGGGCCGGGCCAGTTCGGGCTGTCGCTGGTCTCGGGTGCGCTGGCGGCCGCGTTCTACGCACTCGCCGGGTACGCGCCACTACGGTCGCTGCCGATCGCGGGTGCGGTCGGCGCGTCGAGCTGGCTGGTCTACGGCCTGCTCACGCAGAACGCCGGCCTCGGGCAGGTGCCCGCGACCGGGGCCGCGGCGCTCGTCGTCGGCCTGGCGGCGGGTCTGCTGCGCCGGGGCACCCAGACCCCGCCGATGGTCGTCACGCTGGCCGGGGTCACCCCCCTGCTGCCCGGTCTCGCCGCCTACCGCGGCTTCTACCAGCTGGCGATCGAGGGCCCCTCCGAAGGGCTCGTGACGATCACGATCGCGCTGGCCGTCGGGCTCGCGCTGGCGGCGGGCGTCGCCCTCGGGCAGTTCGTGGCCAGCCCCCGGCGCCGGCCGGAGGACCGGCCGGGCGGAGCGGAGAACTCGCCCACCGGCGGCGCGGCCGTCGGTTCCCCGGTGTCGGACGCCACGGCCGACGGGGCCGATCCGAAGTAGGGTCGGCCGCGGGGCGAGCGTCGAGGAGGGCATGTGTCCACAGGGGAACCGGTGACCGCAGCGGATCTGGTGGTGGTGGCCAACAGGCTCCCCGTGGACCTGGAGCGGCACCCGGACGGCAGCACCACCTGGCGTCGCAGCCCGGGCGGCCTGGTCACGGCGCTGGAGCCGACCCTGCGGGCCCGGGAGGGTGCCTGGGTCGGCTGGCCCGGCGTCCCCGACGCCGAGGTCGAGCCCTTCGCCGAGGACGGCCTGTCGCTGTTCCCGGTGACGCTGACCGCGCAGGAGGTCACCGACTACTACGAGGGCTTCTCCAACGGCACGCTCTGGCCGCTCTACCACGACGTCGTCGCACCGCCGCAGTTCCACCGGCACTGGTGGCGCGCCTACACCGCGGTGAACCAGCGCTTCGCCGAGGAGGTCGCGAAGGTCGCCGCGCAGGGTGCGACGGTCTGGGTGCAGGACTACCAGCTCCAGCTCGTCCCGGGGAAGCTGCGCGAGCTGCGCCCGGACCTGCGGATCGGCTTCTTCCTGCACATCCCGTTCCCGCCGGTCGAGCTGTTCCGCCAGCTCCCGTGGCGGACCCGGATCATGGAGGGCCTGCTCGGCGCGGACCTCGTCGGCTTCCACACCGACGGCGGCGTCCGCAACTTCCACTGGCTCGCCCAGGAGCTCGCCGGGGCCTCCACCGACCGCGACCCCGAGGTGCTCCACCACGGCGGACGGCGCATCCGGCTCGGCGCGTTCCCGATCTCGATCGACTCGCACCGGCTCGACGAGCTGGCCCGCACCCCCGAGGTCGAGAAGCGCGCCGCCGAGATCCGGACGGAGCTCGGGAGCCCGGAGAAGATCGTGCTGGGGGTCGACCGGCTCGACTACACCAAGGGCATCGACGTCCGGCTCCGCGCGTTCCACGAGCTCCTCGAGGAGGAGCGGGTGTCCGTCGACGACGCCGTGATGATCCAGCTGGCGACGCCGTCGCGGGAGCGGGTCGAGCACTACCAGCAGATGCGCGCCGACATCGAGCAGGCCGTCGGCCGGATCAACGGCGAGTTCGCCCGCGTCGGGCACCCGGCGGTGCACTACCTGCACCGGTCGCTGCCGCGCGAGGAGCTCGCCGCGTTCTTCCTCGCCGCCGACGTCATGCTCGTGACCCCGCTGCGCGACGGCATGAACCTCGTCGCCAAGGAGTACGTCGCCTGCCGACCCGACGACGGCGGCTGTCTCGTGCTGTCCGAGTTCGCCGGTGCCGCGATCGAGCTGACCAGCGCACTGCTGGTCAACCCGCACGACACCGACGGCGTCAAGGAGGCGCTCTACGCGGCGCTGACCATGAACGCCGAGGAGGGGCGCAAGCGGATGCGCACGCTGCGCCGCCAGGTCCTCGACCACGACGTCGACCGCTGGGCCACCGGGTTCCTGGAGGCACTCGGCATCCGGGTCGAGCAGTGAGCCCCGATGCCGCCCTGGAGCGGCTCGCCGGGGTGGGGCGGCTGCTCGTCGCCCTCGACTTCGACGGCGTACTGGCCCCGCTGGTCGACGACCCGTCGGCGTCGCGGCCGCTGCCCGCCTCGGCCGACGCCGTCCGGCGCCTCGCCGCGCACGACGCGACGACCGTCGTGATGCTGTCCGGCCGGGGCCGCGACGACCTCGCGACCGTCTCCGGGTTCGTCCCGCCGGTCGGGCTGGTGGGCAGCCACGGCGCCGAGTACGACGACGGGCTCGCCGCCCTGCTCGGGCGCGGCGGCCTGCTGACGCCCGAGCAGGAGCGCCGGCGGACCGCGCTGCTCGACGGGCTGCGCGCCCTGGTCGACGGGACCCCCGGGGCGCGGCTGGAGACCAAGCCCGCGGGCGGAGCGGTGCACGTGCGCGGCATGGACCCGGCCGCCGGGGCGGCGCTGCTGGAGCGGGTCGACGCCGAGTGGGTCGGTGACGGCGTGGACGCCGTCGCGGGCAAGGACGTGCTGGACCTGGCCGTCGTCGAGACCACCAAGGGCTCCGCGGTCGAGGCGCTGCGGTCGGCCCTGCACGCGGACGCGGTGCTGTTCGCCGGGGACGACGTCACCGACGAGACCGCGTTCCGGGTGCTGGGCGACGGCGACGTCGGCATCAAGGTCGGCGACGGCGACACCGCGGCCCGCTTCCGGGTCACCGACCCGCAGGAGATGGCCGGGGTCCTGGAGCGGCTGGCCGCGCTGCGCTGCGGGTCCTGACCGGGTCCTGACCGGGTCGCGGCGGCTCAGTCGAGGTCGGCCAGCGCGGCCGGTGGCTCGCGGCACGGGTCGTCGGCGGCGGGCAGGTCGGAGGCGTTGCCGGGGATCCCGAGGCCCTCGGTGGCGGCGAGCCCGCCCATCTGGGCGTACCAGCGCGGGGCGCGCTCGCGGGCGTGCCAGTAGCCCTTCGCGCTGATCCAGCCGCGTTCGCCGGGGTCGGCGACGCCGTTGCCGTTGGTGTCGCCGAGGAAGCGCATGCCGCCGCCGGGGGCGCGTTCGACGTGCAGCGGGGACGGCAGCAGCCCGATGAGCTGGGCGGACTCGTCCACGCTGAGCGAGCGGCTGGACTTGCCGAAGTAGTACCAGGAGGCGGCGCAGACGCCGTAGACGCGCGGCGCGAACTGCGCGACGTTGACGTAGATCTCCAGGATCCGGCGCTTGGACATGACGAGCTCCATCGTCTCCGCCGGCGGGATCTCCAGCGCCTTGCGCACCGGTTCCAGCGGCGGGTAGCGCCCGGCCCACAGGAACAGGTTCTTCGACGTCTGCTGGGTGATGGTCGACCCGGACGGGTCGTCGGTGCCGTCCATGTACGCCTGCACCCGCGCCCACTGCATCCCGTAGTCGACGGCGAGGATGCGCTCCGGGAACTGCTGGTCCTCCTGCCCCATGACGACGACCAGGAAGTTGCGCGACACGTGCTCGGCGTCGGTCCACTGCGCGACGGTCGGCCCGAAGTTCCACAGCCGGAACATCGTGTACGGCGGGTTGACCAGGGTGAACAGCAGCACCAGGACCAGCGGGACGGCCTGGGCGACCAGGGCCCAGCGCAGCAGCCTGCGCAGCCGGGCCCGGGTCGACGGCGGCGGGGTCCCCGGCGGCCGCTGCGGCCGCAGCCGGCGCAGCCGTTCCCGCAGCGCCGCGATCTGCGGCCCGATCGGGCGGCGCGGGGCGCGGGTCTCCTCGGGGCGGGGCACGGGGACCGCTCCGCGACGCGGCGGCGGGCCGGTCCGGCGGGCGCCGCGGCGCGTGGGCAGTGGCCGCTGAGCCGGGTGGAGCACGTCCGGGCGGTCGGACGGTGCGGGGCGCGGGGCCGGGCGCAGGGCGTCCGGGCGGTCGGGCGGCGCGGAGGGTCGCGGGGCCGGAGGGGGTGGCACGGCGCGGGGTGGCCGCCCGCCCGCCGGCGGACGTCCGGACGGCGGGGGCGGCACGACGCGTCGCGGACCCGCGCCGGGGCGCGGGGCGGGTGGGGGCAGCGGTCGTCCGCGCCCGGCGGGGCCCGGGGGCGGCGGCGGTGGACGGCGACGGGGGTCGCGCTCGTCGTTCAGCGCAGCCTCCCCCTCGCCCCGGTCCGGCCACCCGGACGGGCGACCCGAACCCGACGATACCGACGGGGCGGGAGGAACCGTGGCCGGTCCGGGTCAGCGCGGCGGACCGCAGGCCGGGTCGACGGCGTCGAGCACCTCGACCTCGTCGCCGACGGCGATCTCCGCGCCCGGGTCGTCCGGGATCAGGTTGACCCCGAACCACACCTTGCCGTCGAACCGCCGGTGCCGGGCCAGGGTCGCCATCGGCTCGCGGCCCTTGACCGCCGTGTCCGGGTCGACGGTGGTGAGCACGCAGCGGGCGCAGCCCTTGGCCACCCGGAACTCCGCGGCGCCGATCCGGATGCGCCGCCAGCCGTCCTCGGCCCAGGCGGGTGCGCCGTCGACGACGGCGTTCGGCCGGAACCGGGTCATCGGCAGCGGCGCCTCGGCCGCGTTCGGGCCGTCGGCGACGAGCGCGTCCAGCGCGTGCAGCGAGGCCGTGGAGGCGAGCAGCAGCGGGTAGCCGTCGGCGTAGGAGACGCGGTCGTCGTCGTGGGAGAAGTCGGGGTCGGGACGGCGCCGGGCCGGGTCGTCGAGGTGGATCAGCCGGACCGGGTCGCCGAGCAGCTCGGAGAACCAGGCGTCGGCCTCCGGGCCGGCCGGGACGCCCGCGGTGTCCCAGCGGTGCACGCGGGCCGGCACCGGCTCGCCGTCGGGCACGGGGACGGTGAGCGGCGGCAGCCCCGGTCCGGTCAGGCGGAGCCCGTCGGCGGCGGGGGTGGGCGCGACGAGCACGAGCCGCGGGTGGGTGCGCGCGGTGACCATGGCGCCGTCGTCGCGGACCAGCATCCAGCGCCGGTCCCCGGCGAGACCGGCCCGTTCGACGACGGCGCGGGCCACGTCCGCGCCCCGGCAGGACTTGACCGGGTAGGGGCGCAGCCCGGTCAGGCTCACCATCCGGAGAAGAACTCCCCGGACTGGCGCAGCTCGCGGGTGGTCACCCCGACGATCAGCTCGGTCGGGAGCGTGACGTGCTCGGGGACGTGGCGGTCGCCGCGTTCGAGCAGCAGCCGCCCGGCCTCGAGGCCCTTCTCCCGGAACGGCTGGCGGACCGTGGTCAGGCCGACGCGCTCGGCCTCGGGCACGCCGTCGAACCCGGCGACCGAGAGGTCCTCGGGCACCCGCAGGCCGCGGTCGCGGGCCTCGCGCAGCGCGCCGAGGGCGAGGATGTCGGAGGTGCACACCAGCGCGGTGATCCCGGGGTGGGAGTCCAGCAGGGTGGCGGCGCCGTCCGCGCCGGCGTCGAGGGAGTGCTCGAACCGCTCGATGACCGGGACGTCGGCCCACTCGACGCCCGCCTCGGCGAGCGCCGCGCGCAGCCCGGCGAGGCGTTCGCGCTGCACGGCGTAGGAGCTGCCCTCCTGCCGGGCGACGTCGGCCCTGCCGTCGTGCCGGTGCGAGGACAGGCGCATGCAGAGCACACCGACGCGGCGGTGGCCGAGCTCGACGAGGTGCCGCCCGAGCGCGAGGGTCCCGGCGCGGTCGTCGACGCCGACGCGGTCCACCCCGGTGATCCCGGTGGGCTGGTCGCAGACGACCGTCGGCACCGGGCGCTGCAGGACGGCCCGGAAGTGCGGGTCGTCCTCGCTGACCGAGTAGACGACGAAGCCGTCGACCCCGGCCTGGTAGACGGAGTCGACGTCGGAGTGCTCCGGGCTGACCGGGATCAGCAGCAGGCCGGTGCCCGCCTTCTCGCAGGCCAGCGCGAGCCCCTCCAGGAAGCCGGTGGCGCCCGGGTCGCGGAAGGCGTAGCTGAGCGCCTCGGTCAGCAGCAGGCCCACCGCTCCAGCGCGCCGGGTGCGCAGCGAGCGGGCGACCGGGTCCGGGCCCGGGTAGCCGAGCCGCCGGGCCGCCTCCAGGACGCGCTCGCGCAGCGGCGCGGACAGCTGGTCGGGACGGTTGTAGGCGTTCGACACGGTCGTCCGGGAGACCCCGAGCTCGGCGGCCAGCGACGCGAGCGTCGCCGGACGCCGCGGGTGCTGGGGGCCGGTCATTCCCCGAACGGTAGCGGCGCGGTCACGCACGTGAAAGTCCGCCCCGACCGGCCACGACGGGATCACACGCCGCACGCGTTCCCGGCTCCCCGTACAGCGGTAGAGTGAATCTGAGAATGATTTCCAATAAATCTATGCCGATATGTTGATGGGAGTTCCGTCCGTGTCCCGATCCCCGCTCCGCCCGGCCGCGCTCGTGGCCGGGCTGGCCGCACTCGCCCTGGGTCTGACCGCCTGCGGCTCCGGCCAGGTCGACGCCCCCACCAGCGCCGACACCCCGCAGGTGAAGATCGTCGCCTCCACCGACGCCTGGGGCGCGGTCGCCCGCGCCGTGGGCGGCAACTACGCCAGGGTCGAGTCGATCATCAGCTCCCCCGACGTCGACCCGCACGGCTACGAGCCGACCCCGCAGAACGCGGCGACCGTCGGCGAGGCCCAGCTGCTGATCATGAACGGCGGCGGCTACGACGCGTTCATGACCGACCTCGTCGCCGCGTCCGGCAACAAGGCCCCGCTGGTGGACGCCGTCGAGGTCTCCGGCATCGAGGGGGCCCAGGAGGCCGCCGCCGACGACCACGGCCACGACCACGCCGCCGAGGCCACCCCCGCGCCCGCGGCCGCGGCGGACCACGAGCACGAGCACGGCTCGTTCAACGAGCACGTCTGGTACAACCCGGCCGCGGTCGGCCGCGTCGCCGAGCAGCTCGCCGACCAGCTCGGCCGCATCGACCCGAGCGCCGCGGAGTACTTCCGCACCAACGCCAAGACCCTCGAGGGCGGCGTCGCCCAGCTGACGTCGAAGGCCACCGAGATCGGCCGCGCGCACCCGGGGGCCCGGGTCGCCGTCACCGAGCCTGTGCCCGCCTACCTGCTGCAGGCCGCCGGGATCGCGAACGCGACCCCGCAGGAGTTCTCCTCGGCCGTCGAGGAGGGCACCGACCCGCCGGCCGCCGTCGTCGCGCAGATGCTGGGGCTGTTCACCGCGCAGCCGCCGGTCGACGCGCTGATCCTCAACAGCCAGACGACCTCGCCGACCACCGACCAGGTCCGCGACGCCGCCCAGAAGGGAGGCGTCCCGGTCGTGGAGATGTCGGAGACGCTGCCCGCGGGCACCACCGACTGGGTGCAGTGGATGAACGCCAACCTGGACGAGCTCTCCGCGGCGCTGAACCGCTGACATGGGTTCCTCGCAGCAGTCCGCGCTGTCGCTGCGCGGAGCGGGCCTCCGGTTCGGGGACCGGACCCTGTGGTCCGGCCTCGATCTGGACGTCGCACCCGGCGAGTTCGTCGCCGTCCTCGGCCCGAACGGCTCCGGCAAGACGACGCTGATGCGCGTCCTGCTGGGGCTGCTCCCGCTCTCCGACGGCACCGTGACCGTCGGCGGGCACACCCCGCGGCGCGGCAGCCCCGAGATCGGCTACGTCCCGCAGCAGCAGCCGCTCGACCCGGATCTGCCGCTGCGCGGGCGCGACCTCGTCGGCCTCGGCCTCGACGGGCACCGCTTCGGTCTCGGCCTGGGCCGGCGACGCGAGCGGCGCGAGCGCGTCGACCGCGCGCTGGCCCAGGTCGGCGGGACCGGGTACGCCGACGCCCCCGTCGGGCGGCTGTCCGGCGGCGAGCAGCAGCGGCTGCGGGTCGCGCAGGCACTCGTCGGGGACCCGGCGGTACTGCTGTGCGACGAGCCCCTGCTCAGCCTGGACCTGTCCCACCAGCGGATCGTGACCCGGCTGATCGACGAGCGCCGCCGCGCCGCGGGCACCGCGGTGCTGTTCGTGACCCACGAGATCAACCCGGTGCTGCCGCTGGTGGACCGGGTCCTCTACCTCGTCGACGGCCGGTTCTCGATCGGCACCACCGACGAGGTCATGACCTCGGAGACGCTGTCGCGGCTCTACCGCACCGACGTCGACGTGCTGCGGGTCCGCGACCGGCTGGTCGTCGTCGGGGCCGAGGACTCCCCGGTCACCCGGGACGAGCACGCCGAGCACGGCGTCGCGGTCGGGGGTGGCGCGTGACCGAGTTCCTGGCCCGGATCCTCGACCTGTCCGGCACCGGCACGCTGCTGGGCTACCCGTTCGTCCGCAACGCGCTCATCGCCTGCGCGGTGCTCGGGCTGGTCGCCGGGCTGCTCGCCCCGCTGATCGTCAGCCGCGGGATGGCCTTCGCCGTGCACGGCACCGCCGAGCTGGCCTTTACCGGGGCCGCGGCCGGGCTGCTGCTCGGCGTCGCCGTCGGGGTGGGGGCGGTGGTGGGCGCCGTCGTCGCCGCGGTGATCTTCGGCGTGCTGGGCCTGCGCCAGCGCGAGCGGGACTCCGCGATCGGCGTGGTGATGGCGTTCGGGCTCGGCCTGGGAGTGCTGTTCCTGGCTCTCTACGACGGCCGCTCCTCCAACCGGTTCGGCCTGCTCACCGGCTCCATCGTGTCGGTCGACCAGCAGAACCTGTGGGTGCTGGGGGTCGTCGCCGTCGTCGTGCTCGTGACCCTGGCGCTGCTCTACCGGCCGCTGCTGTTCGCCAGCACCGACCCCGACGTCGCGCTGGCGCGCGGCGTGCCCGTCCGCGCGCTGACCCTGGTGTTCGGCGTGCTGATCGGCCTGGTGACGGCGCTGGCCGTGCCGATCGTCGGCGCGATCCTGGTGCTGTCGGTGCTGATCGTGCCCGGCGCCGCGGCGAACCGGGTCACTGCGAACCCGCTGCTGGCGACCGTCCTCGCGATCGTCATCGCGGAGGTCGCGCTGGTCGGCGGGACGATCCTGTCGCTGGCGCCGGGGCTGCCGATCTCGGCCTATGTGGCGACCATCGGGTTCGTCGCCTACCTGCTCTGCCGGCTGGTGGGCCGGCTGCGCGGCCGGGGCCCGGTCCGCGCCTGACCCTCGGCTCCGGCGGCGGTGATCCGCTGTCCGCGCGGTGATCCGCCCGTCGCGTGCGTCCGGACGCGCGCGGGGAGCGGATCACCGCGCGTCGCGGCGATCACGCGTCGGGTCAGCGGCCGACGCGACGGCGGCGGGCCACCTCGGCCAGCACCACGCCGGTGGCGACCGAGGCGTTCAGGGACTCCACGCGGCCGGCCAGGGGGATCGAGACGGTCACGTCGCAGGTCTCGCGGACCAGCCGGGACAGTCCCTTGCCCTCCGACCCGGTGACGATCACCAGCGGCCCGGTGGCCAGGTCGAAGTCGTCGAGGGAGACGTCGCCGTCGGCGGCCAGACCGGCGACCATCAGCCCGGCGGAGGCGTACTCCTGCAGGGTGCGGGTCAGGTTCGTGGCGCGCGCGACCGGGACCCGGGCCGCGGTGCCCGCCGAGGTCCGCCAGGCCACCGCGGTCATGCCCGCGGCGCGCCGCTGCGGCACGACGACGCCGTGCCCGCCGAACGCCCCCACCGACCGGACGACCGCACCCAGGTTGCGCGGGTCGGTCACCCCGTCCAGGGCGACGGCCAGCGCCGGGCGCCCGGAGTGCGACGCGGCCTCCAGCACCTCGTCGGGGTGGGCGTAGGCATAGGGCGGCACCTGCAGGGCGAGGCCCTGGTGCAGCGCTCCGCCGCTGATCCGGTCGAGGTCGTTGCGCGGCACCTCCAGGATGGAGATGCCCCGCTCCGCGGCCAGCGCGACGGCCTCGGTGACCCGGTCGTCGGCGGACATGCCGGTGGCCACCTGCAGCGCCGTCGCCGGGACGCCGGCCCGCAGGCACTCGACGACCGGGTTGCGGCCGAGCACGGTCTCCGGGGTCTCCCCGTCACCGCGACGGCCCGCGACCGGGCGCCGGCGCTGCTGCTGGTCCTGGGCGGCGCGGCGCGCGGCCGCCCTCGCCTTCGGGTGGCCGGGTCGCATCTCGCCGGGCGGGGTCGGGCCCTTGCCCTTCAGTGCGCGCCGGGGCTGGCCGCCGGATCCGACGACCATGCCCTTCTTGGTGCCTTCCTTACGGATCGCACCGCGGCGCTTGGAATTGCCTGCCATGAGTTCTACGAGTCCTAGTTGTCTTTGAGAGTCCAGGTGGAGCCGTCGGCGCCGTCCTCGACGGCGATCCCGGCGGCGAGCAGCTCGTCGCGGAGCCGGTCCGCGGTGGCGAAGTCGCGCTCGGCGCGCGCGGCCCGGCGGCGCTCGAGCATCGTCTCCACCAGGGTGCCCAGTGCCTGCCGGGCGGCGTCGCCCGACTCCTCGGCCACGCCGCCGGCTGCCAGCGGGTCCAGGCCGAGTACCTCGGTCGTCGCACGGACCGCGGACGCGGCCCGCAGCGCACCGGTGACGTCCCCGGCGTCGAGGGCGGTGTTGCCCTCGCGCACCAGGGTGTGCACGGTGCCGAGCGCGAGCGGGGTGCCCAGGTCGTCGTCGAGTGCGGCGGTGAACGCGCCGGGCAGCTCCGCCGCGACCTCGGGCAGGCCGTGCCGCTCGCGCACCCGGTGCACGAACGACTCGATCCGCCGGTACGCGGCGACGGCCTCGTCCAGCGCGGCGTCGGAGTACTCGATCGCCGACCGGTAGTGCGGGCCGACCAGGTAGTAGCGCAGCTCGGCCGGGCGGACCCGCTCGAGCAGGTTCTCGATCGCCAGGGTGTTCCCCAGCGACTTCGACATCTTCTCCCCGCCCATGGTCACCCAGGCGTTGTGCAGCCAGAACCGGGCGAACCCGTCCCCGGCCGCGTGGCTCTGGGCGCGCTCGTTCTCGTGGTGCGGGAACACCAGGTCGAGGCCGCCGCCGTGGATGTCGAACTCCGGGCCGAGGTAGGCGGTCGCCATCGCCGAGCACTCCAGGTGCCAGCCGGGACGCCCGTTCCCCCAGGGGGTGGGCCAGCTGGGCTCGCCGGGCTTGGCGGCCTTCCACAGCGTGAAGTCCAGGGCGTCGCGCTTGGCGCCGCCCTCGCCCTCACCCTGGTGGACGTCGTCGACGCGCTGACCGGACAGCGCGCCGTAGTCGGGCAGGGTGCGCACGGCGAAGTACACGTCGCCGCCCGCGGGGTAGGCGTGACCGCGCTCGACCAGCCGCTCGATCAGCTCGACCATCTGCGTGATGTGCCCGGTCGCCCGGGGCTCCACCGACGGCGGCAGGCAGCCCAGCGCGTCGTACGCGGCGGTGAAGGCCCGCTCGTGGGTGGCCGCCCACTCCCACCACGGACGGCCCGCGGCGTGCGCCTTGCGCAGGATCTTGTCGTCGATGTCGGTGACGTTGCGGACCAGCGTGACGTCGTACCCGGACCGGGCCAGCCAGCGGCGCAGCACGTCGTAGTTCAGGCCCGAGCGGACGTGACCGATGTGCGGCAGGCCCTGCACCGTCGCCCCACAGACGTACATCGACACTGCTCCGGCCCGCAGCGGCGTGAACGCACGCTGCTCCCTGGTCGCTGAGTCGAGAAGTCTGAGGCTCACGTCACCAGGGTACGGGCCTCCGATTCGTCCACTACACGGGCGGTGCCGCTGCGGCAAGGTGTCCGACATGGCTGTTCAGCGGATGTACCCGCGGCTGGTCGTGCACGACGCCGACGCCGCGATCGACTTCTACCTCGCCGCGTTCGGCGCGGAGCTCGTGGAGCGCTACACCGACGGCTCCGGCGCCGTGGTGCACGCCCTGCTGCGGGCCGGCGGCGCGGAGTGGGCCGTCAAGGACGGCGACGACGTCGACCCCGCGCCGTCGGGGCCCGGCGCGGTGATCCTGGCCCTGGAGGTCGACGACCCGGACGCGGTCGCCGCGGCGATGGTGGAGCACGGCGGCCGGGTGCTGTTCCCGGTGACCGACCACGACTACGGGCAGCGCGGCGGCCGGCTCGCCGACCCGTTCGGCCACGCCTGGATGGTGGCGGCCCACGCCGACGACCTCACCCCGGAGCAGATCCAGGAGCGGACCGGGCGTCTCTAGCCCGCGGGCAGCAGCAGCGCCGTCGCGACGGCGGCGCGGCCCTCGCCGCGCCCGGTCAGCCCCAGGCCGTCGGTGGTCGTGCCGGACACCGATACCGGGCCGCCGACCACCTCCGACAGCACCCGTTCGGCCTCGGCCCGGCGCTTCCCGATCTTCGGGTCGTTCCCGACCACCTGGACGGCGGCGTTGCCGACGGTCCAGCCGTCGCGGGTGAGCAGGCGGCGGACCTCGGCGAGCAGGGTCGCCCCGCTCGCACCCGTCCACTCCGGACGGCCGGTGCCGAACACCGCGCCCAGGTCGCCCAGCCCCGCCGCGGACAGCAGGGCGTCGCACAGGGCGTGTGCGGCGACGTCGCCGTCGGAGTGCCCGGCGCAGCCGTCGGTCCCGGGCCACAGCAGACCCGCGACCCAGCAGTCGCGGCCCGGCTCGACCGGGTGCACGTCGGTACCGATCCCGACCCTCATACGTGTTCCTCGTGCTCGGTGACGCGGCCCGCCCCGGCGAGCAGCAGTTCGGCGATGCGCAGGTCCCACGCGGTGGTGACCTTGAACGCGAGCGGGTCCCCGGCGACGGTGGTGACCGGGTCGCCGAGCGCCTCGACCAGCCCGGCGTCGTCGGTGCGGGGGTCGGGTGTGCCCGCGTGGGCGCGGCGCAGGTCGGCCGCGCGGAACCCCTGCGGTGTCTGCACCGCACGCAGCTCGGAGCGGTCCACGGTGGACACGACGGTCCCGGCGGCGTCGACCCGCTTGACCGTGTCGGCCACGGGGAGCACCGGGATCACCGCGGGCGCGCCCGCGCGCACGGCGTCGACCACCCGGCGGACGACGTCGGGTGGTGTGAGCGGGCGCGCGGCGTCGTGCACCAGCACGACCTCGGCGTCCGGCCCGGTCGCGGCGAGACCCGCCGCGACGGAGGCGGTGCGGTCGGCACCGCCGGCGACGACGGTCGCCGGGCGTCCGGGCAGCATGGCGGCGGCGGCGTCCACCTGGTCCGCGGGGACGACGACCACCACGTGTCCGACGACGTCGGACGCGAGAAGGCCGTCGACCGCGCGTACCAGCATGGGAACCCCGGCCAGTCCGACGAACGCCTTGGGCACACCTGCACCCAGACGCACCCCGGAACCGGCCGCGGGAAGCACCGCGACGACACCCGCCCCGGAGGACGGTCCGTGCACGCCGGTCAGGCGTTCGCGGTGGCGAGCACCTCGTCGAGCAGGACCTCGGCCCGCTCCTCGTCGGTGCCCTCGGCCAGCGCGAGCTCACTGACCAGTATCTGCCTCGCCTTGGCCAGCATCCGCTTCTCACCGGCGGACAGGCCCCGGTCCTTCTCCCGCCGCCAGAGGTCGCGGACGACCTCGGCGACCTTGTTCACGTCACCGGACGTGAGCTTCTCCCAGTTCGCCTTGTACCGGCGCGACCAGTTCGTGGGCTCCTCGGTGTGCGGCGCGCGCAACACCTCGAAGACCCGATCCAGCCCCTCCTGGCCCACGACGTCACGAACACCGACCACCTCGACGTTGTCGGCGGGGATGCGCACCGTCAGATCGCCCTGCTGGACCTTCAGGACGAGGTACTGCACTTCCTCGCCCTTGATCGTCCGGGTCTCGATCGCCTCGATGAGCGCGGCACCGTGGTGCGGGTAGACGACGGTCTCTCCGACCTTGAAAACCATGTGTCCTCTGGCCCCTTTCGCTGGGTCCAGATTAACACGTCGCCCGGGCGGGACGGTGACCGGCTTTCACCGTCGTCGCAGGTCAGGGGGTTGACAACGGCGGAGGAACGTGTTTCCCGCGGGTGTGGCGCCCATCCGGGGCGGCCCGGCCACGTGCCGGTCGCCGCCGCGTCACGTCCCGGACCACCGGGTCTGCCGCCCCACCGTCCGGCGGGGACGCGGTCGTCACACCCGGGTGCCCGACCGCGCAACGCGTCGGAGCGCGCGACTAGGCTGCCCCCCGACAGACCCAGCATGTGCGCCGGGGGCACTTCGGGGCACCGGCAAGGAAGGACACGACGACCGTGAGCCGCACCCGCCGTTCCGCCCGGACCCTGGCCGGCGTCGCCGGCGCCGTCGCCCTGACCGGCCTGCTGATCAGCGGCTGTGGAGCCGGGCAGATCGCGCAGACCGCAGAGCAGGTCGCCGCCGTCAACGGCGCCAACGCCTCGGTCGGCTCGGTCGACCTGCGCGACGTCCAGGTCGCCTACCCGACCACGCCCGCGGGACCGGACGCGCTCTACCGCCAGGGCGGCGCCGCACCGCTCGTCGCCACCCTGGTCAACACCGGCTCGGTCGCCGACCGGCTGGTGTCGGTGACCTCGCCGGCCGCGGCGTCGGTGCAGATCCAGGGCGACGCGACCATGCCGCAGGACATCGCGTTGGTCTCGCCGGGCAACCTGCAGCTGGCCCCGACCAACGCCAAGCGCGTGCAGCTCGTCGCCGAGGGCCTGACCCGCCCGATCCCCTCCGGCGCGCAGCTCCCGATGACGTTCGTGTTCGAGAAGGCCGGCTCGGTGACCGTCACCGTCCCGACCGGCGTGCCGACCGACACGAACTCGCCGGGGCACGCCCCGGAGCGGGCCTCGACCGGCACGGAGGAGTCGGGCACCAACGGCGCCGAGACCGGCGTCAACTCCGAGACCGGCGGCCAGGCCGAGGCCCCGCCGGTCGACCAGTCGAACCCGGTCCCGGCCGGTGAGGGCGCCCCCGTCGCGCCCGGCAACGAGGGCAGCGGCGCCGGCGGCGTCGCCGGCAACTGACCCCCCGGTCCCGCGCCGCCCGCTCGGGCGGCTACCGCTGCACCGAGTGCGACCACCGCACGGCGCAGTGGGTGGGGCGCTGCCCGGGCTGCCAGGCCTGGGGGTCGCTGGAGCAGGTCGAGCCGGTGCGCACCGGCGGGGGCGGCCGGACCGTCGTCGCCGGGGCGCCCAGCACCCCGGCCCGGCGGATCGCCGAGGTGGAGCTGGACTCCGCCCGGGCCCGGCCGACCGGCGTCGACGAGCTGGACCGGGTCCTCGGTGGCGGGCTCGTCCCGGGCGCGGTGGTGCTGCTGGCCGGTGAGCCGGGCGTCGGCAAGTCGACGCTGCTCCTGGAGGTCGCCGCGCAGGCAGCGGCCCGGTCCCGGGTCCTCTACGTCTCCGGTGAGGAGTCCGCGGGCCAGGTCCGGCTGCGCGCCGAGCGCACCGGCGGCGTCCACGACGAGCTCTACCTCGCCGCCGAGTCCGACCTCGAGTCGGTGCTCGGCCACGTCGACGCGCTGCGGCCGTCGCTGCTGGTGGTGGACTCCATCCAGACCATGTCCACCGCCTCGGTCGACGGCAGCCCCGGCGGGGTGACCCAGACCCGCGCCGTCACCGTGGGACTGACCGCGCTGGCGAAGGAACGCGGCCTGGCCGTGCTGCTCGTCGGCCACGTCACCAAGGACGGCGGCATCGCGGGTCCGCGGGTGCTGGAGCACCTCGTCGACGTGGTGCTGCACTTCGAGGGCGACAAGCACTCGGCGCTGCGGATGGTCCGCGGGGTGAAGAACCGGTTCGGCCCGGCCGACGAGGTCGGCTGCTTCGAGCTGCGCGACTCCGGCATCGTCGGTCTCGCCGACCCCTCGGGGCTGTTCCTCGGCCGGTTCGGTCAGGGCGCCGACGCGGTGCAGCCGGGGACCGCGGTGACCGTCGTGATGGACGGGCGACGGCCGCTGCTGGCCGAGGTGCAGGCGCTGGTGGCGGGGGCGAACATCCCGAGCCCGCGCCGCGCGGTGACCGGGCTGGACTCGTCCCGGGTGCCGATGCTGCTCGCCGTCGTCGAGCGGCGGGGCGGGCTCAAGCTGCACGACGCCGAGGTCTACACCGCCACCGTCGGCGGGATGCGGATCACCGAGCCCGCGGCCGACCTCGCGATCGCGCTGGCGGTCGTCTCGGCGAAGCGGGACGCGGCGCTGCCCGCGGACCTCGTCGTGCTGGGCGAGCTCGGGCTGGCCGGCGAGCTGCGCCGGGTGCACGGGGTGGACCGGCGCCTCGCGGAGGCCGCACGGCTGGGCTTCACCCGGGCGATCGTCCCCACCGGGGCCGAGGTCGGGCGGACCGGGATGCAGATCACCGAGGCGTCGTCGCTGCGCGAGATCATGGCCCGCATCCGCTGAGCGTCAGCTCATGAGCAGCGGGGCGGGCTCGCTCACGACCCGGTCGAGCCGGGCCAGCACCCGGTAGCCGCCCGGGCCCACCCGGGTGCGCTCGCCCGCGCAGCCGGGCTCCGAGGCGAGCCCGGTCCAGGTCACGGCGAAGGCCACCGGCTGGCCGGGCACCAGGGTGCGCAGGTCGTCCGACGACGGGTTGGCGCAGTCGTTGGACGACCAGAGCTTGGTCGCCCCGTCGCCGCTCCAGACGGCGATCTCCTGCTGGGCGCCGTCGAGGTCGCGCACGCAGGGCTGGCCGGAGACGTTGGTGACGACCAGCCGCAGCTCGGGCCGCGCGCCGGAGGGGTAGGTCGGTTGCCCGGTCTCGGCGCGCACCTCGATCATCGCGTCGGTACAGGGCACCGGACCGGTCGGCGGGGAGGGTGCGGCCTGCGGCACCTGCACGGACGGGCGTGGTGTGTCGTCGGGGCGGACCGTCTCGTCCGCCGGGCCCGCGTTCGGGGTCGCGGGCCCGGCGGACGTCCCCGCCGCGGCGGCCGGAGGGGATCCGGGCGCGGCGGGGTCGGGGAGCGGCACGGACGCGGGTGCCCCCGTCCCCGGGGCTGGGGATGCCGGGGACGGGGACCCCGGGGGCGGCGCGGGTGCGGCCGTCCCCGTGTCCGGTGTGGTCTGCGACGACTGGGGGGTCGTCCGTGCGGCCGTCCCGGCGGGCTCGTCGGAGCCCCGCGGGATCAGCAGCCAGGTGGTGAGCCACAGCAGCGCGAAGAGCGCGAGCAGCGCGACGCCGACCGCGCATGCGCGCCGGCGCCAGTAGACCGACGCCGGCAGGGGACCCACCGGGTGCATGTCACCGACGGTAGATCTCCGGTTACACGAAGTCGCCGCCGCCGCGCCGGGACCGGACATGTCCGGCGAGGTCCACCCGGCGGGGCGACCCGCGCGTCCCGACCGGGTGAGCGCAGCGCCGGAACGACCGCGCGCGCACTCCCGGGACCGGCCCGGACGGGGGTCGGCGACCCGGATCGCCCGACCCCCGGGCGGGTGGCGGACCGACCCGGGGTGACCGGCGTCGTCCGGCGACAGGGTCCCGCCCGGCCCCCCGCGGACGGGAACCGCCCCGGTCGTGGCGCGCGCCCCGGTGGCGGGCGCGGTAGGGACCGTGATCCACACGCCGGCACCGGGACGGTCACCGGGCGACGCCGGCGGTGCCCGTTCCGTGATCACGGCGGGGTCGTCGCCGGGGGCCCGGCCGGGGCGCGCGACACTGGAGCGGTGGTGGCCGATCTGATCTCCCAGTGGTTCCGGGCGCACGCCCGCGACCTGCCGTGGCGGCGCCCGGAGACCACCCCGTGGGGCGTGCTGGTCAGCGAGTTCATGCTCCAGCAGACCCCGGTCGCCCGGGTCGAACCGGTCTGGCGGGACTGGATGGAGCGCTGGCCTGCGCCGTCGTCGCTGGCCGCCGCGCCGCGCGCGGACGTGCTGCGGGCCTGGGGCAAGCTCGGCTACCCGCGCCGCGCGATCCGGCTGCACGACGCGGCCGCGGCGATCGCCACCCAGCACGGCGACGCCGTCCCCTCCGACGTCGAGGCGCTCGAGGCCCTGCCCGGTGTCGGCTCCTACACCGCGCGGGCGGTGGCGGCGTTCGGCTTCGGGCTGCGCGCCGCCGTCGTCGACACCAACGTCCGCCGGGTCGTGGCCCGCGCGGTGCACGGTCAGGGCGACGCCGGACCGGCCCGCACCCGGGCCGACCTGGCCGACGTGGACGCACTGCTGCCCGACGACGACGCAGAGGCCGCCGTCGTCTCGGCCGGGCTGATGGAGCTGGGCGCGGTCGTCTGCACCGCCCGCTCGCCGCGCTGCGCGGACTGCCCGGTCGCGGCCCGCTGCGCCTGGGTGGCGGCCGGCAGGCCCGCCTACGACGGCCCGCGCAAGCCGGTCCAGGGCTTCGCCGGCACCGACCGGCAGGTACGCGGCAAGCTCATGGACGTGCTGCGCACCGCGCACGGGCCGGTCGAGCGGGCCGCGCTGGACGCCGTCTGGTCCGACGCGGGCCAGCGCGACCGGTGCCTGCACTCGCTGCTGGTCGACGGCCTGGCCGAGCAGACCGACGACGGCCGCTTCGCCCTCCCCGTCTGAGCGGGGGACCGATGCCCAGCACCGTCCGCTTCCGGCTCGACGGCGACGGCGCCGCCGCGCTCACCGCGCTGCGCGACCGGCTCGCCGCGGCCGGGATCCCGGTCGCGGCCGGCACGCCGCACGTGACCGTCGCCGCGGCGGGCACGGTCCCGCCGCCCGCCGTGCGGGAGCTGACCGCCCAGCTGCGCCTGGTCGCGCTGCCGGTGCTGTGGCTGGCCGGGCTCGGCTCGGTCGGCCCGGACGCGCCGGACGCGCTGGCGCTGACCGCCGTCACCGACCCCGAGGTGCTGGCCGCGCACACGGCGGTGCACGACGCGCTGGCCGGGCGGGTGCGGGGCGCGCACGCCGCGCACCTGCCGGGTTCCTGGCTGCCGCACGTGGTGCTGGCGACCGGGCGGCCCGCCGAGGCGTTCGCGCGGCTGCACCCGGTCGAGCCGGTGCGGGCGCGGATCACCGCCGTCGAGCTGCACGACTCGCGCACCGGGGAGACGGTGGCCCTCAGCGCGGGCTGAGCCCCGCGAGGGCCTGCTCGACCAGCGCCTCCACCATGGGGGTGAGCGGCCCGCGGCGGTCGGCCGGGATCGCACACCAGCGCAGGACGGCCCCGAGGTAGCCGTCGAACAGGAGGTCGGCGGCGACGTCCGGGTCGGTGGCCGGGTCGATCCCCCCGCCGTCGCGGCCCCGCTCGATCCACTCCGCCAGCCGCCGGGCCGCGGTCGTCCGGTGCCGGACCGGCCCGAGCGCGGCGAGCCAGCCGAGCATCATCTGCTCGGTCCCGTCCGGGTCGGCGTCGGTCAGTGCGCCCAGCTCGCGGAACCAGGCCCGGATCCGGTCGGGGACGTGGTCACCGGGTGCGGGCCCGCCGGTGGCCGCGGTCGCCGCGACCTCGCGCCGCATCGCCCACTCGACCGCGAGCTCGCCCTTGCTCGGGAAGTGGTTGAACGCCGTGCGGCGGGACAGTCCCGCGCGGTGCGCGATGTCCTCCATCGTCGTCGCCGCGAACCCCCGCTCGGCGACGAGCGCGGTCGCGGCCTCGTAGAGCAGCTCGCGGCTGCGCACGCGCCGCGGGTCCGGGGCCCTCGTCGTCATCGTCCTCCGCCCTCGACATTTTCTGCATCCGAGTGCATTCTACCTCCGTTGCACTCAAGTGCAGAAGAGGAGGCCTGTCATGCCACAGGAGTTCGCCGACCGGGCCCTGGCCGAGTTCGCCGCCGCGTCGTCCGCATTCGGCTCGCCCGACGTCCCCGCGATCCGCGGGGCGATCGCGGCCCGTGCCGCGGGTCGGCCGCGGGGCCCGGAGATGTACGAGGTCCGCGAGGTCACGCTGCCGACCTGCCCGGGCCGGCTGTACCGGCCGGGGCCGGAGCCCGCGCCGCTGGTCGTGTACCTGCACGGCGGCGGCTGGACGGTCGGCAGCGTCGCGTCGTTCGACCGGCCGGTGCGGCGGCTGGCCGCGGCCGCGGGCGCCGACGTGCTCGCCGTCGACTACCGGCTCGCGCCCGAGGCGCCCTGGCCCGCGTCGGTCGACGACACCGTCGCGACCCTGCGGGCCGTCGCCGCCGGCGGGCCGGGGGCCACGCCGGGCGCCGTCGTCGTCTGCGGGGACAGCGCGGGCGGCACGCTCGCGACGCTGGCCTGCCTCCGGCTGCGCGACGAGGCCCCGGAGGCGCTGCCGGACCTGCAGGTCCTGGTGTACCCCAACGCCGACCTGTCCGACACCACCTCGGCCTCGATGCGGGAGAAGGCGACCGGATACGGCTTCGACGCCGCCTCCGCGACCTTCTTCGCCCGGCTGTGGGTCGGCGGCGACGGGTCCCTGCTCCACGACCCGCGGGTCAGCCCGCTGCACGTCCCCGACCTGTCCGGGCTGCCCCCGGCGGTCGTCGTCACCGCCGAGCACGATCCGATCCGCGACCCGGCCGAGGCCTACGCCCGGCGGCTCGCCGCGGCGGGCGTGCCCACGACCCTGCGCCGCGAGGCGGGGATGATCCACAACTTCCTGCAGCTCGACGAGGTGTCGCCGGCCGCCGCGGCGGCGGCCGACCGGGTCGCCGCCGACGTCGCCGCGGTGCGGTCCGGGACGGCGACGGGCTGACACCTCTCCCGCCGGTGCCGGGCGGCCTCCCGGACGGCGACCCGGCGGGCCGCTCGCGCCGTCGTCGCCGCGGAGGGCGCACCGTCCCCTGTGGTGCTCGCCGCCCCTAGGCTCGCCCCGTGGCGGACGAACAGGACGTGCGGCGGATCGCGCTCGCCCTCGACGGCGTCGTCGAGAACCCGAGTGAGGGGTTCGACTTCCGGGTGCGCGGCAAGGGCTTCGTGTGGTCCTGGCCGGAGCGGGTGCCCGGGAGACGACGGGTGATCAGGACCGACGTCGCGGTGCTGTACGTCGGCGACGAGGCGGAGAAGCAGGCCCTGTTGCTCGGCGAGCCCGACCTGTTCTTCACCGACGCCGGGCACGCGCCGTGGCCCCTGGTGCTCGTCCGCCTGGACCAGGTGGACGACGACCGGCTGGCCGAGCTGGTCGGTGACGCGTGGCACATGCGCGTCGACGAGGCCGGGCGGGGATAACGTGGCGGACATGGCCATTGTGAAGATCAACGCGATCGAGGTCCCGGAGAACGCGGGCCCCGAGCTGGAGAAGCGGTTCGCGAACCGCCTGCACGCCGTCGACGGGCAGCCCGGCTTCCTCGGGTTCGAGCTGCTGCGCCCCGTCTCCGGCGACGACCGGTACTTCGTCGTGACCCGCTGGGAGACCGAGGCCGACTTCCAGGCGTGGCGCGAGGGCCCGGCCGCCGAGGCGCACGCCGGCCAGCGCTCGCCGCAGCCGGTCGCCAAGGGCGCGTCGCTGCTGGAGTTCGAGGTCGTCGACCTGCAGCAGATCGCGGCGGGGTCCTGATCGACGCCCGCGAGGTCGCCGCGGCCTTCTCCGACGAGATCGCCGCGGCGGCCCGCCTGGTCCGCGACGCGGACGCCCTGCTGGTCACCGCGGGCGCCGGGATGGGCGTCGACTCCGGGCTGCCGGACTTCCGCGGCGGCGAGGGCTTCTGGCGGGCCTACCCGCCCTACGCCCGCCTCGGCCTGCGCTTCGAGGAGCTGGCCGATCCCGCGCACTTCGCCGACGACCCCGCGCTGGCCTGGGCTTCTACGGCCACCGCCTGCACCTCTACCGGGACACCGTGCCGCACCCGGGGTTCGCGGTGCTGCGCCGCTGGGCCGCCCGGGTGCCCTCGAACGTGTTCACCTCGAACGTCGACGGCCAGTTCCAGCGGGCCGGCTTCGCCCCGGACGACGTCGCCGAGGTGCACGGCTCCATCCACCACCTGCAGTGCCTGCGGCTCTGCGGTCACGGCGTGTGGCCCGCCGACGGCGTCGAGGTGCCGGTCGACGAGGCCACCATGCGTGCCGTCGGCGAGCTGCCCCGCTGCCCGGGCTGCGGCGGCCTCGCCCGTCCGGCGATCCTGATGTTCGGCGACGGCGGCTGGGACGACGCGCACGCCGCGACGGCGCTGCAGCGGCACGTGGACTGGCTGGCGGCGCACCGGACCGGGGTGGTCGTCGTCGAGCTGGGGGCGGGCGGTGCGCTGCCCACGGTGCGTCGCCGCTCGGAGCTCGCCTCGGCCGCGACCGGCGCGCTGGTGCGGATCAACGTCCGCGAGCCGCAGGTGCGCCACGGCCGCGGGGTCGGCATCGCGGCCCCCGCGGCCGCGACCCTCGCCGCGATCGACGCCGCCCTCTGACCCGCCCGCCCCGCGCACCTGCGTGCCGCGGGGCGGGGCAGGGCTCAGGAGGGGACGGCCTTCTGGTCCGGGACGACGATCGCGGGCAGGTCGGCGAGGCCGGCCAGTGCCGCGTCGTGGACCTCGGCCGCCGCGACGGTGCCGTGCACGCCGGGCAGGGCCCGGGTGGCCGTGGCCGCCGCGACGACGGTCGGCACGTAGCCGCCGGAGAACGCGCTGCGCGCGGTGGAGTTCACGCACATGTGCGTCATGAACCCGGCGAGCACCAGGTCCTGGTAGCCCTCCAGCAGCTCCGCCAGCCCGGTGTGGACGAACGCGCTGGGGAAGTTCTTGGTCACCACGGCCTCGCCGTCGCGCGGGGCGACCGAGTCGTGGATGGCGCCGATCGGCGCGGTGACGTCGTACGGGCTGCCCTCGCCGGCGTCGTGCCGGATGTGGATGATCCGGGACCCGGCGGAGCGGGCGCGGTCGAGCAGCTCGGCCGCCTCCCCGAGGGCCGGCTCGACGTTCTCCAGCCGCATCACGCCCTCGGTGTAGGTGTTCTGCAGGTCGATCATGATGAGTGCGGAGCGGGACAGCGGGGCCGGTTCTGCCGGCAGGCCCATCAGCCCGCGCAGGGTGTGCGTCATCGGTGCTCCTCGGCCGGGGACGACCACGGCCCGGGACGGGTGTCCCGGGCCGTGGTGTGGAGTGGTCAGTCCTGCATCGCCCGGTACTCGTCGTCGGTGAACAGCCGCGAGCGGATCAGGAACCGGACGCCCTCCGGCGCCTCGACCGAGAACCCGCTGCCGCGTCCCTTGACGACGTCGACCGTGAGATGCGTGTGCTTCCAGTACTCGTACTGCGATGCCGACATCCAGAAGCCGATCGGCTTCCCGACACCGTCCACCTGCAGGTCTCCCAGGTGGACGTCCGAGTCGCCGGTCTTGAAGTCCCCGTCCGGGAAGCACATCGGGGCGCTGCCGTCGCAGCACCCACCGGACTGGTGGAACATCAGCGGACCGTGCAGGTCGGTGAGCCTGACCAGCAGATCGGCGGCGGCCGGCGTCAGCGTCACCCGCTCGGTCGGGGTGACGCCGACGTCCGGCTCACCCATCAGAAGAAGCCCAGCGCGTTCGGCGAGTAGCTCTGCAGGATGTTCTTGGTCTGCTGGTAGTGGTCCAGCATCATCTTGTGGTTCTCGCGCCCGATGCCGGACTGCTTGTAGCCACCGAAGGCCGCGTGCGCCGGGTAGGCGTGGTAGTTGTTCACCCACACCCGGCCGGCCTGGATCTCGCGGCCCGCGCGGTAGGCGGTGTTCGCGTCGCGGCTCCACACGCCGGCGCCGAGGCCGTAGAGCGTGTCGTTGGCGATCTTCATGGCGTCGTCGTAGTCGCTGAAGCGCGCGACCGACACGACCGGCCCGAAGATCTCCTCCTGGAAGATCCGCATCTGGTTGTTGCCCTCGAACACGGTCGGCTTGATGTAGTAGCCGCCCGCGAGGTCGCCGCCCAGCTCGGCCTTCTCGCCACCGGCGAGGACCTTGGCGCCCTCCTGCCGGCCGATGTCGATGTAGGAGAGGATCTTCTCGAACTGGTCGTTCGAGGCCTGCGCACCCATCATGACGTCGGTGTCGAGCGGGTTGCCCTGCTTGATCTGCTCGACGCGCTTGACGGCCTGCTCGATGAACTCGTCGTAGATGCCGCCCTGGACGAGGGCACGCGACGGGCAGGTGCAGACCTCGCCCTGGTTGAGGGCGAACATCGCGAAGCCCTCGAGCGCCTTGTCGTAGAAGGCGTCCTGCTGCGAGGCGACGTCGTCGAAGAAGATGTTGGGGCTCTTGCCACCCAGCTCCAGGGTGACCGGGATCAGGTTCTCCGAGGCGTACTGCATGATCAGCCGGCCGGTGGTGGTCTCACCGGTGAAGGCGATCTTGCGGATGCGCTTGTTCGACGCCAGCGGCTTGCCGGCCTCGACGCCGAAGCCGTTGACGACGTTCAGCACGCCCGGCGGGAGCAGGTCGGCGACCAGCTCGAGCAGCACGTGGATCGAGACCGGGGTCTGCTCGGCGGGCTTCAGGACGATCGCGTTGCCGGCGGCCAGCGCGGGGGCCAGCTTCCAGATCGCCATCAGGATCGGGAAGTTCCACGGGATGATCTGGCCGACGACGCCCAGCGGCTCGTGGAAGTGGTACGCGATGGTGTCGGCGTCGATCTCCGACGAGGTGCCCTCCTGCGCCCGGATCGCACCGGCGAAGTAGCGCAGGTGGTCGACGGCCAGCGGGATGTCGGCGGCCAGGGTCTCGCGGCAGGCCTTGCCGTTGTCCCAGGACTCGGCGATGGCGATCAGCTCGAGGTTGGCCTCGACCCGGTCGGCGATCTTGTTCAGGATGTTCGCGCGCTCGCCGGCGGAGGTCTTCCCCCAGGCCGGGGCGGCGGCGTGCGCGGCGTCGAGCGCCTTCTCCACGTCCTCCGCGGTGCCCCGGGCGACCTCGGTGAAGTTCTCACCGGTGATCGGGGTCGGGTTCTCGAAGTACTGGCCCTTCACCGGAGCGACGTACTCGCCGCCGATGAAGTGCTCGTAGCGCGGCTTGAAGGAGACGACGCTGCCCGGCTGACCGGGGTTGGCGTAGACGGCCATGAATGGTCCTTCCCTGAGGTGCTTCGTCGAACCGAGGGCGCGGTGCGGAACGCACGTTGCGCGTGACCGCCGACACTAGGAAGGTGGGGGTTGCACGGAAGTTGCACGCAGATGCGGAACCTGACCCTCCGGTGAGTACCGATGACGCGGATTCGATTCAGGTAAGGCAAAGCTGACCGTAAGGTGAGGACGTGGCAGCGCAGCACGCGGATCGCCGGGTGTACGAGCGGGCGCGCGACGCCGTGCTCGGCGGCTCCCCCGGTGCGCGCGGCGCCGGGGTCCGGCCCGAGGTCCGCGCCTCCTGGGCCCGCTCGCTGGCCGCGGCGGTCGACCCGGAACGCTCCCGCCCTCCGCACGACTACGACCGCGCCGAGCTCACCGACCGGCGGGCGGCGCACCCCCTCGCGTCCGTGCTGCCGGTGCTGCGCGACACGCTCACCGACGCCGCCGAGCAGGCCCGGCACATGATGATCGTGACCGACGAGCAGGGGCGGATCCTGTGGCGCGAGGGCGCCCGCGCGGTGCTGACCCGGGCCGAGCGGGTCGACCTCGTGGAGGGCACCCGGTGGAGCGAGGACGCCGTCGGGACCAACGCGATGGGCACCGCGCTGGCCGGCGCCGCCCCGGTCCGCATCCACTCCGCCGAGCACCTGGTCAGCGCCTACCACCCGTGGACCTGCGCAGCCGCCCCGGTGCGCGACCCGGCGACCGGACGGGTGGTGGGCACCGTCGACGTCACCGGGCCGGAGGAGAGCTTCCACCCGACGACGCTGGCGCTGGTCACCGCGGCCGCGCGGCTGGCCGAGCACCGGCTGCTGGCCATCGCCGAGGCCCACGACCGGCGGCTGCGCGAGGAGTACTGGCCGCACCTGACCCGGCTCGGCGGCACCCCGGGCGCGCTGCTGTCCGCGCACGGGCGGGTGCTGGCCGCGTCGCCGGGCAGCGAGTTCCCGGAGCGGATCGCCCTGCCCGACGGCGGGGACCGGGTCGTCGTCGACGGCGTCGCGGTCGGCGGGGTGCCGCTGGGCGGCGGGCCCGTCGCGGGGGTGCTGGAGCCGCTCGGCGAGGGCTGGCTGCTGCGGCTGCCCGCGGGCGGACCCGTCCGGACGGCCCTGACGCTGCCGCTGCTCGGGGCGCGCACCCCCGTCGTCGCCCGCCGGGACGGGCGCCCGGTGCGCCTGGGCCTGCGGCACGCCGAGGTCCTCGCGCTGCTGGCGCTGCACCCGGAGGGACTGACCGCCGACCAGCTCGCCGCCGCCCTCTACGGCGACGGCGGCCGCGCCATCACCGTGCGCGCCGAGGTGCACCGGCTGCGCCGCGCCGTCGGCGAGGACACCGTGCGCACCCAGCCCTACCGGCTCGTCGCCGAGGTCGACGCCGACTTCCTGCGGCTGCGCGCGGCGCTGCGGGAGGGCCGGATCCGCGACGCCGCGGCCGAGGCCGCCCGCGGACCGCTGCTGCCGACCTCGGACGCACCGGAGATCCGCCGGGCCCGCGAGCAGCTCGCCGTCGCCGTCCGGTCGGCGCTGCTGCGGGCCGACGACCCGGACGCGCTGTGGACCCTGGTCCGGGCCGGCCGGGGCGACGGCACCGACGACGAGGAGCTGCGCCACCGGCTGCGGGCGCTGCTGCCGTCGTCGGACCCGCGGCGCGACGAGCTCGGCTGAGCGCTCAGTCCGGGTCGGTGTGGTCGGGGATGCCGTCGTCGTCGGAGTCGGGCAGCCGCGGGTCCTCCTCACCGGCACGCACCGCCTCCAGCTGCGCGGACAGCGCCACCCCGGCCAGCAACGCGACCCCGGTGATGTTCGCCCAGATCAGCAGGGCCATCACCGCCGTCAGCGGGCCGTAGGTCTCACCGAAGGTGTCCGCGACGGCGACGTAGAGGCCCAGCAGCCCGGACGCGACCAGCCACAGCAGCACCGTGACCGCGGCCCCGGCCCCCAGCCAGGACAGTCCCGGCTGGCGACGGCGCGGCGCGAACCGCAGCAGCACCGTCACCGCGACGACGAGCAGCGCCAGCCCGACCGGCCAGCGCACGACGTCCCACACCGTCTCGGCGACCGCGCCCCACCGGTACACCTCGCGCACCGCGTCCCCGAACGGCTCCCCCGCCACGATCAGCAGCAGCCCGGCCGCCATCGCGACGCCCGCGGTGGCGGTGAGCGCCGCGGCACGCGCGTACTTGGCGAGCGCGGGCCGGTCCCGCTCGGTGCCGTAGATCCGGTTCGCGCCCCGCTCCAGCTGCGCGAACGCCGAGGTCGCCGCGGCGAACGCGGTGAGCAGGCCGAGCACGAGGACCAGCTCGCCGCGCTCGCCGGTGGGGGTGTCGTCGCGCTCGGCGGGCTCACCGGGGTCGTCCGGGTCGGCCTCCCCCGCCCCGGCACCGCGGACGGCGTCGGCGACCAGCTCGTCGCTGGTCCCGGGGGACAGCGCCAGCACCGTGCGGGCGACGACCTCCGAGGCCCCCTCGGCGCCCGCCGCGGCGGACAGCCCGACCCCGGCGATGATCAGCGGGACGGCGGCGAGCGCGAGCTGCAGGCCGAACGCGCGGGCGTGGGAGAAGCCGTCGCCGTAGCGGAAGCGCAGGAAGCCCGCGGACAGCAGGTGCCCGAGGCCGTAGCGGCGCAGCGTCTGGGCGGCGTCGTCGGCGGAGAGCTCCTCGCCGGTCATCAGCCGGGTCTCGGGGACCGGGCGCACCGAGCTCATGCGCAGAACCTAGCCGCAGGCGGGTGAGAATGACGCTCGTGGACACCCCGGCCCGGACCGACCGCTTCGACGAGCTGGTGGAGCGCGCGCGGGCGCTCGCCGCCGGACGACGACGGGCGGTGCTCGGCATCGCGGGCGCCCCCGGGGCCGGGAAGACGACCGTCGCGCTGGCCCTGGTCCGGGCGCTCGCCGCCACGCCCCCGGACGGGCTCGGCCCCGGCTGGGTCACCCACGTCCCGATGGACGGCTTCCACCTCGCCGACGTCGAGCTGGACCGGCTGGGCAGCCGTCACCGCAAGGGCGCCCCGGACACCTTCGACGCCGACGGCTACGCCGCGCTGCTCGCCCGGCTGCGGCTCACCCCCGACGACGGCGCGGGCCCGGTGTACGCCCCGGCGTTCGACCGCGAGATCGAGCAGCCCGTCGCCGGGTCGGTCCCGGTGCACCCGGAGTGCCGGCTCGTGGTCAGCGAGGGCAACTACCTGCTCCTCGACACCCCCGGCTGGCGGGCGGTGCGGGCCGGGTTCGACGCCGTCTGGTTCCACGAGACCGACGAGGCGCTCCGCCTAAAACGCCTGGTCGCACGGCACGTGCACTTCGGCAAGACACCGGAGGCCGCCCGGGCCTGGGTGGAACGGACCGACGAGCCGAACGCCCGGCTCGTCGAGGCGTCGCGGGACCGGGCCGACCTGGTCGTCGCGCTGCCCTCGGCGTAGGACCCGCACACGACGGCGGGCCGCCCCGGGAACTCCCGGGACGGCCCGCCGTCGTCATGCGTGGGTCTGTCTCACTCCTCGCCGGCCAGCGCGGTGGGCGGGGAGTCCGGCACCGGCTCGGACGGCTTGCGCTCACCACGGAAGGTGAACTTGGCCTTGTCCGACCAGGCGTTGGAGCCCTCCTCCGCGGAGGTGTCGAGGCCCTCGACGTCGACGATGACGATCTGCCCGGCCTCGATCTCGCCGAACAGGATCTTCTCCGACAGCTGGTCCTCGATCTCCCGCTGGATCGTCCGGCGCAGCGGCCGGGCGCCCAGGACCGGGTCGAACCCGCGGTGGGCCAGCAGCTTCTTGGCGGAGTCGGTGAGCTCGATGCCCATGTCCTTGTTCGCCAGCTGCTTCTCCACCCGCCCGATCATCAGGTCGACCATCTGGATGATCTGTTCCTGGTTGAGCTGGTGGAAGACGATGATGTCGTCGATGCGGTTGAGGAACTCCGGCCTGAAGTGCTTCTTCAGCTCGTCGTTGACCTTCGTCTTCATCCGCTCGTAGTTCGACTTCTCGTCGCCGCCGGAGGAGAAGCCCAGCCCCACGGCCTTCGAGATGTCCTGGGTGCCCAGGTTCGAGGTGAAGATCAGCACGGTGTTCTTGAAGTCGACCGTGCGTCCCTGACCGTCGGTGAGACGGCCGTCCTCGAGCACCTGCAGGAGCGTGTTGTAGATCTCCTGGTGCGCCTTCTCGATCTCGTCGAACAGCACCACCGAGAACGGCTTGCGCCGCACCTTCTCGGTGAGCTGGCCGCCCTCCTCGTAGCCGACGTACCCGGGAGGGGCACCGAACAGCCGCGAGGCGGTGTAGCGGTCGTGGAACTCACCCATGTCGATCTGGATGAGGGCGTCGTCCTCGCCGAACAGGAAGTTCGCGAGCGCCTTGGACAGCTCGGTCTTACCGACACCGGACGGGCCGGCGAAGATGAACGAGCCGGACGGGCGCTTCGGGTCCTTCAGACCGGCGCGGGTACGACGGATCGCCTGCGAGACGGAGCGGACGGCGTCCTCCTGGCCGATGATCCGCTTGTGGACCTCGTCCTCCATCTTGAGCAGACGGGTCGTCTCCTCCTCGGTCAGCTTGAACACCGGGATGCCGGTCCAGTTCCCCAGCACCTCGGCGATCTGCTCGCCGTCGACCTCCGCGACGACGTCGAGGTCGCCCGACTTCCACTGCTTCTCGCGCTCGGCCTTCTCGCCGAGCAGGGTCTTCTCCTGGTCGCGCAGGTGCGCGGCCCGCTCGAAGTCCTGCGCGTCGATCGCCGACTCCTTGTCCCGGCGGACGTTCGCGATCTTCTCGTCGAACTCCCGCAGGTCCGGCGGAGCCGTCATCCGGCGGATGCGCATCCGGGCGCCGGCCTCGTCGATCAGGTCGATCGCCTTGTCCGGCAGGAAGCGGTCGTTGATGTAGCGGTCGGCCAGCGTCGCGGCCGAGGCCAGTGCGTCGTCGGTGATCGTGACGCGGTGGTGCGCCTCGTACCGGTCACGCAGACCACGCAGGATCTCGATCGTGTGCTCGACCGACGGCTCGGACACCTGGATCGGCTGGAAGCGGCGCTCCAGCGCGGGGTCCTTCTCGACGTACTTGCGGTACTCGTCGAGCGTCGTCGCACCGATGGTCTGCAGCTCGCCGCGGGCCAGCATCGGCTTGAGGATCGAGGCGGCGTCGATCGCGCCCTCGGCGGCACCCGCACCCACCAGGGTGTGGATCTCGTCGATGAACAGGATGATGTCGCCGCGGGTGCGGATCTCCTTGAGCACCTTCTTGAGGCGCTCCTCGAAGTCACCGCGGTAGCGGGAACCGGCGACCAGCGAGCCCAGGTCGAGGGTGTAGAGCTGCTTGTCCTTCAGCGTCTCCGGGACCTCGCCCTTGACGATCGCCTGGCCGAGGCCCTCGACGGCGGCGGTCTTGCCGACGCCGGCCTCACCGATCAGCACCGGGTTGTTCTTGGTCCTCCGCGAGAGGACCTGCATGATCCGCTCGATCTCCTTCTCCCGGCCGATGACCGGGTCCAGCTTGCCCTCACGGGCCTGCTGGGTGAGGTTGCGACCGAACTGGTCCAGCACCAGCGACGAGGACGGGGTGCCCTCGCCACGGCCACCGGTGCCGCTCTCCTGCGGCTCCTTGCCCTGGTAGCCGGACAGCAGCTGGAGCACCTGCTGACGGACACGGTTGAGGTCGGCGCCCAGCTTGACCAGCACCTGGGCCGCGACGCCCTCGCCCTCGCGGATGAGCCCGAGCAGGATGTGCTCGGTCCCGATGTAGTTGTGGCCGAGCTGCAGCGCCTCGCGCAGCGACAGCTCCAGCACCTTCTTCGCCCGGGGGGTGAAGGGGATGTGCCCGGACGGGGCCTGCTGCCCCTGGCCGATGATCTCCTCGACCTGCTGTCGCACGCCCTCCAGAGCGATACCGAGGGACTCGAGCGCCTTCGCGGCGACGCCCTCTCCCTCGTGGATCAGGCCAAGGAGGATGTGCTCGGTCCCGATGTAGTTGTGGTTGAGCATCCGGGCCTCTTCCTGGGCCAGGACGACAACACGTCGCGCTCGGTCGGTGAACCTCTCGAACAATTCGCACTCCTTGCCTGCTGCGCCTCACTGACGGCGCGACCAGCATCTCCGTACGGTCCGGGCTCGCCCGAACCGACACTGCGCCCTCGCGTGACACCGCGCCAGGCCACCCTCACGGGAGACCTCATACCACTGTATCGGTCGAAGGGGCCCCGGCGCCTCCACCTGACGTGCACCGGGGTACGTGCCCGCAGTAACACGGGTGACACCTGCCGTGTTCCCGGCAGACGTCAGCCGGTCGTGGCGGCGGCCTCCTCGCGTTCCCGCTCGGCCGCCTTGAACTGCCGGAACCCCTCCTCGTCACGCCCGCGGCGCCAGTACCCGGAGATCGACAGGTCGTCCTTGGCGACGCCGCGCTCGCGGGTGAGGTGCCTGCGGAGTTCGCGCACGGCGATCGCCTCACCGTGCACGAAGGCGTGCACGCGCCCGGGGAGGAACTCCAGATCCGCGACGACGGCGGCCAGCTGCTCCGAGTCCGGGTCGCCCCCGGCGTCGGTGCGGTACAGCCACCGCACGTCCACCCCGGGGCCCGCGGGCACGTCGATCTCGTCGCCGGGACCGTCCACCTGCAGGACGGCGACGGCCGGCCGCCCGGCCGGGATCCGCTCGAGCGCGGCGCAGATCGCGGGCAGCGCGGCCTCGTCGCCGACGAGCAGGTGCCAGTCGGCGTCCGGGTCGGGGGCGTAGGCGCCGCCCGGGCCGAGCATCCGCAGCCGGTCGCCCGGGCGGGCGGCGGCCGCCCACGGGCCGGCGAGGCCGGTGTCGCCGTGGTGGACGAAGTCGATGACGAGCTCACCGGCGGCGTGGTCGAGCGAGCGGACGGTGTAGGTCCGCTGGGCGGGCCACCGGTCACGCGGCAGCTCGGCGTGCACCCGGTCCATGTCCAGCGGCTCGGGGTACTCGACGCCGGGGAGCGGGAAGAGGATCTTGACGTAGCGGTCGGTGTACTCCGTGACGGGGAACGCCGCCAGGCCGTCGCCACCGGCGACGACGCGCACCATGTGCGGGCTCAGGCGTTCGGTGCGGAGCACCCGGAGATTGGTGACGGGGCGGGCCATCAGGCTGCCTCCCAACGACGAGAGGGGAAGGGGCCGTCGCGACGGTACCCCTCCCCCGCCCCACTGGGTAAGGCAGACCTTAGTTCTCCTGGTGGTAGGCCTCGAGCACCTCGGCCGGGATGCGGCCGCGGTCCGAGACCTTCATCCCGCGGTTGCGGGCCCACTCGCGGATCGCCTGGTTCTGCTCGCGGTCGACCGACGGGCGGCGGGCCGCCGCGCCCGAGGAGCCGCTGCTGCGCCGGCGGGCCGCGCCACCGGCGCGACGGGCGGCCGCGACGTAGTCGGCGAGCACGTCGCGCAGCTTCTTCGCATTCCCGTCGGACAGGTCGATCTCGTAGTTGCGTCCGTCGAGACCGAACTCGATCGTCTCGTCAGCCGCGTCGCCGGTCAGATCGTCGACGAGCCGGACTTCCTTGATCTGCGCCATCTCCGCAGCCTCCCTGAATGGCCGAACACGTTCATGATGAGGGACCGGGGCGGACATCGGCGACTGCGCGATGCAATAGCAGGACGCAATATGAGGCCACCGGGTACCGGTTCCGACTCGAATCAGAGCGTATCCGAGAAATGTTCGTGGCGTCGACCTGGGTACGGAGAATACGGCGAAACGAGTTCGACACCACTCGTACGGGTCCGACAAACACGACGTCCCCGGTCGCTCTTCGCGGCCGGGGACGTCGTCGGATGTGCGTTCGGAACCGGTTCAGGACTCGCCGCGGACCAGCGGGAACAGGATCGTCTCGCGGATTCCGAGGCCGGTCAGCGTCATCAGGAGACGGTCGATACCCATTCCCATCCCACCGGTGGGCGGCATGCCGTACTCCATGGCGCGCAGGAAGTCCTCGTCGAGCTGCATGGCCTCCGGGTCGCCCGCCGCGGCCTTGAGCGACTGGGCGTGCAGGCGTTCCCGCTGCTCGACCGGGTCCACCAGCTCGGAGTAGGCCGTGGCCAGCTCCACGCCGAAGACGATGAGGTCCCAGGACTCCGACAACCGCGGGTCGTCGCGGTGCGCGCGGGTCAGCGGCCGCACCTCGACCGGGAAGTCGCGCACGAAGGTCGGCTCGTGCAGGGTGTGCTCGACGAGCTTCTCGAACAACTCGAGCACGATCTGTGCGGCCGTCGGATAATCGGTGATGTCGACGTCGTGGGTGTGCGCGATCCGCTGCAGTTCCGACAGTTCCGTGTCCGGCGTCACGTCCTGCCCGACGGCCTCGGACACCGATCCGTAGATGGTCACCGATCGCCACTCGCCACCGAGATCGTGCTCGGTGCCGTCGTGGTGGCGCACCGTGGTGGAACCGAACAGCGCCTGCGCCGAGGACTGGATCAGCTCCCGGGTCAGGACCGCCATGTCGTCGTAGGTCGCGTAGGCCTGGTAGGCCTCCAGCATCGCGAACTCCGGGGAATGCGTGGAGTCGATGCCCTCGTTCCGGAACACCCGGTTCAGCTCGAAGACGCGCTCGATACCACCGACCACGCAACGCTTCAGGAACAGCTCCGGTGCGATCCGCAGATACAGATCGGAGTCGAGTGCGTTCGCGTGCGTCACGAACGGACGCGCGGTGGCACCGCCGTGCAGGTTCTGCAGCATCGGCGTCTCGACCTCGATGAAGTCGCGGCCGGTGAGCGACTCGCGGACGGTCCGCAGCACGGTGGACCGCGCGCGCACGGTCTCGCGGGCCTGCGGGCGCAGGATGAGGTCGACGTAGCGCTGCCGGACCCGGTTCTCCTCGGAGAGCTCCTTGTGCGCGGTCGGCAGCGGCCGGACCGACTTCGCGGCGACCGTCCACTCGTCGACCATCACCGAGAGCTCGCCCCGTCGCGAGGTGATGACCTCACCGCGCACCGCGACGAAGTCACCCATGTCGACGACGGCCTTCCAGCCGGCCAGCGCCTCGGCCCCGACCCGGTCGAGCGAGAGCATGGCCTGCAGCTCGGTGCCGTCGCCCTCGCGCAGCGTCGCGAAGCACAGCTTGCCGGTGTTCCGCACGAAGATCACCCGGCCGGCGACGGCGACGGTCTCGCCCGTCGCGGTGTCCGCGGGCAGGTCCGGGTGGGCGTCGCGGACCTGGCGCAGCGAGTGCGTGCGGGGGACCTCGACGGGGTACGGGTCGGTGCCCGCGGCGATCAGCTCCGCGCGCTTGGCCCGGCGGACCCGCATCTGCTCGGGGAGGTCGGCCTCGGTCGCCGGGTCGGACGGGGTGCCGGGAGTGTTCACGACTCGTCAGGCTATCGGCGGTACCCCCGGGGCCCCGCCGTCACCCCCGCCTGCTGCTGGCGGGGTGTGGAGCACGGCGAGGGCGACCCGACGCGGGGCGCGGCGGTCTACCGTGCGAGGTGTGACCGACGAGGGGGTGGCACGGGGGCGCACGTTCGGGGCCGTCGCCCGTGCCTACGACGACCACCGTCCCGGCTACCCCGACGCCGCCGTCGACCTGGCGCTGGCCGGGGCCGGACCGGGACCGGTGCGGGTCCTCGACCTGGGCGCGGGCACCGGGAAGCTGACCCGCACCCTGCTCGCGCGCGGGCTCGACGTCGTCGCGGTCGAGCCGGACGCGGCGATGCTCGCGGTGCTGCGCGAACGCACCCCCGGCGCCGACGCCCGGACCGGGTCCGCCGAACGGATCCCGCTGCCCGACGGCGACGTCGACGCCGTCCTGGTCGGGCAGGCGCTGCACTGGTTCGACCTGGACGTCGCCGTCCCCGAGATCGCCCGGGTGCTGCGTCCCGGCGGGCTGCTGGCCGGGCTGTGGAACAGCGGGGATCCTGACGTCGCCTGGGTCCACGAGCTGGGCGGGGTGGGCGAGCGCGGGCGACGGGTTCCCGGTAATGCGGCCGGCGGCGGCGACCCGGCCCGGCTCCCCGACGAGCCCTGGTTCACCGACGCGCACCAGGAGCAGGTCACGTGGTCGCGGGCGACCGGCGTCGAGGAACACGTCGCCGACATCGCCACGCACTCCTGGGCGATGCTCAGCACCCCCGCCGAACGCGACGCGGTGTTCGCCGCCGTGCGCGCCTTCCTCACCGGGCGGGTCGCCGACGCCGACGGCCGGTTCGCGATGCCGATGCGCACCATCGTGTGGCGGGCGCGCCGCGCCTGAACCGGCTCAGCGGGCGCGGTGGTGGCGCAGGTGGGTCAGCCGCAGCCCGTGCAGCGTCAGGTCGGGGACGTGGTGGGTGACCGTGTCCGCGCGGCCGTACACCAGCTCCGCGAGACCGCCGGTGACGATCACGGTGACCGGCAGCGCGTCCGGGCCCAGCTCGGCGAGGATCCGGCGGACCAGCCCGTCGACCTGCCCGGCAGCGCCGTAGAGCACCCCGGCCTGGACGGCCTCGACCGTCGTCCGGCCGATCACCGAGCGCGGCTCGACCAGGTCCACCGGCCGCAGCGACGACGCCCGCTCGGCCAGCGCCTGCATCGCGATGTCGATGCCCGGGGCCAGCGCCCCGCCGAGGAACTCGCCCTTCGCGGTGACGACGTCGATGTTCGTGCAGGTCCCGAGGTCGACGCAGATGCAGGTGGTGCCGAACAGGTGGTGCGCGGCGAGCGAGTTCACGACCCGGTCCGCGCCCACCTCGCGCGGGTGGTCCACCAGCAGCGGCACGCCCGTCCGCACCCCCGGTCCGACGACGAGCGTCCGCATCCGGTCCGACCAGCGCGAGAGCAGCGTCCGCAGCTCCCGCGACGGTCCGGGCACCGTGGACAGCGCGGCGACCGCGGTGACCTCGGGGAAGTGCGCGCCGAGCATCCCGGTGACGGTCAGGTCCAGCTCGTCGGCGGTCGCGGAGGTGTCGGTGCGCAGCCGCCAGCGCCGCTCCGGCTCCGGGTCGAGCGCCTCCGCACCCGTCCCGGTGTCGGGGTAGAGCCCCAGCGAGACGTGGGTGTTCCCGACGTCGATGCAGAGCAGCACCGTGTCGTCCTCAGCGGGCCGCGCTGGTCAGCAGGCCCGAACCCGCCGGGGCGTGCCCGGGGTCGGCGCCCAGGTCGGCGATCCGGTTGTCGGCGTCGACGAAGACGACGCGCGGGGTGTAGTCGCGCAGCTCGGCCTCGTCGTAGGAGCCGTAGGAGATCAGGATGACCAGGTCACCGGGGTGCACCAGGTGCGCGGCGGCGCCGTTGATGCCGATCACCCCGGAGCCGGGCTCGCCGGTGATCACGTAGGTCTCCAGGCGGGCACCGTTGGTGATGTCGACGATGCTGACCTGCTCGCCCTCGAGCAGGTCGGCGGCCGCCATGAGGTCGGCGTCGACGGTGACCGATCCGACGTAGTGCAGGTCGGCCTGCGTCACGGTGGCGCGGTGGATCTTGGACTTCATCATCGTGCGGTTCACGGCGGTTCTCCTCGGGACGCGGTCAGAACGCGATGGGGGCGTTGTCGATCAGGCGGGTGGCGCCGACCCGGGCGGCGACGAGCAGGCGGCCGTCCCCGGCGCCCGGGGCGGGGGCCGGTCCGAGGTCGGTGTCGCGCAGCTCGAGGTAGTCGACGTCGACCTCCGGCTCGGTCGCCAGCTCGGCGCGGGCGGCGTCCAGCACGGCGTCGTGCCCGCGGACCGACACCGCGGCACCGGCGGCGAGCGCGCGCGACAGCACGGCGGCGGCGCGGCGCTGCCCGGGCTCGAGGTAGACGTTGCGCGAGGACAGGGCCAGGCCGTCGTCCTCGCGGACGGTCGGGACGCCGACGACCCGGGTCGGGAAGTCCAGGTCGCGCACCATCCGGCGGATCAGCGTCAGCTGCTGGTAGTCCTTCTCGCCGAACAGCGCGACGTCCGGGCCGACGATGTGGAACAGCTTCGACACGACGGTCAGGACGCCGTCGAAGTGCCCCTTCCGGGAGGCGCCATCCAGCTCGTCGCCGAGCGGCCCGGCGGTGACGCGGGTCTGCGAGCCCGGCGGGTACATGTGCTCGACCTGCGGGGTGAACACCAGCTCGACGCCCTCGTCGCGGCAGGCGTCGAGGTCGGCCTCGATCGGGCGCGGGTAGCGGTCGAGGTCCTCGCCCGCGCCGAACTGCAGCGGGTTCACGAAGATCGACACGACCGGGACGACGGCGCCGGGGATCCGCTTCGCGTGCCGGATCAGCTCGCGGTGGCCCTCGTGCAGGGCGCCCATCGTGGGGATGAGGACGACCTTGCGGCCCGCGCCGCGCAGCGCGCGGGTGACCGCGGCGAGCTTCGCCGGGTCGGCGTGCACGGTCAGCCGGCCGGTGCCGTAGCCGTTCCGGGTGGAGCCGGGGGTGCTCACTTCTCCTCCAGTGCGGTCTCGATGTCGCGGACGCCGTCGGGGCCGAGGAGCCCGGCGGCGGCGGCGCGGTGGGCGGTGCGCCCGGCCAGCGCTCGGTAGACGGCGGCCAGGTCGGCGTCGGCGTCGGCGATGTGCTCCAGGTGGGTCCGGACGGTGCCGGCGTCGCCGCGGGCGACCGGTCCGGTCAGCGCGCGGTCGCCGTGGCGCAGCGCGTTGTCCAGCGCGGCCGACAGCAGCGGCGCGACGAGCCGCTCCGCGGGCCGGATGCCCGCGGTCTCCAGCAGCTGCACGCAGTCCCCGACCAGGGTGGTCAGGTGGTTGGCGCCGTGGGCGAGCGCGGCGTGGTAGAGCGGGCGCATCGCCTCGGGGATGCGGACGGGCTCGGCCGACATCTCCAGCACGAGTGCCTCGGCGACGCTCCAGCCGACGGCGTCGCGCGGGTCGCCGTGCTCCGGGTCGCCGGGCGCGGTGACGCCGATGCAGCAGGCGGCGAGCCGGTCGACGTCCTCGGGGCGGCCGGTCACCGTCATCGCCGGGTGCAGCGCCAGCGGCAGCACACCCCGCTCCGTCGCCGGGTCCAGCACCGCGACGCCGCGCGACCCCGCCGTGTGGACGGCGATCTGGCCCGGGCGGAAGCATCCGGCGGCGGCGAGGCCACGGACCAGGCCGGGCAGCACGTCGTCGGGGACGGCGAGCAGGACCAGGTCGGCGCGCGAGCAGACCTCGTCCGGCGGGAGCAGGGGGACGTCGGGGAGCAGGGTCTCCGCCCGGCGCACCGAGGCCTGCGAGACCCCGGAGGCGGCGACGACGTGGTGGCCCGCGCGGGCGAGCGCGGCGCCCAGCACCGCACCGACCCGACCGGCCGAGACCACCCCGACCGCGAGCCGCGCGGGGCGACCGCCATCGATCGCAGAGTCCATCACGAGAATCCGTTTCCTCCCGTTCCGGTCCTGGTGGGGTACCGGTCGGGCAATCCGCGGGTGGCGCGACCTCCGGTGGCCGCGCGCCGGACGCGAGGGTAGACGGGCGCCGGGTGGCGGGGCGTGCTCCTGAGACCGGCCTCACCCCGGCCCCGTCGGTGATCGACGGTTGTGGAGTTCGGCGCCCGCCTCGCGAACGCTCCGCTCCACAACCGGTGATCATGGGACGGAGTGGGGGCGGGCGGGCGGTCCCCGGCGCCCGGATCGGCCCCGGATCGGCCCGGGTCACCGGGCGGCGGGACGGTCCGGGTCGTCGTCGGGGCGGAGCATCGGACGGGTGGGGCCGGGGTCGGACGGGTTGTCGTGGTGGCGGCCGCGGGCTTCGGCGGCGGGTGGTTCCGGACGGCGGACGGCACGGGTGAGGTGCTCGTCGCCTCCCCCCGGGGCGGGTCCGGCTGCGCCGGGGACCGCGGGGCCCGGCGCCGGCGAGGCGGACGGTGCCGGACCGGACACCGGGGAACCGGGCTGCTGGTGGCCGGGCTGCTGGTGGCCGGGCTGCTGGTGTCCGGGCTGCTGGTGTCCGGGTGACGGCGAGCCCGCTCCCCGGCCGCCGGGGACCGGACCGGGCCCGGCACCCGGGTGGCCGGGACGTCGGGCCGGCTCCTGCGGACGGCCGGGCACGCCCGGGCCGTCGGAGCGGGCCTCGGGATCGGCCGCCCCCGGACCGCGCGGGCCGGCGGGACGGGCGCCGCCGGGCGGCCCCGGGGCGTACGGGGCGGGCGGGGTGGGGGTCCGCGGCGCGCCCGACCACGGAGCGGCCCGCGGTCCCTCGGGGCGCCCCCAGGGCGCCGCGGTCATGAGTGTGTCCGGGCCGGGCGGGAGCGGCGGCACGGCGGGCCCCGCGGAGGAGGACGCGCCGCCGCCGTCGGGGAAGGTCGGGATGCGGAACTGGCCGGAGAAGCTGCCGTCCGGCGCGGCCGGGGGCGGCGGCTCCCAGCCCGACGGACGCTTCCGCGCCCAGGCCGCGACCAGCGCCTCCGGCACCCCGACGGCGACGGCGCGGGCCCGCAGCACCGCGGCCAGCTTCTCGTCGTGCAGGGCGTGGGCGCTCTCCCGCACCGCGCCGCGCGCGATCCGGTTCCGCATGAACGCCAGCTCGGTGACCGCGGACTGGTACTCGGCGACGGCCTTCGCCGCGGCCGGGCCGGAGCGGCGCCGCACCAGCGTGCGCCAGCCCTTCCGCCGGGACAGCCGGGCCAGCAGCGTCACCTCGCTCGGCGCGATCCAGCCCGCGGCGGCGAAGCCGGGCAGCTGCGCGGCCACGATCCGCGCCTCGCGGCGACGGGCGAACACCACGAGCAGGATCAGCCCGACGAAGATCGGGACCATCACGAACAGGTAGATCTGGAAGAAGCCGCCGGGCGTCGCGGCCAGCACCGACGCGCCGTTCCACAGCGCGTGCAGCACCACCGCGGCGACGTAGCCGGCGATCATCGCCAGCACCCGCACCCCGATGCTGCGGCTGGTCACCGCGATCCCGGCGGCGATGCCGATCATGCAGGTGAACAGCGGGTGCGCGAACGGCGAGGCGACGCCGCGGACGAACAGCGTCGCGAGCACGCCCGCCGACTCCGGCTCGGACACCGCGCGGCCCAGGTAGAGGATGTTCTCGCTGAACGCGAACCCGGCCGCGACGATCCCGGCGTAGACGACGCCGTCGACGATCCCGTCGAACTCGCGGCGCCGGAACACCAGCAGCCCGACCAGGAACAGGCCCTTGGTGAACTCCTCGACGACCGGGGCGACCACGACCGGGCCGAACAGGTCGCCCGCGCCGCGCCCGGCGGCCGCGTCGAGCACCGCCGAGGCGCTCGTGTTGATCAGCAGGGCGACCAGCGCGGCGAACCCGGCGCCCCAGAGGAACGCGCCCATCAGCATCCGCGGCGGCTCGGGCTCCCAGCGGTCCACCCAGAGGAACGCCGCCACCACCGGCACGACCGGCAGCAGCGCGGCCAGGGTCCCGACGATCACCCCCGGCGTCCCGATCGCGCGTTGCAGCACCCCGATCGTGATCACCGCGAGCAGGGCCAGCACCACCAGGCCCACGACCGGCAGCAGCACGCCCCGTCGCTTGGCGGACGGCGCCGGCACCGGGGCGTACGGGCGGCCGAGCGTCGGGGACGTCATGACCGTCCAGCGTAGAGAACCGGCCCGGTCCGCGCGGGGGGACGCGCCTCAGCCCGCGCGGATCCCACCGTCGGTGTCGTCCGGGTCGTCGGGGGACCGGCAGCAGTACTCCAGCCAGAACGCGGCGCCGACCAGCAGTAGCGCGCTGACCACGCCGACCCCGGCGACGACGCTGTCCCGGAACGCGGCCACCACGACCGCGGCCCGCGGCAGGGTGTGCATCAGCACGCCCACCCACAGCCCGGCGACCACCGCGCCGCCGACCGCGGAGGCCTTGGCGAGCAGCACCGCCCGGGCCGCGACGAGCGGCGGTACCGGGACGGCCCCGTTCCGGCGCTCGATCCGGCGCCGCAGCACGACCCCGCCCGCGGCCTCGGCGGCGGCGAGGACCGCGACGACGACCGCCGCGGCGACCGGCAGCGTCGGCAGCGACCCGTAGGTCAGCTGGACGAGAATGTTGCCGAGCAGGGCCGCGACCACGGCGATCGCGGCGACGTCGCGGACCCGGGTCGGGCGGACGGTCGGGCGCGGGTCGTCGTCCGGGCCGCGGCCGGGGCGCCGTCCGCCCGGTCCGGGCGCGGTCACGCCGGGTCCCGCAGGACGACGTCGTCACGGCGGTGCACGCCGGCACGGCCGTCCGGGCCGAGCCGGTCCAGCAGGTCGGCGACCGGCCCGTGCCCGTGCAGGACGGCGCCGGGCTCGGCGAGCAGCCACGGCAGCAGCACGGTGGCCCGGTCGGGGGTGCCCGGGTGCGGCAGGAGCAGCTCCGGGTCGTCCGAGGTGACCGGGGCGCCGTCGTCGGTCACCTGCACCACGTCGACGTCGAGGGTGCGCGGGCCCCACCGCTGCTCGCGGACCCGGCCCGAGGCGTCCTCGAGGGCCTGCCCGCGGCGCAGCCAGCCCCACGCGTCGAGCGCCGGGTCGTCCGCGACCAGCACCGCGTTGAGGAAGTCCGGCTGGTCGGTCACGCCCCACGGCGCCGTCTCGAACACCGGCGACACCGCCACGACGGCCGCCCCCAGGTCCGCGACGACCGTGCGCAGGTGCGCGGCCCGGTCGCCCAGGTTGGAGCCGAGGGACAGGACCGCGCGGGTCACGCCCGGCTCCGGGTCAGGACGACCGCGACGTCGTCGAAGGTCAGCGGGATCGGCGCCGACGGCTTGTGCAGCGTCACCTCGACGGCGGCGACCCGGGCGTCGGAGTCCAGCACGGCCTGCGCGATCTCCCCGGCGACGGCCTCGATGAGGTCACGGGCCGGACCGCCGACGATGCCCGCGGCCAGCTCGGCGAGCTCGCCGTAGTGCAGCGTGTCGGCCAGGTCGTCGGAGGCGGCGGCGGGCGCGAGGTCGGCGTGCACCACCAGGTCGACGACGAACTCCTGGCCGTCGCGGCGCTCGTGGTCGAACACGCCGTGGTTCCCGCGGACCCGCAGACCCCGTAGCTCGATCCGGTCGCTCACCGCCCGGTCTCCCGCGGGGTGCGGGCGCGCGAGGCGCCGAGCCGGCAGGCGGCGGCGACCGCGATGGCGTCCATCGTGGACTCGACGTCGTGCACCCGCACGCCCCAGGCGCCCGCGTTGGCGGCGAGCGCGCTGACCGCGGCGGTCGCGATGTCGCGGCCCGGCGGGGTGCGCGGCTCGCCCTCGGCCGAGGCCAGCAGCTCGCCGAGGAACCGCTTGCGCGAGGCCCCGACCAGCACCGGGAAGCCCAGGTCGACGAACACGTCGAGCCGGCGCAGCAGGGCCCAGTTGTGCGAGGCGTTCTTGGCGAACCCGAGACCGGGGTCGAGCACGATGCGGCCGGGGTCGACCCCGGCCATCACGGCGTGGTCGACCCGGGCGACGAGCTCGGACCGGACCTCGCCGATCACGTCCTCGTAGCCCGCGAGCTGCTGCATGCCGGCGCTGTGCCCGCGCCAGTGCATGATCACCCAGGGCGTCCGCGCCTCGGCGACGACCGCGGCCATCCGCGGGTCGGCCAGGCCGCCGGAGACGTCGTTGACCATCGCCGCACCGGCCTCGACGCAGGCCTGCGCGACCTCGGACCGGGTCGTGTCGACGCTGACCCGCACGCCCGCGGCGACGAGCTCGCGCACCACCGGCAGGACGCGGTCCCGCTCGGTCGCGGCGTCGATCCGCTGCGCGCCGGGCCGGGTCGACTCCCCGCCGACGTCGACGAGGTCGGCCCCGGCGTCGCGCATCGCGACGCCGTGCGCGACGGCGTGCGACCGGTCGACGTAGCGGCCGCCGTCGGAGAACGAGTCGGGGGTGACGTTCAGGATCCCCATGACCGCGCAGCGGCCGAGCTCCGGCAACGCCCCGCCGGGGGCGACCACGTCAGCGCCCCCTGATCAGCGAGAGCGCCTCCGCGCGGGAGGTCGCCGAGCTCTTGAACAGCCCGCGCACCGCCGAGGTGGTGGTGCGCGACCCCGGCTTGCGGATGCCGCGCATGGCCATGCACAGGTGCTCGGCCTCCAGCACGACGATCACCGCGCGCGGGTTCAGCTTGCGCACCAGGGCGTCGGCGATCTGCGCGGTCAGCCGCTCCTGGACCTGCGGGCGCTTGGCGTACAGGTCGACCACCCGGGCCAGCTTGGACAGCCCGGTGACCTGGCCGTCGACGGCCGGGATGTAGCCGACGTGGGCCACCCCGTGGAAGGGCACGAGGTGGTGCTCGCAGGTGGAGAACATCGGGATGTCCTTGACCAGCACGAGCTCGCCGTGGCCCTCGTCGAAGGTCTTCTCCAGCACCGTGTCCGGGTCGACGAACAGCCCGGCGAAGATCTCGCCGTAGGCGCGCGCGACCCGGGCCGGGGTCTCCTTGAGGCCCTCGCGGTCCGGGTCCTCCCCGACCGCGATCAGCAGCTCGCGGACGGCGCGCTCCGCACGGTCCAGGTCGACCCCGCCGGGTACGGCCTGGGTCACCCCGGCCGCCACCGCGGCGGACTCCACCGGTCCGGAGCGTCCGTCCGTCGTCGACGTGCTCAGTGTCCTGCCTCCGGGTCGTGTCCGCGCCGTTGCTCGCCGGCGCCGGGGTCGTTCGCACCACCCGGCGCGCCGTTGCCGTGCGCGCCGTTGCCGTTGCCGCCGTCGCCCGGTCCGGGACCGGGCCACGGACCACCCTGGGCGGGGCCCTGCGGCCCACCCTGCTGCGGCGGCTGCGCCCAGTTCGGCGGCGGCCAGCTCTGCCCCTGCGGGGTCGTCGCGGGCCGCCAGTCCGGCGGGGCGCCGTAGTTCGGGGCGACGGCCGGCGGCGGGGGCTGCCCCGGTCCGCCGTAGGACCCGGCCCGGCCGTAGCCGTGGGCCGGGGCGCCGTGCCCGTTGCCGGGCGCGCCGTAGCCGTTCCCGTTCCCGTTGCCGCCGTTGCCGCCGCCGTGGCCCGGGCCGCCGTCACCGGGGCCGTAGCCGCCGTCGTTCGGGGCGTCCGGGCGGCTCGGGACCGAGCCGCCCGCCGGGAACGGGGAGGCGCCGGGGGTGCCGGGCGCGTCGCCGTAGCCGTTCGCGGAGCCCGAGCCGACCTCGGCCGGGGTGCGCTCGTCCTCCTCGGGCGGCAGGACCTCACCGCGCTCGTGCGCCAGCTCGCGCCGGGTCTTGATCGGCGGCTTCTCCGACGGCGTGCGCACGCCGAAGTCGTCGAACGCGGTGATCCGCGGCCGCTTCTCCACCGACCCGAAGATCCGCTCGAGGTCCTTGCGGTTCAGGGTCTCCTTGTCCAGGAGCTCCAGCACCAGGTCGTCGAGCACGTCGCGGTAGGTGTTGAGGATCTCCCACGCCTCGGTGTGCGCGGCCTCGATGAGCTTGCGCACCTCCTCGTCGATCTCGTGGGCGACCTCGAGCGAGTAGTCGGCCTGGTTGCCCATCGAGCGGCCGAGGAACGGGTCGCCCTGCTCGCGGCCGTAGCGGACGGCGCCGAGCTTGGCGCTCATGCCGTACTCGGTGACCATCGCGCGGGCGATCTTGGTGGCCTGGTCGATGTCGGAGGACGCGCCGGTCGTGGGCTCGTGGAAGACGAGCTCCTCGGCCGAACGCCCACCCATCGCGAAGACCAGCCGCGCGATCATCTCGGCGCGGGTCATGAGGCCCTTGTCGTCCTCCGGGACGACGAGCGCGTGCCCGCCGGTGCGCCCGCGCGGCAGGATCGTGAGCTTGTAGACCGGCTCCAGGTCCGGCATCGCCCACGCGGCCAGCGCGTGCCCGCCCTCGTGGTACGCGGTGATCTTCTTCTCGCGCTCGGAGACGATCTTCGACTTGCGCCGGGGGCCGCCGACGACGCGGTCGACCGACTCCTCCAGCGCGGCGCCGTTGATCAGCGTCCCGTGCTCGCGGGCGGTCAGCAGCGCGGCCTCGTTGATCACGTTGGCGAGGTCGGCACCGGACATGCCCACGGTGCGCTTGGCCAGCGACTCGAGGTCGACGTCGTCGGCGAAGGGCTTGCCCTTGGAGTGCACGCTCAGGATCGCGCGACGGCCCGCCAGGTCGGGGGCGCCGACCGGGATCTGCCGGTCGAACCGGCCCGGGCGCAGCAGCGCCGGGTCCAGGATGTCCGGCCGGTTCGTCGCGGCGATCAGGATGATGCCGCCGCGGGCGTCGAAGCCGTCCATCTCGACGAGCAGCTGGTTCAGGGTCTGCTCGCGCTCGTCGTGCCCGCCGCCGAGGCCGGCGCCGCGCTGGCGGCCGACCGCGTCGATCTCGTCGACGAAGATGATGCAGGGCGCGTTCTGCTTGGCCTGCTCGAACAGGTCGCGCACCCGGGAGGCACCGACACCGACGAACATCTCGACGAAGTCGGACCCGGAGATCGTGTAGAACGGCACGCCCGCCTCGCCGGCGACCGCACGGGCCAGCAGCGTCTTGCCGGTGCCGGGCGGGCCGTAGAGCAGCACGCCCTTGGGGATCTTCGCGCCCAGGGCCTGGTAGCGGCCCGGGTTCTGCAGGAAGTCCTTGATCTCGTAGAGCTCCTCGACCGCCTCGTCGGCGCCCGCCACGTCCGCGAACGTGTTCTTCGGCATGTCCTTGTTCAGCTGCTTGGCCTTGGACTTGCCGAAGCTCATGACCCGGTTCCCGCCGCCCTGGGCGTTGTTCAGGAACCAGAACAGCAGGATCAGGACCAGCGCCAGCGGGATCATCGTGATCAGCAGCGTGGAGAGGAAGGAGTCCTGGCGGACGACGGTGTCGTACTCGGCGATCCCGGGGACCTGGCGGACCTGGTCGAAGATCTGACCGGAGATCTGCGCCGGGTACTGGGTGAGGATCTGGGTGGTCTCGTTGCCGTTGACCTCGATCGGGCGGTCCAGCGTGAGGCGGAGCTGCTGCTCACGGTCCTCGACGAGGGCGTCCTTGACGTTCCCCGACTGCACCTGGGAGAGCGCGACCGACGTCGTGACCTCGGTGTATCCGCGGGTGTCGTCGAACAGCTGGCTGAACCCGAGATAGATCAGGAGTGCGACGAGGATCCAGATCAGCGGGTTGCGGAGCAGGCGCTTGCGGTCCATGCAACGTCGGCCTGGGTGGCCTTCACCTTCCCGGGAGTGGTTCTCGGCAGCGGCGGCGGACGGTGTACCGCCCCGCCGGAGGGCCCTGACCCGCAAGGATAGCCCCACGGTGGGTGGAGTGCTCCGGACGGACCTGGCCGGACCGCCCGGTGAGCGGGCGGCCGATCCATGAACGAACCGGCGACCTGCCCGGTTCCCCCACAGGGGTGTCCCGACGCACACGTCGACACCGTGGTGTGGGACAACTGTGCAGCACGCTCGGTACCCGGACGGCGGCGGAGGGCAGCGGCGCCCTGCTCCGTCCGGTCCAGCGGCGATGGTCTGCGGGTCGGGAGGGACGATCGGATGGCGCTGCACGCGGTGGCCGGACCCCGGCGGACGGTGTCGGTGCTCGCCGCCGGTCTCGCCGCCGCGGCGGCACTGGCGGTGTTCACCGTGCCGGTGGGGACGGCCGTCGCCGTGCCCGTGATCCCGGCGCCCGCGGCCGCCGCACCGACGCCGCCGGTCGTGACCGCGCCGCCGGCGACCACCGCCCGGGCCGAGGCGAGCGACCTCGTTCCGCACCCGGCCGTCGTCGCGGGGCCGGGGTCGATCGGGCCGGGGACCGTCACCGAGACCACCGGCGCGGGCCTGTGCACGGCCGGGTTCGTGTTCACCGCGGGCGAGCGCACCTTCCTCGGGCAGGCCGCCCACTGCGGCGGCACCGGCGACGAGACCGAGACCGACGGCTGCACCTCCGACGCGGTGCCGCTGGGCACCCCGGTGCTGGTGCACGGCCGCGACGGCACGGTCACCGGGACGCTGGCGTGGAGCTCGTGGAACACCATGCAGGCCCGCGGGGAGCGCGACCCCGACGTCTGCGCCTACAACGACCTCGCACTCGTCGAGCTGCCCGCGGGCGCCCGCCCCTCGGTGGGTGCCGCGGTGCCGTTCTTCGGCGGTCCCGGCGCGGTCCGCACCGCGCCGCTGCCCGCCGGCACCCCCGTCTACGGCCTCACCAACCCGCCCGGCGCCGGCGGCGTCCGCACGGTCGGGGTGCGCGCCGGTGCGGCCGCCGCCGAGGTCGGTGGCGGCTGGGGGCACACGGTGTTCGCCGTGCAGGACGGCGTCGCCGGGGAGTCGGGCAGCCCGCTGCTCGACGCGCAGGGCCGCGCGATCGGCGTGCTGTCCAGCCTCACCACCACCGACGACCTGCCCAGCATCGAGTACACCGACCTGGCGAGGGCGCTGGACTACGCCGCCCGCACCGACGGTCCGGCCGGTCTGGCGCTCGCCGGCGGGCCCGCGTTCACCGTGGCCCCGGCCGGGGTGGACCCGCGGGCGCTGGCCACACCCGCCGGGCCCGGGCTCGGCTGAGCCGCGCTCAGGCGTAGACCGACGGGTCGAGCGTGCCGATGTAGGGCAGGTCGCGGTAGCGCTCGGCGTAGTCGAGGCCGTAGCCGACGACGAACTCGTTCGGGATGTCGAAGCCGACGTAGCGCACCGGGACGTCGACCTTCACCGCGTCCGGCTTGCGGAGCAGCGTCACGACCTCCAGCGACGCGGGCGAGCGGGTCTGCAGGTTGCCCAGCAGCCAGTTCAGGGTCAGCCCCGAGTCGATGATGTCCTCGACGATCAGCACGTGCCGCCCGGCGATGTCGCGGTCGAGGTCCTTGAGGATCCGCACGACGCCCGACGACGAGGTCGACGATCCGTAGGAGCTGACCGCCATGAACTCCAGCTGGGCCGGGATGGGCAGCGCGCGGGCGAAGTCGGTCATGAACATGACGGCGCCCTTGAGGACGCCGATCAGCACGAGGTCGGACTCGCGGCCGTCGCGCACGAGGTCGGCGTAGTCACCGGCGACCTGCTGCGCCAGCTCCGCGGTCTTCTCGCGCACCTGCTCCTCGGTGACCAGCACCGAGGAGATGTCCCCGTCGTACACCCGACCCCCTCGCACGGACCGTGTGACGGCCCGGTCGACGCCTCCACCGGACCCGCGGTCACGCCCGGTCACGCGGCCGGCTGCGGCGGCGCAGCACGAGCCTGCCACGGGCGCGGGCCAGCACCAAGCCGCCGCCCAGCGCCGGTCCGCCCTGCCCGCGCCAGGCCCCGACGAGGTCGTCGGCGGCCCGCAGCTGCGCGTCGGTGAGGGCCCGCGCGCCCGCTCCGGCGAGCCATTCCCGCAGGACCCGGCGTCGCACGGCGGGCTCGGCAGCGGCCAGGACCCCGGTGTCGAGCGCGGTGCCGACGGCCTCCCCGACCCCCGCCGCGACCCCGGTCGGGTCGGTCACGGCGGTACCCGGTGGTGAGCCGTTGTCGCCGGAATCACCCGGCCCGGTCTCCCCCGCCGGTGCACCCCGCTCACCGTCCGTGGCCACGCGGGCCGCCGACAGCAGCCGGGCCGCGGCGGCGGAGAGGGCGGCGTCGTCGTCGTGGAGCTGGTCGGCGGTGCGGGCGAGGGCGGCCGCGACCCCGCCGCCCAGGACGTCCTCCAGCAGCGGCAGCACCTCGTGGCGCAGCCGGGAGCGGGCGAAGCGGGGGTCGGCGTTGTGCGGGTCCGCCCAGACCGCGACGCCGGCGGCCGCGCAGGCGGCGACGGTGTCGGCCCGGCGCACCCCGAGCAGCGGGCGCAGCCACGGCTCGGTCCACTCACGCATCCCGGACAAAGACCGTGCCCCGGAGCCCCGGCCGAGGCCCAGCAGCACCGTCTCGGCCTGGTCGTCGAGGGTGTGCCCGAGCAGCACCGGCGACGACGGCGACGGCCGCGCCGCCCGCAGCGCCGCGTACCGGGCGGTCCGGGCCGCGCCCTCGGGGCCGCCCACGGCGCCGACGACGACCGGGTGCACCGTCGCCGTCACCCCGAGCCCGCGCAGCCGCGCGGCGAGCCCCGCCGAGCGCTCCGCGGACCCGTCCTGCAGCCCGTGGTCGACGACGGCGGCGTGCACCGGCCCCTCGACGGCCTCCCGGACGGCGAGCACCAGCGCCGTGGAGTCGGCACCGCCGGAGCAGGCGACCAGCGGCGGGGCGGCGGCCGCGTCACCGGGCAGCCGGTCCAGTGCGGCCCGCACGGCGCGCCGGACCCGGCCCGCCGCGGCGGGCCCGTGACTCGTCAGGCGACGCGGCGCAGCCACGCGGCGGGGTCGTCCAGCTCGGCGCGGGTCGGCAGCGTCTCGGGCGACTCCCAGACCCGGTTGATCCCGGCCATCCCGGCCTCGCGCTCGACGGCCCGGCAGAACGCGGCGCCGACGGCGTACTGGCGCATCTTCGCCTCGACCCCGAGCAGCGCGCGCAGGATCCGGTCGATCAGCCCGCCGCCGCGGCGGCGCTCGGTGAACCGGCGCCGGATGAGCGCGACGTCGGGGACCACGTCCGGCCCGACGGCGTCCATGACGTGGTCGGCGTGCCCCTCCAGCAGGGTCGACAGGGCGAGCAGCCGGTCGAGCACGGCCCGCTGCTCGGGGCCCTGCAACAGCTCGACCAGGGCGAGCACGTCGGCCTTGCGGCCGTCCTCGCCGCGCAGCGCGCGGATCGCGTCGGGCAGCCGGGCGAGCCGCGCGGTGTCCGGTTCCTGCAGCGACAGCAGCTCGGTGACCAGCCCGGCGAAGTGGTCGCGCAGCCACGGCACCGCGGTGAACTGGAGCCGGTGGGTGGCCTCGTGCAGGCAGACCCAGAGGCCGAACTGGTCACCGTCGACGTCGAGCGAGCGCGAGGCGGCGTAGACGTTCGGGGCGACGACGATGAGCCGCCCCGCCCCGCCGGGCCCGCCGAACGGGTCGTACTGGCCGAGCACGCGGGCACCCATGTAGGCGAGCAGCGCGCCGAGCTGCACCCCCGAGCCCGCCGCGGTGACCGTGCGCAGCGGCCACGGCGAGTCGGGCAGCCGGGCGCCGGAGGTCAGCGCCTCCATCCCCCCGACGGCGGCACGCGCCCAGGCGGGCCGGTCCAGCACGTCGGCGGGCAGCAGCGGCAGGTCCGCCCCGAGGCCGGTGACCTCGCGGACGTGTCCCTCGGCGCGGGCGGAGTCGGTGCGCAGACGCTCCACCAGCGCGCCCGCCACCGCGGGGGTGGTGCGGGGCCCGGCGGGCATCAGCGAGGCCGCCGTCGACGCGGCCAGGGACCAGTTCACCGGCAGTCCGGCGCCGGTGCGGTCGGGCCGGCGGCCGGTGACCTGGCCGGTCGTGTCGGTCTCCATGCGTCCCCACGCTACCCGCGACGACGGGTGCGCGAGACCGGGTCAGCCGCGGCAACCGCAGCGCGACAGCGTCGCCGCGATGCGGTCCAGCGCGGGCCGGGCGTCGGCGGGCGAGGTGCCGTTGGACAGCAGCGCGAACACCAGCAGCCTGCCGTCGACGTCGGTGACGACCCCGGCCAGGCTGGAGGCGCCGGACAGCGTGCCGGTCTTGGCCCGCACGACGCCGCGCCCGGCGACCGACCGCGGGTCGCCGAACCGGTCGGCGAGCGTCCCGCCACCACCGGCGACCGGGAGCCCGGTGAGGATCGGGCGCAGGAACTGCACGTCGGTCGGGCTGTCGGACTGGGCGGCGGCCGAGGACAGCACCGCGCCGAGCAGCCGGGCCGGGATCAGGTTGTCCCGGGACAGGCCGCTGCCGTCGGCGAGCTTCAGCCCGGACACGTCGTAGCCGGCCTGGACCAGCGCCTCGGTGACGGCCTTCGAGGCGCCGTCGAACGAGGCCTCGCCGTCCTTGGACACCGCGACCTGGCGGGCCATCGCCTCGGCGGTGACGTTGTCCGAGGCGGTGAGCATGTACTCGATGAGGCTCGCGATCGGCGGGGAGGACACGCTGCCCAGCACCGGCGCGTTCGCGGCGGCGACGCCCTCGCGGACGTCGGAGGCGCCGAGCGCGCGGGCCAGCGCCTTGCCGGCGGCCGCGGCGGGGTCGGTGCTGCGCGGGCCGTCCTGCTGCAGCGGGTCGGTGCGCCCGCCGTCGAGCATCAGCGCCGACATCGGGGCGACGTAGCCGTCCGCGACGTCGGTGGGCCCCCAGCCCGGCGACTCGGCCGGGCCCTTCCAGAGGCTCGCGTCGGTGTAGACCGTCGTGATCGGGCGGCCGACGGCCTTCTTCACCTGCTCGGCGAGGTCGGCGATCCGCGCGGGCTCCGGGTAGAGCCCGTCCTGCCCGTCGGGCAGCGCGGTCAGCGACGGGTCGCCGGACCCGACGAGGACGACCGAGTCCGGGGACGGGCCGGGCACGACCCGGGTCGCGAGCCGGTCGGTCGGGTTCAGCGACAGCAGCGCGGCCGCGGCGGTGAGCAGCTTCGTCGTGGAGCCGGGGACCATGCCGCGGTCGCCGTCGCGCTCCCAGATCGGCTTCACCCCGCGCGGGGCCGCGGAGTCCATGACGACCCCGGTGACCTCGCCGAGCTCGGGCGCGTCGAGCTGGGAGGACAGGGCCTGGGTGATCCCGGCGGCGCTCGGCACCGGCGCCGTCGGCGTGAGCGGGCGCAGCGCGGGCATCGGGACCGGCGGGTACTGGGTGGCGGCGGTGCCGAGCCCGAACGAGCTGCGGGCGTCCGGCCCGGCCAGGGCGACGGCGCCGAACAGCGAGGCCAGTGCCATCACCGCGACCGCGACCACGGCGAACCGCCGGTAGCTGCGCTCCGGCCGGCGATGCCTGCGTCCCACGGACCCTCCTGTACCTGCTCGTCCGGCGGCCGACCTGCCCGCACGGTGGTGCGACGCGGGCCACATCGGCCCGCTCCGCCCTCACCGGCGTGCACCCGTGCCCACCCGGTCCCTCACACTAGGGGGCAGCACCGACACCGCCGGAGCGGGCGGGCCAGCGGCCCCGCCCCGGATCCGGTGGAGCCGTGACACAAGACCGCTGACCCTCTTCAAGGAGCAACGAACCGTGGACTTCGACGTCACCATCGAAATCCCCAAGGGCGGCCGGAACAAGTACGAGGTCGATCACGAGACCGGACGTATCCGGCTCGACCGCACCCTGTTCACCGCCACCCAGTACCCCGCCGACTACGGGTTCATCGACGACACCCTGGGCGAGGACGGGGACCCGCTGGACGCCCTGGTCCTGGTGCAGGAGCCGACCTTCCCGGGGTGCGTCATCCGCTCCCGCGCGATCGGCATGTTCCGGATGAAGGACGAGAAGGGCGGCGACGACAAGGTCCTCTGCGTCCCCTCGGACGACCCCCGCCAGGAGCACCTGCGCGACATCCACCACCTGGCCGAGTTCGACCGGGCGGAGATCCAGCACTTCTTCGAGATCTACAAGACCCTCGAGCCGGGCAAGAGCGTCGAGGGCGCGTCCTGGGTCGGCCGGGCCGACGCCGAGCGCGAGATCAAGGCGTCCTACGAGCGCGCGAAGAACGCCGGGCACTGACCGGTCGCCGGGGCGGCCGCGCACGGCCGCCCCGGGTACGGGTCACACCTTCTCGAACACCGCGGCGAGCCCCTGGCCGCCGCCGATGCACATCGTCTCCAGCCCGTAGCGGGCGTCGCGACGCTGCATCTCGCGGGTGAGGGTGGCCAGGATGCGGCCGCCGGTGGCGCCGACCGGGTGCCCCATCGAGATCCCCGACCCGTGCACGTTGGTGCGCTCGAAGTCGGCGTCGGTGAACTTCCACTCCCGCGTGCAGGCCAGGACCTGCGCCGCGAACGCCTCGTTCAGCTCGATCAGGTCGATGTCGGCCAGGGTCAGCCCGGCCACGTCCAGGGCCTTGGCCGTCGCCGGGACCGGGCCGATGCCCATCGTCTTGGGCGGGACCCCGCCCAGGCCCCAGGACACGACCCTCGCCAGCGGGCGCAGTCCTAGCTCGGCGGCCTTCTCCGGGCTGGTCACCACGCAGATCGCGGCGCCGTCGTTCTGGCCGGAGGCGTTGCCGGCGGTCACGGTGGCGTCCGGGTCGTCCTTGCCCAGGATCGGGCGCAGCGTCGCCAGCTTCTCGACCGTCGAGTCGGGGCGGACGTGCTCGTCGCGCTCGACGACGGTGTCGCCCTTCCGGCCGGGCACGGTCACCGGGACGATCTCCTCGGCGAACATCCCGGACTCCTGCGCGGCCGCGGCCCGGTGGTGCGAGCGGACGGCGTACTCGTCCTGCTCGGCGCGCGGGATCGCGTAGTCGCGGCGCAGGTTCTCCGCGGTCTCCAGCATGCCGCCCGGCACCGGGAAGTTCTTCCCGCCGGCGGTGACGCGGCCGCGGGCCAGCGAGTCGTTCAGCGTGACGCCGCCGCCCTTGACCCCCCAGCGCATCCCGGTGGAGTAGAACGACGCGCCCGACATCGACTCGGCGCCGCCGGCCAGCACGACCTCCGCCGCACCCGTCCGGACCTGGCCGGCCGCGTAGAGCACGGCCTGCAGGCCCGAGCCGCAGCGGCGGTCGATCTGGATGCCGCCCGCGGTCACCGGCAGGCCGGCGTCGAGCGCGGCGACCCGGCCGATCGCCGGGGCGTCCATCGTCGGGTAGCAGTTGCCCAGCACGACGTCCTCGACGACGTCGGGGTCCAGCCCGGTCCGCTCCATCAGGGCGCGGATCACCGTCGCGGCCAGGGTGTGGGCCGGGACGTCGCGCAGCGACCCCCCGAACCCGCCCACCGGGGTCCGCAGCGGCTCGCAGATCACCGCATCACGCATGGGGTCTCTCCTCCTAGACGAACTGCCGGGTCAGCCATTCGGCGACCAGGGCGGGCTTCTCGGATCCCTCGACCTCGACGGTCACGCCGATGGTGAGCTGGACGCCGCCGGGGACGTCGCTGACGTCGGTCAGCTCGACCCGGCCGCGGATCCGGCTGCCCACCGGCAGCGGGCTGGTGAACCGGACCTTGTTGAGGCCGTAGTTCACGCCCATCTTGACCCCGTCCACCTTGTAGACGGCCTGGACCAGCTTGGGCAGCAGCGACAGCGACAGGAAGCCGTGGGCGATGGTGGCGCCGAACGGTCCGGACGCGGCCCGCTCGGCGTCGACGTGGATCCACTGGTGGTCGTCGGTGGCGTCGGCGAAGCCGTCGATCCGCTCCTGCGTGACGGTCAGCCAGGGCGAGGTCCCGATCTCGGTCCCCTTGGCCGCCCGCAGCTCGTCCACTCCGTCGAAGACGCGCATCTGTCACTCCGTTCGTGGTGCGTGATGGGTGATCCGTTTCCAGCTTTCCCTACCGCACCGCGGGCCGCCGGGGGGTGCGACGTCGTCGAACACACACGCCCCGCACCACACGACCGGTGCGGCTTGGTTATGGTCACCCCGTCAGGAGCCGCCTTGAGCAGATGGGCACAGCTTCGACGTGGAAGGCCTACGCCCCATGACCCCGACCGCCCCCGACCGCCGATGACCGCCACCACCACCCCGCGTCCCGACCCGGACGGCCTCGTCCACCGGGCCGTGCCGTACCGGGATCCCGAACACCAGGCCGTCGCCCTCACCGCACCGGTGACCGAGGCACTGGAGGCGGGCCGTCGTGCGCTCGTGGTGGTCGACCCGCGGTGTGCCGCGGTGCTGCGCCGCTCCCTCGGCCACGACGCCGGGGTGGAGTTCCGCACGCCGGACCGGATGCACTCGGCCCCGCCGTTCACGGTCGCGGGGCGCTGGAGCCGCGCGGTGCGCGAGGCGCTGGCCGACGGCGCGTCCGGGGTCTGCACGGTCGGCCAGCCGGTCGAGCTGCCCGGTGCGGACGCCGCCTACTGGACCCGCCTCGACCTCGCCCTCTCGCACGCCCTGCGCGCGCTGCCCGTCGAGCTGCTGTGCTGCTTCCCCGACGTCGAGGCCGACCGCGCGCACGCCGGGGCCCTGCACGACGAGTTCCTCGTCGACGGCGCCCCGGTCCCGAGCGGCTGCCGGCGCGACGACCACGAGCTGCTGGCCGAGAACCCGCAGTGCCCGCCGGACGAGCTGGGGCCTGCGCTCGTGACGCTGCCGGTGACCCTGGACGACCTCGGGTCGATGCGGCGCGTCGTCGAGCGGCAGGCCGAGCTGTCCGGGCTGGGGCCCAGCCGGATCTCCGACCTCGTGCTGGCGGTCAACGAGCTGATCAGCAACGGCGTCGAGCACGGGTCGGGTCACCCGGTCCTGCGGATGTGGCGCACCGAGGCGGGGCTGGTCTCGGAGATGAGCGACGCCGCGACGTGCCAGCTCGCGTTCCCCGGGCTCGCCGCACCGCCGGTCGCCGGGAACCGTGGCCGGGGGATGTGGCTGGCCTCGGAGCTGTCGGACGTGCTGCAGGTGTGGACCGCGGAGGACGATCCCGGTCAGGTGACGGGCACGGTCGTGCGCGTCACGATGTCGCCCCCGTGAATCCCGGTACGGTCCCGGGGTGACCCGGCACGACCGCGCCGACCCGGTGACCCGCTTCCTGCGGATGGTGACCGGGCCCGAACCGCCGCTCGACGAGGCCGCACTGGCGATCGCTGCCGGCGCCGCCCCGGACCCGGAGGTCGCGGCGGTGTCCACCGCACGGGCCCGCGCGACGCTCGACGAGCTCGCCGACGGTGTCACCGGGTTCGAGTCGCTGCTGCACCGGCTGTTCACCGAGGCCGGGTTCCGCGGCAACTCCACCGACTACGCCGACCCGCGCAACTCCTTCCTGCCCGACGTCCTCGAGCGCCGCACCGGCATCCCGATCACCCTGTCGGTCGTCGCGATCGAGGTGGGCCGCCGGGCCGGGGTACCGCTGGAGGGCGTCGGCATGCCCGGGCACTTCCTGGTGCGGGTGCCCGGCACCCAGCGCCTCGTCGACGCCTTCGACGGCGGCAGGCGGCTCGACCCGGCGGGCTGCGAGGAGCTCTTCCGCGCGACGACGGGCGCCGGCCCGGAGGTGCCCTTCGACTCGGGCATGCTGCCGCGCACCTCGACCCGCCAGATCCTCGCCCGGATGCTGGAGAACCTGCGGGCGACCTACGGCCGCTCCCGCGACCACGACGGCCTGGAGTGGGTGCTCCGGATGCGGCTGGGCCTGCGCCACCAGGGCCCGGAGCTCATCCGCGAGCTCGGCGAGGTGCTCGCCGCGCAGGCCCGCTGGGACGAGGCGGCCCGGCTGATGGAGTCCTGGGTGGACGGTCCGGGGCGCGGATCGCGCTCGGGCGCCGAGGTGCTGGACGAGGTGCGCACCGAGGCGATGAAGCACCGGGCCCATCTCAACTAGGACCCCGGTCAGGTGTGCGGGGCCCGGGTCGGTGCGCCGGAGTCCTCGCCGAAGCGCCACGGCTGCCCGGTCGACTCCAGCACCGCCATCCACAGGTCGCCGTGCGGGTCGACCTGGTTGCGACGGCTGACGGCCAGGCTCATCGGGATGTGCACGAACCGGCGCCGCACCCGTCCGACCACCATCGCGGTGCGCCCGGACATGGCGGCGTGCACCGCGGCCTGGGACAGCCGGACGGTGTGCACGCTGTCGTAGGGGTTCGCGGGGACGCTGCGGATGATGTAGCTCGGGTCGACGTAGCGGACGGTGGTCTCCATCCCGGCGTCGGCGAAGGAGTCGGCGATGCGCTCCTTGAGCCAGGGGCCGACGTCGGAGAGCTTCGCGTTGCCGGAGGCGTCGGTGCGCCCGACCGGCGGCAGCATCTCCTGCCCGGCTCCCTCCGCGACGACGACGACCGCGTGCCCGCGCTGGGACACCCGTCGTCGCAGGTGGTTCAGCAGACCGGTCTCGCCGTCCAGCTCGAAGGGCACCTCGGGGATCAGGACGGCGTCGGCGTCGGAACGCACGAGCGAGGCGTAGCAGGCGATGAAGCCGGAGTGCCGGCCCATCAGCTTGACCAGGCCGACCCCGCCGGGGGTGGACTTGGCCTCCACCGTGACCGACCGGATGGCCTCGCTGGCCTGGGAGAACGCCGTCTGGAATCCGAAGGACTGGTCGATGAACGGGATGTCGTTGTCGATCGTCTTCGGGATCCCGACGACGGCGATCCGCAGCCCCCGCTCCCCCACCACCCTGGCGATCTCCATCGCGCCGCGCATGGTGCCGTCGCCGCCGATCACGAACAGCACGTTGAGGTGCATCTGCTCGAGGCAGTCGACGATCTCCTCGGGGTCCTGCGGGCCGCGCGAGGTGCCGAGGAAGGTGCCGCCGTCGACCGGGATGTCGCGCACCGACTCCGGGCTCAGCTCGACGACGTCGTGGCCGTAGGAGGAGACGAAGCCGCGGTAGCCGTTGCGGAACCCGACGACCCGGCGCACGCCGTAGTGGTAGGTCAGGGTGCGGACCAGGCCGGAGATGACGTCGTTGAGCCCCGGGCACAGCCCGCCGCAGGTGACGATCCCGGCGCGGGTCTTCGACGGGTCGAAGTAGATCTGCCGGCGCGGCCCGCACGGCTCCAGGCCCGGCAGCTCCTCCGGTTCGACGCCGCGGGCGCGGATCCCGGCGGCGGTGTCGTCGAGCAGGACCCGGTCACCGGCGTCGACGTAGTGCTCGGTGGTGCGGCGGGCGTCGAGCAGCGGCGCCAGCGGCGAGGTGATGCGGGCCGGGCCGAGCGTGTCGATGGCCAGGTCCCCGGGCGTGATGCTGCTGTACTCCGAGGTGGTCACGCGCACACTCCGTCTGGATCGATTCGCCCGGGGGCCGGGCGATCATCGTGACGCACACCGGGCGAATCGTCGATCCGACCCCCGGGGACGACGCCGCGGGACCACCCGCGGGTGCGCCGGGTCCCGCCGATCGGACCATCGTCGTCGCCGCTGCGTCACCGGCCGGCCCGCGGACCGCCCCGCGTCGTTGCGGTGTGCATCGACAGACGTCACCGATTTCGCCCACCCTGTCGCACACGCGCTGTGAACGAAACGAGCACCCGGGGTGAACACCGCAGGTCGCGTAGGGCAAAATTCGTCCATGCGGAGCATCGACCCCCGTCACACCTGGTCCACCGGATTCGCCCGCACCATCGCCGAGGAGCTGCGCCACGGCGTCGCGACCGGCGCGGTCACCTGGAGCGAGGCCGACGAGCTGCTCAACCGCCTGCGCACGGTGATCGACCAGGCGCTGGACGTGCATCCGCAGCCGCTGTGACCGCGTCCGCGTCCTCGACGGTGACGCCGCGGTAGGCCCGTCCGACCCACACCAGGGGCCGGCCGCGACGGCGCAGCCCGAGCAGCTCGACGACCTCGGCCGCGACCAGCAGCGACGCCCCGACCTCGGTGACCGACAGGACCCGGCAGCGCAGCGCGGTGCCCACGTCGACCAGCCACGGCTCCCCGGTCGGCAGGGCCATCCACCGGACGCCCGCCCCGAACCGTTCCGCGCCCGGGACCGCGAACGCCGCCGCGAGGCCGGTGTCGGTGTCGTCGAGCAGGTGCACGACGACCGTCCCGCCCCCGGCGAGCGCACCGGCCAGCCGCGAGTCACGGGCGGTCGAGAACGACACCGCGGGCGGGTCCACCCCGACCGAGGCGACCGACGACGCCGTCATCCCGACCGGCCCGTCGAGCCCGGTCGCGGTGAGCACGGCGACCCCGGCGGGGTGCCCGCGGAACGCCGTCCGCAGGCCCCCGGCCGGATCGGCGACCGTCACGCCCGCGCCCGGGCGAACCGCTCGGCGGCGTCGGCCCAGTTGACGACGTTCCACCAGGCCGCGACGTAGTCGGGCTTGACGTTGCGGTACTGCAGGTAGAAGGCGTGCTCCCACATGTCGAGCAGGACGATGGGGGTCTGGCCTGCGGGGAGCTGGGACTGCTGGTCGTAGAGCTGGTGGATGAGCAGGCGTCCGCCGAGCTGGTCGTAGCCGAGGATGGCCCAGCCGGAGCCCTGGATGGTGGTGGCGGCGGCGGTGAAGTGGGCCTGGAAGCCGTCGAAGGAGCCGAAGTCGTCGTCGATGGCGGTGGCGAGATCGCCGGTGGGCTTGTCGCCGCCGTCGGGGGAGAGGTTGTTCCAGAAGGCGGAGTGGTTGACGTGGCCGCCGAGGTTGAACGCGAGGGTCTTCTCGAGTCCGACGACGGCGCCGAAGTCGTTCTTGTCGCGGGCGTCGGCGAGCTTGTCGAGGGTGGTGTTGAGGCCCTGGACGTAGGTGTTGTGGTGCTTGGAGTGGTGCAGCTCCATGATCTCGGGCGCGATGTGCGGGGCGAGCGCGGAGTAGTCGTAGGGCAGGTCCGGAAGCGTGTAGTCGGCCATGCCCGCAGCCTGATAGCTGAACCGGACTTCAGGTCAAGTGTGACGGCGGCCGCACGGCCCGGCCTCAGTTGTCGTCGCGCCCGGTGAGCGCGTGCTCCAGCTCGTCGGCGAGGTGGACGACCTGGCGGAACGGGAACTCGAACCCGTCCAGCGCGGCCGGGCCGAGCGGGATCGAGTGCCGGAACACCACGACGCCCTCCTCCGCGGCCAGCCCACCGACCACCGACGGCCCCGCGAGCTCCAGGGCGCGGCCGAGGTCGACCTCGCCGAGCCGTGCGACCGGGGACTCGATCTGCACCCACTCCTGGTCCGGGTCGGCGACCGCGGCCGCCGCGTCGGTGACCTCGACGCCGGGGCGGCCCGCGCCCTCCCGCACCCGCTTCACGACGACGAGCTGGTCCCGGTCCTCGGTCGTCGGCAGCCGGAACCGCAGCTCGTCCGCACCCTGGCGGACGATCTCGTACCGGACCACGACGTAGGCCTTCAGGTCCTCCCAGGTCGCCACGCCCGTCTCCCCCTCGATCGTCCGACGGGGCCCACCGGACCCCGTCGCCGACCCTAGCGTGATCCGGACCCCGCGCGGCCGGGCCTCGCCTCCCGGCGGGGCGCGTCTCCCGCGAGGCTGCTCGGCGACGGCCCGAGTCGTCCGAGCCCGGACCGATTCCACCGACGGGAACGGGGCCGTCAGGCGGCCGGATCGTCCGTGCACGGATCACCGGCGTCGAGATGCAGCTCAGCGGGCCCTGGAGATCCACAATTCCCGCTGAGCTGCATCTCGGCGTGGCGGGACGCGGCGCGGCGGGACGCGGCCGATCGCAACGGGGCGCGGCACGGCGGGCCGAGCAGGGCGGGGGCGGTCCGCACGGGACGGGGCGAGCAGGGCGAGGGCGGGCCGAGCAGGTCAGGCCGAGCGCGGCAGGGCGAGCCGGGCAGGGCGAGCCGGGCACCGCACCCCGGGGCGCGGAGGGGACGGCGCCCTACCCCGCCAGCCCGGTGGTGATCAGCTGGTCCACCGGGGCGCGGTCGTCGGTCAAGACCGGCGTCCCCGCGGTGAACGCGGCGGTGCGGTCCGGGGCGAGGACCGTGCCGGCCGGTTCGGAGCGGGCGACGGCGGCGCCGAGGGCGGCCGGGTCGAGCGGCCGGTCCGAGGCGACGACCACGACGTTCCCGCCGCCACCGGGGGCGAACTCGTCGGGGAGGGCGAGGAGCATCGTCGTCGCGAACCGCGACTCGACGGTCGCGGTGGCGGCCTTGACCAGGTCGAGCGGGTACCGGTCGATCACGTTGAGGACGTAGAGCCCGCCCGGGCGCAGCACCCGCTGCACCTCGTCGAGGAACTCCGCGGTGGACAGGTGCCAGGGCACCGAGCGGGCGCCGAAGGCGTCGCCGACGACGAGGTCGGCGGAGTCGTCGGGCAGCGCGGCGAGGTTCACCCGGGCGTCGCCGGTGCGCACGGTGGTGCCGGGGATCCCGCCCGCGTCCAGGGAGCGGACGCCGAGGTCGATCACGCCCTGGTCCAGCTCCAGCACGGTCGAGGTGCTGCCGGGGCGGGTCGCGGCGAGCCAGCGCGGCATGGTCAGCGCGCCGCCGCCGATGTGCACCGCGTCGACCGGGCGCCCCTGCGGGAACGCGGTGTCGACGGCCGCGGCGAACCGCTTGGTGTAGGCGAACTCCAGGTGCGCGGGGTCGCCGAGGCGGACGTAGGAGTGGCGCAGGTCGTCGAGCACCAGATAGCGACCGGCCGGGTCCGCGGGGTCGGTCCGGACGGCGGCGCAGTAGTAGGTGGTGTCGGCGTCGCAGCGCCCCGGCAGCGCGACGAGCGCGACGGCCAGCAGCAGCGCCGCGGCACCGCCCTTCGCGATGTCCGAGCGCCGCCGCCGGGGTGCCAGGACGAGCCCGAGCACGAGGCAGGCGGCCGCGGTGACCAGCAGGATCGCGCTCACCGGCAGCAGCGCGACCAGCACGAACCCGGTGAGGAAGGTCCCGGCGAGCGACCCGAGGGTGCCCGCCGCGGACAGCCCGCCGACGACCTCGCCGGAACGGTCCAGCCCGGTCAGCCGGGCCTTGGTGACGGCCGGGGTGACCGCGGCCAGCGCCGTCACCGAGACCAGGGTGGACGCGGCGACGAGCACCACGGCGGCGTAGGGCCCCGCGCCGAGCAGCGGCCCGAGCAGCCGGACCACCGGCCGTACGGCGAGGGTGCCGAGCCCGCCGACGACCATCATCAGCGCGGCGACGGCGACCGGGTCGCGCTCGTCGGCCCACCGCCCGCCCAGCGAGGCGCCCGCCGCGATCCCCGCGAGGGCCACCCCGATCACGGCGGTGGTCGACTCGAGCGTCAGTCCGACGTAGGGCGCGACGAGCCGGGTCGCGAGGGTCTCGACGACGAGGATCGCCGCCCCCGAGACGACGACGGCGGTCCGGGCCATGGCGAGGCGCACCCCGCCATGGTGCCGGTCGGGATCAGGCCCGGTTCAGCCGGAGCACGAGCTTGCCGGTGTTCTCGCCGCGGAACAGCTTGAGGAACACCTCCGGGAAGTCGGACACGGCGCCGTCGACGACGTCCTCACGGCTGTGCAGGCGCCCGTCGGCGAGCCAGCCGGCGAGCTCGGTGCCGGCCTCGCCCCAGCGGGGGATGTAGTCCCCGACCAGGAAGCCCTCCATGCGGGCCCGGCTGACCAGCAGGTTCATGTAGTTCTTCGGGCCGGTCATGCCGCCCTCGGCGTTGTACTGGCTGATCGCCCCGCAGATGACGACGCGGGCGTGCATCGCGAGCCTGCCGAGCACGGCGTCGAGGATGTCCCCGCCGACGTTGTCGAAGTAGACGTCGACGCCCTCGGGGGCGAGCTCCTTGAGTCGCTGCGACACGTTGTCGGAGCGGTAGTCGATCGCGGCGTCGAACCCGAGGTCGTCGGTGATCCACGCGCACTTCTCGGGGCCGCCCGCGATGCCGATGACCCGGGCGCCCTTGACCTTCGCGAGCTGCCCGACCACCGACCCGACGGCGCCGGCCGCACCGGAGACGACGACCGTCTCCCCCTCCTTGAGGGCGCCGACGTCGAACAGCCCGAAGTAGGCGGTCATGCCGGTCATGCCGAGCAGCGCGAGGTAGCGCTCCGGCGGCACGTCCGCGGTCGGGGAGACCTTCTGCAGGCCGCGGCCGTCGCTCTCCACGTACTCCTGCACGCCGAGCACACCGGTGACGGTGTCGCCGACGGCGAAGTCGGCGTTCTTCGACGCGACGACCTCACCGAGGCCGAGCGCGCGCATCACCTCGCCGATCCCGACCGGGGGCGCGTACGAACGCCCCTCGTTCATCCAGCCGCGCATCGCCGGGTCCAGCGAGATGTGGCTGATCCGGACGACGATGCGGCCCTCGCCGGGCTCGGGCACCGGCTCGGTGGTGTGCTCCCACACCTCCGGGCCGGGGGTGCCCTGCGGGCGTGCGGCGAGCCGTACCTGGTGGTTGACCTCGTTGCTCATGACACCGGTCTACCCCCGTCACGCGCGCGGCACCGCATCACGGTCGTCACGCGCGTGACGGGAATGTCGTTCGGTGACCGAACGGATCGTCGCTACAGGCCCAGGTGCCGCGCGATCAGCATCTTCTGCACCTCGGAGGTGCCCTCGCCGACCTCGAGGATCTTCGCGTCGCGGTAGAACCGCCCGACCGGGTACTCGTTCATGAAGCCGTAGCCGCCGAAGATCTGGGTGGCGTCGCGCGCGTTGTCCATCGCGGCGTTCGACGAGACGAGCTTGGCGATCGCCGCCTCCTTCTTGAACGGCTCCCCCGCGACGAGCAGCCGCGCGGCGTGCTGCCAGGCCAGCCGGGCGGTGTGCGCGCGGGCCTCCATGTCGGCGATCTTGAACTGGATCGCCTGGTAGGAGCCGATGGTGTTCCCGAACGCCTCGCGCTCGCCGGCGTAGCGGACGGACTCGTCGACGCAGCCCTGGGCCAGCCCGGTCGCCAGCGCCGCGATCGCGACCCGGCCCTCGTCGAGGATGGACAGGAACTGGGCGTAGCCGCGGCCGCGCTCGCCGAGCAGGTTCGCCGCGGGGACGCGGACGTCGTCGAAGAAGAGCTCGCGGGTGTCGGAGCAGTTCCAGCCGACCTTGGAGTACTTCTCGCTCACCGTGAACCCGGGCGTGCCCGCCGGGACGAGGATCGCCGAGATCTCCTTGCGGCCGTCGGGCTTCTCGCCGGTGACGGCGGTGACGGTGACGACCGAGGTGATGTCGGTGCCGGAGTTGGTGATGAAGCACTTCGACCCGTTGATCACCCACTCGTCGCCGTCGAGCCGGGCCGTGGTGCGGGTGGCGCCGGCGTCGGAGCCGCCGCCCGGCTCGGTGAGGCCGAACGCGCCGAGGGTGCGGCCCGCGGCCAGGTCGGGCAGCCAGCGCGCCTTCTGCTCGTCGGTGCCGAAGCGCAGGATCGGCATGGCACCGAGCCCGACGCCGGCCTCCACGGTGATCGCGACCGAGGAGTCGACCCTGGCCAGCTCCTCCAGGGCCAGGCAGAGGGCGTGGTAGTCGCCGCCCATGCCGCCGTAGGACTCGGGGACGGGCAGGCCGAACAGGCCCATCTCGCCCATCTTGGCGGTGATGTCGTAGGGGAACTCCTCGCGGATGTAGAGGTCGCCGATGACGGGCGCGACCTCCTTGCGGGCGAACTCCTCGACCGAGGCGCGCAGCGCCTCGTACTCCTCGGCGGTGGTGGTGTCCTGGGCGGTGGTCATGCCTGCTCCTCCTGGGTGGCGGGCTCGACCACGAGCAGCACCGCGTCCTTCGCGACGGTGGCTCCGGCCCGGGCCCTCAGCTCGCGCACCGTCCCGTCGACGGGGGCGGTGAGCACGTGTTCCATCTTCATGGCCTCGACGACGACCAACTTCTGACCTGCGACGACGGCGTCCCCATCGGCGACCTCGACGACGGTCACCGTCCCCGGCATCGGCGAGACGACCGGCCCGCCCGCACCGCCGGCGGCCGCGGCGGCCTCCGTCGGCGCCTGCTCGCGCACGCCCCAGGCGTGCCCGTCGCGGCCGATCCAGACGACCCCGTCGGCACCCTCGGCGACGGCGAACCGGCGGGTGCGGCCGCCCTGGGTGTGCTCCACGACCCCCGGTGCGACGGCGACGGTGCGGCACCGGACGGCGGCCGTGGCGGGCGTCGCCGATGCCGGGACGGCGGTGTCCCCCGCGTCCCCGTCCGCCGCTCCACCGGCGGTGGGCAAAGCCAGGTCGAACCCGGCCGCCCGGCCGCGGGCCCGCACCTCGACCGCACCGTCGGCGCCCCCGGTGACCAGGCGGCTCACCGTCCAGGCGGGCTCCCCGACCCGCCAGCCACCGGGGACGTCGAAGGGGTCCACCACGGGCCCGGCCGGCTCCCGGCGCAGCAGCCCGAGACCGGCGACCGCACCGAGGACGTCGGCGGGCACCGTGTCGTCGACGAGCGCGGCGCCGCGCCGGGCGATCAGCCCGGTGTCGAGGTCACCGGCGCGGACGTCGTCGTCGGCGAGCAGGGCCCGCAGGAACCCGATGTTGGAGTCGAGCCCGAGCAGCACCGTGTCGCGCAGCGCGGCGTCGAGCCGGCGCAGCGCCTCGTCGCGGGTGGCGCCGTGGGCGACGACCTTGGCCAGCATCGGGTCGTAGTCGGACCCGACGACGGTGCCGGTCTCGATCCCGGCGTCGACCCGCACCCCGGGCGGCGGCGTCCAGTCCAGCACCGGCCCGCCGGAGGGGAGGAAGGTGAGCGCGTCGCCGGACACGGCGGTGGCCTCGGCGTACACCCGGGCCTCCATCGCGTGCCCGGTGAGCACCACGTCGTCCTGGGTGATCGGCAGCGGCTCCCCCGCGGCGACGCGCAGCTGCAGCTCGACCAGGTCCAGGCCGGTGACCTCCTCGGTGACCGGGTGCTCGACCTGCAGGCGGGTGTTCATCTCGAGGAAGAAGAACTCGTCGGGACGGTCCGAGCTCACGATGAACTCGACGGTCCCGGCCCCGGTGTAGCCGACGCTGCGGGCGGCCTCGCAGGCGGCGCGGCCCATCTCGTCGCGCTGCGCGGGGGTGAGCAGAGCCGACGGCGCCTCCTCGATGATCTTCTGGTGGCGGCGCTGCAGCGAACACTCGCGCTCGCCGAGGTGCACGACGGCGCCGTGCGCGTCGGCCATCACCTGGATCTCGATGTGCCGCGGCGTGGTGACCAGCCGCTCGACGAGCAGGGTGTCGTCGCCGAAGGAGCCGCGGGCCTCGCGGCGCGCACCGGCGATCGCGTCGGCCAGCTGCTCCGGGGAGTACACCTCGCGCATGCCCTTGCCCCCGCCGCCCGCGGACGGCTTGAGCAGCACCGGGTACCCGATGTCGGCGACGACGGCGGCCAGGTCGTCGTCGGTGAGGCCGGAGCCGTCGGAGCCGGGCACGACCGGCACCCCGGCCTTGGCGACGGTCTGCTTGGCGCGGATCTTGTCGCCCATCGCCTCGATCGCCGACGACGGCGGCCCGACGAAGGCGATCCCCGCCTGTTCGCACGCGGCGGCGAACGCGGTGTTCTCGGACAGGAAGCCGTAGCCGGGGTGGATCGCCTGCGCACCGGTCGCCCGGGCGGCGGCGATCACGTTCTCCACCGACAGGTAGGACTCGCCGGCGGCGGCCGGGCCGATCCGGACGGCCTCGTCGGCGGCGCGGACGTGCGGGGCCGCGGCGTCGGCGTCGGAGTAGACGGCGACCGACCGGACGCCCAGCGAGCGCAGGGTGCGGATGACGCGGACCGCGATCTCGCCGCGGTTCGCGACCAGGACGGTGTCGAACAGTGCCGATCCCATGGGGGGCCTCACATCCGGAAGACGCCGAAGGCCGGGTCGGCCAGGGGCGCGTTGGCGGCGACGGACAGGGACAGCCCGAGGACGGTGCGGGTGTCGGCGGGGTCGATGACGCCGTCGTCCCACAGCCGGGCGGTGGAGTAGAGGGGGTGTCCCTGCTCCTCGTACTGGGCGCGGATCGCGTCCGGGTCGGCGTTGCCGACGGTGCCGAGCACGGTGGCGGCCTGCTCGCCGCCCATGACCGAGATGCGGGCGTTGGGCCACATGAACAGGAACCGCGGCGAGTACGCCCGCCCGCACATCGCGTAGTTGCCGGCGCCGAAGGACCCGCCGATGACGACGGTCAGCTTCGGCACCCGGGTGGAGGCGACGGCGGTGACCATCTTCGCGCCGTTGCGGGCGATGCCGCCCGCCTCGTACTCGCGGCCGACCATGAAGCCGGAGATGTTCTGCAGGAACACCAGCGGGATGCCGCGCTGGTCGCACAGCTCGACGAAGTGCGCGCCCTTGGTCGCGGACTCCGAGAACAGGATCCCGTTGTTCGCGACGATCCCGACCGGGTGGCCGTGGATCCGGGCGAACCCGGTGACCAGGGTGGTGCCGTACTCGGACTTGAACTCGGCGAACCGCGAGCCGTCGACGACGCGGGCGATGACCTCGCGCACGTCGTAGGGGGTGCGGGTGTCGGTGGGCACCGCGGCGTAGAGCCCGGCGGGGTCGACGGCGGGCTCCTCGGTGGGGCGCACCTCCCACGGCCGCGGGGCGCGCGGACCGAGCGTCGCGACGATCGCGCGGACCCGGGCGAGCGCATCGGCGTCGTCGACGGCGAGGTGGTCGGTGACGCCGGAGACCTTCGCGTGCAGGTCCCCGCCGCCCAGCTCCTCGGCGGTGACGACCTCGCCGGTCGCGGCCTTCACCAGCGGCGGTCCGCCCAGGAAGATCGTGCCCTGGTTGCGGACGATGACGGCCTCGTCGCTCATCGCGGGGACGTAGGCGCCACCCGCGGTGCAGGAGCCGAGGACGGCGGCGATCTGCGGGATGCCCTGCCCGGACATCTGCGCCTGGTTGTAGAAGATCCGGCCGAAGTGCTCGCGGTCGGGGAACACGTCGTCCTGCTCGGGCAGGTACGCGCCCCCGGAGTCCACCAGGTACACGCAGGGCAGCCGGTTGTGCAGCGCCACCTCCTGCGCGCGCAGGTGCTTCTTGACCGTCATCGGGTAGTAGGTGCCGCCCTTGACGGTCGCGTCGTTGGCGACGACCACGACCTCCCGGCCGGCGACCCGCCCGACCCCGGTGATCATCCCGGCGCCGGGGGCCTGGTCGTCGTACATGCCGTTCGCGGCCAGCGGGGACAGCTCCAGGAACGGCGACGACGGGTCGACCAGCGCGTCCACCCGGTCGCGCGGCAGCAGCTTCCCGCGCTCGACGTGCCGGGCCCGCGAGCGCTCCGGCCCGCCGAGCCGGGTCCGCTCCAGCCGGTCGCGCAGGTCGGCGACCAGGGCGCGGTGCGCGGCGTCGTTCTCCGCGGCGCGCGGGTCGGCCGGATCCACCGCCGTGCCGAGCCGCGGGGCCTCCGGGGCCGGCGCGGGTGGGGCCTGCGGTGCCGTCATCGGACCTCCCGGGGAACGCTGTCTGTTAATGACCGTTAACAGGTTAGCGGTTGTTAACACGTGGCGTCCAGAGCCGGCGTCCCGCGGACTAGGCTGGGTGCGTGCGCCTGCTACTGGTCGAGGACGAGAAGCCGCTCGCCGAGCTGGTCCGCCGCGGCCTCGCCGGGGAGGGGCACGAGGTGGAGGTCGCGCACGACGGCCCCACCGGGCTGCAGCTCGCGCTGACCGGCCGGCACGACGTGGTCATCCTCGACATCATGCTGCCGGGCCTGTCGGGCTACCGGATCCTGCAGCACCTGCGCGACCGCGGCGTGTGGACGCCGGTGCTCATGCTGACCGCCAAGGACGGCGAGTACGACGAGGCCGACGCCTTCGACCTCGGCGCGGACGACTACCTGACCAAGCCCTTCTCGTTCGTCGTGCTGCAGGCGCGACTGCGCGCGCTGCTGCGCCGGGCCGGGGAGGCCGCACCGACCGTCCTGCGGGTCGGGGACCTCAGCCTGGACCCGGGCACACACCGGGTGCACCGCGGCGAGACCGAGATCCCGCTGACCCCGCGCGAGTTCGGCGTGCTCGAGCACCTGATGCAGAACACCGGGCAGGTCGTGACCAAGACCGACATCCTGCGCTCGGTCTGGGACGCCCACTACGACGGCGAGGTCAACGTCGTCGAGGTCTACGTCGGCTACCTGCGCCGCAAGATCGACGCACCGTTCGGGACGCACAGCATCGAGACGCTGCGCGGCGTCGGCTACCGGATGTCCGAGCCCGCGCCCGCGCCGCCCCGCTGACCTGCGGGGACCCGCTCAGCGACGACGGTCGAACGGCCGCCGCGGCGACGGCGTCCCGACCGGCTCCCGCTCGGCCCGGGCGGGCTCGCGCCCGGTGTCCCGGGTGTCACGGGCCGTCTCCCGGCTGGCGACGGCGGTGCCGCCACGGCCCCGCTGCCCACGCGGCGTGACGACCGGCAACGGCCGGGTGGCGTTCTCGTCGAACGGGCTGCCGACGGTGTTCGGCCGGATCGGCAGCGGACCGGTCGGCGGGTCGAGACGACTGCGGGCGGGTGGTGCGGACACGTCGTCCTCCGGGTCGGGCGGGGTCGTCACCGGACCGCTGTCCGGGGTCCGACCGTCCGTGCCCGAGCCGTGGGTGACGGCCGGGTCACCGGGCGTGCGCATCATGCCATCCGCAGCGGCGGTCCCGCGCGCCGACGCGCCCGCCCCCACGGAGCCCTCGGGAGCGACCGCGGAGCCCATGACCGGGCGGACCGGAGCGGTGCCGCCCGACGCCGCGCCGCCCTGCGCCGCACCGTTCCGCGCCGCACCGTTCCGCGCCGGGTCGGGCTGCTCCGCACCGTTCTGCGCCGTGACGTTCCGCGCCGTGCCGTGCTCCGGTGTCCCGTGGTCGGCGCCGCCCTGCCCCAGCCACGCGTCCGGGCCGAAGTCGGCGGGCTCCTCGGCCCGCGCCCACGGCGACCGCGCGGTCACCCGCGGGATCGGGCCGGAGGGCCGGTCGTCGCACAGCTCCGCGGCCGGCTCGCCGTCGGGCCCGGCACCGGCGTGGTCGGCCTCCACCGGTTCGGGGGTCTCCTCCTCGGGAAGCGGCGCCGTCACGGCGGGCACGGTGACCCGGAACCGGGCCCCGCCCAGCTCCGGCGACGAGGTCGCCTCCACGGTCCCGCCGTGCGCCGCGACCAGCTCGGCGACGATCGCCAGGCCGAGCCCGGAGCCGCCGTCGCCGCGGGAGCGGGCCTCGTCGAGCCGCACGAAGCGCTCGAAGACCCGGGCGCGGTCGGCCTCGGGGACGCCGTTGCCGTCGTCGTCGACCTCGATCACCGCGAGGTCGCCCTCGGCCCGGACCGACACCGCGACCGTCGACGACGCGTGCCGCTTGGCGTTGTCGACCAGGTTGCGCAGCACCCGGACCAGCTGCCCGCGGTCGCCGACCACCCGGACGGGCTCGCTGGTCACCCGGACCGCGACGGCGGTCTCGGCCGACGGACGCTCCCGTTCGGCGTCGGCGATCTCGTCGAGGTCGACCTCCTCGCGGCGCGGCGCGATGCCGCGCTCGTCGGCACGGGCGAGGAACAGCAGGTTCTCGACCAGGCCGGTCAGCCGGGAGGCCTCCCCGCGCAGGACGTCGACGGTGGCCCGGTCCGCGGACGCCTCCGGCATGCCCGAGCCGAGCAGCTCCAGACCGGTCGACACGGTCGCGAGCGGGCTGCGCAGCTCGTGGCTGGCGTCGGCGACGAAGCGGCGCTGGGTCGCCTGGGAGGACTCGATCCGCCCGAGCATCTGGTTCATGGTGCGGGCGAGACGGCCGACCTCGTCGCGGGCGGCCGGCTCGTCGACGCGCTGGGAGAGGTCCTTGTCGCCCATCCCGGCGACCCGGGACCGCATGTCCTCCACCGGGCGCAGCGCACGGCCGGCGAACAGATAGGTGAAGCCGCCCGCGACCAGCACCAGCAGCGGGACCCCGCCCGCGACGAGCCAGGTCACGAGGTCGACGGCGCTGTGCATCTGGTCGGTCGGCTGGGCGGAGTAGATCGTGATCGGCCGGTCGAAGGCCCGCACGCCGAGCCCGACGACCATCATGTTCTCGGTCTGCAGCGGCCCGGCGTCGGGCTCCGGGCCGCCCGCGTCGTGGAAGGTGACCGGCACGTCCATCTGGGAGCGCGTCTCGTGCGGGGCGAGGACCCAGTCCACCAGCTTCGGCTGGCCGTCCAGCGGCTCGGACGAGGCGAACACCTCGATGTTGCGGCCCTCGCCGTTCGACCCGACCCGGTCGTCGGGCGCGCCGGTCCGGTCGCTCCAGGCCGTGACGACCTGCACCAGGTCGGTGCGGCGGGCGGTGGTCACCACCGCGTTCTCCTTGGCCGGGTCGCCGGGGCGGTAGTCGGCGAAGTTGGCCTGGATGCGCTCGGCCACCTGCTGGGCGTTGGCCAGCAGGGCCTCCTCGGTGTTGCGCTTCAGCTGGCTCTCGAGGATCAGCACCAGCGACACACCGGCGACGACGAGCACCATCGCGACCGCCGTCGCCGCCGCGAGGGCGGACGCGGCGCGCACGCCGAGACGCTCGCGCATCCGGCGCAGGGTCCTCATCACGCTCACGAGGGTATCGCCGCCGACCTGTGCGGAGCCTGAGACGGACCGCACGGCGCGTTAACAACCGTTAACCGACGACGCTACGATCGTCCGATGGTCGCAGCAGGACCCTCCCCCGCGGACGGCGCGGGCGCGCGCACGGAGGCCCCGTCGCGGCGCGAGCAGATCCTCACCGAGGCGGCCCGGCTGTTCGCCCGGCACGGCTTCCACGGGGTGAGCATCGCCGACCTGGGCGCCGCGGTCGGTGTCAGCGGCCCCGCCCTCTACCGGCACTTCCCCGGCAAGGAGGCGCTGCTCGCCGAGCTGCTCATCGACATCTCCGAGCGCCTGCTCGACGGCGGCCGCGCCCGCGTGCACCACGACGACCCCCGTGCCGCGCTGGCCGACCTCGTCGACTTCCACGTCGCGTTCGCGACCCGCGAGCCGGAGCTGATCGTCGTGCAGGACCGGGACCTGGCGAACCTGCCCGAGGAGCCGCGCCGCACCGTGCGGCGGCTGCAGCGCACCTACGTCGAGCTGTGGGTGGACACGCTGCGCCGGGCGCACCCCGACGTCGCCCCGGCCGAGGCCCGCACCGTCGCCCACGGGGTGTTCGGCCTGCTCAACTCCACGCCGTACGCGCCGCGGGCCGAGCAGCCGTCCCCGCGCGGGGCGGACGCCCGGGCCGCGGTGCTGCGCCGGATGGCGCTGGCCGCGCTGGCGGTCGACCCGGCCTGACCAGCTCCGGGCCGAGCACCCGTCAGACCCCGACGCGCTCCCGTTCGGCGGCCACGGCGACCGGCGCGACGGCGGCCCGGGCCCGCCGGTCCTCCCGGCGCGCGACTACGAGCAGCCGCAGCCCGTTCAGGCACACCAGCACCGTGGACAGCTCGTGCCCGGCGACGCCGACGACCAGCGGCAACGTCCCGACCAGGTCCCACCCGACCAGGACGACGACCACCGCGGCGGCGAAGGCCAGGTTCGCCCGCGCGATCCGCCGCGCCCGCCGGGCCAGCACGACCAGCGGGGCCAGCGAGCCGAGCGGGTCGCGGGTGAGCACGCCGTCGGCGGCGTCCAGGGACAGCGCCCCCGCCCCCTCGGAGACGACGAGCCCGACGTCGGCCGACGCGAGCAGCGGCGCGTCGTTGATGCCGTCCCCCGCGGCGAGCACCCGGCGGCCCCGGGCCTGCTCGGCGCGGACGACCTCGACCTTGCCGTCGGGCAGCAGCCCGGCCCGCACCCGGGTCAGGCCGAGCCGCCCGGCGAGCACCCGGGCCGGGCGCTCGGCGTCGCCGGTGAGGACCTGCGGGTCGCCGCCGACCTCGCGGCGCAGCGCGGCCAGCGCGGTCGCGGCACCCGGACGCGGCTCGTCGGACAGCCCGACCACCCCGGCGGGCTCGCCGTCCACCAGCACGACGACGGCGGTCCGCCCCGCCTCCTGCAGCGCGGCGACCCCGGGGACCTCCACGTCACCGGCGAGCTCCGGGCGCCCGACGGCGACGCTCCGCCCGCCGACGACCGCCCGCACACCCTCGCCCGGGACCGCGGTGAACCCCTCGGCGTGGGGCAGGTGCAGGCCGCGCTCCAGGGCGTGCGCGCGCACCGCCCGGCCCAGCACGTGCTCGCTGCCGGCCTCGGCGGCCCCGGCCAGGGCGAGCAGCTCGTCGGCGCGCCGGGACCCGAGCGGGGTCACCGACACCACCTGCGGGCGGCCGGAGGTCAGCGTGCCGGTCTTGTCGAGCACCACGGTGTCGACCTCGGCGAGCGCCTCCAGCACGGTGACGTCCTTGACCAGCGTCCCGCGCCGGCCGGACACCGCGACCGCGGCGAGCAGCGGCGGCATCGTCGCGAGCACGATCGCGCACGGCGAGGCCACGATCATGAAGACGATCGCGCGCAGCAGCGTCTCCTGGAACGGGGCGCCGAGCAGCAGCGGCACGGTGAGCAGCAGCACCGTCCCCGCGACGACCAGCACCGAGTAGCGCTGCTCGACGCGCTCGATGAACAGCTGGCGGCCCGCCTTGGTCTCCGCGGCCCGCTCGACCTGCGCCGCGACCCCCGCGACGACGGTGTCCGCCGCGTCCCGCGAGACCCGGACCCGCAGCACGCCGGTGCCGTTCACGGTGCCCGCGAGCACCGCGTCGCCGGGGCCGGTGCGGGCCGGGACCGGCTCCCCGGTCAGCGCGGAGGTGTCGACCTCCGACACCCCGTCGAGCACGGTGCCGTCGCCGGGGACCCGCTCCCCCGGCCGGACGACCACGACCTGCCCCGCGACGAGCCCGGCCGCCGGGAGGGTGCGCTCGGTGCCGTCGTCGTCGGCGACGGTGGCCGTCTCCGGGGCGAGGTCGAGCAGCGCGTGGATGCCGGCCCGGGTGCGGGCGGTCATGACCGACTCCAGCGCGCCGGACGTCGCGAAGATGACGACGAGCAGGCCGCCGTCGAACCACTGTCCGATCGCGGCGGCCGCGACCGCGGCGACGATCATCAGCAGGTCGACGTCGAGCCGCTTCTCCCCGAGCGCGCGCAGGCCCTCGAGCGCGGGCTCCCAGCCGCCGAGGACGTAGCAGGCCAGGTACAGGCCGACGACCACCGCGGACGGCGCGCCGAGCAGGTCGGCCCCGAGCGCGGCCAGGAAGGCCAGCAGGGAGGCCCCGGCCCAGCGGACCTCGGGCAGGGTCAGAGCGGATCGCATGCGTGGAACCATACCTGCGCATGCACGAAGATACGCAGCCAGCCATCCAGATGGTGAGACGGTGGACCATCCGCGCAGTCACGCAGGTATCCTCGGCGTCGTGCACGAGTCCATCCACGGCTTCGCGATGCCGCCCGAGGACGAGGTCCGCCGGGTGGCGGACGCGATGCGCATGCTCTCCGACCCGACCCGGGTCAAGATCCTCTGGGCGCTGCTGCAGGGCGAGTCCTCGGTGGCCTGCCTCGCCGACCTGGTCGGCGCCGCCCCCACGGCGGTGAGCCAGCACCTGTCCAAGCTGCGGCTGTCGGGCCTGGTCGAGAACCGGCGCGAGGGGACCTACGTGTACTACACCGTGGAGGACGCGACCGTCCGCGCCGTGCTGGAGCGGATGCTCGGGCAGGGCACGGCCGTCGACGGGTAGGCCCGCGGCGGGGCGGGTACGCGAATCGGGAGGACGCAACCGATCTTCCCGGAGGAGCACCCCATGCCCCAGCTCAGCATCGGTACCGAGAACGGCAGCCCGGTCGAGCTGCACTACACCGACCAGGGTTCCGGCGCCCCCGTCGTGCTGATCCACGGCTGGCCGCTGTCGGGGAGGTCCTGGGAGAAGCAGGTCCCCGCGCTGGTCGACGCCGGTCACCGGGTCGTGACCTACGACCGTCGCGGTTTCGGCCAGTCCTCCCAGCCCTGGGACGGCTACGACTACGACACCTTCGCCGACGACCTGCACGCCCTGCTCGTGCACCTCGACCTGCGCGAGGCCACCCTCGTCGGGTTCTCGATGGGCGGCGGCGAGGTCGTCCGCCACATCGCGCGGCACGGCACCGACCGGGTCGCCCGCGCCGTGCTGGCCGCGGCCGTCCCGCCGTACCTCTACCAGTCCGACGACAACCCCGACGGCGGTCTCGACGACGCCACGATCGAGCAGTTCCAGGGCGGCGTCACCGGTGACCGGATCGCCTTTCTGGAGGAGTTCACGTCGAACTTCTTCGCCGCGGGCGACCGGACCGACCTGATCAGCGAGCCGAACCGTGCCTACCACCGCGCGATCGCCGAGTTCGCGTCGCCGAAGGGCACCCTGGACTGCATCACCGCGTTCGGGCGCACCGACTTCCGCGACGACGTGCAGAAGGTCTCCGACGCCGGCATCCCGACCCTGGTCATCCACGGCGACGCCGACGCGATCGTCCCGTTCGAAGTGTCCGGCAAGCGCTCGCACGAGGCGATCGAGGGTGCACAGCTCGTGCTGATCGAGGGTGGCCCGCACGGTCTCAACGCGACCCACCCCGACGAGTTCAACGCCGCGCTGCTCGACTTCCTGAAGGCCTGAGCGCCCGCCCCGGGTTCCGCTGTGGGCGGAACCCGGGGACCGCGGCCGCCGTCCGGCCCTACCGTGCCCCCATGAGCGAACCCCTCTGGCGGCACGCACTCGGTCGTGAGCTGCGACGACGGCGGCACGCCCGCGGCGAGACCCTGCACGCGACGGCCGGGCGCGCCGGGGTGTCCCCGCAGTACCTCTCGGAGGTGGAGCGGGGCCGCAAGGAGCCCTCCAGCGAGATGATCGCCGCCGTCGCCGGGGCGCTCGGGACCGACCTGGCCGGGCTGACCCGCGGCGTCGCCGACGGTCTCGCGACGGCGCCGCGGGCGCACGGGCCGCAGTGCGCCTACGCGCTGGCGGCCTGACCCGGCGCCGCTCAGCGACGCTCGCGGGTGCGCGGCGGCTGCGGTTCGAGCACGGTGTCGAGCAGGCCGTAGTCCCGGGCCGCGGACGCGGTGAACACGCGGTCGTGGTCGGTGTCGGCGCGCAGCCGCTCGACGGTCTGCCCGGTGTGCCGGGCCAGGATCTCCTCGATGTCGGCGCGGATCCGGACCAGTTCGTCGGCCTGCAGGATCAGGTCCGGGATGGACCCGCGGCCCTGCGCCGCCGGCTGGTGCAGCACGACCCGGGCGTGCGGCAGCGCGCCGCGACGACCCTCGGTCCCGGCGGCGAGCAGCACCGCGCCCACCGAGACGGCCTGGCCGACGCACGTCGTCGCGACCGGGCAGCGGACGTGGCGCAGCGTGTCGTAGATGCCGAGCATCGCGCTGGGATCGCCGCCCCCGCAGTTGACGTAGAGCTGCACCTCGCGGTCGGGGTCGTCGGCCTCCAGGAACAGCAGCTGGGCGATCAGCGCGTTCGCCACGCCCGCGTCGATCTCGGTGCCCAGGTAGACGACCCGCTCGGTGAGCAGGTGGGAGTAGACGTCGAGGACCCGCTCGCCGCCCGGGGTGCGGGCGATGACGTTCGGGATCGTGTAGGTGCTCACCGCCGTCACCGCCCCACGCCGAAGCCGGTCGGGACGGCACCGCGGCGCGGCACCACCTGGTCGAACCGGTCGACGACGGCGTCGACGAAGCCGTAGTCGAGCGCCTCGGCCGCGGAGTACCAGCGGTCGTGCAGCGAGTCGGTGAAGATCCGGTCCACCGGCTGCCCGGTGTCCTGGGCGATCAGGCCGAGCACGGTGTCGCGGGTGTGGCGCAGGTCGTCGGCCTGCAGCTCGATGTCGACGGCCGTCCCGCCGATCCCCGACGAGCCCTGGTGCATCAGCACCCGCGAGTGCGGCAGCGCGCGCCGCTTGCCCGGGGTGCCCGCCGAGAGCAGGAACTGCCCGGCGCTGTAGGCGATGCCGAGCACGAGCGTCGAGACGTCGCAGGGCACCAGCCGGAACAGGTCCCGCAGCGCCAGCATCGCCGGCACCGACCCGCCGGGCGAGTGGATCCAGAAGGCGATGTCGGCGTCCGGGTCGCGGGCGGCCAGCGCCACGACCTGGGTGGCGAGCAGGATGCCGTTGTCGTCGTCGAGGGGGCCGTCGAGCACCACGACGCGCTGGTCGTAGAGGTCGCGGCGGGCGCGGTCGTCGAAGCGCGGGGTGCGCGGTGAGTCGCTCATGTCCCCACCGTGGCCGGGGGACGGCCCGGTCCGCGCCCGGTTCTGCCCTGGGCAGCTCCGCCCAGGGCGAACGCGCCGGTCAGCCGGGGTGACCGCCGCCCGGGTGCCGGTCGGCGAACACGTCGTAGCCGGCACCCTGGTCGCCCTGGACCAGGCGGCGCAGCGCCTCCTGCGCCGCGGCCCGCGGGTCGGCGGCCGCCTCACCGGTGACCGGCTGCGGGCCGGTCGAGGACGCGTCGAGGTAGGGCCGGGGCCGCGACGGCGGCGGCGCCGGCGCGGGCCGCGGCGGCGGGGCGTGCGCGTCGGGCGGGGGCGCGACCGGGTCGTCGGACCCGCCGCCGTTCCCGGCCGGGCGCGGGCGCGGTGCGACGTCGTCGGGACCGCGGTGCCGGGCCGCGGCCGACGGCTCCGGGGACGGCCGCGGCGGGGCGCCCTCCCGCCCGGTCGCCGCGACGACGATGCGGTCCCCGGCCGGGTTCCGGCCGGCGTCGACCGGGCCGGCGTCGCCCGGTTCCTCAGGCAGGTGGGCCAGCGCCTCGCGCAGGTCGGCCAGCGGCAGCGGCCGGGTCGTCGTGACCGCGAACGCGACCCGCCCGGCCAGCGCGATGCCCGGCCAGCCCTGCGAGGCCAGCGCCAGCCGCTCGCCGACCCGGTCGCAGAGCCCGGCCAGGTGCCGGTCCGAGGCACCGGGCACGACCAGCGCGAACTCGCGCTCGGACAGCCGCAGGGCCGCATCGACCGGGCCGAGCGGCTGGGTCATCGCCGCCGCGACCTGGTGGGCGGCGAACCAGGCGGCGCGGTCGTCGTCGTGCACGACGGAGCCGTCGAGGCCGGGCAGGTCGAACAGCGCGACGCCGACGGGCAGCGCCTCCGGCCCCGCCGGACCGGCGAAGCGGTCCAGGGCCTCGGCGGTGGGCAGGCCGCTCGCCGGGTCGACCGCGGCGGCGGCACGGGCGGCCGCGGCGCGCTGGGCGTCGGCCAGCTGGGACCGCAGCTCACGGGTGCCGGCCCGGGCCGACAGCAACCGGTCGATCATGTGGTTGAGCGAGGTCGTCGCCCACGCCTCGCCGGTGGTGCCCGCCGAGGCCGCCGGGTCGCCGCCGGTCGGCATCGAGGAGCCGAGCAGCTCGTCGACCGTGCGCCGCACCGAGGACGGCAGCCGGTCCCCCAGCGCGAACCGCAGCCGCGCGAGCTCGGTCCCGGCCTGGGCACGGGCGTAGCCCCAGCGTCCGAGGAACACCCGCCCGGCCTCGCCCTGCTCGCGCGGGTCGCGGGCGTACTGGTCGGTCGCGACCAGGAACGCACCCGCCCCGGGCCCGAGCGCGACGACGCTCCACTCCGACGCCAGCGGCTCGTCCGGGTCCAGCACCACGAGGTGGACGCCGTCCGGCACGTCGTGCACCCCGCCGTCGGCGAACGCGACGACGACGTGCATCCCGGCCTGGGCCATCCGCGCGTAGACCTCGCGCTCGCGGTCGAAGAAGCGCAGCTGCTGGAACAGCGCGACGACGACCGTCGGGTCCTCCCGCGGCCCGGACATCACCGCGCGCTCGATGGAGTGCGACAGGTGCACGAGCAGCCGCTTCGACGCCGGCTCCGGGCGCGCACCCGAGGCCCGCTCCCAGGCCTCGCGGCGGCCCTCGGACAGCCCGTCGACGTAGGCCTGCTCCGAGGCCACCCGGACGGCGTGGGCAAGCGGTCCCTCGGACATGGGTGACCTCCGGTCGTCGGACGGCGCCCCGGTTCGCGATACAGGATCACGCCGTGTGTCGAGCCAACAACCGCGGGTCGCCGAGGGCAACCGGTGGCCGGGTACGTCCGGTGGGACCACAGGTCACTGCGACCAGCGGCGTGACGACCGCCGGTCCGTCCACCGCACGGCCGAGCGGGAGGACGGACGCGACGAACGGACGATCAGCCGTCGAGGGCGGCGACGGCCCGGCGGGCCGCGATCGGGTCGGCCGCGGCGCAGGCCGCGCGGGCCCGCTCCCGGCACTGCTCCACCGTCAGCCCGGCCAGGTTCGCCCCGACCGCGGCGAGCGCACCCGAGCCCATCGACAGGCTCGCGACGCCGAGCCCCACCAGCACCGCGGCGAGCCCCGGGTCGGCCGCGGCCTCGCCGCACACCCCGACCGGGGTGCCGGTGCGCGCCGACGCCTCGCCGAGCAACCCGATCAGCCGCAGCAGCGCCGGCTGCCACGGGTCGTTGAGCGCGGCCACCGGCCCGGACTGGCGGTCCGCGGCGAACAGGTACTGGGCCAGGTCGTTGGTGCCGACCGAGACGAAGTCGACCTCGGCCATGATCTCGTCGGCGGTGAGCACCGCGGCCGGGATCTCGATCATCACGCCGGCCTGCTCGATGCCGTGCGCCCGGCAGCGCTGCACGAACCAGCGCGCCTCCTCGGCGGTGGCGACCATCGGCGCCATCACCTTGAGCGCGACGCCGGTCTCCTTCGCCGCGGCGGCGAGCGCGGCGAGCTGGCGCTCCAGCACGCCGTCGCCGTTGCCCGGGACGCGGGCGATCCGCAGGCCGCGCACGCCCAGCGCCGGGTTGGGCTCGCCGTCGAGCGACAGGAACGGCAGCGGCTTGTCCGCGCCGGCGTCGAGGGTGCGGGCGGTGACCGGCTTGCCGGCGAACGCGGACAGCACCGCGGTGTAGACCTCGCGCTGGGCGGCCTCGGTGGGTTCCTCGGCCGCGGAGAGGAACGCGAGCTCGGTGCGGAACAGGCCGACGCCCTCGGCCCGGGCGTCCGCGGCCTTCGCCGCGCCGGGGCCGTCGCCGACGTTGGCCAGGACCGGCACGACCAGGCCGTCGGCGGTGCGGCCGACGCCGTCCCACTCGGCGGTGACCGAGGAGGCGGCGGCGAACGCGGTGGCCTCGTCGAGGGTGGCGACCTCGACGACCTCACCGGTGCCGCCGTCGACGGTCAGCGCGGCACCCTCGGCGATCCGGGTCGCGCCCGCGCAGCCGACGACCGCGGGGATCCCCAGCGAACGCGCGAGGATCGCGGTGTGGCTGGTCGGGCCGCCCTGCTCGGTGACCAGGGCGAGCGCGACGCCCGGCTTCAGCCCGGCGGTGTCGGCCGGGGCCAGGTCGGTCGCGACGAGCACGGCGGGCGCGTCCAGGTCGGCGACGCCCGGCGCGGGCAGCCCCAGCAGCTCGGCGACGATGCGGTCGCGCACGTCGTGGATGTCGCGGGCGCGCTCGGCCATGTAGCCGCCCATCGACGTCAGCATCTCCGCGAAGGAGTTCGCGGCCTCCCACACCGCGCGCGCGGCGGGGCGGCCCTGGCCGGTGACCAGGTCCTGCGCGCTCTCCAGCAGGGCCGGGTCCCCGACCATCGTCACGGTCGCCTCGAGCACCTCCCGCGCGTCCCCGCTGACGGTCGCGGCGCGCGCGGTCAGGCGCTGCGACACCAGCTCGACGGCCGGCGCGATCCGCGCGGCCTCGGCGGAGGCGTCGGCCGGGGCGGGGCCGGCGGCCGGCTCGCCCGGCGGCTCGGCGACGCGGACGACGCGGCCGCCGGCACGGCCGGGGCTGGCGGGGATTCCGGTGAGGGCGGTCGTGCTCGGCATGAGTGGCTCCCGGGGTTACTTCGACGTGACCCGTTGACAAACACAGTAAAACCCACATACTCAGACACAAGCAAGCATCGAAGCGGGAGCGAACGAAGATGTACGCAGCGGAGCGTCAGCAGTGGCTGCTCGACCGGACCCGGGATCGGGGCCGGGTCGACGTGGCCGCTGTCGCCGAGGAGCTCGATGTCACCCCCGAGACCATCCGCCGGGACCTCGGGACCCTGGAGCGCCAGGCCCTCGTCCGGCGGGTGCACGGCGGGGCGATCCCGTCGGACCTGCTGAACTTCGAGCCCGGGGTCGGCCAGCGCGACAGCCAGTTCGGCGCGGAGAAGGAGCGGATCGCCAAGGCCGCCCTCGCCGAGCTGGGCACCGCCGCGACCGTCCTGCTCGACGCCGGGACCACGACCTCCCGGCTCGCGAGCACCCTGCCCCGCGAGCGCGACGTCACCGTCGTCACCAACTCGCTGCCGATCGCGTCCTCGCTGGCCGGGCGCCCGAACGTGGACCTGCGACTGCTCGGCGGCCGGGTCCGCGGGACGACGCTTGCCACCGTCGACGACTGGGGCACCGAGGTGCTGGCCGGTCTCACGATCGACGTCGCCTTCATCGGGACCAACGGCTTCTCCGTGGCACGCGGCCTCACCACACCCGACACCGGCGAGGGCGCGACCAAGCGGGCGATGCTGCGCGCCGCCCGCCGCACCGTCGTCCTCGCCGACGCCAGCAAGTTCGGCTCCGACCAGTTCGTCCGCTTCGGCACGCTGGCCGAGGTCGACACGCTGATCACCGACACCGGCCTCGACGCGGCGGACGCCGCCGCGCTGGAGGCCGCCGGCCCCAAGGTGGTACGCGCATGACACCCCGTTCCGTCCCCGCACCGCGGATGTTCGTGACGGTCACCCCGAACCCGAGCCTGGACCGGACCATCGCGCTGCCGCACCTGGTGCGCGGCGAGGTCCACCGGGCCGAGTCGGTCCGGATCGACCCCGGCGGCAAGGGCGTCAACGTCGCCCGCGCCCTGGCCTCGGCCGGGCACCGCACGGTGGCGCTGATGCCGTCGGGCGCGACGCCCGGCGAGCGGCTGGCCGCACTGCTGGAGCCGACCGACGTCACCACCGTCGCGGTGCCGATCACCGAGGCCACCCGGGTCAACATCACCCTGGTCGAGCCGGACGGCGTCACCACGAAGATCAACGAGCGGGGCCCGCACCTGGCCGCCGACGAGGTCGAGGCCCTGATGGACCGGGCCTGCGCGCTCGGCGCGGGCGCGACCTGGCTGGTGGGCTGCGGCTCGCTGCCGTCGGGCGTCGGCGACGACTTCTACGCCGAGCTGGTCCGGCGCTGCCGCCGGCCCGGCCTGCGGATCGCCGTCGACACCTCGGACGCGCCGCTGCACCACGCCGTCGCGGCGGCCCCCGACCTCGTGAAGCCCAACCACGCCGAGCTGGCCGAGCTCGTCGGGCGCCCCCTGGGCAGCCTCGGCGACGTGCTGCTGGCCGCCCGCGAGCTGCGTGCCCGCGGGATCGGCGCGGTCCTGGTCAGCCTGGGCGCCGGTGGCGCCCTGCTGGTCGACCGGTCCGGCGAGTACCACGCCCGGACCCCTCCGATCACCGTGCTCAGCACGGTGGGCGCCGGTGACTCCACCCTGGCCGGGTTCCTGGCCGCGGGTGGGGAGGGACCCGACGCCCTGCGGCAGGCCGTGGCCTACGGCGCCGCCGCCTGCCGACTGCCCGGCTCCGCCACGCCGGGTCCGGCCGACATCCGAATCGACGACGTCGAACTGGCCCCCACGCCGGACGTCACCCTCGCCCTCACCGGAGATGCCGCATGACCGCACTGATCACCGCAGATCTGGTCGACCTCGACGTGCCGTCGGCCGACCGCAGGACCGCCGTCACCGCGCTCGCCGAGCGCCTGGTGAAGGCCGGCCGGGTCACCGATCTCGACCGGTTCCTCGCCGACATCGAGGCCCGCGAGGCCCAGATGCCGACCGGCCTGGAGGGTGGCATCGGCATCCCGCACTGCCGTTCCGCGGCCGTCACCGAGCCGACGCTGGCCTTCGGCCGCGCGCCGTCGGGTGTCGACTTCGGCGCCGAGGACGGCCCCGCCGACCTCATCTTCATGATCGCCGCCCCCGAGGGCGGGAACACCGACCACATGACGGTGCTCGCTGCGCTGGCCCGTCGCCTGGTCCGTGCCTCGTTCAAGAACGAGCTCCGCAACGCCACCGACCCGGCCGCCGTCGCGACCTTCATCCAGCAGGAGGTGGGAGCGTGAAGCTCCTCGCCGTCACCGCATGCCCGACGGGCATCGCCCACACCTACATGGCCGCCGAGGCCCTCGAGGTCGCCGCCGAGGAGGCGGGTCACGAGATCGTCGTCGAGACCCAGGGGTCCGCGGGCTCGACGCCCTTCACCCAGGCCCAGCTCGACGAGGCCGAGGCGATCATCCTGGCCGCCGACGTCGAGGTGCGGGACAAGGAGCGCTTCGCGCACCTGCCGACCGTCACCTCCCCGGTCAAGAAGGCCATCGGCGGCGCGCCGGGCCTGATCGAGCAGGCCGTCGCGAAGGCGACCGCGCAGCCGAAGGGCTCGGCCGCGGCCGCCGTCCCGGCCCAGCGCGACGGGTCCGACCTGGACACCAAGAACTTCGGCGCCGGCTTCGGCTCGAAGCTGCGCGGCTGGCTGATGACCGGCGTCTCCTACGTCATCCCGTTCGTCGCGGCCGGCGGTCTGCTGATCGCGCTGGGCTTCGCCCTGGGCGGCTACCAGATCACCGAGGCGCCCGACGTCGTCTCCTTCGGTGACGACGGCGTCGCCTCGGTCGTTTTCGACCCGGGTGCCCTGCAGTCCTGGGCCGCGCTGTTCTTCCAGGTCGGTGGCCTGGCGTTCGGCTTCCTGGTCCCGGTCCTGGCCGGCTTCATCGCCTACGCCATCGCCGACCGCCCGGCCCTGGTGCCCGGCTTCGTCGGCGGCATGATCGCCGTCCAGACCCACGCCGGGTTCCTCGGCGGCCTGGTCGCCGGTCTGCTCGCCGGTGCGGTCATCTACGGCCTCAAGCTGTGGCAGCCGCCGCGCGCCCTGGCCGGGATCATGCCGGTGCTGGTGCTGCCGCTGATCGGTACCGCCGTCGTCGGCGCGATCATGTTCCTGGTCGTCGGCACACCGCTCGCGGCCGCCACGACCGGCCTGACCAACTGGCTCAACGGCCTGTCGGGCACCAACGCGATCCTGCTCGGCGCCCTGCTCGGCCTGATGATGGCCTTCGACATGGGCGGCCCGGTCAACAAGGCCGCCTACGCCTTCGCCGTCGCCGGGCTGTCCACCGGCTCCGAGACCGCGCTGATGATCATGGCCGCGGTCATGGCCGCCGGCATGACCCCGCCGCTGGCGCTGGCCCTGGCCACCGCCGTCCGCAAGAACCTGTTCACCAAGGCCGAGCAGGAGAACGGCCGCGCCGCCTGGCTGCTGGGCGCCTCGTTCATCACCGAGGGCGCGATCCCGTTCGCCGCGGCCGACCCGCTGCGGGTCATCCCGTCGCTGATGGCCGGGTCCGCGGTGGCCGGCTCGCTGTCGATGGCCTTCGGCGCGACCCTGCGGGCCCCGCACGGCGGCATCTTCGTGGTCCCGCTGATCGGCAACCCGTTCGCCTACCTGCTGGCGATCATCGCGGGCACCCTGGTCTCCGCCGCCCTGGTCGTCGGCCTGAAGTCGGCCCGCCGCACCCCGGCCCCGGCCGCCGCCGAGCAGACCGCCACCGCCCCGGCCGCCGCGCCGGTCGCGGGCTGACCCACCCGAGAGAAGGAGCACCCACCATGGCCGAGCGCCGTGTGAAGGTCGGTTCGTCGGTCGGGCTGCACGCCCGCCCCGCCAACCTGTTCGTGACCGCCGCCAAGGAGCAGGGGGTCAAGGTGAGGATCGGGACCGCCGACGGCGAGCGTGGTCCGGTCGACGCCGCCTCGATCCTGTCGGTGATGGGCCTGGGCGTGAAGTCCGGCGAGGAGGTCGTGCTGACCTCCTCCGACGACGAGCAGGGCGAGGCCGCCGTCGCGGCCCTGGCCGCGCTGCTGGAGCAGGACCTCGACGCGAGCTGACCCTGCGTCACCCGGTACGACCCGGACGCCCCGCCGCGCCTCCCGCGCGGCGGGGCGTCCGGCCGTCCGCACCCCGGTCCCGCCGAGACGCACGTGTCCGCCCTCTTGGGGGCCGGAACGTGCGGCTCGATCCCGCGGCTCAGTCCCGCAGGACGGTCACCCCGCGCGGGGGCAGGGTGCCGGCCGGGCCGGCGAGCACCTCCGCCGCGCCGAGCGGCCCCAGGTCGACGGGGGCGTCGGTCCGGTTGACGACGAACCGGAACCCGTCGCGGCGGACCAGCTCCACCCGTCCCACCAGCTCGCCGGGCAGCTCGGGGGCGATCCCGGCGGCGGCCAGCAGGCGTCGCAGCAGCGGGGCGCGGTCGGCGAGGCGGGTCGGGACGTAGGTCGCCGACCCGTCCCCGACCGGGCGGCGGGTCACCGCGGGCAGCCCGGCGAGGTCCCCCGCGGCCGGGTCGGTGCCGCCGCCGGTCCAGCGGGCGAGCACCTCGACGGCCGGGTCCACCACCTGCACGGCCTCGCTCCACAGGTCACCGGTGGAGCCGTCGTCGAGCTCGACGACGGCGCCCGGGTCGAGCGGCGCGAACTCCTCGACCCGGATGCCCAGCAGGTCGCGCAGCGCGCCCGGGTAGCCGCCGAGGACGGCGTGCGCGTCGTCGTCGACGGTGCCGGAGAAGTAGGTGGTGACCAGGTGCCCACCGGCCCCGACGTAGGCGGTCAGCGCGGCCGCCCGGTCCGGGCCGACCACGTGCAGCACCGGGGCGACGACCAGCCCGTAGCCGGACAGGTCCGCGTCCGCGGACGTGACGTCGGCCCGCACCCCGGCGTCGAGGAACGCCCGGTACCAGCCGAGCGCCTCGGCCTTGTAGCGCAGCTCGGTGGTCGGGGTGAACGGCTGCTCGGCGGCCCACCACGACGGCCAGTCCCACAGCACCGCGGCCGGCGCGGGGACCCGCCGCGCCCCGGCGACCGGGGCCAGGTCGCGCAGTGTCGCCCCGAGCGCGGTGACGTCGCGGAACAGCGCCGAGGCCGGCCCGGCGTGCGGCACCATCGCCGAGTGGAACTTCTCCGCGCCCGCCGCGGACTGGCGCCACTGGAAGAAGCAGAGCGCGTCGGCGCCGTGCGCGAGGTGGGTGAGCGCGTCGCGGGCGAGCTCCCCGGGGCGTTTGGCGCGGTTGACCGGCTGCCAGTTCACCGCCGACGTCGAGTGCTCCATCAGCCACCACGGGTGCCCGCCGGCGAGGTTGCCGGTGAGGTTGGCCGAGAACGACAGCTCGTCGCGGGCGTCCGGGCCGGGGAACACGTAGTGGTCGTTGGCGACGATGTCGACCTCGGGCGCCCAGGTCGCGTAGTCCATGCCGCTGGTCTCGCCCATCACCATGAAGTTGGTGGTCACGGGCACGTCCGGGGTGAGATCGCGCAGCAGGTCCCGCTCGGTGCGCAGGTGGTCGAGCAGGGCGTCGGAGGAGAAGCGGGCGAAGTCGAGCTGCTGGGTCGGGTTCGGGTGGGTGCCCGGGCCGGTGCGGCGCGGGGTGCCGATCTCGTCCCAGTCGCCGTAGTGCTGGGACCAGAACGCGGTGCCCCAGGCGTGGTTGAGCCGGTCGAGGTCGCCGTAGCGGCGCTGCAGCCAGGCCCGGAACGCGACCCGGGCGTCGTCGGAGTGGTCGTGGACGTCGTGGCAGCCCAGCTCGTTGGACACGTGCCAGGCGGCGAGCGCGGGGTGGTCGCCGTAGCGGCGGGCGAGCCGCTCGACCAGGGCGAGGGCGTGGCGGCGGAACACCGGGGAGGTCGGGCGGTGGTGCTGGCGCCCGCCCGGCGCCAGGGTCCGGCCGTCGGCGTCGACGGCGAGGATCTCCGGGTGCCGGTGGTGCAGCCACGGCGGGGGTGACGCCGTGCCCGTCGCGAGGTCGACGGCGATCCCGCCCGCGTGCAGCAGGTCCAGCACGTCGTCGAGCCACCCGAGGTCCCAGCGGTCCGGCGCGGGCTGGAGCAGCGCCCAGGAGAAGACGCCGACGGTCGCGACCGTCACGCCTGCCTCGCGCATGAGTGCGACGTCGGACTCCCACACCGCGCGCGGCCACTGCTCGGGGTTGTAGTCGGCCCCGAACTCGATGCGGGGACGGGAGGCACCGGGGGTGCGACGCAGCCAGCGGGTCATGCGCCCAGTGTGACCCGCGACGATGTGCGATGTCGTGCGGATGTGTCCGGGTTCGTGCGGATCAGGTTTCCCCGGGGTTACGGGCGGCGCCAGCGATGGCCCCGGCCCGCGCCGGCGGGGGACGATGCCGCTGCCCGAACCCCGTTCCCGACGACGCGAGCGGCCCGTCCCGACCCGCGCCACCGCGCGGAGAACCGGAGAGCCTGCGTGAGCCCCTCGGAGACCACCGCACTCGCCCCCGACTCGCTGACCGCGCACTCGGGCGTCGTCAGCGAGAGCGAGCAGAAGGCGCTGCGCGCCGACATCCGGCGGTTGTCGACGATGCTCGGGCGGACGCTGTCCGACGAGTCCGGTCCCGAGGTCCTGGAGCTGGTCGAGCAGGTGCGCCGGGCGGCCCGGGACTCCGCGCGCGGCGAGGCCGGGCCGGACGTCGTCGCGGCCCTGCTCGACGGGATCGACACCGGCACCGCGGTGCTGCTGGCGCGGGCGTTCTCCCAGTACTTCCAGCTGGCCAACGTCGCCGAGCAGCTGCACCGGTCCCGTGAGCTGCGCGAGCTGCGCCCGGCCGACGCGCGACCGCTCCGGACGGTGCTGCGCCGCCTGGCCACCGAGGCCGACCCGGACGAGGTCGCCGACGTGCTGGCCCGGGCCGAGCTGCGCCCGGTGTTCACCGCGCACCCGACCGAGTCGACCCGGCAGTCGGTGCTGGGCATCCTGCGCCGGGTCGTCGACGCCCTCGACGACCGGGCGCCCGACGAGGAGCTCGCCGCGCTGGTCGACCTGCTGTGGCAGACCGACGACATCCGCCCCGGCAAGCCGATGGTGATCGACGAGGCCCGCAACGTCGCCTGGTTCGCGGCCCGGCTCGGCGAGCGGACCGTCCCGGACCTGCTGGGCGAGTTCGCCCGGGAGGCCGCCGAGGCCGGGCTGGAGATCCCCGACGACGCGCGTCCGCTCGTACTGGGGTCGTGGGTCGGCGGCGACCGCGACGGCAACCCCAACGTCACCCCCGCGGTGACCCGCGAGGTGCTGGAGCTCAATGCCGACCGGGCGATCCGGATCCACACCGCGCTGGTGGAGAAGCTGGTCTTCGAGCTGTCGGTGTCGACGCGGGTGATGGGGGTGTCGGAGGAGCTGCGCGGCTCGCTGGCCCGTGACCGCCGCGCGCTGCCCGCGGTGCACGACCGCTACATCCGGCTCAACGCGCACGAGCCGTACCGGCTCAAGCTGTCCTACGTCGCGGCCCGGCTGGAGAACACCCGCCGGCGGATCGCGGCCGGCGCCGCGCACGAGCCGGGCGTCGACTACCTGGGGTCGGCCGGCTACCTGGAGGACCTGCTGGTCGTCGACCGGTCGCTGCGCGGCCACCACGGCGCCCGGATCGCCGGCGGCACCCTGGCCCGGGCGATCCGCTCGGCCCGCGCGCTGGGCCTGCACCTGGTCGAGATGGACGTGCGCGAGCACTCGCAGAAGCACCATGACGCGCTCGGCGCGGTGTTCGACGGGCTCGGCGAACTGGAGAAGCCCTACGCCGAGCTGACCCGCGACGAGCGCCGCGAGCTGCTCTCGGCGGAGCTGCGCAGCAAGCGGCCGCTGTTCCGCCGCCACTACGGCGTGCCCGAGGCCGCCGCGCCGGTGCTGGACCTGTTCGACACGGTGCACGCGCTGCAGCACGAGTTCGGCGACGAGGTGGTGCGGACCTACATCGTCTCGATGGCCCGCGACGTCGACGACCTGCTCGCCGTCGCCGTGCTGGCCCGCGAGGCGTACATGGTCGAGATCGGCGACGACCCGCGCTCCTCGATCGACCTCGTGCCGCTGTTCGAGACGGTGGAGGAGCTGTCACGGGCCGGGGAGCTGCTGGAGGGGTTGCTGTCGGACCCGGGGTACCGGCAGCAGGTCCGCAACCGCGGTGACCTGCAGGAGATCATGCTGGGGTACTCCGACTCCAACAAGGGCGCGGGGATCACCGCGTCGCAGTGGCAGATCCACCGGGCGCAGCGCCAGCTGCGCGACGTGGCCGCCGAGCACGGGGTGCGGCTGCGGCTGTTCCACGGCCGCGGCGGGTCGGTCGGGCGCGGCGGCGGTCCGGCGGGTGAGGCCATCGCGTCGGCGCCGTTCGGGTCGGTCGACGCCACGATGAAGCTCACCGAGCAGGGTGAGGTCATCTCCGACAAGTACTCGCTGCCAAGCCTGGCGCACGACAACCTGGAGATCCTGCTGGCGTCGATGCTGGACGCGTCGCTGCTGCACCAGGCGTCGCGCTGGCCGGCCGAGACCCTGAAGCGCTGGGACGAGGTCATGGACTGCGTGTCCGAGGCGGCCACCGCGACCTACCGGACGCTCGTCGACGACCCGGGTCTGCCGCTGTTCTTCACCGCGGCGACGCCGGTGGAGGAGCTGGGGCGGCTCAACGTCGGGTCGCGGCCGTCGAAGCGACCGGGGCAGGGCGAGCCGACGCTCGACGACCTGCGGGCGATCCCGTGGGTGTTCGGCTGGACACAGACCCGGATGGTCGTGCCCGGCTGGTACGGCCTGGGCTCGGGCCTGAAGGCCGCCCGTGAGGCCGGCTACGCCGACGAGCTCGCCGAGATGCGGGAGTGGGCGTTCTTCCGGAACCTGATCGGCAACATCGAGATGACGCTGGCGAAGACCGACCTGCGGATCGCGTCGAACTACGTCGCGACCCTGGTGGAGCCGGAGCAGCAGGGACTGTTCGCGCAGATCCGGGCCGAGCACGAGCTGACCCGCCGCGAGCTGCTCGCGGTGACCGGGGAGGACCAGCTGCTCGCCCGGCACCCGGTGCTGCGGGGCACGCTGTCGGTGCGCGACACCTACCTCGAGCCGCTGCACCACCTGCAGGTCGAGCTGCTCGCCCAGCGCCGGGCCGCGGGCGACGACCCGGATCCCGACCTGGAGCGCGCCCTGCTGCTGACGATCAACGGGATCGCGGCCGGGATGAAGAACACCGGCTGAGCCCCGGCACCGGGCCGACCGGTACGTTCCGGACATGGAGCACGATCGGAACACACCCGGCCCGGAGGGCCCCGCGACCCGCCGGGTGGTCGCCTGGGTGCTGATCATCGCGCTGGCCGGGCTCCCGCTCAGCTACCTGGCCGGGACCGCAGGCCCGCAGATCGTCGGCGCGCTGGTGGTCGTCGCGCTGCTGGTCGGCGGCGTGGCGTTCTGGCTGCACCGCCGCACCCGCTGACCGGCCACCCGCTGGAACCGGTGCGGTCGCGGGCTGCTGGACTGCCCGGGTGCAGTACCGCCACGCCCCGGCCGCGAACCACGCGGCGCTCGACGCGGTGCTGGCGTCGGCGCCGGGCCGCCCGACCCTCCCGGTACGCCTGACCGTCGAGCTCGCCGGCCGCGCCCGCGCCCACCTGCCCGCCGACGCCCCGCTCACCGTGTGGGACCCGTGCTGCGGCGCCGGGGTGACCCTCACCGTGCTGGGCCTGCTCGTCCCCGGCCTCGCGCGGCTGGTGGGCACCGACGCCGACCCCGAGCCGCTCGACCTGGCCCGGCGCAACCTCGCCCTGCTCGACCCCGGCGGCCTCACCGCCCGCGCCGCGGACCTCGACGCCCTCGCGGCCCGGCACGACAAGCCGTCCTACGCCGACGCCGCGACCGCCGCCCGGACCCTGGTCCCGGCGAGCACCCCGGCCTGGTCCGTCGCCCCCGCCGACGCCCGGGACACCGCCGCCGTCCGCAGCGTGCTGGCCGGGGCGGGTCGCTACGGAACCGGCCCGGACCTGGTCCTGGCCGACCTGCCGCACGGGCACCGGACGACCTGGGCCGCCTCCCCCACCCGGCCCGGCGCGGCCGACGCCCCGGCCCCCGACGCCGGGCCCGCCCGCGCCGCCGCCGCCGCCGACCAGGACCAGGACCCCGGGGTCGAGTTCCTGCGCGCGGTCGCGACCGTGCTCCGCCCGGACGCCGTGGTCGTGGCCGTCGGGCGCGGGCGGACGGTGCCGCTGCCGGGCGGGGTCCGGCCCCTCGACCGGGTCCGCGTGGGGCACCGGGCCGCCGTCCTGGTGCGGGCGGGCGCGCTGCGGGACGACTGAGCTGGGCAGGGCTGCCCGCCACCCTCGCGCCGGGGCCGGGCCGCATCACAGGGGTGCCGGCGGGGCGACGCGCCTCCACGCTGGCACGGACCGCGTGACCGGACACCCCCTCTTCTCCGAATTCGCTTACCGGGTAAGCGAATTCGGAGAACCAGCACCCTGCCGTGCCCCGGCCCGGGCGAGGTGGCCCGATACCGGGCCGCCGGGCCCAGGAGCTCCGATCTCCGGGCGAGCCGGTACCGGTCACACTGGACCCCGGACCGACACCGACACCGACACCGTGAGACCGACACAGACACCGAGGACACGCCCGTGAGCACGATCGACCTGAACGCCGACCTCGGTGAGTCCTGGGGCCGGTGGACCCTCGGCGACGACGAGGCGATGCTCGGGCTCGTCACCTCGGCGAACGTCGCGTGCGGGTTCCACGCCGGGGACCCCTCGACGCTGCGGGTCACGACCACGGGGGCGGCCGGGGCGGGGGTCGTCGTCGGGGCGCAGGTGTCGTACCCGGACCTGCGCGGGTTCGGGCGCCGGTTCCTCGACATCGAGCCCGGCGCGCTGACCGACGACGTGATCTACCAGATCGGCGGCCTCGAGGCCCTGTGCCGGGCCGCGGGCACCCGGGTCCGCTACGTCAAGCCGCACGGTGCGCTCTACAACGCCACGCGGACGCACACCGAGCAGGCGCGCGCGGTGGTCCGGGCGGTGCGGGCGTACGACCCGTCGCTGCCGGTGCTCGGGCTGCCCGGGTCCGAGCTGCTCGCGGAGGCCGAGCGGGCCGGGCTGCGCGCGGTGGGCGAGTTCTTCGTCGACCGCGGCTACACCGGTGAGGGCGGGCTCGTGCCGCGCGGCGAACCGGGTGCGCTGCTCGACGACCCCGCGGAGGCGGCTGAACGGCTCGTCCGCGTGGTCGGGACGGGGACGGTGCGCGCGGTCGACGGCAGCGACGTCGCGGTCCGTGCCGAGTCCGCCTGCCTGCACGGCGACTCCCCCGGCGCCGTCGCGACCGCCCGACGGGTCCGTGACGAGCTCGCCCGGGCCGGGATCACCGTCGCACCGTTCGTGTGAGCGATGATCGGGTCATGACGAACGACCCGCACGCCTGGCTCGAGGACGTCACCGGCACCGAGGCCCTGGAATGGGTGTCGCAGCGCAACGCCCGCACCGAGGCGCGGCTGACCGGCACCCCGCTGTTCGCCGAGCTGGAGTCGGGGATCCGCGAGGTCCTCGACTCCCGCGACCGGATCCCGTTCGTCACCGCCCGCGGCGGGCACTACTACAACTTCTGGACCGACGAGCAGCACCCGCGCGGCCTGTGGCGGCGCACCACCCCGGAGTCCTACCGGAGCGCCGACACCGAGTGGGAGGTGCTGCTCGACGTCGACGCGCTCAACGCGGCCGAGGGCGAGAACTGGGTCTGGCACGGCGCCCGGTTCCTGCGCCCGGACCTCGACCGCGCGCTGGTCGACCTGTCCCGCGGCGGCGCCGACGCCGACGTCACACGCGAGTTCGACCTCCCGACCCGCAGCTTCGTCGACGACGGGTTCTCCCGGCCCGAGGCGAAGGGCGGGATGAGCTGGATCGACCGCGACACCGTCTACCTGTCCACCGACCTCGGTCCGGGCTCCATGACGACCTCGGGCTACCCGCGCACGGTGCGCCGGCTGCGCCGCGGCGAGGCCCTGGAGTCCGCCGAGCTGGTCTACGCCGGCGAGGAGACCGATCTCAGCATCTCGGCGTTCCGCGACCACACCCCCGGCTTCGAGCGGGACTTCCTGCGCCGGGCGCTGGCCTTCTACGCCGACGAGCTCCACCTGATCGGCGCGGACGGGACCCTCACCAAGATCGACGTCCCGGACTCCGCGATGGCCGACGTGCACCGCGAGTGGTGCACCGTCGAGCTGCGCGAGGACTGGGGCTCGTTCACCGCGGGCTCGCTGCTCGCCGCCCGCTTCGACGACGTCCTGGCCGGCGCCCCCACCTGGGAGGTGCTGTTCGAGCCCACCGACTCCTCCTCGCTCGCCGGGTACACCTGGACCCGCCACCACCTCGTGCTCGACGTGCTGGAGCACGTCGTCGACCGGCTCGTCGTGCTCACCCCGGGCGAGCAGGGCTGGACCCGCACGCCGTTCACCGGGGCGCCGGAGTTCGGCAGCGTCACCGTCGCCGCGGTCGACGCCGACGAGAGCGACGACGTCTGGCTGATCGTCACCGACTACCTGACCCCGTCGACGCTGTCGATCGCGACGGTCGGCGAACAGCCCCGTCCGCTGCGCAGCGCGCCCGCGTTCTTCGACGCGTCCCGCCACGTCATCGAGCAGCACTTCGTGACCAGCGACGACGGCACCCGGGTCCCGTACTTCCTGGTCCGGGCGAAGGACCTGCCCTTCGACGGCACCGCCCCCACCCTGCTCTACGGCTACGGCGGCTTCGAGATCCCCATGACGCCCGGCTACTCCGGTGGCACCGGCCGGTCCTGGCTGGAGCGCGGCGGCGTGTACGCGGTCGCGAACCTGCGCGGCGGCGGCGAGTACGGGCCGCGCTGGCACCGGGCGGCGCTGCGCGAGAAGCGGCCGCGGGCCTACGAGGACATGGCCGCCGTCGCCCGGGACCTCATCGACCGCGGCGTCACCTCGCGGGCACACCTCGCCGTGCAGGGCGGCAGCAACGGCGGCCTGATGGCCGGGAACATGCTGGTCCGCTACCCGAAGCTGTTCGGCGCGGTGGTGATCCAGGTGCCGCTGCTGGACATGAAGCGCTACAGCCACCTGCTCGCCGGTGCCTCCTGGATGGCCGAGTACGGCGACCCGGACACCGACGACTGGGAGTTCATCCGGACGTTCTCGCCGTACCACCTGATCGACGACGCGGCCGACTACCCGCCGACGATCCTGCTGACCTCCACCCGCGACGACCGGGTGCACCCCGGCCACGCCCGCAAGTTCACCGCCGCGCTGGAGGCCGCCGGTCACGACGTGACCTACTACGAGAACATCGAGGGCGGGCACGGCGGCGCCGCGGACAACGCGCAGGCCGCGAGGATGGCCGCACTGGCCTACGGATTCCTGTGGGAGAAGCTGGCATGAGCGACGTCGTGATCAGGGTGCGGGGCGAGCACGAGCGGCAGGTGCCCGCCGAGCGCGGCACCGCGCTCGTCGTCGTGGAGGCGCAGGGCCCCGAGGCCGCCCCGGTGCGGGCGGAGGTCGAGCGCGGCACCGCGGCGCTCGTCGCCGACGCGCGCGGCCTGCACGACCCCGACGCCGGGCCGGTCCGGCGCTACGTCGTCGACCAGGCCCGCAGCTGGGTCGAGCAGCCCTCCTTCGAGGGGCGCCCGCAGCCGCCGGTGCACCACGCGTCGGTGTCGGTGTCGGTGGAGTTCGACGACGTCGCACGGCTCGGCGCGTGGCTGTCCGGTGTGGACCGGTTCACCGGTGCGCAGGTCCAGGGGATCACCTGGGACCTGGCCCGCGACCACCGCCGCGAGGTCGAGCGCGCGGCCCGGCAGGACGCGCTGCGCCAGGCCGTCGAACGCGCCCAGGACTACGCCGACGCCCTGGACCTGGGCACCGTCGCCCCGCGCTCGGTCGCCGACACCGGGATGCTCGGCACACGGGCGGTCGCGATGAGCGCCCGGGCCGTGAGCGCGCCCGGCAGCTGGGGCGCCGAGTCCGCCGACGGCGGGCTCGGGACGCTGCTCGCCCCGGACGACATCACCGTCCGGGCCGAGGTGGAGGCCGAGTTCGTGGTCCGGCCGGGCTGCTGACGCCGGGGCGGGCTCAGCCCTCCCGGGCGGCGATCTCCGAGTGCTCTGTGCGCAGCTCCCGCTTGAGGATCTTCCCGCTGGGGTTCTTCGGGAGGGCGTCGGCGAACACGACGTACTTGGGCCGCTTGTAGCCGGCGAGCTTGTCCTTCGCGTGCGCGTCGACCTGCTCGCGGGTCAGCGTCACGCCGTCCTTCGGGACGACGACCGCGGTGACGGCCTCGATCCAGTGCGGGTGGCTGACGCCGAACACGGCGACCTCGGCGACGCCGTCGAGCAGGTAGAGCGCCTCCTCCACCTCGCGGGAGGCCACGTTCTCCCCACCCGTCTTGATCATGTCCTTCTTGCGGTCGACGACGGACAGGTACCCGTCGGCCGTCATCACACCCAGGTCGCCGGAGTGGAACCAGCCGCCGGCGAACGCCTCGGCGGTCTTCTCCTCGTTCTCGTAGTACCCCAGCGTCACGTGCGGGCTGCGGTGCACGATCTCGCCGACCTCGCCCGGCGGGACCTCGTTGCCCTCGTCGTCGACGACGCGCGTCTCGACGTTCAGCGACGCCCGCCCGGCTGACCCGGCGTGGCTGAGCTGCTCGTGCGGGGCCAGCAGGGTCGCCAGCGGCGAGGTCTCGGTCTGGCCGTAGAAGTTCCACAGCCGCACGTCGGGCAGCCGCCGGGACAGCTCCTGCAGCACCTCGACCGGCATCGCCGCCGCGCCGTAGTAGCCCTTGCGCAGGCTCGACAGGTCCCGGGTGTCGAAGTCCGGGTGGCGCAGCAGCGAGATCCACACCGTCGGCGGGCAGAAGAGCTTGGTGACCTTCTCCCGCTCGATCGTCTCCAGCAGCCGGGCCGGATCCGGCGACGGGAGGATGATGCTGGTCGCGCCCAGGTAGACGTCGACGGACAGGAAGCAGTCCAGCTGCGCGCAGTGGTAGAGCGGCAGCGAGTGCAGCTCGACGTCGTCGTGCTCCATCCCGCCGTCGACGACGCACGACACGTACTGGGTGATCAGCGACCGGCTCGGCAGCATGACGCCCTTGGGCCGCGACTCGGTGCCGGAGGTGTACATGAGGCGCAGCGGGTCGTCGTCGGCGATGTGCACGTCGGGCTCGCCGGGGTCGCCGTCGCCGTCGATCCAGGCGTCCAGGTCGGCCCAGTCGCCGGTCGGCGCCTGCCCGGACAGTCCGATCCAGGCCCGGACCGACGCCGGCGCCGACGACTGCGCGAGCGCCTTCTCCCCGGTGGCGGCCAGCGCGTCCTCGACGACGAACGCCGTCGCCCCGGAGTGGTCGAGGATGAACGCGATCTCCTCGGCGTTCAGCATGAAGTTGATCGGCACGAGCACGACGCCGAGCCGCGCGGTGGCGTAGACGAGCACCGCGAACTGGCGGCAGTTGTGCGAGAGCAGCGCGAGCCGGTCGCCCTTGGCCAGCCCCTGCTCCGCCAGGGCGGCGGCGCACCGGTTCACCGCCGCGTCGAACTCGGCGAACGTCCAGCGGGTGTCGCCGTCGACGACCGCGGTCTTGCCCGGATACCGGACGGCCGTGCGGTGCAGGAGGTCCCCGAGCGAGTGCCGGCGCACCCGCTGGATCGCCGCGGCGGTCTGCTCACTGAACTCGGTAGCACCGTTGCCCATGGCGGCATCCTGCCCGAGGACACCCCGACAGTCACGTACGACTGTTTTCCCCGGATCCGACGGGCGCGGCGGTGTCCCGGGCTGTGTCCCGGGCGGTGTCCTGGGCGTGCTCGGCCGGCACGCAGACGCCGGTCGGCTCGTCCCGTCCGCGCAGCGTCACCGACTCCCCGGCCCGCCACCGCGCGGCCTCCGCACCGGCGGCGTCGACGGCCCGCGCGGACGCGACGACCATCCCCGGCACCGACTTCGCCAGCTCGGTGAGCCGGGCGGCCTCGTTCACCGGGTCGCCGATCACGGTGTACTCGTAGCGGCGCGGGTCCCCGATGTTGCCGGCCACGGCGTCGCCCGCGGAGACGCCGATCCCGGCCTCGACCTCGGGCATCTCCTCGGCCAGGCGGGCGCCCAGGCAGCGGGCGGCGCTCAGCGCGGCGCCGGGGGCGTCGTCGAGGTCGAGCGGGGCACCGAAGACCGCGAGTGCGGCGTCGCCCTCGAACTTGTTGATCCACCCACCGGCCTGCTCGACGCACTCGACGACCACCCCGAAGAAGCGGTTCAGGACCGCCACGACCTCCTCGGGCGGGCGGCGGGCGGCCATCGTCGTCGAACCGACGAGGTCGACGAACAGCACGGCGACCGGGCGCACCTCGCCGCCGAGCCGGATGCCGTCGCCGCGTGCCGAGGCGGCCTCGGCGACGTCGCGGCCGACGTGGCGGCCGAACAGGTCGCGGATCCGCTCCCGCTCGCGCAGGCCCTCGACCATGCTGTTCGTCCCGGCCTGGAGCTGGCCGAGCTCGGTGTTGTCGTAGACGGGCAGGCGGACGTCGAGGTCGCCGTCCTGCACCCGGGCCAGCGCGCGGCGCACCGCCAGCACCGGGTCGGCGATGGCGCGGGCGGCACCGAGGGTCGTGATCAGCCCGACCCCGATCGCCGTGCCGCCCAGCGCGAGCATGGTGACCGCGAGCTGGGTGGGTGAGGAGTCGCCGAACACCAGCGCGACGAGCCCGGCCAGCATGATCCCGGAGATCGGGACCGCGGTGCCGAGCGCCCAGAACCCGACCGAGCGCAGCATGACCCCGGTGACCAGGCGACGCCGCTTCGGCGGCCGTCCGGACAGCACCCGGGCCGCGGCGCGGCGCAGCATCCGCTCGACCAGCAGGTAGGACAGCGACGACGTGGTCACGCCGCCGATGAGCACGGTGGCGGTGACCGAGAAGCCCAGCCGGCCGGAGTAGCGCAGGTTCAGGAAGCAGAACAGGACCGCGGCCACCGCCCACAGCAGCGCGACCATCGAGGTGATCCGGGCGGGTGCCCGCAGCACCAGCCGTCGCTCGTCGGCCTGCGGGTCGCGCGAGGAGCGGCGCACGGTCAGCTTCCGGCGGCCGAACCAGATCCCGACCGGGACCGCGACGAGCAGGTAGATCCCCAGCACGACGAGGTTGACCAGCCGGATCTCGACGGCGTCGAGCAGCTGCTCGCGGGGCAGCACGAAGGCCGCGATGACCAGCACCACGGCCGCGCCGATGACGTTCGCCGACGCCACGACGAGGGCGAGCAGGGCCCGTACCGGCAGCCCGACGACCTGGCGGCCCGGCCGCGTCGCGGGTCGCTGCGCATCCATGGGCCGGAGTCTAGGCCGATCGAGTGAGCCGGGCCGCCGGAGATCGGGACCGGATGCCGGACCCTCCCCGCGCCCCAGCCCGCCGGGACGGGGAACGGGCGCCACCACCGTGCTGCGCGACGGGATGGCCGCCCACCCTGCGCGGTCGGCCGCCTGGGCCGAACCCACTACGGCGGCTCCCCGTTCGCGTGTTCTCGTCGCCGCGACGTTGTGAGACCCAGCTCACGGGTACTGGCCCCGGGTAGGTCACACATCGGGACGGACCGGCTCCGGCGGGGCCCGTCACACAGAGGGGACAACCAGATGACCAGCACGTATGGCACCACCGGCCGCGGCGCCGTCGCAGGCGGACCGGCGGAGCACGCGGGCGCGGTGGCCCCCGGGCACGCCGACCCCGGGCACGCCGACCACCGGCACAGCGACCACGCCGTCACCGACCGCACCGTCACCGACCGCACCACGGTGGACCACCGGCCGGGCGTCGCGCACCACCCGGGCGGGGTACCGGTCGCGGGCAGCCCGCGGCTGGACCGCATCCGCTGGGGCGCGGTGTGGATCGGCGCGCTGACCACGTTCGCGACCAACATCGTCCTGCAGCTGCTGTTCTTCGCCTTCGGCTGGCTGGCCTTCGGCGGTCCCGGCACGACGACGGCGGCCGTGGTGTCGGTGGTCATCGGCCTGCTCGCGTTCTTCCTCGGTGGCATGGCGACCGGGTCGTCGACGCTGTGGGACAGCCCCGGCGACGGCGTGGTCAACGCCCTGGCGATGTGGGTCCTGACCACGATGCTGCTGGTCGCGCTCGCCCTCGCGGGTGGCGGCGCGCTCGCCGGCTACGCGGGCTCGGCGTTCGCCGGCATGAACGGCACGGGCGTCGTCGGCCTCGCGCGCGACGCCGCGGGCTGGTCGGTCCTCGGGATGGGTGTCACCGCCGCGGCCGCGGCGATCGGTGGCGCCGTCGGTGCCCGCCTCTGGCCGGGTGCCGCGCAGCGGACCGCCCGGATCTGACCGCGCCCGGCGCCGACCGGGCGCCGCACCGGCACACGACCGCCCCCGCCACCGTCGCCGCAGCGACGGGACGGGGGCGTCGCCGTGTCCGGGCCGGTGGGTGGAGAGCCGATCTCCACCCGGGGTCGGTCCCCGGGTGGATCCGGGAGGGGGTCCGCGCGCGGGACCGTCGTCGGGTCCGATCCGCCGCACCCCGGAGGCACCGATGACCCCGACCACCACACCGACGGCCACCCCGGCGCCCACCGCCCCCGCGGGCCGCGGCGCCGTGCTGCGGCAGACCGTGGGCTCGCTGCTGGTGGACGCGGCGCTGCCCTACCTCGTCTACGTCGTGCTGACCGGGCAGGGCATGTCCGACGTCGCGGCGCTGGCCTGGTCCGCGCTGCCGCCCGCGCTGAACGTGCTGGTGCAGGCGGTGCGGCACCGCAGGCTCAACCCGGTCGGGGTGATCGTGCTGGTCACCATCGCGGCCGGGCTGGCGACGTCGCTGCTCAGCGGCGACGCCCGGTTCGCCGTCGCCCGCGACGCGATCCAGAGCATCGCGTTCGGACTGCTGCTCGCCGGGTCGCTGGTGGTCGGGCGCCGCCCGCTGGTGTTCCACGTGTGCCGCTTCTTCGGCAGCGCCCAGCGCCCCGACCTGCCCGCGCTGATGGAGCGCCAGTGGGCCGCCAACCCGGTGTTCCGCCGGACGCTGCGCCGCGCGACGGGCGTCGCCGCGTGCGTGATGGCGCTGGAGGCGACCCTGCGGATCACGCTGGCCTACACGCTGGCCCCGGTGGTGGCGCTGCCGATCCTGTCGGTGCAGTCGATCGTGATGTGGACGGGCCTGTCCGCGCTGCTGGTGGTCAGTGTGAAGCGGGCGGTGCGGGCGGGCCGGTGACCTCCAGCAGGTCCCGCAGCCGCTCCAGATCCGCGACGACGGCGGCGACGTCCGCGGCGTGGTCGGCGTCCGGTGCCCCGGGGGTGCGCCGGACGCCGAACACGACCTCGGCGCCGCCGGGGTGCTCCACCACCCGCATCGGGTTGTGGAAGCGCTCCCCGGTCGCGGTCAGCACGTCGTGGTCGAGCACGCCCCAGGTGTTCTCGGGGGCGAACCGGAGCTCGATCCCCCCGAGCGGGCCGCCGGGCACGACCCAGCGGCCGTCGCGCTCCTCGATGCGGTCCCCGACGCCGGCCGCCCACCGCGGCAGGTTCCGCGGGTCGCGGGCGAAGGCGTAGACCCGCTGCGGGTCGGCGCCGACGACGACCGACACCCAGCTCGCGGCGACGCTCACGCCCGCAGCCCCGCGAGCCGCCCGGCCGCCTGCTCCAGTACGTCGTCGCGCTTGCAGAACGCGAACCGCACGAACGGCCGGTAGGCCCGCGCCGCGTCGGGCGACGGGCAGAACACCGACACCGGGACGGCGGCGACCCCGCACAGCCCGGGCAGCTTCCAGGCCAGGTCGACGCCGTCGTCGAACCCGAGGGGGCGCGGGTCGGCGACCACGAAGTACGTCCCGCGCGGGGTGAGCACGTCGAACCCGGCCGCCCGCAGCCCGGCGGACAGTAGGTCCCGCTTGCGGGCCAGGTCCGCGGTGAGGCCGGTGTAGAAGTCGTCGCCCAGGGCCAGCGCGTGCGCGACGGCGGGCTGCAGCGGGGCGCCGCCGTGGAAGGTCAGGAACTGCTTGACCGCCCGCGGCGCGGCGACGAGCTCCGGCGGGCCGTGCACCCAGCCGACCTTCCAGCCGGTCACCGAGAACGTCTTGCCCGCCGAGGAGATCGTGAGGGTGCGGTCGGCGAGTCCGGGCAGCGACGCCATCGGCACGTGCCGGGCGTCGTCGAAGACCATGTGCTCGTACACCTCGTCGGTGACGACGACGGCGTCGTGCGCGACGGCGAGCTCCCCGACCCGGGTCAGCTGGTCGCGGGTGAGCACGGCGCCGGTCGGGTTGTGCGGGGTGTTGACCAGCACCACCCGGGTGCGGTCGGAGAACGCGGCGGCCAGCGCGTCGTCGTCGAAGCCGAAGTCGGGCGGGAGCAGCGGCACGGTCCGCAGCGTGGCGCCGGCCAGCGCGACGGCGGCGGCGTAGGAGTCGTAGGCGGGCTCGAAGGCGACGACCTCGTCGCCGGGGCCGCAGAGCCCGAGCAGGGTCGCGGCGATCGCCTCGGTCGCCCCCGTGGTGACGACGACGTCGGCCGGGTCGACCTCGAGGCCGTACCAGCGGTGCTGGTGCGCGGCGACGGCCTCGCGCAGCGCGGGTATGCCCGGGCCGGGCGGGTACTGGTTCAGGCCGCGCTCGGTGATGTTGGCGGCGGCGTCGGCAAGCAGGGAGGCCGGACCGTCGGTGTCCGGGAAGCCCTGGCCGAGGTTGATCGCACCGGTCTCGACCGCGAGGCGGGAGATCTCGGTGAAGATCGTCGAGGTGAACGGGCGCATGCGCTCGACCAGCATGGGCCCGACACTATCCGGGTGGGCGGGTGGCGCAGCTCCTGATCGAGGGTCTGCGCGAACCCGTGCCGGTCCACGGACGCCGGTGGGTTCCACCGCGCCGGGACGAGCTCCTCCGCCCGACCTAGTCGAGTCCGCGGACGATGTGGGACTCGTCGTCGTGCTGCTCGTCGGTCTCGATCGAGATGTCCTCGTTCATCGCATGGCCTCCTCACGGATGTCGGATGACGAATGATGGACACAGAGGAAGACGTCCGTCATCGGGAAAACGTTGCTGTACCGGCCTGTGGACCGATCCAGAATCACCCGACCGGGTGAGCGGACCTGCCCACCCGGTCGGGGTCGTTCCTCGTCCATGCGTCAGGTCTACCCGCCGATGCGGCCGACCAGGTGGAGCTTTTGCGCGTCCTTGGCGCTGCGCAGGGCCAGTCCCCACGCACCGCCTGCGGCCTGCTCGGTCACGAGCTCGGCCTTCGCCGGGAGCAGCACCGGCTTGCGGAAGACGACGTCGTAGGTGCAGGCGTCGGGGACCCGGCCCTCCAGCGCCGCGGCGGCGTGCGCCGCGGTCCACATGCCGTGCGCGATCGCCCGCGGGAAGCCCATCGCCTTCGCGGTGAGCGGGTGCAGGTGGATCGGGTTCACGTCACCGGAGACGGCCGCGTAGCGGCGCCCGATGTCGCCCGGGACCCGCCACAGCGCGTTCGCCGGACCGGTGGGCACCGGCGGCTCGGCGATGTCGGCCGTGCCGTCGCCGCCCGCCGGGCCGTCCGGGGCCGTCGCCCCGCGGGCCAGGTAGGTGCTGCGGCCCTCCCAGACGGTCTCCCCGTCCGCGGAGACCTCGCCGATCAGGTCCACCTGCGCACCCTTGGGGTGGCGGGTGAACCGCTCGGCCCACACCCGGACGTCGAGCGTCTCGGTCGGGGCGATCGCCCGGTGCACGGTGATCCGGTTGGCGATGTGCACCAGTCCGGGCAGCGGCAGCGGGAACGACCGGCCGGCCATCAGCACGACCTGCAGCGGGAAGGTGAGCATGTGCGGGTAGGTCATCGGCAGGGCGTTGCCGACCCGGAACCCGCAGACCCGGGCGTAGTCGGCGAGGTGCCCCTGCTCGACGGTCACGCCGCGGCGGACCAGCTCGGTCGCGGGCAGCGACCGGCCGGAGCCGCCGGGCAGCGCCGCCCGGGCGGCCGCGGAGGCGTAGTACGGCCCCAGCGACGGCGGGCCGGGCAGCTCGGTGACCTTCCGGTCCTCGGCCACGGTCATCAGGCCCCCAGCATCGACTGGCCGCAGACCCGCACGACCTGCCCGTTGAGCCCGCCGGACTCGGCGCGGCCGAACCAGCCGATGGCCTCGGCGACGTCGACCGGCAGCCCGCCCTGCTTGAGCGAGTTGATCCGGCGGCCGCCCTCGCGGGTGGCGACGGGCATCTTCGCGGTCATGTCGGTCTCGATGAACCCGGGTGCGACGGCGTTGATCGTCACGCCGCGCTCGGCGAAGCGCGGGGCGAGCGCGCGGACCATCCCGATCACACCGGCCTTCGAGGCGGCGTAGTTGGTCTGGCCGCGGTTGCCCGCGATGCCCGACTGCGACGACACGCAGACCACGCGGCCGGCCTCGTGCAGCGGGGAGCCCTTCGCCAGCAGCGCCTCGTTGATCGTCAGCTGGGCGCCCAGGTTGACCCCGAGGACCGAGTTCCAGCGGTCCTCGGTCATGTTCGCGAGCAGCTTGTCGCGGGTGATGCCCGCGTTGTGCACCACGATGTCGACGCCGTCGTGCCGGTCGGCGAGATGCGAGAGCAGCCGGTCCGCCGCGTCCGACGCGGTGATGTCCAGCTGCAGCGCGGTGCCGCCGGTGCGGTTCGCGGTGCGGGCCAGGCCCTCGCCGGCCGCCGGGATGTCGACGGCGACGATCGTCGCGCCGTCGCGGGCCAGGGTGTCGGCGATGGCCGCGCCGATGCCCCGTGCCGCCCCGGTGACCACCGCGATGCGCCCGGCGAGCGGCTGCTCCTCGGCGCGCGGGTCGTCGACCTCGGCCGGCTCCCGCGGGTTCCCGACCGGGGCGGCGACGTGCGCGACCTGGCCGTCGACGTAGGCGGAGCGGGCCGACAGGAAGAACCGGACCGACGAGTCGATCGCGGCCGGGGTCACGTCGGAGGTCACGACGAGCAGGTTCGCCGTCGCGCCGAACCGCAGCTCCTTGCCGATCGAGCGGACCAGGCCGTCGAGCGACTGGGCGACGGCGGCCGCCTCGGCCCCGGACGCCTCGGCGGGCTCGGCGCCGATCAGCAGCACCCGGCCCGAGGGCCCGAGCCTCTTCACCGCGGGGGTGAGGATCTGCTGGGCGGCGGCGAGGTCGGCCAGCGTCCGCGCTCCCGACAGGTCGACGACGACGCCGTGCAGCCGGTCCTCACCGACCGCCGTGAGCGCGGGGACACCCTGCTCCTCGACGAACGCGGTGACCGCCTTGGCGAAGCGGCCCTCGCCCACGGCCGCGACGAGCACGGGACCGGCGAGCAGCGGGTCGCCGGGACGGTGCCGGCGCAGGGTCGGCACCGTGGGCAGCCCGAGCTGCTTGGCGATGCCGGTGTTGGACAGGGTCGCGAGCAGGTCGCTCATGCCTTCTTCGCCTCCAGGATCGCGACGACGCCCTGGCCGCCCGCGGCGCAGATCGAGATCAGGCCGCGCTGGTCCTTCTTCTCCGTGTCGGCCTTCTCCCGCAGGAGCTTGGCCAGGGTGGCGACGATCCGCCCGCCGGTCGCGGCGAACGGGTGCCCCGCGGCGAGCGAGGAGCCCGCGACGTTGAGCTTCGCGTCGTCGATCGCGCCCAGCGGCGCGTCGAGGCCCAGGCGCTCCTTGCAGAAGCGCGGGTCCTCCCAGGCCTTGCGCTGCACGAGCACGACCGAGGCGAACGCCTCGTGGATCTCGTACAGGTCGAAGTCCTGCAGGGACAGGCCGTTGCGCTCGAGCATCCGCGGGACGGCGAACACCGGCGCGGTGAGCAGCCCGTCCGGGCCGTGCACGTAGTCCACGGCCGAGGTCTCGGCGTCGACGACGTGGGCCAGCACCGGCAGCTTGTGCTCGGCGGCCCACTCGTCGGAGCCGAGCAGGACGAGCGCGGCGCCGTCGGTCAGCGGCGTCGAGTTGCCCGCAGTCATCGTGGCGTCCGGGCCCTTCCCGAAGACCGGCTTGAGCTTCGCCAGCTTCTCCACCGAGGAGTCCGCGCGCAGGTTGTTGTCGCGGGTCAGCTTGAGGTACGGCGTGACGAGGTCGTCGAAGAAGCCGCGGTCGTAGGCGGCGGCCAGGTTGTGGTGGCTGCGCGCGGTCAGCTCGTCCTGCTCGGTGCGGCCGATGCCCCACTCCAGCGCGGTGCGCGCCGCGTGCTCGCCCATCGACAGGCCGGTGCGGGGCTCGGAGTTCTCGGGGATGTCCGGGACGATCTGGCCCGGCCGCAGCTGCCCGACCAGCTTGAGCCGGTCCACCGCCGTCTTCGCGGCGTTGAGCTTGACCAGCACGCGACGCAGGTCGTCGTTCAGCGCGATCGGCGCGTCGGACGCGGTGTCCACACCGCCGGCGACGCCGGACTCGATCTGGCCGAGCGCGATCTTGTTGGCGACGGCGATCGTCGCCTCCAGGCCGGTGCCGCAGGCCTGCTGCACGTCGTAGGCCGCGGTGGCGGGGTTCAGCCGGGAACCGAGGACCGCCTCGCGGGTCAGGTTGAAGTCGCGGGAGTGCTTGAGCACGGCGCCGGCCACGACCTCACCCAGGCGCTCGCCGGCCAGCCCGAAGCGGGCCACCAGACCGTCGAGCGTCGTGGTGAGCATGTCGAGGTTCGAGGCGGAGGCGTAGGCACCGTTGGCCCGCGCGAACGGGATGCGGTTGCCGCCGATGACGGCGGCGCGCCGGGTGCTGGCTGGCATGGGGGTCGTCCCTCCTGGATCGGGTCCCGCCCCACCCGATCGGGTCGCCGCGCTGCACGCGGCTCCGGGCGGGCGGAGCATCAGCTCGTGGTTCGTCGTTACCACGGGGTAGCCGGTACTCAAGGTACACGGTACTATGGGTTTCGTGAAGGCCGGACGGGACAGACGCGACAGCCGATGGGACGCCCACCGCGAGCAGCGGCGGGTGGCACTCGTCGGGTCCGCGATCGGAGCCATCCGCCGGCACGGCGCCAGCATCGGGATGGACGAGATCGCCGCGTCCGCCGGGACCAGCAAGACCGTGATCTACCGGCACTTCGGCGACCGGGCCGGCCTCTACACCGCGATCTGCGAGTCGGTGGCCGGCGTCCTGCTGGCCGAGGTCCGGCGGGCCACCGCCGAAGCCCTGTCCGACACCGGGCGCGGGCCGCGTGCGGCCGTCGCGGCCGGCATCGACGCCTACCTCAGGCTGATCGAGATCGACCCGGAGCTGTACCGGTTCGTGGTACAGCGACCGCTGCTCACCCAGGGCACCACCCGGCGTGCCCCCACCGCCGACACCGGCCGCACCGAGGCGAGCGACCCGGTCAACGACCTCGTGACCGTGATCGGCGACGAGGTGGCGGTGGTCATCACCGGCAACCTCGGCACCGCGGCGGGGGCCGGCACCGACCCGCGGGCCGCGGCCCGCATCTGGGGCCACGCGATCGTCGGCCTCGTCCGGGGGGCGGCCGACGACTGGCTCGCCCGCCCGGACGGCACCCCGCGCGAGCGGATCGCCGCCCATCTCACCGACCTGGCCTGGTCCGGACTGTCCGGCCTGGCATCGCACGTGCAGCAGGAGGTTCAGTCATGACCCGCAGCACCCTTCCGAGCCCCGACGCCGTCCCCGCCGAGGCGCTCCGCACCGTCGTCGACGGGCGCTGGGCCCGGGCCCGGCAGGAGACCCGCGAGCAGCTGGCGGCCAACGCCGAGATGCGCGCGGACCCCGACCTGACCTCGGCGCAGTACCGCGAGTGGATCACCGACTCGCTGAAGTTCCTGACGTCCTCGGGCCGCCCGCACACCGGGTTCGACCCGTCGGTCGGCGGCCAGGGCGACGTCGGCGGGGTCGTCGCCGCGTTCGCGATGCTCGCCTACGGCGACCTGTCGCTGCTGGTCAAGGCCGGTGTGCAGTGGGGCCTGTTCGGCGGCGCGGTCCAGGTGCTCGGCACCGAGCGGCACCACGAGCAGTACCTCCGCAAGATCATCGACGGCGAGCTGCTCGGCTGCTTCGCGATGACCGAGACCGGGCACGGCTCGGACGTCCAGCACCTGCACACCACCGCGACCTACGACCGGGAGGCGGGCGAGTTCGTCGTCCACACCCCGTACCCGCAGGCCCGCAAGGAGTACATCGGCAACGCCGCGCGGGACGGCCGGATGGCGGTCGTGTTCGCCCAGCTGATCACCGGCGACGAGAAGCCCGGCGTGCACGCCTTCCTCGTGCCGCTGCGCGACAGCGACGGCAAGGCCCTGCCCGGCGTGCAGATCGGCGACGACGGCCGCAAGGCCGGACTCAACGGCGTCGACAACGGACGGCTGGCCTTCGACCACGTCCGCATCCCGCGCGAGAACCTCCTCAACCGCTTCGCCGACGTCGCCCCGGACGGGACGTACTCGTCGTCGATCGAGAACGAGACGGCACGGTTCTTCTCCATGCTCGGCACGCTGGTCCGCGGCCGCATCTCGGTGGCGGGCGGCGCCGGCGCGGCGACCGAGAAGGCGCTCACCCTGGCCGTGCGGTTCGGCGAGCGCCGTCGCCAGTTCGCCAACCCGGCGACCGGCGAGGAGATCGCCGTCCTCGACTACCTCGCCCACCAGCAGAAGCTGCTGCCCGCGCTGGCGACCACGTTCGCCCTGCACTTCACCCAGGACGACCTGGTCCAGCGGATGCACGACATCCAGGCCCCCGGTGCCGGACCGGTCGGCGCACGCGAGCAGCGCACGCTCGAGCAGTCCGCCGCCGGGATCAAGGCGATCGCGACCTGGCACGCCACGCACACCATCCAGACCTGCCGGGAGGCCTGCGGCGGCGCGGGCTACCTGGAGGAGAACCTGCTGCCCGCCCTCAAGGCGGACACCGACGTGTTCACCACGTTCGAGGGCGACAACACGGTCCTGCTCCAGCTGCTGGCCAAGGAGCTGCTGTCGGACTACGGCCGCACGATCAAGAAGGGCAACCCGCTCGAGATCGCGCCGCTGCTCGGCCGTCAGCTCGCCGGGGTGCTGGCCGAGCACACCGGGGCCGCGTCGCTGACCCGGCGGCTCCCGTTCCGCGGGATCGACCTGACCGACCGCGCGCGCCGCCGGGAGCTGCTCGCGGTCCGTCGCGAGGACACCCTGGCCGCCGCGATCCGCAACCTGGCACCGGCCATGCGCAAGGGCAACGACGAGTTCGCCGTCTTCAACTCCGCCCAGGACCTGCTGCTCGCCGCGGCCCGGGCGCACGTGGACACGCTGGTGGAGGCGTCGTTCGCGGACAAGCTCGTGACCGTCGGCGACCCGGCGGTGCGCGCGCTGCTCGAGCGGGTCTACGACCTGCACGTGCTCACCGTGATCGACCGCGAGCGGGCCTGGTACCTGGAGACCGGCCGGCTCACCGCGGCCGAGTCCCGCTCGATCCGGCCGCTGGTCAACGCGCTGTGCGCCGAGCTGCGGCCCTACGCCCGCACGCTGGTCGACGGCTTCGGCGTCCCGGAGGAGTGGCTGGCCTGCCCGATGCTCGACGACGAGGCGTGGGCCCCCGCCCCCGGCCGTCCGGCCGAGCCCCTGACCGACCAGGTCGAGACCGGCTGAGCCGCGACCACCCCGCACGACCGACGGCCGGCCCCGGGAGCTTCCGGGGCCGGCCGTCGGTCGTGTGCCTCGGAAGTTCGCGGAGACCGGCGTCGCCCGAATCCTGGACAAAGTAGATCCTGGATACGTAGTATCCGGAACATGCGGATGAGCCAGGGCGTCGAGTGGGCACTGCACTGCTGCCTGAACCTCGCCTGGGTCGGCGGGCCGGTGCCCGGCGCCCGGCTGGCCGGCTTCTACGACCTCCCGCCCGCCTACCTGAACAAGCAGCTCCAGGCCCTGGTCCGGGCCGGGATCTGCGAGTCGGTGCCCGGCCCGCGCGGCGGCTTCCGCCTCGCCCGGGACCCGGCGGAGGTGTCCCTGCTCGACGTCGTCGTCGCACTGGAGGGACCGGAGGAGGCGTTCCGCTGCACCTCCATCCTCGGCGCGGCGCCGGGTGGGGACCCGGCGCTCGACTACTCCGGCCACTGTGCGATCTCGCTGTCCATGCGCTCGGCCGAGCTCGCCTGGCGTCGCGAGCTGGCCGGCCGCTCGCTCGCCGAGGTCGCCGCGGACGTCGTCCGCACCGCCCCGGACGCACCGCAGCGCGTCCGGGCCGCACTCGCACCGTGACCGCACCACCGACGAACGCCACCGACCCGGAGGGAACCACCATGGAACCGCGCATCGCCCGGCCCTACCGCCACGTCCCGGACAGCTACCGCGCCCTGACCGCGCTGGAGGCCTCCACCCGCGACGACGCCGTCCTCCCGCACGCCCTGCAGGAGCTCGTGCGGCTGCGGGCGTCGCAGATCAACGGCTGCGGCTTCTGCATGGACATGCACTCGCACGACGCGCTGGACTCCGGCGAGACCGTCGAGCGCCTGTTCTCCGTCGCCGCCTGGCGGGAGGCCCCGTGGTTCACCCGCGAGGAGCGGGCCGCGCTGGCCCTCACCGAGGAGGTGACCCGGCTGGCCGACCGGCCCGACGCCGTCCCGGACGCGGTGTGGGACGAGGCCGCCGCGGTGTTCGACGAGCGGGCCCTGACCCTGCTGGTCACCACGATCGCGACGATCAACGCCTGGAACCGGATCAGCGTCGCCACCCGGCAGGTCGCAGGGAGCCACCGACGCACCGCATCCGCGAGTCGCGACTGATACATTAGTCGTCACCCACAGGCCTGCTGCGCGCCTGATCCTGCGCTGGGGCAACATCGTTTCCGAGCCCCGCACGCGTGGGTAGCCTGACTCGTTCTGCTGTCGTTGTGTTCCAGATGAGGTGCCCGTGTCCCCCACCCCGGTCAACAGCGCCCCGATCCACCCCCCGGTCGATACCGAGGAGTCCGATCTGCGCGTCTCGGATCGGAAGACCTCCGCCGCCGGGGCGAAGGCCGTTGCGATCTCCATGAAGCGCTCCCTCGCCGAACAGGGCGTGGTGAAGACCGCCAAGAACCTGCTCACGATGAACCAGGTCGACGGCTTCGACTGCATGAGCTGCGCCTGGCCGGACCCGGCCCCGGGCGAGCGGCACACCGCCGAGTTCTGCGAGAACGGCGCGAAGGCCGTGTCCTGGGAGGGCGACCGCCGCCGGGTCACCCCCGAGTTCTTCGCCGAGCACTCCATCGCCGACCTGCGGGACCGCAGTGCGCACTGGCTGGAGAGCCAGGGCAGGCTGACCCACCCGATGGTCCGCCGGGCCGGCGGCACGCACTACGAGCCCATCTCGTGGGACGACGCGTTCGACCTGGTCGGGACCCACCTGCGCGCCCTGTCGAGCCCGGACGAGGCGCTGTTCTACACCTCCGGCCGAGCCTCGAACGAGGCCGCGTTCGTCTACCAGCTGTTCGCCCGCGCCTACGGCACGAACAACCTGCCCGACTGCTCGAACATGTGCCACGAGTCGACCTCGGTCGGCCTGGCCGAGGCGATCGGCGTCGGCAAGGGCTCGGTCTCGCTGCAGGACCTGCACGACGCCGACCTGATCGTCATCTCCGGGCAGAACCCGGGCACCAACCACCCACGCATGCTGTCGGCGCTGGAGACGGCCAAGAAGAACGGCGCGCGGATCCTCGCGGTCAACCCGCTGCCCGAGGCCGGGCTGTTCAAGTTCGACAACCCGCAGACCCCGCGCGGCATGTCCGGCATCGGCACCCACCTGGCCGACGAGTTCCTGCAGATCCGCAGCAACGGCGACCTCGCGCTGTGGCAGGCGTTCGGGCACCTGCTGCTCGCCGCCGAGGACCGCAACCCGGGCAGCGTGCTGGACCGCGACTTCATCGAGCGGCACACGAACGGCTTCGAGGCCTACGCCGCGCACGTGAAGGACCTGGACCGCGACGCCGTCGTCGCCGCGACCGGGCTCACCTGGGGCGAGATCGAGAAGGCCGCGGAGATGCTCGCGACCTCGAAGCGGATCGTGAACTGCTGGGCGATGGGCATCACCCAGCACCGCAACGCCGTGAACACGATCAAGGAGATGGTGAACGTCGCCCTGCTCCAGGGCATGATCGGCAAGCCGGGCGCGGGCCTGTGCCCGGTCCGTGGTCACTCCAACGTGCAGGGCGACCGCACGATGGGCATCTGGGAGCGGGTCGCGGACAGCTTCCTCGACGCGATCCGCGACGAGTTCGGCTTCGAGCCGCCCCGCGAGCACGGCCACGACTCGGTCGCGGCGGTGCAGGCGATGGCCGACGGGCGGGCGAGTGTGTTCGTCGGCCTGGGCGGCAACTTCTCCCAGGCGATGTCGGACACCGGCGTCACCGAGCCGGCGCTGGAGCGCTGCGCGCTGACCGTGCAGATCTCGACCAAGCTGAACCGGTCGCACGTCGTCGCGGGGACCGACGCGCTGATCCTGCCCGCGCTGGGGCGCACCGAGAAGGACCTGACCGGCGGCCGGGCGCAGCGGGTCACCGTCGAGGACTCGATGTCGGCGGTGCACGCCTCGCACGGCCGCTCCGAGCCGGCCGGTGAGCTGCTGCGTTCCGAGGTCGACATCCTGTGCGGGATCGCGCGGGCCACCCTCGGCGCCGACCACCTCGTCCCGTGGGCCGACTTCGCCGCCGACTACGACCGCATCCGCGACCGGATCGGCCGGGTCGTCCCGGGCTGCGAGGCCTACACCGAGAAGATCGCCCGCTCCGGCGGGTTCACCCTCGCCCACCCGCCGCGGGACAGCCGCACCTTCCCGACGGCGTCGGGCAAGGCGGAGTTCACCGTCAGCCCGCTGGAGGTGCTGACGCTGCCCGAGGGCCGCCTGGTCCTGCAGAGCCTGCGCAGCCACGACCAGTTCAACACCACGATCTACGGCCTGGACGACCGCTACCGCGGCATCCACTCCGGCCGCCGGGTCGTGTTCATCTCCGACGCCGACCTGCGCGAGCTGGGCTTCGCCGACGGCGACCGGGTGAATCTGGTCAGCGAGTGGACCGACGGCAGCGAGCGGCGCGCGGACGACTTCCGGCTGGTGTCGTACTCGACGCCGAAGGGCTGCATCGCCGCGTACTACCCGGAGACGAACCCGCTGATCCCGCTCGAGTCCTACGCGGAGTCCTCGCGCTGCCCGACGTCGAAGTGGGTGCAGGTGCGACTGGAGCCCGCCACCCGGTGATCGACGTGTGAGCGCGCTCACCCGTCCGGTGATGTCCGGGCGGAATCGGCGTCACCCCTCGTGAGGTTGCACCGTTCGGCCACACGAGGGGGGACGTCCGAGTGACCACCACTGCAGTCACCGCGCCGAGCCGATTACGGATCGCGCTGATCCTGGGCGCGTTGATCGCGCTCGGTCCACTGACGATCGACACGTACCTGCCCGCGCTGCCGGACGTCGGGCGCGACCTCGTCGCGTCCGAGCCGGTCGTGCAGCTGACGCTGACCGGCACGCTCGCCGGTCTCGCGCTCGGCCAGCTGGTGATCGGCCCGCTGTCCGACGCCTACGGCCGGCGCCGGCTCCTGCTCGCCGGCACCGCCGTGCACGTGCTGGCCTCCGCGCTGGTCGCCCTCGCCCCGAGCATCGAGCTGCTGGCGGTGCTGCGGGTGCTGCAGGGCGTCGGCGCCTCGGCGGGCGCGGTGATCGGTCTCGCCGTGGTGCGCGACCTGTTCACCGGCCGGGCCGCAGCGACCATGCTCTCGCGGCTGATCCTGGTGATGGGCGCCTTCCCGGTGCTCGCCCCGACCCTCGGCGCCGCCCTGCTCAACTGGGTCTCCTGGCGCGGGGTCTTCCTGTTCCTGGCCGGCTACGGCCTGGTCATGCTGGCCGTGGTCACCTCGGGGCTGCCCGAGACCCTCCCCGTCTCCCGACGCCGGTCGGCCCGGTTCGGCCCCACCCTGCGGACCTACGGCGGGCTGCTGCGCGACCGGACCTTCGTCGGGCTGGTGCTCGTCGCCGGGCTCGCGATGGGCGCGCTGTTCAGCTACGTCTCCGGCGCCGCGTACGTCTACCAGCAGCAGTTCGGGATGGACCAGCAGACGTTCGGCATCGCCTTCGGCGCCGGCGCGATCTGGCTGGTCGTCGGCACCCAGCTCAACCCGGTGGTGCTGCGCCGCTTCGAGCCCCGCCAGGTGATGTCGACCGCCGTCGCCGCGGGGGTGCTCGTCGGGCTCGTGCTGGCCGTGCTCACCGCGACCGGCACCGGCGGCCTGCCCGCCGTGCTCGCCGGGGTGTGGGCACTGCTGCTGGCCTGTGGCTTCGTCCTGCCGAACGCGCCCGCGCTGGCGCTGGCCCGGCACGGCGAGTCCGCCGGGACGGCGTCGGCGCTGCTGGGGTCGCTGCAGTTCGGGATCGGCGCCGCGACCTCGCCCGTGGTCGGGCTGCTCGGCAACGACGCGGCCGCGATGGGCACCGCCATGTTCGGCGCGATCGCGCTCGCCGGGATCGCGCTGGTCGTCGTCGCACGGCCGTGGACGCTGCCGGACCTGAACGAGGAGCCCGGGCTCGCGGCCGCGTGAGAGCCCGCACTTGACCTGAAGTCAACTTCAGTTCGTAGCGTGCCGCACCATGGACGCGAGCACCTGGACGGCCCTGCGCAACGCGAGCACCGAGCCCGGCAGGCGCACCCGCCCGGCCGGGGAGACGGCCCGTCGGATCCTGGCCTTCGCCCGGCCGCACCGGCGGCGGATCGCGGCGTTCCTCGCCGTGAGCACCGCCGCCGCCGTGCTGACGGTGGCGGTGCCGCTGCTGGCCGGGCGGGCCACCGACGCGGTGACCCGCGGCGAGCCGCTGTCGGTGCTCGCGCTGCTGGCCGGGCTGATGGCGGCCGTCGCGCTGGTCGAGGCGGCGCTGTCGATGCTGACCCGCTGGTACTCGGCGAACCTCGGCGAGAGCCTGATCCACCAGCTCCGGACCACCGTGTTCGACCACGTGCAGCGGATGCCGGTCGCGTTCTTCACCCGCACCCGCACCGGCGCTCTGGTGTCGCGGCTGAACTCCGACGTGCTCGGGGCGCAGCGGGCGTTCTCCGACACCCTCGCCGGGGTGGTGTCCAACGTCGTCGTGCTGGTGCTGACCCTCGCCGCGATGCTGGTGATCTCCTGGCCGGTGACCCTGCTGGTGACGCTGCTGCTGCCGGCGTTCCTGGTCCCGGCCCGGCTGATGGGGCGGCGGCTGGCCGCGCTGGAGCGGGCGGCCGCGGACCACAACGCGGCGATGAGCACCCGGATGACCGAGCGGTTCTCCGCGCCCGGCGCCACCCTGATCACGCTGTTCGGCCGCCCGGAGCGCGAGTCCGCGGAGTTCGCCGAACGGGCCGACCGGGTCCGTGCGATCGGGGTGCGCTCGGCGATGCTGCAGTGGACGTTCGTGACGGCGCTGACGCTCGCGTCGTCGCTGGCCGTCGCCGTCGTCTACGGGGTCGGGGGCGGGTTCGCGCTGGCCGGGGCGCTGTCGGCGGGGAACGTCGTGGCGCTCGCGCTGCTGCTGACCCGGCTCTACCAGCCGCTGACCGCGCTGGCCGGCGCCCGGATGGAGATCATGACCGTGCTGGTCAGCTTCGAGCGGGTGCTCGAGGTGCTCGACCTGGAGCCGATGATCACCGACGCCCCGGACGCGCGCCCGGTGCCCGACGGGCCGGTCGGCGTCGAGTTCGACCGGGTCTCGTTCGCCTACCCGACCGCCGACCAGGTGTCGCTGGCGTCGCTGGAGGAGGTCGCGACGCTCGACACCCGCGGCGGCGAGCAGGTGCTGCACGACGTCTCGTTCCGCGCGGCGCCCGGGGCGGTGGTGGCGGTCGTCGGGTCGTCGGGGGCCGGGAAGTCCACGGTCGCCCAGCTGCTCGCCCGCCTCTACGACGTCGGCGACGGCGCGGTCCGGATCGGCGGGGTGGACGTGCGCGAGCTGACGACCGCCTCGGTGCACCGCGCGGTCGGGTTCGTGACCCAGGACGGGCACCTGCTCCACGACACGGTGGCGGCGAACCTGCGGATCGGGGCACCGGAGGCCACGGACGCCGAGCTGTGGGCGGCGCTGCGCCGGGCCCGGCTCGACGGCCTGGTGGCGGCCCTGCCGGACGGACTCGGGACCGTCGTCGGGGAGCGGGGGTACCGGCTGTCCGGCGGGGAGCGCCAGCGGATGACGATCGCGCGGGTGCTGCTGGCCCGGCCGCGGATCGTGGTGCTGGACGAGGCCACGGCCAGCCTGGACACCACCTCGGAGGCCGCGGTGCAGGCGGCGCTGGCCGAGGCGCTGGACGGGCGGACCGCGCTCGTCATCGCGCACCGGCTGTCCACCGTCCGCCACGCAGACGAGATCCTCGTGCTCGAACAGGGCCGGATCGTCGAGCGCGGGGACCACGCCGGGCTGCTCGCCCGGGGCGGGCGCTACGCCGAGCTGTGGGCCGGGGCGCCGGCCGCGGCCTAGCGGAAGTCCTCCGGCGACACCTCGTCGATGAACTCGCGGAACTCCTGCATCTGCTGCTCCGGCGGGCCGGCGGTGGCCGCGCGGGCCTGCGCGGCGGCGCCGGTGGTGTCGTCGCCGTCGGGGGGCAGGACGTCGTCGACGGCCTGGCCGACCTCGTCGAGCACGTGCTCGGCCATCCCGATCGGCAGCCCCTCCCGGACGGCCAGCGACAACGCGTCCGACGGTCGCACGGCCAGCCGGGTGCCGCCGTCGAAGACCAGCTCGGCGGTGTAGACGCCGTCGACGAGGTCCGAGATCTCGACCTGTTCCAGGGTGCGGCCCAGGGCCTCCACGACCGGGAGCAGCACGTCCTGGGTGAGCGGGGTGCCCTCGTCGTCGCGCGGGCCCACGGCGATGACCTCGGCCTGCGGGGGCCGCAGGAACACCGGCACGCAGCGGTCGCCGTCGGCCTCGCCGAGCAGCAGCACCGGCTGGCGCGACCGGGCATGCACGATCAGGCGAAGGACGTGCATCCTCCGAGTCATTCGCACAGTGTCCCCCGCGACGGCAGGTGACGGAAGTCTCAGAAAGAGACGCCCCCTCAGCCCCGGGCGAGCCAGGGCATCGTCGTCGCCGCGACGGTCAGGAACTGCACGTTCGCCTCCGGCGGCAGCCCGGCCATGTAGACGACGGCGTCGGCCACGTGCCGGACGTCGAAGGTGGCCTCCGGCCGCACCGAGCCGTCGGCCTGCTTGGCGCCGGTCGCGATGCCCGCGGTCATCTCGGTGGCGGCGTTGCCGATGTCGATCTGACCGCAGGCGATGCCGAACCCGCGGCCGTCGAGCGAGAGCGACTTGGTCAGCCCGGTGATCGCGTGCTTGGTGGCGGTGTAGGGCGCGCTGCCCGGCCGGGGGACGTGCGCGGAGATCGAGCCGTTGTTGATGATCCGCCCGCCCTGCGGGTCCTGGGCCCGCATCGCCGCGAACGCCGCCCGGGCGCAGAGGAACGAGCCGGTGAGGTTGACCGCGACGGCCGCGTTCCAGTCCTCGACGGAGATCTCGTCGACGGTGCCGCCCGCGCCGAACGTGCCGGCGTTGTTGACCAGCAGGTCGACCCGGCCCCAGCGCTCGTGCACCGCGGCGAACAGGGCGTCGACCGAGGCGGGGTCGGTGACGTCGGTGGGGACGGCGAGCGTCCCGTCGCGGCCCGCCGCGACCCCGGTCAGGGGCTCACGCCGGCGCCCGGCCAGTGCGACCCGCCAGCCGGCGTCGAGCAGGCCGCGGGTCACCGCCTCGCCGATGCCCGACCCGGCCCCGGTCACCACCGCCACCCCGCTCATGGGCCCACCCTGCCACGCGCCGACCGGTGACCCCGGACACAGATCGTCACGCGGGCGGCCCGGGCGGTGTCGGAGTCCCGACAGCGCACACACGGGAGGAGAGCGACATGGACGCGACGGTGCTGGTGGTCGGAGCGGGGTACGCGGGGGTCGCTGCGGCGAACCGGATCGCGGCGGGCGGGACGGCGGTCACGGTCGTCGACCCGCGGGAGGAGTTCGTCGAGCGGGTGCGGCTGCACCGGCTCGCCGCGGGCACCGGGGCGGCGACGGTCCCGCTGCGCGAGGTCCTGCACCGGCGGGTCCGCACCCGCGCGGCGCGGGTCACCCGGATCGGGGACGGCACGGCGACCCTCGACGACGGCGACGTGCTGCGGTTCGATCGGCTCGTGTACGCGGTCGGCAGCGGGGCGGGGACGGCCCCGGACGGCGCGCTGCGGGTGGACACCCTGGAGGGCGCCCGCCGGGTGCACGACGCCGCCGCGGCCCTGCCCGACGGGGCGGTCGTCGCCGTCGTCGGGGCGGGGCTGACCGGGCTGGAGACGGCCACCGAGCTCGCCGCCGCCCGGCCCGGCCTGCGCGTGCGGCTGCTGTCGGCGGGCCCGGTCGCCGCGGAGCTGCCCGCCCGCAGCCGGGACCGGGTCCGCGCCCGGCTGGCGTCGCTGGGGGTGGAGGTCGGTGAGGGCGTCACGGTGACCGACCCGGCCGCGCTCGGCGCCGAACTGGTCGTGTGGACCACGACGCCCGCGGTCCCGGGGCTGGCCCGGGACTCCGGCCTGCCCGTCGACGACGACGGCCGCCTGCGCACCGACGCCACGCTCACCTGCACCGGCGACGCCCGGATCGTCGGCGCGGGCGACGCCGTCGCCGCCCCACCGGAGGTCGGGCTGGTCCGCGCGAGCTGCCAGGCCGCCCTCCCGCTCGGGGTCGCCGCGGCACGGACCGTGCTCGCGGGCCTGCGCGGACGCCCCGCACCGGCGGCCTCGGTGTCCTACGCCGCGCAGTGCCTGGCGCTCGGGCCGGATGCCGCGCTGATCCAGCTCGTGGACCGCCACGACGTGCCCCGGCCGGTCGCGCTCGGCGGCGGCGCGGCGGCCGTGGTGAAGGAGCAGGTGTGCCGCTATGCGCTGCGCCGGGCCCGGGGGCGGGTGGCCTGAGGTGGACCCGCTCGCCGAGTTCGACCGTCACCGCGGCCTGCTGTTCGCCGTCGCCTACGAGATCCTCGGCAGCGTCGCCGACGCCGAGGACGTGCTGCAGGACAGCTGGCTGCGCTGGTCGGCCACCGCGCACGACGAGGTGGGGAACCCGCGGGCGTACCTGGCGCGGGTGGTGTCGCGGCAGGCGCTGAACCGGCTGCGCACCGTGGCCCGGGCCCGGGAGACCTACCCGGGACCGTGGCTGCCCGACCCGCTGCCGACCGGCGACGACGGCGCCGCCGACCGCGCCCTGCGCACCGACGACGTGACCGTCGCGATGCTGCTCGTGCTGGAGACTCTCGCCCCGGAGGAGCGTGCGGTGTTCGTGCTGCGGGAGGCCTTCGGCACCGGCTACGACGAGATCGCCGCCGCGACCGGGCGCCCGGTCGCCACGGTCCGGCAGATCGCGCGCCGGGCGCGCGAGCACGTGCGGGCCCGCCGGCCGCGCTTCACCGTGCCCCCGGACCGGGCCCGTCGGGTGGCGGAGGCGTTCGTCGGGGCGGCGCTGGGCGGCGACGTCGCGGCGCTGACCGCGCTGCTGGCCCCCGAGGTCGTCTCGCTCGCCGACGGCGGCGGCGCGGTGTCGGCGGCCCGGCGCCCGATCCGCGGGGCGGAGAAGGTCGCGCGGTTCCTCGTCGGGCTGGCGGCGCGGCCGCTGCCGGGTGCGCTGACCGGCGCCGCGGAGTTCAACGGGCTCCCCGCGGTGGTGGTGCGGGGGCCGGACGGCGTCGACAGCGTCGTGCTCATCGAGGTGTCCGAGGTGGACGGGGCCGACCTGGTCACCGCGGTCTACGCGGTACGCAACCCGGAGAAGCTCGCCCACCTGTGAGCACCCGGGCCCGGGTGCCGGCCGGCGGCACCTCGGGCTCTCTCCCGCCGTCTCGCGCGCACGCTAGAGAAGCGCAGACGACCCGAGCGGGCGGGCGCACGTAGCGTTCTCTAGCCCTGTCTCGGATCGTCCCGAGAGAAGCGCAGACGAGTGCATCGACCGTCGATCCGACTCTGTACCGCTTTCTCGCACCAGCACTAGATAGCGTCATACGACGACATCGACACACGCGCATGCCATCGCATACAGCCGTCTAGAACGGTCGCGAGAGATCCGGATACGGGACGATCGACCTGATGCGCTGCTCCTCTCACGGTGGCGTCGCCGCAGCGTAGCAGCCCTCTGTCGAACGTGTGTGCGAGGGCCCGGATCAGCTCCGGAAGGCGGCGAGGGCGTCGGCCGTGCCCGCGAGCCCGTGCCGGCGCACCCGTCCGGCGGGCTCCCCGACGACCCGCGAGAAGGCCCGCGCGAACGCCGCCTCGGAGCGGTAGCCGAACCGGTGGGCCGCCTGCGCCACCGTCCCACTCCCCCCTGACAGGAACTCGGCGGCGGCGTGCATCCGCCACCGGGTCACGTAGCCCATCGCGGACTCGCCGACGAGCTCGGTGAACCGGGCGGAGAACGCCGACCGCGACATGGCCGCCGTCGCGGCGAGCGCGGCGACCGTCCAGTCCCGCTCCGGCTCGCGGTGCACCGCGGCGAGCGCGCGGCCGATCCGGTCGTCGGCGAGCGCCCCGAGCCAGCCGGTGCGGGTGGCCGCGTCGGCCTGCAGCCGGCCGCGCACCGCCTGGAGGACCAGCACGTCGGCCAGCCGGGTGATCACCGCGTCGCTGCCGGGGCCGCCGTGCTCGACCTCCGCGGCCAGCAGCCGCAGTGTGTCCTGCACCCGGTCCCCGATCGGCGACGGCTCGACCCGGACGAGGTCGGGCAGGCTCGCGACGAGGTCGCCCGCGGCGGGGTGGGAGAACCGGACCGCGCCGCACACCATCCGGGTCACCGGACCGTCGCCGCCGTGCCGGAGCAGGGCGTAGCGCCCGTCGAGCATCGGGTGCGGGATCGACCGGATGTCCGGGGCGGACACACCGGGCGCGCTGCGCAGCACGTGCCCGGTCCCCCGCGGTACGACGACGAGCTCGCCGGGCCGCAGCGCGCGGTCGGCCCCGTCCCCGGTCCCGTCCCCGCCGCCGGCGCCGGCGCCGGCGCCGGCGCCGGCGCCGTCGACGGTGAGCCGGCACCCGCCGGAGGTGACGACGTGGAACCAGAGGCAGCCCGGCGTCGGCGGCAGCGTCATCCCCCACGGCTCGCCGAGCTCGGAGCGGCAGTAGAAGACGCCGTCCATCCGCAGCACGTGCAGCGCCTCCCCGAGCGGGTCGGCGGCCGGGAACGGCGGCGCGGTGGACACGGTGCACAGCATGACAGTCCGTCCACAGCTCATCCCCACCTGTGGACGAACGAGCATCAGTTGTGGATCCATAGCCATTCTCCGTCCGGTCGACGGCGGTGATCGTGGACGGACACCGACGAGAGGAGTTCGACATGATCACCGTGCTGGGTGCGACCGGGAACGTGGGATCGCAGGTCGTCCGGGAGCTGACCGCGGCCGGGGTGGACGTCCGCGCCGTCGCGCGCCGCCCGGCCGTCGCCGCGCCGGGGGTGCGGCCGTGGCCCGGTGACCTGGGCGACCGGGCGTTCCTGCGCCGGGCGTTCGACGGCGCGGCCGCCGCGTTCGTGCTGCTGCCGTTCGACGTCACCGGGCCCGACCACGCCGCCCACCAGGCCCGGCTCGGGGAGTCGGTCGTCGCCGCGCTGCGGGACGCGGCCGTGCCCCGGGTCGTCGCGCTGAGCTCGCTCGGGGCGGAGGTTCCGGGCGGCCCCGACCTCGCCGCGACCGGGTACCTGGGCAGCCTGCACGACCAGGAGGCCCGGCTGGCGACGCTCGACGCGCACGTCACCCGGGTCCGGCCGGGCCTGTTCCTGGAGTCCTTCCTGTGGTCGGTCGACGCCATGCGGGCGCACGGGGTGCACGCGGACTCGGTCGACCCGGACGTCGCGCTGCCGATGGTCGCCACCCGCGACGTCGGCCGGGCCGCCGCCGCGGCACTGCTCGCCCCGGACGCGCCGGGGGCCGTCGAGGTGCAGGGCGCGGCGGACCGGACGGTGCCCGACGCCGTCGCCGCGCTCGGGCCCGCGCTGGGCCTGCCGGACCTGGCCTACGTGCGCGTCCCGGACGAGGAGATGGAGCGGCTGCTGCGCGGGGCCGGGCTGTCCGCGGACGGGGCGCGGCTGCACGTCGCGATGAACCGGGCGTTCAACCGCGGGGAGATCCGCGCGCACGGCCCGCGGGGCGCCGTCGACGGCGTGCTGACCGTCGAGGAGTGGGCGGCGGGGGTGGCGGGATGACCGGCGTCCTCGACGGCGCCACCCTCACCGGGGCCGGCCTGCTCGGCGGGGTCTACCTGGCCTTCTCGGTCGCGGTGCTCCCCGCCCTGCGTCGTCGCCCCGCCGCGGAGGCGGTCGCGGTGATGCGCGGGGTGAACCGGGTGATCGTGAACCCGGTGTTCGGGACGCTGTTCGCCGGCACCGCACTGCTCGCCGGCGCGGTGACGGTGGCCGGGGCGCTCGGCGGGCAGCCGCTGCGGATCGCGGGCGGGGTCGCGGTGCTGGCCGGGTTCGCCGTGACCGCCGCGGTGAACATCCCGCTCAACAACGCCCTGGAGCGCGACGGCGACTGGGCCGCGTTCGCCCCGCGGTGGAGCGCCGCGAACCACCTCCGGGGGGCGTTCTCGGCACTCGGCGTGGCCCTGCTGCTGCTCTGAGTCGAACGTGTGTGCGACATCTCGGGGACCCGTCTGGCGTCTGCCGGGGCGGGCGGGGCACGCTGGTCGCCGCGCCCGCTCCCCCGGGTGCGGACCGGCCGTCGCCCGCGACGGCTCCGCAGCGACGACCGGGGGAGCATGAACACCCACGAACGACGGCGGCTGGCCGCCCTGCGCACCGACCGCGAGACGGTGCTCGCCGCCGCGGCCGCGCTGCGGCACGAGGCCGTGCAGGCGCGCTACGCCGGGCTCAGCCGCCCCGAGATCGCGTTCGGCCTGGCCTCGGTGCTGGAGATGCTGGCGATGCGGATCGCCGACCAGCCCCCGGACGTCCGCGCGCACGTCGTGCGGATCGCCCGGGAGATGGCCGGCGACACGATGGACTCACCGACGATCCGGCGCACCCGTCGTCGGTGATCCACCGGAGTTGTCCACAGGTGTGTGCACAGCTGGGGACGGATCGAACCGGTGTTCGACCGGAGCCTAGCGGACGCCCTCCATCAGGACCTTCAGCTTCGGCACCAGCGCGACGACGACCAGGCCGACCACGATCGCGGTCACCCCGGTGATGCCGAAGTAGGCCACCTCGGCGCCCTCGCTGTAGAGCTCCGCGAGCAGCCCGGAGAGCACGGTGCCCATCGAGACCGACAGGAAGAACAGCGCCACCATCTGGGTCTGGAACGCCTGCGGCGCCAGCTTGGTCGACAGCGACTGCCCGACCGGCGAGGTGAACAGCTCGGCCAGGCAGAACACCAGCAGGATCCCGACGACCGCGAGCAGCGGCGTCCCGTTGGCGCCGGTGCCGGCGAACGGCACGAACAGCAGGAACGCGCAGCCGACGACCACGGTGCCGATCGCCATCTTCAGCGGCGACGACGGCTGGCGCGGCCCGAGCTTGGTCCACACCGTGGCGTAGACGCCGGCGAGCAGGATGACGAAGACCGGCTCGATCGACTGGGTCCAGGTCACCGGCATCTCCCAGCCGAGGATCGTCCGGTCCAGGCGCTTGTCGGCGTAGATGGTGAGCACGGTGAAGATCTGCTGGAAGATCGCCCAGAACATCACCGAGGCGAGCCACATCGGCAGGAACGCCAGCACCCGGCGGCGCTCGACGCGGTCCACCTTCGGGCTGGTCAACATGAGCGTGAAGTAGGAGACGGTCGCGACCAGGACGATCCCGAACACGATCCACTTCAGCCGGTCGGCGGTGATCACGTCGGTGGCGATCAGGACACCGACGACGACCAGCAGCGCGACCGCGCCGATCCCGGCCCGGATCCGGGTGGCGGCCGGGAGCGGGTTCGGGACGACCCAGCCCGACTCCGGGAGCGCGCGCCGGTTGAACCAGTACTGGACCAGGCCGATCGCCATGCCGACCGCGGCGGCGCCGAAGCCGATGTGGAAGCCCCACGTCGACTGCAGCAGCCCGGTGAGCAGCGGCCCGCTGAAGGCACCGATGTTGACGCCCAGGTAGAAGATCGAGAACCCGGCGTCGCGACGGTCGTCGCCCGGGCCGTAGAGCGACGCCAGGATCGTCGAGGCGTTCGCCTTGATCCCGCCGCTGCCGAACGCGACCAGCACCAGGCCGATCGCGAGCCCGGGCGCACCGGGGACCAGGGCCAGCGCGATGTGGCCCGCCATCACCGAGACGGCGCTGCCGAACAGCACCCGCTCGGGACCGAAGAGCCGGTCGGCGGACCAGGCCGCGAGGATCGTCGAGAGGTAGACGGTGCCGCCGTAGGCGCCGACGATGCCCGCCGCCACCCCCTCGTCCAGACCCAGGCCGCCCTGGGTGGCCGAGTAGTACATGTAGATGAGCAGGATCCCCTGCATGCCGTAGAAGGAGAACCGCTCGAACATCTCGACGCCGAACAGGGTCGAGAGCTGGACGGGGTGGCCGAGAAAGGTCCTCTCCCGGCGCTGGGATGTGGTCGTGGTGTCGGACACGCCGTTCGGTCTACTCCGCGACGCAACGGTCGTAAAGCGCTTGACGAGTGACCGTCACCGCATCGCAACCCGTCAGAGGGACGCCGGTCCCTCTTCCGGGACCATCCCGACCCGGTCGGCGACGGCGGCCATGACGTCCTGGACGGCGACGGTGTCCGCGAGCGGCATGACCGGGCTCTCGGTCTCCCCGGCCGCGACCCGGCGGGTCACCTCCTCGATCTCGTGCGCGTAGCCGCGCCCGGTGGCCGGCAGCACGATCTCCTCGGGGTCGGCGCCGTGCCGGTGCACCACGATCCGGTCCGGGTGGTGGAAGCGCGGCGGCACCTCGATCCAGCCCTCGGTGCCGATCACCCGGGCCGAGCCGGGCATCGCGCACTGCAGGCTGACCTGCAGTGCGGCGCTGCGGCCGTCGGGCCAGCCGAGCAGGATCGACTCCTCCAGGTCCACACCGGACGGCGTCAGCGCACCGCTCGCGGCGACCGTACCGGGGCTGCCGAGCAGCATCTGGGCGAACGAGACCACGTAGACGCCGAGGTCGAACAGGGCACCGCCGCCGAGCTCCGGGGAGAAGAAGCGGTCGTCGTCCGCGGTGCGGTTGCGCACGCCGAGGTCGGCCTGCACGGAGCGGACCTCCCCGATCGCGCCCTCGGCGACGAGCTCGCGCAGCCGGACGACGGCCGGGAAGAACCGCGTCCACATCGCCTCCATCACGAACACGCCCCGGCGGCGGGCGGCCGCGGCGATCTCGCGGGTCGCGACGGAGCTGACGGTGAACGCCTTCTCCACCATCAGCGCCTTCCCGGCCTCGATCGCGGCCAGGGCGATCGCGCGGTGCTGCGGGTGCGGGGTCGCGACGTAGAGGACGTCGATGTCGGGGTCGTCGAGGATCGCCCGGTAGCCGGTGTGCACCCGCTCGATCCCGTGCCGGCGGGCGAACTCCGCGCCGCGTTCCGCGGAACGCGACGCGACGGCGACGAGCTCGGCGCCGGGCACGTGCGCGAAGTCCGGCGCGACGGCGTCGGCGATGCGGCCCGGACCGATGATTCCCCACTTCACGCTCATGGCCCCGATCCTGCCCGGCCCCGGCGGGAAGTTCCCGGCGGCCGACCGATGAGTCCGGTCACCGCGCCCGGTCCACCCCTTCGAACGGCACCGGAACCTCCGGCGCCACGTCCACACAGGAGCCCGCGATGCCGAACATGATCTTCGTGAACCTGCCGGTCGCCGACCTCGGCGCGGCGAAGACCTTCTACTCCGCGCTCGGTTTCGGGCTGAACGAGCAGTTCTCCGACGAGCGCACCGCGTCGTTCGTGGTCAGCGACGCCATCGTGATCATGGTGATGGCGCAGGACCGGTTCCGGGAGTTCACCGAGCAGCCCGGCGTCGCCGACCCGCGGACCGCCCGGGAGGTCATCAACGCCTTCGGCGTGGAGAGCCGCGACGACGTCGACCGGCTGATCGACGCCGGTCTGGCCGCGGGCGGCACCCTGTCCGGCAAGACCGAGGACCACGGCTTCATGTACGGCCGCGGCATCGACGACCCGGACGGCCACCACCTGGAGTTCGTGTGGATGGACCCGTCGGCCGTCGCCGGGGGGTGACCGGCGCCCGGTCCGCCGCTGCCGCCCACGGGGGGTGCGGCAGCGGCGGTCCCGGTCAGACCGCGCGCAGCGGGCGCGCCTTGCGGACGAGCCCGTCGATGGCGAGTGCGTAGCCGTCGACGCCGAACCCGACGACGATCCCGGCCGCCACCGGCGAGACGAACGAGTGGTGCCGGAAGGCCTCGCGGCCGTGCACGTTGGAGATGTGCACCTCGACCGTGGGGAGCTCGGCGCCCTCGATCGCGTCGTGCAGCGCGACCGAGGTGTGGGTGTAGGCGGCGGCGTTGAGGACCAGGCCGACCGCGTCGCCGCGCTTCACCGCGGCACCGGCCTCGTGGATCCAGTCGACGAGGACGCCCTCGTGGTTGGTCTGGCGGAAGTCCAGCTCGAGATGGTGCGCGGCGGCCGACTCCCGGCACAGCGCCTCGACGTCGGCGAGCACGGTGGTCCCGTACACCTCCGGCTTGCGGGTCCCGAGCAGGTTGAGGTTCGGGCCGTTGAACACGAAGACGGTGGTCACGCCCGCGATCCTCTCAGCCGCGCCAGCCGGGGCGGACCAGGCCCGACTCGTAGGCCAGTACGACCAGCTGCGCGCGGTCCCGGGCGCCGAGCTTGGTCATCGTGCGGCTGACGTGGGTCTTCGCCGTCGTCGGGCTCATGTGCAGGCGGGCGGCGATCTCGTCGTTGGACAGCCCGGCCGCGACCTCGGCGAGGACCTCCCGCTCGCGGTCGGTGAGCTCGCCGAGCCGGACCGCGCCGTCGGGGCCGCCCCGGGAGCGCGCCGCGAACTCGGCGATCAGGGTGCGGGTGACCGCCGGGGCGAGCAGGGCCTCCCCGCTGTGGACGACCCGGATGGCGTGGATGAGGTCGGCCGGTTCGGAGTCCTTGACCAGGAAGCCGCTGGCGCCGCCGCGGATCGCGTCGAAGACGTAGGAGTCGTCGGTGAAGGTGGTCAGGACGACCACCCGGGTGCCGGCGAGGTCCGGGTCGTCGGTGATCTCCCGGGTCGCGGTGATGCCGTCGGTGCCGGGCATGCGGATGTCCATGAGGACGACGTCCGGGTGGTGCTCGCGGGCCGCGGTGACGGCCTGTGCGCCGTCGGCGGCCTCGGCGACCACGTCCAGGTCGGGCTGGGAACCGAGCAGGGCGCGGAACCCGGAGCGGACGAGCGCCTGGTCGTCGGCGAGCAGGACGCGGATCACCTGTCGGCTCCCGGGGTCGTGGGGCGGTCGGTCGCCCCGGTCGACCCCACCCGTCCGGTCGCAGCCGGTTCCACGTGCGGCCGGGCGTCCGGGGCAGCACGGTCCGGGGCGGCGGCGTCCGAGGCGGGGGCGTCGGCCGGAGCGGCGGGGGCGCCCGGAACGGTGGGGTCGTCCGGGGCGGCGCGGTCGGCCGGGGGCGCGGGCAGGTGGGCGTGCACCCGGAAGCCCCGCTCCGGGCCCGGCCCCGCCTCCAGGGTCCCGCCGACCGAGCGCGCGCGCTCGCGCATGCCGGTCAGCCCCGTGCCGTCCACCGCGCCGGGCGCCGGGCCGGCACCGTCGTCGTCGACGGTCAGGTCCAGCGCGTCGTCGCCGAACCGGAGGGTGACCACCGCGGTGCCCGCCCCCGCGTGCCGACGCGTGTTGGTCAGCGACTCCTGCACGATCCGGTACGCGGCCAGGTCCACCCCGGTCGGCAGCGGCCGCGGGGTCCCCTCGGTGCCGCGGTGCACCGGCAGCCCCGCGACGCGCACCTCGTCGAGCAGCGCGTCGAGCCGGTCCAGGCCGGGGGTGGGCGCACGCGGTGCCTGCTCGTCGACCCCGCGCAGCACGCCGAGGGTGGAGCGCATCTCGCGCAGCAGGTCGCGGCTGGCCCGCTTGATCTCGGTGAGCGCGGTGCGGGCCTGCTCCGGGTCGTCGTCCATCAGGTAGAGCGCGACCCCGGCCTGCACGTTGATCAGGGAGACGTGGTGGCCCAGCACGTCGTGCAGCTCCTGGGCGATGCGCAGCCGTTCGGCGTCGGCGCTGCGCCGACGCTCGGCCTCGGCGGCCCGCCGGGCCTGCGCCGTGCGCTCGCGCCGGACCCGCCACAGGGCGCCGCCCGCGACGAGCGCCGCCAGCCAGGCCAGCACCGGCGCGGTCGCCGGCCACGGGATCGGCCGCCCGGTCACGAGCAGCCACCCGGCCAGCACGGCCAGCGCGACGACGAGCACCGCGAGCGCCCGGTGGTGGCGCCCCGCGGCGACCGCGGACACCAGCGCCACGGCGAACGCGAACCCCAGCGGCCCCAGCAGCGGGTACCCCAGGCCCAGGTAGACGACGACCGCGGCCGCGCACACCGCGAGCGCCACGACCCGGTTCAGGTGCCGGAACAGCAGCGCGACCGGCCCCACCGCGAGCAGCACGGCGGCGAGCCCGTCGAGCGGGAGCGCCGTCGTGTCCGGGTCCGGGTACTGCGCGCTGCGGACGGCGTAGAACGCCGTCCCGCCCACGGTGAACAGGCCGACGACCAGCGCGGGGACGAGGATCCGCGCGATCCCGCCCCACCTCGGACGTCGGTCGGCGGGCACGCGGGACACCGTAGACCGGGGCACCGACAGCGGTCGTCGTCCGGACGGTGACCGGTGCCGTACACCCGCGGGAGTACGCGGGCGGCCGCTCCTTCCCCGGGGGCGGCAGCGGGATCGGCGACCGCGGGCGGACGCGCGCGCCCCCTCGGCACGGCGACGCTGGCCGTCATGACAGCGACTCCGGACACCCGTCCCGCACCCGGACCGGCCACCGCACCGGCACCGGCCGCACCGTCCTCCGCCACACCGTCCCCCGCCACACCGCTCCCGGCCGACACGGCCCCGACCGCGCCCACGGCGACGACCGCGGGCGGCCTCCCGCCCCGGTCCGACGCCCTGCTCGCCTCGGACGCCGAGCGCGAGCACGTCACCGCCCGGCTGCGGACGGCCGCCGCCGAGGGGCGCCTGACCCTCGCCGAGTCCGACGAGCGGCAGGCCGCCGCCTACGCCGCCCGCACCCGCGACGAGCTCGTCCCGCTGCTCGCCGGGCTGCCCCGCCCGCCGCGCCCGCGTCGCCCCCGGCGCGGTCCGCTCACCCCCCGCGCGCAGCGCAACCTGCGGATCCACGCCGGGGTGACCGTCGCCGTGCTGCTCCTGCTGGTGCTGGGCGCGGTGCTCGGCCCGGCGCCGCTGTTCGTCCCGATCGGGCCGGCGTTCTGGCTGGGCCTGATCCTGTTCGTGCACTCCCGGCGGGCCGAGCGCGAGGCGTCGCCGGACGAGGAGCTGCCCGAGGAACTGCGGTGACCGCCGTCGCCGAGCGGGCCGGACGGACCGCACCGCGGCGGCTCGCCCGGCGCCCGCGGGCCGCGCTGCGGACGGTGCACGTGCTGCTCGCGGTGGCCTGGACCGGCGCGTCGCTGGTGATGCTGGTGCTGCCCGTGGCGGTGCTGCTGCAGGGCACCGACGCCGGGTTCGCCGTCGCGGTGATGGGCACCGTCGGGAACGGGATGATCCCGTTCCTCGCCGTCGGCACCGTCCTCAGCGGGGCGGCCCTCGGTCTCGGAACGGCGTGGGGGCTGTTCCGGTACCGCTGGGTCGTCGCGAAGACCGTGCTGGCGCTGGCGGTGATCGTCTCGTCGCTCGCGCTCACCACCGGGTGGGTCGACACCGCCGCGGCCGGGGACCGGTCGGTCCTGCCGCTGCTGGTCGCGGCGTCGGTGCTGCACCAGGTGATGCTGCTGGGCGCGACGGTGCTGTCGGTGGAGAAGCCCGGCGGACGGCTGTCCCGGCAGCGGTTGACAGGCAACCGAATGGTTGCATAATTGGCCGCGTGACCGACGTGGACGCCGTCTTCCGCGCACTCGCGGACCCGACGCGGCGGCGCATCCTCGACCGGTTGCACGAGCAGGGCGAGTCGACGCTCGGCGCACTGTGCGAGGGACTGGACATGAGCCGGCAGGCCGTGTCCAAGCACCTCGCGCAGCTGGAGGCGGCCGGGCTGGTGACGACCCTGCGTCGCGGCCGGGAGAAGCTCCACCACCTCGACCCGGTCCCCATCCAGGAGATCCACGACCGGTGGATCGGGAAGTTCGAGCGCAGCCGGGTGCAGGCGGTCACCGCCCTGCGCGCGGCGCTGGAGGAGCACGATGAGCAGTGAGCGCAGGTTCGTCTACACGACCTACATCCGCAGCACCGCCGAGCAGGTGTTCCGGGCGCTGACCACGCCCGCGTTCACCATGCAGTACTGGGGCGGCGCGGAGCTGACCTCGGACTGGCGGGTCGGGAGCCCGCTGGAGGCGGTCCATCCCGACCGCGACGACTTCATCGGCGAGATCCTCGCCGTCGAGCCGCCGCACCGGCTGTCCTACACCTTCACCGGCCGCGCCGAACAGGCCGCGGGGCGGCCGCCGACCGTCGTCGAGTTCGCGGTCTCCCCGTTCGGCGACGAGGCGGTGAAGCTGCAGGTCGTCCACACCGGTTTCACCGACGACGAGCAGGGCGCGCAGGACGTCCGCGACGTCGGCGAGGGCTGGCCCGCGATCCTGTCCGCGCTCAAGACGCTGCTGGAGACCGACCGGCCGCTGGCCTCCCCCGGTCACTTCGCGCCACGGACACCGGCGACGCACGCCCGGTGAGTCCGCGCGCGGACCTGTCGCCCGGTGGTCTCCGGGCCGGAGGGTCCCCGACGGCTCTCAGCGGCCGAACAGGCGGGCCCACCAGCCACGGCGGGCCCCCGGCGCGGGCTCCGCGGTGGCGGGCGGCGGCGCGGCGGGCCGGGCGGCGGCCCGCCGTCGCTCCCGGGCCGCGTGCCAGCGCGCGACGACCTCGTCGGCGTCGAGCCTGCGGATCGGCACGCGCGGGCCCATCGGGTGGCGCATGTAATCGACGACCCGGGAGTTGACCTCCTCGACGTGCTCGCGCACGCGGCGCTCGTCGACGAAGCGGGTGACGGTCTCGTCGATCCGGTCCAGCTCCTTGCGCAGCTGGATCGACGGCGGCAGCATCGCGTCGCCCGGGACGCCCTCCCGCTCCAGGTAGCCGCGGATCCACCAGTTCTCGTCGACCGGGCCGATCCGTCCCGCGCCGGGCAACGGCTTGCCCTTGCCGGGCAGGTCGTCGAAGTCGCCCCGCTCGACGGCCTCCCGGATCGTCCGGTCGACCGGTGACTCGAACCGCGGGTCCACACCGTTCATGGCTGCACCACCCCGTCGCGAGGTTACCGGCGAGCGCCCTTTCCTGTCGGTGGTCGGGTGCACACTCCGCGCCATGACGACGACACCCGCGACAGCCCCCACGACCGACCGTTCCCGCGCGCTGGACCTGGCGCGCCACTACCCCGGCCGGCGGGTGGGGCACGTCGCCGCGCAGCAGCGGAGAGCGGGGTTCCCCGACCGCAACTGGCGCCTCGGCGCCGACGGCGAGCAGCGCACCGCACACCTGCTGACCGCGCTGACGGGGCGGACCCGCCGGGACCGGCTGCTCGGCAGGCCCGCGGCGTGGCAGGTCCTGCACTCGGTCCCGCTCGACGGCGGCGCCGCCGACCTCGACCACGTCCTGATCGGGCCACCCGGCATCTGCGTCATCGACACCCGCCACCACCGCGGCCGCTCCCTGCTGCTCGACGGCGAGCGGCTGGTCGTCGCGGGGACGGCCACGGACGCGGTGCCGCGGGCCCGGGCCGAGGCGCAGCGGGTCCGCGAGCTGCTGCTCCCCCGGCTCGGGGCCGCCGCGTCGACGCCGGTCCGCCCGGTGATCGCGCTGGTCGGGGCCCCGCTCCGGGTACGCCGCTGGCCCGACGACGTCGTGGTCGCCACCGAGGGCGCGCTGGTGTACGCCCTGCGTGGGCTGACCCCGGTGCTCGGCCCACGGGAGGTGGAGCGGATCCACGCCGTCGCCCGGCGCCCGGAGAGCTGGGGGTGAGGCGTGCGCCGGGTCACGGCGCCTTCCCCGCGCGGGGCCGGATCAGCATGCTCTCCCGGTGACCTCGACCGCCCCGGCCCGGACCGGGCTGCACCGTGTCCCGGTCCCGGACGGCGTCGCACCGTCCGGGGTGGCGGCGGCGGTGCGCCGGCTGGCCCACCGGCCGCGGCTGGTCGCCTTCGGCGGGAGCTGGTCGTGGGGGGCGCTGGTCGCCACCGACCCGGTGCTCACCGCGCCGGACGGGGCCGACCCGTTCGCCGTGCTGGACGCGCCGCCACGGTCCGCCGGCCCGGAGGCGAGCCCGGTCGCGGGCCCGGGCGCCGGGACGGACGCGGGGACCGGCGGGGCCGTCGGTGGCGGCTGGTTCGGGCTCCTGGACCACGCCCCGCCCGGTGTGCGGCCGACGGCGGCGCTGTCCTGGTACCGCGACGTGCTGCGGCACGACGGCGAGCGCTGGTGGTTCGAGGCGCTGGTCGCCGGCGGAACCCCGCTACCGGGCCTGCCGGACCACCCCGGTGCGGTGCACCCCGACACCGGCTCGGCCGAGCGCCGGTACGCGCAGCTGTGCGCCGACCTCGCCCGCCCGGCGCCGGACCGGACGGCCCGGATCGCGGTCACCCGGTGGCCCGACCGCGACGCGCACCTGGCCGCGGTCGAGCGGTGCGTCACCGAGATCCGCCGCGGCGAGATCTTCCAGGCCAACATCGCGACCCGGCTGGAGGTGCGGCTCGACGGCGACCCGCACGAGGCGTGGGCCCGGCTCGTCGAGCCGGTCGCACCGGCCCGCGCCGCACTCGTCGTGACGCCGGAGCGGGCGGCGGTGGGCGCGAGCCCGGAGCTGTTCCTGCACCGTGCCGGAGACCGGGTCACCACCGCGCCGATCAAGGGCACCCGGCCGCGCACCGGTGGCGACGCCGACGACGCCGAACGCGCGCGGCTCGGCGCCTCGGTGAAGGACGCCGCCGAGAACGTGATGATCGTCGACCTGATGCGCAACGACCTGGCCCGGGTCGCACGGCCCGGCGGGGTACGGCCGGGGCGGCTGCTCGCCGTCGAACCGCATCCGGGGGTGTGGCACCTGGTGTCGCGGGTGCACGCGACGCTGCGCGACGACGTCACCGACGCCGACCTGCTCACCGCCACGTTCCCGCCGGGCTCGGTCACCGGCGCGCCGAAGATCCGGGCCTGCGAGGTGATCGCCGACTGCGAGGACGGCGACCGCGGGCTGTTCACCGGCGCCGTCGGCGGGGTGAGCCCGCTGGCCGGGCTGGAGCTGAACGTCGCGATCCGCACCCTCGACCTCGGCCCCGCCGGGCCCGGCGGCAGCCGCACCGGCCGGCTCGGCGTCGGCGGGGGCATCACCGTCGACTCCGACCCGGCGGAGGAGTTCGGCGAGGTCCTGACCAAGGCGGCCCCGGTCCTGGCCGCGCTGGACGGCCCGCCCCGGCCGGTCCGGCCGCCCGTCGCCCGACCCGCCGACCGGGCCGCGGGCCTGTTCGAGACGCTGGCCTGCGTCGACGGCCGGGCCCGCCGGGTCGGCGAGCACGCCGCCCGGCTGCGCCGCTCCTACCTCGCGGTCACCGGCCGGCCCCTCGACGCGCGGGTCGAGACCGAGGTCGCCGCGGCCGTCGCCGGACTGGCCGGGCACCACCGGGTCCGGGTCGAGGCGACGCCGGACGACCCGTCGCGGGTCACCGTGCGCGCGGTCCCCTGGTCCGGACCGGTCCCGCTCGACGCGCAGGGCGGGGTGGTCGCCGTCGTCCGGCGCGGCACCGACGGCGAGTCCCACAAGTTCGCCGACCGCCGCTGGCTCGACGCCCACGAGGCCGAGGTCGGGGACGGTGCGCCGCTGCTGTGCGACCCGGCGGGCCTGGTGCTGGAGACGACGCGTTCCGCCGTCGCCGCCGTGCACCGGGGGCGGCTGTGGGTCCCCCCGCTCGACGGCCGCATCCTGCCCGGCACCGGCCGCCGCGCGCTGCTCGACGTGCTGGGCCCCGGCGCCGTGCGGATCGCCCCGCTGCCCCTGGCCGCGCTCGCCGAGGCCGACGGGTTCCTGCTGGTCAACGCGCTGCGCGGGGTGCAGTGGGTGCGCCGGGTCGAGGACGACGGCCACACCGTCGCCGCGTGGGCGGCCCCGGACCCGCTGACCCACCGCCTCGCCGCGACGCTGTCGCGCTGACCGAGCGCCGCGCCACCACACCGCCTCCCCGCGCGACCGCCGGTACCGCCCCGCGGCCCCCGCCCGGCACCGCGACCGGCAGCGCGACCGGCAGCGCGACCGGCAGCGCGACCGCCAGCGCCCCGCCGGCCACGGACCGCACGACCTCGCACCGGTTCCCCGCACCTCGCAGCCCCTGCAGACGGTGCGAGGTCCTCAGAAGGTGTGCGAGGTCGGCCCGCACCGGCAGGATCGGGTCGTGAGCACCGACCGGATCGCCGCCGAGCTGCGTCGCCCCCTGCGGTGGGTCCCACCGATCCCGCTGCACCGCCCCCGGCTGCTGCGCCTGCTGCAGCGGCTGTCCCGGCGCGGCAGGCCCGCCGCCGTCGACGGGGTCCGGTCCACCACCCACCCGGGCCCGCCGCTGCTGCGCGTGCACGTCCCCGACCACCGCACGACCCCCGCGGCGCTGCTGTGGTTCCACGGCGGCGGCCTCGTACTGGGCTCCCCCATGATCGACGACGTGCGGTGCGGCGAGCTCGCCGCGGACCTGGGGATCGTCGTCGTCTCGGTGGACTACCGGCTCGCGCCCGGTGATCCGTTCCCGGCCGCGCTCGACGACTGCCACGCCGGCTGGACCTGGCTGCGCGACGCCGCCGACCGGCTGGAGGTCGACCCGGCGCGGATCGCCGTCGGCGGGGCGAGCGCCGGGGGCTGCCTGGCCGCCCCGCTGGTCCAGCGCCTGCACGACGAGGGCGGACCGCAGCCGGTCGCGCAGTGGCTGGTCTACCCGATGCTCGACGACCGCACCGCCGCCCGTCGCGAGCTCGACCGGCCCCCGCACCGGGTGTGGAACAACCGCAACAACGAGGTCGGCTGGCGGGCCTACCTGGGGCGCCCGCCCGGGACCGGCGAGCCCGCCCCGTACGCGGTGCCCGCCCGTCGCGCCGACCTGTCCGGGCTGCCGCCCACGTGGATCGGCGTCGGCGACGTCGACCTGTTCCACGACGAGGACATCACCTACGCGCGGCGGCTGCGGGAGGCCGGGGTGCCGGTCGAGCTCGACGTCGTCCCCGGCGCCCCGCACGGCTTCGACGGCTGGGGCAAGGGCGTCGCGCTCGCCGACGACTTCACCGGACGCTCGGTCGCCTGGCTGCGCGGCGCGCTCGGCGGCTGATCACCCGGCCAGGTCCAGCAGCAGCGCGGCCAGCTCGCGGGGCCGGTTCTGCGGCACCAGGTGGTGGGTGTCGATCTCGGCGTAGCGCCAGGCGTCGGAGGTCCGGGCGCGGTCGGCAGCCGCGGTGAACGGCCCGCCCGCGACGTCCTCCCGGGTCGCCCGCACGAACGTCCGGCCGCACGGCCACTGCTCCAGCGGCCGGGACAGCCGCACCGGCTCGGTGAGCGTGCGGACCGGCTGCGGGGAGCGTCGCGGCGCCGACCACGCGGCCTCGGCCGGGTCGTCGTAGTGCCGCTCCGGGCCCGGGACCAGCCACGACGACCCCAGTCCCGGTGCGCCCGGCGCCGGCACCGCGCCGGCGAGGCCGGGCGCCAGGTCCAGCGCGGACTCGCCGTCGGCGGGGACGAACGCGTCGAGGTAGACCAGCTCGCGGACACGGTCACCGATCTCGTCGAGCGCCCCGGTGACGACCATGCCGCCGTAGGAGAACCCGAGCAGCACGATGTCGCGCAGGTCCTCGTAGAGCACGGCGTTGACCACGTCGCGCACGTGCACGGACAGGTCGATCCACGGCCCCGCCAGGTGCGAGCGCTCCCCGATGCCGGTGAGCGCGGGCGTCACCACGTCGTGGCCGGACGCGCGCAGCAGCGGACGCACCAGGTGGAAGGAGTGGGCGCCACCCCAGGCGCCGTGGACCAGCACGAACGTCGTCATGACGGCAGACTTCCACGACGATGAGCGATTTCCCCGACGGCTTCTTCGACCGCGCCGACCCGGTCGACGACCGCGAGTTCTACCTGCCCCCGCGCTTCGTCCAGCACATCGACGAGGGCGCGATCGCCGCCGCGTCGGCGTTCTACGACGAGATCGGCACCACCGGCCGGGTGCTGGACCTGATGTCGTCGTGGGTGTCGCACCTGCCGCGCCGCCCGGAGCACCTGACCGTGCTGGGCATGAACCGGGCCGAGCTCGCCGCCAACGAGATGGCCCACGAGGCCGTCCGCCACGACCTCAACGCCGACCCGGTGCTCCCCTTCGCCGACGCCGCGTTCGACGCCTGCGTCTGCACCGTCTCGGTCGACTACCTGACCGACCCGGTCGCGGTGTTCGCCGAGGTGGGACGGGTGCTGGTGCCGGGCGGGTTGTTCGCCGCCACGTTCTCGAACCGCTGCTTCCCGACCAAGGCGGTCCGCGGCTGGCTCGCCTCCGACGACAGGACGCGGGTCGCGATCGTCGGGGAGTACTTCCGGCGCAGCGGCGCGTTCGACGCCCCCTCGGCCCGCGACTGCGGCGCGCCCGGGGATCCGCTGTACGCGGTGTGGGCCCGCACCCCTACCGGCTGAGGAACTCGGTCACCGCCCGCTCGAACTCCGCCGGGCACTCCATGTTCGGGTAGTGCGCGGTCCCCGGCAGCGTCACGAGCCGGCCGTCCGGCACGGCCGCGACCGTGTCGGCGACGATCCGCCGGTGGCCCTCGGAGTCCAGGTCGCCGACGATCCCGAGCAGCGGCACCGCCAGGTTCCGGGTGCGGGCGAGGGCGTCGTCGAGGAAACCGATCGGCGGCGGCGGCGCGGCCGGGTCCGCGGGCAGGTGGTGGGCGAGCAGGTCCACGGCCATCAGCCGGACCTCGGCGAGCACGGCAGGGTCGACGTCGGCGGCCGTGCGGTACGGGCCGGGCACGAACTCCAGGAAGACCGCGATCCACCGCTCGGCGTCGAGGTCGATACGGGCCTGCTCCCAGCGGGCCATGGTGTCGAGCATCCACGGGTCCGTCCAGGCCGGCTCCCCGGCTCCGGCCCCGCAGACCACGACCCGGTCGACGAGGTCCGGGCGCTCCAGCGCGGTGTCGAACGCGGTCCGCGCCCCCATCGACAGCCCCACCAGGACCGCCGGGCCCAGGTCCAGGTGCTCGAGCAGCGCCGCGACGTCGTCGTGCGGGCGGTACCCCTCGGGGCCGGGGTCGGACGAGGCACCGTGCCCGCGGGCGTCCGGGACGACGACCCGGTGCCGGTCGGAGAGCGCGGCGACCTGCCGGGCCCACATCCGGCCGTCGAGCGCACCGCCGTGCAGCAGGACCAGCGGGGGCAGCCCGCCGGGGTGCGGACCGGTGTCGCGGTAGGCGATCCGGACGCCCGGCACGGTCAGGAACGTCGGGACGGTGGCCTGGGCGAGCGTGAGTGTCATGACAACCAAGGTGTCATAGCACACAGAGAATGACAACTGAGGTGTCATACTGCGGTGGTGACCGATGTCGACCGGGCCGCCGAGCAGCTCGCCGAGGTGTACGTGCTGGTGGGGCCCCTGTATCGGCGGGTGCTGCGCGAGGTCGAGGAGGCGGAGCCGGACAACCGGATGTCCGCCGGCGTGCGTGCGGTGCTCGACCAGCTGCGCCGCCACGGACCGATGACCGTGCCGGAGATCGGCCGGTCGCAGTCACTGAGCCGTCAGTTCGTGCAGCGCATGGTCGACGACGCCCTCGCCGCCGGCCTGGTCGAGCGGACCGAGAACCCCCGCCACCGGCGGTCCAAGCTCGTCGCCGCCACCGCGGCGGGCCGGGCGGTCATCGACGACGTCGTCGGGCGCGAGCACGCCCGGCTGCGGGCGGTCGCCGCGCGGCTGCGGCCCGGCGACGTCGACGCCACGTTGCGCGTCCTGGCGGCGATGGTCGCCGACCTGGCCGAGATCGAACCCGGGATCGGGCCTGAGCATTGACCGCCCCGGCCCCGTGACGCACGATCCGACCGAGATCGACCCCTCACCACTGGCGGTGCCCACGCATGTCCGACACGTTCACCTTCTCCGGCCGCGACGGCGCCGCCGTCACCGCCTACCGCTGGCTCCCCGCCGCCGCGGGCGACCCGGTGCGCGGGATCGTCCAGATCACCCACGGCATGGGCGAGCACGCCCTGCGCTACGTCGCCCTCGCCGACGCGCTGACCGCCCGCGGCTTCGCCGTCTACGCCCAGGACCACCGCGGTCACGGCGCCACCGCGGGTGGGCCCGAGAACTTCGGCGTCCTCGGCGACGACGGCTGGGGGCAGCTGGTCAGCGACATCGGACTGCTGTCCGCGCACGCCCGCGCCGAGCACCCGGGCGCCCCGCTGGTGCTGCTCGGTCACAGCATGGGCTCGTTCGCCGTGCAGCAGTTCCTCGTCGCCGACGGGACGCCGCCGGACGCGGTCGTGCTGTCCGGCACCGCGTTGCTCGACCTGATGGAGCAGGGCCTGGACCTGTCCGCGCCGCTGGACCTGTCGTCGTTCAACGCGCCGTTCGAGCAGCGCACCGGTTTCGAGTGGCTCAGCCGCGACCCCGCGCAGGTCGACGCCTACGTCGCCGACGCCCGCTGCGGCTTCGGCCTCGACCTGCCCGGCACGCAGGCGATGTTCGCCGCCGCCCGGCCGCTCGGCGAGGTCGCCACGCTCAAGCGGATCGCGGGCGGGCTGCCGGTGTACGTCGTCGTCGGGGACGAGGACCCGGTCAACGCCGGGCTGGCCCTGGTGCGGCCGCTGACCGAGCGCTACGCCGAGGCCGGGCTGCAGGACGTCACGCTGAAGATCTGGCCGGGTGCCCGGCACGAGGTGTTCAACGAGACCAACCGCGAGGAGATCGTCGCGGACCTGCTGTCCTGGCTCGACCGTGTCGTCCCCCAGCGGCGGGGCGCCTGAGTTGCGCGTCGACACCACCGGCGGCTTCTCCGCCTCCCCGCTCGAGACCGAGGCGGCGGCCGTCGCCGCGGAGGCCGAGGGCTACGACGCCCTGTCGGTCCCCGAGACCTCGCACGACGCGTTCGTGTCGCTGGCGCTGGCCGCCCGGGCGACCAGCCGGATCCGGCTGCAGTCGGCGATCGCGGTCGCCTTCGCCCGCAACCCGATGACGCTGGCCTACCAGGCCAACGACGTGCAGCTGCTCTCCGGCGGCCGGTTCGACCTGGGGCTCGGCTCGCAGGTCCGCCCGCACATCGAGCGCCGGTTCGGGATGCCGTGGAGCCGCCCCGCGGCCCGGATGGAGGACTTCGTCTCCGCCCTGCGGGCGATCTTCGACGCCTGGGCCACCGGGGACCGGCTGCACCACCGCGGCGAGTTCTACTCCCACACCCTGATGACCGAGTTCTTCTCACCGGGGCCGAACCCGCACGGGATCCCGCCGGTGATGCTGGCCGCGGTCGGCGAGCGGATGACCGAGGTCGCGGGCCGGGTCACCGACGGCCTGCTGGCGCACTCGCTGACCTCGCCGTCGTACCTGGCGGAGGTGACGCTGCCCGCGCTGCGCCGCGGACGCGGCCGCGACGACCTCACCGGCTTCGACGTCTGCCTTCCGGTCTTCGCCGTCCTGGGCGCCGACGCCGAGGCCCGGGCCGTCGCCGAGGCCGGGGTGCGCCGCCAGATCGCCTTCTACGCCTCCACCCCGCCGTACAAGCCGGTGCTGGAGCACCACGGCCGCGGCGCGCTCGCCGACGAGCTCAACGGACTGTCGCGCCGGCAGGCCTGGGACGAGATGGCCGGCCTGGTCGACGACGACCTGCTGGCCATGTTCGCCGTCGCGGGCGACCCGGCCGGGGTGGCGTCCGAGGTCGCGGACCGCTACCGCGGCCTCGTCGACCGGGTCTCGCTCAACACCCCCTACGACGCCGACCCCGCCCTGGTGCTCGACGTCGTCACCCGGCTGCGCGCGGCGTGAGCACGCATCCGGAGATCCGGGAGGGGGTCCGCGCGGTCTGCTCCGGCTTCGGGGCGGAGTACTGGCGCACCTGCGACCGCGAGCACCGGTTCCCCCAGGAGTTCCACGACGCGATGGCCGCCGGCGGCTGGATCGGCGTCGCCATCCCCGAGGCCTACGGCGGCGGGGGCGCCGGGATCTCCGAGGCCGCCGCGGTGATGGAGGAGGTCGCCGCGTCCGGGGCGGCGATGAACGGGGCGTCGGCGATCCACCTGTCGGTCTTCGGGATGAACCCGGTCGTCCGGCACGGCTCGGAGGAGATGCGGCGGCGCTACCTGCCCCGGGTCGCCGACGGGTCGCTGCAGGTCGCGTTCGGCGTCACCGAGCCCGACGCGGGCCTCGACACCACCGCGATCACCACGACCGCCCGCCGCGACGGCGACCGCTACCTGGTCCGCGGGCGCAAGGTGTGGACGTCGAAGGCGCCGTTCTGCGACAAGGTCCTGCTGCTGGTGCGCACCACCCCGCGCGTGGAGGTGGCGAAGCGGACCGACGGGCTGTCGCTGCTGCTCGCCGACCTGCAGCGCCCCGAGGTCACGATCACCCCGATCGACAAGCTGGGCCGCAACGCGGTGGTGTCCTGCGAGGTCGTCTACGACGACCTGCCCGTCGACGCCGCCGACCTGGTCGGCGAGGAGGGCCGCGGCTTCCGGCTGATCCTCGACGGGCTCAACCCGGAACGGATCCTGATCGCCGCCGAGGCGCTGGGCACCGGGCGGGCCGCGCTGGCCGCCGCCGTCGCCTACGCGAAGGAGCGCACCGTGTTCGGGCGGCCGATCGGGCAGAACCAGGGCATCGCGTTCCCGCTGGCCGAGGCGCACATGCGGCTCCAGGCGGCGGCACTGGTGATCGCCGACGCCGCGGCCCGCTACGACGCGGGCGAGCCGTGCGGCGAGCAGGCCAACACCGCGAAGTTCCTGGCCGCCGAGGCCGCGTTCTTCGCCGCGGACCGGGCGGTGCAGACCCTCGGCGGGTTCGGCTACGCCACCGAGTACGACGTGAGCCGCTACTTCACCGAGGCCCGCCTGATGCGCCTGGCACCGCTGCCGCAGGAGATGGTGCTCAACCACGTCGCCGAGCACGTGCTCGGGCTGCCCCGCAGCTACTGACACACGACGGCGGCCGGTGACCCGAGCGGGTCACCGGCCGCCGTGCGTGCCGCGTACTACCGCAGGCCCAGCTTCTTGGAGCAGGCCGGCCACGCCTTCCAGCCCTGGGCGTCCAGGACGTTCTCGGCGACGCGGATCTGCTCGGACTTGCTGGCGTTGTGCGCCTTGCCCGACCCGCCGAAGGCCTTCCAGGTGGACTGCGTGAACTGCAGGCCGCCGGAGAAGCCGTTGCCGGTGTTGGTGTTCCAGTTCCCGCTGGACTCGCACTGGGCGAGCTTGTCCCACGTCGAGGTCGCGACGGACTGCGTGGGGACCGCGACGGCGGCGGGGGCGACCGCGGCGGAGGTCTCGGGGGCGGCCGTCGCGGGCCCGGCGAGGGCGAGCGGAGCGCCGAACGCCAGGACACCGGCGACGAGAGTTCCGACGAAACGCCCACGGATGGACATGCGCGTGCTGCTCATTGTTGATCACCTGAGGTCCGGACCCACGGCTTTCCGGGCGGGCCGGTCGCGCGGGGAGCGCTGTGCCGGTGTCGTCGCGAGGGGACTCGCGGCCCGCGGCCCCGTCTCGGTCCGTGCAGGTCGACTGGCCGGGGACCGCGGGACGGGGCCGTGGTGGCGTGGCGGTTCCGGCGCTTCGGTGCGTGCCCGGCCCGTGTGGACCGGAGCGACCACGAAGGTCGCCGACCGGCCGAGATCAGGTCAAGCGGACGGCCGGTGACGTATCACACGGAGATAACGACCGATTACGTCGTCGCAGCTCAGGAGTACATTTCCACGATCACGAAACCGACAGGGAAGGCGCCGATGCTTTCGATCCGGAGATGTTCCACCGGCGTCAGCGGCGCGGCGCGCCCTCGGCCCGGCGCAGGGTGAACACCGCGATCCGCACGACCATCGCGTCGAGCAGCAGACCGCCGAACGCCCACGCGTCGAGCCAGGCGGTCCAGTTCACCCCCTGCGCGACGGCGAGGAGCCCGGGCACGAGGAACAGCGCGACACCGAGCCCGCCGGCGACGGCACAGGCGAGCAGCGCCGGGCCGTCGGCCCGGCGCAGCAGCAGGAGCAGCGACACGACGGCGGCCGCGGCGACGAGCCCGTCCAGCCCGGCCAGGACCGGCCCCACGGCGCCGAACGCGAGCCGGACGTGCACAGCGGCCGAGAGCACCAGCAGCACGGTCAGGATCCGGCGCCCGGTCACCGGGCCGCGGTCGTCGCTCATGGGTCCATCCTCACCTACCGCACCCGCAGCACCAGGAGGCGGCAGTCGACCTGCTGCCCGGACCGGTAGGGCGCGACCTCGATCGAGACGGCCTCGAACACGTCGGCGGCGGCGAGCCGGTCGACCTCGGCACGGTAGCCCCCGGACTCCCAGACGTCGTCGAGGACGGTCGCGACCAGGTACCCGCCCGGCCGCACGACCCGGGTGAACTCCGCCAGCGCCGAGGGCCCGACGTGGGCGTGGGTGAGCGTCCCGACGCAGACGACGACGTCGTAGGAGTCGTCGGGCAGCGCGAGCGCGGCGGTGAGGTCGGCCTCGCGCAGCTCCCGGTAGGCGCCGGTGGCGCGGGCCCGCTCCAGCATTCCGGTCGACAGGTCGATCCCGTCGACGGTGGTCGCGCCGCGCTCGCGGAGCGCGACGCCGACCAGCCCGGTGCCGCAGCCGGCGTCGAGGATCTCCCCGCCGGGGCCCGCGGCCGCGACGACGGCGTCCGCGGTGACCGCGGGCGCGACGTAGCCCTGGGTCTCGCCGGCGAGGTCCGCGTCGTAGGTGGGGGCCCACTCGTCGTAGAGGGCCCGGGCGTCGGCCGGGCCGCTCAGCGAGTAGGCGCGTTCCAGGTGGGGGTCGCCCCCGGTGCTCGTGGCCATCGCCCGATCATGGTGGACGGCCCGCGGGCTGTCATGCGCGCCCGAGCAACCCCCGGCGCGGCGGGTCGGCGGCGAGCAGCGAGAGCGCGCACAGCGCGCCCCAGCCGGCGGCGACCATGGTCGCCTTCTCCCGGGCGTCGCGGTCGGGGAGCTGCGAGCCCAGCACCACGAGGTCGACGACGTCGGCGCCGACCCGCACCGCGATGGCGGCCTTGAGCGGGGTGCCGGCCGGGGCCAGCGCCATGGCCAGGCCGGACGCGAGGTCGCGCCCGCCGACCGCCCGCGCGAGCAGCGTGGTCCCCGAAGACGGAGTCCGGCCGCCGCCGGACAGCTTCGTCGGCGACAGCAGCACGTCCGGCTTCGCGGCGACGGCCGCGCCGTAGGCGGCGGTGGCGGCGCCCAGCAGGCGGGGGATCCAGGTCAGGTCACGACGGGGCATGTACCCGGTGTACCCGTTCCGCGCCGGTTCTCGCCCGCCCGCACGGACCGGCGACCGAGCGGCCGGTGAGCGTGCCGAGCGCGAGCACCGCACCCCACGGCCCGATCACCCAGATCGGCCAGAAGTAGCCGCCGCCCCCGCCGAGCGCGACGGCGGCCCAGACCGTCAGGACGATCACCGCGGTCAGCGCCCACGGCCCCCAGGTCGCGGCCAGGACGGTCCGGCGGACCCGGCGCTCACGCTCCGGGTCGGCGGGTCGCGGCAGCCGGGGCAGGTCCGCCTCGACGGCGGCGAGCTCGGACGCCGTGCGCGCCGCGGTCACCTGCTCGCTGCGGGTGGAGAACTCGGCGAGGTCGAGCCGCCCGTCCCCCACGTGCCTGCCGAGCCGTTCCAGTGCGCGCTCCCGCTCGGCGTCACCGATGCGTATGTCCACCATGACCACCCCTCCTGATCGGATATCGAGACTATCCGCTATCCGTGTCGGGAGCACAAGTCAGAGCTCGTCGAGGAAGGCCAGCGCCGCCTCCGCCGAGGTGCGCCGCCAGGCGGCCAGCATCCGGTCGAACTCGTCGGCGCCGTCGTCCCCCGCCCGCCCGGCCCGGTCCTGCTCCGCCCGCAGCGCCGCGACGATCGGGGCCAGCTCGCGACGCTGGGCGTCGACCAGCGCGGTCGCGTCCCGGCCGTGCCGATGCAGCACCGCCAGCTTCAGCAGGAACTCCGAGCGCAGGTCCCGCACGTGCGGGACCGGGGTGCCCAGCCAGGCGTCGACGTGGCCGCGGCCGGTGGGGGTCGCGGCGTAGAGGGTGCGGGGCGGGCCGCCCTTCGTCTCGACGGCCTCGGCGGTGATCAGGCCGGCGTCGACCAGCCTGCCGATGGCCCGGTAGACGACCGGGCGCGGGATCTGCCAGACCCGGCCCAGCTCGCCGTCGGCGGCGGTGAGCGCGGCGACGGCGAAACCGTGCACCGGACGCTCGCCGGCCACGGCCAGCACCACCCATTCGGCGAGTCCCAGCCGCGGAAGCATCGGGCCAGCGTAGGGCCTCAGCGGTTGACGGCCGCCCCGTTGCCCTCGTCCCAGGAGAAGCCCCGGTCGTAGAGGAAGCGCAGCTCCTCGTCGCTCTCCAGCACCAGGCGCTGCCCGTCGCCGGTCAGCTCCACCCGGCCGTCGGGCCGGGGCGTCCAGGTCAGCTCGGCGGTCCGGACGGCGGGCTCGACCAGGGAGGTGGCCCCGGACTGCGGCGCGTTCCACTCGACGCGGATCGTCCGGTCCCCGACGGGCCGCCACGTCCCCCGGACGAAGGTGCTGTCGGCGAGCCGGAGCGAGATCCCGGCCGAGCCGGACTGCGGGTAGCCGGGGATCGGGATCGACGGGCCGACGTAGGTCCACTGCCCGACGGCGACGTGCTGCCACCGCCGGTCGTCGGCGAGCCGCGCGGCCGGGGCCGTCGGGTCCTCCACCACCCGGTAGACCCCGGCGAGCGCGACGTCGGAACGCTGGAACGGGGGCTGGACCTGCTGGAACAGCACCCCCATCGCCGCGATCAGCACCAGCCCGAGCGCCGGCACGAGCCACCGGGTCACCCGGCGGACCCGCGGCCACGGCAGCAGCCGCGGGGACCCCTCGGTCGCCGCCGTCGGACGACCGGCCAGGAACCGGACCACCCGCGGCAGCTCGGGGGCCGCGACGAGCGCGAACCCGACCGTCAGAGCGAGGGCGAACTGCTTGACCGGCACGTCGTAGGTCATGTTCAGCAGGAAGACGGTGCCGAGAGCGACGGTCCCGAGCAGGCCGCCGATCCAGGCCGTGCGCCGGAACACCAGCAGCAGCACGACGACGAGCTCGGCGAACCCGGCGAGGAACTGGATCACCGGGGAGTAGGCCATGAGCCCCCACAGCAGGCCCATCGGGCTCTTCTCGCCGGTCATGACGAGCGCCTCGGAGTAGTCGGCCCGGCCCATCTGGGACAGGTTCAGCTTGGACCAGACGTAGGCCTGCATGAGCAGGATCAGGGCGAACCGCAGCAGCGCGTGCAGCGCCCAGCCCACCCGGTTCCACCACGGTCGCGGCGCCGTCGGCACCGCCGTCGTCGCGGCGGTGCCGGCCACACCGTCCTCCCGCCGCACCGCGGCGTCCCCCCTCGTCCCGGTCATGCGGCGACGGTAGGACGCCACGGCACGGTCGCGGATCCCTCCTCCGGCCGATCCTCGGCGCCGGCCCTCGTTCTCGAGTGGGAGACGTGAACCACAGCCCGCGACTGCATTGCGCACAACCGTTGCCGGGTAGCCACATGGCGATGCGGTTGTACGACGGCCGCCCGTCCCCGCCGCGGCACCGGAGCCCGGCCACCCCAGACACGACGTCCCCACGCGACGCCGACCAGGAGGAAACGTGCCCACGACCGTGCCCGCCATGACCACCGCCGGCCCGAACAAGCCGTTCGAGCGCGGGACCGTGACCCGTCGCGACCCGAAGCCGCACGACGTCGTCATCGACATCCGGTACGCCGGGATCTGTCACTCCGACATCCACCAGGCCCGCGACGAGTGGGGCGAGGGCATCTACCCGATGGTCCCCGGCCACGAGATCGCCGGCGTCGTCTCCGCGGTCGGCGACGACGTGACCCGCTACGCCGTGGGCGACACCGTCGGCGTCGGCTGCTTCGTCGACTCCTGCCGCGAGTGCGAGAACTGCAGGGCCGGCGAGGAGCAGTACTGCCTGAAGGGCGAGGTGCAGACCTACAACGCGACGGAGTACGACGGCGAGCCCACCTACGGCGGCTACTCCACGCAGATCGTCGTCGACGAGAACTACGTGCTGCGCATCCCGGAGGGCGTCGAGCTCGACGTCGCCGCGCCGCTGCTGTGCGCGGGCATCACCCTCTACTCCCCGCTCCACCACTGGAACGCGGGCCCCGGGAAGAAGGTGGCGATCGTCGGCATGGGCGGTCTCGGCCACATGGGCGTCAAGATCGCCGCGGCGATGGGCGCCGAGGTCACGGTACTCTCCCGCACGCTGTCCAAGCAGGAGGACGGCAGGCGACTCGGGGCCGCGCACTACCACGCGACCGAGGACGAGGCCACCTTCACCGAGCTGGCCGGCCGCTTCGACCTGATCGTCAACACCGTCGCCGCGGTGATCCCGGTCGACGACTACCTCGGCCTGCTGAAGCTCGACGGCTCGATGGTCAACGTCGGCGTACCCGAGGAGAAGCTGTCCTACCACGGGTTCTCGCTGGTCGCGGGCCGCAGGAGCCTGTCCGGCTCGAAGATCGGCGGCATCCGCGAGACCCAGGAGATGCTGGACTTCTGCGCCGAGCACGGCCTCGGCGCCGACATCGAGACGATCTCCTGCGACCAGGTCGACGAGGCCTGGGAGCGGGTCGTGCGGGGCGACGTGCGCTACCGCTTCGTGATCGACACCGCGACCTTCGCCTGAGGGGTCCGTCAAGCCCCGCGGCGTCGCACTTCGAGACGCCCGCGGTGGGGCGATCCGTGGAACGATCCCGGCGACGTTGCCGACCAGAAGTGAACCGGAGGCTCACGTGATCCTCATCGTGCTCAAGGCCCAGATCCGCCCGGACAAGCGCGAGGAGTGGCTGTCCGGCATCTCGCAGTACAAGAAGGACGTGAACTCGGAGCCGGGCAACATCTCCTTCGACTACCACGAGAACGTCGAGAAGCAGAACGAGTTCGTGATCGTGGAGGTCTTCAAGGACAGCGCGGCCGGCGACGCGCACGTCAAGACCGACCACGCGCAGAAGTTCTTCGACTTCATGGGCTCGGTCGTGCCGGAGAAGCCGCTCATCAACTTCCAGAGCGAGGACGGCAAGGACGCCTGGGTCGAGATGGGTGAGGTCACCCCGCACTGACCCCGTCCCTCCCGACGATGCCGGCGGCCCCACGGGTCGCCGGCATCGTCGTGTCCACCGATGCCGCGAGCAGGTGTCCCGGCTGCGCCGGACGGACGGAGCCGGGCGGACCGGACATCGGAACCGAGACGGTCCTTCCGGGTGATCGGGACGGGAGCACACCGCGTCCGGGCCGGTCGGGGCCGGGGTGCAGACTGGCCGCGCACGGCAGAGCTTTTCGTCACGCAACCTGGGCGCTCCCCGCGCGTCTCCCACGGTGACGGAACGATCACGTGGCGTCGCCGCCCCGGGCGACGCGGACGAACAGGAGCACCCCATGGACACCGTCCGACAGCGGCCCCGCCGCCTCGTCGCACTGGGCCTCGGACTGGCCACCATCGCGGGTGTCGCCGTCGCCGGGACGGCACTGGCCGGATCCCCCGCCGCCGAGCAGGCCCGCGCACAGCCGCTCGTCCCGGGCACCCCGTGCTCGATCACCGCCAAGGCCTGCGTCGACCTGGACTCGCAGAAGTCCTGGCTCATCCAGGACGGCAAGGTCATCCGTGGCCCGATCGGCATCTCCTCGGGCGGCAACGGCCAGGAGACCCCGGTCGGCCACTCGCTGCGCGTCTACCGCAAGGACGCGACCCACAAGAGCGAGGAGTCGCGGCTGCCGAACGGCGACCCGGCCCCGATGCCCTGGTCGGTGTTCTTCAACGACGGCGGCATCGCCTTCCACAGCGGCGACCCGAACCGCTCCTCGGCCGGCTGCATCCACGTCCCGCCGAACGAGGCCAAGGCGTACTTCGACTACCTGCAGATCGGCGACCAGGTGCAGGTCGTGAAGGCCTCCGAGGAGACCGCGGCCCGTAAGGGCCAGTGAGCGCGGAGTCACCGCATCGGGGGTTGCTCGGTCGTCCGGCGTAACGCGGAGGTGGTCGTCCGGCGACACACCGGACGTATCACCCGTCCGTCCCCGGGAGCGCCCGATGGCCGAGAGCCGACCCGCCCGTCGCACGCCGATCGACCACGCCCGGCGGATCGCGCGGCTCTCCCTGAGCGGCGGCGCGCGTGCCGCCGCGGTCCCGGTGCGCAGCCTGGCCCGGCTCGGCCGCGACGAGCACGACCCGCGCTGGACCGGCCAGACCTGGCTGTGGCAGCCGGGCTGGGGCCGGCGCACGCACGACCGGCTCTACCGCAGCCCGGACCCGTACTCGATCGGGCTGTCGGCCTACGAGCAGCAGAAGTACGGCACCGTCATGGACGCGCTCGCCGGCCGCCGCTTCGACCGGGTGCTGGAGGTCGGCTGCGGCGAGGGTGACCTGTCGGTCCGACTCGCCGGGCACACCGCGGCGCTGCTCGGGGTCGACATCTGCTCGGCCGCGGTCCAGCGGGCCGCCGCCCGGGTGCCGTCGGGGACCTTCGTCCGCCGCACGCTCCCGCACGAGATGCCCGAGGGCGACTTCGACCTGATCGTCTGCTCCGACGTCCTCTACTACTGGGAGACGGTCACACTGCAGGTCGGCCTGGCCGCCCTGCTGGACCGCCTGCGGCCGGGCGGGATGCTGCTCGCCTACCACTACCGCGGGGCGTTCGGGCAGGCCGGGACGGCCGACCGGGTGCACGAGGCGCTCGCCGCCGCGGCGGCCGCCCGCGGGCTGACGGTCCGGGCGCACGAGACCGTCGACGGCGTCGGCCCCGACGGCGCCGGGGCCCGGTTCGACGTCGTCGTCCACCCCGAGGTCGCGGTGCCGTCCCCGCGCCGCCCGGAGCCGGGCGTCGCAGCGCGCGCACGTCGTTCCTGAGGGGTCGGCTGGGCCGGGTGGCGGTGCGACCGCTGGACCGTCCGGCCGTTCTCGTCAGGTCGACGTGGACCTGTCGTGACCGGGCGGTTCCTGGTTACCGTCCGGAGCCATGACGGTCGAAGCCGACGGACCCGCCGGGATGGCCGACGCACAGCGCGTGGTCACGATCCCCGAGCTGAGCGCACCGAGCTACCTGCAGGCGGTGCTGTCGATCGCCTACCGCGACGAGCGCAACAGCGTCCCGCTCACCGTCGCCACGCCGGCCGGGCTGGTGTTCGGCAACGCCGTGCACCCCTCGGCCTGGCTGCGCGGGCTCGGGGACCAGCTGCGCCGGCTCACCGCGGGCGACCCGGGCAACGAGTCCGCGGCGTCCATGGCCGACATGTTCGACGACATGGCCGACGGCCGCGGCGACGAGCGCCCCGGCCGGGACATCCCGGTGAAGGACATCCACTGGATCTACTTCACCGACGCGCTCGTGGTCCCGACCGCCGTCGGCGGGCCGAACTACGTCGAGCCGGCCTGCTGGCAGGTGGCACTGCGCGACGTCACCGGCTGGACGATCGGCCTCCCGCCCGGCTGAGCGCCACGTCCGATGATCATCCGATCGTGTGATCGCAAAGCCGCCACTCCGACCCCCCTGCGGAGCCCTCCCGTCGCAGGTCAGAGGGTTCCTGCCCAGGTCAGCGACCCGTAACCCCGACCGCGGTGTGACGACGACCACCCGAAGTCGTGCGTGAGGATGCGCCACCGCCGGGCCTCCCATGTGTGTCGAGCGGATCGAGGGGGCACAACCGGTGCGAACCGGCCCCCCGATCCGGACCACTGTGAGGCCCGATACCGGGCCATGACCTGGAGGCGCACATGAGCACCACCGACACCAAGGCCCCGGCCGTCACCGGCACCCCGTCCGCCCTGCAGTCCGAGCACGGCAGCACCCGAATCGCCGAGACGGTCGTCTCGAAGATCGCCGGCCTGGCGGCCCGCGAGGTCAGCGGCATCTACGCCCTCGGCGGCGGCGCGGCTCGCGCGTTCGGCGCGCTGCGCGAGCGCATCCCGGGTGGCACCACCAACGCCTCGCAGGGTGTGTCGGTCGAGGTCGGCGAGAAGCAGGCCGCCGTCGACATCAACGTCGTCGTCGAGTACGGCGTCTCCATCGCCGACCTGGCGAAGGCCGTGCGCCGCAACGTCATCTCCGCCCTGGAGCGGATGACCGGGCTCGAGGTCGTCGAGGTCAACATCTCGGTCGACGACGTCCACCTGCCGTCCGAGGACGACGGCAAGGACGAGGAGCCGAAGAAGATCGAGTCCACCTCGCGGGTGGCGTGAGCGCCCGCGTCGCCGCGGACGGCGACGGGATCGTCGCCACGGGTGCGGTCGACACCGACCGGATCGCCGACGCGGTGCTGGGCTGCCCCGGCGTCGCACAGCTGCACGGCGGCCGGTTCGGTGAGATCGCCACCTACCTGCCCGGACGCCGGGTGAGCGGCATCCGCGTGGACCCCACGGCCCCGGCCGTCGAGGTGCACGTGGTCGGCCGCTACCCGGCCTCCGTGGCCGAGATCGACCGCCAGGTCCGCACCGCGCTGCTCCCGGTCGTCGGGGGCGCGCGGGTGGACGTGGTGGTCGGCGACTACGCCGGCCCCACCGAGTCGACGCCGATCCGGCCGTCGGACTCGGCACCCGCCACCGGCGAGCTCCCGGTCCCTCCCGCGGCCACCCCCTGATCCGCCCGGACGCCCGTCCACATCCCCGGACGTCCGGTACCTCCTCGTCTCGAAGGACGTGACTGTGATGTCCCTGTCCACCAACACCCAGATCGGCCTGATCGCCGGTCTCCTCCTGGCCATCGCCGGCATCGTCGGCGGCTTCGGCGGGTTCGTCCTCGCCCTGATCCTCGGCGCGATCGGCCTCGCCATCGGCCGCTGGCTCGACGGCGACCTCGACCTGTCCGAGCTCTCCGAGCGGTCGGGGCTGTCCGGGCGCGGCCGCGACAAGGTCCGGTGAACCCGGTGAGCACCGTCGAGCCGACGGGGACGGCGACCGGGGACCCGGACACGATCCGGGCCACCCGCCTCGCCCCTCCCCCGCCGGACGACACCCCGACCCGCACGATCGACACCGGCACCGGCTCCGCGGGTGCCGACGGCTCCGGCGGCACGGCCCCGGAGGACCGCGGCCGGGTCGACGTCGCCGACCAGGTCGTGCAGAAGATCGCGCTCGGGGCCCTGGAGGAGACCGAGGGTGTCGGTGGCACCACCGGCACGGTCGGGCGGATGCTCGGCCGCGACGACTCCGGCGGCCACCCCCGCGTCGAGGCGACCGTCTCCGGGCAGTCGACCCGGATCGACGCGCGGATCTCCGTCGCCTACCCGTCCCCGGTGGCCGCGGTCTGCGACCGCGCCCGCGCACACGTCGTGCGGCAGGTCGAGGCGCTGACCGGGCTGTCCGTCGCGCGGGTCGACGTCGTCGTCACCGCACTCACCGTCCCGGGCGCCGCCCGGCCGGCCGCGAGGGAGCTCGAATGATCCGCCGCCCCCGCAAGTCCCTCGCCGCGGGCATCGTGGCGCTGGTCCTGCTCGCGCTCTGCGTCGTCGTCGCCGTCGCGGTCGTGCAGCTGCTCCTCGGACAGCAGCCGATCGTCGACTTCGGCGTGCTGGGTTCCACCATCGCCGGGTTCACCGGTGCCGACGTGCCCGTGCTCGTCGTGTCCGGTCTGGTCGGGCTGGTCGGGCTGGTGCTCGTCGTGGTCGCACTGCGGCCGGGCACCCCGACCGTGTTCCCGCTGACCTCGGCGGGCGGTGCCGAGCACCTCGACTCCGGGATCACCCGGCGCAGCCTCAACCGGGCGCTGGCCGACGCCGCCACCGGTGTCGACGGCGTCACCAAGGCGTCGGTGAAGAGCACCGGGCGCCGCGCCGCCGTCACCGCGCACGCCGCGTTCGGCGACCCGAAGGACCTGCGCGACCGGGTCCGCAGCGCGGTCGCGCAGCGGCTCGACGCCGTCGGGCCGGCCCGCAGCCCGAAGGTCACGGTGTCCGTGACCGGCACGAAGCAGCAGGAGGCGTGATGGCCAGCGCGACCCCACCGGCCCGGCTCAACCGGACCCTGCTGTTCCTGATCGGGCTCGTCCTGCTCGCCGCGGGCGTGTTCGGGCTGCTGTTCGGCACCGGCGTCCTGCGCCAGGTGCTCCCCGGGATCGACCCGTCGGTCCCGCTGCTGCCCGCCGGTCTCACGCTGCCCGAATGGGCGCCGTGGGTGACGCTCGCCGTCGCCGTCGTGGTCGGGCTGCTGGCGCTGCGCTGGCTGCTCGCCCAGGCCCGGCGCAGGCCGCGCACCTCGGCGTGGACGCTGCCGTCGGCGCAGGTGGCGGGCCGGGACGCCGGGACGACCCGGATCCACTCCGACCACGCCGCGGACGCACTGGCCGCCGACATCGAGAGCTACGACGGCGTCCAGCGCGCCGCCGCCGCGCTCGTCGGCGACCGCCGCCGTCCGGAGATCCACCTGGACGTGACCGCGGACGACGGTGCCGACCTCGCCGCGCTGCGCACCCGGATCACCGACCACGCGCTGCCGCGGCTGCGGTCCGCACTGGACATCGAGTCCGGGCGCGCCGACCTGGTGCTGCGCCTGGCCGAGGAGAAGGAGCACTCGCGGGTGGGCTGAGCACAGCACGCACGCACGACGACGGGGCCCCGGATCACCGGGGCCCCGTCGTCGTGTGCGGGTGGGTCAGCGGGACCGGTCGACGAACCCGGCGCCGGCGATCCGCAGGCCGCTGCCGCCCGCCATGCGGAGCACCCCGGCCATCGCGACGACCAGACCGACCATCTCGAAGGTCTCCTCGGTGCCGGCCAGGACGTTGTAGGCGAAGGACTGCACGTCACCGGTCTGCTCGAACAGGGCCCCACCGGCCGACTCCAGCCCGACCGCGCCGAGCAGGAACACCGCCGCCCCGGCGACGACGAGCCAGGCCCCCGGCCGGCGCAGCACCATCGGCAGGCACAGCGCCGCGACGACGGCGACGAGCACCACGGCCGGGATGATCCAGGCGTAGGTCAGGAAGCCGCTCGTGCCGAACGTGGTGTGGATGATCCAGCCGACCTGCTCGTGGTTGGCCGCGGTCTCGTCCATCGCGACGACCGCGCAGGACAGGCTGAGCAGGATCCAGCGCCACCGCTCGCGGCGCACCGAGTTCGCCGCGATCAGCGCGAGCAGCGCCGCGTTGGTCAGGTGCATCGCCGAGCTGAACCAGGTCGAGATGTTCAGCTCGGTGCCCAGCCGGATCGGGGCCGGGATCTCGAAGCCCGGCCGCCCGATGCCGTAGACGGCGGCGCCGTAGTGGGCCAGCGCCAGCACGGCGACGATCGCGGCGGCGGTGCCGACGACCGGCCCGCGACGCAGCAGCGCCAGGTGCGGTGCGCCGGGCGCGGCGGCCTGGGCCTCGGGCGACGGCTCCGCGCGGGCCGGGCTCGCGGCCCCGGGCGCCGCCGCGGGCCGCGGACCGGCCCCGGCGTCCTCGGTGTAGCGCGGGATGACGACCGTGGCCGGGTCGTCGTCGGCGCTGTGCGCGCCGCGGCCCTGGGCGCCGTGGCCCTGGGCGAGATGGTCCTGGGCGGTCATGTCCCCTCCTCCTCACCACGCGGCCGGGCGGCATCGGCGGGCGACGTCGGCGGGACCGCAAGGTGGCTGGAAGGTAAACGAGCGTATGTCCGCCGGGAAACGCGGGGTCAGCTCCAGGGGCGCGCGGAGCGGGTGGCCCAGTAGCGCTCGGCCGGTTCGGCCAGCGCAGTGAGCTCCTCGGCCGCGTCCGCGGGCAGCGTGAGCTCCGCGCCCGCGAGGTTCGACGCGAGCTGGTCGGTCCCGACCGGGCCGAGCAGCACCCGCCACGCCCACGGGTTCGCCAGCGCCGCGGCGACGGCGATCCGGTCCAGCCCGATCCCGGTCCGCGCGGCCAGCGCCGCGGCCGCGCGGGCGCCCTCGGTGCCGTCCTCCCCGCCCGGCGCGAGCCTGCCGTTCGCGAACACCTCCTTCACGATCACCCGGGCCCCGGCGTCGGCGGCCTCGGCCAGCGCCGGGCCCACCGAGGGTTCGAGCGGGTTCCAGGTGCTCTGGAACGAGGTGAACAGCGGCTCGCCGTCCACCCGGACGTCCAGCGCCCGGCGCACCGCGTCGGCCTGGGCGGGGCCGGAGGTGGAGATGCCGACCCGGATCCCCCGGTCGCGCAGGTGGGCCATCGCGCGGTGGACGCGCCCGTCGTCGAGGACGCCGGTGTCGAGCGTCGCGGAGTGCACGTGGTAGGTCCCGAGGTGGTCGCCGAGCAGCTCGTGGCTCAGCGCGTACTGCTCGGTGAAGGCGTCGAGCGAGTGGTCCTTGACCTCGTGGGTGCCGGCGTCGGTCCGCCACCCGCCCACGTAGCGGTAGCCCCACTTCGAGCCGATCTCGACGGGGTCCGCGCCGCCGGTGACCCCGGGCCGGTCGGCGAGCCAGCCGGCGAGGAACTCCTCGGCGCGGCCGTAGGAGCGGGCGACGTCGAGGTAGCGGACGCCCGCGGCGTACGCGGCGTCGAGCAGGGCGCGGGAGCGGTCGCGCAGGGTCGCGACGTCGCGGTCGTCGCCGAGCTCGTCGGCGCGGCCGGAGGTGATGTAGGCGGGGCGGGCGATGGCGGCCAGGCCGAGGCCGAGACGGTGGGCGGGGGCGGGCATGGCCCCAGCCTGCCGCACCGGGCGCCGGCGCCGCACCCGACGAAACACCTGTTGCATGCCGGTGCCGGCCGGTACCGTCCCCGGGCATGACCGACGCGCCGTCCGGTGGCTGGGTCCTGCTGCTCGCGCAGCTGCCCGCCTCCCCCTCGAGCCCCCGGGTCACGCTGTGGCGCCGGGCCCGCGCCGCGGGCGCGGTCGGCCTGCAGAACGGCGCCTGGGTGCTGCCGGCGACCGAGGAGCACCGCACGTTCCTGGAAGGGCTCGCGACCTACGTCCGCGAGTCCGGCGGGACCGCGTTCGCGCTCGACGTCGCCGCCGGGAGCAGCGACGACGGCATCGTCGCCCGGATCCGCGCCGAGCGCGGCAAGGAGTTCGCCGAGTTCACCGAGCGCGGCGACGCGCTGCTGGCGGAGCTGGAGAAGGAGTCCGCCCGGGACAACTACTCCTTCGCCGAGCTGGAGGAGAACGAGCAGGACCTGGAGCGGCTCACCCGCTGGCTGGCGACGATCTCGTCCCGGGACTTCTTCCCCGACGAGCGTGGCAAGGACGCCGAGGCCCTGCTCGACCGCTGCCGGCGCGCGCTCGACGCGTTCACCGCCGCCGTCTACCGCGCCGAGGGCGTGGCCCCCGACCTGCCACCGCGTACGGACTGAGCCCGTGAGCAGCCCGTGAGCAGCGGGGCGCACACCGCGACCGGCGCGGCCGTGGTCGACGACCTCGGTACGGACGCACTGCGGGGCCTCACCGGCGCCGAGGCCGCGGCGCGGCGGGGGCGGCACGGTCCCAACCGGTGGATCGTCCCGCGCCGGGTCACCTTCCTGCGGGTGCTGGCCGACGAGGTCACCGAGCCGATGATGCTGCTGCTCGCGGCGATCGCGGTGCTCTACGGCGTCTGGGGGCGGCTCGACGACACCGTCGCCGTCGTCGTGATCATCGCGGCGGTCGTCGGGGTCGAGGTGTTCGCCGAGTTCCGCGCGAAGTCGGTCATCGCCTCGCTCGGCGAGCTCACCGCCCCGACGACGCCGGTGGTGCGCGACGGGAGCACCGTCTCGGTCGGGGTCGACGACGTCGTGCCTGGCGACCTCGTACCGCTGGCGGCGGGCTCGCGGGTGCCCGCCGACCTGCGCCTGGTCGAGACCTGGGGGCTGCGCGTCGACGAGTCGACCCTCACCGGGGAACCCGTCGCCGCCCCCAAGGACGCCGCCCGGGTGCTGTCCGGCGACACCGCGCTGGCCGAGCGGGCGAACCTGGTGTTCGCCGGGACGACGGTCGTCGCCGGGCGGGCCCGCGGCGTCGTCGTCGCGACGGGGACGGCCACCGAGCTGGGCACGCTGACCGGGCTCGTCGTCGCCGCGCGGCCGCCCCGGACCGCGCTCCAGCAGGCCATGCGCGAGCTCGCCGGCAGCCTCGCGACACTGGCGATCGCGTTCAGCGTGCTCGTCCCGCTGGTCGGGGTGCTGACCGGGCGGCCGTGGCGGGAGATGGTGCTGACCGGGCTCACCCTGGCCTTCGCGACGGTCCCGGAGGAGCTGCCGATCATCGTCAGCCTGGTGCTCGGGCTCGGCGCGCACCGGCTGTCGCGGCGGCGCGGGCTGGTCCGGCGGCTGCGCGCGGCGGAGGCCCTCGGGCTGGTGACGGTGCTCGCCACCGACAAGACCGGCACGCTGACCCGCAACCGGATGGCCGTCGCGCGGGTCGAACCGGCCCCGGGCGTCGACGACGACACCCTGCTCGGCCTCGGCGCGGCCTGCACCGAGACCGCCCCCGAGCCCGACGGCGGCTGGTCCGGCGACCCGACCGACGTCGCGTTCCTGGTCGCGGCCCGCGACCGGGGCCTGCCGACGCCCACCGAGCCGGTCGCCCGGTTCCCGTTCGACCCCGGCCGGGAGACGATGACGGTCGTCCTGCCCGCCGGCGCGTCCGGCACCGCCACGGTGGTGACCACCGGCTCGCCGGAGTCGGTCCTGGCCCGCTGCGCGGCGCCGTCGCCGGAGACCGCGGGCCGGGTCGCCGCGCTCGCCGCCCGCGGCCTGCGGGTGATCGCCGTGGCGAGCAGGCCGGCGTCGCAGGTCCCGGCGACGGTCGGCGACGCCGAGCGCGACCTCGTTCTCGCCGGGCTCGTGGCGCTGTCCGACCCGCCGCGCCCGGGCGCCGCCGAGGCCGTCGCCGCCGCGCGGCGGGCCGGGGTGCGGGTGGTGATGGTGACCGGCGACCACCCCGCCTGCGCCCGGGCCGTCGCCGCGGAGGTCGGGATCGACCCCGACCCGGTGCTGACCGGCCGCGATCTCGACGGTCTCGACGACGCGACGCTGGCCGCCGCCGTCGCGTCGACGCCGGTGTTCGCCCGGGTCACGCCCGCGCACAAGCTGCGCCTGGTCACCGCGCTGCAGGTCGGCGGGGAGGTGGTGGCGGTGACCGGGGACGGCGTGAACGACGCCCCCGCGCTCGCCCGGGCCGACGTCGGCGTGGCCATGGGCTCGTCGGGCACCGACGTGGCCCGCGAGGCGGCCGGGCTGGTCCTGGCCGACGACGACGTCTCCACCCTCACCCGGGCCCTGCACGAGGGCCGCACGCTGCACGGGAACCTGCGCAAGGGCGTCGCCTACTACCTGGCCTGCAAGGCCGGGCTGGTCGCGACCGTCGCCGCCGGGGTGCTCACCGGGATGGCCGTGCCGTTCACCCCGATCCAGATCGTGGTGCTGGAGATGTTCATGGACATCGCGGGCAGCGCGACCTTCGCCGCCGAACCCGCCGAGCGCGACGCCATGACCCGCCCGCCGCGCGACCCGGGCGCACGCTTCCTGGACCGGGCCCTGCTCGGCGACCTCGCCGCGGGGGCGGCGGCGCTGTTCGTCGCCGTCGGCGGGCTGTACCTGGTCACCGCCTCGCAGACCGTCGCGTTCGTGGGCTGGCTGTCCGGGCACCTGGCGCTGGCCTGGGTGATGCGCACCGAGCGGACGCCGGTGCTGCGGGCGGGGCTGTTCGCGAACCGGTTCCTGCCGTGGTGGACGGTGGTGACCGCCGTGGCGGTGTGGGTGGTCACGACGGTGCCGGTGCTGCGGGAGACGCTGCGGCTCACCCCGCTGACCGGTCCGCAGTGGACGGCGGCGGTGCTGGTGCCGGTGGCCGCCGTCGCGGTGCTGGAGCTGCGCAAGGCCGGGCGACGGCGGGCCGCCACGGGGCGCCCGGCGGGGTGATCCGTGCTAGACCACCGGTCGTGAACGGATCGGTCCTGTCCCGCCCGGCTCCCGAGCCGCCCCGCACCGTCGCCGTCGGCGACGACCCCGACCAGGTCATGGACCTGTGGCCGGACGGCGGGCCCGGCCGCCCGCTGGTCGTGCTGGTGCACGGCGGGTTCTGGCGGCCCCCGATCGACCGGACGCACCTGCGGTCGATGGCGGCCGCCCTGAACGCGCTGGGGCTGCCGGTGGCCTCGCTGGAGTACCGCCGGGTGCCCGGCGACCCGGACGCGACGGTCGCCGACGTGCTCGCCGGTCTGCGGGCCGCCCGCGCCGTCGCCGGTCCGGTCGTCGCGGTGGGGCACTCCGCGGGCGGGCACCTCGTGCTGCACGCCGCGGCCGTCGAGCCGTCGCTGGTGCGGGCGACGGTGCCGCTCGCCCCGGTCGCGGACCTGGCGCTGGCCGACGCGGAGAACCTCGGCGACGGCGCGGTCCGCGCCTACCTCGGCGGCCCGGCGGCCGGGCGCACCGACCTGGACCCGGCGGCGGGCCCGACCCCGCCCGGGCCGGTGACGATCGTCCACGGCGACGCCGACGACCGCGTCCCGCTGGGCGTCTCGCGCTCCTACGCCGGCCGGCACCCGTCGGTGCGGCTGGTCGAGCTGCCCGGCTGCGACCACTTCGCGGTGGTCGACCCGCTGTCGGCGGCCTGGGAGACGGTGACCCGGGAGATCCTGGCGGCGGCGACGTGACCGCGCCCGGCGGCCTGCCCCGCCACCAGCTCACGATGACCGTGCTGATGACGCCGGACATGGCCAACTTCTCCGGCAACGTCCACGGCGGCGCGATCCTGAAGCTGCTCGACCAGGTCGCGTTCTCCTGCGCGAGCCGCTGGGCCGGGACCTACGTCGTGACGCTCTCGGTGGACCGGGTCCGCTTCCGCGAACCGATCTACATCGGCGAGCTCGTGACGTTCCAGGCGTCGGTGAACGACACCGGGCGCAGCTCGATGGAGATCGGCATCCGGGTCACCACGGAGAACATCACCGAGCGGACCCAGCGGCACGCCAACAGCTGCTACTTCACGATGGTCGCGATGGACGAGCACCGGCGGCCGGTCCCGGTCCCGGAGCTGGTCCCGTCGACCGACACCGAGCGCCGTCGCCGGGACGAGGCGCGCCGGCGTCGCGAGGCACGCCGGGACGGCGGCTGACCCCGGACACGACGGTGCCCCGGGACCACACGGTCCCGGGGCACGTCGAGGTACGGGAAGGTCAGTTGACCGAGTCGCCCGCGCCGGAGGTCTGGCCGCAGTTGTCGGACTGGTCGGTGGCCGAGTCGCCGGAGACGGCCTTGGCCTTGCCACCCAGGCCGAGGGCGCCGGTGATCCCGCTCAGCAGGTTCGCGTCCTCGATCGGGGCCTGCACGCCCAGCACGTTGACCGGGATGTTGTTGTTGCAGACCTGGATCGGCACGTTGACGTTGTTGCCGTTCAGGCCACCCGCGAGCAGGCCCTTGGCGTCCTTGTCGATGTGGCCCGACTCGTGCTTGCCGTGGTGCTTGCCGTCCTTGGCGGAGTCGCCCGCGTAGTCGCCGGCGAAGGCCAGCGGGGAGACGGCGAGCAGGGACGCGGCGGACGCCGCGACGATGATTCCGGCCTTCTTCAGCACAGTTCTTCTCCTGATGAGGTCTCAGGGCCGTGGTGAAGGCCCCGTTCCATGACGGCACGCTGACAAAGGGGGGAGCCCGTGCCGACTGGCTGCGAATCTAGCTGCGCGGGAGAGCCCGAACAATTCTTCTACCACCATCGGGTGGCCGAATTACTTTCCGTTCGGATACTCCCACGATCGGGTCGAATGCGATCGGGGCGAACTGCCCGGAGCGGCACCGGGACCGGCGACGACGACCACGGCGGGTGGCCACGCGACCCCGCCCCGGACACGGACGTGCCCCGGGACCGCGAGGGTCCCGGGGCACGTCAGCGACGAGGAGTCGGTCAGTTGACCGAGTCGCCCGCGCCGGCCTCCTGGCCGCAGGTGTCGGACTGGTCGGTGGTGGAGTCGCCCGACACGGCCTTGCCCTTGCCCGCGATGCCGGCGGCACCGGTCAGGCCGTTGCCCGCCGCGGCGTCCTCGACCGGAACCTGGACACCCAGCACGTTGACCGGCACGTTGTTGTTGCACGCCTGGACCGGGACCTGGGCGTTGTTGCCGTTGGCACCCGCGACGAGGCCCTTGGCGTCCTTGTCGATGACGCTGTCCGAGCCGGCGAACGCCAGCGGCGACAGGCCGATCAGGGCGACGGCGGACACGGCGGCGACGAAACCGGCCTTCTTCTTCTGCACAGTCTTCTCCTGGTGAGTCACGGATCCATTCGGATCCGGGCACGTGCCGGCCCGACGACAAAGGGGGGAGCCCGAACCGGCTGAGAAGAACCGTAATGGCGGGAAAGGGTGCCTATCAACCTCACAACACCATCGTGGGGAACAATCACCGAGCGTCAGATATTCACACGATATGGTTTCGTCGCCGAGTCGGCGATTTCGCACGACGACGGGGCGGAACCGCGTCCGGTCCCGCCCCGTCCGCCCGGACGTGCGTCAGCCGACGCGACCCCACTGACCTGCGGGCTCGTCGCCCTCCATCTCGGCGACGGCCTGGACCATCGCCAGCAGCTCCGGGTCGAGTCCCGGTCCGAACTCCTCAGGCCGTTCGACGGCGATGTCCATCGGGACGCCGTCGGGCGCCTGCGCCGTCGACAGCGTCGTCCCGTCGTTCGACGGCGACGGCCCGCGGTAGAGCTTCCCTGCCTCGGAGAGCTGGTCGAGGCTGAACGTGTACTGCTTGCTCTGCAGACCCTGCTCCAGCAGCGTCGCCACCTCGGGGAACTTCTCGGCGTTCGTCTTCGGGATCGGCAGCAGCGTGTTCCAGTTGACCCCGAGCGCCTCGAGAGCCTTGGCGTAGGCGTTCTCGTGGGCCTGGTCGCGCACGATCAGGTACGCGATCGTCGAGCGCGCCGTCTTGTTCGCCGTCATCTCGTAGAGCCGGCACTTCTGCAGCCGGCCGGTCGACTCGAGCATGAGGTTGTAGAGCAGGTTGAGCGGCAGGTTGCCGCTGTCGTAGACGTACTTGCCCGTCCACGGGTCGCCCTGCGCGTCGACCGGCAGTGCCCCCTGGGCCCCCACCAGGTAGTGGTGGATGTTGCCCTCGGTCAGGGCCGCGCTCAGCGGGGTCGCCCCGCCTGCGCCGGGCGTGTCCATGTCGTCGGTCGCGCTGCCCCGGTAGCGGGGCGAGCCGTCGGTGAGCCGGGCGATCGTGGTGGCGATCAGCTCGACGTGCCCGATCTCCTCGGTGCCGACGCCGTAGAGCAGGTCACGGAAGGGTTTCCCGTCCGGACCGCGGAAGTTGAAGCTCTGGAACAGGTACTGCATCATCGTGCGCATCTCGCCGAACTGGCCGCCCAGCCCCTCCTGCAGCGCATTCGCCGCGGCGGGGTCGGGCTCGTCGGGGACGATCTCGTTCAACAGTCGCTGGACGTGCAGGAACACGGGTGACACCTCGTGGGCTGTGGGGCGCGACCCCCTCCGGGGTCGTGGACACGGCCTGCGGGGTTGAAGCCGTCGGACCCCGGCCTACCCGGACCCCGTGGGTCCACACCCACGCACTGTCCGCACGGCCGCAGCGGGCCAGGCGGCGTAGACCTCGGCCGACGGCGCGGCGGCCACCGCGGCGGCGAGCAGCGGGCGCAGGTCCGGGCGGTCGGTCCCGACGGCGAGGACGAGTGCGACCGCGCGGAGCTGCCACGGCCGGTCGAGCAGCCGCTCGTCGAGGTCGTAACCGGGCAGGCCGCGGGCCCACCGGGCGTCCGGCGGCGCCGGGGACGGGGCGGGGTCGAGACCCCGCAGCGCCGCCCGGCTGACACGTCCCTCCAGGTCGGCCGGGCCGTCGGTGCACCGCGCCGGCGCCCCCGGGACGACCAGGTGGTGGACGCGGGCCGAGTCCGACCAGATCGCGGTGCGGACCCCGGGGCCGGTGTGCCCCGCGACGTCGAGCAGGTACTCCGAGCGCGGCCGGTACCAGCTCGGGGACACCCCGAGCACCGGCCAGCCGCTGCACCCGGTCGCGGCGGGGAGCACCACGTTGCGGACGCCGGGGGTGTCGCGGTGGGTACGCCAGACCCGGCCGCACCCGCAGCGGCCGAGCCGGGCACCGGCCGCGTCCGCGGTGTCCGGCCGCCCGGTGCCGGTCCAGATCCGGGCGACCGCACGGGCACCGGCGCGGGGGCCGACCTCGTCGGCGTGGTGGTCGTACCAGCGGTCGATCGTGGCGGCGGTGGTGAGGCCGTGCCGGAGCACCGCGCGTTCGGCCAGGTTGACGAGCAGGTCCACGGTGCCGCCTCCGATCGGGGGGTCGGGAAGGACGTGGGGGACCGGTCCGCGGGGAGCGCGGACCGGTCCCCCACGCGTCGTTCAGCGGGCCGGGTCGATCGCGACCGGCTCGCGTCGTGCCTCGTGGTGGTTCGCGTTGCGCGGCGTGGCCAGCACCTGGCGGGTGCGGTCGTCGAGCGCGACGGAGTCGGACAGGGCCCCGCTCGCGGCGAGCGTGTGCTCGAGCGCGTCCAGCCAGTGCTGGTAGTAGCTCCAGGGCTCGCCGCCGTCGCCGTTCTCCCAGGCCTTGATCGCCTCGACCAGGGAGAGCTGGAACTCGCTCCACTCGTAGTGGCCCTCGTGGTACGCGGCGACCGCCATGGCGAAGGCCCGCAGCTCCCACGGCTCGGTGAACGGCTTGTCCGCCCCGGGCATGTCGCAGACGAGCTTCTCGATCCGGCGGCGGGCGTCACCCAGCTCGGTGGCGTCCGTCCGGACCCCGGCGCTCATCCGCGGGCCGCCTGGGTGACGACCGGCTTCGCCTTGCCGACGCCGATCATCGAGTCCCGGGTGACCAGCGCGGCCAGCTCGTCCTCGGAGAGGTGCTCGCTGCCGGCCGGGCGCTGCGGCAGCACCCAGTAGCGCAGCTCGGAGCTGGAGTCCCACACCCGGATCTCGACGCTGTCGGGCAGCGGCAGGTCGAAGTCCTCGGCCAGCACCTTCCGGGGCTCACGCACGATACGGGCACGGAACGGCGGCGCCTTGTACCAGTTCGGGGGCAGCCCGAGCACCGGCCACGGGTAGCACGAGCACAGCGTGCAGACGATGACGTGGTGGACGTCGTCGGTGTTCTCGACGGCGACCATCTCCTCGCCCTGCAGGCCGCCGATCCCGAGCTCGCGGCAGGCCGCGGAGGCGTCCTCCAGCAGGCGCGCCTTGAACTCCGGGTCGGTCCAGGCCTTGGCGACGACCTTCGCGCCCAGCTGCGGGCCGACCTCGTTCTCGTAGACCTCGGCGAGACGGTCGACCGCCGCGGTGGTCATCACGCCCTTCTCGATCAGCAGCGACTCCAGGGCCTTGACCCGGGCGGTGATCTCCTCCTGCGTGCGGAGCGGGGTGTCGGTGGGCTTCGCGGTCATGGGTCAGGCTCCCTGGGTGGCGGGGACGAGCGAGAGGTACGGCTCCCACACGTCGAAGTAGTTGACGCCGTTCGGGTCCGCGTACTCGGCGCCCCACAGCTCGGTGGCGTCGAAGCGGACGGTGTAGAGGTGCTCGGGGCAGTCGCCGAGCCCGTTGCCGGCGGTGTCGGGGTAGAGGTAGGTGCCGTGGGCCGCGCTGATCACGCCGCGGCGGCCGCGGATGTAGCGGGCCCGGCGGGTGTGGCCGTACGGGCTCTCGGAGGAGATGACGACCTCGTCGCCGACGGAGAACTGCGCGACCTTGTCCGACTCGCGGTGGGCCGGGAACCCGTTGGTGACCGCCCAGTCGACGAACTCGACGATCTCGGTGTCGGTCTCCCGCTCGGGCAGCGGCGCGTCGGGGTTCTCCAGGTAGTGCTGGGTCCGCGCCTCCAGCTCGGCCGGGTCGAGCACGCCCGCGGCCTCGGCGTAGTGCTCGACCGTGTGCATCCAGTGCTCGTAGTAGTTCGAGATCAGGTACTCGGCAGGGTCCATCTTCTCGATGCCGTGCCGGAACTGGTCCACGTTGAACAGCCCGGCGCGGGCGCTCTGCGCGAACATGGAGAAGGCGCGCTTCTCCCAGTCGGCGCGGAACACGGGCTCGGACATGTGGTCGTTCTCGACCTTGCCCAACCCGTCGGTGCCGCCGAGATCGAAGACTCCGTTCACTTCTGTCCTCCCACGGTGGTGAGGGCCGGCGGAGCGGGGAAGCCGCCGACGGCCTGCTCGAAGGTGTGCGCGACCCGCAACACGGTCGCGTCGTCGAAACGCCGGCCGACGATCATCAGCCCGGCCGGTAGGCCGTCGACCAGCCCGGCGGGGACACTCGCGGCGGGGTGCCCGGACACGTCGAACGGGGCGCAGTTGCCGACCATCCCCAGCGCGGTGGGCAGGTAGGTGCCCAGGTCGGCGTCGAGGCCGAGCAGCTCGGGTGCGGTGTAGGGCAGGGTCGGCATGACCAGCACGTCGTAGCCGGTCAGCGCCTGGTCGTAGGCCGCGCGCAGTTCCAGGGCCAGGTTGCGGGCCATCCCGTAGTAGGCGCCGCCGCCGTGGCCGAAGGTGTAGCCACCCGACAGGCCGACGAGTTTGACGGTCTTGGACAGCTCCGCCCCGCGGGCGTGGCGCTGGCGGTGGTAGTGGCCGATCAGCTCGGGGTCGTAGAGGCCGGGGTAGTTCATGCCGTAGGCGTTGCCGTCGACCATCTGGTGCGCGGCGCCCTCGGTGGCGATGACGTTCCAGACCGCCATGCCGTCCAGATGCCAGGGGATCGAGATCTCCTCGGCGACCAGCCCGGCCCCGGTCAGGGTGGTGATCGCGGCGCGCACGGCCTCGTCGACACCCGGGTCGCTCTCCGGACGGCCGAAGCCCTCGGTGACGATCCCGACCCGCAACCCGGCCGCGGACTGTTCGAGCGCGGCGAGGTAGTCGACCGGGTCCAGCGTGGTGGGCTGGCGGGCGTCGAGCCCGTCGACCCCGGCCAGGACCCCGAGCATCAGCGCGGCGTCGGACACGGTGCGGGTGATCGGGCCGAGGTGGTCGATCGTGGCCTCGATGGGGAACGCCCCGGTGTAGGGGACCAGCCCGTGGGTGGGCTTGTGCCCCACGGTCCCCGAGAACGCCGACGGGATACGGATCGAGCCGCCCTGGTCACCGCCCACGGCCATGTCGACCGCGCCGGACCCGACCAGCGCCGCGCTCCCGGAGGAGGATCCGCCCGAGGCCCGGGTCGGGTCCCAGGGGTTGCGCACCGGCCACGGCCGGGAGGTGAAGCTGGCCCCGGAGAAGCACAGGTCCTCACACATCGCCTTACCGGTGATCGTCGCCCCGGCGGCGAGCAGCCGGGTCGCGACCGTGGCGTCGCGGGAGGGGACGAACCCCTCGACGGTGGCCGACCCGTTGGTCATCGGGACCCCGGCCAGGGAGATGTTGTCCTTGAGTGCCACGGTCCGCCCGGCCAGCGGGCCCTGCGCGGCGCCGGGCACCGAGGTGGTGACGTACCAGCCGCCCAGGGGGTTGTCCGCGGGCTCGGACCACTCCCGCTGCGGTGCCTGCGGCGCGGTGGCGCGGTAGAGCTCCTCGACCCGCTCCGAGGACGCGAACGTCGCGGCCACCGCCGGGCCGAACTCGGCCAGCTCGGCCTCCGACAGGCCGAACGCGTAGTGCTCGTTCAGGGCCGCCAGACGGGCGGCGTCGGGAGGTGGAATCGCCATCGAGCGGTGCTCCTCACATCGGGGGGATGCGAGAAAGCTAGGGTTCATGCCTGCTCATGTCAATCAATACAGACGCATTGACACGAGGTCTGACGCGTCCGTTCCACCCCTGTCACATGCGCGTATTCACGACCGTCCCTCGCTGTCGTCCATCGAGCCGAAGGTCGCGCCGCGGGCGGTCGCGAGGTGCAGCGGCTGCTCGACGTGGTGGTGGCCGTCGAGCGCCAGGGTGCCCCGCGGCAGGTCGTAGCGGCCGAACCGGATCTCGTCGGCGACGGGCACCGGCTCGGTCGAGCGGACCCGGCGCGCCGCGACGGCCCACACGTGGATCGCCTCGAACATCGACTCCGACAGCGACGACAGCGGCGGCGCCCACTGCCCGAAGCGGGCCCGGTAGCGCTCCAGCAGCGTGCCGTTGCGCTCGGTCTGCAGGTGCTGGAAGTAGCCCGAGACCCCGTGGATGCCCTCCGCCGCCCGCAGCCCGACCCGCTCCAGGGTCGCCTCGTCCATCGCCGGGCCCAGGCTGACCGTCCGGTCCCGCAGCCCCATCGCGTGGCACTGGCGCTCGAACGCGGCGGCGTCGGCGCCCACGAAGGTGTTGAGCACGACGTCGGCGCCCGAGGCCGCGATCCGCTCGACCAGCGGGGCGAAGTCCCGGGCCCCGAGCGCGGCGTAGCCCTCGCCGACCAGCACTGCGCCGTGCGCCGGGAGCACCTCGCGCGCGGCGGTGTTGACCGCACGGGGCCACACGTAGTCGTTGCCCGCCAGGAACCAGCGACGCCCGCCGGCCGCCCGCATGACCGGCCCCGCGGCCGTCGCGAGCTGGGTCGCGGGCCGCTCGCCCAGCCGGATCCGCAGCCGGGACTCGCCGCCGCCCTCGTTCATGTTGGTGTGCACGACGAGCACGTCGCGGCCGGTCAGAGCGGTCGACACGGCGTGGTAGGTGGCCGACGTCGTCGTCAGGAAGATCGTCCGGCAGCCGGCCCGGGCCAGCCGCAGCGCCTCCAGCGCCCCGGTGCCGGGGTCGGTGGCGTCGTCGGCCTCCAGCAGGTCCACCGGCCTGCCGCCGACCCCGCCCGCCGCGTTGATCTCCTCGACGGCGAGCGTGGCCACGTTCGCCACCGCCGAGGCGAACAGCCCGCCCGAGCCGGACCGGCTGGTGAGGACCCCGATGCGCGGCCCGGTGACGGCGTGGTCGCGGACCGGGTGCCCGCGGCGGCGCATCAGCCACTCCAGCCCGCGCTCGTCGATCCCGGCGTCGAGCCGGATCCGGGTGCCGCCGGGTGCGGGGGTGAACCGCAGCCGGATGCGGCCCCGCCAGGGCTGGTCGTGGGTGATCGTGATGGTGCGCGGTCCGCGGAGCTCGCTGATCCGGCCGAGCACGTCGACCGGCGGCCCGCCGGCGATGGGCGCCCGCAGGGTGACCGGCTCGCCCACCGCGACCCGGTCGCACGCCGCACCGAACAGCCAGCCCGCGCCGGAGTCACGCCCGAAACGTCCGAAGACGACCGCCGGGTCGGCGGCGACGAACTCCTCCACCGCGAGCGCGATCGTCCCCATGGGGGTCAGTCTCCCCGCACGGAGGGGCCGGTCATCCGGTCGCGCCCTCCCGGTCCGTCGCGGGACGGCTCTCCACGGCGGACCCCACCTCGCCGAGGGAGGACTGGAACAGGGTGCGCAGCAACGCGATGACGTCGGCGGCCGCACCACCGGGCTCGATGGAGTAGTAGCGGTACCGGCCGGAACGGCGCTCGGTGATCAGCCCCGCGACGCGGAGCACCCGCAGGTGGGTGGAGACGGCGGTCCGGCCGACCGAGGTGATGCGGTCGGCCAGGTCGCCCGCGCTGACCTCGTCGTGCTCGGAAAGCACGGTCAGGATGCGGCGGCGGACGGGATCGGCGAGCGCGTCGAAGGCGGGGCCGGCGTCCCGGCCGGCCCCGGCAGACGCGTCAGGATCCGATGACATGATGCGGAGTCTAACGCGGACGGCCCGTCCGTCGGGTGTGACACCGTCAGGCGGGCGTCACCAGCGCCTCGGGGAGGTCCCCCGCGCACGCCGCCAGCGCCCCGCGGTCGAGGCCCTGCCGGGCGAGGGTGTCGACGAGCAGCGCCAGTGCCTCGGGTGGTGGCGGGGAGTCCGGCTGCCCGGCGTCGGAGGACAGCACGACGCGGTCGAGGCCGACGGCCCGCGCGTAGCCGGCGAGCGCCTCCGCGGTGCATCCGGGCTGGTGGAGGAGCTGGAAGGTGGTGATCTCGGCGACGGCGCCGAGGTCGGTCAGCGCGCGGGCCCGCGCGGCGGGCATGCCGGGGACGGTGTAGCCGGGGTGGGTCAGCAGGATCCGGCGGACACCGAGCCCGGACGCGGTCCGCACCAGCCAGTCGCACTCGTCGGCGCCGAGGTGCCCGGTCGCGAGGACGGCGTCGGCCTCGGCGACCGCGCGGCACACGGCCCGGACCGCGTCGGCCGTCGACGGGTCGACCGGCGGGACCGCGTACGAGGTCGCCGGGAGCTCGGGCCGCACGCAGCACAGCGCGGGCAGACCGGCGGTGCGCTGGGTGTGCGCGTCGGCCGTCGGCATCCAGACGACCCGGCCGCCGGACTCCAGGCACGCGACGACCGCGGCCGGGTTGATCCCGCCCACGTGCTGGTTGAGTGCGAGTCCCCCGTGGACGGCGAGCGGGGTGTCCCGGCCCGCGGCGGCGGCCCGCCCGACGGTCGACTCGTAGTGGCCCTTGAGGACACAGCCCCGGAACCCCGCCGCGGCGTAGGCGGCGACGGTGTCCCGGTCGTCGGCCCGCCGGGGGACGATGTCGGGCGCCGCGTGGACGTGCAGATCGAACACGCGCCCACCGTGGCGACGCCGCCCCCCGACCACAAGACCCGGTGCTCCGGGAGCAACCGTTCACCCGTCCGACCTGCGCAGATCGACCGTTCCGGGCATCGGTGACGGGCGGCGGCCCCGAGATGTTGCTGCACGGACAACTGCTCTTGATTCGCCGCGGGACGCTGCGCAAGCTTCTGCCCATGGCTACGGAGCGGCCGTCCAGCGTCCACCGGGCGGCGACCATCCTCGACCTGCTGGGCTCGGCCGAGGCGGTGGAGCGGGGCGGTCTCGGGGTCGTCGAGATCGCCCGCCGGGTGGGGCGCGAGAAGTCCCAGATCTCCCGGGCACTGCGCGTGCTGGAGGAGACCGGCCTGGCCGAGCGGGACCCGGAGACCCGGACCTACCGGCTCGGGCTGCGGATCGTCACGATGGCCCGCCACGCGGAGCGGCAGTGGCTGCTGGCCCGGACCCCGCCGGTGCTGGGCAGGCTCACCGCGCTGACCCGGGAACGGGCGCACCTGTCGGTGCTCGACGACCAGGGTGTGCTCACCCTGCTGTCCCGGACCCCGACCCCGGTCCGTGATGACTGGGCCGGTCGGTTCGCGCCGGTCCACAACACCTCCTCCGGCCGGGCGCTGCTGTTCGACCACCCCGACGACGTGGCCCGCCGGCTGTTCGCCGGGGGCACTGCGCCGGCCGCCCTGCCCGCCGGGGTGGACCTCGACGAGCTGGTGGCACGGCTGCGCCGGGCCCGCAACCAGCGCTTCGCCTGGGTGGACGAGGAGTTCGAGCCCGGCCGGATCGCGATCGCCGCCCCCGTCCGCGACCTGCACGGACGGGTCTGCGCCGCGTTGAACGTCTCCGCGCCGAAGGCCCGCGTCGCGCCGCAGCTCGACGCCGTCGCCCGGCTCGTGCAGGCCGCCGCCGGACGGATCACCCGCGAGATGGCCGGGTCGCCCGCCGGTCCGCAGCGGACCCCCTGACGCCGCGCCGACACGCGCCCGCGCCGCAGCACCGACACCGGTCCCTGCACGACGGCGGGGTCCGGCACCCCCTCACGCCCGCACCACCGACCACGGAGGAACGCCGTGCCCGTCCGCCCCCTGCCCTTCTTCAGCACCGGCGCCCGCGTCGACGCCGATCTCCACCTCCCCGACGACGGCGGCTCCGGTGCCCCGTACCCGGTGCTCGTCGCCGCCTCCGGCTACCAGGGCCTGAAGGTGATCCACCCCGAGCGTTTCGCCAGGGCGCTGACCCCGCGCGGCTACGCCGTCCTGGCCTTCGACTACCGCGGATTCGGCGCCAGCGAGGGCGAGCGCGGCCGCCTGGTCCCCCAGGAGTGGGCGGAGGACGTGCGCGCCGCCGTCGACCGGGTCACCGTCGAGCCCGATGTGGATCCCTCCCGGATCGGGCTGCTCGGGTGGGGTCTCGGCGGGGGCGTCGTCGTCGCCGAGGCGGCGGAGGACCCCCGGGTCCGCGCGGTCGCCGCGGTCAACGGCATCGCCGACGGCACCCGGTCCACCCGCACCATGCACGACGAGAGCTCCTGGGCGAGCCTCGTGCGCCGGATCGCCGCCGACCGCGGCATCCGCGCGACGGCCGGACGGTCCGAGGTGACCTCCCCGTGGGACGTCGTGCGGCTCGACCGCGACGCCCGCACCGACGGCTACGTCGGCGAGGAGCTGTACAGGGCCCCCGGGTTCGGGGCCGGGGTGACCCTGGAGTCCGCCGACATGCTGCTGCGCTTCAGCCCCGAGTCCCTCGTGCACCGCATCGCGCCGCGGCCGCTGCTCGTCGTGCACGGTGCCGAGAACCGGCTGCACCGGCCGGAGGAGGCGCGGTCGCTCTACGACCACGCCGCCGAGCCGAAGCGGCTGGAGATCATCGAGGGTGCAGGCCACACCGAGTGGATGTTCGACGACAACCCGACCTTCGCGCACCTGATGGAGACGGTGGAGAAGTTCTTCGGCGACGCGTTCGCCCCGGTCGCCGTGGCCTGAGTCCCGCCGGTCAGGCGGCGGGCGTCCGCGTCCGGCGCAGGACCAGCAGCCCGCCGACGGCCGGGACGACCGAGAGCAACCGGGTCGTCCCGGTCGTCGGCATCAGACAGGTGACGGCGATCGTGACCAGGTAGGCCAGCCCGTGCACCGGCCCGAGGACCGACGCGACCCCGGGCAGGTGCACGGTGGCCAGGTTCAGCAGCAGGACGGCCAGCGACGCCGTCTCGACCACCGACGCCAGGGCGAGCCAGCGGCGTTCCGCGGGGCCGGGCACCGGTCAGACCCCCGTCGTGGAGCCGGGGCGGGCGATCATCAGCACCACGACGACCACCCACAGCAGACCGAAGATCCCCGACGCCGCGCTGAGCTTCCCCGCGCGCCGCGCCCATGTCGCCCGGTCGGTCGGGGCCGCGTCCGGGTCGGCGATCAGGTCCATCGCGCGCTGCTGCTCGGGCAGCACGACCAGCGCCAGCACCAGGGCGGCGGCGACGGTCAGGACCAGCGAGATCACCAGCCACGGGTCGGTCAGCACGCCCATCTGCACCGCCAGCGCGATACCGAGGACCGGGACGCTCAGGCCCGCGACCGCGTAGACGCGGCTGATCCGGTGCAGCAGCACCGGCACACCCTGTGCGCCGACGGGGCGCGGCCCGTCGCCGCCGACGCCCAGGGCGAGGCCCGCGTACCGGGGGAAGAGGCTGACCGCGACCGTCACCGGTCCGATCAGGACGATCGCCGCCACCACGTGCAGGCTCAGCAGCACCTTTCCCATCGCATGCCCTCCCGGGTCCCGCGTTCGACGTGCAGTCCGACTGAAACGCGATTTTACAGTCCGACTGAAACTTCGGAGGAGGCACCCGTGTCACAGCCCCAGGACCCGCCCCGCCGCCCGGTCGCGGCGATGCTGCTCTTCCCCGGCCTGACCCACCTCGACCTCGTCGGGCCGCACGCCGTGCTCGCGACGGACATGGACGTGCACCTGGTCTGGAAGAACACCGATCCGGTCGTCTCGGACTCGGGCATGGCGATCCTGCCGACCACGACGCTGCGCGACTGTCCGCGCGAGGTCGACCTGCTGATGGTCCCGGGCGGCTTCGGGACGAAGGACGTGATCGCCGACCCCGAGCTGCTGGACTGGGTCGCCGACGTCGGCGCCCGCGCCGGCTGGGTGACCTCGGTCTGCACCGGGTCGCTCGTCCTCGGCGCGGCGGGCCTGCTGCGGGGCCGCCGGGCCACGACGCACTGGACGACCCGCCACCTGCTGGCGGCGTTCGGCGCCGAGAGCGTCGTGGCGCGCCGTCGTCGACGGCAACCGCATCACCGGCGGCGGGGTCACGGCGGGCATCGACTTCGGCCTCACCGTCCTCGCCGGGATGCTCGGCGAGGAGCGGGCCCGCGTCGTCCAGCTCGCCCTGGAGTACGACCCGCAGCCCCCGTTCGACGCCGGGACGCCCGAACGGTCGACACCCGCGGCCGTCGCGCAGGTGCGGGCGATGGTCGCGGCGGCGAACGCCGAGATCGAACGGACGACGGCCACGCGGGCGCGGTGACCGGGCGTTCCACCGCTACGACCCGCCGCCGGGAGCCTCTCCGGTGAACGCCTCCAGGAGGACCTCCGCGACACCGCGACGGAGCTCCCCGGGAACGTGGCCGAACACCTCGTCGTCGAGCGCGTCGAGGACCGCACGGCCCCAGTCGTTCAGCTCCGCCCCGACGGGGGTGACGTGCAGCCGGGCCCGCCGCCCGCGCCCGGCGGGGGTGCGTCGCTCCACCGCCCGCAGCTCCTCGAGCTGCACCAACGTGGCCTGCATGCTCTGCGCGGTGACGCCGGCGCGGCGGGCGAGCTCGCTGTAGGAGCACCCCGGGTCGCGGGCCAGGTGCCCCAGCGCGGCGAGGTGGCGCATCGACAGGTCGCGTGCGCGCAGCCTCGTCTCGGCGGTCTCCCGGAGCCGACGACCGAGGGCCATGACCAGGAAGGCCGTCCGGGGCTCGGGGGGCGGTCCGCCGGTGTCGTCCGACAACTCATCTCCGCAGGAACGGTGGGGCCCGCCAGTCTCGCACGGGCACGCACCGGCCGTTCTCCTCGTCGGCTCCGGCCCGCTCGGCGTCCGCGCGATCGGCACCGCCCCGGTCGACGACCTGTCCCGGCCGGAGTTCCGGGGATGCGCGTTCCTGAAGGCCGCCGCCGAGTTCCCCGATCCCGAGGACCCCGTCCGCCGGGTCGTCGCCGAGCACCGCGCCTGGTACGTCGCCACCCTCACCGACCTGTTCGCGCAGGTCTTCGGCTCCTCGCCGCGACGCGGGCGGCCGGACCACGCGGCCCAGCACTTCCTGATGATGCGCGACGGGGCGATGTCCGGCGCCGACATCGACGGGGCGGCCCACGTCGGCGACGCGTTCCACCGCGGACTCGACGGCCTGCTCACGCTGCTGCACTGAGGACCTGTGCCGCACGCGACACTCGCCGGGGGTACCCCTGGGGGTACCTTCGTCCACACAGGGACCGCGCCGACCGCGGGCCGGCACGAGACGAGGGAGCCCCCATGCAGGTCAAGGCCGCAGAACTCACCGACGTGGTCAGCCGCCTGCGTCGCGTGGAGGGCCAGATCGCCGGTGTCATCCGCATGATCGAGGACGGCCGCGACTGCAAGGACGTCGTGACCCAGCTGGCGGCGGCGTCCCGCGCCCTCGACAAGGCCGGCTTCAAGATCATCGCCACCGGGCTCCGGCAGTGCGTGACCGAGAGCGCCGAGGGCGAGCAGTCGGTCGACATGGCCGAGATGGAGCGCCTGTTCCTGTCGCTCGCCTGACCCGGCCGAGCCCGCACGACCCCGTCCCCGCAGTACCGACGATTCGGTAGGACATACCCTACCGGGTAGGGAACCCACGATGACCGACATCGACATCCGCACCCTCGGGACCCCCGGTCTCGGGGACCGCAGCTACCTCGCGACCGACGGCACGACCGCACTGGTGGTCGACCCGCAGCGCGACATCGACCGCGTCCTGGACCTCGCCGCCGAGCTCGGCGTCACGATCGCCTGCGTCGCCGAGACCCACTTCCACAACGACTACGTCAGCGGCGGCCTGGAGCTGGCCCGGCGGACCGGCGCCGTCTACCTGGTCGACGCGCGCGACCGGGTCGCCTTCGACCGCACCCCGGCGTCGGAGGGCGACGAGTTCGCGGTCGGCGCCATGCTGCTGCGGCCGATCGCCACCCCCGGCCACACCCACCACCACCTGTCCTACGCGCTGGCCGACTCCACCGGCGCCACGGTCGCGGTGTTCACCGGCGGCTCGATGCTCCACGGGTCCACCGGCCGGACCGACCTGATCTCCGCCGAGGACACGGTCGAGCTGACCCACGCGCAGTACCACTCGGTCCGGCGCCTGGTCGCCGAGCTGCCCGCCGACGCCGCCGTCCTGCCGACCCACGGCTTCGGCAGCTTCTGCTCGGCCACCCCGACCTCCGGCGACGCCTCGACCGTCGCCGAGCAGGCGCGGGTCAACCCGGCGATGACCCAGGACGAGCAGGACTTCGTCGACACCCTGATCGCCGGCCTGGGCGCCTACCCGGCGTACTACGTCCACATGGGTCCGGCCAACGCCGCCGGTCCGGCCCCGGTCGACCTCTCCGCGCCGGAGCCGGTCGACCCGGCCGAGCTGCGCCGGCGCATCGCGGCCGGTCAGTGGGTCGTCGACCTGCGCTCGCGGACCGCGTTCGCCGCCGGGCACCTGCCGCGCAGCCTGTCGTTCGAGCTGGCCCGGCCCTTCGCCACGTACCTGGGCTGGCTGTTCCCGTACGGCGCCGCGCTCACCCTGGTCGGCGACGACCCGGAGCAGGTCGCGCGGGCCCAGCGGGAGCTCGTCCGGATCGGCATCGACCGGCCCTCCGGTGCGGCCACCGGGGAGATCACCGAGCTGGCCGGCGACGGCGGGCTCGCGTCCTACCCGGTCTCGGACTTCGCCGGGCTCGCCGCCCGCGGCCAGGACGAGGTGTTCGTCCTCGACACCCGCACCGAGGCCGAACGGCGCGCCGGCCACCTCGCCGGGTCCGCCCACGTCCCGCTGCACCAGCTCCCCGCACGACGCCACGAGGTCCCCACCGACCGCCAGGTGTGGGTCCACTGCGGCTCCGGCTACCGCGCCTCGGTCGCGGTCTCGCTCCTCGCCGCCGACCCCACCCGCCCCGGCCGCGACCTGGTCCTCGTCGACGACGACTGGACCCGCGCCGCCGGTGCGGGCCTGCGGCTCGCCGACACCGTCCGCGCCACGGCCGCGCACTGACCCGCCCGACCCGACCCCCGGGGACACCCACCCCATGAACGCCCCCACCGCGTCCACCGACGCGTCCACCGTGAGCCCCGCGACCCTGCGGAGCTGGGTCGAGCAGCCCCCGGCCGGTACCGGCACCCCGATGGTGGTCGACGTCCGCAGCGCCGCGGAGTACGAGGCGCAGCACATCCGCGGCTCGTACCACGTCCCCGTCCGAACCCTGGCCGAGCACACCGCCGAGCTGGCCCGCCTGCTCGACACCGGCAGCGCGCCCGTCGTGCTCGTCTGCCGGTCCGGGGTCCGCGCCGAGCAGGCCCGCCGGCACCTGACCGGCGCGGGCCTGGACCACGCCCACGTCCTCGACGGCGGCGTCCCCGCCTACGCCGAGGCGGGCGGCGACGTCGTCCGGGGCCGGCCCGCCTGGGCGCTCGAACGGCAGGTCCGTCTCGGCGCGGGGTCCCTCGTGCTCACCGGGCTGCTCGCCGGGCGGTACCTCGCCCCCGCCGGGCGGCTGCTGTCCGGCGCCGTCGGCACGGGTCTCGTGCTCTCGGCGCTCACCGACACCTGCACCATGGGCGCGGTCCTGGCCCGGCTCCCGTTCAACCGGGCGGCGGCCGACCCGACCGTGGCCGAGACCCTGGCCGCGCTGGAACGCCGACCCGGCACACGCCCGTCATGACCACGGTCGCGCTCGCGGCCGCGTTCGGCGTCGTCATCGGGTCGCTGCTCGGGCTCGTCGGCGGGGGCGGCGGGATCCTCGCCGTCCCCGCCCTGGTCTACGGCCTCGGGCTGCCCCTGTCCGACGCGGTGCCCGGCTCGCTCGTCGTGGTCGGCCTGGCCTCGCTCGTGGCCGCCCTCCCCCGGGCCCGCACCGACGTCGACTGGCGGCTCGCCGTCGTCGTCGGCGCCGCGGGGGTCCCGGCCTCGCTGCTCGGCGGGGTCCTCCACCACCACCTCGACGACCGGTGGCTGATGCTCGTGTTCGCCGCCGTCATGGTCGCCGCGGGTGTCCACATGCTGCGGCGCGGCACCGGGACGGGCGGGGTCTGCGAGCTCCCGGACGGCGGCGTCGCCTGGCGACGCTGCCTCCCCCGCGCGATCCTCACCGGCCTGGCCGTGGGGCTGCTGACCGGGCTGCTCGGCGTCGGCGGCGGGTTCCTGCTCGTGCCGGCGCTGGTCGTGGCCCTCGGGCTGCGCACGACGACGGCCGTCGCCACCTCGCTGGTGATCATCGTGGTCAACTCGGCGGCGGCCCTGGTCCCGTACCTGGCGGCCGGCGGGCTGCACCTGCCGTGGACGGCGATCGGCCCGTTCGCGGTCGCCGCCGTCGCCGTGTCGCTGCCCGCGGGACGGCTGGCCCGCCGGCTGCCGGCCGCCCTGCTCGGTCGCGGGTTCGCCGTCCTCGTGCTGCTCGTGGCCGCCGGGGTGGGGGTGCGCAGCACGCTCGCGCTCCTCGCCTGAGGAGGCCCCGGCCGCCGGTCAGCCGTCGACGAGTGCCTCGGCGTCGATCGCCGTCCGGACCGCGTGCACCGCCCGGCGGAGCGCCTCGACCAGCGGCGACCGGTCCGCGCTGCGGGTGCAGAGCGAGATCGGGCAGGGCTCGACGTCGGCGATCGGGACGAAGACGACCTCCGGGTGCCGGACGCTGTCGACCACGGAGCTCCCGGTGATCGCGACGGCCGCGCCGGCGGCGACGACCTCCAGCAGCTCGTCCATGGTGTGCACGGTGGGCCCGTAGGTGACGGGCACACCGCTGGGCCGCGGGTCGCAGGCCCACCAGCGCACCCACTGCTCGTCGGTCCGGTCGTCGTTCGCGTGGGGTTCGCCGTCGAGGTCGGCCAGCTCGACGACGGCGCGGGCCGCCAGCCGGTGGCCGCGCGGGAGCGCGACGACGCGGGGTTCGAGCCGGACCACGTCGAGCCGGAGCCCGTCGGTGTCGGCGACGGGCGGCCGGACGAGCGAGGCGTCGACGGTCCCGGCGCGGACGGCGACGGCCTGGTCGGGCCACGGCAGCTGCACGAGCTGGACCGACGCGGCGGGGACGTCGCGCTGCACCAGCTCGATGATGCGCCGGGTGTGGGTACCGGTCGCCGCGGTCATGAACCCGAGGCGGACGACGCCGGCGGCGGCGCGACGGTGTGCCTCGACCGCGGCGACGGCCCGGTCCGCGGCGTCGAGTGCCACGCGGGCCTCGGCGAGGAACCGGCGGCCCGCCTCGGTGGGGACCAGGGGGTGCGCGCTGCGGTCGAGCAGCTCGGCGCCGAGCTTGTGCTCCAGCGTCCGGATCTGCTTGCTCAGCGCGGGCCCGCTGACGTACAGCCGGGCCGCCGCCCGCCCGAGGTGCCCCTCGTCGACGACGGCCACGAGGTAGCGCACGAGGTGCAGGTTGAGGTCCACATCGACTCCCCTCCGTGACGCAGTGTCCCACGACACCGTCGACGAGGACCACTGAGCTGCGGTGATAACCGGATGGTTCACGGTCGCGACGGGACATGTCATGGACGCACCCGGCCGCCCCCGGCGAGGCTCCGTCGCGTCCCACCACCGACGGAGGAGTACCCATGAGCCGCTACGAACAGGAGTTCGTGACGATGTTCGCCGGGCTGGAGAAGCAGCTCGAGAGCATCGACAACCCGCGCCACCGCGCGATCCTCAAGAACTACCGGCGGCACGGGCTGTTGGAGGTCGCCGGGCGCTACCACGAGCTCCTCGCCCCGGACATGACCGTCGAGCACCCCCAGTACCGGCTGCACGAGGGCGGCCAGTCGATCGTCCTCGACGGCATGGAGCAGGTCCTCGGGTTCTACGAGTCGCTGGTGGCCGCGAACGCGCTCGTCATGTGGGTGGCCGACCAGGACATCGCGGTCAACGACCACGGCTTCTCCGGCGAGGTCGTCTTCAACGCGTTCGTCCCCGCGCCGATGCTCGGCGAGAGCGCCTTCTCCGACATCCGGGCCGGCGACCCGGGCGAGATGTACCTGCTGCGCCGCACGCTCGCGTTCGTCTGGCCCTACGACGAGCGCTGCCGGCTCATCGGCGAGCACGTCTACGAGGACGGGGCGTCCCGCGAGATCATCGAGCCGGACCCGGCCGACGTCATCACCGCCGCCCGTGCCGCCGAGCTGCTCGCACCCGAGATCGACCGGGTCCTGCCGTGAGCGCCGCATCCGGCGGCCGTCTGGCCGGGAAGGTCGCGCTGATCACCGGCGGGGCGCGCGGGCAGGGACGGTCGCACGCCGTCCGGCTCGCCGAGGAGGGCGCCGACATCGTCCTCGTCGACCACTGCGCCCCGGTCGCGTCGGCGCCCTACCCGACCGCCGGACCCGCCGACCTCGAACAGACGGTGAAGCTCGTCGAGGACCTGGACCGGCGCGTCCTGGCGGTCCGGGCCGACGTCCGCGACCTGCCGGCGCTGCGGTCCGCGGTGGCCGACACCGTCGCGGAGCTCGGCCGCCTCGACATCGTCCTGGCCAACGCGGGCATCGCCGGCTTCGGCCCCTCGCTGGAGATGGAGGAGGACGTCTGGCAGGAGATGATCGACATCAACCTGACCGGGGTGTGGAAGACCGTCCGCGCCGCCGCGCCCGCGATCGTCGACGGCGGCCGCGGCGGTGCGATCGTGCTCACCAGCTCCGTCGCGGGGCTGATGGGGTTCCCGAACCTCGCCCACTACTGCGCGGCCAAGCACGGCCTGGTGGGCCTGATGAAGGTCCTCGCGGTCGAGCTCGCGCCGCACAGCATCCGGGTCAACACCGTGCACCCCACCCACGTCGACACCGACATGATCCAGAACCCGGCGATCCACGGCCTGTTCACCGGGGGTGCGCCCGGTACCGACCCGGCGATGGCCGCCGCGGCGATGAAGGCGATGCACGCACTGCCGATCTCCTGGGTGGATCCGGTGGACATCAGCAACGCCGTCGTGTGGCTCGCCTCGGAGGAAGCCCGGTACGTGACCGGGGTGGCGCTCCCCGTCGACGGTGGGATCACCGCGCCGTTCAAGGTCCCGCACGACGCGGTCTGACGGCCGGCCGTCAGCCCATCGGCCTCGCCGACGCGAACTCCCACACCGCCGCCGACAGGTCGGGCCCGGCCCGGTCGGCGAACAGGCCGTCGGAGCGGGGCCCGGACCAGGCGTGCCCCATGCCCTCGACCAGGTGGTGGTCGACGTCCGCCCGGCCGGGGGCGCGGTGGACGGTGCGGGTCCAGGGGTGGCCGTCGGGCGGCTCGACGCGTGTGACGACACCGGGTGCGGTGTCGGTGTCGGGCCGCCCGGTGGCGACGAGTGCACCGAGCGCCAGCCACTGCCGCACCAGACGGTCGGCCATGAACGGGCGGACGACCTCGTCCCGGTCGCCCTGCACGACCAGCAGCGGGACCTGCCGGGCACGCGGGTCCATCTCGGCCTGCGCGAGACGGGCCGTGTCGACCGGCGTCAGGGTCGGGTCCTCCTCGAACCGGTGGAACCGGTACTCCCCACCCGCGACCGAGGTGACGGTCGCGACCAGGTCGGGGTAGGTGACCCCGAGGATCACCGCCGAGCCGGCACCGGAGGACGCCCCGGCGACGTGCACGCGGGCCGGATCCGCCCCGTAGACCTCGACGACCTGCCGGATCGCGCCCGCCAGCAGCTCCGGCTCACCCCGGCCCCGCTGCTGGTGCTCCGGTGACAACGAGTTCCAGCACATCATCGCGTTGCGCAGGATCGACTGGGTCGGGTAGACGACGATGAAGCCCTCCCGGTCGGCGAGGTCGTCGAAACCGGTCATGGCCCGCATCGAGTTCAGCCCGGACCCGGTCATGCCGCAGCCGTGCACGGCCACGACGACCGGCATCGCCCGGTCCGCACGCCACGAGGGCGGCAGGTGGACCTGGTAGTCGAGCCGGCCCTGCGAGCCGGCGTAGCTGCCGTGCCGGTCCTGGCCGCCCGCCGGTTCCCGCGCCTCGGCGATCGCGGCGGGGACCAGGAGGGCGAGCAGCGCCAGCGCGGTCACCCCCGCGAGCAGGGCCGCGGGACGGCGGGTGGGTCGACGGTCGCGCATTCCGGCCTCAGCTCCTCGTTCCCGGTGGACGACGACAGTGCAGCCCGTGCCGTCGCGGCCGGGTCAACCCCACGTCGGCACCGTCGGCTCAGATCGGCTGCGCTCTGCCCACGGCGCGGTCCAGGGCCGCGGTGAACGCCGCGTAGCCGATCTCGGTGGCGGTCCGCACCTTCACGGGGTCGATGGTCAGCGGACCGACCCCCGCGTCGGCCTCGGGACCGACCGTCAGCAGGTGGGCGTGCCGTCGGTGCGGGTGGTCGGCCTGTTCGAGGACGGCCCGGACCGGCCCCAGACCGCTCTCGCTCTGCGCGATGTCGCCGAGCCCCGGGACCAGGCGGTTCAGTCCCCGGGCCCAGAGCGGGGAGGGCGGGTCGGCCGGGATGCGACGGAGCTCCGGGACCGAGAGATTGATCAGCGCCAGTACGTGCGTGCTGCCGTCCCGCAGCGCCCGGAGCAGCGGCAGCGGCTCGGACACGGCCCCGTCGATCCACGAGCGGTCGTGCAGCCGCACCGGCCCGCCCGCAAGCAGCGGGATCGACGACGTCGCGCGCATGGCGAGCTTCCAGTCGGAGATCGTGCGCGGCTCGAGGACGTGCCCGCTCAGGTCGTCCACGGCCGTCGCGACCACGTTCAACGCGACGGTCGAGTCACGGATCCGGTCCCACGGCATGGGTTTCGAGTCCACCAGGATCCGGTCCACCAGGTGGTCCAGCGACACCATCGACCCGCGGCCGCAGAGCCGTCGCGGGTCGATGAAGTCCCGGCAGGCCATGTCCTCGAAGAAGATGCGTGCCGCGTTCGCACCACCCGCGTGGATCAGTGCGACGCCGATGTAGGCACCCGCCGAGCTGCCGTAGACGGCGTCGAACCCGCCGGCCAGCCCCGCGTCGTCGATCGCGTGGGCCATCCCGCCCGCGTAGGCACCGCGCATGCCGCCGCTCGCGATGACCAGTGCGATCCGGTGGCCGTCGTCGCGGCGACCGGTGTCGCGGCGACGCACCAGCGCCCGCAGGACCTCGCCGTCCTCGGGCAGCCGCTGAGAGGTACGGATGCCGCTCCCCCTCCGCCGACTCTCCGGGTGACGATCGCCGTCGGTGCTCGGCCGCCGTCCGGTGCAGGATGCCCCACCGCGTCGGGCGGGACACGGTGCACGTCGGAGATCACGACGAGGGCCGGAGGTCGATGACGCGGCGTCTCCGCGTGGGGCCGGTACCGATGTCGCGGTGCGGGGCCGCGCCGTCGCCGGCGACGAGCCACGCGCGGCAGGAGCCGCTCCGGCCCGACCGTCAGTCGGCGAGCCGGTCGATGACCAGCAACGCCTCCGCGCCCCCGGCCCGGGCCAGGAGCTCGTCCTCCACCTCGCCCACCTTGACCGCGATGCGCCGGTACAGCGCATGGCCACGCCTGCTCAGGTGGACGCGGACCACGCGGCGGTCGTGCACGTCGACCTCCCGGTAGACCAGCGCCCTCGACACCAGCCTGTCCACGACCCGGGTCAGGGTCGGCCCGGACACCCGCGTCCCCTCGACGAGTGCGGCCATCGGCTGTCCGCGCTCGGCGGCGAGCGCGTCCATGACCAGCCACTGGTCGAGCGTGAGCTCCTCGGAGGCCAGCACCTTCTCGATCCTGGACGTGGTCGACGAGCTGGCCCTGACCACGGCACGCGTCAGCCGTCCGGGTCGTGCGATCGCACGGTCGTCGGTCATCGCGCGCGCATCCGTCCCGTTCCCCCGGTCGGCCCGGCAGTTCTCTTCATGTGAAAGTAACCCTACACTCGGGACCTCGACTGCAGCGGAGCTCCGATGAACCTGGGCGGCACCGGTACCGACACGTGGAGTGTCGCGATGGTGGTACCCCGGCAGGGCCCGGCGGGCCTGTTCGGGCCGTCCTGCGAGGCGATCGCGGAGCTCGCGATGGAGGAGATCAACGCCGCGGGCGGGGTCCTCGGCCGCGAGGTCACCCTCGAGTTCGTCGACGGCGGGGCGGCACCACGGCGCACCGCCCGGGAGGTCTCCCGGCTGATCGACGACGGCCGTGCCGACGCCGTCACCGGGTGGCACATCTCCAGTGTCCGCAACGCGCTGGCCCCCGTGGTCGCCGGCCGGATCCCCTACGCCTACACCGCGCTCTACGAGGGCGGCGAGACCCGGGACGGCATCTTCTGCTCGGGCGAGATCCCGCGCCAGCAGATCGCCCCGGCGCTGCGCTGGCTGCGCGACAACCTCGGCGCGCGGCGGTGGTTCGTCGTCGGCAACGACTTCGAGTGGCCGCACCGGTCGATGGTCGAGGTACGCCGCTTCGCGCACGACCTGGACCTGCGGCTGTGCGGCACCGCGTTCGTGCCGCTCGGGTCCGGGCGAGCGCGCGGCCTCGTCCGCCGGGTCGAGGCCGCGGACTGCGACGGCGTGCTCATGCTCCTGGTCGGGGGCGACGCCGTGGAGTTCAACCGGCAGTTCGCCGCGCGCGGACTGCACGAGCGGCTGGTCCGCTTCACGCCCATGACCGAGGAGAACATGCTCCTGGCCAGCGGTTCCGAGGCCACCCGGAACCTGTTCGTGTGCTCGGCGTACTTCCGGTCGCTGGTCAACGGCGACGCCATGGACCTGCTGGGCCGGTACCAGCGGATGCACGGCACGGACGCTCCCGCACTCAACGTGGTCGCCGAGTCCTGCTACGAGGGCCTGACCACCCTGGCGAACCTCGTCCGGCGCGCGGGCTCCACGGAGCTCCGCGATCTCAACGCCGTCGTCGACGGCGCGGCCTACCACGGGCCCCGCGGGACGGTCGAGTTCCACGGTCAGCAGGCACACCAGCACGTGCACCTGGCCGCCGTCGACGGCTACGACTTCGACGTGATCACCCGGCTCTGACCGGTCGGTCCAGGCCCGATCGCAGCGCCTCTCTTGACGCCCCGTCGCGCCCTACTTATCTTCACTTGAAAATACTCCGACGGAAACCTGATGGGCGATCGTCGCACCTCAGAGGGGCAGGCACTGAAGATGAGTGGACTCGGCGGGCTCAACAAGTCGCCCAACGGCGTCGTTCTCGGCCTCGTCCAGGCCCAGCTGCCGAACGTGGTGACCCCCGACGATCTCGCGGCCCAGTCGCGACGGATCCGCGAGATGGTCGGCAAGGCGCGGCGCACCATGCCGTCCATGGACCTCGTGGTGTTCCCCGAGTACTCCCTGCACGGCCTCTCCATGGACACGAACCCGGAGATCATGTGCCGCATCGACGGTCCGGAGGTCGAGTCGTTCCGGGCCGCCTGCGTCGAGAACCGGATCTGGGGCTGCTTCTCGATCATGGAGTTCAACCCGCACGGCAACCCCTACAACACCGGCATCGTCATCGACGACACGGGCGAGCTGCGGCTGTACTACCGCAAGATGCACCCGTGGGTCCCGGTCGAGCCGTGGGAGCCCGGGAACATCGGCGTACCGGTCTGCGACGGCCCCAACGGCAGCACCCTCGCGCTGATCATCTGTCACGACGGCATGTTTCCCGAGATGTGGCGTGAGGCCGCCTACAAGGGCGCCGACATCGTGCTGCGCACGGCGGGCTACACGCGGCCGATCCGCCACTCGTGGCAGGTCACCAACCAGGCGAACTCGTTCTCGAACCTCGTCTACAGCGCGAGCGTCTGCATGTGCGGCTCCGACGGCACCTTCGACTCGATGGGCGAGGGGATGGTCGTGAGCTTCGACGGGACCGTCATGGCCGCCGGCACGAACCGCCCCGACGAGATCGTCACGGCCGAGGTGCGTCCGGACCTCGTCGCCGAGGCCCGGCGGACCTGGGGCGTCGAGAACAACATCTACCAGTTCGGGCACCGCGGGTTCGTCGCCGTCGACGGCGGGGCGCAGGACTGCCCCTACACCTACATGCACGACCTGATGAACGGGAAGTACCGCCTCCCCTGGGAGGACGAGGTGCAGGTCACCGACGGAACCGGGTCCGGGTTCGAGGCGCCGACGCGCGGCTACCGCGGCGCGGAGGTCGTGGGCGGGGTCCTCCCGATCCGCGCGCCGGACCAGCGCTGACCCCACCCGGTGCCCGGGCACCACGTCCACGCTCGCCCTGGAGGAGCAGCATGCCGGAGGTCCCGCACGGTCGGGTACGACGCGGATGGGACGCGATCGACGCGACGATGCCGCGCTGGGCGGCGGTCGTCGAGAACCGTCCGGTGGTGGCGTTCGTCGACCACTGCCTGCGCGGCATCGGCCAGATCGTGTTCGTCAACAACCCCGTCAGCGGGGCCGGGATCCTGCTGGCGATGTACGTCTCCTCGGCCTGGGTCGGCGTCGCGGTGACCGTCGGGGTCGTCGTCGCCACCGCCACGGCACGCGCGCTGGGGATGGAGCGCGACCTCACCGCCGACGGCCTCTACGGCTTCAACGGCGCGCTGGTCGCGGGTGCCCTCGCATTCCTGCTCTCCCCGGCCTGGAGCATCACGGTCCTCGTCTACGGCGCGCTCGGCGCCGCGGCGAGCACCGTCCTGATGGCCGCACTCGTCCGCGTCTTCATCGGCGGCTGGGGCGTCCCGCCGGTCACGCTCCCGTTCAACCTGCTCACGATGGGCATGCTCGCCTGCACCTTCGCGGTGACCCACCTGCAGGGCGGCTCCGCCCTCACGCCACGACAGCTCCCGCTCCCCGAGATCACGACACCGGTGCGCTCCGCGGCGGGCGCCGTGGGCGAGAACGACCTGGCGGGCCTGGGGCACGCCGTCGTCCACGGCCTGGGCACCCTGGTCCTGTCCGGCCAGTTCGCCTCCGGGGTGATCGTGGTCGTCGCGATGGCGGTCTGTTCGCGCATCCTCGCGCTGATGGCCGTCGCCGGCTCGCTGGTGGGCGCACTCACGGGGCTCGCACTGGGCGGTGACGGCGTGCTGATCTACACGGGGTTCTGGGGGTACAACTCGTTCGTCTGCGCCGTCGCGATCGCGCTGCTGTACGTGTTCACCTGGCGGTCGGTGCTGTTCGCGCTCGGCTGCGCCGTCGTCGGCGCGGTCCTCTACGGGGCCTGCTCCGCGCTCCTCGGCCCGGTCGGCGTGCCGGCCCTCACGCTTCCCTTCTGCCTCGCCACCCTGATGTTCCTGCTGGCCGGCAGGTCGGCCTCCGGCCTCGTCGCCGTCCCGCTGGACCGGCTGAGCACGCCCGAGCAGCACCGGATCCGGCGGCGCGAGGAGCTCGAGGCCGCCCCGGGCGGCGCCCGGACCACCGGCGTCCCCGACTGACCGGTCAGCGGGCGGCGGTGCGGCGCCGCGCCCTCGTCAGGACGTCGAGCTGCGCGGGGTTGTACAGGTCTCCGACGGCCCTCCGGACGTCCTGGCGCCCCGGTCCGGCCCCCCGCAGACCGGCCTCGATCAGCTGGAACTGGGTGAGGCGTTCCACCGAGAGGCGCCGGAGGTGTTCGGCGATGCCGGTCGCCACGACCTCGCGGCTCGACTCGTCGGCGTCGCCGGGGAGGTTGTCGAAGGCGACGACGGCCGCGTGCGACCGGTACGGGGGCAGCAGGTCCAGGTAGGCCTCGAGCGGCCGCGGACCGAGCAGCCGGCTGAGGACGACGACGAGGCCCCGTTCGGCCGTGGGCAGCCCCTCGATCCGGCCGGCGATCCGGACGGGCACGTCGAGCGGCGTCTCCTGCTCGAGCATCGTCACGAGCTCCGCGCGGGTCCGCTGCAGGCGGGCGATGTCGCGGGCGATCCCGGCCTCGACGTCGCGCAGCACCCCGGTGGGCAGCCGGTCGGCGTCCCCGACCGCGGCGACCTGCGACAACGACAGACCCAGCTCGGTGAGCCGGCGGATCCGGATCAGCCGGACGAGGTGCTCCACCCCGTACTGCTGGTACCCGTTCGACCGCCGTTCCGGCTCGGGGAGCAGCCCCAGCTCGTGGTAGTGCCGCACCGCGCGACGACTCGTCCCGGCGAGCTCGGCCAGCCGGCGGGGGCTCCACACCACGGCACCGTCCTTCCCTCCGACCAGCGTGCGCGGACGCCCGGCCCGGGCGCGGTCGCGGCGCCGTCGGGGGACGGGGACGAACCGACCATAACCGGTGACCGGCGCCACACCGTTGCATCTTGAGGTGGCCGTGACGGCCAGGTGTGCGCTGCCCCTGCCCTGTCACCTGCTCGATCCGGAGTCGTCCTCGCCGTGTCCCGTCACCCACGTCTACGCCTGCTGACCACCTCCACCGTCCTGCTCGGTCTCATCGCCGGGTGCGCCACCGCGCCGGCCACCGCCGGCGGGCCGGACCCCGCGTCCCTGGACGCCTTCCACACCCAGGAGCTCGCCTTCGGTCCGTGCGCCGGGTACGCCACCACCGAGCTCGACGCCGCCGTCCTCGGCGCGGACGGCCTCGAGTGCGCCCGGCTGACGGTCCCGCTGGACTACGACGACCCCGCCGGACGGACGGCCGAACTCGGGGTCCTGCGCGTCCCCGCGACCGGGGACCGGATCGGCTCCCTGGTCGTCAACCCCGGCGGGCCGGCGAAGCCGGGGATGTCCTACGCCGCCCAGCTGGCGGCCTTCCCGGGCTCCGACCGGATCACCGAGCGGTTCGACCTGGTCGGCTTCGACATGCGCGGCACCGGTGCGTCCACCCCGACCGTGGACTGCTTCACCGACGACGAGCGCCGGGCCGACCTGCTCATGGCCACCTTCCTGTTCGGCGGGGAGACCTGGAGCGAGGACGTCACCCGGCACGCCGCGGCGAGCTGCGCCGAGGGCTCCGGCGGGGCGGACGTCATCAGCCACCTCGGCAGCCGCGACACGGTCCGGGACATGGACGTCCTGCGCGCCGCGCTCGGCGACGACCAGCTGAACTTCCTGGGTGCCAGCTACGGCACCCGGCTGGGCGCGGTCTACGCCGAGACGTTCCCGCGCAACGTCCGGAGCATGGTCCTCGACGGCGGGATGGACCCGGACCTGGGCATCCGGGACCGGATGGTCCAGCAGTACGCCGGCTTCCAGCGCTCGTTCGACGCCATGGCGACCGCCTGCGCCGCGGCCGGGAGCTGCCCGCTGGGGGACGACCCGCAGCAGGCCACCGCGCGGTTCCAGGAGCTCGTCCGGCCGCTCGCCGACGACCCCGCCGCCACCGGCCGGGACCGCGGGCTGACCTACCGGAGCGCGGTCGAGGCCGTGCTGTTCGCCCTCTACTCACAGGACAACTGGCCGACGCTCGTCCAGGGACTGACCGAGCTCACGGCGGGCCGGGGAGACCTGCTGCTGGCGATCCGCGACGGGGCCCACGAGCTGCAGAGCGACGGCAGCTGGTCCACGTTCATCGAGGGCGCCTTCGCGACCCACTGCAACGACCGCGAGCGGCTGACCCCGGACCAGGAGACGGCGATGCGCCGGGAAATGCTGCAGGCCGCGCCGTTCCTCGACGACGGCCGCGGGAGCGGGGCCCGCGACGGCTGCGAGCACTGGCCCGCCGACCCGACGCTGGGGTCGCCCTACGCGACCGACGTCGACGGCCTGCCGCAGACGCTCGTCGTCTCCGTCACCGGCGATCCCGCATCGCCGCACGAGGGCGGCGTCGCCCTCGCCGACACCCTCGGATCCGGCCTGCTCACCGTCGAGGGTGAGCGGCACGGCACGGTGCTCGTCGCCGGGAACGCCTGTGTCGACGACGTCGTCGCCGACTACCTCATCGACCTGACGGTGCCCGACGATGCCCACTGCTCCCTCTGACCCGCTCTCCGAGTCCCGCCCGGGACGGGGCGGCCCCGCAGCGCCCCGCCGGCCGCGCCTGGCCTCCGACGGCACCCGGTACCTCGTCACGACCGCGGTCACCGTCGTCCTCGCCGCCGCGTACGGCGCCGCCGTCCAGACCGTCTCACCCGACGACATCGGATCGCTGGGCTTCGTCGTCTCCGTCTACTTCGGAGCATGGAGTGTCTGGGCCGCGCTCTACGCGGGCCTGACCATCACGGTCCTGCGCCGGGCCGACGGGGCCGCGCTGGCCGGGTGGCTGACCGAGAACCGCTCGGGACGACGGCGCCGACGACGCGTCGAGTGGCTCGCGGGCAGCGGTGGCCCGCTCGGCGCCCTCTCGTTCTGCGCGGTGGCGATCGGGGCCGTGGTCGGCGCGATGGTGCTGCGGGAGCTGCGGGAGGACCCCGTCGTCGTCGGGCTGGCGGTCCTGGTGGTGAGCACCTCGTGGCTGCTCATCGTGACGGTCTACGCCGTGCACTACGCCCGGGAGAACGCCCGCGCCGGCGGGCTGGACTTCGCGGGCACCGGTGACGGGCCACCCGGGTTCACCGACCACCTGTACCTCGCGATCCAGGTCGGCACCGCCTACACCAGCGCGGACGTCGCCGTGACGGGGCGCGCCATGCGGCAGACGGCGGCGCTGCACGCCGTCGTCGCCTTCGTCTTCAACACCGTGCTCATCGCGCTGCTGGTGTCGCTGCTCGTCACCGTCGCCACGTGATCGCCCACGACCGGGAGCTCTCCGACGGGCACGGGTCACGTGCGCCGCAGGATCGCCACGAGCTCGTCCGGCCGGTCGAGGGGCACGATGTGCCCGCAGTCGTCGAGGAGGTGTCCGTCGAGGATGTCGGCGACCCCGCACAGCTGGTCCTCCAGCGCCCGGCCGACCGGCGCGGCTCCGACCGCGGTCGTGGGCACCGTCAACCGGGCACCGGCCACCGCCGTGGCGATCTGGCGTCCGGACTCGGGCAGCGCCCGGTAGAGGGCGAACGCACAGCGGAGCGCGTCCGGGCGGGCGAACGTCTCGGCCATCGCGGACCGCAGCTCCGGACGGATCCCACGCCCGCGGGTGCCCTGGTCGAGGAACCACCCGGCGTACGCCGCCTCGTTCCCGTGCAGCACCCTCTCCGCGAGGCCCGGGACCTGATGGAAGCCGAACCACCACGGGGGCCCGCCCCCGAAGAACGCCTCGGCGCCGGGGAGCGTCCCCAGCGTCGACTCGACGAGTACGAGCCGCGCCACGAGGTCCGGACGACGCATGCCGAGCAGGAACGCGGCGGGGACACCGGCGTCGATCGCCACCACGACCGCCGGCGCGGCCCCGAGGGACACGATCAGCTCCTCCAGGTCCCCGGACAGCGTCCCTGCATCGAGCCCCTCGGCCGTGCGGGTACTCGCCCCGAACCCGCGCAGGTCCGGCACGACGACACGGTGGTCCTCCCTCAGCGCGTCGCGGACCTCGGACCACACCAGCCCGGTGTGCGGGAAGCCGTGGACGAGCAGCACCGGCGGCCCCTGCCCCACCTCGTCGACGGCCAGCTCGACCCCGTTCACGGCGACCATCCGCACAACGACCTCCTGGGTAACCATCGGTGACCACGTCACCTAAGCTCACCGACCATGGAGGCGGAAGACGGCACGTCGACGGCACCTGGTGAGCCCGGGGTGACCGACCCCCGGCGCGGGGACCTGTTCTCCCCGGACTGCCCCACGCGTCGTCTGCTCGACCGGCTCGGCACGAAGTGGACCTCGATGGTGGTCGGATCGCTGGCCGACGGCGGAGAGCTGCGATTCACGGAGCTGCGACGACGCGCGCCGGGGATCTCGCAGAAGATGCTGTCCACGACGCTGCAGAACCTCGTGCTCGACGGCCTGGTCGCCCGCCGCGTCGAGGACACCGTCCCGCCGCACGTGCACTACCGACTCACCGAACTCGGGACCTCCCTCGAGGTCCCGCTCTCGGCGCTGCGCGAATGGGCCCAGCAGAACATGGGGCGCATCGACGACCATCGCACACGGACCGAGGCGGTCCGGGCGGGCGCGGTGACCCGACCGGCGCTCTACTCCGGGCGCCGGCCGTCCGGGACCGTGCCGTAGCGCTCGAGCACCGCGGCCCGGGTCGCCGGGTCGGTGCGCGGGACGGGCTGGATGAAGATCTGGTCGAGGTCGGGGAAGCGGTCGTGCAGCTCCTCGTCGAGCCGGACGCAGGCCCTCTCGAGATCGGCGGCGCTGACGTCGTCGACGAAGTCGACGCGGGCGCAGAGCAGGACGGAGTCGGTCCCGGTCAGCATCGACTGCAGGTCGACGACGGCGTCGACCTCCGGTGCGTCGTCGAGGTGCTCGTACACCGCGCGCATCACCCGCGGTTCGGCCGACCGCCCGATCAGCAGGTCCTTGTTCGTGCGCCCGAGCACGAACGCGACGAACGCCAGCAGGAGCCCGATCAGGATCGACGCGATCCCGTCCCAGACCGACGAGCCGGTGGCCTGGTGCAGCGCGACCCCGGCCAGGGCGAACACCAACCCGATGATCGCGGCGGTGTCCTCGTAGAGCACGCTCTTGACGGTCGGGTCGTCGGACAGCCGCAGGTACCGCACCAGCGGCAGGCCCAGCTCCCGCTTCTCGCGCAGGACCTGGCGCAACGCCTGCTGCCAGGACGTCCCCTCGATCACGACGGACAGGCCGAGCACGGCGTAGGCCACCCATGCGTACTGCTCCTCGGCGGGGTCCCGCGGCTGCTCGATCACGGTCAGGATGCCCTCGAACACCGAGTACGTGGCGCCGACGACGAACACCGAGACCGCGGCGATCATCGCCCAGAAGAAGCGTTCCTTGCCGTAGCCGAAGGGATGGACGCGGTCCGGCCGCTTGCCCGAGCGCCGCAACGCCGTGAACAGGAGCAGCTCGGTCATGCAGTCGGCAGCGGAGTGCGCCGCCTCCGACAGCATCGCCGACGATCCGGTGAGCAGGCCCGCCACCAGCTTGAGCAGGCCCACCAGCAGGTTCGCCGCGAACGCCAGCGCCACGGACAGCGTGCTGCCGCTCTGCTTGTCCTCCGTCGACCGGTCCTCGTCGGTCATCGGACCGTCGTCCGTGCCTGTGCGGAACCCGTTGTCGCGATCACGACGCCCATCGTTTCACCGAACATCGGTCCGCACCTGCCGACTTGTGCGACCGCCGCGACCGGCCGTGCCACGGTGTCGTCCCCGGCGGAGGTAGGCGCGGAGCCTGCGCCAGAAGTTGATGACGTCCGACGCCGGGAACGCTCCGTCGTCGAGCGCTGCAGCGTGTAGCCGAGCGGCCGGCGACCGACCCCGCCGGCAGTGGTAGGGCGTCCGGCCGGTGCAGGGGCATGAGGGGGGATGGACCTCCCCCACGACATGAAGAAGCCCCCGGCAGCGTCGCTACCAGGGGCTTCGCGGAGCCGCCTTGGGGAGTCGAACCCCAGACCTACGCATTACGAGTGCGTCGCTCTAACCGACTGAGCTAAGGCGGCGTGGTGCGAAACCAGTGTAGCGGCGCCCTCCGCGCCCCCGGAGCACCCCCCACCGGCTCCCCCGACCGGCACGGCTCCGCGCAGTGCCCGACCGCGTCCCTGCCCCGGGATCATCCGGAAGTCGGACGCCCGCTGCGCCGTCCGGAGGCAGGATCACCCCCGTGACGATGCGGCTGTTGGCGGTCCTGGCCCTGCTCCTGGTGAGTGCGGCGACGTGGCTGGACGGACGCGCACCACATCCCGTCCCGGCCGACGCCGACCCGGGCGTGTTCAGCGCGGACCGGGCGATGCGCACGGTGGACGACCTGGTCGACGGCCCGCGCCCGGGCGGGAGCCCGGCCGCCGTCGCTGCCCGGGACGCGATCGCCGCCCGGCTGACCGCGGCCGGGCTGACCACGCGGCTGCATTCCTCGACCGGCGTCGGCGGGGCCGACAGCAGGATGGTCGCGGCGCCGGTCGACAACGTCGTCGCCACCCTGCCCGGCACCGACCCGACCGGGGCGGTCGTGCTGTCCGCGCACTACGACTCGGTCGCGAGCGGGCCGGGCGCCGCGGACGACATGGCGTCGGTCGCGGCGATCCTGGAGGCGGTGCGCGCGCTGCGGGAGGGCCCGCCGCTGCGCAACGACCTCCTCGTGCTGGTCACCGACGCCGAGGAGGTCGGTCTGCTCGGGATGCAGGCCTGGGTGCGCGACGAGCTCGTCCCGTCCGCGCGCCCGGCGGTCACCGTGAACTTCGAGGCGCGCGGGGTGTCCGGGCCGTCGCTGATGTTCCGGACCTCCCCGGGCAACGCCGGGCTGGCCCGGGTGTTCGCCGACGCCGTACCGCACCCGACGGGCGACTCGTCGCTGGTGGAGGCGTTCCGGCTGCTGCCCAACGACACCGACCTCACCCGGGTCCTCGACGCCGGCCGCCCCGGTGTGGACGTCGCATTCGTCGAGCAGCCGGTGCAGTACCACACGACGGGCGACGCCCCGGAGAACCTGAGCGCGGCGAGCGTGCAGGGCCACGGCGAGGCCGCGCTCGGCCTGGCGCGCGCCCTGGGGGACCAGGATCTCGCCCCGCTCGATCCGGCGGTGTCCGGCGCCCTGCCGCAGGACGACGCGACGTACTTCCGGTTCGCCGGGACGACCGTCGTGTACCCGTCGTGGCTGGTGTGGCCGGTGGCGGCGCTCGGGGCGGTCGCGGTCGTCGCCGCGGTGCTGGTCGCACGCCGGCGCGGGGCGACGACGGTGCCGCGCGTCCTGGGCGCTGCCGCGCTGCTGGTCGTGGCGGTCGTCGCCGCGGTGTCCGCGTCGGTGGGACTGTGGCGGGCGCTCCTGGCGGTGCATCCGGTGTGGGCGGACACCGGCCCGTTCCTGCACCGCCCGGTCCCGGTGCAGGCGGCCGCGGTGGCGCTGGCCGTCGCGGTGACGGCGCTGTGGTGGCTCGCGGTGCGCCGCTGGGCGGGCGCCGCCGGCGCGGCCGCGGCGGGGGTGCTGGTGCTCGCGGTGCTGGGCCTGGTCACCGCGGGCACGGTGCCGGGCGCGTCGTACCTGTTCGCGTGGCCCGCGGCCGCCGCGGGCGCCGGGCTCACCGTCGCGCTCGTGCTGCGGGGGCGCCCGGTCGTCGCGACGGCGGCCGCCACGCTGGGCGCGGTCCCGGCGGCGGCGCTGCTGGTGCCGCTGGGCTGGGACCTGTTCGTGCTGTCCGGGGTGTCCGACGGCGTCCCGGCCGGGGCGCTGGTGCTCACCGCCGCGGCCCTCACCGTCGTCCTCGTCCCGGAGGGAATGCAGCGCGCGACGGTCGGGGGTCCGCCCGGTCGCGTGTGGCCGGTGCCCGTCGCGGCGGCGCTGGCCGCGGTCGTCCTCGCCGGGGTGGGGGCGGCGGTGAACGGCCCGTCGGCGGAACGGCCGCAGGCCTCGCACCTGTCGTTCCTGCAGGACGACGAGGGTGCCCGCTGGGTCAGCAACCAGACCGTCCCCGCGGCCTGGACCGCCCGCTACCTGGACACCCCGGCACAGGAGGTGCCGGCCTGGCCGGGCCCGGACGAGGTCCGCACCGGGCCGGCTCAGCCGCTGGCCGTACCGGGCCCGCGGGTGGAGGTCCTGAGCCGCACCGCGGACCGGGCGGTGCTGCGTGTGACGAGCCCGCGCGGGGCGCCGGGGATCACGCTGCGACCGGACCGGGCGGTCACCACGGCGACCGTGACGCCCGCCGGACGGCCTGCCGTGTCGGCGGCGCCGGCGGACGGGCTGACCGAGATCCGGCTGCACGCGGTGCCGGCCGCGGGTGCCGTCGTCGAGCTGGTGACGGGGCCGGGGCCGCTGGGCGTGGCCGTCGCGGACCTCTCGCCGGGGCCGGCCGGGGTGCCGGGCTTCGTGCCGCGGCCACCGGAGCTGCGCGCGGCCCCGGACCGCACCGGCGACCAGGTGGTGCTGGCGACGCGGGTGGAGCTCAGCGGGTGAACGGGAAACGCGGGCCCGGCTCCCACGGCCCACCGTCGTAGCGCCACAGCGCCAGGCCGGGGACGCCGGCGTCCCACGGGGCGAACCCGGCGGCCAGGTCGTCGTGCAGCGCCCGGGCCGTGGCCGGGGTGACCTTGTTCTGGACGGTCACGTGCAGGTCGGTCTTCCCGGCGTCCTGCCGGGTGAGGCGGGACCGCCACCGGTCGGCGACGCCGCGGCGCAGGGTCGACAGGTCGGGGCAGTCGAGGGTGAAGGCGACGCCGCGGCCGAGCAGCCGCAGGCCGGTGACCCGGGCGGTCATCGGGGCGCGGTCGGTCGCGGCGGTCAGGTCGGTGGCGAGCTCGGCGGCGGCGTCGCCGGGCAGGGCGTGGAACAGGGTCAGGTGCGCGGCGAGGTGGTTGCGCCCGGCCGGGAAGTGCCGTTCCCGCAGGTCGTCGAACCGGGCCTGGGTGGCGTCGTCGAGCAGGGCCGTGAGGATCAGCGGCCGGTCATCCACGGTGCAGGGCCGTCATCATGGCCTCGACGGCGATCCGCGGCTTCACGTTCTGCTCCAGCGCGTCGCGGCAGGCGAGCACCGCCTCGAGGCGACGCAGGCTCGACTCCGGGCCCCACTCGGCGGCGGCCACCCGGATCTCGCGGTCGCGGTCCGGGTTGGTCAGCGGCACCGTCGCGCCGGTCGCGGCGACGATCGCGTCCCGGTAGAAGCCGGCGAGGTCGACCAGGGCGCGGTCGAGCGCGTCCCGCTGGGTCCGGGTGGCGCGGCTCTTCTGACGCTTCTCCAGGTCCCGCTCGGCCGCCTTCGCCGAGCGGGCCGCCGACGCGGCACCCTTGCCCGTGCCGCCGGCGCCCATCGCGACGGCCAGCTCCTCGCGCTCGGACTCGTCGCGGGAGGACCGCAGCTCGTCGGCCTCGGCCTCGGCCGCGCGGATCAGCACGTCGGCGTGGAAGAACGCGTCGCCGAGGCGGCGCAGCTTCGTCGGCACGCCGAGGATCTCCTCGCGCCGGGCACGGGCCTGCGGGTCGCGGGCGAGGCGCCGGGCGCGGCCGACGTGGCCGCCGCACACCGACGCGGCCCACTGGGCCTGCTCGGGGTCGATCCCGTCGCGGTCGCGCAGCACCCCGGCGACGGCGTCGGGCGCCGGGCTGCGCAGGTGCACCATCCGGCAGCGCGACCGGATCGTGACGGGCACGTCGTCGGGGTGGTCCGACGGCGCGCACAGCAGGAACACCGTCTCCGGCGCCGGCTCCTCGACCGCCTTGAGCAGCGCGTTCGACGCGCCCTCGGTGAGCCGGTCGGCGTCGGCGATGATCACGATCTGCCAGGTCCCGGTGGCGGGCTTCCGCGCGGCGAGCTGGACGAGCGAGCGCATCTCGGCGACCGAGATGGACAGTCCCTCGGGGACGATCTCGCGGACGTCGGAGTGGGTGCCCGCCATGACGGTCCGGCAGGCCGTGCACTCGCCGCAGCCGTGGTAGCGGCACTGCAGGGCGGCCGCGAAGGCGCGGGCGGCGTTCGACCGGCCGGAGCCGGGCGGGCCGGTGAACAGCCAGGCGTGGGTCATCGCCGTCGGGTCCGACGCCGCCCCGTCCAGCTCGGCGACGGCGGCGGGCTGGCCCACCACGTCGTCCCACACGCTCACGACTACCCCTCCTCCGCCATCTGCCGGCGCGCGACGACGCCGACCACCGCCGCCAGGACGCCCCCGCCGGCGAGGACGAACCGCGTGCCGTCGACCAGCAGCGCGGTGTCGCCCACGGTCACCGTCCGCGTCGCCACGATGCCGACGACGACCGGCACCACCGACATCGCGCCCAGCAGCACCAGCCGCACCAGGGACTGGACGAACGCGTTGACCCGGCCGCGGATCCCGTCGGCGACCTCGGTGCCGATGATCGTGAGACCGGTCAGGAACGCGACCCCGGCGAACGCGCCGACGAACAGCACCGCGGCGATCGCCATGAACAGGTGCACCGCCACCGCCACGACGACGAGCGACACCCCGGCCCCGATGATCGCGCTGCCGAACAGGCGCCGGTGCGGCACCTGCCGGGCCAGCACCGGACCGGCGGCCATGCCCGCCGCGAGACCGGCGAACACCGACGCGAAGAGGATCGAGTACGCCGCGTCCCCGCCGCCGAGGCTCGACGCGTAGAGCTTGGCCGTGGCGATCACGGCGCCGCCCGCGGTGAACGCGCCGATGATCCCGATGACCAGCCCGCGCACGAGCGGGGTGCGGACGACGAAGGTGTAGCCGTCGCGCAGCAGGAACAGCATCGACGGCGGGGCGTGCCGGCGCTCGGCCTCGGTGGCCCGGCCGGAGATCTCCGGGATGGCGAAGTACACGACCAGCGCCGATGCCAGGAACGCGAACCCGTTGAGACACAGCGCCGCGTAGACGGTGGTCGCCTGGTCCGCGCCGAACAGCGGACCGACCTTGCTGACCAGCGCGAAGAGCCCCGCGCCCCCGACGACGGCGACGCCGTAGGTCACCAGCAGGCTCAGCTGCGCCGCGCTCTCCATCTGCGCCGGGCTGCGCAGCAGGTTCGGGACCGCCGCGTCCTTCGCCGGGATCCAGAACATGGTGCACAGCTCGAGGAGCAGGGTCACGACCAGCAGCCACCACAGCTGCCCGACGAACGGGATCGACAGCAGCAGCACGAACTTCGTGAGGTCACAGGTCACCATGACCTTGCGCCGGTCGAAGCGGTCGGCGAGCACCCCGGCGAGCGGCCCGAACAGCAGCGACGGCACCAGCTTGGTCGCGACGACGCCCCCGAGCGCGAAGCTCTGCGCGGTGAACCCGGCGCCCGCGGTGAGGTGGGTGGCCAGCGACGTGAGCGCCAGCAGCGCCAGCCACTCGCCGGTCGCGGTGACCGCGGTGACCGACCAGAGCCTGCGGAAGGCGGGGATCGCGAGGACCGACGTCAGGCGGTGCGACGTCGACGACGGGGTCGTGATCGCGGCTCACCTCCTCCTCACCCGGCACGGCGTGCGGATCTTCAGGCTAGACCGGCCCACCGACGGCGGACGCGCTGCCTCAGACGATGGTGGACAGCGTCTGGACGAGGATCACCAGGTAGATCAGGACGAAGACGATCGTGAACACCCGGGCCCCGACCCGGCCGCGGGTGAGCCGGGAGAAGCCGAGCAGGCCGTTGTCGAGGTCGACCGGGGGCCGGGCGGACACCGCGGGCGGCCGGTAGACCGTGCCGACGGGCTCGTCGCCGTCCGCGCGGGGGCGGCGCGGGGCGGGCAGCCGGGGCACCGGGCCGGTCGGGGACCGCCGGGGCGCGGGCGGGACCGGCGACGACGGGGTGGGCGTCACCGGGCGGCGGGGGCCGGGGACCGGGTCGCCCGCGTCGTCGTCCGGGGTGGGGATGGCGGCGGGGCCGGGCCTGCGGCGCCGGACCGCGGTCAGGGTCCGCTGGGTGGGGCCGTCGACGTCGGGCTCGCGCGCAGCGGGCCGCTCCTCCTCCGCCGGCGGGTCGGGGTCCGGGGCCTCCGCGGGGGCGACCCGCTCCCGGGCGAGCCGGTCCGCCTCGCGCTCGGCGACCAGCCGCGCCACGCCCCAGCGCCCGTCGTCGGCGGGCGCCGGCGCGGGACGCCTGCTCCTCCACCGCACGGCCATGACGGCATGCTAGGCCGCGACCAGCGGTGATGCCTCGTTCCGACGGGGTATGGCGCGCGGTGCCGCCCGGCCGGGTGACCCGGCCGGACGGAGCGTCACCCGCCGTCGGGCGGCCGGTTCCCGTCCGGGCGGTCCGCCGGCGGGCCGCCGTCCTGCCCCGGGGCCGGGCCGGGCGTCGGGGTGCCCGGGGGCGGCGGCGGGGCCGGCACCGACCCGCTGCTGACCTGCAGGGTCACCTGCTCGCCCGGGAGCGCGGCGCCGCGGGGCTCCTGCCCGACGACCGTCCCCTCCGGGGCGTTGTTGTCGACGGTGCGGGTGGTGACCTGCCAGCCGGCCCCCTCCAGCTCGCCGCGGGCGGCGCGGGCCGACCGGCCGACGACGTCCGGGATGCGGGACTCGGCGCCGCCGTCGAGGTAGCGCGGGTCGGTCGCGGGCAGCGGCGTCGGCGGGGTGTTCGCCACCAGCGGGGTCACCGCGCCGTACCAGGTCCGGGCCGGGGTCTTGCCGCCGAAGATGTTGCCGTTCCCGCAGGCGAAGGGGGCGCCGCCGCCGTCGCAGAGGGGTCGCGGACGGTTGGAGTTGTCGAAGGTGATGACCGCTCCGGCCATCTCCGGGATCGCGCCCATGAACGCGGCCGACTTGTGCTGCTGGGTCGTCCCGGTCTTGCCCGCCATCGGCCGGGTCCAGCCGGCGGCCTCCGCCGCGGCGGCGGAGGTGCCGGCGACGTCGTCCTTGCTCAGGCCGGTGACGAGGGTGTTCGCCAGGGCGGGCTCGACGGCCTGCTGGCAGGGCTCCTCGGTGATCGGGACGGGCTTGCCCTCGGCGTCGGTGATCGAGTCGATCGGCGTCGGCGGGCACCACTTGCCCTGGGAGAACAGGGTGGCGCCGACGTTGGCCAGCTCCAGCACCGACGTCGGGGTGACGCCGAGCGTGAACGACGCGAGCCGCTGGTCCTTGATCACCTCGGCGATCGAGCGGTCGGTGCGCTTGCCGGTGCCCGGGTCGACGAACGGCGTCGTGGCCAGGGACTTCATGCCGAGGCGGACGGCCATGTCGACCACGTCCGGCACCCCGGTGAACTCCTCGAGCTTGATGAACGCGGTGTTCGGCGACTGCGCGAGCGCGTCGGTCAGGCTCATCCGGCCGGGGTAGTTGCCGGCGTTCGCGACCGGGACGGGGCGGCCGCTGCCGTCGACGTAGATCGGGGAGGCGTAGCCCGAGGGCGGCACCTGCATCGAGTAGTTGATGCCGAGGCCCTTCTCCAGCGCGGTGGCCGCGGTGAAGATCTTGTACGTGGACCCGGCACCGAGGTTGACCGGCTGGTACGGCAGGCCGTAGCTGGTCTCCTCGGCGTCGGCGTTCAGGCCGAACGTGCGGCTCGACCCCATCGCGATCACGCGGTGCTTGTCCTGGCCGGGCTGGACCAGCGACATCACGTTCGCGACGTTGGGGGTGTCCGGCGGCACCTCCTTGTCGAGGGAGCGCTTGACCTCCTCCATCGCGCGGCGGTCCAGGGTGGTGCGGATGGTGTAACCGCCGCGCTGGATCTGCTCCTCGGTGAAGCCGGCCTCGGTGAGGTACTGCGTCACGTACTTGCAGAAGAAGCCCATGTCGCCGGCGCCGTTGCAGCCGTTCGGCACGCGGACCAGCGGGTTCGCGACGCCGAGCGGAGCGGCCATGGCCTGCTTCGCCTGGGCGTCGTCGATCATCTGCTGCTGGCGCATCTGGTCGATGACGACGTTGCGCCGCTGCAGCGCGGTCTGCGGGTTCTGCACCGGGTCGAACTGGGTGGTCGAGCGGACCATCCCGGCGAGCATCGCGGCCTGCGGGACGGTCAGCTTGTCCGGCGTGGTGTTGAAGTAGGTGCGCGCCCCGGCGGCGACGCCGTAGGACCCGTTGCCCAGGAAGACGATGTTGAGGTAGCGGTTGAGGATCTCGTCCTTGGACAGCTGGCGCTCCAGCTGCAGGGCGATCCGCGCCTCCTTGAGCTTGCGGGCCGGGGTCTGCTCGGTGGCCTTGAGCCGCTCGGCCTCGCTCGTCGCGTCGACGTAGAGCATGTAGTTCTTGACGTACTGCTGGGTGATCGTCGAGGCACCCTGGACGACGTCGCCCGACGCCGAGTTCGCGACGACCGCGCGCAGCGTGCCCTGCCAGTCGACGCCGTCGTGCTCGTAGAACCGGCGGTCCTCGATCGCCAGCATCGCGCCCTTCATCGCGGTCGAGATCTGGTCGTTCGTGACCTCGGTGCGGTTCTGGTCGAACAGGTAGGCGATCGGGCGGCCGCCGGAGTCGGTGAGCGTCGTCGTCAGCGGCGGGCGGGTGCCGACCAGGTCCGCCGAGCTCGACGTGACGCTGTCACCCGCCTCGTTGGACAGCACGCCGAGGCCGCCGACCAGCGGGAAGGCCATGCCCGCCGTGACCACACCGAGCAGGATGCACAGGCCGGCGAGGACGCCGAGCGGGCGGAGCAGACGCCGGGGGAACCTCACAGGGGCAAGCCTACGGGCCGGGAGGTCAGGACACGGTCAGGCTCGTGTCCCCGGTTGCGTAGTTTTGCGCGCTGACCCGGGCACCCTCCGCGTCCGAGGATCGAGGCATCACGTCGCGGGCCACCGGGCCCGCCCCGGCCCGAGAGGCGACCGATGCTCGACACCCTGCGTCCCGTCACCGGCAGGCCCCGCCTGCGCCCCGCTGTCGTCGTCCGCGCCTGCACCGCGGTCTGGAACTGGCGTTCGGCCGCACGCTGCCGCACCTCCGACGCCGAGAACCTGTTCGTCACCGGTGCCGACCAGCGCGAGGCCCGCGAGTTCTGCCTGTCCTGCCCGGTCCGCACCGAGTGCCTGGCGCACGCCCTGGACCACCGGGTCGAGTTCGGTGTGTGGGGCGGGATGACCGAGCGGGAGCGCCGCGCGCTCCTGCGCCGGCGCCCGGACGTGCGCGACTGGGCTGCGCTGCTCGGGCGCGCGCGCTCCGACCACTACTCCGGACGCAGCAGGAGCGCCTGACCCGATAGCGTCAGGCGCGTGCTCGACTTCCTGGCCGGCCTCTACCGGACGCACGCCGACGACCTCGCCACGGTGATCGACGGGCAGCGGGAGCTCCTCGCCGCCGGCACGATCATCCCGCAGCTCGACGACGTCGAGGCCGAGCTGACCTACCTGCTGCTGCGCCATCACCGGCCGTCGCAGGTGGTGGAGGTCGGCACCTACTACGGCTGGTCCACCACCTGGATCCTGTCCGCGCTGCGCGACAACGGGTCCGGTCACCTGCAGTCGTTCGACCTGGTCGACCACGTGTGCGGCACCGTGCCCGAGGAGCTGTCGACCGGGCGCTGGACGTTCCACCGCGGGGACCTGCGCGAGACCGTCGAGAAGGTCCCGGCCGACACGGGCTACCTGTTCGTCGACGCCGACCACGGACGCCGCTTCGCCCGCTGGTACCTGGAGCACCTGTTCGGGCGGATCGCGACGGGCACCCCGACCAGCGTGCACGACGTGTTCCACCTGCCCCGGGCGCGCCCGTTCACCGAGGGGTCCGAGGTGCTGCGGCACCTGGAGCGCAGCGGCACCGGCTGGTTCACCTCCTCGCGCGCGGCGGCGCCGCGGAACCTGCGCGCGCTCGACGCCGTCCGGGCCGAGCTGGGGATCACCGGCGTCCGCGGGACCTCACGCAACCCGATGATCTTCTTCTCGATGCCCTGATCAGGCGTGGGACGCCAGGACGAAGTGCGCGTTCCTACCTCGTGCGTCGCCGCGGACGAGCACACCGTCGGCCACGAGGCGCTCGAGCTGGGCTCTCGCTCCGTTGGTGGTCAGACCAGTGAGATACGCGTAGTCCCCGGATGTCATCCGGGCATGCTCGGCGAACCACTCGGCCGCCACGGACACGGGGTCATCCGGGCGTCGGTAGGTCAGAATCCCTCGAGCACGGAGTTCATCCGCCTCCGCAGAGCGCTCGACCACCGCAACGGCCCCGCGCGACAGGACCCACACGTCCTTGTAGCGCTCGACGAGTGGCGTCCCGTCCACCCGACAGTCCGCGGCCGTCTCCAGCGCCTCCTCCGCCTCTGCCGGGGTCCGCTGCAGGACCGGTGCCATGCCGGAGGCGGTCGCGAGCGAGTGTCGCAGCAGGTGGTCGACTACGAGCGCGACCCGCACGTCGCGGCGTCGAACCGTCGGATCGATCCGGCCGGTCAACGCCATGACCGGGATGACCGGATGCCCGCCGACCAGGCGAAGCCGGATCTGCGGCCCGGGCTCCTCGACGATGAGCGGTGGACGGTGACCGAGTACGACCATCTCCCGATACATGCGGTCGACGCCGAGACCTTGCTTCTCGACGAGGTCGAGCGCGCGGAACGCGTCGGCGAGCGCAGGATGGCGTGCATGCCGCGAGGTCAGGACGGTCTGAGCCGTCACTCCACCGGTGAAGCCGCCAGGGCTGATGACTTGCAGGGCCGAATCGGCCTGGACCCAAGTGATCGTCACCGGCTGTGGTGCCAGCCAGTCCCGGTGGACCAGTCCGTTCACGACAGCCTCGCGGATGGCGTCCATCGGTAGGCGTCGCACGCTGGGACGGGCGAACCCCGACCGCAACGTGATCTCCGTGTTGACCGCCTCCAATCGCTCCTCGACCCGGGCCAGCTGCTCGATGACGCTGAGCCCGGAGAGGTCGGGAGGGCTGAGGAGGACATCTCCTCCTTCGACCTCCAGAACGGACACCGACAGATAGGTGCGGTCGGACGGGCAGAGCAGGAGCGCGCCCGCCTGTGTCAGACGATCGTCAGGCCTCAGCACTCCGAGCCGGCGCAGGAGATCGGGAGTCGGTTCCGCGGCCAGATCGGCGTGACCGCCCCGGTCGAGGTACCGCCGCACGGCGAGGACGGCACCCGGACCGACGTCGACCAGACTCCGGGTCGTGGCGACCGCCATGCTGTCGAATCCCCGGCGGTCCTGGCGGTGCAGCCACCATTCGGCGCGATCGACCGGCGCGCAGTGCGGGCCGACCCGCCAGCGCAATCGACCGCTGGTGTCCTCAACCGGTTCGTCGGCACCCGCGACGTAGAGAACGAGCAGCCGCACACCATCGACGACCTCGACTTCCACAGCCGGCGCGATGTCGACACGCGTGTAGATGGCGTGCCGGAGCCACTCCGCGTCGAGGGCCGTTCCGAGCAGCTCGCCGGACTTGTTCTCCACCCCGAGGAGGAGCGCGCCGCCTCCGGCCGTGTTGGCGAAGCAGGCGACCTCGTCGGCAAGATGCTCGGCCGCTGCCGTGTTCCGTTCCTGCCCCGGCAGCAGGACACCGCCGCGCCCCCGTCGACCGGCCTCCTCCTTGAGGTCGACCTGCTGACGCTCCACATCGTCGGGAAGCCGACCCGAGGAGAGCTTGTCCAGCACGGCTCGCACCGTCGATCGGAGTCGCGCCCGATCCTGAACGAGATCCGACTCCGGGTGAAAGGGGAGCATCCGACGCCACCGACCTCTAGGCTTCGTCTTTAGCGAGACTCTAAAGTACAAGCAGTCTGGCCGTGGCGTCGGATGCTTGCCCTTTCTTCTCAGCCCGCCGTCGCCGCGGCGCCGGTCTCGGCCTCGCCGGCCAGCAGCGCACCGACCCGGCGCAGCCCGTCGAGGTCGGCGATGTCGCCGGCCAGCGCGGGGACCCGCGTCACCGACACCCCGGGGTGCGCGGCGGAGAACCGGGTGAGCAGGTGCTCTTCCCGTTCGTGCAGGTCGACGCGGTCGGCGTGCAGCCGCAGCACCGCGGCCGCGATCTGCGACCCCGGCCCACCGACCTGCTCGGCCGCGGCCCGCGCACGCGCCGCGGAGACCGGCGCGAGCACCGGGTGGGTCCGGTTCAGCACGAGCCCGGCCAGCGGCATGTCCTCCGACGACAGCCGCTCGGTGAAGTAGGCCGCCTCGCGCAGCGCGTCCGGCTCCGGCGCGGCGACGACGAGGAACGCCGTCCCCTCCGAGCGCAGCAGCGCGTAGGTCTTCTCGGCCCGCTCGGCGAACCCGCCGAACAGGGTGTCGAAGGCCTGCACGAACGCCGACGCGTCCTGCAGCATCTGCCCGCCGATGATCGACCCGACGGCCTTGGCGAACAGCCCGAACCCGGCCTCGACGATCCGGCGCAGCCCGCGGCCGCCGGCCCGGGCGGGCGCGGCGAGCAGCCGGATCATGCGGCCGTCGAGGAAGCGGGACATGCGCTGCGGGGCGTCGAGGAAGTCCAGCGCCGAGCGCGACGGCGGCGTGTCGACGACGACGAGGTCCCACGTCCCGGCACCGGCCAGCTGGCCCAGCTTCTCCATCGCCATGTACTCCTGCGTCCCGGAGAACGAGGAGGAGATCGTCTGGTAGAAGGGGTTCTCGATGATCTTCTGCGCCCGCTCGGGCGGGGCGTGCGACTCCACCATCTCGTCGAAGGTGCGACGCATGTCCAGCATCATCGCGGCGAGTTCGCCGTCGACCGCCCCGACCGGGGCCGGGTCGTTGGACAGCTCGCTCACCCCGAGGGCCTGGGCCAGGCGACGCGCCGGGTCGATGGTGAGCACGACGACCTGACGCCCGCGCTCGGCGGCGCGCACCGCGAGCGCCGCGGAGGTGGTCGTCTTGCCGACGCCGCCCGAGCCGCAGCACACGATGACCCGGGTGCCCGGGTCGTCGATCAGGGCGTCCACGTCCAGGTCGGCGGTCATCGGCGGGCCTCCAGGTGCACACCCTGCGCGGTAATCGACTCGGCGAGCTCGTAGAGCGAGCCGAGGTCCACCCCGCCGAGCAGGGCGGGCAGCGTGAGCCGCGGCAGCGGCGGGGTCGGCTCGGTCTCCAGGCGGCGCAGCGCGGCGGTCTCCCCCTCGACGGCGACGGCGTGCTCCACGGTCTCGGCGACCAGGCCGTCGATCTCGGTGGGGGCCAGCTCGATCCCGGCGCTCTGCAGTCCGTTGCGGATCCGGGTCGCGTCGACCCGCCCGCCCGCGGCGGCGGTGACCGAGCGGTCGGGCAGCCACTGCTCGCGCATCCGGTTCACGACGACCGAGCCCAGCGGGATCCCGGCGGCGTCGAGCTCGGCGGCGGCGTCGAGCGTCTCGGTGACCGGCAGGTCCGACAGCAGGGTGACCAGGTGCACCGCGGTGAGCGGGGAGTGGATGAGCGCCTCGACGCCCTTGGCCTGCCCGTGGATGGGCCCGACCTTGGCCAGGTCGGCCATCGCCTTGGTGACGTCGAGGAACGACACGAGACGGCCGGTGGGCGGCGCGTCGAGGACCACCGCGTCGTAGGCGGGGAGGCCGTCGGCCTCCGTGCGGGTGACGCACTCCTTGGCCTTGCCGGTGAGCAGCACGTCGCGCAGGCCGGGGGCGAGCGTCGTCGCGAACTCGATCGCGCCCATCCGGCGCAGGGTCCGCCCGGCCACGCCCAGCCGGTAGAACATCTCGAAGTACTCCAGCAGGGCGGCCTCGGCGTCGACGGCCAGCGCCCGCACCTCGCCCCCGCCGGGCGCGACGGCGATCCGGCGCTCCTCGTAGGGCAGCGGCGCGGTGTCGAAGACCTGGGCGATGCCCTGGCGGCCCTCCACCTCGACGAGCAGCACCCGCTTCCCGCCACCGGCGAGGGCCAGCGCGAGGGCGGCGGCCACGGTGGTCTTGCCGGTGCCCCCCTTGCCGGACACCACGTGGAACCGCGCGCGGGAGAGCGCGTCGGGCCACGGGTCGGGGCGGGTTCCGGGCTCGGGCCGGACGGTCGTGGTCACGGATCCAGCCTACGAGCGCCCACCGACAGCGGCCCGTCGGCGAGGCGCGTCCCACAACGGACGAGGCGCGTCCCGCGCTCCGGCGGTGGGCGTCCGTCGCAGGGGGACGGCCATCCGTCGCGCCACGGCGGTTCGGTGTCGGGTGCCCGGGTTACAGTCCCGCCCATGAGCTCCCCGGTCGTGAAGTGGGAATACCTGACCGCCCCCCTGCTGATCCACAACACCAAGGCGATCCTGGACAACTTCGGCCAGGACGGCTGGGAACTGGTCACGGTGACGAGCGGCGCGAACGCCGAGCAGCTGGTGGCGTTCTTCAAGCGGCCGGTGCAGCAGTGAGCGCACTCGCCCGGCTGAAGGAGCTGGGGCTGACCCTGCCCGCGGTGGCCGCACCGGCCGGTGCCTACATCCCGGCCCGGCGCAGCGGGAACCTCGTGTTCACCGCCGGGCAGGTCCCGTTCGTGGACGGGAAGGTCGCCGCGACCGGCAAGGTCGGCGCCACGGTCACCGCCGAGCAGGCGTACGACCTGGCCCGGATCTGCACGCTGAACGCGCTCGCCGCGATCGACGGGCTGGTCGGCCTCGACAGCGTCACCGGCGTCGTGAAGGTCGTCGGGTTCGTCGCGTCGGACCCGTCGTTCTCCGGCCAGCCCGGTGTGATCAACGGTGCGTCGGACCTGCTCGGTGAGGTGTTCGGCGAGGCCGGGGCACACGCCCGGTCGGCCGTCGGCGTCGCGGTGCTGCCGCTGGACGTGCCGGTCGAGGTGGAGCTGACGGTCGAGGTCGGCGGCTGACATGGATCGGCTCGCCGGGGTCCCGGCCGGTCACGAGCTGCTGCTGCGGCTCGCCGGCCGGTTCCCCGACGAGCTGCTCTGGCGGCTGCGCGACTGGCTGGCCGCCGGGGACACCGCGGCGCTGGGCGCGGTCCTTCCGCGCACGCTGCTGCGGCACCGGATCGGGCTGACCGGGCACGAGCGCGCGCTGCTCGCCGAGGTCGTCGGGCCGGACGCGCCGTCGCGGCGCCTGGTCGAGGCGGTGCTGCCCGGCACCCCGCCCGCTCCGCCCGCGTTCACGGCGGGCGAGCCGGACCTGGCCGCGTGGTCGGCGCTGTCGGTCGTGCGCGACGAGGCGTCCGCGCTGCTGCTGGCCGTACGGGAGGACGGCGCCCGCGTACTGCTCGTGCGTGACGCGCAGCGGCCGCACCTGCTCGCCGCCGCGGTCGCGCGTCTGCTGCGCGTCCACGGTGACCGCGTCCCGCGCGTCGAGGCCCTCACCGGCGACGCCCCGACCGAGTACCACGAGGCCGCGTGCACCGCGGCGGCGTCGTTGTGGAGCCGCGAGCCGGTCGCCACCGGCTGACGCGGGACCGCGAAGGAGGCCCCCATGTCCGACCCCACGTACCGCCTGCTGCGGGAACTGGCCGGCCGGGTGGACGACGACCTGCTCGCCACCGGACGCGAGCTCGTCGCCGTCGGCGAGGAGGGGCACGCGCTGGAGCTGCTGGTCGCCGAGCTCGTCGCGGGACGGGCGGTGCTGCCGCACGCGGTGCGCTCCGAGCTGGTCGCCGAGGCCGCGGCCCGCCGGGTGCAGCCCGACGCCGACGCCTGCCTGCCGCCCGCCGCGGACGTCGCCGCCGGTCCGCACCGGTTCGACGGCGACGGCCCGCCCGGTGCCGCGGAGGCGGTCGCGGCCGCGCTCGCCGGCGTCCCGGTCCCGGAGTCGGGCTGGACGCTGGCCTGGCGCACGACGCCCGCCGGCGCCGCCCCCGGCCCGCTGCCGCAGCCGGTGCTGCTGGCCCGCACCGGGCCGCACGGCGCACCCGAGGTCCTGACCTACCAGGCCCAGTCGGCGCTGGCCCGGGCCGGACTGGTCGTGTCGGTCGAGGTCGGCGACGACGGCCCGGACCCCGGCTACCACCGCGCCGCCCGGCAGGTCGCGCGTCCGCTCCCCGCCGCACCGGTCTCCGACGCCGCCGCCGCTCCGGCCCGGGAGGACGTGTCGGCGTCCCTCCCCGGCGACGCACCACGGCCCACCCCCGACTCGTCCCGGTCCCCCCTGGTCGACCCCAGGGACAGCGACGGGGCGGCGGAGGTCGACACCTCCGGCCCGCGGTCCCACCGGGTTCCCGACGACCGGCCCTCCGACCGGGTCGGAGTCCTGTCCTCGGCGATCCCCCCGACCCCGCGGCCCGGTCGGGACGGGAGCCCGGCCGCCCCCGGCCCCGACGCCGTCGAGGACGCACCGGGCGGGCACCGCACCGACAGCTCCCCCGGCGACTTCTCCATCGGCTCCTCGGTCGACACGGACATCCCCGCCTCGGACCCACCGCCCGCACCGGTGCGCGTCGACCGCCCGGCGCCGCTCACCGGGAGACCCGCCACGGAGACCCCGGAACCGGAGGACCGGCCCGGCCGGGCCGACCCGGAGTCGACGACGGAGATGTCCGCCGCGGCAGCCCCGTCGCCGGGAGCGGCCGGACCCGACGCCCGGCCGGACCGGGCCCCGGACGCAGCCACGTCCGGCACCGGGCCGGACCCGGCTCCGGAAGCGGGCCCGCCGCACACCGGGGCGGACCCGATCCCGGGACCGGACGGGGTCCGTGTCGGACGACGTACGGCCTCCGACGCCGACCGGCCCCACAGCGGGGTACGTCCGGCCCCGGATCAGGAGACGTCCCCCTCCGGGGAGGGTCCGGATCCGGCCGCGGAGGCCTCCTCCAGCGGGACCGGCCACGCCCCGGGCGTGGACACCACCGGGACCGGCTCCCCGGCGAGCGCATCCGAGCCGACCGGATCGGCCCCGGAGACCGGCATCTCCGACGAGGCCGCTCCCGGCCCGAGGACCGGCACTGCCGATCCGGCCACTCCCACCCCGGAGACCGGCACCCCCGACCGGGCGACTCCTGGTCCGGGCACCGGCACCCCCGACCGGACCACTCCCGCCCCGGGGGCCGGCACCTCCGACCCGACCACTCGCGGTCCGGGGACGGCCGCCTCCGACCCGGCCACGTCCGGTCCGGGCACCGACACGTCCGACGGGGCCGCTCCGGTCCCGGGGACCGGCACGCCCGACGGAGCCGGTCCCGGCCCGGCCGGGTCCCGCGGCCCCGCGGCCCGACGCGTCGCGGCACCCGCCGAGGGGGAGGACACGGCGCATCCGGCACCGCGGCCGTCGCCGCCGATCCGGGCGCTGCGGGAGGCCTCCGCGGGCGACTGGTTCGACTCTCCCCCGGAGGGCGACAGCCCGGACCCGACCCCGCCGAACGGGGTCGGCGAGGTCCCCCGACACCGGTTCGTCGCCGACTCCGGTCCCGCCGGCAACGGCCACCACCCCGACGCGAACGGCGCGCACCCCACGCCCGCGGGCCGCGGGCCGGTGGCGGGGCGTCCGGTCGGGCCCGCCGCGCCGCCGTCCGGGCGTCCGTCGGCCCCCTCCGACGGACCGCCCCCACCACCGGTCGCCCCCGCACCTCCCGGGATCCCGGCACACCCGGCCGCCTCGTCACCGCCCGCGGCCGCGGTGTCCCCGGCCGCGTCCGTTCCGCCGGTCGTCCCCGCGGACCCGGCCCCGACCGGCCCCCGGGCGGCCCCGCGCGACCTCGGCGTGCCGCTCCGCAGGCGGGCCGGGGAGGGTCGTGCGCCCGCGGGCGGCGGGCCCGGTCCGGTCGTCGGGCGTCCGCCCGTCGGACCGCCCGCGGCACCGGGACCCGACGAGGCGTCCTGGCTCGCGGACTGGGCCTCCGGTGCCTGGGCCGGGGAGATCCCGCCGCCGGAGACCGCGGCGCGGACCGACCGGAGCGACGTCGAGGAGACCGCCCCGGGCACGCCGCACGTCGTCCCCGCCGCGACCGCCACCGTGACCGTCGACGACGACCGCCGCGACGGCCCCGCGCATCCCGCCCACCACGTGCCCACCGGCGACGACCCGGCCCGCCCCACCTCCGGGCCGGCACACCCGGGGCCCGGGGCCGACCGGACCCACGTCGGCACGTCCCCCGCCGGGACCGGGGCGGACGGAGCCGCACCGGCCCCGGAGGACGCCCCGGCCCACGCCGGACCGGCTCCGCACGCCCGGGCCGGACTCCACCGCCCCGCGGCCACCGGACCGGCCGGAACCGGGACGACCGGCTTCCCGCCCCCGGCCGACGGGGCCGACCCCGCCGACGAGGTACCCACCCCGTCCCCGGGCGTCCCGATCCTGCGCGCCCCGGCACCCCCGGCCCCGGCCGACGGGGAGCGCCGCCCCCGGCACCTCCTGCTCACCGACGACGAGCCGGACGAGTGGGACGCCACCGAGCGGGACAGCACGGAGCGGGACAGCACCGAGTGGGACGGCACCGTGGAGGACCCCACGGAACCGGCCGACGTCGTCGCACCCGCAACGGAGCACCCCGCACCGTCGGCGGAGCACCCCGCACCGGGTCCGGCGGAGGACCCCACGACGGGGCCCGCGGACGACCCCGCGCCGAGGCCGCGGCCGCGACCCCGCCCCGCCGGGGGCCTGGCCGACCGGCTCACCCCCACCGAACAGGACCTGCTGCAGCGCCTGCACGAGGAGCTCGCGGCCCGCGAGAACGGCGGCGAGCCGACCCCGCGCAACGGCACCGCCCGCACCGACCGGGGCTGAGCCCGGCCGGGCCCGGCGGCCGGTGCGGGGGATCAGCCGACCGCGCGCACGATGCGGTCGATCACCCGCTGCAGGTGCAGCGCCCGTGCCGCGTCCACCGGGAGGTCGGCGCCGGAGCCGATCGCGTCGGCGAGGTCGTCGAGCAGCGCGCCGAAGCAGGCGACCGCGTCGGCCGGGCGACGGTCGAGCACGTACCGGCCGCGGCCGTCCTCCCCGAGCCCGCCGACCAGCGCCACCTCGAACTCGGTCGGGTCCACCGGGACGCGCAGCGACAGCACCACCGAGCTGCGGGCGCCGCCGTCGTGGACGAGGCCGATCCGCCACAGGTCGGGCTCGTCGCGGTGGGCGTGGTCGACGTCGACGACCGGGCCCAGCGCCGCGTCGAGCAGGTCCACGACGTGCGGGCCGACGTCGAGCAGCGCCCCGTGCTCGGCCCGCCACGACGACGCCGCGAACGGCCCGCCGAGCAGCGCCCCGGACAGCCAGCGGGCGGTCACGGTCGTCCCGGGACCGCCGGCGCCGGCCGGGACCGCGTCGAGCCACGACCGGATCGCCGGGTCGAACCGCAGGGTCAGCATCGTCGCCGACCGGACGCCCGAGGCCGCGACCGCGGCGGCGGCCCGTTCCGCGGCGGGCAGGTCCGCGGCCAGCGGCTTCTCCAGCACGACGTGCTTCCCGGCGGCCACCACCCGCTCCAGCAGCTCGGCCTGCACGGCGGGCGGCACGGCGAACGCGACGGCGTCGCACGCGTCGAGCAGGTCCTCGACCGAGGCGTGCACCGGACCACCGGAGACCGCGGCGATCCCGGCGGCCGCCTCCGGCCGTCGCGCCCACACCCCGGCCGCCGACCAGCGGGGATGCGCCGCGATGGCGGGGGCGTGCACCTGGTGCGCCCACGGTCCGGCGCCGAGCAGTCCGATACGCATGCGGGCATTCTCACCGCCGACCGGCCCCGATCATGACCTAGGGTCGGCGGCCATGAGCGATGATCCGGCGGCGCAGCCGGTCGAGCCGAGGGCCGCCGCGACCGTCCTGCTGGTCCGCGACGAGCCGGGCACCGGTGACCTACAGGTCTTCCTGCAGCGGCGGGTGGCCGGGATGGCGTTCGCCGGCGGCATGACCGTGTTCCCCGGCGGCGGGGTCTCCGCCGGTGACGAGCCGGACCCCGCCCGCTGGCGCGGCCCGGAGCCGGAGCGGTTCGGCGCCCGGCTGGCCCAGCCCGCGGACCTGGCCGCCGCGCTGGTGACCGCCGCCGTCCGCGAGACGTTCGAGGAGTGCGGCGTGCTGCTCGCCGCCCCCGCCGGCACCGAGCCCGGCCCGCTGGACACCGCCGCGGCCTGGCGGGACGACCTCGTCGCCCACCGGACCACGCTGCCGGAGCTGCTCGCGGCGCACGACCTGGAGCTGCGCGCGGACCTGCTGGTCCCGTGGGCCCGCTGGATCACCCCGCCGCGCAACCCGAAGCGCTACGACACCGCGTTCCTCGTCGCCCGTGTGCCGGACGGCCAGGTCGCCGACGACGCCACCACCGAGGCCGTCGAGGCGCGCTGGTGGAGCCCGGCCGAGGCCCTGTCCGGCTACGACGACGGCGACCTCAAGCTGATGCCCCCCACCCTGCGGACCCTGCAGGAGCTGCACCGGCACGACAGCGCGGGCGAGGTGCTGGCCGCCGCCGCAGCGCGGGACATCGAGCCGATCACCCCCGAGGTGCGGCGCGAGGGACGGATCGTCACGATCACGCTGCCCGGCGACCCCGACTGGATCTACGAGGAGACGACCCGGTGAGCCACCCGCTCTACGGCACCCTGCGCGCCGCGCACCCGCTGGCATCGGTGCTGCTGCAGGACAACCCCGGCCCGATGACCCTGGAGGGCACCAACACCTGGGTGCTCGCGGCGTCGGACGCACACGACCGGATCGTCGTCGACCCGGGTGAGGACGACGGCACGCACCTGGAGGCGCTGGCCGACGGCCCGCCGGTGGCCGCGGTCGTCCTGACCCACCGCCACCACGACCACGCCGGCGGGATCGGCCGGTTCGTCGAGCTGACCGGGGCGCCCGTGTTCGCCGCGGACCCGTCGCTGGCGTCGGGGACCACCCCGCTGGTCGACGGCGCCGTCGTCGCCGGTGGCGGGGTCGAGCTGGAGGTGCTGACCACCCCCGGCCACACCTCGGACTCGGTGTCGCTGCTGCTGCGCGGCCCCGGCTCCGACGGCGTCGCGCTGCTCTCCGGCGACACCGTGCTCGGCCGCGGCACCACCGTCATCGCCCACCCCGACGGCACCCTCGGGCCCTACCTGGACTCGCTGCGCCGGATCGCGGAGCTGCCCGCGGGCACCCCGGTCCTCCCCGGGCACGGTCCGGAGCTCCCGGACGCCGCCGAGACCGCGCGGCACTACCTCGCCCACCGCGAGCAGCGGCTGGAGCAGGTGCGGGCCGCGCTGGAGCGGCTGGGGCCCGACGCCTCCGCACGCGACGTCGTCGAGGTCGTCTACGCCGACGTCGACACCTCGCTCTGGGACGCCGCCGAGCTGTCCGTGCGCGCACAGCTGGATCACCTGCGTGGATGAACGGGCCCGCGCGGGGCGTTGAACCGACACGACCGACCGGCCTAGGGTCCCCGCATCTCGAGGGGGCATCGCCATCCGTCCGCCCCGTTCCTCCCGAAGGAGACCCCGTGCGTCGCACGATCCTGGCCCTGGCCGCCGCGCTGCTGGCCCTCACCACCCTCGTCGGCTGCAGCAGCGGTAGCTCCGACACCCTGCGGGTCGGGACCGAGGGGACCTACAGCCCGTTCAGCTTCCAGGGCCCCGACGGCCAGCTGACCGGCTACGACGTCGAGGTCGCCCGCGCCGTCGGCGCCAAGCTGGGCAAGCAGGTCGAGTTCGTCCAGACCCCGTGGGACTCGATCTTCGCCGCGCTCGAGTCGAAGCGGATCGACCTGGTCGCCAACCAGGTCACCGTCAACGACGAGCGCAAGGCCAAGTACGACCTCTCCACGCCCTACACCGTGTCCGAGGGCGTGATCGTCACCCGCGCCGACGACACCGCGATCCGGAGCCTGGCCGACCTGCGGGGCCGCACCACCGCCCAGTCCGCGACCAGCAACTGGGCCGAGGTCGCCCGCGGCGCCGGCGCGAACGTCGAGGCCGTCGAGGGCTTCGTGCAGGCCGTCCAGCTGCTCAAGGACGGCCGGATCGACGCGACCGTCAACGACACCCTCGCCGTCGGCGAGTACGAGAAGTCGACCGGGGACAAGGGCGTCAAGGTCGCCGGCACCACCGGGGACACCAGCGAGCAGGCCTTCGCCGCCCGCAAGGACAGCGGCCTGATGCCCGACGTGGACCGGGCGCTGGCCGAGCTGCGGGCCGACGGCACGCTGAAGCAGCTGTCCGAGAAGTACTTCGGCAGCGACGTCAGCGGGAAGTAGATGGATCCCGCCACCTGGGAGCTGATCGGCCGCAACCTGTGGCCGATGCTGAAGGCGACGGTCACGATGACCATCCCGCTGACGGCGATCAGCTTCGTCATCGGGCTGGTCCTGGCCCTGCTGCTGGCGCTGGCCCGGATCTCCTCGATCAGGCCGCTGTCCTGGCTGGCCCGCGCCTACATCTCGGTCGTGCGCGGCACGCCGCTGCTGGTGCAGCTGTTCATCGTGTTCTACGCGCTGCCGCAGTTCGGGCTGGTCATCGACCCGTTCCCGTCCGCGGTGATCGCGTTCAGCCTCAACGTCGGTGGCTACGCGGCCGAGATCATCCGGGCGGCGATCCTGTCGATCCCGAAGGGGCAGTGGGAGGCCGCGCAGACCATCGGCATGGGCTACCCGACGACGCTGCGCCGCGTGATCCTCCCCCAGGCCGCGCGCACCGCCGTCCCACCGCTGTCGAACACGCTGATCTCGCTGGTCAAGGACACCTCGCTGGCCTCGACCATCCTGGTCACCGAGCTGCTGCGGGTCGCCCAGCTGGCCGCGGCGCCGACGTTCGACTTCTTCGCCCTCTACGGCGTGGCCGCGGTGTACTACTGGATCGTCTGCCTGATCCTCTCGTCCGTGCAGGTACGGGTGGAGACGCGGCTGGAGAGGTACGTGGCGCGATGAGCGACCTGCTGACCGTCCGGGGCCTGCGGAAGTCCTTCGGGACGCTGGAGGTCCTGCGCGACATCGGGTTCGACGTCCCGGCCGGGACCGTCACCGCGGTGATCGGGCCGTCCGGTTCGGGCAAGACGACGGTGCTGCGTGCCCTGAACGCGCTGGACCGGGCCGACGCCGGGGTGATCACCATCGGCGACCTGCCGGTCGACTTCGGCGCCCCCGTCGACCGGTCCACGCTGGCCCGGTTCCGGTCCCGGACCGCGATGGTGTTCCAGTCGCACAACCTGTTCCCGCACCGCACCGTCCTGGAGAACGTCATCGAGGGCCCGGTGATCGTGCAGCGGCGCCCCCGGGCCGACGCGACCGCCGACGCCCGGCGGCTGCTGGACCAGGTCGGGTTGGCCGAGAAGGCCGACCAGTACCCGTACCAGCTCTCCGGCGGCCAGCAGCAGCGCGTCGGGATCGCCCGCGCGCTGGCCCTCGACCCGCAGCTGATGCTGTTCGACGAGCCCACCTCGGCGCTGGACCCCGAGCTCGTCGGCGACGTCCTGCGGGTCATCAAGGACCTGGCGACGGCGGGCCGGACGATGGTCATCGTCACCCACGAGATCCGCTTCGCCCAGCAGGTCGCCGACCAGGTCCTCTTCGTCGACGGCGGGGTGGTGGCCGAATCCGGTCCGCCGTCGCAGGTGCTGGTCGAGCCGGAACAGCCCCGCACCCGGCAGTTCCTGAAGCGGATCCTCGACCCGATCTAGACCCCGGGCGGGGCGCCGTCGTCGTCGCCGTGGGCGTCGACCCACTCCTCGCGGAACCGGCGCAGGAACTCCTCCAGGGCCGCGTGCCGCCGCTCGCCCATCTCGCGGCCGGCGGCGGTGCGCAGCTCGCCGCGCAGCCGCAGCAGCTTCTCGTGGAAGTGGGCGACGACCGAACCGGTCGGCCCGGACCGGTAGCCGCCGGTCGCGACGCCCGCGGCCGGGTCCCACAGGGGCTCGCCGATCGCCCCGCCGTAGGCGAACGCGCGGGCGATGCCGGTGGCGCCCATCGCGTCGAGCATGTCGGCGTCGTGCAGGCAGGCCGCAATCCGGTCCGCCGTGGGCGCCGACGCCACCTCGGAGAACGAGTACCGGCCGGTGGCCTCGACGGCGTCGAGCACCGGGTCCCACAGCCGCTCGGCGACCCCGCCGCGGCGCAGCGCGTCCCGGGCGTCGTCGCGGACCTCCGCGGGGGCGACGACGCGGCCGAGCCGGGCCTCGGCGGCCCGGTGGTGGTCGTGCACGTACGCGGCGACGGCGGCGACGAACCCGTCCAGGCCCTCCCGCACCGCGAGCCGGGCCGACAGCCCGGCGACCCGGTCGAGGTGCCCGAGGTCGTGCGCGACGTCCGCACCGGCCATGTCGCCGGCGACGACGTCGCGCAGCCGCCGCAGCTCCCCCGCGCCGCTCATGCCGGGCTCCCGGCCGCGACGACGCGGGGCTCGGTGTCGGCGACGGAGCCGCGGCGCAGCCACAGCAGCCCCGCGACCAGCAGCCCCAGGGCGCCGCCCGCCGCGTACCCGCCCGGCCCGACGAGGTCGATCATGACACCGGACAGGGCCTGCCCGACCGAGACACCGAGCACCGCGGCCATCACCATCCAGTTGAACGCCTCGGTCGCCGACCCGGCCGGAGCGGTCTGCTCGACGCCGAGGGAGTGCGCGGTGACCTGCGGGGTGATCAGCGCGCCGGCGGCCATCATCACCACGGCCAGCAGCACCAGCGAGCCGAGCGGGGAGACGAGCCCCATCGCCGTCACCAGGACGGCGAAGCCGGCCAGCAGGACCGGCAGCCGCAGGTGCAGCGGCCGCGGCCAGGGCCGCATCCCGTAGAGCACCCCGGTCAACACCGAGACCACCGACCAGAGCGAGAGTAGGACCCCGCCGGCGGCGGGCGACCCGGCGAACGCGGTCGCGGCGATCACGCCGACCTCGGCGGTCCCCGCCACCAGCCCGAACCCGAGCGACGCCAGCGCCACCGTCCGCAGCCCGGGGCGCCGGAACACCCCGAGAAGCCCGGCCTCGACCGGCAGCGACCCGTCGGCGCGCTCGGCACGGATGCGGGCCGAGCGGCGTCGGACGGCGGCGGTGAGCGCGAACCAGGTGGTGCCGACGATCTCCGCGGTCGCCGCGACGACGAGCGCGGTGCCCGGCCACGGCGTCGCCACCACCAGCACCGCGGCCAGCGCGGGACCCATGATGAAGAAGATCTCGAGGCTGATCGCCTCGTAGGTGTAGGCGGCCTCGCGGCGCGGCCCGGGCGGGGTCAGGTCCGACCACAGCGCCCGCGACGACCCCTCGAACGCCGGCGTCGCGAGCCCGGTGACGACCGCGACCGCGACGGTGAGCGGCAGCGCCGCCCGGGACTCGATGCTCAGCACCAGCCCGGTGACGCACAGCAGGTAGACCGCGACGAGCACCAGCATCGGCCGGGTCGGGCCCAGCCGGTCCAGCACCCGCCCCTGCACGACCGTGCCGACCGCGGTCCCGACCAGCAGCGCCGCGGAGACCGCTCCGGCGACGGCGTAGGAGCCGTGGACCTCACGGACGTAGAGCAGCGTGGCGAGACTGTGCATCGCGATCGGGAACCGACCGAGGACGGAGGCACAGACCGGCGCGGCCGCCCCGGGGGTGCCCAGGGCGGCGCGGTAGTCGGAGAGGGCGGCGGGCACACCCCAGCATCACATGATCTGGGACGCCCGTACCAGAGAATTCAGCGCGCGCGTCGCGCGAGCCGCTCCGGCTCCAGGATCAGCACGCTCTTGCCCTCCAGACGCAGCCAGCCACGGTGCGCGAAGTCGGCGAGCGCCTTGTTCACGGTCTCGCGGGAGGCGCCGACGAGCTGGGCGATCTCCTCCTGCGTGAGGTCGTGGGTGACCCGCAGCAGACCCGACTCCTGGGAGCCGAACTGGCGCGCGAGCTGCAGGAGCGACTTCGCCACCCGGCCCGGCACGTCGGTGAAGATCAGGTCGGCGAGCATGTTGTTGGTGCGGCGCAGGCGACGGGCCAGCACGCGCAGCAGCTGCTCGGCGATCTCCGGACGCTTGCCGATCCACTCCCGCAGCGCGCTGCGGTCCATGGTGTAGCAGCGCACCTCGGTGACCGCGGTCGCCGACGACGTGCGCGGGCCCGGGTCGAAGATCGACAGCTCGCCGAACATGTCCGACGGGCCGGCCACCATGAGTAGGTTCTCCCGGCCGTCGGGGGACTTCCGGCCGAGCTTCACCTTCCCGCCCGACACGATGTAGAGGCGGTCACCGGGCTCACCTTCGGAGAAGATGACCTGCCCGCGGGAGAACTCGGCAGTCTCCAGAGCTTCGGCCAGCGCCTCGGCGGCCTGGGGCTCCACACCTTGGAAGATCCCTGCCCGGATCAGAACCTCGTCCACTGCAATGCTCCTCGTTCACCGGCCGTGTCGTCACGGCGGGTCGTCGGCGCGTCAGTGTAGAGGTCTTGGCCACACACGTGCGCACCACTGGCCCGATCGGATTGACATCCGATCGGGTCCGATTCGTCGCGGGGCGCTGCAACGCGCCCGTACGCGATCTTGTCAGGCCGACGGGACCTGGCTCCGACGAGCCCCCCGGCGGCGCCGGTTGCGCAGCCGGAACAGCTCCAGCGCGCGGCCCGTTCCGGACCGGAACAGGGCACGGACCTCGTCCGGACGCGGCTGTTCGAGCATCTCGTCCAGCTCGTCCTGGCGCACGGTGGACTCCCGCATGCGGGACTCCACGCGCTCCATACCGAGCGCGAAGAACATCACGAGCAGCGGGACGAGAACGCTCAACCAGGCAGTCATGGCAACTCCGATCCTCCCGTACGGGTTCGCAGCCCGGCCGGTCGGGGGTGGCCGCGTCGGTGTCTTCGTGACGCGACCGTGACCTCGTAGCCCGTTCGGCGCACACCCGGCCGGGTGCGCACACCGCTCGTCGGACGCGTCGCCACGCCGGCCGGTCGAACGGCCCCCGTCGCGGACCGGACCGCGCCCGGCGACGAGCGGTGCACGGCGCGACACCGTGACACGACTGTCGGTGCCCACCCGTACGCTCGGTCACGTGAGCACCTCCGCCGGACGGCCGTCGCGGGCGTCGCGGCCCACCCCCCGCGCCGCCGCCGGTCTGGCCGCGCGCGTCGCGGCCGGGGAGAGCCCGATCGGGCGAGCGCGCCGGGTCAACCGCATCCTCAGGTCGCTGGCGGAGGCCTATCCGCACGCGCACTGCGAGCTGGACTTCACCACCCCGCTGGACCTCGCCGTGGCGACGATCCTGTCCGCGCAGTGCACCGACGAGCGGGTCAACCAGGTCACCCCCGCGCTGTTCGCCCGGTACCCCACCGCCGCGGACTACGCGGGCGCCGACCGGACCGAGCTCGAGGAGCTGATCCGCTCCACCGGCTTCTACCGGAACAAGGCGACGTCGCTGACCGGGCTGGGCGCCGCCGTCGTCGAGCGGCACGGCGGGGAGCTGCCGTCGACGCTGGACGAGCTGGTGAAGCTGCCCGGCATCGGGCGCAAGACCGCGAACGTCATCCTCGGCAACGCGTTCGGCGTCCCCGGGATCACCGTCGACACCCACTTCGGACGCCTGGTGCGCCGCTGGGGCTGGACGACCGAGGAGGACCCGGTCAAGGTCGAGCACGCGATCGGCGAGCTCGTCCCGCGGCGGGACTGGACGATCGTGTCCCACCACGTGATCTTCCACGGGCGCCGGGTCTGCCATGCGCGCAAGCCGGCCTGCGGCGCCTGCACGCTCGCGGCGGACTGCCCCGCCTTCGGGCTCGGCCCCACCGACCCGGGCGAGGCCGCGGCGCTGGTCAAGGGCCCGGAGCGGGACCACCTGCTCGCACTCGCGGGGATCGCGGGGCCGCCCGGGGACGGCCGGTGACCCGGACAGGCGCCTCCCGCTCCGAGATCGTCTCGACCGTGGTCGTCGTCGTCCTGGTCGCGATCGCGGTCTGGGCGCTGTGGCCCTCGGGCCCTACCTCCGGCGGGAGCGGCGGCGCCGGTCCCGCGGCGAGCGCCGCCCCGGCGGACCGGCCCGAGACCGACCTCGCCGCCGCGGACCCGCAGGCGCTGGCCGCCGCGCGGGCCTCGGCCCGGCTGGCACCCTGCCCCGCCCCGTCCGGCAGCACCCCGGCCGGTCCGCTCGCCGGGATCACCGTGCCGTGCCTGGGCGCCGACGGCCGTACCGACCTGGGCGCGGCCCTGACCGGGCGGCCGACGCTGGTCAACTTCTGGGCGTCGTGGTGCGTGCCGTGCCGCGACGAGCTGCCCGCGCTGCAGGCCTACGCGCAGCGCCCCGGCGCACTGCCGGTGCTCACCGTCGACGTACAGGACGACCCGGTGTCCGCGCTGACCCTGTCCGCGCAGCTGGGGGTCACCCTGCCGGCCGTGACCGACCCGCAGCGGGCCGTGCGCCGCGCGCTGGACACCCCGCCGCTGCTCCCGGTCAGCTACGTGACCCGCGCGGACGGCGGCGTCGCGATGGTGGACCCGCCCGTCCCGTTCCGCACCGCCGACGACGTCGCGGCCGCCGTGGAGCGGTTCCGGTGACCGCGCAGGCGGGCGTGCCGCGGGTGCCCGACCCCGACCCCGCGGCGGCACCGGCGTCGCTGCGCCCGCTCGTCGACGGGGCGCTGGGCCTGGACCCGGCCTGGTTCGGCTGGCGACGCCTGCAGCCCGACAGCGGCGAGCCCCGCCGGGCCTCGGTGCTGATGCTGTTCACCGACGGGGAGTCCGGCGGGCCGGACGTGCTGCTCACCGAGCGCGCGGCGACGCTGCGCTCGCACGCCGGGCAGGTCGCCTTCCCCGGTGGACGGCTCGACCCGACCGACACCGGCCCGGTGCACGCCGCGCTGCGGGAGGCCCGGGAGGAGACCGGGCTGGACCCGTCCGGCGTCGTACCGCTGACCCTCCTGCCGGACCTGTTCATCCCGCCCACCGGGTTCCTGGTGACCCCGGTGCTGGCGCACTGGGCGTCGCCGTCGCCGGTGCGGGTGGTCGACACCGCCGAGGTCGCCCGGGTCGTCCGGGTCCCGGTGGCGGTCCTGACCGACCCGGCGAACCGGTTCACCGTGCGCGGCCCCAGTGGCCACGCCGGCCCCGCCTTCGACGCCGCGGGCCTGATGGTCTGGGGTTTCACCGCGGGCCTGCTGTCCGCGCTGCTGCAACGGTCCGGCTGGGAGCGTCCCTGGGACGCCGGCCGGGTCCTCGATCTCGACGACGCCTGGGCCCGCGCCCGGCGGCACGAACCGGAAGGAGTCCGGGTGGACGACCACGGCGTGGTGGACCGGTGAGCATCAGCTGGGTCGACGTCGTCGTCGTGATCCTCGCCCTGCTGGCCGCGGCGTCCGGCTGGCGGCACGGGGTCGCGGTGGCGCTGCTGTCGTTCGCCGGCGTGCTGACCGGCGCGGTGCTCGGGCTGCGGCTCGCCCCGTTGCTGGCCGGGCAGGTGGAGTCCCAGCAGGGGAAGGTGCTGCTCGGGATCGGCGTGGTGGTGCTGCTCGTCGCGCTCGGTGAGGCGACGGGCGTCTACCTCGGACGGTTCATCCGCGACCGGATCCGCGGCGAGGGCACCCTCAAGGTCGACTCGACGCTGGGCGCCGGCGTGCAGGCGATCGCGGTGGTGGTGGCGGCCTGGCTGATCGCGCTGCCGCTGTCCTCGACGAGCTTCTCCACCCTGACCAGCGGCCTGCGCGACTCGCGGGTGCTCGCCGGCGTGGACGACGTGATGCCGGACGCGGCGCGCAAGCTCCCCGCCGAGCTGCGCCAGCTCCTCGACGACTCCGGCTTCCCCGACGTCGTCAGCCCGTTCTCGCGGACGCCGGTCGCCGCGGTCGGCCCGCCGGACTCCGCGCTCGCGCAGTCCCCGGTGGTCACCGAGGTCCGCGACCGGGTCCTGAAGGTCCGCGGGCGCGCCCCGTCCTGCCGTCGCGCCCTGGAGGGGACCGGGTTCGTCGTCGCCCCGCAGCGGGTGATGACCAACGCCCACGTCGTCGCCGGGACGTCGAGCACCACGGTCGAGGTGACGACGTCCAGCGGACGGGCCCGCCAGCTCGACGCCCAGGTCGTCTACTACGACCCCGAGGTCGACGTGGCCGTGCTCGACGTGCCCGACCTCGAGGAGCAGCCGCTGCAGTTCAGCCCGGACCCGGCCCGCGTCGGCGACGACGTGATCATCCTGGGCTACCCGCTGGACGGCCCGTACACGGTCACCCCGGGCAAGATCCGCGAACGGATCCGGCTGCGCGGCCCGGACATCTACGAGCAGGGCAGCGTGCTGCGCGACGTCTACACCGTCCGCGCAGTGGTGCGCTCCGGCAACTCCGGCGGCCCGATGATCGCCCCCGACGGACGGGTGGTCGGCGTCGTGTTCGGCGCCGCGCTGGACGACACCGAGACCGGTTTCGTGCTGACGGCCGAGCAGGTCGGCCAGGCGCTGAACGTGGCCGCGAGCGGCGCGTCGTCCCCCGCCGACACCGGGAACTGCGCCTCCTGACCCACCGCACCCTGTCCCACGATCCGGGAACGAATGGCCGGATCGTGGGACGGATGCTTAGCGTGGGTACATGACCTCCGTCGACGTGACCCGTACCCGCCGTCGCTGGCTGGTGCTGGCCGTCGGGGTGTTCGCCCAGACCGCGGCCTGCTCGTTCGTCTACGGACTGCCGTTCGTGGTGCCGCTGCTGCGGGACACGGAGGGGTTGTCGCTGGCCCAGGTCGGCGCCTACGTCGGCGCCCCGACGGTCGGCCTGCTGTGCACCCTGGTGCTGTGGGGCGCCGCCGCCGACCGGTCCGGCGAACGCGGGGTGATGACGGTCGGGCTCGCGCTGTGCGCGGCCGCCGTCGCGGGTGCGGCATTGCTGCCGATCGGGCCCGGACCGCTGCTGCTGGTGCTGCTCGGTCTGGGTGGCGCGGGCGCGGCGTCGGTGTTCGCCGCCAGCGGCCGGATGGTGATGGGCTGGTTCGCCGCGCACGAGCGCGGCACCGCGATGGGGATCCGGCAGACGTCCCAGCCCCTGGGCGTCGCCGTGGCCGGGCTGACGCTGCCGACCCTGGCCGCGGCCGTCGGGCCGTTCCGGGCGCTGCTGCTGCCCGCGGTGCTGTGCGTCGTCGCGTCGGCGCTGGTCGCGACGCTGGCGCCGGACCCGCCCCGGGCTCCGCGGCCCGCGGGGGCCGCGCCGGAGCGCTCCCCCTACGGGACGTCGGTGCTGTGGCGGGTGCACGGCGCGAGCGCGCTGCTGGTGGTCTCGCAGTTCGCGGTGGCGTCGTTCGCGACCGAGTACCTGGTCCGCGAGCAGGGGTGGCACGTGGCGGCGGCGGGCGCGTTCGTCGCCGGTGGGCAGATCGCCGGGGCGGTCGGCCGGATCGCGACCGGGGTCTGGTCGGACCGGGTCGGGTCCCGGCTGCGCCCGATGCGCCAGGTCGCGGCCGCCGCGGCCGCGGTGCTGCTGCTGTTCGCGCTCGGCGACGCCGTCGCCGGGTGGCTCGCGGTGACCATGCTCGCCGTCGGGGCGGTGGTGACGGTCGCCCCGAACGGGCTGGCGTTCACCAGCACCGCCGAGATCGCCGGGCCCGCATGGTCCGGGCGGGCGCTGGGGGTGCAGAACACCGGTCAGAACGCCGTCGCGTCGGTGGTGCCGGCCGCGCTCGGCGCCCTGGTCGGCGCGACCGGCTACGCGGCGGCGTTCGCGATCGCCGCCGCGGCACCGCTGGCCGCGATCCTGGTGACACCGGTCCGCGACGAGCGCCGGCGGTCGTCGTGACGCCGCCGGCGCAGCCGGTCAGCGGGTGATCGTCTGGTCCCGCCCGGGGCCGACGCCGATCGCGGACACCGGCGCGCCGGTGAGCTCCTCGATCCGCTGCACGTAGGCCTGCGCGGCGGGGGGCAGGTCCTCCCAGGTGCGGGCGCCGGAGAGGTCCTCGACCCAGCCGGGCATCTCCTCGTAGACCGGGACGGCGTGGTGGAAGCCGGTCTGGGTCATCGGCATCTCGTCGACGCGGTGGCCGTCGACCTCGTAGCCGACGCAGATCGGCACCGACTCCAGCCCGGACAGCACGTCCAGCTTGGTCAGGAAGACGTCGGTGATGCCGTTGACGCGGACCGCGTACCGGCCGATGACGGCGTCGAACCAGCCACAGCGACGGTTCCGGCCGGTGTTGACGCCGACCTCACCGCCGGTCTTACGCAGCCACTCGCCCATCTCGTCGAGGAGCTCGGTCGGGAACGGGCCCGACCCGACGCGGGTCGTGTAGGCCTTCAGGATCCCGATCACGCGGGTGATCTTGTTCGGGCCGATGCCGGAACCGACCGACGCGCCGCCCGCGGTCGGGTTCGAGCTGGTCACGAAGGGGTAGGTGCCGTGGTCGACGTCGAGCAGGGTGCCCTGCGAGCCCTCCAGCAGCAGCGTCTCGCCGCGCTCCAGGGCCTGGTTCAGCAGCAGCCGGGTGTCGACGATCTTGTCGGCGAACTCCTTCGACTGCTCCAGGACGGTGTCGACGACCTCGTTGAAGTCCAGCGCGCGCCGGTTGTAGACCTTGACCAGGACCTGGTTCTTCAGCTCGAGGGCGGCCTCGACCTTCTGGTGCAGGATCTTCTCGTCGAGCAGGTCCGCGGCGCGGACGCCGACCCGGGCGACCTTGTCCTGGTAGGCCGGGCCGATGCCGCGACCGGTGGTGCCGATCTTGGCCTTGCCCAGGTAGCGCTCGGTGACACGGTCGATCGCCACGTGGTACGGCATGATCAGGTGCGAGTCGGCCGAGATCAGCAGGCCGGAGGTGTCGACGCCGCGCCGCTCCAGGCCCGCCTTCTCCTCGATCAGCGCCTCGGGGTTCACGACGACCCCGTTGCCGATCACGTTCTTCACGCCCGGGGACAGGATCCCGGACGGGATGAGCTTCAGCGCGAAGTCGCGGCCGTCCGGCGTGACGACGGTGTGCCCGGCGTTGTTGCCGCCCTGGTAGCGGACGACCCAGCCGAACTGCCCGCCCAGCAGGTCGGTCGCCTTGCCCTTGCCCTCGTCGCCCCACTGGGCGCCGATCAACACGATTGCGGGCATGTAAGAGACTCCAGTTCACACACGCTCGTCACGGTCGCGGGACCGGGCGTGATTTCCGGTTTCCGCGGCGAGGAGGGTACTCGATCAGTGGTTCCGACCGATCCCGAAGCGGTTCTCCTCGACTGCCTGCCGCAGCGGCGTCACCGGCTTCCCTTCCACGGTATCCGGCCCGGCGCGCGACGTGAACGCCCACCGTCGTCGCTGGTGTCCGATCCCGCGGTGCGTTCGGTCACCGTGGGTCCGCGCCCCGGGAAGGCGGAGGTCGACGCCCTGCTCCCGGTGCCGCGGCTGATCGTCCACGGTGACGACGCCGACCTCGCCGCGGTGCTCCTCCGGCTGCTCCGCCGGGACGCGCTCGCGACCGAGGTCGCCTACCTGCCGGTGTCCCGGCGGTCGCGGGCCGCCGCGAACTGGGGCCTCCCGACCCGGTTCGACGACGCCGTCGCCCTCGCCCGGTCCGGCACCGCACGCGAGATGCCGCTGGTGCGCGACGACAACGGCGGCGTCCTCGCCGGCCGCGGGGAGATCCCCGACCTCTACGGCGAGGCCTACTGCGACGCGACGCGCGTGCTGCACGGCCGCGTGAAGATGCTCGTCGTCGACGCGGGGCCCGAGGGCGTGCACGTGCGGCCGGGCCGCGGAGTGACCGGCACGACCGGGCGGGCGATCCAGATCGGGACGACGGGTGCGACGCCCGTCCGCGACGGCGTCGCGCACCCGCGGGAGATCAAGCGGTGGGCCTGGTACCGGCACACCGAGCCGTGGCGGCCGGTGCTGCCGGGCTGATCAGCGGCCGGGGTCCTCGGGGGCGAGCACGGCGTCGGTCGCGGTGATCCCGACGTCGAACACCTCGTCGGTGGGGACGACGTAGCGGTTGCGGTGGTCCCGGCCCTCGCCGCGACCGCCCGGGACGCCGCCGGCCATCGGGCCGTAGCCGGCCCCGCCGCGAGCCTCCGCCCCCTTGGCGCCGGTCCACGGCTCGGCCGCGCCGCCGCTCCGCGGCCCGGGTGTGCGGGGCTCGGTGCCCCACGCCGTCCCGGCCCCGCCGCGGCCGCCGGGTCCGTGCGGTTCGGTCCCCGCGCCCGGCAGCCGCGTAGTGCCGCGGGACTCGCCGAACGGGGAGCCGACGCCGCCGCGGCCTGCTCCTGATCCGGCTCCCACTCCGAACGACCCGGTCCCGCTGCCGGGGCGGGTCTCCGTGAGGGGGCGGACGAGCTGCTGCCGACGTACCTGGTCGCCGAAGCGGCGCGCGAGGTCCTCGCGGGTACGGGCGGCGTCCGACGTCGGGGCCGGGCTCCGGGTCGGGGTCCGCGTGCGGTCCGGAGCGGGCGGTACGCGGGAGCCCGGCGCCCCGGTACCGCCTCCACCGGCGCCCGACGAGGACGCCGGTCCGCTCGGCAGGGGGACGACAGGCGAGGGCCCGCCACCGCCTCCGGCGCCACCACCCACACCACCACCGGGGCCGCCGCCTGCACCGCCGCCGCCCGACGGGCCGGCCGGCGCCGACCCCGGCTGCGAGGACGACCCGACCGGGGGGAGCCCGACTCCGGCCGGTCCCGGCGTCGGGCCGGAGACTCCGCCGCCACCCGGGGCGACGGAGATGCCGGGCTGCGGTCCCGGCGAGCCGCCGGGACCCGGCGGCGCGCCCGGAGATGTCCCGGGCGGGGGCGCGGCGGCCGCCTCGGTGGTGAAGCGGTCGTCGATCGCGGAGGTCTCGGACTCGTACTTCTGGAGCGCGCGGTTCGCGACCTCGTCGTTGATCTGGTTGTGCTCGGCGATGGTGACGTGGTCGGCGCCCCTGCCCCGGAGGGACTGCCAGGCCTCGCTGATGTTGTCGCCCGCTCGCTGGATCCAGGAGAACTCGGCCGGGTCCATGAACCGGACCTGACCGCGCATGCGCTCGAACGCGCTGCCGTGGTCGAGCATGCGGTCGGCGCCGTTCCGGGCGACGGTCGCAGTGCCGTCGACGCCGGTCGCGGTGCGGTCCAGGGACTCCTGGGCCGCCCGGGCGGCGGGGCCCTGCCACGAGATGCCGAGGTCGGCCATGCCGCGGTCGAGGGTCTGCTTGGTGGTCGCCATGTCGTCGACGAGCTTGCGGAGACCGTCGGACGTCTGCCGGCTGGCCGCGGCGCCGGGTTTGCCGAGGATCCACGCCGACTTGGTCGCGATGTCGAACGCCTCGTAGTTGTAGCAGCGAGGGAGGGGCATGCTCGGATCCCTAACGCTCGAGCAGAGGGCCGTTGTACGGCGAAGTGGTGGGTTTCAGGGTTGCCGCGTTCTCGTCCTCGATCAGGCCGTACTCCTGTGCCGCACTTTTCAAGCGGTCACGCGCCTCCACGACCTCGGTGACGTACTCCGTGTGTGTCCGCGTAATGGAGTCGATCTTGGGCTGGAAGACGGTCACTGCATCGAGGGAGACAGGGTCCTGTCCACACGGAGGAATGATCCTCAGCTGATCAGCTGTTTGGCCTCCACTTCGCAGGTTCCGAACCTGATCGTTCAGGCGCTGATACACCTTCATGACGTTCTCGATATTGACCTGAAGCATGAGGGAATCACTCGCTGACCCTCGTGGTTCATGGGCGGACGTGTGCATGAACGAATCGTATGCGCGCCATCTTTGATGGAGCGCGAATCACTCAGAAGCGTTCGCTAATGCGAACCAGTCAGCGTGAACGAGCAGCGATCAGGTAGCTCCGGGCCAGCACCTCTGCCCGACGACACGTGTCGTCGATCGATCCGCGAGTCTGCTCGTTGTAACCGACGTCTCGGACCTGAACACGGATGCCGGCCGTTTCCGCGGCGTCCAGATACAGCTCGCACAGCGGCGCGGTGTCCTCACTCTCCACCATCCTGACGGCTCCGAACCCGTCGACGACGGTGATCGTGGCACCCTGCGCCGTCGCAACCTTTGCAGCCGGCGTCTGAATCGTCTGCACGCTGTAGCTCTCAACGGTGTCGTTGTTGCCCCACCCACAGACACGACTGGGACCATCAGCGAGGGTGACGGTCGAAGGCTCGTCCCCTTCGACTCCCCATTGCTGGCGCAGTTCAGGGGTCATCGCGACACACGGGTCGACGTTCGCCACGTCGATCTCCGCCGGCCGCGCCGGGAACGGCCCCTCCGGCTCCGCAGCCCTACACCCCACGACCACCCCGCACACCAACAGCAGGACGACAACGAGTCGGACCACCGGCGACGCTCCCCCGGGACAGCAACAGGACGGCAGCAGGCTAGCCCGCCGCCGTCACCCCCGGGCCCGTTCCGATCAGGCCGCGGCGGCCGAGTCGTCCGGGCGCCGGTGGTAGCTGTCCACATAGGTCTGCCCGGACAGGTCCGCGATGGCGTCCATGATCTCGTCGGTGACCGCGCGCCGGATCGCCGGAGCGCCCTCCAGGCCCTCGTAGCGGCTGAACTCCAGCGGCCGCCCGAAGCGGATCTCGACCCGGGCCAGGCGCGGGAACAGCCGTCCGATCGGCTGCACGCGCTCGGTCCCGATCAGGCCGACGGGCACGACGACCGCCCCCGTCGACAGCGCCAGCGACGCGACGCCGGTGTGCCCGCGGTGCAGCTTGCCGTCGAGGGAGCGGGTGCCCTCCGGGTAGATGCCGAACGCACCGCCGCACTCCAGGACCTTGCGTCCCGCGGCGAGCGCGGCGAGGCCGGCGCGGGCGTTGGACCGGTCGACCGGGATGTAGCCGAGCGCCCCCAGGAACGCGGCCATCAGGCGTCCGCGCAGGCCGCGGCCGGTGAAGTACTCGGCCTTGCCGAGGAACGCGACCTTGCGCGGCGCGACGAGCGGGATGAACGCCGTGTCGACGGCCGCGCGGTGGTTCGCCGCGAGGATCACCGGCCCGGTGGCCGGGATGCGGTCCGCGCCGCGCACGCGGGGCCGCCACACGAGCCGGACGAGTGGCGCGAGGACGTAGCGGATGAACAGCTGCACCGTGAACCCCGATCAGTGAGCGACGTCCACAACTCCGTGCAGGGGGACCCGACGTCCCGGCGCCGAACGACGCCCGATTCTGCTCCGTGACCGGCCCGTGACGGAAGCCCTTCCGCCCGTTCAGTCCACGTGAGGATCGGTGAGCTGCCCGCGCAACGCGCGCAGCGCCTCGCTGCGGGTCATCCCGGTCGCCTGCAGCAGGTCGACGGCGATCGAGCGGACCTGCGCGACCAGCACCGGGGCCGAGACCGCGGGCGCCGCGGCCGGCTGCCCCTCCACCGGCCGGGCGACGACCGCGCCGGGGTCGGCGAGGACCGGTGCGTGCTGCACGGCCTCCAGGATCGGGCCGCGGGCCTTCTCGCGGTCGCCGTCCTGCCCGAGCTCCCCGATCAGCGCCTCGACGGAGACGGCGAGCTCGGTGATGGCGTCCGGCAGACCGGGCGGGACCGGTTCGCCGTCCTCGATCGCGGTCATCGCGCGCCGGGCGAGCACCCGGGCGTTGCGGTGGGCGTAGTCGGCCCGCTCGGCGAGCGTCCGGTAGCGGCGCAGCATGGCCCGGCGCGGCCGGTGCATCGGCGAGACCGTCACGACCTCGCCCGCGGAGCTGACGGCGGTGCGCAGCTCGTCGATGACGGCCTGGGTGTCGCGGGCCCGGGTCAGCGCCCGCGACGCGCTCTCCCGGTCACCCTCGCGCAGCGCCGTCGCGATCTCGGTGAGCACGGTGACGAGGTCGTCGAGCACCCGGCGGGCGACCCGGCGCACGATCCGGACCGGGTGCGCGGGGATGACCGCGGCGACCAGGATCCCGGCGAGGCCGCCGATCAGGGCGTCGATGCAGCGGTCGATCCCACCGGTCTCGGTGGGCGGGAGCAGCGTCGTCACCAGCACCGCGGACACCGCGGCCTGGTTGACGAACAGGGTCCCGCCGTCGGTGAACACCGCGATGACCAGCGCGAGCGCGACGACGAGCACCAGCTGCCAGAGGCCGCCGCCGATCTGCGCGATCAGCAGGTCGCCGATCAGGACACCGATGCTCACCCCGACGACGAGCTCGGCGGTGCGGCGCAGCCGCGAGTTCAGCGACATGCCCAGGCTGAGCACCGCCGCGATCGGCGCGAAGAACGGCCGCGTGTGACCGACCAGGTCGCCGGCCACCCAGAGGGCGAGGCCGGCGGCCATGGAGCACTGCAGGATCGGCAGCCACGACGCGCGGACGCGCCGGGCACCGGCCCGGCCGCGTGAGCGGACCCGGTCCCACGCGGCCACCGGCGTCAGGACACGCCGAGGGCGGCGAGCGCCTCCGGGTCCGAGTCGTTGATCAGCGTGCGCAGGCGCTCGACCTCGGGGGCCTCCCCGATCGCCGTGGCGGCGCGCAGCAGCGCCCCGCACGACCGCAGGAAGCCCTGGTTCGGCTCGTGCGACCACGGCACCGGGCCGAAGCCCTTCCAGCCGTTGCGACGCAGCTGGTCCAGGCCGCGGTGGTAGCCGGTGCGGGCGTAGGCGTAGGCGGCGACGGACTCCCCGGCGTCGAGGGCGCGCTCGGCGAGCACCGCCCAGGCGATCGACGACGACGGCGACCCCGCCGCCACCTCCGACGGGTCCTTCCCCGCGGTCAGGTCCGCCGCGGCGGGGTCGACCGGGAGGCGCGTGTCGTCGGGCTCGAGCAGGTTGCCGTGCAGACTCATGCCGCCATCCTCGCGCCCGGCCACCCGCCGTCGCCAGCGGGTGGCCGGGCGCCGCGGATCAGGACAGTGCCCTGCCGGCGGACTTCAGCGACTCGCACGCCTCGATGACGCGCTCGCTCATCCCGACCTCGGCCTTCTTCAGGTACGAGCGCGGGTCGTAGACCTTCTTGTTGCCGACCTCGCCGTCGATCTTGAGCACGCCGTCGTAGTTGGCGAACATGTGCGACACGATCGGCCGGGTGAAGGCGTACTGGGTGTCGGTGTCGACGTTCATCTTCACGACGCCGTAGGTCAGCGACTCGTGGATCTCCTCGAGCAGCGAGCCGGACCCGCCGTGGAAGACCAGGTCGAACGGCTTGGCGCCGGGGTCGAGGCCCAGCTTCTGCACGGCCACCTCCTGGCCCTGCTTGAGGATCTCCGGGCGGAGCTTCACGTTGCCCGGCTTGTAGACGCCGTGCACGTTGCCGAAGGTCGCGGCCAGCAGGTAGCGGCCCTTGTCGCCGGACCCGAGGACCTCGACGGTGCGCTCGTAGTCGCCGGGGGCGGTGTAGAGCTTGTCGTTGATGTCGTTCGCGACACCGTCCTCCTCGCCGCCGACGACGCCGATCTCGACCTCGAGGATGATCTTCGCCTTGGCCGCCTGCTCCAGCAGCTCGGCCGCGATCTTCAGGTTCTCCTCGAGCTCGACCGCGGAGCCGTCCCACATGTGCGACTGGAACAGCGGGTTCTGCCCCTTGTCCACGCGCTCCTGGCTGATCGCGATCAGCGGACGCACGAACGAGTCCAGCTTGTCCTTGGGGCAGTGGTCGGTGTGCAGCGCGATGTTGACCGGGTACTTGTCCGCGACGACGTGCGCGAACTCGGCGAGGCCGACCGAGCCGGTGACCATGTCCTTGACCCGGGTGCCGGACAGGAACTCCGCGCCACCGGTCGAGACCTGCACGATGCCGTCGGAGCCTGCCTCCGCGAACCCGCGCAGCGCCGCGTTGAGGGTCTCGGTGCTGGTCACGTTGATCGCCGGGTAGGCGAACTCGCCGCTCTTGGCGTTGTCCAGCATCTGGTTGTAGATCTCGGGCGTGGCGATGGGCACGGGGCCTGCCTCCTCGTCGTCGGCGGTCGCTGCTCCGCGCAGCGCTCCTTGTCTCCGGGTGAGTATCACGTACCCGCGGGGAAGGGGAGCCATCGTCTGCGATGGGCCTGGTCTCACCGCGGGCGACGCCGCCGACCGCTGCACCGGGTAATGCTGCGAAGCCTGTCGGTGGTGGTCGCTAGTGTGGTGGGCGTGGAGGAGGAGCGCGCCGAGAACGCCGTCGACCGGACACTGGGCCGGTTGCGCGCCATCGACAGCCGCCCGGCGCCCACGGGCACCGGGCCGCACCCGTTCGCCCCGGGCACGGCGCAGGCCCCGGTCGACGGGCCGGGTGGTTCCGGGGCCCGGCCGGGCCCGGACACGCCGCTGACGCTGGCCGACCTCTACCGCGACCACCGCCTGCGGCTGATGCGCCTCGCGATGCTGCTGGTGGACATCCCGGCCACCGCGGAGGACGTGGTGCAGGAGGCGTTCACCGGCCTGCACCGGCACTGGACCGGTCTGCGGGACGAGACGGCCGCCGTCGCCTACCTGCGTGCGGCCGTGGTGAACGGGTCCCGGTCGGTGCTGCGGCGCCGTCGCACGGCACGCGAGTACGTGCCGCCGCACGCGGCGAACGCCCGCTCCGCGGAGTCGCTGGCCATGCTGTCGGCCGAGCACCAGTCGGTCGTCGACGCGCTGGGCCAGCTCCCGCCGCGCCAGCGCGAGGTGCTCGTCCTGCGCTACTACGGCGGGCTGACCGAGTCCGAGATCTCCGAGGCCGCCGGGATGAGCCGAGGTACGGTGAAGTCGACCGCCAGCCGCGCGCTCGACGCCGTCGCCCGGATCATGGCCGAGCGCGCCGGGACCGAGGCCGTCCGGCGTCCGGGGGAGCTGCGATGACCGGCCCCCAGCCGCCGCAGCCCGGCCGCGACGACGCCGCCCGCCGGATCGGCGAGGCGCTGCAGGCGCAGGCCCGCGGGCGCCCGATGCCGCAGCGTCCCGCGGCGGGCCCGGCCCCCGTGCCGCCACGCGTCCCCGGCCGGATCCCGCCGCCGGTCCCGCGTCCCGGGCCGCCCCCGCAGCGCCGGCCGCAGCAGGCCCCGGCGCCGGAGCCCGCCCGGTCGGCGACCGGCCAGATCGTCTGGGCCGCGGTGATCGCGCTGCTCCTCGGCGCCCTGCTCGGCGGGGGTCTCGCGCTGGTGTCGGTGCTCCTGCCGGGTGCGCTGCCCGCCCTCGGCTGAGCCGCTCACAGCACCCCCACAGCGACGGCCACGTCGATCCACATCACCCGGCCGGTACCGTTTCTCGACGTGACGGTTCTCGCCGCGACGCAGACGCTCGCCCTCGGTCCCGACTGGCTCGACCCGGCGGTGATCATCGAGTCCCTGGGTCCGTGGGCCCTGGTGGGCGTCGCTGCGATCATCTTCGCGGAGTGCGGGCTGCTGCTCGGGTTCTTCCTCCCGGGCGACTCGCTGCTGTTCACCGCGGGCCTGTTCGTCGCGCAGGGCGCGATCGACGTGCCGCTGTGGTTGGTCTGCCTGGTGCTGGTGGTGTCCGCCTTCGCCGGCAACGCCGTCGGCTACGGCATCGGCTATCGCGCCGGCCCGGCGATCTTCGACAAGCCGAAGTCGAAGCTGTTCAACCCCAAGCACGTCGAGAAGACCCACGAGTTCTTCGAGAAGTACGGCAACCGGGCCATCGTCCTGGGCCGCTTCGTGCCGATCGTGCGGACCTTCATCACCGTGAGCGCGGGCGTCGCGCGGATGGACCCGAAGCGCTACCTGACGTACTCGCTGATCGGCGGCGTCGCGTGGGCGGCGGGCGTGACGGTGCTGGGCTACTTCCTCGGCCAGTTCGCGTTCGTCCGTGAGCACATCGACCTGATCCTCATCGCGATCGTGCTGATCTCGGTGCTGCCGATCGTGTTCGAGGTGCTGCGGGCGCGGGCCGCGTCCAGGCGCGGGGGCCCCGCCGGCCCGGTCGACGGCGTCGCGGGTGCCGCGACCGGTGCGGCCGCCGCCACCGTCACCGGCCACACCGCCGACGACGACCCGGCCGCGGTCACCATGCAGATGCCGGCCGTCGGGAACGGCCCGGCGCCGCAGCACGGTCATCCCCGCCCCGGACAGGCCCCGCAGCCCGGTCGTGCCCCGCAGCACGGCGGGGCCGCGCCCCAGCACGGTGGCGCCGTGCCGCCGCACGGCCCCGGCCCCCGCCCGCAGGACGGCACGGAGCCGCCGTACCGCCACACCACCGGCCGCCCCGCCATGCCGCCCCGGCACGGCAACTGAGCGTCGATCGGCACGTCTCCGCCCTGCCCGGGGCGGAAACGTGCTGGTCACCAGGCGTCGGACAGGTCCGCGTGCTCGCGGATCCATGCGTGCATCACGATCCCCGAGGCCACCCCGGCGTTGACCGAGCGCGTCGAGCCGAACTGGGCGATCGACACGACCAGGTCCGCGGCGTCGCACAGCTCCGGCGACAGCCCGGGGCCCTCGGCGCCGAACACGAGCACGCAGTCCCGCGGCAGCGACGTGGCCTCCAGCCGGACCGCGCCCGCGATGTTGTCCACCGCGACCACGGCCAGACCGTGCTCCCGGGCGAACGCGACGAGCCCGCCGGCCTCGGCGTGGTGGTGCAGCCGCAGGTAGCGGTCGGTGACCATCGCGCCGCGACGGTTCCACCGGCGTCGCCCGACGATGTGCACGCCGGCGACGCCGAAGGCGTTCGCCGTGCGCACCACCGTGCCGATGTTGTGGTCGTGGCCGAGGTTCTCGATCGCCACGTGGAACGGGTGCGCCCGCCGCGCCAGGTCCGCCGCGACGGCCTCACGGCGCCAGTAGCGGTAGCGGTCGACGACGTTGCGCCGGTCCCCCTGCTCCAGCAGCTCCGGGTCCCACTGGTCGCCCTGCGGCCACGGCCCGGCCCACGGGCCGACCCCGACCTGGCCGGGGACCGACCACTCGCTGGGCCCGGGCTCGCTCATCCCAGCTGCAGGTCCGCCAGCCCCAGCAGCGCGCGGTACGGCACGCCCTCGGCCTCGACGGCCTGCCGGGCGCCGGTGTCGCGGTCGACGACGGTGCACACCCCGACCACGTCGGCGCCGGCCTGGAGCACCGACCGGACCGCGGTCAGGACCGAGCCGCCGGTGGTGGAGGTGTCCTCGACGACCAGCACCGGCAGGCCGGTGATGTCCGGGCCCTCGATGAGCCGCTGCATGCCGTGCTTCTTGGTCTCCTTGCGGACGACGAAGGCGTCGACCGGATCGGTGTCCGGCTCGGCCGCCGCCGCGTGCAGCACCGCCGTCGCGACCGGGTCCGCGCCGAGCGTCAGCCCGCCGACCGACCGGTAGGTCCAGTCCGCGGTGAGCTCGCGCAGCAGCCGTCCGATCAGCGGGGACGCCTCGTGGTGCAGCGTGACGCGGCGCAGGTCGATGTAGTAGTCGGCCTCCGCGCCGGAGGAGAGCGTGACCCGCTCGTGGACGACGGCGATCTCCCGGACGAGCGCGGCGAGGCGGGAGCGGTCGGTGTGTGCGGAGCTCATGTGCGATCCCTGTCGAACGTCGCCGTGATGCGTCGCAGCAGGCTCCGGGGCAGCACCCCGGTCACCCCCACGATCGCCTTGTACTGCCTGGAGGGCACGGAGACGACCCGGCCCCGGTCGAGGTCGGTGAGGGCCTCGTCGACGACCTGGGAGGCCTCCAGCCACAGCGGGCCGCGGCGGGCGCCGACGTCGATGCCGGCCCGCTCATGGAACTCGGTGCGCACGTAGCCGGGGCACAGCACCATCGCGCGCACCCCGGTGCCCTGCAGCGACGCCGCGACGCCCTCGGTGAAGGAGATGACCCACGCCTTGTCGGCCGGGTAGGTGGAGCCGCGCCCGGCCAGGAAGCCCGCGACGCTGGCGACGTTCAGCACCGCGCCGGTGCCGCGGTCGACCATCCCGGGCAGCGCGGCCCGGGTCAGCTCCAGCACGGCGGCCACGTTGACCTGCAGCTGGCGGGCCAGGTCGGCGGCGTCGTTCTCCAGGAACGAGGCGCCCAGCGCGAGCCCGGCGTTGTTGACGAGCAGGTCGACCGGCGCGACGTCGGGGTCGGCGAGGCGGCGCACGACCCGGGCCCGCTGGTCCGGGTCCGACAGGTCGGCGGGCAGCACCTCGACGGCGACGCCGAGGTCGCGGTAGCGCTGCGCGGCGGCCTGGAGGCGGTCGGCGTCGCGCGCCACGAGCACGAGGTCGCGGCCGTCGGCGGCGAGCCGATCGGCGAACGCGGCCCCGATCCCCGACGACGCGCCCGTGATCATGACGGAGGGCACGCGGGGAGCGTAGTGCGTCCGCACCCGACCGGTGCAGGCGCGACGGTTACCGACGGGTCGGGTGTGACCCGTGCGACAGGGGTGTCCGGCGACCTCGTGAGACGGGCCGCTCTCGCGTGCCGGTGCACCATGAAGCCTTTACCGTCGAGACCATGACGTCCGAGGCGCTGCCGATCCAGCGGCCGGTCGATCCCGCTTCCCCCGGCACCTCCGACGTGCCGAGCGGCCCGTCGCCCCGTCATTCGAGGGTCGCCGTCGTGGGTGCGGGGTTCACCGGACTCGCCGTGGGCCTGGCCCTGCTGCGGCGGGGTGTGCACGACTTCGTCCTGCTGGAGCGGGCCGACGACGTCGGCGGGGTGTGGCGCGACAACACCTACCCGGGGGTCGGCGTCGACACGCCGTCGCCGCTGTACCAGCTGCGTGCCATGACCAACCCGGACTGGAGCGACCTCTACGCGCCCGGCCACGAGGTGCAGGACTACGCACGGCGCCTGGCTCGCTCGACCGGCCTGCTCGACCACGTCCGCTTCGATGCCGACGTGCTCTCCGCCCGCTGGGACGCCGCGGACGCCCGCTGGCGGATCGCGACGCCGTCCGGGGAGTTCACCGCGGACGTGCTGGTCAGCGCGGCCGGGCTGGTCGCGGACCCGAAGCTGCCCGACGTCGAGGGCCTCGCCGAGTTCCCCGGCCCGGTGTTCCACTCGGCCCGCTGGGACCACGACACCGACCTCACCGGCTCGCGCGTCGCGGTCGTCGGGACGGGTGCGACGGCGATCCAGCTCGTCCCCGAGCTGCAGCCGCGCGTCACCGAGCTGCACGTCCTGCAGCGCACCCCGGCCTGGATCCTGCCCAAGCCCGAGCGGCCCGTCGGCGAGCGCACCCGTCGCACGCTGGCGGCGAACCCGCTGCTGTGCCGGATGCAGTTCGACGTCATCTACGTCGGCGCCGAGCTGCTCGCCGCGACCCGGCGCTCGCGGCTGCTGCGCGAGGCGCTCACCCGGGTCGGCCGCAGGCACCTCGCCGCCCAGACGCCCGACCCGCAGCTGCGCGCGCGGCTCACCCCCGACTTCGACTACGCCTGCAAGCGGCCGCTGGTCTCGAACGACTACCTGCCCGCGATGAGCGCGCCGAACACGACGCTGCACACCGGTGGGCTCGCCCGGGTCGAGGGGGCGGACCGTCGTCTCCGGCGACGGCAGCCGCGCCGAGGTCGACGCGATCGTGCTGACCACCGGGTTCGAGGTCGGCGCGACCGCCCCGATCGCGCGCCGCATCCACGACGCCCACGGCCGGTCGCTGCACGACCACTGGGGCGCCTACCCGCGCGCCTACCTGGGGATGAGCTACCCCGGCTTCCCGAACCTGTTCCTCATGCAGGGTCCGAACGCGACCAGCGGGGCCAGCTCGACGCTGCTGTTCTCCGAGGCCCAGGCCCGCTACGTCGCCGACGCCGTGTGCCGGATGGCGGCCGAGGGCATCCGCGCGCTCGACGTGAAACCCGCCGTCGAGGAGCGCTGGACGCGGCGGATCCGCCGCCGCTCGGCCCGCACCGTCTACGAGACCGGCGGCTGCGCGAGCTACTACCAGAACGACGAGGGCGTCAACGTCGTCATGTGGCCGGCCAACACCGCGGAGTACCAGCTGCGGACCCGCCGGTTCCGACTGTCGCCGTTCGACGTCGAGCGGGGCCGGACCGGTGCCGGGCGCCCGCTGCACCCGTTGCGCCCGGTCCGGCTCGCCGCGACGGCCTGAGTCACCCGCGGGGCGCAGCCCCCCAGTCGGCGACCTCGCCGAGCAGGCGCTGGACGGCCTCGTCGTCGAGGAACGACGAGGTGAACGAGTTGGCGGCCAGCGTGCGGAGCTGGTCGTCGGTGAAGCCGAGGCCCTCGCGGACCGCGGCGTAGTTCGCGTCGACGTAGCCGCCGAAGTAGGCGGGGTCGTCGGAGTGCACCGACACGTTCAGCCCGGCCGCGAGCATCTCCGGCAGCGGGTGCAGCCCGATGCCGGGGACGCAGGCGAGCCGGACGTTGGACAGCGGGCAGACCGTCAGCGGGGTGCGATCGCGGACCAGGCGGGCGACGAGGGCGTCGTCCTCGATCGCGCGGATGCCGTGGTCGACGCGCAGCACGCCCAGCTCGTCGAGGGCCTCGGTCACGTAGCCCGCCGGTCCCTCCTCGCCGGCGTGGGCGACCGGCTTGAGGCCCAGCCCGCGGGCCCGCTCGAACACCGAGGTGAACTTCGACGGCGGGTGCCCGACCTCGGCCGAGTCGAGCCCGACCCCGACGATCCGGTCCAGGTACGGCTCGGCCGCCCGCAGGGTCTCCTCGGCCTCGGCGGCCGACCGGTCGCGCAGGAAGCAGAGGATCAGCCCGGCGGAGACGTCGTCGGCGTGGTGCTCGATCGCGTCGGTGAGCCCACCGATCACGTCGCCGATCGCGACGCCGCGGGCGGTGTGCGCCTGCGGGTCGAAGAACATCTCGACGTGCCGGACCCCCTGCTCGGGGCAGATCCGCAGGTAGGCCGACGCGAGCGCGGCGAAGTCGTCGCGGGTCCGCAGGACGGCCATGTTGGCGTAGTAGACGTCCAGGAAGGACTGCAGGTCGGTGAAGTCGTAGGCGGCCCGCAGCTCCTCCACCGAGGCGTACGGGAGGTCGACGTCGTGCCGGCGGGCCAGCTCGAACACGGTCTCGGGTTCGAGCGTGCCCTCGATGTGCAGGTGCAGCTCGGCCTTCGGCAGCGGCGGGGTCCCGGTGGTCGTCACCGGGACATCATCCCGCGCCGCTCCGGGCGGTCAGGAGCTGGTGACCGTCGACGTCATGTAGGCCGAGACCTGGTGGCCACGGGAGCGGTCGCGGGCCGCGGCGCTCGCGCGGGCGCGCTGCGCCGCGGTGCGCACCGGACCGGCCGCCCAGTGCCGCCCGCAGTCCCCGGCGGCGACGACGGCGCGCCCCGCACCCGGGCGGGAGGGCAGGTCCGGCAGCCGGGACGGCTCCCGGTGCCCGGCACCGCCGAGCAGCTCCTCGGGCGTGGCGGACGGGGCGGCCGGGACCGCGGTGGCCGGGGTGGTGACGGCCGCCGCGCCGGTGGGCTCCCAGGTCGCGTCGGCGAACAGCTCGGCGCCGCGCCGGGCCGCACGGACCCCCGCGGCGACGGCGCGCCGGGCCGGGCCCGGGCGGGCCGGGCCGCTCTGCGGGGCGCTCACGAGCAGGCCCGCCTCGAGGTCGTCGAGCACCGCGTCGGCGGCGTCGGCGGTCCACTCCGGCCGGTCGTCGCCGCGGACGGCGACGACGTGCACGTCGCCGGTCAGGGTCGGGGCGAGCGAGGTGACGAACGAGACCGCCCACGCGGCCGACTGCTCGTCCCCGCCGATCGCGACGATCCCGCCGGCGCCGCGGCGCAGCATGCCGGGCAGCGCGGCGTGGGTGAGGCGCATCGTCGCCGTCATGCCGAGGTCGACGCTCGCCCGCCCGGCGTCCGGTGCGGCGCCGGCCGCGTCGGCGAGCGCGTCGTGCACGAGGACGTCGACGGCCGGGGCCTCCGGTCCGGCGAGGTAGGCCTCGAGCCGGAACAGGCCGTGCCGGGTGCCGAGGTCCGCGAGGAGCACGTCGGCGCGGATCCCGTACCGGGCGGCGAGCTCCCGGGCGGTGGGGGCGACCCGCTCGGGGTCGCGGGTGACGAGCAGGAGGTCGTGTCCGCGCGCGGCCAGTCGGTCGGCCAGAGCCGCGCCGAGACCCGTACCGCCGCCGGTGATGAGAGCCATAGCCACACGATCAGGCTAGCGGTACCCGTTCGGCTTAACGCGTTCGGGTGGTCACATCGCGTTGCGGTGGATCAACGCTGCGTAGATACCCGCAGATCAGGACTCGATCGCGGGACGACGGGCGTGCAGCCCCTCCTCCAGAGCGGTGGCGACCTCGGCCAGATCGGCGAGCAGGTCCTGCATCCGATCGGCGGAGATGCCGACGGGCGCGGCGGCCAGCACCCAGGCGTCCTCGGCCCAGAGGAGCTCGACGTCCTCGCCGACCGCGTCGCTGGCGTCGGCGACGCGCGGGGTCAGCAGCGGGCGGACGGCGTCGGCGTCGCTGACGAAGGCGTAGCGCTCACCGACCGGCTCGAGCAGGTCGAGACCGGCGTCGTCGGGCAGCGGGGCCGAGGGCAGCCGCAGCTCGACGGCGGCGGGCAGCGACTCGTGCACCTGCACCGCGCAGAGCACCGAGCTGATCCGGCCGGCCTGCTCGTGGTCGAACGCGTAGGCCTTGCGCGGGCCGTCCGGGGTGGGGACGTCGCCCGAGACCAGGTTGCGGGCCACACCGGGGCCGCCCTGGTGGATCGTCCCGTAGCGCCAGCGGCTGGGCAGGACAGGATCGGACTCGAGGTACTCCCACTCCCGCATGGACGCCCAGCGGCGGCGGTCCCGCGTCGCGCCCCCGCGGAACCGGTCGAACAGCAGCAGACCGACACCGACGACGATCGCGACGAGGGCGATGACGAACCAGACCGACATGCCGGGCAGCGTAGTCCCGACGGGCCCCGTGGAGTGGTAACGCCACGGCTCCGGACGTGCACGTTCGTCGTACACGGAGCCTCAGCCGGCGGCCGGCTCGTCCCACTCCGCTGCCGTGGCCCGGCGGGCGGCGTCGTTCTTGCCGTACTCCAGCACGGCGTCCTGCCCCCGGGTCACCGTCTGTTCGACGGCCTCCCGCGCCGGCGACGTCGCGATCCCGGGCAGCAGACCGGTCCGCATGGTGTCCTCCAGCCTGTGTGCGACCGCGCTCGCCTTTTCCAGCAGGGAGACGACCTCCTCGACCCGGCGGACGATCGTGCGGGAGAGATCGACGGCGTCGAGGACGAGGACGGCGATGCCGACCGGGGCGGCGACCCCCGCGGTGACGGCCGCGCCCGCAGCCCACGCGAGCAGCTTCGGGACCAGCCACACGACGAACTCGGCGATCAGGTCGCGCACGATCGCCCGCTCGGTGCCGACGACGGACGCCGAGGTCAGCACGACGTCGGCGACCCCGTGGGCGGCCTCGGACAGGCGTCGTGCGGCGTCGACCTGCGTCGCGGCGGCCCCGTGGAACGCGCCCCCGGCGGTCCCGGTCCAGGCGTCCGGGGCCGCGAGGACGGTCTCGATCTCCGGGAGGAGGGCGGCCAGCTCCCGGGAGATCTGCTGCCAGTCCTTCGCCCGGGCCTCGATCTGCCGGGGGTCCCCGCAGAGCCAGTCGAGGGGCTCGCTCAGGAAGGCGAAGTGCTCGATGGCCCATCCGACCCCGGCCGCCCCGAGCTCCGACAACGGGTCGGCGACCAGGCCGAGCGTGTCGAGCCCGGCCACGGTGGCGGCGACGCCGATGCCGGCGCCGTCCTGTTCCCCCGCCGCCGTCCCGAGGTCCTCGATCGAGGAGAACACGCCCGCCCCGTCGAGGGGGCCCGGCCCCTCGACGTCCACCGGAGCCGTCACCGGTCCCCACCGACCGGGGCCGGGGCGGGCGGGACGTCGACCTCGCCGAACATGGTGGCCGCCCGGAGCTCGGTGTCGAGATAGGCCGCGACGGCCTCCCGGGCGGAGGTCGCCAGGTCGTGCAGTGCGGACGAGAGGGACTCCAGCGCCCGGACACCGGACCGCATGGCCGCGGTGGCGTCGGCCGAGAAGAAGTCCCCGATGACGCCGTAGGCGTCCGTGTCGAGCTCCGCGAGGGACGGGCGCATCCCGGCGACCGTGGAACCCGCGTCGTCGAGGACACCGGCGTGGGTCGCGACCGTGTCGGGGACGACCCGGATGTCCGGGGAGGTCACCGCCCGCCCTCCCGCGTCAGCGGCGCCATGATCCGTTCCACCTGCGCCGCCGCGTCCGCCGCGGCCTCCCGGCTCAGCCGCAGCACCGTCTCGGCGAGCCGGGCCCGCGGCATCTCCTCGGCGCGCACGCCGAACTGCAGGTCGGTGAGGCTCCCCGACGGGTCGACGGTGACCACGACCGCACCGTCGCGGGTGCGTGCGGTCGCGGTCACCGTCGCGACCCGGTCCCGGGCCTGCTCGGCCCGGACCCGGATCGACTCGATGCGGGTGCGGTACTCGTCCAGCCAGGTCCGCCCGGCGTTCGGCTGCTCGGCGGTGAAGTGCTCCATGGGCCCCGACGATGACGTGCACCGCCGGTGCCCACGGGCGAACCGGTGGATCAGTTCGCGATCGCGACCGCCGGGTCGGCGGTGGCCCCCACCGCCTTGCCCACGATCAGGCCGCCGGTGCCGCCGTCGGCCGACGGGTCCAGGTCGACCCGGACCGTGTCGCCCTCGCGGACGCCGCCGGACAGCAGCTCGCGGGCGAGCTGGTCGCCGATCGCGGACTGCACCAGCCTGCGCAGCGGGCGCGCGCCGTAGACCGGGTCGAACCCGTTCATGGCGAGCCACTCGCGGGCCGCGTCGGAGACCTCCAGCGACAGCCGCCGCTTGGCCAGCCTGCGCCCCAGCACCCCGACCTGGATGTCGACGATGTGGGTCAGCTCCTCGGTCGACAGCGCGTGGAAGACCACGACGTCGTCGAGCCGGTTGAGGAACTCCGGCTTGAAGTGCGACCGGACGACCGCCATGACGGCGTCCGTGCGCCCCTTCTCGTCCAGGGACTGGTCGGCGATGGCCTGGCCGCCCAGGTTGGACGTCAGCACGAGGATCGTGCTGCGGAAGTCCACCGTGCGGCCCTGGCCGTCGGTGAGACGGCCGTCGTCGAGCACCTGCAGGAGCGTGTCGAAGACGTCCGGGTGGGCCTTCTCGACCTCGTCGAGCAGCACGACGCTGTAGGGCCGCCGCCGCACCGCCTCGGTGAGCTGACCCCCCTGGTCGTAGCCGACGTAGCCGGGAGGGGCACCGACGAGGCGGGCCACCGAGTGCTTCTCGGAGTACTCACTCATGTCGATGCGGATCATCGCCCGCTCGTCGTCGAACAGGAACTCCGCGAGCGCCTTGGCCAGCTCGGTCTTGCCGACGCCGGTGGGCCCGAGGAACAGGAACGAGCCGGTCGGCCGGTTCTCGTCCGCGACGCCGGCACGCGCCCGGCGGACCGCGTCGGACACCACGCGCACGGCCTCGGCCTGGCCGACCACCCGGTGGCCCAGCTCGTCCTCCATGCGCAGGAGCTTGGCGGTCTCGCCCTCCAGCATCCGGCCGGCGGGCACGCCGGTCCAGGAGCTGACGACGTCGGCGACGTCGTCCGGGCCGACCTCCTCCTTGAGCATCACGTCCTCGGCCCGCTCGACCGTCTCGGTGGCGGCGGCGAGCTCCTTCTCCAGCTGCGGGATGCGCCCGTAGCGCAGCTCCGCGGCCCGGCCCAGGTCGCCGTCGCGCTCGGCCCGCTCGGACTCGCCGCGCAGCTGCTCCAGCTGCTCCTTGAGCTCGCGGGTGACGTCGATGGCGCTCTTCTCGTTCTGCCAGCGCGCGGTCAGCGCGGCCAGCTCCTCGCGCTTCTCGGCCAGCTCGGCGCGCAGGGCGACCAGCCGATCCTTCGACGCCGCGTCGCTCTCCTTGTCGAGCGCCATCTCCTCGATCTCCAGGCGGCGGACGGCCCGCTCCACGGTGTCGATCTCCACCGGGCGCGAGTCGATCTCCATCCGGAGCCGGGAGGCGGCCTCGTCGACGAGGTCGATTGCCTTGTCCGGGAGGAACCGGGCGGTGATGTAGCGGTCCGACAGCGCGGCCGCGGCGACCAGGGCGGCGTCGGTGATGCGGACGCCGTGGTGCACCTCGTAGCGCTCCTTGAGCCCGCGCAGGATGCCGACGGTGTCCTCGACGGACGGCTCGCCGACCAGCACCTGCTGGAAACGGCGCTCCAGCGCCGGGTCCTTCTCGATGTGCTGGCGGTACTCGTCGAGCGTGGTCGCGCCGACCATCCGCAGCTCACCGCGGGCGAGCATCGGCTTGATCATGTTGCCGGCGTCCATCGCGCCCTCGCCGGACGCGCCCGCACCGACGATCGTGTGCAGCTCGTCGATGAAGGTGACGACCTCGCCCGCGGAGTCGGTGATCTCCTTGAGGACGGCCTTGAGCCGCTCCTCGAACTCGCCGCGGTACTTCGCACCGGCCACCATCGACCCCAGGTCGAGGGAGACGACGCGCTTGCCGCGCAGCGACTCGGGCACGTCACCGGCCACGATGCGCTGGGCCAGGCCCTCGACGATCGCGGTCTTGCCGACGCCCGGCTCGCCGATCAGCACCGGGTTGTTCTTGGTGCGCCGCGACAGCACCTGGACGACGCGGCGGATCTCGGTGTCCCGGCCGATGACCGGGTCGAGCTCGCCCTCGCGCGCCCGGGCGGTCAGGTCCTGGCCGTACTTCTCCAGTGCCTGGTAGCTGCCCTCGGGGTCCGGGCTGGTCACCCGGGCCGAGCCGCGGACCTTGCCGAACGCCTCGCGCAGCGCGTCCGGCGTGGCGCCGTGGCGCGCCAGCAGCTGGGCGACCGGGCCCCCGGACCGCGCGAGCCCGACGAGCAGGTGCTCGGTGGAGACGTACTCGTCGCCCATCTCGGTGGCGAGCTGCTGGGCCGCGGTGATGGCGGCCAGCGCGTCCCGGGACAGCTGCGGCGCACTCACCGACGACCCCGACGCCGACGGCAGCCGGTTGCCCAGCGCGGTCAGCTCGGATCGGACGGCGGCCGCGTCCGCCCCGACGGCGGCCAGCAGCGGCGCGGCGATGCCGTCGCCCTGGGCCAGCAGGGCACCCAGCAGGTGGGTGGGCCCGACGTCGGGGTTCCCGGCCAGCGTCGCGGCCTGGACGGCTGCGGAGATGGCCTGCTGGGTACGGGTGGTGGGGTTGAAGGAGTCCATGCTCCGCGTTCCTCCCGGTCCTTCTGAGGTCGATGGTCTGTGGATGGGGAGCGGCACCCCGGGCCGCTGCTCCACAGTCTGCCCGGCCGGTGCGCCTCTCGACAGGGTCAACCGCAGAAAAGTTGAGTCCATTCCACTCAACACCGGAAAGTTCCCGGGAACGACCGCGGCCCGCCCGGAGTGATCCGGACGGGCCGAGGGTGGAACGGGTGCGACGATCAGCGCTCGCTGTTGTCGATCACCGTGATGCGGTTGTCGTTGTCGCTGAAGTTGCCGTTCAGGTTGTCCCGGACGTTGTCGTTCAGGAAGTCGCTGCAGTTGCCGGCCTGGCCGATGTTCGAGCCGGCGATCGGGGCCTGGGCCAGGGCGTTGGCCGAGCCCTCGGTGACGATCTTGCCCTTGGCGTCGGCGTCGCCGCCCTCGAAGGCGCAGGCCTTCGCCGGGGCGCCGTGGTGCTCGCCCTTGTCGTGGCCGTAGTCGCCCGCGAAGGCGAACGGCGCGGCCGCGGCCAGCGTGGCGGCGGTACCGGCGACGACGAGGCCGAGCTTCTTCTTCGACAGCATGTCTGACTTCTCCTGTGGTGTTTCCGATGCAGGACGACGCGAGCGGCACCCGGAGCCCGTGGGTGTCGCCTGCCGTCCGATCGCCCGGGGGTTCGACCGAGCGTGCTCGGTCGGTGACGATCTGCTGCTGTCAACGACCGGGATCGACCGGAGTCACGGCTTCCGGTTCACTCGATCGGAGTATCCTCTGGTGCGCAACCGTCGCCCCAGGTCAGCGGCCGTGCGGGCGGCGCCGGAGCGTCCGCGAGGCCCCCGCGCCGAGGTGCGTCGTGCTCGGGAACCGGCGCCGGGAGGGCCGCGGCACCCGCGGCTCGGTCCCCTTGGCGCCGAAGAAGTCGCCACCCTTGCGGGCCGGGTCGTCGGTCCCCCAGGCGCGCCGCTGCGTCACCCGCTCCATCCGCGGGATGTGCTTGCGGCAGTGGATGTAGGCCTCCTCGACGTCCACCACCACCCAGCGCTCGGCGCGGCGGCCGGCGGCGTGGTCGCGCGCGTGCCCGGGGTAGACGGCGCGGAAGGCGTCGTCGTCCATGATCCGGGCGCGGCCGTTGACGTGCAGCCCGATCAGCGACTCGGTGAAGTCGACCATCAGCATCCCGACGTGCGGGTTCTCCACCAGGTTGCCGAGGCTGGCGTACACGCCGTTGCCCCGGTACTCGGGGTAGGCCAGCGTGTGCGGGTCCAGCACGTGCAGGAACCCGGGCGGGCCGGCCCGCAGCGAGCTGTCGCACTCGCCGTGCGCGTCGGACGTCGCGACGAAGGCCATCTCCATCCGTCCGACGAACTCGATCATCCGCGGCAGCAGCCGGTCGCGGAGCTGGTCGTCGTAGAACCGGCCGGCGCGGGCGGAGCTGCCCACCTCGGCCTGCAACGCGTGCTCACCCGCGGAGCCGGGCCGGTGCGGTCCGTCCGGGACCTCCGGGGCGTCGGGCACGCCGCGCTCCGGGGTCGAGGGGACGACCACCGGCGGCGTGGCCGGACGGTCCCGTCCGGGCAGGACGACGGCGGGGATTCGCAACGGCACAGGACAACCGTGCCATCCGGCGCGGCCAGGACCAAACGATCACGGCTCCGACCGGCCCGGGACACCGCCACGTCGGCATTCCGCGCGATGGACGCTATCCTGACCACGGCGCTACCCACGCCATGACGAGTGACCGCCGTCCCCGAACGGATGATGAGTGACAATGCGTACCCGCTCACCACACCCTGGCGGGTCGGTCGGCGTACGCCGTTCCGGCGGATGGAGTCTCTCGCGTACCCTAACCGGCGGAACGCGGGCGTCGACGCCCGGTGTCACCGCGGCACGGAGCACGACCGAGGAGAGTGTCCGCCAGGCATGACTGCTGACCAGCTGATCGCCGGCGACGTCGCCCCGCCGCGACGCCCCGCCTCGGAGGCGGACCGCACCGTCGAGCTCATCCGGACCAGCTTCGCCCTCGTCGAGCCGCAGGCCGAGGAGATCGGCAAGCACTTCTACGCCACGCTGTTCAGCCAGGCGCCCGAGACGCGTGACCTGTTCCCCGTGAACATGGAGGTGCAGCGCAGCCGGCTGCTGCGCGCCCTCGTGCACGTGGTGCAGATGGTCGACCAGCCCGACGACCTCGTCCCGTTCCTGCAGCAGCTCGGCCGCGACCACCGCAAGTTCGGCGTGCTGTCCCAGCACTACGACGCGGTCGGTGCGGCGCTGCTCTCCGCGATCGCCACGTTCGCGGGCGAGAACTGGACCCCGGAGATCGAGAAGGCCTGGACCGGCGCCTACGGGATCGTCGCGGACGCGATGCAGCAGGCCGCCGCGGCCGAGCGCGGGCCCGCCTCCTGGCTGGGCCGGGTCGTCGAGCACCGCCGGATCGGCTGGGACCTGGCCGTGGTCACCGTCGCGACCGACCAGCCGGTGCCGTACCAGGCCGGCCAGTACGTCTCGGTGGAGACGCCGCACCGCCCGCGGCTGTGGCGCTACCTGTCCCCGGCCAACGCCCCGCGTCGGGACGGGACGATCCAGTTCCACGTTCGCGCGGTCGAGGGCGGCTGGGTCAGCCGCGCGATCGTCGCGCACAGCCGGGTCGGCGAGACCTGGCGGATCGGTCCGCCGATGGGCCGGATGGCCGTCCCGCAGAACACCCGTCGCGAGCTGCTGATGGTGGCCGGCGGCACCGGCGTCGCCCCGATGAAGGCGCTGCTCGACGAGGTCGGCCGGCGCCCCCAGCCGCCGCGCACCCAGGTGTTCGTCGGCGGCCGCACGTGGGACGACCTGTACGACTTCACCTCGCTGCGCAAGCTGTCCTACAACTACCCGTGGCTCGACGTCATCCCGGTCGTCGAGTACGAGGAGGAGCCCTCCGGCGCCGAGACCGGCACCCTGGCCGACGTCGTGACCCGGTTCGGTGCCTGGAGCGACCACGACGTCCTGGTCTGCGGGTCGCCGTCGATGATCCGCTCCACGGTGTCGCGGATGCTGGTCGCGGGCACGCCGCTCGACCGCATCACCTACGACCCGTTCACGATGGACTGAGCGGGCCCGTACGCCACGACGGCCGCCCTCCCGCACCGGGAGGGCGGCCGTCGCCGTCGCGGGGGGCCGGTCAGAACGCCTCGGTGGTGCGCACCGACAGCACGTGCAGCTCCCGGCTGCCGGTGAACGCGTCGCGCCCGTGCAGGAAGCGGTAGTTGTCGAGGACCAGCAGGTCCCCGCTCTCCAGCCGGAACCGCGGCGCGGCCTCGAACGCGGTGGCGAGCACGTCGGCGTAGGACTCGATGTGCTCGAGGTGGGTGTCCCAGTACGGCTCGCGCGGCACCGGCAGCGCGTAGTCGCTGGCCCGGACGGCGCGCCGGCCGCCACGGGTGTGCTCGATCATCCGGCGCAGCAGCGGGGTCGACGGCACACCGCGCGGCGGGTTCGTCCGGCTGCCGAAGAAGTCCACGTCGCAACCGGTCAGGAACCCGTGCAGCGACGGGTGCTCCGCGGCGAGCCGCTCGGCGAGCACGTAGCCGTCGACGAGCACCGAGTCGCCCCCGGATGGCGCCGGGGAGGTGCAGTGCATGAACAGGAAGTCCTCGTCGGGGTCGCGCAGCCGCACGGTGCGGCCGTGCACGTCGGCCTCGAGGAACGCGCCGTCGTTGTGCAGGCCGAGGACCGGCGAGTCGGTCCCGCCCTGTGGCCGGATGCCGAACAGCTCGCGAAGCCGTCCGCCGAGCAGGGTGGCCGCGGCCACGACCATCGCCTCCGGGTCCGGGCCCGCGCCGGGGATCCGGACGACGCCGTCGCGGGCCAGCACCTCCCGGGCCTCGCCGAGCGACGCCGCGCGGGGCACGACCCCGGTCTCGTCCACCAGGCTCTTGAGCTCCGGTCGCGCCTCGCCCCTGCGCCGTCCGTCGGTTCCGGTCATCGCCACGACGTACCTCCTGCCGTTCATCCGTACTCGCAGCAGTCTGGCAGGAACGAGGCGATGTCAGAACTGTCCGGTCGGACCGGTCGTCCACCGGCGCTCCAGCCCGCGGCCCAGCGAGGTGACGAGCAGCGCCGTCCCGACGACGGCCAGCGCGGGCAGCAGGACGAGCTGCGGGGCGTTGAACAGGAACTGCCGCCCGTCTGCGAGCATCGCCCCCCACTCCGGGGTGGGCGGCTGCGGACCGAGCCCGAGGAACGACAACCCGGCCACGGTCAGCAGGACGTTCGCGAACCGGAGGCACAGGTGCGACAGCAGCGGCCGGGCGAGGTTCGGCAGCACGTGCCGGAACGCGATCCGCAGCGGCCCGGCGCCGACGGCGACGGCGCCCTCGACGTACTCGCGGGCGCGTTCGCGGACCACGAGCTGGTAGGTGAGCCGGGCGAACGGCGTCCACCCGGCGACGACGATCGCCACCAGCAGCGACCACACCCCCGGCGCCCCGCCGGACGCGGCGACCACCACGAGCCCGATCAGCACCGCCGGGATCGCGACGAGCACGTCGATGGTGCGCTGGAACAGCTGCCCGACCGCCCGTCCGCACCAGGCGGCGAGCACGCCCAGCACCGTCCCGATCCCCGCGCACAGCGCGAGCGCGACCAGGGTGAACCCGACCGAGAGCCGGGCGCCGACGGCGAGCCGGGCGAGCACGTCGCGGCCGAGCTGGTCGGTGCCGAGCGGGTGCGCGGCCGACGGCCCGGCGAAGCGGTGGGACAGGTCGTTGGCGACCGGGTCGAGCGGCAGCAGGGCGACCACGACGAGCACCCCGAGCAGGACCAGCGCCCCCACCTGCCACCACGTCGAGCGCCGGGCGGTGCGCGCGGGTGCGCCCGCCGGGCGGGCCAGGGCCGACGCGGTCACCGGACGGCGCTCCGGGCGACCGGGTCCAGCGCGAGCGCGAGCAGCTCGGCGAGGATCCCGGCGACGGCGGCGACCAGCACGATCGCGAGCAGCCCGGCCTGCACGACCGGCAGGTCCTGGCCGAGCACGGCGTCGTAGAGCAGGCGACCCAGGCCGGGGATCGCGAACAGCACCTCGACCACGACCGAGCCGCCGAGCAGCCCGCCGAGGAACAGCCCGGACAGGGAGGTGACCGAGGTCAGGGCCAGACGGCCGCCGTGGCGCCACAGCACCCGTTCGTCGCTGATGCCCTTGGACCGTGCGACGGCGACGTGCGGGCGGGCCAGCGCGTCGACGGTCTCGGCGCGCACCAGCTGGGCGGCGAGCGCGGCCGGGAACGCGGCGAGGGTGAGCACCGGCAGCACCGCCTGGTCCACGTCGCCCCAGCCGGTCGCGGGCAGCACCGGCACGGTGACGGCGAAGGCGAGCACCAGCGCCGTCCCGAGCACGAACTCGGGGATCGCGACGCCCAGCACCGAGCCGGTGGTCAGGACCCGGTCGAGCCGGCCGCCGGGACGGCGCGCGGCGCGCACCCCGAGCGGGATGCCCACCAGGGCCGCGAGCACCAGCGCGGCGACGGTGAGGGTCAGCGACACCCCGAGCGCGGGCCAGAGCAGGCCCGAGACGGGGGTACGGCTGGTCCAGGAGATCCCGAGGTCGCCGCGCAGCAGCGCGCCGGCCCAGCCGGTGAACTGGTCCCACCAGGAGCCGTCGAGGCCGTACTGCTCCCGCAGCGCGGCCAGCACCGCCGGGTCCGGGTCGGACTCCCCGGTCCGGCTGCGCAGGATCGCGAGCGCGGTGTCCTGGCCGGAGAACCGCGGGAGCAGGAACACCAGCACCGCCGCGGCCACGGCGACCAGCGGCAGCGCCAGCAGCCTGCGCGCGACGAGTGCGGTCACTCCGTCGTCGCCAGCCCGGGGACGACGAGCGACTTGGCCAGCGGGTCGACGGTGTAGCCGGTGACCCGGTGCCCGACGCCGTTCGCGTTGGTGTGCACCAGCGGGACCCCGACGACGTCGGCGTTCAGCTTCGCCGCGGCCTCGGTGAAGACCTTCTGCCGTGCGGCCGGGTCGGTCTCGGTGGCCAACGGGGCGAGCAGGGCGTCGAACTGCGGCGAGCAGTAGTGGTTGAGGTTGTAGGAGCCCTGGCAGGTGTAGTCGGTGGTCAGCGTGGCGCCGGCGTCCGGCACGTCGAGCAGGTAGCTGCGCGAGAGCAGGTACATGTCGAAGTCACCGGCGAGCAGCTGCGGCTCGCGGGCGTCGTAGTCGCCGATGCGCACGGTGGCCTCGATGCCGGCCCCGCGGAGCATCTCCTGGACGGCGGTGGCCAGCGTGGGGAGCTCGGGGCGGGCGCCGTAGGCACCCAGCTCGACGCGCAGCGGGTTGCCCGGGCCGTAGCCGGCCTCGGTCAGCAGCTGCCGGGCGCGCGCCGGGTCGGCGGGCGGCGGGGCGTCCTGCGAGCCCCACGCCACGGCCGGGCCGAACAGCTCCGAGGCCGGGATCGCCGACCCGGCGAGCGCCTGCTCACCGAGCGCGGTGCGGTCGACGGCGGCAGCGACGGCCTGGCGGACCCGGATGTCGTCGAAGGGCTTGCGGGACTGGTTGAGGATCAGCGAGGCCGTCCGGGGCGCGGCGACGGTCTGGTTCACGTACTCGTCGCCGGTGAACTCCAGCGCGCTGGACTCGGGGAGCTCCTGGGCGATGTCGGCGTCACCGGCCCGCAGGGCCAGGGCGCGGGCGGCCGGGTCGGGCACGAAGTTCGCGGTGACACCGGCCAGCTGCGGGCGCTCGCCCCAGTAGCGGTCGTTGCGGGCGAGGGTCACCGACTGGGTGCCGTTCGCCTGGGTGATCGTCATCGGGCCGGTGCCGGTCTGCTGGACCGACGGCGGGGTGGCCCGGTACGCCGACGGCGCCAGGATCGCGGTGTTCGCGCTGGACAGCCGCAGCGGCAGGATCGGGTCGGGCTTCGTCGTCGTGACGCGCACGGCGTCCGCGCCGTCCGCGGCCGCCTGCAGGCCGATCCCGCGCACCGCGCGCGGCGGCGCGGCGACGCCGGCCACCCAGTTCAGGGCGGTCGCGGCGGCCTGCCCGGTGAGCGGCTCGCCGTTCTGGAAGGTCACGCCGGGACGCAGCTCGAACCGCCAGGTCCGCGGGTCGGGCTGCTGGGCCCACGCCGTCGCCAGTGCGGGTCGCGGCTGCCCGTCCGGCCCGGACGCCACCAGGGACTCGGTCACACCCAGCTGGGAGACGACGAACGCGTCGTCGGTGTCCACCCCGTAGCCGGCCGACGGGCCGAAGGCCATCGCGATGGTGGCCTGCCCGTCCGGGACGACCCGGCCGCTCCCGCCGCCGGTGCCACCGCATGCGGTCAGGACCGCGGCACTCACCGCCAGGGCGGCGGCGACCCGCAATCGGGAACGACGGGGTGCTACGACGGCGCGCGCGGCGGGCATTGCGACCTGTCCTCTCCGGCGCCCTCGACCGTGTGTCACCCGGCGCCCGGAAGATCTTCGGTAAGCCTGTACACACGGTCAAGCATCTTCATGCATGCGCATATGTCGTTACTGCCATCGAGTCGCGACTGCAGAGGGCGACCTGGTACCACTTCATGGTGCTCCGCAGTCTCCTCCGCCGACCCGCCGATCCCGAGTCGGACCCGCGTCCCGCGGCCCCGCTCCGCGTGGGTCGCTGGGCGCACTTCAGCGGGCTCCCGCCGGTCATGAAACTGCTGATCAGCACCCAGCTGGCCTTCAACGTGGGCTTCTACATGGTGCTGCCCTACCTGGCCACGCACCTGGCCGAGGATCTCGGGCTCGCCGCGGCCGCCGTCGGGCTGGTGCTGGGGCTGCGGACGTTCAGCCAGCAGGGGCTGTTCGTGATCGGCGGGACCCTGACCGATCGGTTCGGTGCGAAGCCGGTCGTGCTCGCCGGGTGTGCGCTGCGCGTGACCGGATTCATCCTCCTCGGGGCCGCCGGCACGCTGCCCGCGGTCATCGGCGGGGCGCTGCTGACCGGGTTCGCGGCCGCCCTGTTCTCGCCGGCCGTCGAGTCGTCGCTGGCGCGGGAGGCCGGGGAGCGGGAACGCGCCGGGGAGGGCCCGCCGCGGACCGAGGTGTTCGCGATGTTCGCCGTCGCCGGTCAGGTCGGGACGATCACCGGGCCGCTGGTCGGCACCGCGCTCATGCTGGTCGACTTCCAGCTGGCCTGCCTGGTCGCCGCCGTCGGCTTCGTGCTGGTGGGGCTGGCGCACTGGCGGTGGCTGCCGTGGCGGGAGGCCGAACAGGCCGGACGGCCGATGCTCGCGGGCTGGGGCGAGGTGCTGGGCAACCGTCGCTTCATGCTGTTCGCGGCCGGCTACTCGGGCTGGCTGCTGTCCTACAACCAGCTGTACCTGGCGCTGCCCGACGAGCTGGAGCGCATCGGCCGCACCGCGGCACTGGGCTTCCTGTTCGTGCTGATGTCGGTGCTGGTCATCACCCTGCAGATGCGGGTGACGACGTGGGGCCGCCGGATCGGGGCCGGCCACTCGGTGGTGCTCGGGTTCTGCCTGATGGCCGCGTCGTTCACCGTCGTCGCGGTGGCGCGGCTGCTGCCGGGCCTGCCGGGGTGGTGGGCGCTCGCACCCGCGGTGCTGATGGTGCTGCTGCTGACCTTCGGCGAGATGTTCGCCGTGCCCGTCGCGCAGGACCTGGTGCCCCGGCTGGCCGGGGAGCGCAGGCTGGGCGCCCACTTCGGGGTGCTGGCCTCGTTCGGCGGGCTGATGGTGCTCGTCGGCTCGACGGGCGTCGGCGCGCTGCTGGACCCGGCGTTCCCGCCGTCGCTGCCGTTCGCGGTGCTGGCCGCGGTCCCGCTGCTGGGCGCCGTGGTGCTCGGGCTGCTGGCCCGCCGCGGGGTCCTGACGGCGGCCTGAGCCGCCCGTGCCCGCACCATCAGGGGCCGTCGCACCCCGGATGCGGTCCGCGCACCCGTCGCGGTGGGTGCGGCGGCACCCTGCGGGGTGCGGCGGGTACCGCGTGGGACTCAGCCGTCGTCGGCGGGGCGCCAGCGCACAACGGCCTGGCGCCGGTCCACCGGCACGAGGTCGCGCCGGTAGGAGCGGTGCACCGCCGCCGTGGCCTGCGCGGCGGCGGCACGGACCGCGTCGAGCTCGGCGGTGGCCTCGTCGAGGCGTGCCGAGAGCTCGTCGACCATCTGCTCCAGCTCGATGATCCGCTTGACGCCCGCGAGGTTCACGCCCTCCTCCTGGGAGAGCCGCTGCACCTCGCGCAGCAGCGCGATGTCGCGCTGGGAGTAGCGACGCCCGCCGCCCGCGGACCGGCCCGGGCTGACCAGGCCGATCCGGTCGTAGCTGCGCAGGGTCTGGGCGTGCAGGCCGGACAGCTGCGCGGCGACCGAGATGACGAACACCGGGCTGTCGTGCGCCACGTCGACGGTCAGCGGCTCCTCCCCGTCCCGGGGGGTGCGTCGTCCGGCCACCGCCATCACCTCCTGGTGCTACCGAGCAGATCGGCCCGCGGGTCGAACGACGACGTCGCCTCGGCGTAGGCCTCCAGCGCGCTCGTCGCCGCCTCGTCCAGCTTCTGCGGCACCGCCACCTCGACGGTGACCAGCAGATTGCCCTTCTTCCCGTTCTTGCGCTCGACCCCACGCCCCGACACCCGGAACGTCCGGCCGCTGGCGGTCCCCGGCGGGATCCGCAGCGAGACGGTGCTGTCGAGTGTCGGCACCGTCAGGGTCGCACCCAGAGCCAGCTCGGGGAAGGTCACCGGCACGGTGAGGGTCAGGTCGTCGGAGTTCTTGGACGACCGCCCGAAGATCCGGTGCGGGGTGACCGAGACCGTGACGTAGAGGTCACCGGCGGGGGCGCCGCCGCGACCGGGCTCACCCTGGCCCGCGAGCCGGACCTTCTGCCCGTCGTCGACGCCCGCGGGGACCCGCACCGTCAGCGACCGGGTCCGGGTGGACACGCCGTCGCCGTGGCACTCGGGGCACGGGTCGTCGATGATGCGGCCGGTCCCGCGGCAGTCGCGGCACGGCTCGGAGAACGAGAACGCGCCCTGGCTGCGGTTCACCAGACCCTGACCGGAGCAGGTCGGGCAGGTGCGCGGGGTGCTGCCGGGCCGGGACCCGGTGCCGCCGCAGCGCTCGCAGCGCCCCGGCGAGGACAGCTTGATCGGCACCGTCGCGCCGCGCACCGCGTCGTCGAAGGAGATGGTCAGGCTGCTCTCGACGTCCTGGCCGCGGCGGGCACCGGCCGTGCCGTACCCGCCCGCACCGCCGGCGTTGTTCCGCGCGGTGCGGCCGAAGATGTCGCCGAGGATGTCGCTGAAGTCGCCGGCCCCGGCACCGCCGGAGCGGCCGGCCTGGCCGAACAGGTCGTTGATGTCGAAGCCGCCCTGGCCGGCGCCACCGGGGCGCGCGCCGCCGGTGCCGAACCCGCCGAAGCCACCGCCGCCCGCGAACATCGCGCGGGTCTCGTCGTACTCCTTGCGCTTGGACTCGTCGCCCAGCACGCCGTAGGCCTCGGAGACCGACTTGAAGCGGGCCTCGGCCTTCTCGTCGCCGGGGTTCGCGTCCGGGTGCAGCTCGCGGGCGAGCTTGCGGTACGCCTTCTTGATCTCGTCCTGGGACGCCGTCGAGGAGACGCCCAGCTCGCGGTAGAAGTCCTTCTCGATCCAGTCGCGCTGGGTCACTCCGCCTCCTTCCCGATCGGACCCGCGGTGCGGCGGGAGGCCGGTCGCCTCCCACCGCACCGCGCGGTCACGTCCCTGCCCGTCCTGGTCAGGCCGGGTTCTGCGGCTCGCCGTCGCCGGCGTCCGCGCCGCCCCCGGCCGGAGCCTCGGGGCGGTCCTGCACGGTCACCATCGCCGGCCGGAGGACCCGGTCGGAGATGCGGTAGCCACGGCGCAGCACCGTCGACAGCACGGTGACCGTGGGGCCGGAGCCCTCGGCCGGCTCGTGCTGCACGGCCTCGTGGAGCTGCGGGTCGAAGGACTCGCCCTCGGCCCCGAACGGCTCGAGACCGAGCTTGGTCAGCACCGTGGTGACCTTGTCGGCCGCGGCCTTGAACGGTCCCGTGAGGTCGCCGTGCTGGGCGGCGCGCTCGAAGTCGTCGAGCACCACCAGCAGGTCGTTCGCGAAGGAGACCTTCGCGTCCACCTTGGTCTGCTCACGGTCCCGGTCGGCCCGGCGCCGGTAGTTGGCGTACTCGGCGCTGACCCGCTGCAGGTCCGCGGTGCGCTCGGCGACCTCGGCCCGCAGCTTCTCGACCTCCGGGTCCTCCCCGTCGGCCGGGCCCGCGACCTGCTCGCCGTCACCGGCCGGGGCCGCCGTGTCGGCGGCCCCGGTCGCGTCGGCGTCGGGACGGACCTCGCCGGTCTCCGGGTCCACCTTGCGGCGGTCCCGGAACGTCACCGGCTCCTCCTGCTTCTGTTCGTCAGCCATGTCGACCGTCCTGTCGTCCCGTGGATGGCCGCCGGCCGTCACTTGTCGCCCTTGGCGTCCTTGTCGTCGTCCACGATCTCGGCGTCGACGACGTCGTCCTGCTGCTCACCGGCGGAACCGGCCGCACCGGCGTCACCGGCCGCACCCGCGGCGCCCTCGGCACCGGGCTGCGAGTACAGGGCGGACCCCATCTTCTGGGACTCGGTGGCGAGCTTCTCCATCGAGGACTTGACGGCCTCGTGGTCGGTGCCCTTCAGCGCCTCCTGGGTCTCACCCAGGGCGGCGTTGACCGCGTCCTTGACGTCGGAGGGGAGCTTCTCGTCGTTCTCCTTGACGAACTTCTCCGTCTGGTAGACGAGGGTCTCCGCCTGGTTGCGGGTCTCCGCCTCCTCGCGACGCTTGGCGTCCTCCTCGGCGTGCGCCTCGGCCTCCTTGACCATGCGGTCGATGTCGTCCTTGGACAGGGCCGACCCGCCGGTGATCGTCATCTCCTGGCTCTTGCCGGTGCCCATGTCCTTGGCGGACACGTTGACGATGCCGTTGGCGTCGATGTCGAAGGAGACCTCGATCTGCGGGACACCGCGCGGCGCCGGCGCGATGCCGGTCAGCTCGAACATGCCGAGCTTCTTGTTGTACGCGGCGATCTCGCGCTCGCCCTGGAAGACCTGGATCTGCACCGACGGCTGGTTGTCGTCCGCGGTGGAGAAGATCTCCGAGCGCTTGGTCGGGATCGTGGTGTTCTTCTCGATCAGCTTGGTCATGACGCCGCCCTTGGTCTCGATGCCGAGGGACAGCGGGGTGACGTCGAGCAGCAGGACGTCCTTGACCTCACCGCGGAGCACACCGGCCTGCAGGGCGGCACCGGCGGCGACGACCTCGTCCGGGTTGACGCCCTTGTTGGGCTCCTTGCCGCCGGTCAGCTCCTTGACGAGCTCGGTGACGGCGGGCATCCGGGTGGAGCCACCGACGAGCACGACGTGGTCGATCTGGTTCACCGAGATGCCGGCGTCCTTGATGACCTGGTTGAACGGGTTGCGGGTGCGGTCCAGGAGGTCCTGGGTGACCCGCTGGAACTCCGCGCGGGACAGCGTCTCGTCCAGGAACAGCGGGTTCTTGTCCGAGTCGACCGTGATGTAGGGCAGGTTGATGCTGGTCGAGGACGAGCTGGACAGCTCGATCTTCGCCTTCTCGGCGGCCTCGCGGAGCCGCTGCATCGCCATCTTGTCCTTGGTCAGGTCGATGCCCTGGGAGGACTTGAACTTGTCGACGAGCCAGGTGACGATCCGCTCGTCCCAGTCGTCGCCACCGAGGTGGTTGTCACCGTTGGTCGCCTTGACCTCGACGACGCCCTCGGCGATCTCCAGCAGGGACACGTCGAACGTGCCGCCACCCAGGTCGAAGACCAGGATGGTCTGCTCCTTGTCGCCCTTGTCGAGGCCGTAGGCCAGCGCGGCCGCGGTCGGCTCGTTGACGATCCGGAGCACGTTCAGACCGGCGATCTGGCCGGCCTCCTTGGTCGCCTGCCGCTGCGCGTCCTCGAAGTACGCGGGCACCGTGATGACGGCGTCGGTGACCTCGTCGCCCAGGTAGGCCTCGGCGTCCCGCTTCAGCTTCTGCAGGACGCGGGCGCTGATCTCCTGCGCCGCGAAGGTCTTGCCGTCGATCTCCGGCGTCTTCCAGTCGGTGCCGATGTGACGCTTGACCGAGCGGAAGGTGCGGTCGGAGTTGGTGACCGCCTGGTTCTTCGCCGACTGACCGGTGAGGACCTCACCGTTGCGCGCGAACGCGACGATCGACGGAGTGGTGCGGGCACCCTCCGAGTTCGCGATCACCGTCGGCTCGCCACCCTCGAGGACGGCGACGACGGAGTTGGTGGTCCCGAGGTCGATACCGACCGTACGAGCCATGGTGACTGCCTCCGAGATGTGTGGGGTGTGAGTGCGTCCGGCTCAAGTTGTACCAGGCCGGGGAGCGCCTCGTGCATCGCCCTTGAGTGGGTCCTGCTCAACTTGCTCTCATGGGGGTCAACGGGCGACCCGGAAGACTTGTTCCCGGGGGACTCAACTTTTATCCACGACGTTCGCGGGTGCTCCGAACGGCCGTCGACGGGGGTGGGGCGGGCTAGCCTGTGGCCGCTCGATCGTCGACGGAGGATCACCGTGCTCGTACCGGCTGCGCGTCGCACGGCCCTCGGCGTCGTGGGCGCCGCTGTGATCGTCGGGCTCACCTCCTGCACGCCACAGCCGCCAGGTCTCGCAGCGGACCCCACCGTGCCCGCGCGCCCGGCCGCCATCGATGTGAGCGGACGCCATCCGTGCGAGCTGCTCGACACCGCACAGCGCTCGGACCTCGATCTGGGGGCCGGCAAGGTCGACGACGCGACGATCGGAGGTCGTCCTGCCCCGACCTGCGGCTATCTGGGCACAGGCCCGGCGGCGGTCGACGTCAACCTGCAGTTCATCCCGGTTCCGACGTCTCAGCTCCTGTCCGTTCCGGGAACGGCACCGGTCGACGTGTCGGGATACCGCGCCGCCGAGACCGTGTATCCGTCGAGCTCGTACCCCTCGTGCGAGGTGGGTGTCGACATCGGCGATGCGACGTCGTTGCGAGCGCAGGCCATGGCGACGTCGTCGAACCTCCGGCGTTCCGGAACCACCGACCGCGACCTGTGCACGAGGGCCCGGGCCGTGGCCGCTGCCGCTCTGCCCTCGCTCCTGCGTCACTGATCCGACTCCGCGACTTCGCAATCGCGACGGGAGCTGCGGAAACCGCTGTCCCCGGGCGCCGGCGCACCTACGTTCCGGCCGTGGAACAGACCCAGCGAGGGACCGTGGGCGGCTCGTCGGACGCCTTGATGAGCCAGATCTCGTCGGACAACGTGCTCGAGGTCGGTCGCGCCCTGTCCGCCCAGATCGTCGCCATTCGCGAATCTCTTCGCAGCGCGCAGAGGACACGGGTCGGTCCCTGCGGGGACGATCCGATCTCGGGAGTCGCGACACCGGCGTTCCAGGACAGGTTCGAGCGGACGATCGCGACGCACGCGCAGCATCAGACCGAGTTGGAGGAAGCTGTCCGACGACTCCGAGCGACGGCGGTCGTCTTCGAGCTCGGCGAGGACGCCATCGCTCGTTCGTTCACGATCTGAGACCCGCGGCGCTCCGGGACGGACGATGGCGTTCTCACAGGGCTTCAACTTCGCGGCCAGGACCCTCCAGGAGAAGTACGCCTGGGTGGTCGGGAAACCCGGCTCGACAGCGGTCGCCGACGCCGCAGCCGCACTCCGCACCGCGGACGCCGAGCTGCGCTCCGCATCGGACGAGGCCCGGAAACGCATGGCCGAGCTGGGCATCTCCTGGCAGGGCCCCGCCGCGGCCGCCGCCCAGCAGTCCCTCGACGGCATCACCACCTCGATGATGTGCACCGCCCCCGTCACCGCGAACGGCGCCACCCAGCTGGACGCCTACGGGCAGTCCTTCGACCGCACCCAAGCCGTCATCGCCTCCCTGGACCCCACCCCGCCGGGCATCTTCACCAGCGGCGTCCGCACCCTCCACCTGCTAGCGAGCTCCCCGTTGACCGGGCTGAGCGCCACCGTCGCCGACTACGTCACCTCGCTCGAACGCGACCAGCGGCACAGCGAGGAGGCCGACCGCGCCCTCCAGGAGCATCTCGATACGGCGTCGGCGATCGACGACCGCTTCCGCACCGTCGACCCGGGGTCGGCCGCGACGCCCACCGGTGCGGGTGGTCCGGCGCCGGGCTCGGCCGGGGCCGGCGGCTCCGGCCCGGCCGGTGTCGGGGACGGCGGCGGAGCCACCCCTCTCGGCGGAGGCGGTCCGGGAATCGGCGCCCCGGATCAGCCGGGCGGCGGGCACCGTCCCGGACCGGACGGCGTCGGTGCTCCCGGCGGGCCGGGGAACGGCGGGGCGGGGAACGGCGGATCGGGGTCCGTCGGATCGGGCTCCGGCACACCGGACGTCGGGCGAACCCCGGGCCCCGGTGGTCCCGGGACCACCGGCGACGGCATGGCCGACCGCGACCGCGGCACCGGGCTCCCCGAACCGGTCGACGTCGTCGCACCCCAGCACCTCGACCCGCCGGCCGCGCCCGCCCCGGACCCGTACCGGCCGGCGGTGCCCCAGGGCCCGTACCCCACGACGGCACCGGGCCCCGACCCGCTCGCCACCCGCGTCGACCTCGGACGCCGGTTCGGCGACCGGACCCGGGCCCAGCCGCTCCTCCCGCCGTCGGCCCGTGGTCCCGGGTACGGCGACCGCCTCCCCGGCGGCACGGGATCCGGTGGAGGGCGGCCCTACGAGCCGTTCGGTCCCGGCGCCCGGACCGCCGAGCCGGCCTGGTCCGCCCGCCCCGGCGAGACCACCGGACGCGGCGGCGTCCCCGGCGGCTACGGCCCGATGGCCGGCGGCGCGGGCAGCCGCGACGCCCGGGACCACCGCAACCGCTACGTCGTCCCCACCGACGAGGTGTTCGACATCGAGATCGCCGCGACCGACGCCGTCCTGGCCCCCGAGGAGCCCCACCGATGATCGACTGGAACCGCGCCACCGTCCTCACCGCCGCCGAGTTCGACGTCGCCCGGGACCTGCTCGACCTCGGTCGCAACCCCGCGGTCCTGGAGCTGCTCAGCCCCGGGTTCACCGATGTCGAGCGGGCCCGTGTCGTGCGGGAGTGTCTCGACACCCTCGCCGCGCGTGGCCTGTTCACCGGCCCCGCGTTCGAGCCGAACCTGGTCGACGACCTGCGCACGGTCGTCGCACCGGAGTTCCAGCACGACCTCGTGGTCGCACCGCCGTCGTGGCAGCGGGCGCTGGTCGCGCGGCGGGCCGGGCGCGCGGCGGGCCGGGCGCGCGGTGCTGGCCACCCGGATCGGCGACGACGTCGCGCTGGTCCGCGTCCTGCCCGACGATGCGTCGGCCGTCCTGGTCGAGCTGCTCGGCGAGGTCGTGCCCGGCCCCGGGGCCGGGGTGCGGATCCCCGTCGCGGTGCTGGGTGAGGCTGCCGAGGGCGCCGACGGCGACGCCGACCGGCTCGTCCACGAGCTCCTGCGGCGGGGCTGCAGCGCGGCCGAGGCCGAGATGCTGCGGCGGATGGGGCAAGTCGAGGGCGTCGCCCAGCTCGGCGCCGGCCGGAAAGGACACGACCCGTGCCGCGCGCCGGGCGTCCTGCTGGTGCACGCCACCACGGACGGCTGCTACGTCCAGCGGCGCCCGACCCCGGACGTCGTCGGCGGCCCGCTCCCCGACGACGCCGTCGTGCACGCCGGTCCGGCCGACGCCGCGTACCTGGTCCGCGAGCTGGACCGGCTCGCCGACGGGGCGCGGCGCCGTCGCGCACCGGTCGGGACGCACCGGGCCTGGTGAGGGGTGGCCGGGAAATCGCTTACCGGGTAAGCGGATTCCGCGGGAGGTGTCCCTGCCGCACGCCGAGATGCAGCTCAGCGGGCCGTGGAGATCGACGATTCCCGCTGAGGTGCATCTCGGCGACGCCCCCGCGCACCGGGCCGGGCCCGACCGGCGCGAGCAGCGGAGCGGCGCGGCGGGGCGCGGCGGCGCGAGGTGCGGGGCGCGGTCAGCGCAGGACGACGGTCCCCCGCGGCACCTGCCCCGCCGACGCCGGCGGCACGGTGTCGGGCACCTCCACCCGGACGGGCAGCGATCCCGGGACGACGCGGTCGTCGGCGTCGCGGTACTCGAGGTCGCCGTCGGGACCGAGCTCGGTGACGTAGCCGTGCGTGGCGAGCTGGGCGTCGTCGAGCTCGGTCAACGGTTCGGCCCGCACCGCGGACACGGCGTACTCCGGCCAGTCGACGCCGGGGTAGGCGTCGTGCAGGTCGGTGAGCAGCCCGACGAAGACCTGCTGCCAGCGCAGCGGCATCGACTGGGCCAGTGACCGCGGCACGACGAGGTGGTCCGGGCAGGCACCGGGCGCCGCGGAGTCGAGGTAGTCCGAGAGCGGGGAGCGCATGCCGCCCATGATGGCGCCTCGACCCCGCTCAGGCGGGGTTCGGCGTGGTCCCCGGCCGGGTGGCGAGCGGGACGAGATCGCCGAACTCCCACGACACCGGCTGCACGCGGACGGGGAAGTTGCGGTTCGGTGCCTCGACCATCTTGCCGTCGCCCAGGTACATCATCACGTGGTAGATCGTGGTCGGGTCCGAGGTGTCGTGGGCGTAGAAGAGGAAGTCGCCCGGCTGCATGTCCCGGACCGGCAGGTGACCGCCGGAGTTGTACTGGTCGCGCGACACCCGCGGGATCGTGACGCCGGCCGCCCGGTACGACGCCTGCAGCAGGCTGGAGCAGTCCCAGGAGTCCGGGCCGGTCGCGCCCCACACGTAGGGCTTGCCGAGCTCGCCGAGCGCGAAGCCGATCGCGGCCCCGGCGACGCCCGGCGGCAGCGCGCCGGTCGTGCCGGGGGCACAGCCCGTCGGGTTGGCGACGTCGCCGATGTTCTCGACCAGCGACGCGGCCAGGCCCTCCCACTTGGCGTAGGCGTCGGGGAAGGCCGAGCGCTGCACGGTCTGCGCGGCCTTGGTGACCGGCATCGAGTCCCAGCCCGGCACCTCCATCAGCCGCTCGTAGAAGATCCGGCTGCTGTAGGCGGGGTCGGTGACCTGCGCGGGGGTGCCCCACCCCTGCGACGGCCGCTGCTGGAACAGCCCGAGCGAGTCCCGGTCCCCGTAGTCGATGTTGCGGAGCGTCGACTCCTGCATCGCGGTGGCCAGCGCGACCAGCCACGCCTTCGGCGGGAGCTGCATGTCCTTGGCGACCGAGATGATCGCGGCGGCGTTCTGCCTCTGCTCGTCGGACAGCGTCTCGAAGGTGGCTCCCCCGCCGCCACGGCCGACCGTCGCGGTCGAGATCCCGGTGTCGCACCAGGCCGCGTTCGACCGGCCGCCGCCGAGGTTGGGGCTGAACGCGAGGAAACCGACGGTCAGGAACAGCACCAGCGCCATCCCGATCGCGAGGAACGGCAGCAGCAGCCGCAGCGGCCGCAGCGCACGCGTCAGCGGGGTGCTCATGCCCGGTCGTAGCGGGACACCTTCCAGCCCGCCTCGGTGTCGACGACCAGGATCCGCAGGGTCAGCGTGTCGGTCGGCACGGTGACCTCGATGCTCTTCGGCGCGACCCGGGTCGGGGTCGCGGGCCCGGTGACCCGGGAGGCGGGCACGTTCGACGGGTCGACGCCCGCGAGCACGCCGAGGAACTCGTCGGTCGTGTACGGCCGCAGCCCGGCGACCCACTGCTGGGAGGTCATCCCGTCGGGGTGGTTCACCCAGGCCGCCGCCCACACCCGCGCCGTCTCCAGCGCCTGCCGCGGGGCCTGCGACACGGGCAGCGCCTCGGGCGTCAGCTCGGGCACCGGGGGCAGCAGCGTCGGGGTGGGCGTCGCGGAGACGCCGGACGATCCGCTGTCCCACCGGTTGCCGCCGGAGCCGCCCCCGGCGATCAGGCCGCCGGACGCCGCCCCGCCGGAACCGCCGAGCGAGACCAGCCCGAACACGAGCCCGCCCAGGACCACCACCGTCACGGCGAGCCGCGCGGGGGAGCGCAGCGGCCACTGCCACACCGCGCGGTAGGCGCCGGCGCGGCCGCGGGAGGACCTAATCGGCACGGTCGCCGCCGGTGCGGGCCGCCCGCGGGCGGTAGATCTTGTAGACGGGCACGCCGTCGACGAGCTCCGGGGTCACCGGGGTCGGGTCGCCGGGGCGGCGGGGACCCGCGGCGTCGCGGCGGTAGATGGCGCGGTCGTCGACCTCGCCGGGGTCGACCCGCGTGGCGAACCCGGTGTCGGGCCGCCCGGACGCCCCGACCGGCAGCGCCCCGCGGCGCGGCTCGGCGATCCGGGCCGCCTGGGGGGAGGACACGTCCGGTGCCGCGCGACGACGGACCCGGGCGCCCGGTCCCGCCGCGGTCTCGGCTTCCGGTCGCGCCGCACCCGGGTCGCCGGACCCGCCGGGGCCGCCGCGCTCGGACCACCAGCGGGACTGGCGCTCGTCGGCGTCGTTCGGGCCGCGCATCCGGTTCCACACCCGCGACACCGGGCCGCCGTTGATACCGGGGACGATCCCGCCGAACTGCTCACGGGTCAGCGTCACCATCGACACGAGCCGCCGGAACGGCCGCGCGACCGCCCACAGCACGAGCGTGACCACGCCGGTGACCAGCAGCGCGAGCCACAGGTCGACGCCGGACCCGGGGGCGAACAGCGACACGACCAGCAGCGCGTGCAGCCCGGCCAGCGCCCCGACGACGAGCGTGTTCACGATCGCGGCGCCGCCGATGCGCAGGATCGCCGGGATGACGTCCGGTTTCAGCAGCGCGACGACGGCGATCGCCGGCGCCGTCACCACCATCAGCCGGATGATCAGCAGCGCGACCAGCACCAGGACCTTGGACAGCAGCTGGAACAGCGCGATGCACGCGGCCTGGATCAGCGCGAGCGTCCCGGCCCCGATCCGGCTGCCGGAGGCCCCGGTGAAGTACGGGTAGCGATCCCCCATGCGGTCGGCGAGCGCGGCGTACTCGCCCTTCTTGCGCTCCGCCGTCTCGGACGTGTCCTGGCCCTGGTCGATCTCGTCGATGGTGAACGCCTGCGAACGCAGCAGGTCCCGGCCCAGCTCCTGGGCCTGCGGGACGTCCGGCGCGCCGAACGTCCCGCGCAGCCAGTTCTGGTAGGCGACCTGGTCGACGAGCACCGTCGGGAGGGTGTCGCGGGTGCCGAGCCCGACCTGCCCGAGGAAGCCCTCCTGCATCTGCGTGACGCCGTCGAGCAGCAGGTTGTCCGCGGCGCGGGACCAGTCGACCGGTGCGAGGTAGGCGGCGGAGCCGAGCATCAGCGCGAGGACGGCGATGCCGGTGCGCTGGGCCTGGCGCGCGAGCTCCCCGCGCATCGCCAGCAGCAGCACGATGATCGCGAACCCGAGCAGGCCGAGGCCCACCCAGGTGGTGAACACGGTCTCGTACATCGCCCGGGTCGCGGTGGTGATGACCTGGTCGAGCGGCGCGAACAGCGACCCGCCGTCGGCGATGAGGTAGTGCGCCCAGTTCACCCCACCGACGGTCAGCTTCGCCAGGTTGAAGACCTGGTTGCCCAGCCAGGTGTCGGTGGTGACCGACGGGTTCAGCACGCCCGACGTGGCGCAGCCCAGGTCGTAGTTGTGCCAGACGAGACCGGCGTAGCCGACCTCCTCGTAGACGCTGCCGGCCTCCCCGTGCAGGGCCGAGGGCCGGTCCAGCGAGCCGACCAGCCCGGTGCCGGGGCGGTCCGGTTCCGGCGGGGACTTGCAGTCCAGCGCCTGCGCCATGGCGGGCGAGCCGAGCAGCAGCGTGCCGCCGGCGATCGCGGTGACCACCAGGACCGCCGTCCGCCGGCGACGGCGGCGGATCACCCCGGGCGTCTGCGGCCTGCGGCGGCGGGTCTTCCGCACCGACACGACGACGGCCGCGAGCAGCACGCCCAGGACGACCCAGATGCCTGCGCCGCCGGACGGGTCGAGGCCCGCCGTCACCGTCCGTCCCCGTCGGGGGGAGCGGCCGCGGGGTGGCCGTTCGTGACGGCGGACCCGTCGACCGGGCCGTCGCCGCTCGACGGGCGGGTGCCGTTCGTCGGGGCGGGCTCGTCGACCACCCAGTCGTCGTCGAGCTCGTCGAGCAGGTCGAGCTGCTCGTCGTCGTAGAGCTCCGCGCGGCCGACGGCGGCGTCGGTCGCGGCGACCGACACGACCTGCACCCCACCGGCACGGATCCCGCCGGCCAGGACCGGGTCGTCGTCGCCGGGGCCGATCCGGGTGTCGGTGCGCAGGTCGATCTCGTCGCCGTCGAGGTCGGGCAGCACCACGGGGGCCGGGGCGCGCCGCGCGGGCAGCGGGCTCGGCTCGTCGGGTGCGGTCATCTCGGGATGCCCGGGCGCGGTGATCGCCGGGCCACCCGGCGGGCGCGGGGCGACGACGCGGGCGGCGTCGGGGTTGGTGTCGAGCGCCTCGCGGATGTGCTCGAGGTGCGGCGCCTCCAGGTCGATGCGGACCTTCTCCACGCCGCCGTGGCCGTCGGCGAAGACGAACTGGCGGGGCGCGTCGTCGGGCCGGTCGTCGTGGCGGGGGCGCGGGGACAGGGTCCCGAGCATCTCCTCGTAGCCGACGTCGGTGGGCACGCGCAGCAGCCGCAGCGCCTCGGACTGAGCCTCCTCGTCGTCGGTCCGGCCGACGAACACGGCGTTGACCAGCGACGCGAAGCCCGACACCCGCAGCAGGTCGCCGGCCAGCTGGGAGGCGAACAGGGCGCGGACGTTGAACTTGCGGGAGTCGCGGGCGAGGCGGTCGATGAGCACCTTGCCGGTGGGCACCTGGGACAGGAAGTGCGTCTCGTCGAGCGCGACGCCCTTGCGCAGGTTGCGGTCGGCGTCGTAGATCGTGCGCTGGGTCAGCCAGGACGCCAGGTTCAGCAGCTCGACACCGAGCGACTCGTTGTCGGTCCACTCCTCGCGCGGGCTGCCCGGGCGCGGCAGCGACAGCCCCTGCATCGTCAGCACGGTGAGCCGGTAGTCGCGGTCGGCCTGCCAGGGGTCGGCGCGGGTCTCGTCGGGGAACAGCAGCGCGGCCTGCGGCAGCTCGCGCCGCTCGTCGAGGAAGTCCGCGACGACGCCGGCGTGGTCCTCGCCCTCGGTCGCGTGCCGGCGCAGCGCGTCGATGACCATGCCCGGGTGCCGGTCGGGCGAGCCGCCGACCTCGCGGACCGCGCGGAGCAGCACGATCCGGGTGTGCGGCTGGCGGGCGATCTCGTAGGGCAGCAGCCCGGACAGCACGTCGAGCACCAGCCGGCGACGGGTGGCCGCGGCCAGCGAGCGCTCCCGCTTCCAGGCACGCTCCGGGTCCTCGTCGTCGAGGAAGTGGTCCGGGCGCGGCTCGGCGACCACCCGGTACGGGTTGAGGATGCCGGGGTCGGCACGGAGCAGGTTGATGTGCCGGGAGAACGGCGCCAGCTCCGGCAACCGGGTCAGCTCGGCCAGCGGGCCGGACGGGTCGAGCACCGTCCAGCGGGCCCCGGCGCGCAGCGTCTTGTAGACGACCAGCCCGGTGAGGAACGACTTGCCCGAGCCCAGGCCGCCGACGATCGCGGTGAGGCCGGACGCGCGCCGCACCTCCTGGGCCAGCCAGGGGTCCCAGGCGACCGGGCGGCGGGTCGCGGTGCAGGTCTCGCCGAGCATGATCCCGCGGCGGTCGCCGACGCTGGCCGTCGCGGCCGGGACCGCGGCGGCCGCCCAGGTGACCGACCCGCGTCGCCGGTAGGCCGTCGCGGCCAGCGGCTCGCCGGGGATGAACTCGCGGGCGTAGCGGTACTGCGCCTCGGGGTGCTCGATCTGCACCTTGGGCCGGTACAGGTCGACGACCTGCTGGGCGCGGGTGGTGGCCTCGGCCTCGTCGCGGCCCGAGACGGCGATCCGCCACCAGCCGTAGAGACGGGTGTTGAGCTGGGTGAGCCCGGTGGTGAGCTCGTCCTCGACCTCCAGGACCCGGTCGGCCTGCCGCGCGAGCGACATGGGCGGGTCGAGGTCGTGGTCGTGGGTGTAGTGCCGGATCTGGCTGCGCACCTTGCCCATCTGGCGCTGCAGCTCGCCGGTGACGTCCTCCGGGCGGCGCACGTAGATCCGCGCGGACCACTCCACCGGGAACGGCAGCCGGTCGGAGTGCTGCATCCACGGGTCGTCGATCTCGGGGATCCGCAGACCCTCCATCAGCCCGACGCTCAGCACCGCGACGTTGCGGGTGACGGTCTGGCTGCGCATCCGCCCGACGACCTGCACCGTCGGCGCGTACGGCTCCTGGTGCAGGTCGACACCCTCGGTGAACGCGGCGAGGTCCTCCGGCTCCCAGGTCGACACCCCGCGCGGCACCGAGGACAGCCCGCGCGGGGCGGGCAGCCCGAGGGCGACCGAGCGGTGCATCAGCCAGGCCATGTCCTCCGCGCTCGCGGGGACGGCGTCGAGGCCGGACCCGGCGACGAGCACGTCGAGGTGGTTGATCTCGGTCTCCAGCGCGGCGAGCTCGGCCTTGACCGCGGACGGCACGAGCCGGTCCAGGACGGGCGCGGCGCGCTCCACCCAGCGGTCGATCAGCCCGCGGCCGGAGACCTCGATGCCGAGGAAGACCTCCTTGTCGGCCATCGACAGGCCCATCAGGTGGCGCTGCTCGCCCTCCAGGAAGCCGTCCCAGCCGAGCGCGCCGGGCACGTCGGGCATGCGGCCGATCGCGTTCTGGTCGAACGACTCCGCCCACATGTGCACCGGGTAGGGCCGGGTCGTGACACGCAGGTGCAGCCAGCGCCCCTGCAGCTCGCCGAGCTGCGCGGCGATCTGCCGGATCAGGACCTCGCGCTGGTTGTCGCTGCGGAAGCTCCACGCCTGCGCCGCGAGCCGGTACCAGGCCATGACCTGCCCGTTGGTACGCGTGATGTGCCCGTCGATCGAACGCAGCGCGATCGACGGGGTGTAGTCCGAACCGCCCTCGCCGGCACGGGCCCGGCCGCGCCGGGCCTTCGGCCGGGGGGTCCGCTCAGGTGCGGCCACGGTGGCCACTCCGGCGCCACGGGTCGGGACGGGTGGTGCGCGCGGGCACGCTCGCGCCGCGACCGCCGCCACCGCCGCGGGCGCGGCGGAAACGGCTCCTGCGCGGGGCGCTGCCCGGCTCCGGCAGCGGCGGGACCACGCGCGCGGGTGCCGCGACCGGCGCCTCGAGCCCCGGTACCACCGAGGAGGTGGTGGCGGGCGCGTCCACGACGGCGTCCACGGTGACCGGCGGCCGCGTCCCCGCGGCGTCGATCCGGGTGCGCTGCGCGGTGGACAGCGCGGGGGTCCGGCCACCGGCCGACGGGACGCCGGGGTGGGCGCGGGTGGTGTGGACGCGGACGTGGCCCGCGCGGACCGAGCCGCCCGCGGCCCTGCGTCCGGCCCGCGGCCCGGTCACCTCGGCCCAGAACTGGCCGAGGACCTGACCGAGCGGCCGCTCGTAGTCGATCTTCTTGCCGAGCAGGCGGGTGATCGCGACGGTGCCGACGAGCGCCCAGGCCACGGAGAAGAAGTCCAGGCCGATGCCGAGCCGGCGCTGGACGAACATGATCAGCATCATGACGAGGAGCCCGACGCCGTAGCTGACGTAGCGGGCGCGCCAGGGGAACGTGGCCCGCGGCGGCCCGAGCCAGACGGCGTCGACGCGGTAGACCTCGTCGTCCGTGCGAACGAGCACGGATCAGCCCGGGGTCACGAGCAGGTTGGCCAGCGCCTGTCCGATGGCCGGACCGCTGCCGGTCACGGCGATGCCCAGTGCGATCAGACCCACCAGCAGCCCGATGCTGCGCCGGGCCACGCCGGCGTTGTCACCGCGACCACCGATCCACAGCAGGATGACGGCGATCGCGAGCAGGATCAGCGGCACGATGTTGTTCGTGATCCAGTCGCGGAGGTTGACCGTGGTCAGCTGTCCGCCCTGGGCGAGTACCAGCTGGATCGCCTCGTACGAGGTCTTCACAGCTCCTCCTTGCGGCAGTCCGCTTGTCCCGGTCGCTCCCGCAGGCGAGTAGACCACGAGACCCGTCCGGGATCCTAGGGGCTGAGCCACCCGGCCCACGGGTGCGCCACGCTGCGCGATCGGGTCGACACGGTCGGACCAGCGTCGATCGGGCGTGACTCGTGTCTCCCCGACATCCCGACCCTGACCCGGGATGTCATGGTCGGCCTTGGCTACTGTTCGGTAACACGCGCGGCCGACCCCTGGTGAGGTCGGGCAACCCTCGGCCGGGCGCACTACCCTTCGCCCGACCGTCGTCGCGCCCCACCACACCAGCGCGGCGGCGAGGTCCGAGGAGGCACTGCGATGGAGAGGCCCGCCCCGTCCCGGCGGCACGGTACGCCGTGCGCCCGTGGACGCGCGCGCTCCGCCGCAGCCCCGGTGCCCCACCGGACCGGTTCATCGATTCCCGTCCCGTTCCGTCACGGCAGCACCACGCTCCGGCAGGGACCGCTGGGTGTTCTACAGGGAGGTTCCTCCAGATGACCTGGGTGCAGTACACGCTCGGCATCGTCACCGTGCTGTCGGCGATCGTCGCCGTGGCCCTCGTCGCGATGACCGTGACCCGGATGGTGAAGATCATCCGGCTCGGCGGGTCCGACCCGACGCGCAACGGCCCGTTCGGGCCGCGGTTCGCGACGATGCTCAAGGAGACCCTGGGTCACACCAGGATGCTCAAGTGGACCAAGGTCGGCATCCTCCACTGGCTGGTGATGGTCGGCTTCCTGGGTCTGATCCTGGCGCTGGCCGAGGCCTTCGTGGAGGTCTGGAGCCCCACCTTCCACCTGCCGATCATCGGCGAGTGGTCGGTCTACTCCCTCTACGTCGAGATCCTCGGCGTCGCGACCGTCGTCGGCATCGGCGCGCTGATCGTGATCCGCCAGCTGAACAACCCGCGCTCCCAGGGCAGGATGTCGCGGTTCTACGGCTCCAACATGGGCCGCGCGTACTTCGTCGAGGGCGTCGTGTTCCTCGAGGGCCTGGGCATCCTGGTCGTGCGGGCCGCGAAGATCTCGATGGGCGCGTTCGACGTGCCGGTCTGGTCCGCCCCGGTCTCCTACGCCCTGTCCGCGGTCCTGCCCGCGTCCCCGGCGCTGGTCTCGGTGTTCGCCGCGGTCAAGGTCCTGTCCGCGATGATCTGGCTGATCGTGATCGCCGCTAAGCCCACGATGGGAGTGGCCTGGCACCGGTTCACCGCGTTCCCGAACATCTACTTCAAGCGCAACGACGACGGCTACAAGGCCCTCGGCGCGACCCGGCCGATGATGTCGAACGGCAAGCCGCTGGACCTGGAGGAGGCCGACCCCGACACCGACACCTTCGGCGTCGGCAAGGTCGAGGACTTCACCTGGAAGGGCCTGCTCGACTTCACCACCTGCACCGAGTGCGGCCGCTGCCAGTCGCAGTGCCCCGCGTGGAACACCGAGAAGCCGCTGTCGCCGAAGCTGCTGGTCAACGCCCTGCGCGACCACGCCTACGAGAAGGCCCCCTACCTGCTCGCCGGCGGCAGCCGCGACATGGCGGGCGACGAGGTCGGCATCACCGGCGAGGGCGCCGAGGAGCGGCTCAAGGCCATCCCGGTCGACGCGCTGGAGGCCGCGGGCCGTCCGCTGGTCGGCGGCGAGGACGTCCTGGGCGTCATCGACCCCGACATCCTGTGGTCCTGCACCACCTGCGGCGCCTGCGTCGAGCAGTGCCCGGTCGACATCGAGCACGTCGACCACATCATCGACATGCGCCGCTACCAGGTCCTCATCGAGACCGAGTTCCCCACCGAGCTCAACTCGCTGTTCAAGAACCTGGAGAACAAGGGCAACCCCTGGGGCCAGAACGCCAAGGACCGCCTCGAGTGGACCAAGGGCCTCGACTTCGAGGTCCCGGTCGTCGAGGGCGAGCTGGACGCCGAGACCGAGTACCTGTTCTGGGTCGGCTGCGCCGGCGCGTTCGACGACGGCCAGAAGAAGACCATCCGGGCCACCGCGGAGCTGCTGCACCGCGCCGGGGTGAACTTCGCCGTCCTCGGCTCGGGCGAGACCTGCACCGGTGACCCGGCGCGCCGCTCGGGCAACGAGTTCGTGTTCCAGATGCTCGCCCAGCAGAACGTCGAGACCCTGAACACGGTCTTCGAGGGCCGCGAGACGGGCACCCGCAAGATCGTGACGACCTGCCCGCACTGCCTCAACACCCTGGGCCGGGAGTACCCCCAGCTCGACGGGCACTACGAGGTCGTGCACCACACCCAGCTGCTCAACAAGCTGGTGCGGGACAAGAAGCTGGTCCCCGTGTCCGCCCCGGCGGGCGAGGAGACCGGCCCGGTCACCTACCACGACCCCTGCTACCTCGGGCGGCACAACGAGGTCTACGAGGAGCCCCGCGCGCTGATCAACGCGACCGGTGCGGCCGGGACGACCACGCTGACCGAGATGCCGCGCCACGGCGACCGGTCGATGTGCTGCGGTGCCGGTGGCGCCCGGATGTGGATGGAGGAGCGCATCGGCAAGCGCATCAACTTCACCCGCGCCGAGGAGGCCGCCGAGACCCTCACGAAGGCCGGTGGCGGCTCGGAGCCGTCCGGCACGCTGGCGGTCGGCTGCCCGTTCTGCCGCACGATGATGACCGACGGTGTGAACCAGACCGCCGGTGAGGCCGTGCAGGTCCAGGACGTCTCGCAGATGCTGCTCGCCGCGGTGAAGCGGGGCGACGCCCCTGCCGACACCGCGCCGGAGCCGCAGCCCGAGACCGAGGGCCAGAGCGCGCCGACCACCGACGCCCCGGGGACCGCCACCCCGGCCGCCGAGGTGGCCGACGAGGCCGCGAAGCAGGACCCGACCCCGGCCGGTTCGGACGGTGCGTCGAGCACCGGGACCCCGGCGTCGTCGGGGAACGGAGCGGCGAACGGGTCGAGCAACGGGTCGTCGCCGGAGGAGGCGACACCGGAGCGCTCGAACGAGAACTGACCCACCACCGACGACGGCCGGGTACCCCGCAGGGGGTGCCCGGCCGTCGTCGTGTGCGGGGTCAGCAGGGGGTGAAGGAGCTGACCTGGAACGTCGTCGTGGTGGTGCGGGTGAGGACGACGCGGCCGAGCTGCGGTGCGGCCGCGCCCCACGCCGAGCCGCAGGCGTCGACGGCGGTGGTGGCGCCGACCGCCACCTCCGGGTCCGGACGCCGGTCCGGGACGGTGACCTGTGCCCCGGCGGGCATCCGCCCGTGCAGGACGGCGACGGCGTCCTCGCAGCCCGCCGCACCCGTCGCGGCGCGGAGCTGGTCGAGCGCGGCGGGCTGGACGAGGCGGCAGACCCGGGCCGGGTTCGGCGAGGCGACCCCGGTGTCCAGCGAGACGAGCGCGAGCTGCGGGCGGGCGACGCCGAGGTCGGTACGGAACTGCGCTCCGGCCTGCGCGTCGACGCGGGCCTGGTCCTGCCGGATCTCGGCCGAGCGGAACGAGTAGCCGACCCCGGACACCACCAGCAGCACCACGCCGGCGGCGAGCACCGTCCAGCGCGGCAGCAGCAGCGCCCCGGCGACGATCACCCCCACCGACAGGGCCAGTGCCCACGCCCACGGGTTCTCCCGCGTCCCGTTCACCAGGGCAGCGACGAGCACGACCCCGGCGACGTGCGGTGCCCACCCCTGCAGCAGCCGGTCCAGCCGCAGCAGGGCCAGCAGGACCAGGGTGCCGAACCCGAGGCCGACCGGGACCCACCAGCGGCCCGGGTCGTCGAGGAAGGGCAGGAGCAGGACCGCGGCGCCCGCGAGACCGAGCGCGGTGGCGCCGCGGACGGTGCGGGGGCGCAGGCGGCGCCACGGGGCCCAGGGGTCCCGGTCCTCCGTCCCGCGGTCCGCCTGTGGCGGGTCCGCGGGGCCGGGTGCGGGCCGGCGGGTGAGGGCGCGCGAGCCGGGGTCGGGCTCCGGGGGCGCCACGGGGGACACGACGAGCTCGGTGCCGGGGGGCGGTGGGGTGTCGGTCTCGGAGCGGGCCGGGCTCTCACCGGTCGCGCTCCCCCCGGCGGCCCTCTCACCGGCGGCGCCACGCCCGGCCGTGTCGAGTCCGGCCGTGTCGGGTCCGGGCGTGTCGGCGCGGGCGGCGTCGGTCGCGTCGGGTCCGGCGTCGTCCTGCCGGGGCGGACTGGCGCGGCGGACGCCGCGGTCGGGCCGGCCGCTCCGGCGGCGGCCGGTGGCCCACGGGTCCGGGGAGCTGCGGTCGGCGTCCATCACCGCCCAGGGTAGCGACGCCGTCACCCCCGGCGGGGCGACGAGCTCAGGCCCGCCGGGTGTCGGTGCGGTGGAAGTTGCGGAACGCGCGCGACGGCGTCGGACCCCGCTGCCCCTGGTAGCGCGACCCCACGCCCTCGGTGCCGTAGGGCCGTTCGGCCGGGCTGGACAGCCGGAACAGGCACAGCTGCCCGATCTTCATCCCGGGCCACAGCGTGATCGGCAGGTTCGCCACGTTGGACAGCTCGAGGGTGATGTGGCCGGTGAAGCCCGGGTCGATGAACCCGGCGGTGGAGTGGGTCAGCAGACCCAGACGGCCGAGCGAGCTCTTGCCCTCCAGCCGGCCGGCCAGGTCGTCGGGCAACCCGACGCGCTCGAACGTGGAGCCCAGCACGAACTCGCCGGGGTGCAGCACGAACGACTCGCCGTCCGGCGTCTCCACCGGGGTCGTCAGCTCGTCCTGCTGCTGGGCGGGGTCGATGTGGGTGTAGCGCGAGTTCTGGAAGACGCGGAAGTACCGGTCCAGCCGGACGTCGACACTGGACGGCTGGAGCATCTCGACGTCCCACGGGTCGAGCACGAGCCGGCCGGACTCGATGTCCTTGCGCAGGTCACCGTCGGAGAGCAGCACGCCGACACCCTATCCAGGGCCCGCGGTCACGCCTCGGAGGACTCCTCGGAGTCCGACTCCACCTCGCCCGGGCTGTGCCGGCCACCGCCGACGAGGTCGTCGGGCAGCTGCGGCGAGCGGGTCAGCCCGAACATCCAGGCGACGGCCTGCTCGGCGCGGGCGGCCTCGAAACCGTCCGACGCGGCGGCGCGGCGCCCGTGGTCGCCGTCGAGCACCTGCGCGACGGCGGCGGCCGCGTCGTGCGCGGCGATGCTGCGGATCGAGTCGCCGGGCTGCGGCACGTTCGGCCCGTCGACCAGGACCGCGAGGGTGCCGAGACCGGGTGCGTCGACGACGAGCTCGTGGTCGTCGCTCACCAGGACGGTCGCCGCGGTGAGCACGGCCAGCTGGTCGGGCAGCGCCGGCTCGGCCACGACCGTCACCCGCGGGTGGGTCCCGAGCGACTGCGCCGTCTCCCCGGCGGCGAGCGCGCCGAACAGCACGATCTCGATCCGCGGGTACCGCTCCAGCAGGTCCGCGATCCCGCGCAGCACCGGCGACGACGAGGCCCTCGCCAGGTCGACGACGATCAGCCTGCGGTGCTGGTCGTGCATCCGCTCCAGCGCGTCGACACAGCCCTGGTGCTGCGGCCCGGGCAGCGAGTTGATCGTGTCGCCGATCGTCAGCACGTTCGGGCCGAGCGGGCTGCCCAGCGCGGACCCGCTGGTGGTGAGGAACAGCGACGCGAGCTGGCCGATGACCCGCCGGTGCGCCTCCTGCGGGAACGGGCACAGCAGGTCGTCGGTCCCCATGCCCGCCTGCATGTGCACGATCGGGATCCGCCGCCAGAACGCGACCGTCGCCGCGACCTCGGCCGCCAGCCCACCGCCGTGCACCAGCACCGCGGACGGGTCCTGGTCGACGAGCAGCTGGTCGAGCCGGGTGAACAGCGCTGCGGCGACGTCGGCCATGCCGGGCCCGGTCTCCAGCGGCAGCAGGACCGTGATGTCGGTGGGGACACCGAGGGCCTCGAACGCCTCGTGGACGGCCATCGGGTCCGGCCCGGTGGCGACGGTGATCCCGCGGATGCGGTCCGCCGCCGCGACGGCCCCGGCGACCGGGGCGAGCCGGGCGACCTCGGGACGGCTGCCGGCGATGAGCAGGACGTCGTGCTCGTGGTCCGGGGGGAACCCGGACACGTCGCCCGACGTCGGTTCGAACACCGTCATCGCAGTCGCCTTCCGGCCGAGGTCTGACCGACGGTGACGAGTGTGCGCGGAGCGGGCGGCCGGGTCGAGACACGCGCGCCCGGTGGTCGGATCGTGCGACGACCGGGCAGGGGAGGTCCGTGACAGGTACGCGGATCGTGATGCTAGGGTGATCTCACGCCATGCGGATGTAGTTCAATGGTAGAACATCAGCTTCCCAAGCTGAATACGCGGGTTCGATTCCCGTCATCCGCTCCACACACGAAGGCCCAGGTCAGCGGCAGATTTCCCGCCGAGCCTGGGCCTTCGTCGTTCCCGGGGAACGGTGCCTCGCGCCATTCCCGTGCGACGCCGGCCCGCGACCAGTGGCGCATGGCGGTCGCCGTGCGGCCTCATGATCACCGGTTGTGGAGCGCAGAGGGCCGTGGAGTGCACTCCGGACTCCACAACCGGTGATCATGGAGTCAGAGCGCGGGCGGCACGTCCCGGCGGGCGACCCACCAGGTCGCGACCCCGGCCCCGGTGAGCAGTGGGACGAGCACCAGCACCGCGGGACCGGCGAACACCGCGACCACGCCCAGCGCGATCGCCGCGGTCCCCGCCCCGAGGCCGCTGGCCACGGCCAGCGCCGTCGCCCGCTCGCCGACCGGCTCCCCGGCCACCCAGGACAGCGTGCGGGCCACCCCGGCGACGACCACCGCCAGCACGATCCCCACGACCACCGCGGCCGGCGGCAGCGCGGCACCCGCCGCGAGCACGACCGGGATCGCGAGCGCGGTGAGGACGGCGGACAGCAGGGCGCGCAGGGATCGCCGCAGCGGCGGGACGGGGGGTGTCACGTCTCCCGATTGTGCAGGGTCTGACCTGCGGTTTCGATGTAACCTGCGCGACCCTCAGTAGAGCCGGGCCGCGTAGCCGGCACCGTAGTACTCCTCGATCTTCTCCAGTGGCTCGTCGGGACGGGCGAGCCGCTTGGCGAGCTGCGCGGTGGAGGGCAGCGCGTCCGGCGCGGGCCAGCTCGTCGTCGCCCACAGCTCGGAGCGCAGGAACGCCTTGGGGCAGTGGAAGTAGACCTGGTCGATCGCGACCTCGCAGGCGAGCAGCGGCCGGCGGCCCTTCACGACGAGCTCGTCGAAGTACGGCGCATCCCGGACGAGCCGGGCCCGGCCGTTGATGCGCAGCGTGTCGTTGCGCCCCGGCACCAGCAGGATCACGCCGACGTGCGGGTTCTCCAGGACGTTGCGCCAGCCGTCGACGCGGCCGTTGCCGGGACGCTCGGGGATCGCGACCGTGCGGTCGTCGACGACGTGCACGAACCCGGCCGGGTCACCCTTCGGCGAGACGTCGCAGGTGCCGTCGCGGCCCGACGTCGCCAGGAGCAGGAACCGGGACGCCGCCAGCCAGGCGCGGTGCACGTCCACGAGGTGGTCGCGTTCCTTCGCCAGCGCGGGCGCGATGGGCTGCCCGGTGATCTCCTGCAGCTCGGCGAGGGTACGGATCTCGGTGCCGTGCGCGTCGGAGGTCATGGGCCAACGGTAGGCGCGCACGCGGGCGGGGCCGAGTGGATTCCGGTCACGGGCGTCCGACGACGGGCAGCCGGGTCGTCGGGAGGTCGGGGACCCGGCCGGACGGGGCCGACGGCGGCGGGGTGCCGGGTCGGATCGGCGGCGACCACGGAGCAGGGGCCGGGCGGGCCGGATCGGCGACCGGGGACGGCGGGTGCCCGACGGCCCACGGGGTCCCGGTCGTGACCCGCGGCGGCACGGCTGCGACCAGCCCGATCCGGGCGTAGCCGAGGAACAGCAGCGCACTGAGCCCCTCCACCGCCGCCCAGGCGACGCCGTACTCCCCGGCGACCCGGTTGTTCAGCCCGTGCAGCAGCGCGGGGAGCCCGATCCCGAGACCGGCCAGGGCGAGCCACGGTCCGGCGTCGCGGTAGCGCGACGCGAGCCCGAGGAAGTAGGCGGACAGCCCCGCCCAGCAGGCGTGGACGATCGGGCCGGTCAGCAGGCGCCACGCGAGCGTCAGCCCCGACCGCGCGTCGTCGATGACCATGTAGTCGTTCGCGTACTTGACGGCCTCGACGGCGCCGAACACCAGGCCGCAGGTCGCGCCCAGGAACAGGAAGTCCCGCGGCGAGAGCGAGTGCCACGCCCGTCGGTGGACGAGGGCGAGCGCCGCGACCGGCAGCAGCTTCGCGAGCTCCTCCGGCACGGCCACGGTCACGATCCCGGCGAGCAGGGTGTCGGTGTCGGCCGCCAAGGCGCGTTCGAGGGCCATCGCGACCGGAGCCTCGACGACCAGCGCGATCCCGGCGACGAGCGCGAGCACCGGGCCCGTCACCCCGCCCGGCGCCACGACCTTCCACAGCACCAGGAACCAGGCCGCGGCGAAGTAGAACGCGAAGACGATCGACGGCAGCAGGATGTCGTCGGAGCCGGACGTCGGCAGCGTCGTCGCCAGCGGCGGCACCGCGATCAGCGCCACGAACACCCACGTCGTCCACGACCGGAACCACGGGTGCCGGGTCCACGCCCGCCACGGGAACAGCACGGACACGTCCGGCAGCGGCGTCCGCCGACGCGGCCCGTACGGCGCGCTCACCGGTGCACCGTCGATCCCTGCGGGCCGTCGCTCCAGGAGATCTTCTTGGCGAAGCAGTCGTCGGAGCCGAAGCCCTGGGCGTCGCACCAGGCGTTCGCACCGGCCGCGGTGGTGAAGGGCTGGGCGACGACCACGACCCAGTAGTCGCTGTTGCGGAACACCGGCCAGTCGCCGGACCAGAGCAGCGCGGCGCCCGGGTACTGCGCGGCGAGGTCGGCGGTAGTGGTCGAGGATGCCCTGCTCGTCGTAGGTGATGCCGCCGTCGCTGGTGCCGGCGCGCTTGGAGGACAGCTGCGGGACCCAGTAGCCGGCCGTCGCGGCGACGCGCGGGCCGTCGGCGGCGGCCTGCTCGGTGAGCGACGTCGTCGGCGACGGGCTGTAGCCCGGCACGTAGGTGGTTGGCGGGATCACGACCGGCGCCGCGGCCGGGGCGACCACCACCGGCACCGGCGCGGCCGCCGGGGTCACGGTGGGCGCGGTGCCGGGGAGCAGGTCGGGGCGCAGGACGAGCAGCGCCGCCCCGGCCAGCAGCAGCGTCACCAGCACCAGCGAGGCGACGACCCACGGCGTCCGCGACGGGGTGGTCGCCACCGGGCCCCACCCGGCCGGGACGTCCCAGCCCGGCGCGTAGCCGGTCGGCTGCGGGCCGGCCCAGGCCGACGGGGCCGACGGCGGCGCGGCGGGCCGGTACCGGTCGGCGGGGCGGTACTGCGCCGTCGACGGGTGCTGCACGGCGGTCCGTCCCTGCGGCACCGGGGCCCCGGCGCCGACCGGCACCGCCCCGGTCCGCGGCCGGGGGACGACGGCCTGCGCCCGCGGCCGTCCGCACCCCACGCAGAAGTGCAGCGAGCCCAGCAGCTCCGCCCCGCACCGGCACCGCTCCACCATGACGACCCTCCCCGACGACGGCGGCCGGACGAGTCCGGCCGTGTTGCCTGCCCATCGCACGCACCACCCTGTCGTTATCGGTGGCCCTGCTCCGGACGGCGTACTTCATCTCTTGTGATGACGGGGCGAAACGGAGCAGCTCACCGGCCCGGCAGGAGGGCGTCGCGGGCGCATCGGGTGCCCGCCGTCGTGGGGACGTGGGGACATGACCAACACCGTCGATCGACCGGTTCCGTGGTCGGGCCGCGGCCCGTGGACGCCGCCGCAGCCCCCGCCGTGGGCGACCGTCCCGGCCGGGTTCGGGCCGGTGCCCGTCACCTCCTGGACCCTGCCTCCGCGTCCGGCACCGCGACGGGGATGGGTCGTCCTGGCCGTCGTCGGAGCAGTCCTACTGGTCGCGCTGCTGGGGTCGGCGGTCGCGGCGCAGCGGACGATGGACGTCACGGGGACCGTGTCGATCACCGGGGCCGCCGGGACCGTCGCACTCTTCTCCGCCTGCGGTGGGGCCGGCTACCTCGGCTGGCTCGACAGCGGCACCCCGGTGAGCATCCGGGACGGAGAGGGAGCGGTCGTCGGGACCGGGTCCCTCGGACCAGGGGTGTCCGGGCCCGCCGGCTGGTCCGGCTGGTCGGACAGCTGCACGTTCGCGTTCTCCGTCGACGACGTCCCGGCCGGCAGCGAGTACTACAGGGTCACCGTGGGGTCGGACACCAGCGAGACGCTGTTCAGCCGGTCCGAGCTCCAAGCCTCCGGCGCGCACATCACCTACTAGCCCAGGACGGGCGTCATCCCCGGCTCCCGCCCGGTGGCGGCGAGCGCGAGGGCGGTGTCGTCCCCCCACCCCGCGACGACGTCGGGACCGGCCAGCCGGGTCACCGTCTCCCGCACCACCGCGAGCCCCGACGCGGGCGGGGCCGGTGCGTCCGGCAGCGCGACGGTCATGTCCAGGTGGTGCACCACGACCTCGACGACCCAGGTGCCGACGAAGTCCCCGACGTCGAGGACGTGTCCCTGGAACTCCAGCCGGTACGGCGCGTCCAGGTCCGCGACGAGCCGGCGCAGGCCACGCAGCGTCATCGCGACGTGGACGATCTGCCCGGTCGGGCGGGCGTATGCGGCCGCGACGGCGCGGGCGAAGCGCTCGTGCGCCCAGCCCGGCGCCCCGGACCCGGGCGGCGTCGCAGTCCAGTAGGTCGCGAGGTCGACGTCGGCGGGGCGGTCGGTGCGGGCGGGGAACCCGGCGAGCATCTCGACCAGACCCAGGTGCAGGTGCGCGAGGACGTCTGCGGCGAGCCAGCCGTGGCAGCGGCTGCGGGCGTGCAGGCCGGTGTCGTCGACGTGGTCGAGCAACGCCGACAGCCCGTCGAGCGCGTCGAGGAACGCCGGGCGCGCCACGTCGAGCGGGTAAGCCGTCACATCAGGTCCGCACCGGACCGCGACGCCGGCCGCTCCCCGGCCGCGGCCATCTCCTCGGCCACCCGCATCAGCTCGGTGTTGACCGGGGTCGCGATCCGGTGCGCCGCGCCCAGCGCCACGATCTCGCCGTTGAGGTAGCGGGCCTCGATGGATCCGGTCCCGCGCTGCAGGCTCTGCCACGACGACGAGCCCCGCCGCGTCGCGCCCGCGACCGGCCGCTCGGTGATGGTGCCCTCCCGGCGGACGCGGTCGTCGTCGCCGGTCCGGGCGGTGATCCCGGCCGCGTCCAGGACGGCGCGGCCCTCCGCGGTCACGGCCTCGACGAGGCGGGGCGCGTCGGGGTCGTCGAGCCCGCAGATCGCGTCGACGGCGTTGGCCAGGTTGGTGAGCAGCTTGCCGTACTTCGCGGCCATCACGTCCGGGTCGGCGCGGGAGGAGAACCCGGCCGCGGTGAGGTCGGCGACGATCGCCTCGGTGGTGGCGTCGACACCGGAGGGGAACCGGCCGACGTCGAGCACGCCCGGGACCGGCGACGACGACGCGACGACCACCCCCGGCTCGTAGTGCTCGGCCGGCAGGATCACCAGCATCGCCTGCACCCGGTCGGTGCGGCGCGCGGCGAGCCGCTCGTTGGCGACGCCGTTCTGCGCGCACACCACGGTGATCCCGGGGGCCGCCTTGAGCAGCGCGGCCAGCGGCGGCGGGGTGTCCTGCGACTTGACGGCGAGGATCGCGACGTCGTCGGGGGTGGGTCGGGCCTCGCCGACCGTGCCCACGGTCTGCACCGGATGGGTGGTCGACCCGTCCGGGGTGTCCAGGCGCAGCCCGCGCTCGCGGATCGCGTCGAGGTGCGCGCCCCGGGCGACGACCACGACCTCCCGCCCCGCCGCGTGCAGCCGCGCCGCGATCGTCCCGCCGACGGCCCCTGCCCCGATCACCACGTAGCGCACGACGACGATCCTGGCTCAACCGTCGCGCCGGCGCACCACCGACGGCGGGGCCTTCCGCCGCCACGCCTCCTCGACGAGCTCCGCGAGCTGCCCCGCGTCGACCCGGTCGAGGTCGACGAGGATCGAGCCGTGGCCGTCGTAGTGCGGGGTCGTGAAGTAGGCCGGATCGCCCGACGCGAGCAGCGCCTCCTTCTCCTCGAGCGAGCACATCAGCACCAGCCCGCCCTCGGCCTCGGTGCGCAGCCGGGCGAAGCCCTTGCCACGGACCTTCAGCGACGGCGTCCGGTACCAGGTCGACTCCTCGACCTCCGGCAGCCCGGACCCGATCCGCACCACGTCGTCCCAGCTCGGCATGGGGTCATGGTGCCCGCGGCGGGCGCTGCGCGTCGTGGAGGAATCAGACCAGGTGGGCCGCGAGGAACCGGTCGACGGCGGCGCGGCCGTCGGCGACGTGCGGCTCGACCTTCCACTGCTCGACCAGCTCCGCGCCCGGCGCGAGCCCGGCGAGGCGGCGCGACACCGGCTCCGGGTGGAAGGCGTCGATCCCCATCAGCACCAGCCACGGCGTCGCGACGTGGGCGAGCGCCTCGTCGGGAACGGAGTACAGCATCCCGCCGCCGCCCCACATGTTCGTGCGGAACTCGGCCCAGTCGTCGTCGGGGACCCCGGGGTGGTCGGCCTCGATCCCGGCGCGCCAGCTCTCGAAGCTCTTCTCGAACAGGTGCTGGTTGTCGGCGCGGCCGATGGGCTGCAGCGCGACCGCGGCCCGGACGCGTTGCGGGGCGGTGACCAGCAGGTTCGCGATGTAGGCGCCGCCGATGCACATGCCGAGCACCGCGCACTCGGAGACGCCGAGGTGGTCGAGCAGGGCGAGCTGGTCGGCGGTGTAGGTGTCCCAGCCGTCGCTGCCGTGGACCTCGGCGACCGAGGACCCGGCGTTGCGCTGGTCCATCGCGATGACGCGGTACCGCTGCGCGAGGTGGGCGACCGGGTCCCAGGGGGCGTTGCCCCAGGCCGCGATCGTCGAGTTCATGCCGCCCGGGGCGAGCAGCAGCACCGGGAACCCCGTGCCGTGCTCCTCGTAGTGCAGGGTCACACCGGGGCGCTCGAAGGAGGGCATGGCCCGAAACTAGGCCACCCGCGGGGGAGTCCGCTTCTCCGGACGGCGCCGCGCCAGGATGGAGGTGCCGTAGACGACGAGCGCCAGCCCGAGCAGCAGCAGCCACCACAGACCGGGGCGGACGGTGTCGTCGAGCAGGGTGATGCCGACCAGCCCGGGCACGACGACCTGGGTGACCATGTAGAGCGCGGTCACCGTGGAGACGTCGCCGAGCTGCAGCGCGCGGGCGTAGTTGTACAGGCCGGTCAGCGCCATGCCGACCAGGATGTAGACCAGCGGCTCGCGCAGCAGGCCGGCCAGGTCGACGCCCTCGGACACGTGCATCGCGCGGATGCAGACCGAGCCGCCGCCCAGCCCGAGCCCGGCGAGCACCGCCGACGGCCACGGCTTGGTCGAGTTCGTGATCGCCAGCGTCACACCCATGATCACGACCAGCGCCGCGATCAGGACGGCGACGGTCGTGCCGTGGCCGGTCAGGGCCTGCTTGCGCTCGGTCCCCGCGCTGCCGGCGACGAACGCGAGCCCGAGCATGCTGGCTCCGATGGCGAGCCGGTGCACCGGCCGCAGCCATTCGCCGCGGAAGTAGCGGGCGTACAGGGCGGTCATCGCGATGGCCCCGGCGAGCGTCGCCTGCACCGCGAAGATGGGGATGAACTGCAGCGCGACGACCATGCAGAGCCAGGTGACGATGTCCATCGCGATCCCGCCGAGGAACCGGGGGCGGGCCAGGACGGCGCTGGTGCGTCCGCCCTGGTTGGCTGCGTCGGCCTGGAGGATGGCGGCGACGGTGCTGCAGAGCATCGCGAACACCGCGAAGAGCATGCCGATCAGCACGGGCGGGCCCGGGTCAGGGCACGGGCGGTACGCGTGATGATCGGCACCGGCCGATTGTGACGTACTGCTACCGGGTGCCGGCCGGGCGGGCGTCCGACGGGGCGGGCCGCTGCTCGGGCAGCGCCGCGGGCATCTCGAAGAAGCCGCTCATCAGCCCGCTGCCGGGCTGTTCGTCACGCGTACCGGCGGCGGCCTGCCAGGGGGACGTGCCGCCCTGGGTCGCGCGGCGCTGTGCCAGCACGGCCCGCGGGCGCTCGGTGAGGACCAGGATGCCGACCGTCAGGGCCACTCCCACCAGCAGCGGCCCTCCGACCACCAGGATGGGCCAGCCCACCACGACATACGCGAGCACCAACGCACCCGCCGCCATGCCGATGACCGCCCCCGCCAACCGCGTCACCACGCGCCCCTCTCACACCGTGCCCGAACCGTGACGACCAGTGTTTTACCACGTCGGAGGGGGTGGACACGGGCGACGCGACGCGGTAGCGGTCACACCTTCGGGCACGGCCGTATCGCATAGTGCATGGGGCCGAGCCGGCGTGGGGGCTCCCGTGTCCACGCCGGCCCGGCGGTCCGAATCATCCCGCTCCGGGGTCCGGGCGGGACGGGGTGGGGGTCACTCGGCGCTGTCGTCGCAGCGCAGAGGGTGATCGGTGATCGATTCCTTGTCCGACAGGATGATCACGCAGCAGCACCCGCGGCCGGGGTGGTCGACGTCGGCGCGGGGGCCGTGGTCGTCGGGCCCGGGACCGGGGTGGTCGGGTCGGTGGCGGGCGGGGTGGTGACCGGCGGGGTGGTCGGGTCGGGTGTGCCCTCCGTTGGGGTGCTCGGGTCCTGGCTCGTCGCCGGCGGCGTTGTGACCGGAGGGGTCGACACCACGGGTGCGGGGGGCACGGCCGGGCCCGGAGCCACCGGAGCCGGAGCCGGGGCGGCGGCCGCGACCGGAGCGGCGGCACCCGCGGCGGGGCGGGCCGCCGTACCCCCGGTGGCCGCGCCACCCGAGGCACCGGCGCCACCGGCGGCGGCGTGTCTCCCGCCCACGGGGGCACCCTCGGCCGGACCGGCGGCGACGCCGGCGGCCGGGGCGGCCCCCGGGGCGACCGGGGCCGGCGCGACGGCCGGTGAGCTCAGCACGGGGGCCGCGCTCAGCTCACCGATCCCGGGGCTCGTCGTGGGCCAGAACAGCAGCGCACCCGCGATGGCCGCGGCACCGGCGAGACCACCGGCACCGACCACCAGGCGCTGCCGGGTGACCGTGGCGCGACGGGCGGTGGCCGGGGAGTCCCGGGTGACCAGGGTGTCCGGAGCGGGCCGCTCCGGGCGGACGGCGGACGGCGCGGGCGGCTGTCCGGCGCCCAGGACCGAGGTCCGTGCGGGGGCGGGGGGCTGCGCCGTACGGGGGCGGGGGACCGCGGTCAGCGGGCCGGTCGGCGGCTCCGGGTCGAGCAGCGCGACGGCCGTGGGGGCCGCGGCGGGCTGCTCGGTCCGCGCGGTCCGCTCCCGCTCGCCGCGGGTCGGCCACGCCGGCGCGTTGCGGTCGGTCGTGCCGGTGCGGTCGGTGCGCTCGGTGGCCTCCGGCCCGGGCCGGTCCCACGGGCTGCGCCCGGCCGGGTCGACGGGCTCGCGGGGCGCGGGGACACCGGTCAGCGGTGCCATCCGCACACCGGGCCAGGAGGTCCCGGCCCCCGGAGCGACGGCCAGTGCGGCACCGCGGGCGGCGTCGGCCACCGGATCCGCGACGACGGCGACCGGGCGGCCCAGTGCCGCCGAGACCGCCTGCACCACGACCGGCATCCGCGCGGCACCGCCGGCGAGCAGCACCTCGGCGTCGGGGGCGGCGGCGGCGACGTCCTGCACCAGGTCGGCGACCGGCTCGAGCAGCGGGCGGGTGAGCTCGTCGAGGTCGGAGCGGTGGATCCGCACCGCGGTCCGCAGGCCGGGCATCTCCACCCGGACGGTCGCGACGGTGTCCCGGGACAGCAGCTGCTTGGCGGCGCGGCACTCGTCGCGCAGGGCGGTCAGGGCGGCGACGGTGCGCGGGTCGTCGGGGTCGAGCGCGTCGAAGGCGGCGGCCGTGGCCGGGGAGGAGGACCGGACGAAGGCGAACACCGCGTCGTCGACGTCGGCGCCACCGGTCCGGCAGCTCAGCGTGCGGCCGACGGCGTCGGGCAGCACCCCGGGTGCGGCCGCGGCCAGCACGGTCGCGGTGGTCCCGTTGCCCCCCAGGTCGACGACGGCGAGCGGCCCCCCGGCCGGCACGACGGCGCGGTGGGCGAGCGCGACGGCCTGCGGCGCGGTCACCAGGGAGACGGTCAGCCCGCGGCGGCGCAGGGCGGCGGCCAGGAGGTCCCGCTTGTGGCGGCCCCAGCCCACCGGGCAGGTGACGCCGATCCGCGACGGCGGGCCGCCGTGCCGGGTGGACACCTCGTCGACCAGGACGCGCACCAGCCGGGCGCACAGGTCCTCGGCCGCGTAGGCATAGCCGCCCAGCGACAGCGGGGTCGGGTCCCCGACCCGGTCGAGGAAGCCGCGGGCGACGCGGTCCGGCTCGGCCGGGGCCCGGCGACGGGCGGGCTCGCCGCACAGCAGGTCACCCCCCGGGCGTCGCGACCAGCACCGCCGGGAGCACGTCGCTCCCGTCGCGGCCCCCCAGCCGCACGGGCTCCGCGGCACCGCCCGTGCGCAGCACGGCAGCGGTCACCGAGGTGGCCCCCAGATCGATCCCGAGCAGGTACGACATCACTGCTCCCCCCTCGTCGAACCGGCACGCCGGCGTAGTCCTCTCGCGAGACCCATCGACGGGGGCGGCCCCGGTGTTAGCCCGTGCGGCGCAGCAGTTCGAGGTTGGGGACCGATCCCCTAACGGCCCCCCTGGGGACCCGGAGCGATCCCCGATGGCCGGACCGGCCGGCGCCCCTAGCTTTCGTCATCAACACCGGTCGTCGCCGACGGACCGGTCACACCCCGAGCGACACCGGAGGCCGTCATGGCTGCACACGACATCTCGCTGATCGACTTCATCAAGCTCCTGCTCGGCAACGGCTCCGAGAGCATCCAGGTCCGCGACTGGTTCAACGACAACCCGAACGCGGTCCTGCAGCACTACGGCCTCTCCGAGCTGTCCCCGGAGGACGTCCGCGACGCGCTGGTCATCGCGCAGGACAACGACACCGTCTCCTTCGACCGCCACTACGACACCGGCTTCAACTGGGGCGGCGGCGACAAGGGCGGCTGGAGCGAGGGCAAGGGCCACGGCGACCACGGTCACAAGGCCGCCGCGTCGCACGAGAACGTGCACGTCAAGGACGTGTGGCACACCGAGAACATCGACGACCGCGACACCATCGTCGACAACTCCGTGAACCAGCACATCGACACCCACGGTGGCGACTTCGACCAGGACATCGACATCCGGTCGACCTCCGCCTCCGGTGACGGCGCGGTGGCCGTCGGCGGCGACAACAACGCCCCGGTCACCACCGGCAACGGCAACGTCGTCGGTGACGGCAACCAGGTCGTGGCCGGCAACGGCAACACCACCGCCTTCGGCGAGGGTTCGGCCTACAAGACCGGCGACATCTCCGCGAGCAAGGGTGGCGCGGTCTCGCTGGGCGGCGACGCGAACGGCTCGCACGACGCGACCGACTCGTTCAACAAGACCTGGAACGAGTCGCACCAGACGACCGACATCAGCGACTCGTACAACACGGACAACAGCGTGGACACCCACACCACCGTGGACGACCACAGCCACACCGACATCGCCTCGCACAACGACGTCGACCTGTCCGTCGGCTGACCCAGCGCTCCGCCCGGTGACCGGGCCGGGACGCCCCCGACCCCGGCCCGGTCACCACCTCCCGCACCACCCGAACCCTCCGTCGAGCGCCCGAGCCCGGCGGCATCCCATGAGGAGAACGTCATGTCCGTCGAGAAGTCGCTGATCCAGTTCATCCTGGACCTGCTCAAGGACCCGAAGGCCCTGGCCGAGTTCAAGGAGGACCCGCACGGCATGCTCGCCCAGTGCGGCCTGTCCGAGGTCTCCGCCGACGACGTCCGGGACGCGCTCGTCCTGGCCCAGGACAACGACGACGTGTCGTTCGACCGTGACTACAACACCGGCGGCGGCCACGGCGGTCACGGCCACCACACCCCGCCCCCGCCGCCCGTCCACCACGGCGAGGACCCGGTCAAGTACATCGACAAGTACGTGACCAACAACCACTACACCACCAACATCGACGACCGCGACACCATCATCGACAACTCGGTGAACCAGAACGTCGACACCGGCGGCGGCGACTTCAACCAGTCGATCGACACCAAGACCACCGTCGCGTCCGGCGACGGCGCGGTGGCCGTCGGCGGCGACAACAACGCCCCGGTCACCACCGGCGACCACAACGTGGTCGGCGACGACAACCAGGTGGTGTCCGGCGACGACAACACCACCTCGTTCGGCTCGGGCTCGGCCTACAACACCGGCGACATCTCCGCCGACAAGGGCGGCGCCGTCTCCCTGGGTGGCGACGCCACCGGCTCGAACGACGCGTCGGGCTCGTTCAACGACACCCACAACGAGTCGCATTCCTCGGTCGACGTCGACGACTCGTACAACACGGACAACAGCCAGTACGCCGAGTCGCACACCGACGACCACAGCCACACCGACCTCCTGTCGCACAACGACGTCTCCGCCGACGTGGCCCTCTGATCCGGTAGCGCTGCTCCGGGCGGATCAGTAGGGTTCGCCCGCCCGGACCGGCCGGCCCCGGTCACCCACCCGTGGGTGACCGGGGCCGTCGTCGTTCGTGTATCCATGACGGGAACGTGACGGGTGGTGTGGGGCACCACCCGCGGAACGACGGGGGGACGCGGTCGTGGCGGTGCCGGAGGCGGTCGCGCTCGTCGACCTGGCCCTCAAGGCGGTGACTGCCTACGCCCGCCCCGACCTGGCACCGCGGCTGCGGCAGACGAGGGCGCGGCTGACCGACCCGGTCGTGCGGGTGCTGGTCGTCGGCGAGTTCAAGCAGGGCAAGAGCCAGCTGGTGAACGCGCTGGTCAACGCCACCGTGTGCCCCGTCGACGACGACATCGCCACCGCCGTGCCGACGCTCGTGCGCTTCGGCGAGGAGACCTCGGTGACCCTCGTGCGCGAGGCCCCCGGCCCCGACGGCGCGGCGACCGAGCGGGCCGAGCGGACCGTCGTCGGGCTCGACCAGCTCGCCGAGCACGTCTCCGAGGCCGGCAACCCCGGCAACCGGGCCCGCCTCACCCGCGCCGAGGTGACGCTGCCCCGCAAGCTCCTGCAGAGCGGACTGGCGCTGGTCGACACCCCCGGCGTCGGCGGGCTCGGGTCCGCACACGGCGCCGCGACGATGTCGGCCCTGCCCACCGCGGACGCGGTGCTGCTGGTCTCCGACGCCAGCCAGGAGTACACCGCCCCCGAGCTGGAGTTCCTGCAGGCCGCGCGCAAGCTCTGCCCGAACGTCGCCTGCATCGTCACCAAGACCGACCTGTACCCGCACTGGCGCCGGATCGTCGACCTCGACCAGGGCCACCTGCGCACCGCCCGGGTCGACGCCGAGCTGCTGCCGGTGTCCTCTGCGCTGCGGCTGCACGCGGCCCGCACCCAGGACCTCGACCTCATCGCCGAGTCCGGTTTCCAGGCGCTCACCAGCTTCCTGCTGCGCAAGGTCGTCGGTGCCGCCGACGACCTGGACCGTCGTTCCACCAGCCAGGACGTGCTCGTCACCTGCCAGGCCCTGGAGGCCACGATGCGGGCCGAGCTGATGTCGCAGAAGGACCCGGAGAAAGCCGGCCAGCTCGCCCGCGAGCTGGAGGCCGCGCGGTCACGCGTCGACGAGCTGCGCCAGCGCTCCGCGCGCTGGCAGACCACGCTCACCGACGGCGTCGCCGACCTGATCGCCGACATCGAGTACGACCTGCGCGACCGGCTGCGCGCGGTCTCCCGCGACGCCGAGCAGCTCCTCGAGGACGCCGACCCGGCCGACATCTGGGAGCAGTTCGCCGAGTGGTTCCACAAGCAGGTGGCCCACGCCGTCGCGCAGAACTTCGTGTGGACGACCGAGCGCGCCCGCTGGCTGGCCGAGCAGGTCGCCGAGCACTTCGCCGAGGCCGTCGACGTGACCCTGCCCGAGCTGCGGGTCGCCGGCGGCTCGGTGGCGGGCCTGGTCGACCCGCTGGAGATGCCCGCGGACGAGAAGTTCGGCATCGGGCAGAAGCTGTTCATCGGCGCCCGCGGTGGCTACGGCGGCATGCTGATGTTCGGCCTGGCGTCCACCTTCGCCGGGTTCATGCTGCTGAACCCGCTGTCGGTCGGCGCCGGTCTGCTGTTCGGCGCCAAGACCGTGAGCGACGAGAAGAAGCGGATGAAGCAGCGCCGCCAGGCCGACTCGAAGAACGCCGTGCGCCGGCACATCGACGAGGTCACCTTCCAGGTCGGCAAGGACTCGCGGGACAACCTGCGCCGCATCCAGCGCGACCTGCGTGACCACTTCACCACCGTCGCCGACGAGCTGTCCGAGGCGCTGAAGGAGTCGGTCGCGGCCGCGCAGACCGCCCTGAAGGACGACGCCGAGCGTCAGCAGCGCGTCGCGGACCTGGAGGCCGAGCTGGAGCGGGTCACCGGCCTCGCCGAGCGGGCCAGGGCGCTGGCCGCCGCCGTGGGCACCGGGAGTGCCGCGTGAGCGCGCTGACCGAGCAGACCCGGGCGCTGCTGCGCCGCACGCTGGACGCCTACGGCGACTCCCCGCAGGCCGCGGGCTGGCTGCGCCACCACCTCGACCGGTTCGACGAGCCGCTGCGCGTCGCGATCGCCGGCAAGGTCAAGGCGGGCAAGTCCACGCTGCTCAACGCCCTGGTCGGCGAGCGGATCGCCCCCACCGACGCGGGCGAGTGCACCCGCGTCGTCACCTGGTACGCCGACGCGCCCGCCCCGGGCGTACGGATGCACCTGCGCTCGGGCGTGGACCGTCCCCTCACCCTGGCCCGGCGCGACGGCGCGCTGCAGATCGACCTGCAGGGCGCCCGGGTGGAGGACGTCGACCGGCTGAACGTCGACTGGCCGTCGCAGCACCTGCGGCGCACCAACCTCATCGACACCCCCGGCATCGGGTCGCTGACCGCCGACGCGGCCGGCCGGGCCGGGGAGTTCCTGACGCCGGAGGACACGCCGTCGCCCGCCGACGCCGTCGTCTACCTGATGCGTCACCTGCACGCCGGTGACGTGCGGTTCCTGGAGGCCTTCCACGATCGCGGCGTCGCCCGCGCGACCCCGGTGAACACCATCGCGGTGCTGTCACGCGCCGACGAGATCGGCGTCGGCCGGCTCGACGCGCTGATCTCCGCGCGCCGGATCGCACGGCGCTACCGCGGCGACGACAAGCTGCGGGGGCTGTGCCAGACCGTCGTCGCCGTCGCCGGGCTGCTCGCCGAGACCGCACGCACCATGCGGCAGGACGAGTACGTCGCGCTCACCGAGCTGGCCGCGCTCCCGCGGGGCGACGTCGAGGCGCTGCTGCTCTCGGCCGACCGGTTCGGGCGCACCGACCTCGACCGGCCCGACGCCGCCACCCGGGTCGCGCTGCTGGAGCGGTTCGGCCTGTTCGGCGTCCGGCTCGGGACGACACTCATCCGCCAGGGCGTGAAGGACCCGACCGCGCTGGCCGACGACCTGGTGCGCCGCTCCGGCCTCGACGAGCTGCGCTCGGTGCTCGACACCCAGTTCTCCGAGCGCCGCGACCTGCTCAAGGCCCGCTCCGCGCTGCTCGCCGTCGACCTCGTCCTGACCCGCGAACCCCGCCCGGCGACGGCCGCGCTGCGTGCCGAGGTCGAGCGGATCCTGGCCGGGGCGCACGAGTTCGTCGAGCTGCGGGCGCTGGCCGACCTGCGCGCCGGGAAGATCGTGTTCCCGCCCGAGGCCCTCGCCGACGCCGAACGGCTGCTCGGCGGCGAGGGCGGCTCGGCGGCGGCCCGGCTCGCGCTCGACGGTGCCGCCGGCCCGCGCGAGGTCCACGACGCCGCCTCCGAGGCGCTGCGCCGCTGGAGGCGGCGGGCGGAGAGCCCGCTGACGGGGCGGGCGTCGGCGGAGGCCGCGCGGATCGTGGTGCGGTCCTGCGAGGGGCTGCTCGCCGAGGCGTCCCGCCCGCACGCGCACCACTGACCGATCAGGGCCGAGGGATCAGGGCGTCGCGTCGAGGGCGTGCAGCGCCGCGACCAGCGGGGCCAGCTCGGGGCGCGTCGCCGCGTCGGCCAGCGCCTGCTCCAACGCCCGGTCGTGGCCCGGACGGGCGCTCTCCAGGAGCCGGCGTCCCTGCTCGGTGAGCTCGGTGTAGATCCCGCGGCGGTCGGTGGGGCACAGGTACCGCTGCAGCAGCCCTCTGTCCTCCAGCCTGCCGACCAGCCGGGTCGTCGCCGACTGGCTGAGCACGACCACCGACGAGAGCTGGGCCATCCGCAGGTGGAAGCCGTCCTGGCGGGCCAGCGCGTCGAGCACGGTGTACTCCACCACCGACAGCCCGTAGGAGCGCTGCAACGCCCGCTCCAGGTCGTCCTCCAGCCGGGCGTGCAGGGCGGCCAGGGTGCGCCACCCCCGCGCCCGCGTCTCGACCGCGTCGTCGTCGAGCGACATGGTGTGCCTCCCCTTCGGCCCGGGTCACGGTGCTACGTTGTCGGCGTCGGCAATAACCAGCGTGTGCAACTATCGGCGTGCGCCGACTGTTGCACGTGCCGACATCACGATACGAGACGGCCACCCCGACTCCTGGAGAGAGACAGCCATGCACCTCGACCTCACCGGCCGGACCGCCCTCGTCACCGGCTCCACCCAGGGCATCGGACTCGCCATCGCCGTCGACCTCGCCCGCGCGGGCGCCCGGGTCGCGGTCAACGGCCGGACCGCGGAACGGGTCGACGCGGCCGTCGCCCGGGTGCGCGACGAGTCCGGCGGAGAGGTCGTCGGCGTGGCGGCCGACGTCACCACCGACGACGGCACCGCGACCCTGGCGACGGAGCTGCCCGAGGTCGACGTCCTGGTCAACAACCTGGGTGTCTTCGGTGCCCAGGAGGCCCTCACCATCACCGACGACGACTGGCGCCGCTACTTCGAGGTCAACGTCCTGACCGCGGCCCGCCTCATCCGGACCTACCTGCCCGGCATGCGCGACCGCGGCTGGGGCCGCATCCAGAACATCGCCAGCGACTCCGCGGTCGTCATCCCGGCCGAGATGATCCACTACGGCGTGTCCAAGACGGCGCTGCTCGCGCTGTCCCGCGGGTTCGCCAAGGAGGCGGCCGGCAGCGGGGTCACCGTCAACTCGGTGATCGCCGGGCCGACGCACACCGCGGGCGTCGAGGACTTCGTGTACCAGCTGGTGGACCCGGCCCTGCCCTGGGACGAGGCGCAGCGCGAGTTCATGCGCGCCCACCGGCCCCAGTCGCTGATCCAGCGGCTGATCGAGCCCGAGGAGATCGCCCACATGGTGACCTACCTGGCGTCGCCGCTGGCCTCGGCCACGACCGGGGCCGCGGTCCGCGTGGACGGCGGCTACGTCGACTCGATCCTGCCCTGACCGGGCGGGTCAGCCGCGGTCGCCCAGGATCCGGCGGAGCTCGTCGAGAAGCTCGCTGCGGCCGCCCACCCCGAGACGCTGCCGCATCCGGGCCACGTGGTGCTCGACGGTCTTCGCCGAGATGAACAGCGCCTCACCGATCTCGCGCTGGGTACGCCCCTGCACGACGAGCTCGGCGACCTCCAGCTCGCGCTCGGACAGCAGACCCGACGCGGACGGTTCCGGGGCGGCCTCGACGGGCGCCGGGGCCGCGACGGCGGGCTCCTCCGCGACCGGGCCGGGCTCGTCCCCGGGGGGTGGGACGGTCCCCTGGCGCAGGTCCGTCCCCGCCGCCTGCAGGGCCCGCGCGCAGGCCAGCAGGGCCGACACCGCGCGCCGGTCCCCGGTCCGCAGCGCCGCCTGCCCGGCGAGGCGGCCGCCGTCGAAGGACAGGCCGACGGCGTGCAGCCCGCGGGCGGCGGCCTCGACCTCGGCCGCGTCGACCCGGTCCTCCAGCACGCCCACCCAGTGCGGGGCCGCCGTCGCCATGGCGTGGGCGAAGCGGCTGCCGCAGGCGGCGCTCTGCAGCTCGTCGGATCGGGCGCGGGCGGCCTCGACGTCGTCGGTGAGCACCGCGGCCTGCAGCCGCGCCCAGTGCAGCGGGGCGGCCCACAGCGCGGGCCGGCCGAGCCGGTCGAGCAGCGCGTCGGCCTCGGCGAGGTGCGGGGCCACCCAGCTCTCCTCCCGCAGCCGCGACGCCGCGGTCACCAGCTCCCCGAGCGGCTGCAGCACGTAGAGATCGACCGGGTGCCGGACGATCGCCTGCCGGGCCCGCGTCCAGGACCGCATCAGGGCGCCGAGGTCGGACTGGCGGCGGGCGATCGCGACCTGCAGCGCGGCGGCGAGGAACTCGTCGCGCGGTTCCAGGGGGTCGTCGCCCGCGTCGACGGCGGCGAGCCGCTCCGACGCCGGGCCGGTCGCGCCGCGCAGCAGCGCGATCCACCCGAGCAGCAGCCGGTGCCGGGCGCGGGCGGGCGCCCCGCCGAGCCCGGTCCGCAGGGCGCGGTCCAGTACGGACGCGGCGACGTCGAACTCCCCGGTGTGCACGGCCACCAGGGCGGCCAACGCGGCCGGGGTGTCGGGGAGCAGCGCGGCGCCGTGCGCGGTCTCCAGCAGACCGGCGGCACGGGCCAGGCCGGACAGCGCGGCGGTCGGGGAGCCCTCGACCGAGTCGAGCATGCCGCGGGCGGTGAGGTCGTCGGCGCCGTCGACGAGGGTGGGCGCGCGGCCGGCGACGAACCCGGGACCGTCGCCGTCGACCCCGACGACGGCGCGGGCCTCCTCCAGCGCCCCGGTCCCGATCAGGACGGGCACGGCCGCCGCGGGCGGGCGCTCCCCGGACACCGCCGCGGTCCACCGGTACAGCTCGGCACTGCGTGCCAGCAGCCCCCGCCGGGCGAGGACGGCGGCCGCGACCGACCCGGCGCGGACGGCGTCCTCGGCCTCGACGGCGTCGGTCGCGGACAGCACCGAGTCCGCGTGCCCGAGCGCGCCGTCGAGGTCCCCGGCGACCAGGTGGGCCTGCGCGCGGTGCGCGGCGACGGTCAGCGGGGGTGCCCCCGCGGCGACGGCCTCGGCGTAGAACCGGACCGCGTCCGGGCTCTCCGCGCGGGCCGCCTCGGCCGCGGCGGCCCGGAACACCGCGGCGGCGCGCTCCCCGGTGGCCCCGGACCCGCGCAGGGTGCGGGCGACGGCGAGCACGCTCCCGCCGCGGTCGAGCTCGATCTCGGCGAGGTGGCGGCGCAGCTCGGCCCGCCGGGCCGGCGCGACCCGGGTGCGGATCGCCTCGGCGACCAGCGGCACGACCCGCCCGTCGGGGGTGCAGAGCCCGGCGGCGACGGCCCGGCCGGACAGCTCGTCGAGCTCGGCGATCTCGGCGCCGACACCGATGCCGGCCGCGTCGGAGATCCCGAGCAGCGGGACGAGCACCTCGCCGTCGACGGGGGCGCCGAGCGCGAGCGCGGTGACCAGCTCGACCACCCGCGGGTCCTCGGCGTCGACGGCGTAGCCGATCTGCTCGGCGAGCTGCGGCGGCACCGGCCCGCCGACCCGTCCGTGGGCGAGCAGCCGGTCGACCAGCACCGGGGCCCCGGCGGTGCGCTCGGCGACGACCCGGACGGCCTCGTCGGAGATCCGGACCCCGGCGACGCGGGCGGCCCGGGCGGCGATCCCGGCGGCGTCGAGCGCACCCAGGACCAGCGGCGGCGCGGCGGCGGCCAGTGTCGCGCCGAGCCGGGCCAGCGCGCGGCTGCGCGGCCACGGACGGAACGCGACGACCAGCCGGGCGTCCGGGCGGCCCGCGCGCCCGCGCAGGTCGGCGAGCTCGTCGTCGCCGAGCTCGTGGGCGTCGTCGACGACCGTCACGTCCTGCCCGGCGCCGGCCTCGGTCCACACCCGGACCAGCTCGCGCAGCACGGTCGACTTGCCCGCACCGGCGGGGCCGGTGACGGCCACCAGGCGCGGTGCGGCCGGGTCCTCGGCGACGGCCCGGACCAGCGTGACCGCGGCGGGGGCCCCGGCGAGCGGGCCGGTCGACGCGGCGGGCGTGGGGGACGTCGTCGGTGCCGCCATCCTCGTCCGCCCCTCCCGGTCGCCCGATCGGGTCGCCCGATCGGGGACGGCCGAGGCTATCGGGTGCGGTGTCCGGTTCCCCCGCCGGACCCGGCAGGATCACCGGAGTGCGTGACCACGTGTGGGCGATCGTGCTGGCGGGCGGCCGGGGGCTCCGTTACGGCCGGCTGAAGCAGCTCGACGAGCTGGCCGGGTCCCGGCTGGTCGACCACACCGTCGCCGCCGCCCGGCGCACCTGCGACCGGGTCGCGCTGGTGCTGCCGTCCGCGGTGGACTGGGACGGCGAGCCGGTCGACGCGCTCGCCGTCGGTGGGGACCACCAGTCGGAGTCCCTGCGGGCCGGGCTGGCCGTCGTGCCCGCCGAGGCGGGGGTCCTGGTGCTCGCCGACCCGGCGCATCCGCTCGCCGCCGACCGGATCTTCACCGCGGTGGTCGAGGCCGTGCGGGCGGGCGCCGACGGGGCGGTGCCGGTGGTCCCGCTGCTGGAGGTGGTGCAGCGGGTGCGCGACGGCGTCGTCGTCGACACCCTCCCCAAGCAGGACGCGGTGGTCACGCAGTCGCCGCAGGCGTTCCGCGCCGACGTGCTGCGTGCCGCGCACGCCGACGCGCCCCGGCCGGTGGAGAACTCCGGGATGCTCGCCGCGCTCGGCCACCGCGTGGTGACGGTGCCGGGGGACCCGGCGAACCTGCACGTCGCAAGCCAGGAGGACCTGGCCGTCGTCCGGCGTCTGGTCAGATGAGCGTGCCGACGTCCTGGGCGACCAGGTCGTCGGTGGCCCGTTCGACGACGGCGGCGATCGTCATCGACGGGTTGCAGGCGGCCGTCGTGCCGGGCATCAGCGACCCGTCGAGCACGTAGAGACCGCGCTGGCCCCGCACCCGGCCCGCGACGTCGCAGACCGTGCCGATGCAGGCCCCGCCCAGCGGGTGCCAGGTGGTCGGCACCGCGTAGGTGGTGTCGAGGAAGGTGCCCCGCACCCCGGTGATGCGCCCCATCCGCTCGTGGATGCGCGCGGTCAGGGTGGCGTCGCCGTCGAGCGGCCAGTCGACGACGCCCTCCTGCCGGACCGGGTCCCAGCCCATCCGGCCGCGGCCGGCGCTGACGCCGTAGCCGACGAGCATCGTCGTGGTGCGGCCGAGGCCGAGCGGCAGCGGCGGCAGCGACGCCTGGATGACGGTGTTGGCCGTGGCCGGGTCCGCCCAGTCCTTCGTCCCGAACACCACCGGGCCGCCCTGGGTCGCGCCGAAGTCCTCGACCAGGGAGTTCCAGGTGCAGATCCGGTCGCCGTTGGTGCCCCAGTTCTCGCCGAGCGCGTCGGGCAGGTCCGGGACCGTGTCGTGCGCGCGGGCCCGCAGCAGCAGCCGGTTGGTGTTCTGGGTGCCCGCCGCGAGCACCAGCGCCGGGGTCGTGATGATCTTCTTCTCGAGCACGGTGCCGGTCTCGTCGATCCGGTCGACGTGCGCCTCCCAGCGCCCGTCGGCCGCGCGGACGACGTCGGTGACCTGGTGCAACGGGGCGACCGTGACCCGCCCGGTCGCCTCGGCGGCGGCGAGGTAGGTGACGTCGACGGTGTGCTTGCCGCCGTTGTTCACGCCGAACGCGGCGTCGCCGTTGGTGTAGGCGGGCGTCATCTCGCCCCGCAGCTCGGCCAGCGCGTAGTCCCAGTCGATCGGCATCGGGATCTTCTCGACCTCGTAGCCGGCGGCCTCGGCCCGGTCGCGGAAGACCCGCGGGGCGCGGTACGTCGGCGAGTCGATCAGCTCGTCCGGGGCGGTGTCCAGGCGGAGCATCCGCGCGACACGCGGGTAGTGCTCGCGGGCGAGCACGTCGTAGTCCAACTCGCGGGGCATCGTCGCGGCGAACACCTCGGCCGAGGGCTGGAGCGTCATCCCCTGGTAGAGCAGCGAGCCCCCGCCGACGCCCGCCGCGCAGAACGCGTCCATCCCGTTGCCGCCGACGCGCTCCAGCAGGCCGGTGTAGCGGCCGGGGGACAGCGGGACGGCGCCCGGGGTGCTCGCGGTGGGGCGTCCGAGCAGCACCGACAGCGGGTTCGGCGGTCCGTCCAGGGGGTCGGCGACGGTGTCGAGCCAGAACAGCCTGCGGTCGGGGTCTGTCGTGACCCGGGGGAAGGTCTCGGCGTCCGGGCCGGTGGCCCACCGCCGTCCGCGTTCGAGGACGAGCACGTCCACACCGGCCTCGGCCAGGCGCAGCGCGGTGACCCCGCCGCCGAACCCGGAGCCGACGACGACCACCCGGCGCTCCTCCCGGGTCACGCGCACCCGGGACGGCGCGGCGGCGAGCGCGGTGCCCGCGCCGAGGACCCCCAGCCCGGCGACGCCGGCAGCACCCAGCAGGACCGACCTGCGGCTGATCGAGCGCATCGGGGAGCTCCTCTCGGAAAGACACCCGACTGGACACCTGTCCACCCGTAGTGGATCACGGTAGCGGCACCGCCCGGCGCCCCGGGACCGGGGCGGTCGACGGCTAGGCTGGGGCCGGTGGACGGAGCATTCTCCCGGCGGAGCGAGGTCGCGCCGGCGACCCGGGACCGGCTGCTCACGGCCGGGGCCGAGGAGCTCGCCGACGGCGGCGCCGCGGCGTTGACCGTGCGCCGGGTCGCGCGCCGGGCGGGGCTGTCCGCGGCCACCGCGTACAAGGTGTTCGCCTCGAAGGAGCACCTGCTCGCCGCGGTGTTCCTCGCCCACCTGCGCAGCGCACCGGGCGCCGAGCCCGCCGCGGACCTGCCGGTCGAGGAGCGCCTCGCCGGCTACGTCGACGGTCTGGTCGCCGCCCTCGACGGCGGCGGCGACCTCGACACCGCGCTGCGGTCGGTGTTCCTCGGCCACGACCCGGACGCGCGCCGGATCCGGGACTCGGTCGTCGCCGACTTCCAGGAGCGGTTCGACCGGGTCTGCGGCGACGACCTCACCGGCGACGCGCGCCGCACCGCCCGGCTGCTGCTCGCGGGCACGCTGGTGCTGACCGGGACCGGCATCGACGACGCCGCCGCGGCCCGTGCGGAGCTCGTCCGGGCCGTCCGCGCGCTGCGGCCGGCCCCGGCCGGTCAGACCGCGAGCAGCTCCGTCGACCCGAGCCCCAGCTCGTCGAGCGTGGCGCGCACCTCGCCGGTGTAGACCGGGTTCATCAGCAGCACCGACCGCGGGGGCGAGTCCAGCAGGTCCTTCGGGGCGCGGATCGGCAGCCCGAGCCCGCCCATGAAACGCCCCTGCAGGCCGGGGTTGATGTCGACGACCGCGCCGACCGCGCCGGTCCCCTCCGCCCCGCCCTCGACGACGTTGAGGAAGGTCAGCCCCTTCGCCCCGCCACCCCAGACGACCACCTCGTCGCCGGTCGCGGCCCGGCCGCCGAGCCACTCCCGCCAGCGTCCGACCTGGTCCGACACCCGGGTCGCGAAGTCCCGGCAGGCGCTGCGCAGCGCCTCGCGCAGGTGCGGCTCCAGCTCGGGCGCGCCCGGCGTCCCGTCCGGGCCCGCCTCGGCGACGACGTACTGGTCGGCGTAGGTCAGCCGCACCTGCGGGTCGGAGAAGCCGACCCCGGTCAGGAACGTCCGCATGGTCGCCGGGGTGAAGTAGGAGCAGTGCTCGTACTGCAGGTCCCAGAAGGCGCCCTCGTCGAGGATCCGGCCCAGGTCGGGCACCTCGGCGAGCAGCGCCCGGCCGCCGCCGCGACGCAGCCCGGCGTACAGCTCCGCGCCGAAGACGGCGAGGTCGGGGATGTGCTCCAGGGTGTGCCGGCAGACCAGGGCCGCGGTGTCCGGCTCGACCTGGTCACGGGCGAACTCCGCGGGGACGGCGGTGAGCCGGTCCGCCAGCTCCGGGCGGACCCGCTGCGGCACGAAGTGCGGGTCGATCCCGGTCACCCGGCCGACGCCGGCGCCGAGCAGCTCGGCGGCGAAGTCGCCGGACCCGCACCCCACCTCGACGACGTGCCGCCCGGCCAGCCCGAACCGCGCCACCCAGTCCGCGGTGATCTCCGCGGCGTAGGCGGCGAAGCGGGGGGAGTGGTGCTGGGACTCCTCGTGGTCGCCGGTGTAGTCGAGCAGCCCCGGGTCGAAGTCGCGGTTGAACACCAGCCCGCAGCGCTCGCACAGCACGAGCATCTGGTCACCGGTGGCCACCGAACGCGCCGAGACCGGGTCGGGCAGCACCGCGGTGCCGTGCACCGGCAGCCCGGTCGCGGAGAAGAACGGGTCGCTCGCGGGCGCGTCGCACGCGGGGCAGCGGTTCAGCACCGGGCGAGACTAACGGCAGGCCGTCACCCGTCCGTGCGGGCGCTCCGCCCGGGACCGGGCCCTCACCGGTTCAGCACGCCCTGCGGGTCCTGCGCGTCCGGGACGGCGCTGCCGGAGGTCCCGAGCAGCTTCTGCCACTGCGGGTGGTCGACGACGTCGGGCACGCTCTCCACCCGTCGTGCCGCCGCGAGCACCTCGACGGCACGGGCGGCGTCGTCCTCGGTGCCCGCGCGCACCGTGCGGGCCAGCTCCGGCCAGGTCTCCCCGCCGAGCAGGCCGTTGACGTCGTCGGCGCGGTGCGCGCGCTGGAACTCGCTCACCGCGGCCGCGGTGCGGTCGTCGAACCGGCCGTCGGGCTTCCCGGTCAGCGACCCGGCGTCGCGCAGCAGGTACTGGGCCGCCTCGACCATCGGGCCGCGGTCGCCGGTGCGCAGCAGCGGCCAGCTCGCCTTGGTCGCCTCGGTGCGCGAGAGCCGCCTGCCCAGCAGCCCCGCCACCTCGCGGCGCAGCCGGGGCAGCGCGGCGTAGAGACGGTCGCCCGGGCAGAGGGTGTTGCGGTAGTCGCGGTGGCCGTAGAGCTCGGTCGGGGCGATGCCGTAGCGCAGGCAGATGTAGGCGCAGGTGACGCGCAGCGAGTTCCACAGCGCCGGGGTCGGGTCGACCCCCATGTAGGTGCCCTCGTTCTCGATGCCGATCGCGATGACGTTCTGGCCGGGCGAGTGCGCCCCCTCGACGACGCGGCGGCCCCCGTTGAGCTCGCCGAGGCTCCAGAGCCTGCCCTCCATCACGTGCCCGCCGCGCGAGATCGTGAAGTGCTGCCCCGAGTCGAGCCAGCCGTTGCGGTCCATGTGGTAGCTCTGGATCGCCCTGGCCATCCGGTGCGCGGCGCCGACGCTGTAGTCGTTCGTGTTCGCCCCGGCCGTGTGGTGCACCAGGATCCGGATCGGGCGCCGGTCCCAGATCTTCGGCGGGAACTTGGGCTTGCGCGCGCCCCACTCGAAGCAGCGCGCGATGTAGGGGACCGGCACGCCCTCGGCGAGCGGACCGGCACCGGCCGGGCCGGGCATGCCGTCCGGCCCCGGGACCGCCGACGGGCCGGGCACCGGGCCCGTGGCGGGCGGAGCGGGGTCGGTGGTCGGCGGCGGCCCGGCGAACGCCCGGCCCGGCAGGACCAGGCCCGCGCCGGCGACCGCACCCCCGACCAGCAGCCCGCGGCGGCTCCAGCTCTGTCCCGGCTCGCCCATCGCTGCTGCCCCCCTCGGCGGCACCGCGCCGGCACCGCCTCCGTCACACACGCCACATACGTCCCGTGCGACTCCGCATTCTCTCGGTTCACGGGAAAAGGACGGCGCGGGCGCGCCGGGCGAGCGCGTCACACGGGTGGGCGGTCCCTGAACCCGCACCTGCACCTTGCTCCGGTTACCGGTCAGTAATACTCTGGAGTCAGTTACCGGCCGGTAAGTCGATCGGCCCTGGCACGAACGGCGGTGAAGGACGGATGGGCCACTACAAGAGCAACGTGCGCGACCTCGAGTTCAACCTCTTCGAGGTGTTCGAGGTACAGGACCACCTCGGGACGGGACCCTTCGAGGACGTCGACATCGACACCGCCAAGGGCGTGCTGTCCGAGCTGTCGACCGTCTGCACCGGCCCGCTCGCCGAGCACTACGCCACGATCGACCGCAACCCGCCGGTCTTCCACCCCGAGGACCACACGGTCACCACCCCGCAGGAGCTCAAGGACGCCTACAAGGTCCTCTGGGACGGCGAGTGGTGGCGTCTCGGCCTGCCGAACGAGCTGGGCGGCATGGGCATCCCGCCGTCCGTGCAGTGGGCCGCCGCCGAGCTGATGTGCGGCTCCAACCCGGCCATCTTCATGTACATGGCCGGCCCGAACTTCGCCTCGATCCTCTACAAGAACGGCAACGAGGAGCAGAAGCGCTGGGCCCAGCTGATGATCGACCGCGGCTGGGGCGCCACCATGGTGCTGACCGAGCCGGACGCGGGCTCCGACGTCGGCGCCGGCCGCACCAAGGCGATCCAGCAGGACGACGGCACCTGGCACATCGAGGGCGTGAAGCGCTTCATCACCTCGGCCGAGCAGGACTTCACCGAGAACATCATGCACCTGGTGCTGGCCCGCCCCGAGGGCGGAAAGCCGGGCACCAAGGGCCTGTCGCTGTTCCTGGTGCCGAAGTTCCACTTCGACGCGCAGACCGGTGAGCCGGGCGAGCGCAACGGCGCCTTCGTCACCAACGTCGAGCACAAGATGGGCCTCAAGGCCTCCACCACCTGCGAGCTGACCTTCGGTGCCCACGGCACCCCGGCCGTCGGGTGGCTGCTGGGCGACGTGCACGACGGCATCGCCCAGATGTTCCAGGTCATCGAGTACGCCCGGATGATGGTCGGCACCAAGGCCATCGGCACCCTGTCGACCGGCTACCTGAACGCGCTCGAGTTCGCCAAGGAGCGCGTGCAGGGCGCGGACCTGACGAAGATGACCGACAAGACCGCGCCGCGGGTCACGATCACCCACCACCCGGACGTCCGCCGCAGCCTGATGCTGCAGAAGGCGTACGCCGAGGGCATGCGCGCCGTCTACATCTACACCGCGACCTTCCAGGACAAGGTGCGCCTCGGTGGCGAGGACGCCGCGCTCGCGGAGAAGGTCAACGACCTGCTCCTGCCGATCGTCAAGGGCGTCGGCTCCGAGCGCGCCACCGAGCAGCTCGTGCAGTCGCTGCAGACCCTGGGCGGGTCGGGCTTCCTGCAGGACTACCCGATCGAGCAGTACATCCGGGACGCCAAGATCGACTCCCTCTACGAGGGCACCACCGCGATCCAGTCCCAGGACTTCCTGTTCCGCAAGATCGTCCGGGACAACGGCCAGGCCCTCGCGCACGTCGCGGGCGAGGTCCAGGCGTTCATCGACTCCGACGCGGGCAACGGCCGGCTCAAGGAGGAGCGCGAGCTCCTGCGCACCGCGCTGACCGACGTGCAGGGGATGCTCGGCACGCTGACCGGCTACCTCTACGGCTCCACCAAGGACGTCACCGAGCTGTACAAGGTCGGCCAGCACACCGTGCGGCTGCTGATGGCGGTCGGTGACCTGCTCGTCGGCTGGCTGCTGCTGCGCCAGGCCACCGTCGCGCTCGCCGCACTGGGCACCGACGGCGTCTCCGCGAAGGACCGGGCCTTCTACGAGGGCAAGGTCGGCGTCGCGACCTTCTTCGCGAAGTCCGTGCTGCCCCGCCTGACCTCGGACAAGGCGATCATCGCGAACGCCGACAACGAGCTCATGGAGCTCGACGAGGCCTCGTTCTGATCCGGTTCCGATGACGAAGGGCCCCGGGCGCGGACTCCCCGCCCGGGGCCCTTCCTCGTCGTGCCCCTACTGCGCGATGTAGCTCTCCAGCTGCTCGCGCTCCTGCTCCAGCATGTCCATCCGGGCCTTGACCAGGTCGCCGATGGACACGATCCCGGCCAGCGCCCCGTCGACGATCACCGGCAGGTGCCGCACCCGGCGGTCGGTCATGATCCGGGCGAGGTCGCCGACGCCGTCGTCGGGCGAGCAGGTGACCACCTCGGTGGTCATCACCTCGGCCACCCGCGCGTCGAGCAGCGCGGCACCGTGGCTGTGCAGCCGGCGCACCACGTCCCGCTCGGAGACGATGCCGACCAACCGGTCGCCGTCGACGACGGGCAGTGCGCCGAGGTTCCGCTCGGCGATCGCGCGCAGCACCTCGCTCACCGAGTCGTCCGGTGCCACGGTGCTGACCGCGCTGCCCTTGCTCCTCAGAACGTCCGCGATGCGCATGGGGTACTCCGATCCCTCGCTGTCCGACGGCTGGAGGGATCAGGGTACGAATGTGACCTGGCTCTCGTCATCCCCTGACGGGAACGATCACCGGATCAGCCGCCGCACTGCACGATCGGCTGAGGGTTGTACTTGACCGTCCGCGTCTTGCTGGTCGTCTCCCCGGTCTGGATGTTGCGCATGGTCCGGGTGTCGGTCGCGGTGAAGCCCGGCGAGCCCTTGCTGGCGCTGCACGGCTGCCCCGCCGGGATGTTGACGACCTGCGGCTGGGTCGGGTTGGTCCGCGGCCCGGTCGCCGAGGTGACCTCGTACATCTTCTGGCCGAGGAACGAGACGGTGACGTTGCTGGGCGTCCACGTCGTCCGGATCAGCACGGCGGTCGGACCGTCGTTGCGGAACTTGACGTCGATGAGGTCGTTGAAGACCGTCGCCTCGCGGGCCACCGGGTAGCGGCTGATGTAGTAGCTGTGCTCCTTGTGCTCGACGTCGGTCATGCCGGCGAAGTACGACGCGTTGTACAGCGTCGTCGCGAGCTGGGAGACACCGCCGCCGACGCCGCGCGCCGGGTGGCCGTCCTCGATGATGCCGGCCTCGACGTAGCCGTTGGCGGCGTTGCGGGGGTTGCTGACGCCGTTGAGGCTGAACGTCTCGCCGGGCTGCACGATCTGGCCGTTGATGGCCTCGGCGGCGCGCTTGATGTTCTGCCCCGAGTCGGCGGCGAACCCGCCGGTGGTGAACGTCGAGATCTCGGTGGCGTTGCCCAGCGACTCCAGGTCGGCCGTGGTGATCTCGGCCGGCTTGTTCGCGTAGACCGCCGCGACGGTGCGCTCGCCCTGGCCGGTGAGGATCGGCAGCACGTTCGCGAAGGTCGCGTCGTAGTCGATGCCGCGCCCGTCCTGCGACGGGACGACCCGCGGCGGGGTCGCGGCGAAGTCCAGCTGGGCGTCGACGCCGGGCTTCTCGGTGCTCGCCAGCTGCGGCTGCGCGACGTCCTCGAGGGTCTTGTTCGCGATCACCGGCTTCAGCTTCACCGGGCCCTCCGGGTCCGCGGTGAAGCTGAGCGCGGTGGTGATGTCCTCGGGGGTGATGGTCGCGTTCGCACCCTCACCGGTGATCGTCAGCGGGCCGGCGACGGCGGGCTTGGCGACCTCGTCGATGGCCTTCTGCACGTCGGCCGGGGTGGTGACGGCCTGCTCGACGATCAGCGGGAGCTGCACCGGCTCGCCGGAGGCCCACTGCTCCTCGACGACGCCGACGGCCGCGTCGACGTCGAGCTGCTGGCCCGGCTCCGGCGCGACCGGGGTCGGGGTGACGCCCTGCCACTGGACCGAGCCCTCCTTGGGCTCCTTCATGACCAGCGGGGCCATCTGCTCCAGCGCGGTGCGCACGGCACGGTCGTCGGCGGAGTTGACCACCCCGACCTCGCGGGTGGTGAAGAACGAGGAGATCCGGGTGATCGGGTTCAGCGGCTGCTCGCCCGCCTCGTCGAGGGTGCGCGCGTAGTCGACCTGCAGGCCCGCGGCCTTCGGGTCGATCTCGGAGCGGACCTCACCGGCCTGGACCGGCACCGGCGCGGAGGAGCGGGGCTCGATCGCGGCCTGCAGCGTCTCGGTGGCCTGGGCGCGCGACATGCCGCCGATCTGCTGACCGGCGACGACGACGCCGCGCGGCACGCTGCCGGAGCTGAGCGCGAGGTCGCCGACGTAGCCGAGGACGAGCACGCCGAGCGCGGCGGCCGCGACGATCAGGCCGACCGGGCGCTTGCGCTGCGGGCCGTCACCGCCCTCGCCGTCGCCGTGCCCGTCACCGTCGCCACCACCGGGGCCGCCGGGCCCACCGGGGCCTCCCGGCCCACCCGGACCGGACGCGCCCACGGGCCCGGTCGCGCCCGCGGCACCGAACGCGCCGGCGCCGAGGACCGCGGTGCCCGCGCCCGGGCCGCCGGTGTGGATGCGGGCGGTCTGCTCGGCGGCGCCGCCCGCGGGCGGCGCCGCGGCCGCGGCCGGGGTGACCCGGGGCAGGACCTGGGTGCGCTGCTCGCTGAGCGGGGCGACGCGGACGGTGTCCTGGTCCTGCCCCTCGGGGGCGGCGGGGACCGGGCGGGTCGCGTCCGGCGCACCGGCCGGCCGGGGGCCGGGCTGCGGCGCGGCGGGGGCCGGGGCGCCGCCGGACGGCTGCGGGGCGGCCGTGCCGGACTCCGGGCGGGGCGGCGTTCCGGGCTGCTGCGGGGCACCGGTGTCCGGGCGCTGCGGCGCGGGGGACGGCTGGTGCGGGGCGGGCGACGGCGCGGCCGGGCCGTCCGCCGTGGTCGCCTGCCCGACGACGGTGCGGGCCGCGGGGGACTCCGGCGGCGCCTGCTCGGCGGCCTCGGCCGGGTCGGCGGGACCGGACACCTCGGCGGCCGGGACCTCGGTGGCGCCCTGCGGCGCGGGCGTTCCCTGCGGCGCGGCGGGGGCGGCGGGACCGGGCGAGGGACGGCGGGCGGGCATCACGGGGCGACCGGCACCGGCGGCGTCGCCGTTCTGCGGGTCTCCCGGCTCCGGCGCGGACGTCACCGGCTGCTCGTCCGCGTCGTCGGACGAGGGAGGGCGCTCGGGCATGACGTGGGACTTCCTTTCCGCACTGCCATCGACTCTGTCATCGAGACCGGCGTCGTCGCCTGCGTCGACACCGCTGTCGAACCGGGTGGGCCGCGGGTCCGTGCGGACCGGCGCGACCCGGGGGTCAGAGGTAGAGACCGGTCCCGTGCTGGGTGGCCTCGGAGGCCACCGCGTGCAGGTCCCGCTCACGCATGACCAGATGCCCGACGCCGGCGATCTCGACCTCGTACTGGTCCTCCGGGGCGAGCAGGACGCGGTCGCCGGCCTTCACCGTGCGCACGTGCTGTCCCACCCCGACCACCTCTCCCCAGACCAGACGCTTGGCGACCTGTGCGGTTGCCGGGATCACGATTCCGGCCGAGCTCCGTCGCTCGCCGGAACCCTCGACCCTCTTGATCATGACCCGGTCATGGAGCATCTGGATCTCGAGTTTGGGCTCGACCACCGGGCCGATGCTACGGGTGACCCCTGACGCCCCCGGCGGCGCCCGGCGCAGGCGAGAGCATGCCCCGAACGTGGAACGCCCCGCGGCGCTACCGAGTCGGGGGTCGGGTGGCGCCGCGGGGCTCAGCAGGGGTTTCGCGCCGACACGACGACCTGTTACACCGCAAACAGTTTTCACTCGTCCGGAGCAGCGGGGCTCAGGTGTTGGCGAGCAGGTACCGCCCGAAGTGCGGCACGGTGAAGGCGATCTGGCCGCGCTGGGCGGAGAACACCAGCCCCTTCTTGAGCAGGCTGTCGCGCGCCGGGGACAGCGACGACGCGCGCCGGTCCAGGTGCTTGGCCACCAGCGACGTCTCGACGGGGTGGTCCTCCCCGTCGGTCAGCTCGGCCATCGCCCGCAGGTACTCGCGCTCCGCGGGCGTCGCCCGCTCGAAGCGCGAGCCGAAGAAGCCGACCGCGAGCTCGGCCTCGGCCTCGGGGGCGGCCATCTCGACGTCCTTCACACCGATCGGGCTGGTCGGCGCGGCGTCCCAGGCGGCCTTGCCGTAGGCCTGCACGAAGTAGGGGTAGCCGCCCGAGCGGACGTAGAGGTCGTCGAGGGCCTCCTGGTCGAAGGTCGCCTCCTCGCGCTCGGCCGGGGCGATCAGCGCGAAGTCGGCGTCCTTGCGGTCCAGCCGGTCGATCCGCGAGTACTTGAACAGCCGCTCCGAGTAGGACTTCGACGCCGACAGCACCGCAGGCAGGTGCGGCAGTCCCGCCCCGACGACGACGAGCGGCACCCGGGCCTGGGACAGCTCGTGGCAGGCGGCGCAGAGCGCGGAGACGTCCTCGGGCCGCAGGTCCTGCATCTCGTCGATCAGCAGCGCGATGCCGGAGCCGACGTCCTGGGCCAGCTCGGCGACCTCGGTGAACAGCTCGACGAGGTCGATCTCGATGTCCCCGGAGTCCGCGCGCCCGTTCTTCACCGGGACGTCGATGCCGGGCTGCCAGCGCTCCCGCAGCTTGGTGCCCTCCGGCGACGACCGCAGCGCGAACGCCTTGAGCACGCCCAGCACCTCGTCGATGCGCTCGGGCGCCCGGTGCCGGACGGCGAGGTCGCGGATCGCGCGGTGCAGCGCCGCGGACAGCGGGCGGCGCAGGTCGGCGTCCGGGCGGGCCTCGATCTTCCCGGCGCCCCAGCCGGCGTGCATCGCCATCGAGCGCAGCTCGCCGAGCAGGACCGTCTTGCCGACGCCGCGCAGCCCGGTGAGCACCAGGCTCCGCTCCGGGCGACCGCGGGCGACCCGCTCCAGGACGATCTCGAAGGCATCCACCTCGCGGTCCCGGCCGGCCAGCTCCGGCGGGCGCTGCCCGGCGCCGGGGGCGAACGGGTTGCGCACCGGGTCCATGCGAGGACGGTATCCGCCGCTCTTCGGAATTCCGTAGACGACGACGGCGTGTCGCGGCCCCGCCACCCGGGCGGCCCAGCGACGACGTCGGTCACCCAGCGTGGTCGCGATGCCCGTCCGGGCCGGCTCCGGCGTCGCCCGTGCGGTCCGCCGCGAACGCACCGTGCGAGCGGGACCGGTGAATGACAGTGTTGTCGTCACGATCCGGTGGCCCGCGCCCGGTGACCTTCCGCGACCGCGGCTGACCAGCGACACTCTGAGGCGTGCACCACCCTGTCGCACGTGACTACGCCCGGGAGGAGAGCGCTGTGGGCCGACACCGCGGACGGCACCGCGCCGACCGGATGCATCACTCGACGCTGCGGATGAAGCCGATCACGCTGCGTCGCCGACGGCTGGAGAGCCTGCGCAGCCTGCTCGCAGGAGCGCGCCCCGGCTGGTGAGAAGGACGGCGGGGGCGACCCCCGAACGCTCCCGCCGTCCACCACCCCGTCCCGGACCTGCCGCGCCCGGCCGTCGCACCCCTGGTGCCGCCGTCGCACCCTCCGCACGGGGTGCGGTGACCGCGTGCGGGGTGCGCCGGGCGACCACGGATCGCGGGGCCCGGTGACGGGTCAGGTGCGGTCGGGGCCGTCCACGACCTCGCCGTCGACGACCGGGCCGGTGCCCGCGGCGGGGCCGGTGATGCGCGGGTACGCGGTCGCCGTGCGCGGCTCGGTGACGGTCTCGCCCTCGACCACGGTGGCGCCGTAGCGGATCCGCGCGGTGCGCAGGCTCGGTGCGGCCCGCTCGGCGGCGTTCACCATGCGACGCCGGACCAGGGCCCGCGTCGGGGGGAACACCAGGGCGAGACCGAGCACGTCGGTGATCAGGCCCGGCAGGAAGATGAGGATGCCACCGGCGGCGACGAGCAGCCCGTCGGTCGCCTCCTCGTGCGCCAGCTTCCCGCGCTGCACCGCGGTGGCGAGCGCGCGGGCGGCGCGGACGCCCTCCCGGCGGGCGAGCAGGAGTCCGACCACGGACCCGGCGAGCAGGACCAGCAGGGTCCAGCCCAGTCCGATCCACGCGATCAGCCCGGCGAGCGCGACGATCTCGAGCACGACGTAGAGCAGCACGAACGGCATGCCCGTACAACGCACGGGCACGCCGTTCTGCTCCCGGATCGCCCGAATTCCCCGGATCGATCTCCCGGGGCCCTCGGATGATCTCCCCAGGTCACCAGGTGAAGGCGACCCCGGGGTCGTGCAGCAGCGCGCCGACGTCGGCGAGGAAGCGCGAGCCCTCGGCCCCGTCGACGAGGCGGTGGTCGAACGACAGCGCCAGCCGGCACACGGTGCGCACGGCCAGCTCGCCGTCGACGACCCAGGGGGCGGGCTTGATCGACCCCACCGCGAGGATCGCGGCCTCGCCGGGGTTGATGATCGGCGTCCCGGTGTCGACGCCGAGCACGCCGACGTTGGTGATCGTGAACGTGCCCCCGACCAGGTCGGCCGGGGCGGTCCGGCCCGCCCGGGCGGTGTCGGTGAGCGTCGTGAGCGCGTCGGCCATGCCGCGCAGGGTGAGGGTGTCCGCGTCGCGGATCTTGGGGACGACGAGCCCGCGCGGCGTCGCGGCGGCGATGCCGAGCTGGACGCGGGCGTAGTAGACGATCTCGCCGGCGCGCTCGTCCCAGCTGGCGTTGACCGCAGGGGTCCGCGCGGCGGCGAGGCAGGCGGCCTTCGCGACGAACGCCAGCGGGGTCAGCTTGACCCCGGCGAACTCGCGCGAGGCCCGCAGCCGGTCGCGCAGGGCCATCATCTCGGTGACGTCGACGTCGAGGAACTCGGTGACGTGCGGCGCGGTGAACGCGCTCGCGACCATCGCCGCGGCGGTGGCCTTGCGGACGCCGCGGATGGGCTCGCGCCGGTCCTCGGTGGGCCGGGCGGTGGTCGTGCCCGCCACGGCGGCGACGGCCGATCCGGCCGGAGCCCCGGCGGCCCCGGTGCCCGGCCCGGCGGCAGCGCCCTGTCCGGCGGCAGCGCCCTGACCCGCGGCGGAGCCCTGACCCGCGGCGGAGCCAGGCCCGGCGGCGGAGCCAGGCCCGGCGGCGGAGCCAGGCCCGGCGGCGGAGCCAGGCCCGGCGGCGGAGCCAGGCCCGGCGGCCGCACCCTGACCCGCGGCGGTACCCGGTCCGGCGGCCGCGCCCTGGGCGGCGGCGGTGCCCGGCCCGGCGGCGGGCCCCGGATCTCCGGGGCCCGAGTCGTCCGGCGCGGCACCCGAGGTCGCGGCGCCGGCGAGACCCCCGGCAGCGAGACCCCCGGCAGCGGCACCCGCCGCGGCGAGGCCCCCGGCGACCGGCAACCCGGCAGCGGACGTCCCGGCAGCGCCCGCTCCGGCGCCCCGGCCGTCGGCCGCAGCGCCGTTCCCGGCCCCCGCGAGCCCGGCGCCCGTGAGTCCGGCGCCCGCACCCCCGGCCCCCGACGCGGCGGCGTGCACGTCCTCCCGGGTGATCCGGCCGTCCCGCCCGGTCCCCGTCACCGCCCGCAGGTCGACGCCCAGCTCCCGTGCGAGCAGGCGGACCGGCGGCGGGGCGAGCGGGACCTGCGCGGCCCGCGGTCCGACCGCGTCGCCCCCGGCCCGCCCGTCGGAACCCCCGGCCTGCCCGTCGGAGCCCCCGGCCCCCGGGTCGGCTCCGGTGGACGTCCCGGGAGCGGCCTGCTCGGGCGACCCGAGCGACTGCTGGGGCGACGGGACGGGGGCCGCGCCCGGCCCCGGTGCATCCGGGCCCCCGGAGCCGGCGGCACCGGGGTCCCCCGCCGCGAACGACCCGGACGGGGCGGCGGGCGCAGCGGAGGCGGCGGGCTCGCGCCGGGGCCGTCGCCGGGCGGAGCCTTGCCGCGGCCCGTACCCGACGAGCGTCGCGATCCGTCCGTCCTTGCCCGCCTCACCGATCTTCGCGCCGGTGTCGGCGACGGCGTCGGCGTCGGGCGCTGCCCCACCGGTGTCGATCGCGATGATCGGCGTCCCGACGGCGACGGTCGCGCCCGGCTCGGCCAGCAGCTCCCCGACCGTCCCGGCCCACGGCGAGGGCAGCTCCACGGCCGCCTTCGCCGTCTCGATCTCCACGATCACGTCGTTCACCGCGACCGTGTCCCCGGGCGCCACCCGCCAGGTGACGATCTCGGCCTCGGTCAGCCCCTCGCCGACGTCGGGCAGCTTGAAGTGCTCACGCATGTGCGGTCCTCACCAGGCCAGGGAACGGTCGACGGCGTCGAGCACCCGGTCCAGGTCCGGCAGGTACTCGTCCTCCAGCCGCGACGGCGGGTAGGGCGTGTCGAAACCGGTCACGCGCAGCACCGGCGCCTCCAGCGAGAAGAAGCACTCCTGCTGGATCCGGGCGGCGACCTCGGAGGTCACCGACGACTCCGCGGGCGCCTCGGACACCACGACCAGACGTCCGGTGCGACGCACCGAGTCCACGACCGGGCCGAGGTCGAGCGGGGACAGCGACCGCAGGTCGACCACCTCGAGCTCGCGGCCCTCCTCGGCGGCCGCGGCGGCCGCGTCGAGGCAGGTCCGCACCATCGGCCCGTAGGTGGCGACGGTCAGCGTCGAGCCCGGCCGCACCACCCGCGACGCGTGCAGCGGGTACGCCGACGCCAGGTCGGCGCCGTCGAGCTCGCCCTTCTCCCAGTACCGGCGCTTCGGCTCGAAGAAGATCACCGGGTCGTCGGAGAGGATCGCCTGCTGGATCATCCAGTGCGCGTCCGACGGGGTCGAGCAGGTGACCACCTTCAGGCCCGCGACGTGCGCGAACAGCGACTCGGGCGACTCGGAGTGGTGCTCGACGGCACCGATCCCGCCGCCGTAGGGGATCCGGACGACGACCGGCACCGGCACCCGGCCCTGCGTCCGGTACCGCAGCTTCGCCAGCTGGGACACGATCTGGTCGTAGCCGGGGAAGACGAACCCGTCGAACTGGATCTCGCAGACCGGGCGGAACCCGCGCACCGCGAGCCCGATCGCGGCGCCGATGATCCCGGACTCCGACAGCGGGGTGTCGAGCACGCGCTGCTCGCCGAAGTCCTTCTGCAGCCCGTCGGTGATGCGGAAGACGCCGCCGAGCCGGCCGACGTCCTCACCCATGACCAGCACCTTGGGGTCGCGCTCCATCGCGGCACGCAGGCCGTCGTTGAGCGCCTTCGCCATCGTGGTCGGCACGGCTCAGCCCTCCTCGTCCGCGAACGACGCGTGGTAGGCCAGGAACTCCTCGCGCTGGCGCTCCACCGTCGGCGACGCCTCGGCGTAGACCTGGGAGAACATCCGCTCCGGGCCGGGCTGGGGCATCGCCCGGCAGAACGCCCGCATCCGTTCGCCCAGCGCGTCCGCCTCGGCCTCGACGGCGTCGAAGAAGTCGGCGCCGACGCCGTGCCGCCGGGCCAGGTGCACCCGGACCCGCTCGATCGGGTCCTTGAGCTTCCACAGCTCGACCTCGTCGGCGAGCCGGTAGCGGGTCGCGTCGTCGGAGGTGGTGTGGGAGTCCATCCGGTAGGTGAACGCCTCGATCAGCACCGGGCCGTTGCCGGTGCGGCACTCGTCGAGCGCCCAGCGGGTGACGGCGAGGCAGGCGAGGACGTCGTTGCCGTCCACCCGGACGCCGGGGAAGCCGTAGCCGCGGGCGCGCTGGTAGAGCGGCACCCGGGTCTGACGCTCGGCCGGCACCGAGATCGCCCACTGATTGTTCTGGCAGAAGAAGACCAGCGGCGCGTCGTAGGCGGCGGCCCAGACGAAGCCCTCGTGGACGTCGCCCTGGCTGGTGGCGCCGTCGCCGAAGTAGCAGATGGTGGCCTCACCGGTGTCCCGGTCGCCGACCTTCGACTCGAAGCGCTGGCCCATCGCGTAGCCGGCGGCGTTGAGGCACTGGTTGCCGATGACGATCGTGTACGGGTGGAACCGGGTCGCGACCGGGTCCCAGGTGCCGTGGTCGGTGCCGCGGAAGATGCCGAGCAGCTCGGTCGGGTCGACGCCGCGGCACCAGGCGACGCCGTGCTCGCGGTAGCTGGGGAAGCACATGTCCTCGGGCGCGAGCGCGCGGCCGGAGCCGACCTGCGCGGCCTCCTGGCCGAGCAGCGGCACCCAGAGGCCGAGCTCGCCCTGGCGCTGCAGGGAGTTGCCCTCGCGGTCGGCCCGCCGGACCAGGACGAGGTCGCGGTAGAGCGACTGCAGGTCCTCGGCGGTGATGTCGGCGGCGTAGCGGTCGAAACGCTCGTCGGGCACCCGCTCGCCCTCGGGGGTGAGCAGCTGGACGAGCTCCGGCCCGCCCTCGTCGACGCCCTTCAGCCCGGCGACGACCTGGTCGTGGCTGGGCCGCGACCGCGGATCGGTCGGTATCCACGCCTGGGGTACGTCCACGGCAGACCTCCTCGGTCGCACCGGGCGGGGTCACGCCCGGGAGCGTCGGCTCCGGGCCCGTGCGGGTGGTGCGGACCCGGGACGCGCAGGCGCGTCACCACCGATCCTGGCACGTCACCGGCCCCGAGGAGAACCGGTGCCCCGCAGGTCGACGGGTGGACGACGGACCGTCGGACGTCCACATACGACGGTCCCGGCACCCGGCCGGGACCGCCGCGGGAGCGGGTCAGGCGCCGTGCGGACGCTCCGGGTTCGGCGGCGGGAACGCCGGGGGCTGCTGCGGGGTGCGCTGCGTCGGCGCGTCCGCACCGCCCGCCGGGTACGGCGGGTTCCCGGCGGCCGGGCGGCCCGGGGCGGGCGGAGTGGTGCCCGGCGCGCCGTAGCCGTAGCCGGGCTGCGGGATGCCCGCGACGTCCTTCGCCTTGCGGGCGGCCCCGGCGATCTGGTTCGTGTACTTGCCCTTGGTCTGCTTGTCGACGAACTGGGCGGCGGAGTCGAGGGCCTTGCCCGCCTTGTCCGGGTTGGACCGGGCGTAGCGGCGGGCGGCCTCGACCGCTCCTGCCAGGACGGTGAGTCTGCGGAACAGCGACATCTTCGAGGACCTCCGTGACGGTGCGGCACCGCGTCGATCCCGCGGCACTCGGTCGTCGCACCAACAGTAGGCGAACGGGCACGGACCGGCGCGGCGTTCCACCGGCGTGCGACGAGCACGTAACGGATCGGTCGTGCGTGCGGCGGTGACCCGCCGGTAAGTGGCAGGATCCCCGCCGTTCGACCCCGCCTCACCTGGAAGGCAACCGCATGACGACCGCGAGGACCCGCAGCGTCCGCTCCCTGACCGGGATCGCACTGTCCGCACTGACCGCACTGGTCCTGACCGGCTGTGGGGCCGGCGGCGACGGCAGCGGGGGAGGCGGCTCCGCCGAGGCCACCGGCACCGACGCGCCGATCCCGGCCGTCGCCAAGGACGACCGGCTCGCGGCGATGGTGCCGGCCGAGGTGCGGCAGGACGGCACGTGGGTCGTCGGCACCGACCCGACCTATCCGCCGAACGAGTTCACCGCGCCCGACGGCACCACGATCATCGGGATGGAGGTCGACCTCGGCAACGCCATCGCCCAGAAGCTGGGGCTGACCGCGAAGTTCGAGCAGAGCCAGTTCTCCGGGATCATCCCGGGCATCACCGGCGGCCGCTACGAGGCCGGCATCTCGTCGTTCACCATCAACGACGAGCGCACCAAGGTGCTCGACATGGTCGGCTACTTCTCCGCGGGCACCAGCCTCGCCACCCGCAAGGGCAACCCGGACGGGATCGACCCGAACGACCTCTGCGGCAAGGCCGTCGGCGTCCAGCAGGGCACCGTGCAGGTCGAGGACGTGCAGGCCCGCACCAAGAAGTGCACCGACGAGGGCAAGCCGGCCATCCAGGTGACCGAGCTGCAGGCCCAGACCGACGTGACGCTCGCGCTGAACTCGAACCGGATCGTCGCGATGCTCGCCGACTCCCCGGTCGCGGCCTACGCGCAGACCACCACGAACGGCGCCGTCGAGGTCGTCGGGCAGCCCTACGACACCGCCCCGTACGGCGTCGCGCTGAAGAAGAACGACGGCCAGTACGCCCAGGCCGTGCAGGGCGCCGTCCAGTCGCTGATCGACGACGGCACCTACAAGAAGATCCTCGACAAGTGGAACGTCGCCAACGGCGCCATCGCCACGTCCTCGATCAACGGTGGCTGAGCCGGCGACCACCGGCGCCCGCCCCGAGCCCCGCGACGCGGTCGCCGTCCGGCACCCCGGACGGTGGGTCGCGATCGCGGTGCTCGCGGTCCTCGGCGCGATGCTGGTCAACACGCTGCTGACCAACGAGAACTTCGGCTGGCCGGTCGTCGCGCAGTACCTGTTCTCCGCGCCGGTGCTCAACGGGCTCGCCAACACCCTGGTGCTGACCGTGCTGTCGATGCTGATCGGCATCGTCGGCGGCGTCGGGCTGGCCGTCATGCGGCTGTCGCCGAACCCGGTGCTCTCCGGGGTGGCCGGGGTGTACCTGTGGCTGTTCCGCGGCACCCCGCTGATCGCTCAGCTGCTGTTCTGGAGCTTCCTGTCGGCGCTCTACCCGAACCTGTCGCTGGGCATCCCGTTCGGCCCGGAGTTCGTCGTGTTCGACACGAACTCGCTGATCACGCCGTTCCTGGCGTGCCTGCTGGGCCTCGGGCTGAACGAGGCCGCCTACATGGCCGAGATCGTGCGCGGCGGGATCCAGTCGGTCGACCAGGGCCAGAGCGAGGCCGCCGGGGCGCTCGGCATGACCCGCGCCCAGACGCTGCGCCGGGTGGTGCTCCCGCAGGCGATGCGGGTGATCATCCCGCCGACCGGCAACGAGACCATCGGCATGCTGAAGACGACGTCGCTGGTCGTCGTCATCGGCTACACCGAGCTGCTCACCTCGGTGCAGCGGATCTACTCGACGAACTTCCAGACCATCCCGCTGCTGATCGTGGCCGCGGCCTGGTACCTGCTGCTGACCTCGCTGCTCACCGCCGGTCAGCGGGTCATCGAACGCCGCTACGGCCGCGGTGTCGCCGGTGCCGTCACCGAGGCGACCCCGCTGGTGCGGCTGTTCTCGTTCCGGACGGGAGGGAAGACCTCGTGACCCCGATGGTCCGGGCCGAGACGGTCGGCAAGAGCTTCGGCGACGTCGAGGTGCTCCGCGGCGTCGACCTCGTCGTCGAGCCCGGGCAGGTCTGCTGCGTGATCGGGCCGTCGGGCTCGGGCAAGTCCACGCTGCTGCGCTGCATCAACCACCTCGAGACGATCGACACCGGGCGGCTGTGGGTGGGCGGCGAGCTCATGGGGCTGCGCGAGGAGAACGGGAAGCTCTACCGGCTGCGCGACTCCGCGCTCGGCAGGCAGCGCCGCGAGATCGGCATGGTGTTCCAGCGCTTCAACCTGTTCCCGCACCGCACCGCGGCGGAGAACGTGATGGAGGCGCCGGTCGTCGTCCGCCGGGAGTCCCGCGCGACCGCACGGAAGCGGGCCGTGGAGCTGCTCGGCCGGGTCGGGCTGGCCGACCGGGCCGACGCCTACCCGGCGCAGCTCTCCGGCGGGCAGCAGCAGCGCGTGGCGATCGCCAGGGCACTGGCCATGCAGCCGAAGCTGATGCTGTTCGACGAGCCGACCTCGGCGCTCGACCCGGAGCTGGTCGGCGAGGTGCTCGACGTGATGCGCGAGCTGGCCCGCGAGGGCATGACGATGATCGTCGTGACCCACGAGATGGGTTTCGCCCGCGAGGTCGGCGACGCGCTGGTGTTCATGGACGACGGCCGGATCGTCGAGTCGGGCGACCCGCGCGCGGTGCTCTCCGACCCGCAGGAGGAGCGCACCCGCGCGTTCCTGTCGAAGGTGCTCTGAGGCGACGGTCCGGGGGGCGTCGCGGAGTTAGCATCGCGGGATGTACTCGGCGACGGCCTCCTCCTTCGACGAGTGGGGCGCGATCGCCGAGACCGGCTTCGTCCCACTCCGGGTGCAGCCACCGGGCGGGCGGCCCGCGGCCTTCCGCGGCGAGCTCGTCGGGCGCGGGCTCGACGCCCGCCTGGACGTCTCCCGGATCACCGCCGACCCGTGCCGCATGACCCGCTCCGGGTCGCTCGACGACGCGCCGGACACGCTGTTCCTCTCGATCCAGGGCAGCGGCTCGGTACGCGTGTCGCAGGCGGGGCGGGTCGCCCGGGCCGTCGCCGGTGAGGCCGTGCTGTACCGCAGCCGCGACCGGCTGTCGCTGGTGTGCGAGCAGCCGACCACCTGCCTCACCCTCCAGGTGACGGAGGAGTGCGCGGAGCTCGACGAGGCGGCCGTCGCCGCGGCCCTCGCGCGCACGATCCCGGCCTCGACACCGGCACTGCGCGTACTGGCCGCCACCCTCGCCACGCTCGAGCAGACCGCCGACGGCCTGGAGCCGGTGCCGGCCGCCCGGATGTCGTCGGCGGTGCTGCAGATGCTCGACGCCCTGCTCGGCTCGCTCGACGGCACCGAGACGCTCCCGACCGGCCCGGTCGCCCTCGCCGCGACGATGCAACGGTTCGTCCTGGACCACCTCACCGACCCCGGTCTGTCCGTCGACGCCGTCGCCCGGCGGTTCGGGGTCTCCGGCCGCTACGTGACGCGGGTGTTCGCCGACGCGGGCCGGCCGCCACCCGCCACGTTCCTGCGCGAGGAGCGTCTGCGGCGGGCCGTCCGGCTGCTCGACGGGGAGCACCGCCCGACGGTCGCCGCCGTCGCCGCGCGGTGCGGGTTCGCCGACACGACCACGTTCACCCGGGCCTTCCGGCGCCGCTACGGGGTCACCCCGGGGGCGTGGGGCCGTCCGGGGGCGTCCGACCGGCAGGTCGGGTCCCCGCGGCCGTGAGTACGGCCGCCAGGTCGGCGGCGATCGACGCCGCGTCCCGGGTGTCCGGCCAGAACCGGGCCGGGACGGCGGCGGGGTCGAGCAGGTAGGTCATCGCGGTGTGCTGCACGTCGTAGCCGTCCGGGGTGTCGCGGCGGCGGGTGAAGACGCGGAAGGCCGCCGCCGCGTCGCCGGTCTGCTCCGCGGTCCCGGTGAGTCCGGTGAACCGGGGGTGGGTGGCCGCGAGGTGGCTCCGCAGCCGGTCCGGGGTGTCCCGGCCGGGGTCGACGGTCACGTACAGCGGGACCAGCTCGGCGGCCGCCGCGCCCAGCCGGTCGAGCACGTCGTCGAGCAGGTCGAGTGCGCGGGGGCAGACCACCCGGCACGCGGTGAACCCGAACCGGACCAGCTGCCAGCGCCCGCGGTAGGTCGCCTCGGTGACCGGGACGCCGTGGTGGTCCACCAGCGAGTAGGTCGCGCGGATCGGCGGCGCGGTCACGGCGCGGCCACCAGGTCGACCGCCGCGCCGTCCGGCACCGCCAGCACCGACGGCGTGCGCGGGGTGACCTCGGTGCCGTCCAGGCGCAGCCGGGTCCCGGGCGCGAGGCCGGCGAGGGTCACGGTGCCCCCACCGGGGACGCTCCGGTCGCGGCGCAGGCGGGCGTGCAGCACGCCGTCGACGACCTCGGCCCGGCTGACCTCGACGTCGCGGTCCACCTCGGCGAGCCGGGGCGCGTCGTGGTGCCCGGCCGGCCAGGGGTCGCGGTAGAGGCCCCGCAGGCCGTCCTCGACGTTGAGCCGCGCGTAGCCGAGCAGGACGTTGCCGGTCATCGGCTCGATCTCGGTGCGCCGCCCGTCGGCGTCGCGCGGTGTGTCGTTGCGCGGGTAGTACAGGCCGCCGTCGCGCTCGGTCGGGGCCATGAACCGGTCGGCGTGGGCGAGCAGGCCGTCGAGGGTCTCCCGGTCGCCCATCTCCGAGGCCCAGGCCGCGACCCAGCCGAAGTCGCAGGTGTCGGACACGATCTCCTGTCCCATGACCTGACGGGCGGGCGCGGAGGGCACCGAGAACGTGCCGTCGGGACCGGGTTCGAGGAAGTCGGCGACCTGCCGCCGGTAGTGCCGGCGCACGAAGTCGCCGTTCCAGGTGTTCATCAGCGCGCCGCACCACGCGTCGGCCCAGGGGGAGGGGAGGTCGTTGGGCCGCACCTCACGGGTGTCCTCGGAGATCATCATGGCGTAGTGGCCGCCCTCGTCGAGACGGCCGAAGTCGGCCCACGCCTTCTCGTAGCCGGCCACGACCTCGTCGGCGCGGGTGCCGCCGGTGATCTGGTCGTGCAGCCGGAACCCGAGGATCGCGGGCTGGTTGCAGATCTGGAACACGCAGTTCGGCTCGCACGCGACGCCGAGGTAGCCGGTCTCGACCATCTGCCAGTACAGGTGCTCGGTCAGCGAGTCCCGGTCGTAGGCGAACCGCTTCTCCTCCCCGCCCCAGAAGAACGACCAGTGCCGGAAGGTGAGCGAGCCGGGGGCGGCGAAGTGGTCCGAGCCGAAGAGCTGGTCGTGCAGCGTGGCGCAGGACTGCACGTACGCCGAGTACATGATGTTGTCCCGGACCACCGGGTCCCACTGCTCGGTGTAGCCGTCGGAGAGGTGGGCGTTGAACACCGAGCCGCCGCGCGAGACGTCGCGCCAGTAGAGCCACACCTCGGGCTCGAGCAGCTTCTCGACCAGCCGGCGGATCGTGGGGGCGAACAGGCCGGGCGCCGCGGGCAGCCGGTGCCGGTGGGCGAGGGCGAGCCCGTAGACCATGTAGGCGAGCTGGAAGCGGTAGCCGCCGAAGTCGTCCTGGCTGACGCCCTTGCCGTGCATCAGCGACCAGTCGTTGGGCAGCTGCCGGGACAGGTTGTCCCAGTGCCGCAGGTGGCCGAGCTGCTCGCGGGTCAGGATCCCGTGGGACACCGTCGTCCTCCCTCCGGCGGCCGCCCACGCGGTCCGCCGCGCCGGACCCTAGGCCGGTCCCCGGCAGCCGGGCCGTCGTTCCCGGAACCCGGGCAGGGCGTTCCGGGAACACCGGCCGCGGCGGCGGACCGGGCCCTCAGCTGCGGGGGATGCGCCCCATCAGGAAGAACTCCGGGTTCGGGCGCAGCGCGGTCAGGTGCGCGAGCCGGTTCGACATCGCGAACAGCGCGGTGATCGCGCCGACGTCCCAGATCTCGTCCTCGGACAGCCCCGCGGCGCGGGCGTCGTCGAGGTCGGCCTCGGTGAGCGCCTCGGAGTTCCGGGCGACCAGCAGGGCCAGGTCGACGATCGCGCGCTCGCGCTCCGACAGCTCGACGGCGTAGGGGTTGGTCGCGACGCGCTCGGCGATCTCCGGGTCCTTGTAGCGGACCCGGAGGATCGCGCCGTGCGCGACGACGCAGTAGGTGCAGTTGTTCGCCCCCGAGGTGGCGACGACGACCAGCTCGCGCTCGGCCTTGGACAGTCCGTCGTCGGAGTCCATCAGCGCGTCGTGGTAGTCCAGGAACGCCCGCAGCTCCCGCGGGCGCCGCCCCAGTGCGCGGAACACGTTCGGGACGAACCCCGACCGCTCCGCGATCGCGCCGATCCGCTCCGCCAGGTCCGGCGGGAGCCCGTCGGGGTCGACGTGCCCGAACCTGCTCACCTCGTGCTGTGCCATGACGCGGACGCTAGCCGTCCGGGCCGTCAACCGGGAGCGGCGACGCCGGTCCGGTAGGCCCACACCACGGTCTGCAGCCGGTCCCGGGTCCCGATCTTCGCCATCGCCCGGCCCAGGTGCGACTTGACCGTGGACGTCTCGACGACGAGCTCGTCGGCGATCTCGGCGTTGGACAGCCCGCGGGCGAGCATCCGCACGATCTCGGTCTCGCGCGGTGTCAGCGGGGCGACCCCGCCGTCGGGTGCGGCGTCCGGGGCCGGGCGGCGACGCGCGAACTCGGCGATCACCCGGCGGGTGACGGTCTGGTCGATCAGCCCGTCGCCGCGGGCGAGGCGGCGGACGGCATCGACGAGGTCGTCGGGGTGGGTGTCCTTCAGGACGAACCCGCTCGCGCCCGCCTCCAGCGCGCCGAACACGTAGTCGTCGAGGTCGAAGGTGGTGACGACGAGGACCGCCGGGACCAGGTCGTCGAGGCCGGTGATCTCCCGGGTCGCGACGAGCCCGTTGCCGCCGGGCATCCGGACGTCCATGCAGACCACGTCGGGCCGGTGCGCGCGCACCAGCGCGACGGCCTCCGGCCCGCTCGACGCCTCGCCGACGACCTCGACGTCACCGGCCAGCTCCAGGAACATCCGGAACCCGGCCCGGACCACCGCCTGGTCGTCGGCCAGCACCACCCTGATCACGCGCGTCCCCCTCCGGTCTCCGGGCCGGGATCGTGCGGGACGACCAGGCGGACCCGCCAGCCGTCGTCGCCGGTCCGGCCCGCCTCGAACGTCCCGCCGACCAGCTGCGCCCGCTCGCGCATCCCGGCCAGCCCGAACCCGCGGGTACCCGGGGCACCCGCGGACGGTGCCGGGGTGCCGCGCACTGGCCCGTTCACCACCTCGACGGCGACCCGGCCGTCGGCGTGGGTCACGGTCACCCGGACCGGGGCGCCGGGGGCGTGCTCACGGGCGTTGGCCAGTGCCTCCTGCGCCACCCGGTAGCAGGTGACGTCGGCGACCGGGGACGGCTCGCCCGGGTCCCCGCGCCGGACCAGCTCCACCGGGCCGCCCAGCTCCCTGGCCTGCTCCACGAGCCCGTCGAGCTCGGCGAGGCCGGGGACCGGGGCGTCGGCCTCGGCGCCGCCCGCGCCCGGCTCCCGCAGCGCCCCGACCACCAGACGCAGGTCGTGCAGGGTGCGGCGACCCTGCTCCCGCAGCCGGGACGCCGTCCGGCGCGCCTCGTCCGGGTCCCGGTCCACCAGCCGCTCGACCACCGCGGCCTGCACCACCATCGCCGACAGGTGGTGGGCGGCGACGTCGTGCAGCTCGCGGGCCATCCGGGCCCGCTCCCGGGCGACGGCGGCGTCCGCCCGTTCCCGGTACGCCGCGACGACACCGGCGGTGTGCACCCGGTCGAGCTCGGCGTAGCGACGCCGGGTCCGCAGGTACACGCCCAGCAGCAGCGGGCCGCCGTAGACCAGGACCGCCGACAGCACCTGGGCGACGACCAGCCCGACAGCGCCGAACAGCGCGTCGCCCGGCGGGCGGACCGCGATCCCGGTGAGCACCACGGCCGTCTCGACGACCGCCGCGACCCCGACCAGCACCCCGGCCCGCCACGCCGGGAGCCGGGACCCGCAGGTGCCGGCCGCGACCGCCGTCGCGGGGCCGCGCAGCGCCGCGCCCACCGGCAGCACGACAACGTTCACCAGCTCCAGCCCGACCGTCAGCGCCAGGCAGGTAGCCGGGGCGGTGCGGCGCAGCGCCAGCAGCAGGTTCTGCACGGTCACCACCCCCAGTGCCAGCGCCGCCGTGCCCGGCGCGAGGCCCAGCTCCGCGGCCGGACCCGGTGCCAGCACCACCGGGGCGACCACCGCGAGCGTCCCGGCCGCGACGAGCACGGCCAGGGCGGCGTCACGGCGTCGCGGTCCGGCCAGGCCGAGCGCGGTGAGCCGGGCGTCGAGCCGTTCCGCGCCCGTGCGGGGCGGCGGTTCGGGGTGCGGGTGCATGGGGTCTCCGGCCTCGGGTGGGGTGATCGTAGGGCTCAGTAGGTGAGGCTCGGCAGCAGCAGGCCCGCCACGACCGCCACCACCGCGACGCCGGCCAGCGCGACCAGCAGCAGCACCCGGCCGGTCACCGGCCATGCGCCGGCCCGGGCGCGCAGCGCGGTGACCACCCCGGCCGCCGCGACGGGCACGCCCGCCAGCCCGATCCACTGGAGCACCTGGAGCCCGCGCAGCACCGGGAGCGGCACGTCGCCCAGCGACGCGATCGCGAGCACCGAGACCACCCAGCCCGTGAGGGCGACGAGCGCGGCCGCCGCCGCGGCCCGGGTGAGGCCGTGCAGGACCCGGTCGGTCCGCGGCCGGGCCGCGACGACCACGCCGTACCGGCGCCGCCACAGCGCCCCCGCGGGCCAGGCGACCAGCGCGCCGAGCAGCACCACGACCGAGCCGGCCAGCACAGTGCCGAGCAGCGCCGCGTCGCGCAGCGGGCCGACCGGCAGCTCGGTGAACGCCGCGTCGTGGCCCAGCGCGGTGACCCGGCCGTCGGCGTCGGTGCGCACGGTCAGCAGCCGCTGGCCACCGACCTCCCGCCACAGCCCGGGCCGGACCTCGGCGTAGGCGGCCGGGCGGACGTCGTTCGGGGCGGGCGAGACCAGCAGCGTGCCGTCCGGGCGGGCCGCCACCCGCATCTGCCCCAACAGGTTCATCGCCCCCATGAAGGTGCTCGCCGACCGGCGGGCCGACTCGTAGGTGCCCGCGATCGCGGCCGCCCGGGCCGGGGTGCCGGCGTCCGGGGCGGGCGCCGGGCCCGCCGCGCCGGGCAGGTAGCGGTCGGTGAACCCCTCGGTCACCGCGCGCCGCAGCTCCAGGGTGTCCGCGCCGCCGCGACCGCTGCTGTTCGTCGTGACGAACACGCCGATCCGCTCGGCCGGGTAGAGCTGCAGGTGCGAGTGGAACCACTGGGTGTCGCCGCCGTGGCCGAGGACGAGGTGGCCGTTGCGGCTCTCGTCGAACAGGCCGGGTGTCATCCGCGGGCCGTCGGCGAGCGCGCCGAGGGCGTCCGGGCCCAGCGCCGGGCGCTGCATCAGCGCCCACGCGGCGGGGGAGAGCAGCGGGGTCGAGCCCGGCGCGCCGAGCAGGGCGGAGGCGAACCGGCCCATGTCGGTGGCCGACGCGCTGAGCGACCCGGCCGGGGCCGGGCTGACGATCTCGAACGGCGCCGGCGGGGCGTCGACACTGGTGTAGCCCTCCGACATCGCCCCGGCGGCGGCCGCGGGCAGCGGCTGGTCGAAGGTCGCGGTCGTCATGCCGGCACGGTCGAGCACCTCGCGCTGCACGTAGCGCTCGAAGGGCTCCCCGGTGACCCGCTCGACGACGTGCCCGGCCAGGCCGTAGCCGTAGTTGGAGTACGACGGCACGGTGCCGGGGGTGCTGACCTGCTCGGGCGGGTCGGTGGCGAGGAACTCCCGCAGCGACGGACCACCCGGCGCGGTGCGGATGAGGCCGCGGATCTGCTCCTCGAAGCCCGCGGTGTGGCTCAGCAGGTTCCGCAGGGTCACCGGGCCGCGGGGCATCGGCACGTCGATGTCGAGGTAGCGGCGGACGTCGGCGTCGAGGTCGACCAGGCCGCGGTCGGCGAGCTGCAGCACGGCGACCACGGTGGCCACCTTCGACACCGACCCGACCCGGAACAGCGTCCGGTCGGGGTCGACCGGCCTGCCCGGTCCGGCCGAGCCGTAGCCGCGGGTGGCGAGGACCTGCCCGTCGCGGACGACGGTGACCGCGGCCCCGGCGATCCCGGCCCGGTCGAGCGCGGCGGGGACGAGGCCGTCCAGCCAGGCGTCGACGTCGGCCGGGGTGAGCGGGGCGGTCGGGACGGCCGCCCGCGGGGCCGGGTCGGGGGCCGGGGCGGCCGGGGCCGCGCAGCCGCCGACCAGGGCCGCGACCAGCACGACGAGCAGGGCGATGGCGGCGGAGCCGCGGCGGGGCGGGCCGCCGGTCCGGCGTGCGGTGATCATGCCGTCGAGCCTCGCCGGAACGGGTCCCCGGCACATCGGGCGCAGGTCGGCACTGCGGCCTACGACCTCCGACGGAGGCCGCCCTTCCCCGCGCGAGGCCCGATCGGGGACCATGTCGCGCCATGGGAGTCCCGGAGCAGGTCCGCACGCAGCTCGCGACCTGGTGCACCGAGCAGGTACCCGACGGCGAGAGCGACCGGCGCCGGATCGCCTACACCACGGCCGGCAGCACCGTCACGATCCTCGACCGGCGGCCGCCCGCGTTCCCGGAGCTGGGTGCGGCGTGGTCGTCGACGGCGCTGGCGCAGCTGCGGGCCGACGACCCCGGGCCGGGCAGCTGGACGCTGTACCGCGTCGCCGACCCCGGCTCGGGGCAGCGCTGGCAGCCGGCGGGGCCGCCGGACACCGACCCGTTCGTGCTGCTCGCGCAGGTCGCCGACGGGATCCGCGCGAGCAGCTGACGCTCAGTCCTCCCGGCCGCCCGTGACGGCCGGGCGCGGGCCCGGGGCCATCGCCGACGGCGTCGACGGGCGGGACGGCGCGTCGTCACGCGGCGCCGTGTCCGACCCGCGCGGGGCCGGGCGCGGTGCGGGCACCGGCGTCTCGACCGCCTCGTGGGCGGTGACCGGTCCGGCCTGCGCCGGGACGGCGACCGGGACCTCCGGTGCCTCCGCGGCCGTACGGGCGGCGGGCACCGACGACAGCGGCGGGACGACCGGGACCGCGGGGTCCGGCCGCACGGCGGCGGTGCGGTCCCCGGTGCCGCGCAGGAACCGCGCCGATGCCTGGTTCAGCACCTCGAGCAGGGTCGTCCCGGACGAGGCGGCCCGCGGCTCGTCCCCGACGACGGCGAGCATCCGCGGCGCCGCCGCGGTCAGCAGCAGCCCGTCGGCCTGCATCGCACCCGCACCCAGCACGACCACCAGGTCGGCGGTGTCCGCCGGGGGCAGCGTGCCGAGGACGTCGTCGACGGGCTCGGCGACGACCAGGCCGAAGCCCGGGACGCCGCGGCCCGCGTCGGCCGCCCAGGTCTCGGCGAGCTGCGGATGGGTCCCGGCGAGCTCGCCGAGCAGCCGGTCCAGCTCGTCGCGGTCGGCGACCTCGCGCCGGGCGCGGTCGAGCTCCTCGCACGCGTCGGTGTAGGCCTGCGGGTCGTGCGCCCGCAGCGCCGCGACGACGGCCTCGTGCTCCGGGGCCCGTGCCCCGTCGGGCACCCGGTCGGCGCAGGTGGCGGCCAGGCGCTCCAGCTCGTCGGCGGCCTCGGCGGGGTCGCCGTGCTCGTCGTAGTCGACGATCGCGCGGGCGACCCGCTCCGCGGCGGCCAGGTCCGGCACCGAGACCGGGGAGTCCTGCTGCAGGAACAGCACGTCGTGGCGGAGCGCGCCGACCGACCGTGCGGTCGCCGCCACCCGGTCCAGGGTGTCGGTGAGCGCGGGCAGCTCGGAGGGGTCCCGCGGGATCGGCAGCCCCAGCACCGAGCACAGCCGTGCGATCTCGTCGTCGCGGCGGGCCAGGTCGAGGTGGTGGACGATCGCGACCACGTGGTCGTAGTTCTGCGGGGCCTCACCGGCGACGCGGAAGCGGCGCAGGTGCGGCTCGGCGTCCTTCTGCTCCTGCGGGCGGAAGTAGGACCGGGTCCGGCCGCCGGAGTCGAGGAAGTCCAGGTAGCGGCGGACCACGTCGGCGCCGCCCTGGGGCAGCGGCTCCACGATCTCGATCGCGGGCCCCGCGGCGTAGCGGGCGCGGTCGTCGCGCTGCCGGGCGGAGTGGCCCTGGAGCGCCTCGAACTCGGCGCGCAGACCCTGGTGGACCAGGCGGCCGACGACCTCGCGCAGCCGGTCGGCGTCCGGGGCCGCGGCGATGGACTCCAGCGAGCGCAGCACGCAGCGGGCGACCTGGGTGACGGCCCCGCGCCGGTCGGCGTCGAGGTCGCGCAGCAGGCCGGGGACGATCCGGGCCTCACCGGTCTCGGCTCCGGCCACGACCCGTCCGGCCCGCTCGCAGCAGCCCGCGACGTCGGCCGGGTCGGGCATGCCGTCGGCGTCGGGGAGCTGCTGGCCGCGCCGGGCGGCGCGGTCGGCGCCGACCCGGGCGAGCAGGCGGCGCAGCCGCTGCAGCTCGGGGACCGGCAGCTCCGGGAACGACGTGGCGACGCGGCCCGCGACGCTCGCCGGCAGCGCGTCGTGCACCGCGGCGACGCGCTCGGCGGGCGCACCGGTCAGCAGGACGCGCATGCCGTAGCCGGTCAGCTCGGCCAGCGCCCTGGCGAGCTCGCCGGGGCTGGTGTCGGAGAGCACGACGAGCGGCTCCTCGGCCACCACGCCGAGCAGCGTCGACGGGTGGGCGGGGTCCTCCTCGGGGCGCGGCGGGGCCGCGGCCCCCAGCGCGGTCGACAGGGTCCGCAGACCGGCGGGCACCCGGCCGGCGCGCACGTCGCCGGTGATCCGCGCCGCCGCCGTCCGCGGTGCCGCGCCGCCGCGGCCGGCCGACGCCAGCCGTTCGACGAACGCGACGAGCGCGTCGATGTCCGTGTCCTCGGACACCCGGACGTCCAGCATCTCGCCTCACACCTCCGCCGTACCTGTGTCGTCGCCCCGGGGACGACGTTCACGGTGTGTATCGCCGTGGACGGCCCGGTGTTCCGCCTCCGCCGCGACTTTCCGGCCGGGACCGGTCGGCCACCGTCACGACGAGCGACGGAGCCGGGTCCCGTTCGGGGCACACGACGGGTGCGGGTTCGTCCACTCGGACGTCCCCGGTTCCCCGCGAGAGGCTACCTGCTGGGGCGCCACGCTGGGCCGATCTCGTCGACACCGTGCAACGACGCCCCCTTCGGCACCCTCCGCCGTCCACAGTGGGTGACCGAGTCCGTCCGGGCACTGCTCCATCGGAGTGAAATACCCGGGTCAGCAGCAGCGGGCGGACGGGACGCGGTCCTGACGGTCGGTCCGCTCCCGCCAGAACTCGCGCTCGCCCAGCACCGGCGCACCCGGATGGTGGGCCGCCCGATGGGCCAGGTACCGCTCGTAGTCGCGCTCCCCGGCGAGCTCGCGCAGGAACGTCCAGAACGCCCGGACCCGGCTCATCCGGAGCCCCCGGTCCGCGCGAGCTCGCGCTCCTCGCGGGTGGCGATGAGCCCGGCCGGCGCCTGGATCCGGGACTCGACGTACGGGTCCTCGGAGCCGCCGGGCAGCGGGCGTCCGCGCAGCGCGGCGACCCACACCCGGACCGAGTCGGCCAGCACGATCACGATGAGCACCGCGAACAGGGCGGTGAGCACGGTGTCGACGGTCGTGTTCACGACGACCTTCTGCATCGCCTCGACGGTCTTGGCGGTCCCCAGGCTCGTCTTCCCGGCGTCGAGGGCGGCCTGGTACTGGTCGCGCTGGGCCCAGAACCCGAGCTTGGGGTTGTCGGAGAAGATCTTCTGGTAGCTCGCGGTCAGCGTGACCACGGCGTCGAACACCAGCGGCACCAGCGTGATCCAGGCGTAGCGGGCCCGGCCGGTGCGGATCAGCAGCGTCGTGCAGACGGCCAGCGCGACCGCCGCGAGCAGCTGGTTCGCGATGCCGAACAGCGGGAAGAGCTGGTAGATCCCGCCCAGCGGGTCGTTGACGCCGGCGTAGAGCAGGTAGCCCCAGGCCCCGACGATGACCGCGCTGCAGATCCAGGCGCCCGGCCGCCAGCTCGTGTCGCGGAAGCGCGGCCAGACGTTGCCGATCGTGTCCTGCAGGATGAAGCGCCCGACGCGGGTGCCGGCGTCCACCGTGGTGAGGATGAACAGCGCCTCGAACATGATCGCGAAGTGGTACCAGAACGCGCGCATCGCATCGCCGCCGAAGACCTGGGAGAACACCGTCGACAGCCCGACGGCGAGCGTCGGAGCCCCGCCGGAGCGCCCGACCAGGGTCTGCTCCTCCACGGCCTGCGCGGCCGCGGTCAGGTCGGCGGGGGAGATGGTGAATCCGATCTGCTGCACCGCGGCGGAGGCGGTCTCGACGGTCGGCCCGAGCACCGTCGCGGGCATGTTCATCGCGAAGTACAGGCCGGGGTCGAGGATGCAGGCCGCGGCCAGCGCCATGATCGCGACGAAGGACTCGGTGAGCATCGCGCCGTAGCCGATGACCCGGATCTGGGACTCCTTCTGGATCAGCTTCGGCGTCGTGCCCGAGGCGACCAGGGCGTGGAACCCGGACAGCGCACCGCAGGCGATGGTGATGAAGACGAACGGGAACAGCGAGCCCGCCGCGACCGGGCCCTGCCCGTCGGAGGCGAACCGGGTCAGCGCGTCCATCTGCAGCGACGGCCAGGCCAGCAGGATCGAGGCGGCCAGCAGCACGACCACGCCGACCTTCATGAACGACGACAGGTAGTCGCGCGGCGCGAGCAGCATCCAGACCGGCAGCACCGAGGCGGCGAAGCCGTAGACCACCAGCGCGAGGGTCAGCTGGTTCGCGGTCAAGTGGAAGACCTCGCCCCACGACGAGTTCTGCACCCAGCCGCCGCCGACGATGGCCAGCAGCATCAGCGCGACGCCGACCACCGAGACCTCGATGATCTTCCCCGGTCGCAGGTAGCGCAGGTAGAAGCCCATGAACAGGGCGATCGGGATCGTCATCGCGAGCGAGAACGTGCCCCACGGCGAGTCTGCCAGGGCCTGCACGACGACCAGCGCCAGCACCGCCAGCAGGATCACCATGATCGCGAGGACGGCGACGATGGCCGCCGTCCCGCCGACCGGCCCGATCTCCTCGCGGGCCATCTGGCCGAGGCTGCGCCCGCTGCGGCGGGTGGAGAAGAACAGCGTGACCATGTCCTGGACCGCGCCCGCGAACACGACACCGACGATGATCCAGATCGTGCCGGGCAGGTAGCCCATCTGCGCCGCGAGCACCGGGCCGACCAGCGGGCCGGCGCCGGCGATGGCCGCGAAGTGGTGGCCGAACAGCACCCGGCGGTCGGTGGGCTGGAAGTCCTGCCCGTCGTCGAGACGCTCGGCCGGGGTGGCCCGGGTGTCGTCCACGCGCAGCGCGCGATGGGCGATGAAGCGGGAGTAGAAGCGGTAGGCGATCGCGTAGGAGGCGACCGCGGCGAACACCAGCCAGGCCGCGGAGATCTGCTCGCCGCGGGTGAACGCGACGATCGACCAGGCGATCGCCCCCACCACCGCCACCGCGACCCAGATCGCGATCTGCTTCGGGTCGCGACGACGGGCCGTGCCCGTCCCCCCGGCCCCTGGCTCTCCCGGTCGCTCCATCGTGACCATGCCGCCCCCTGCTCGTGCACCGTGCGCGACCGACGCCGTCGTGGAGCCGGCCCGGTCGGGCACGTTACGTCGAGCAACGTTCGCTGTCACCGGTCGTGGGAACGCCGTTACCGAGTCTCGACCCGGGTCCCGTCCGCGGGGGACGGCGGACGGGACCCCGTGACGTGGTGCGCCGCTCAGCCCCGGGAGTCCTCCCCGATCCGGGTGATGTCGAGGTCGCGGGTCTCCCGCAGGAGCAGTACGGCGCCGCAGGCCGCGACGCAGACCCCGGCCGCGATGGACGACATCAGCACCCAGCCACCCCCGGCACCGGCGACGGCCGCGGCGACCAGCGGGGTGAACCCGCCGACGATCGACGCGACCCCCACCCCGAGCCCGATCCCGGTGACCCGCACCGTCGTGCCGAACATCTCGGAGAAGTAGGCCGGCACGACTCCGACGATCGCGGCCTGCCCGAACGACAGCGTCCCGAGCATCGCGGCCAGGATCAGCAGGAAGTTCCCGCTCGGCAGCACCGCGAAGAACGCGAACAGGAAGACGGCCTGGACGATCGCCCCGCCGATGAGCACCGGACGGCGGCCGACCCGGTCCGAGAGCGCGCCCCACACCAGGTTCATGGCGATGTTGGCGAGCGTGGTCAGCGTGACCGCGGAGACGACGAGCGCGGGCACCGACACGTCCAGGTTCGCCCGGGCGTAGGAGACCGAGTACACGGTGACCAGGTAGAACGCGATGACCTGGGCCGAGTAGACGACCACCGCGACCAGCGCGGGCCGGGCGTAGGTGCGCAGGACGCCGAGCAGCGGCAGGCGGGCCTGCACCGGCGCCGTGGCCGCGGGGCCCGCGGCGGGGTCGGCGACGGCGTCGACGAAGACCTCGGGCTCGGGCACCTTGCGCCGGATGACGAACCCGACCACCACGACGAGCGCGCTGAGCAGGAACGGCACCCGCCGGCCCCAGGCGAGGAACTGGTCCTCGGGCAGGGTCAGCACCAGGGCGAACACCCCGGAGCCCAGCGCGATCCCGGCCGAGGAGCCGGACATCGCGAACGCCCCGAAGAACCCGCGACGCCCGGGCGGCGCGTGCTCGACGGCCAGCGCCGACGCACCGCCGAGCTCGCCGCCGGCGGCCAGGCCCTGGGCCAGCCGCAGCACGACGAGGATCGCGGGCGCCCACACCCCGATCGCCGCGTGGGTCGGGAGCACACCGATGAGGAACGTCGCGACGCCCATCAACATCAGTGTTGCCACGAGGGCCGCCCGCCGGCCCATCCGGTCGCCGATGTGACCGAAGACGATGCCGCCGACGGGTCGTGCGAGGTAGGCGATCCCGAACGTCGCGAGCGCCAGCAGGGTCCCCGCGGCCGGGTCGGCGTCGGGGAAGAAGACGTCGTTGAGCACCAGCGCCGCGGCGGTGCCGTAGATGAAGAAGTCGTACCACTCGACGACGCCGCCGATGAAGCTACCTGCGGCGGCGCGCGTCGAGGTGGCGGCGCCCGAGGGCTGCGTGCCGAGCGTCGTCGCGCCCGGGGCAGGGGTCCCGTCCATGCCGTGCCACTCCTTTGTGGTCGAGCCGGTCGGAGCCACCCGCGGGCTCCGGAAACGGACGCGACGAACAAACCACACCGCAGCGCACGAATCAACACTTTCGTTGACGACGCCGGTGTGGTCGGCACGCAGCACGGAGCCCCCGCACACCGGACGGCGTGCGGGGGCTCCGTGGGTCTCGCGCGGCCGGGGCCGCGGTGGGTCAGGCGCCGAGGCGCTGCTTCAGTGCCTCGAACTCGTCGCGGATCGAGGTCGGGAGGTTGTCGTCGCCGATCTTGGCGAACCACTCCTCGATCAGCGGGATCTCGGCCTTCCACTCCTCGACGTCGACGGCCAGCGAGGCCTCGACGTCGGCGCGCTCGGCGTCGACACCGTCGAGGTCGAGCTGGTCGGCGGTCGGCACGAACCCGATGGGGGTGTCGACGGCGGCGGCCTTGCCCTCCAGGCGCTCGATGCACCACTTCAGGACGCGGCTGTTCTCACCGAAACCGGGCCACAGGAAGCGGCCGTCCTCGCCGCGGCGGAACCAGTTGACGTAGAAGATCTTCGGCAGCTTGTCCGCGTCCGCGCCCTTGCCGGTGTTGACCCAGTGCGCGAAGTAGTCGCCGACGTTGTAGCCGAGGAACGGCAACATCGCCATCGGGTCGCGGCGGACCTCACCGACCGTGCCGGCGGCGGCCGCGGTCTTCTCCGAGGACATCGTCGCGCCCATGAAGGTGCCGTGCTGCCAGCTGCGGGCCTCGGTGACCAGCGGGACCGTGGTCTTGCGACGGCCACCGAACAGGATCGCCGAGATCGGCACGCCCTTCGGGTCGTTCCACTCCGGCGCGACGACCGGGCACTGGTCGATCGGCACGGTGTAGCGGGAGTTGGGGTGCGCGGCCTTGGCGTCCGAGTCGGGCGTCCAGTCGTTGCCCTTCCAGTCCGTCAGGTGCTGGGGGTCGCCCTCGAGGTCCTCCCACCACACGTCGCCGTCGTCGGTCAGCGCGACGTTGGTGAACAGCGCGTTCCCGGCCTCGATGGTGCGCATCGCGTTCGGGTTGGTCTTCCAGTTGGTGCCCGGCGCGACGCCGAAGAACCCGAACTCGGGGTTGGTGGCGTAGAGCCGGCCGTCCTCGCCGAACTTCATCCAGGCGATGTCGTCGCCGACGGTCTCGGCGCGCCAGCCGGGCACGGTCGGCTGCAGCATCGCGAGGTTGGTCTTGCCGCAGGCGCTCGGGAAGGCGGCGGCGACGTAGTAGGCCTTCTCCTCCGGGCTGATCAGCTTGAGGATCAGCATGTGCTCGGCGAGCCAGCCCTCGTCGTGCGCCATGGCCGAGGCGATGCGCAGCGCGTAGCACTTCTTGCCCAGCAGGGCGTTGCCGCCGTAGCCGGAGCCGTAGCTCCAGATCTCCCGGGTCTCCGGGAAGTGGCTGATGTACTTGTCCTCGTTGTGCGGCCACGGGACGTCCGCCTGACCCTCGGCCAGGGGGGCGCCGATCGAGTGCAGGGCCTTGACCCAGCGGTCACCGGCCTCGTCGAGCAGCGGCAGGATGTGCGCGCCCATCCGGGTCATGATCTTCATGGAGATCACGACGTACTCGGAGTCGGTGATCTCGACGCCCAGCTTCGGGTCCTCGGCGTCGGTCGGGCCCATGCAGAACGGGACCACGTAGAGGGTCCGGCCCTTCATGCTGCCGCGGTACAGCTCGGTCATCGTCCGCTTCATCTCGGCGGGCGCGACCCAGTTGTTGGTCGGCCCGGCACCGCGCTCGGTCTCGGTACAGATGAAGGTCCGCTCCTCGACGCGGGCGACGTCGCCGGCGTCGGACGCGGCGTAGAAGGAGTTCGGCTTCTTCTCCGGGTCGAGCCGCACGATGGTGCCCTGCTCGACCAGCTGGTCGGTGAGCCGGGTCCACTCCTCGTCCGAACCGTCGCACCACACGACGCGGTCCGGGGCGGTCAGCTCGGCGATCTCCTGGACCCAGGCCGCGACGCCCTGGTTGGTGGTCGGTGCCTTGTCGGTGCCCGGAACGGTCGCTGCAGTCATGTCGTCCTGTTCTCCTCGCCGGCCCCGGCCCGTCACCGGGGGAACTACGACGGGCCCGCGACCGGAGTCGGCAACGGGCCCAGACGGGAAAAGGTGGTTTCCGAGGCTACCTGCGAAATAGTGCGCCACCCATGGGTGGAGTTGAGAGGTCAGGCACAGCACCGATCATGTAAATCGATCCAGTAGCCGACGGACGACGGCGATGTCCGCCCAGGTGACAGGCATGTCACACGAACGCAACCTGTTCCCGGTGACCGATTCGGCGACGATCCGTGACATCGGCACACACATTCCGGGAGAAGCGTCGCGGAAATTCACCCGCAGGCCGGAAGCGACCGTTTCAACGCATTCCCGGAACCCACTTAGGGCTTTCAGGAACGGAAGTGGTCAGCGCGCGGAGGCGACGGCGCGCGCGAGCTCCGGGACCATGATCGGCAGCCGGTGCGCGGTCACCTGCCAGTAGCGCGTGCCGGGATCACCGGCCCGCCAGGCGTCGGCGAGCCGGACGACGGCGTCCGGGTCGATCCGCCGGCGCGGCCGGGGCCGCATCCCGCAGCGCTCACGGACGCCGGCGTCGAGCGCACGCCAGGCGTCCTCGGCGGTGGTGTGGACCGAGACCTCCGGGCGGGCCGGGACGGCGTCGTGGTCCTCGGTGCCGGGATCCCCGGCGTCGCGGTCCACGGAGTCACCGGGGTGCTCCCCGAGCACCAGGGTGTAGGCGCTGACCACCTCGTACGGCACGGCTGTCTCCCGTGTGGAGTCGGCACCGGCAACCGGCACCGGTCGCCGCGGACGAGCCGTAGTGAACCAGCCGGGGCACACCGGATCCGCCGAACGAGCGTCCGACGGGGCCGCGCGTCGCCGGAACCACCCGTCCGGGCGGCCGGACGGTCACCCGTGACCGTCACGGGTGGTCACCCGATGCTCACACCCCGCGACGAGCGGTCAGCGGCGCGCGACCGCGTGCCCGGCGTCGGCGTCCACTGCGGAGGCACCGGCCGCCAGGACGTCCCGGTGCGCGCGGCGCAGACCGAGCCCGGCCGTCACCAGCACCACCGCGACGGCGACCGCCGCCACCCCGGACGCGACGTCCACCCCGTGCACGAACGCCTCCCGCGCGGAGGCCAGCAGGACCGCCGCGGTGTCGGCGGGCATCGTCGTGGCGACGTCCGCCGCCCCGCCGAGGGTCTCCCCGGCCGAGGACGGCGTCCCGTCGGGGAGCACGACACCCGCCCGGTACACCGCGGACAGCACCCCGCCGACCAGCGCGGTGCCGAGCACCGCACCGACCTCGTAGGCGGTCTCGGAGACCGCGGCCGCGGCGCCGGCCTTCTCCGGCGGGGCGGCGGCGAGGATCGCGTCGTTGGTGACGGTCTCGGACAGCCCGATCCCCGCGCCGATCAGCACCGCGGCCGTCATCAGCAGCACGACCGCCGAGTCCACCTGGAGGAACAGGCAGACCACGTAGCCGGTCAGGACGAGCGCGAGCCCGGTCGCGACGAGCTGGTGCAGCGCGAACCGGCGGGCCAGCCGCGCGGCGGCGAGCCCGGCCACGACCGTCACCACGAAGCCCGGCAGCAGGAGCAGGCCCGCCTGCAGCGGCGAGTACCCGACGACCAGCTGGAGGTACTGGGCGGAGAAGAACAGCAGCCCGGTGAGCCCGAACATGGTGGTGGCGTTGGCCAGCGCGCTGTGCCGGAGCACGGGGCGGGCGAACAGCTCCAGGTCGATCAGCGGGTCCAGGCCGCGCCGCACGCGTCGCCGGTAGTGGGCGACGAACGCGGCCCCGGAGCCGACACCCACCAGCACCGACGCGACGACGGCGGGCGTCACCCCGCCCGCGGACCCGGCCAGCTTGAGGGCCAGGACCAGCGGTCCCATCGTCAGCAGCGACAGCACCACACCGACCAGGTCGAGCCGGCCCGGCTCGGTCTCCCGCGACTCGGGCACCACCAGCGGCGCGACGACGAGCAGCAGCGCCATCGGCGGCACGCTCATCACGAAGATCGAGCCCCACCAGAAGTGCTCGAGCAGCAGCCCGCCGACGATCGGGCCGAGTGCCGCGCCCGCGGCGAACCCGGTCGCCCAGATCGCCAGCGCGAGCCTGCGGTGGGTCCGGTCGAGGAACACCGACCGCAGCAGCGCCAGCGTGGAGGGCATCAGCATCGCGCCGAACACGCCGAGCAGGGCGCGCGCCGCGACGAGCTGGGCGGCCGAGGTGGCGAACGCGGCGAGCAGCGAGACCGCACCGAAGCCGGCGACGCCGATCATCAGCAGCCTGCGGCGGCCGATCCGGTCGCCGAGGGTGCCCATGGTGACCAGCAGGCCGGCGAGCACCAGCGGGTAGATGTCGACGACCCACAGCAGCGTCGCCGCGTCCGGGCGGAGCGCGGCCGAGAGCTCCGGCAGCGCCACGCCGAGCACCGTGTTGTCGATCGACACCAGCAGCGTGGGGATGGCGAGCACCGCGAGCGCGAGCCAGGCGCGCGGCCCGGGCCGCGGCGCCACGTCCGGCCCGCCCCTGTCCATCGCCGCGTCCCCTGCGCCGACCTCCGGCCGTGACATCGCCGTTCTCCCTCGTACTCGTCGTCCCGTGGTGCCCTGATCCGGACGCAGCTTTACCGTCCGGACGGTACATCTTTATACCGTCCAGACGGTACAGTCCATTCCCGGCCGGGACTGTGAGGCGGGGCACGGGCACTAGGCTTCGCCCATGGCGTCCCACTCCGAACGACGGAACGCGGGGACACGGGGACCGGGCTCGGCCCGCGACCGGGTCCTCGACGCATACGAGACGCTGCTGATCGAGCAGGGGCCCGGTGGCGCCACCCTCGACGCGGTGGCGGCGGCGGCCGAGGTGTCCAAGGGCGGGCTGCTCTACCACTTCAACTCCAAGGAATCGCTGGTCGGCGGCCTGCTGGAGCGGCTGCGCGAACGCAGCGCCCGGGACGCGGAGCTCATGCGCTCGGACGCGGCGGGCACCGTGGCCTACTACCTGCGCACCTCGATGCCGGGCAACACCTCGCCGGTCGGGCTGACCCGCACCTACCTCGCGACCCTGCGCATCGCCGACGGCACCACCTCCGGGGAGGCCGCGCGGAGCGCGCTGGCCGACGTCGACGCCGACGGGCTCGCCGCGCTCGGCGAGGAGATCCACGACCCGGTCGTGGCCTGGCTGGTGCAGCTCGTCGGGGACGGCCTCTACCTGCGCACGCTGACCGGCGCGCCGCTCACCGGCGGGGTGTCGACCGACGAGCTGCTCGACACACTGCGGGAGCTGCTCGCCGCCCGCTCCTGAAACGGATGAACACCTCGCGCGCAGAGCGCGTCGAACCGGTCGCGCGGGGTAGTCTCCAACCCTGCACACGCACGGGGAGGGGCCCACTGTGGAGGGAACCGGCGGCTATCTCGCACTGGTCGTGGTCGGAGTGGCGATCACGGTGGTCGTGGGCCAGATCCTGCTGCGCACCGGGCAGCCGTTCCTGGAGGACGTCTTCCAGAACACGGAGACGTCGCACTCCATCAACCGGCTGCTGGTGGTGCTGTTCCACCTGCTGACCCTCGGCGTCCTCGGCATGATCTCGGTGATCGACATCGAAAGCATCACCGGCGTGCAGCAGATCGTGTTCAAGATCGGCGCCGTGCTGCTGATCGTCGGGATCGCCTACGGCGTCTCGATGCTCGTGCTGCTGCGCATCCGCGAGCGGCGCCGCCAGCAGAAGGTGTCCGCGGACATCGACCGCTCCATCGCCGAGCAGCGCCGTGGCGTCGGCCGGTTCCGGCGCGGCGCGAGCACCGACGGCGAGGGCCGCGCCCCGGCCGACCAGCCGGAGGACTGACCCCGGGACTCAACCGGGGTCGCCGGGCAGACCGGTCACGGCGTCGGCGAGACCGTCGCCGTCGAGGTCGGTCCAGAACTCCGGGCCCCGCCCCGTGTCGACGACGAGCGTCTCCGCCACGCCGTCGCCGTCGGCGTCGCGGGCGGCGGGCCCGGACACCGGGATCGACCCCACGACGCCGGAGCGGGCCCGCGGCACCCGCATCCACCAGGGGACAGGCAGCGCCGCCGCGACCACCGCGCCCGCCAGGACCGTGCTCCCGACCGGTACCGGCGGCTCAGGACGCACGGGCCGGCTCCCCGGTGGGGCGCTCCTCCGTGGGGCGCATGGGGTGCGGCGCCCGCCGCGGCAGGGCCCACCCCGTCGGCGACCGCTCCGCGTCCGAGATCCACCGCAGCAGCTCGCGGTCCGCGGCGACGAGCACCGCGTCGCGCACCCGCCGGGCCAGCGCACGGTCCCGGGTGGAGCGGACCGCCCGCACCCGGGCCGCGACGAGCGCGCCCACCAGCAGGACGAGCCCGGCGAGGGCGGGCAGCACCCCGGGGCCCGCGGCCGGGAGCAGCCGCGCGCCGGCCACGAGGAGCGACAGCACCGACACCGCCGATCCGGACAGGACCGCCCCGGACCACGCCCCGCGTTCCCGGCCCGGCGCGACGGCGAGCGCCCGGGCCGCCGCGGCGACGAGAGCCCCGCCACACGACGGTGACGGACCGTGAGTGACATGCGTCACGTGTGCGCCCTGATGTCGTAGCGCGGCCGCGGCCGCACGGCGGCGCAGGACCGGTCCGCTGCGGCGCGCCCAGGCGTCGTCGAGGGTGCGGGCGGGACCGTCGAGCGCGGCCGTCCACCACCGGACGTCGCCGGCCCGCCCCGCGCGCCGGGCCGCGTCCGCCGCCAGGCCGTCGACCTGCACCGACAACGTCGCCAGAAGATCGGCGCGGGCCTGGTCGAGCGCGGTGCGCAGCGGCGGTCCGATGCTGCCCGACAGCGGTTCCCGGTCCATGCCGGACAGTGTCGGAGGGACCGGTCCGGGACGGATCCGTAGGACTGCGCAGCGGACCCGGGTGATCGTCGTCCCTTCTCATGGGCAAGGCTGAACCGCAGCGTGGACACGGACGAATCAGCCGACCGGGGCAACCCCACGGGCTCCAGGGACGTCCACTGATCGGGCAATACCGAAGACGCCCGACACCAGAACCGCAACCGGACCGTGATCGCGTCGTTGGACGAGTAAGCGGACCTGTATGGAGGAAGTGTGAGCGCCGTTACGCCCGCCCGCCCGACCGTCACGCCCGATGCGAGCGCCCCCGCGCGCCCCGGGCGTCAGAACGGTGCCGGTGCCGGACAGTCGCCGTTCCCGGCGAGCCCTGCCCGACCCGGCGGGCGCGCTCCGCTGGCGCCGCAGCCGGAGGGACCCGAGGGCTTCCGTCGCCCGCGGCCCCGCCCGGCTCCGCGCCGCAGCGCGAACCCGGCGGTGTCGGTGATCGTGCCGACCCGCAACGAGGCCCGGAACCTGGAGATCGTGCTGCCGGCCATCGCCGCGGTGCGCCCGGCCGTGCACGAGGTCATCGTCGTCGACGGCAACTCGACCGACAACACGGTCGCCGTCGCACGGCGCACGCTGCCCTGGGCGCGCGTCATCACCCAGACCCGCAAGGGCAAGGGCAACGCGATGGCCTGCGGCTTCACCGCCGCGACCGGTGACGTCATCGTCATGTTCGACGCCGACGGCTCGGCCGACCCGAACGAGATCCCGGCCTTCGTGAACGCGCTGGTCAAGGGCGCCGACTTCGCCAAGGGCAGCCGGTTCTGCAAGGGCGGCGGCTCGGACGACATCACGCTGCTGCGCAAGTCCGGCAACGCCGGCCTGAACACCGTCGCGAACCGGCTGTTCGGCACCCGGTACTCCGACCTCTGCTACGGCTACAACGCCTTCTGGGCCGACCTGCTCCCGCAGCTCGAGCTCCCGGACCCGGCGGCGCCGCAGCCCGAGGACGGCTCGATGCTCTGGGGCGACGGTTTCGAGATCGAGACCGTGCTCAACTGCCGCGTCGCGGCCGCCGACCTGACGATCACCGAGGTGCCGTCGGTCGAGCGCGAGCGCATGTTCGGCGAGACCAACCTGCGGACCTTCGCCGACGGCACGCGCGTGCTGCGTACCCTGATGGCCGAGCACCGTCGCATGGAGCAGCGCCGCAAGGCCTCGGGGTACGCCCGCTAGGCCCCACGGCGCCGCCCGTTCCGGCAGCCCCCGCCGGATCCCGCAGCATGAGGAGCCCGAACGCCGTGAGCGCCCTGCCGACCGCCACCGTGGTCGTCTGCGTCTACACCGAGAAGCGCTGGTTCGACATCAAGGCCGCCGTCGACTCGGTCCTCGACCAGGACGTGACCCCGCTGGAGACGATCGTCGTCGTCGACCACAACGAACGCCTACGCGAGCGGGCCGAACGCGAGTTCGGGCCGCTCGGGGTGGTCGTCGTCGCGAACGACAAGAAGCAGGGCCTGTCGGGTGCCCGCAACACCGCGGTCGAGCTGGCCTCCGGTGAGGTCGTCGTCTTCCTCGACGACGACGCGGCGGCCCGCCCCGGCTGGCTGCACGCGCTCCTCGCCCCGTACGAGGACCCGGACGTCATCGGCGTCGGCGGGGTCGCGCACCCGAAGTGGCCCGACGGGCGTCCGCGGACGCTGCCCGGAGCCGCCCCCGGGGACCCGAACGCCACCGGTGAGCTCGACTGGGTCGTCGGCTGCACCTACACCGGCCAGCCCACCGAACGCGCCGAGATGCGCAACCTCATGGGCTGCAACATGTCCCTGCGCGCCGAGGTGTTCACCCGCGTCGGCGGGTTCGCCGAGGACATGGGCCGGATCGGCAAGAACCCGCTGGGCTGCGAGGAGACCGAGCTCTGCATCCGGGCCCGGCAGGCCTACGTCGCCGACGGCCGGAACCCGCGCATCCTGTTCGAGCCGCGCGCCGCCGTCGACCACCGGGTGTCCGACGACCGCGTCTCCTGGCGCTACCTGCTGCGCCGCGGCTGGGCCGAGGGGATCTCCAAGGCCGCCGTGTCCAAGGTCGTCGGGACCGGGGACTCGCTGTCCACCGAGAGCAGCTACACGATGAAGGTGCTGCCCGCGGGCGTGATCCGCGAGGCGAAGGAGCGCAACGCCGCCTCCGCCGCCGCGATCGTCGCCTGCTTCGGCGTCACCGCCGCCGGCTACGTCCGCGGCCGGCTGCCCGGCGCGACCGCCCACGTGCGGCTGCCCGCGGGCCGGAACACCGGTGCCTGACCGGGCCACCGCCCCGGAGACCCCGCACCCGCACGACACCCGGATCCGCTCCTACGTCCACCAGCGTGTCCGGCTCTCCGAGGGCCAGCAGTCCGCCTGGGACCGGCTGTGGTCGACGTGGGGTTCCGAGGTCGACGACGTCGTGGCGTCCGGGGTGTGGGACCCGGCGGCGACGTTCGGCCGGACCGCGCCGCTCGTGCTGGAGATCGGGTCCGGCATGGGTGAGACGACGGCGTCGCTCGCGACGGCCGAGCCGGGGATCGACCACGTGGCCGTCGAGGTCTTCGAGCCCGGCCTGGCCCAGCTGCTCATGCGGATCGAGCAGGGCGGCCTGACCAACCAGCGGCTGCTGCGCGGCGACGCCGTGGAGCTCCTGACCCGGGTCGTCCCGCCCGCGTCGCTGGACGGTCTGCGCATCTTCTTCCCCGACCCGTGGCCCAAGCGGCGGCACCACAAGCGCCGGTTGATCCAGCCGGAGTTCGCCGCGCTGGCCGCGTCACGGCTGCGCCCGGGTGGACTGCTGCACCTGGCCACCGACTGGCCGCACTACGCCGAGCAGATGCGCCGGGTGGTCTCCGCGGAGCCGTCGCTGCGCCCGGACGACCGCTTCCCGCTCCGTCCGGACGGCTGGCAGGACCGTCCGTCGTGGCGTCCGGTCACCAAGTTCGAGGACCGGGCCCGGCTGGAGGGACGACCGGTTCGTGACCTGCTGTACGTCGCCGACCACGCCCCCGGCACCGGTGACACACGGAGAGTGACCGACTACGGTCGGGAGCACCCCCGACCCGGATCCCCACCCGAGTGACCCCCGAAGGACGCCCGTGACGACGGTGGAGCACGGCAAGAACTCGCACCCCGCTCCCGCGGCACCGAAGCGGCCGGTCGACCGACCGCCCGGCTTCCGGCCGAGCCCGACGCCCCGCCCGATGACGGGCCCGCCGCCGGGCGCCCCGTCAGGTCCGGGTCAGGGTCCCGGCCCGGTGTCCGGGGAGTCCGGCGCGGAGCGGTCCGGCCGGTCGGTGTCGATGGTCCCGCTGGTCGGTCCGGTCGAGGGCCCCGTGCAGGCCACCACCGCCGTGGCGCGGCCCGGGGTGGAGGCGACGACCGTCGTCGACCGGTCGCGGGTGCGGCAGGCTCCGCCACGCGAGCAGGGCCCGTCGCGGGAACAGGGGCAGCCGCGGGAGCAGAGGCCGGGCGGGTCCGGGCCGCTGCGGGACCCGCAGGCCCCGGCCGAGCGGGCCACGGTCGCGACGCCGCTGCCGGAGCGCGCGACCGTCGCGACCCCGGTCCCGGGAACGGCCCAGGCCCCCGGAGCCACCCCGGGCTCCGGCACCACCCCGGCCCCGGGATCGCAGCGCCCGGCCGCCGGCAGCCGCGAGCACGTCCTCACCCGGGTCGACGGCCCGGGCGCCGCGACCACGGTCGTCCGCGTCGCGCCCCCGGGGGAGAACCGCACCGCACCCCCGGCGGAGGGCCGCACCGCACCGCCGGTGGACGGCCGTGGCGCGCCGTCGACCGGGAGCCGTGTCGCGCCCCCGGCCGAGGGCACCGGTGGCTGCCCGGTCACCGGGCACGGACGCTCCGGCGGACACCCGCCGCCCCCCGGCGTCGCCGACGAGCGGGACCCCGCCCCGGTCGACCCGGCCGTGGCCGAGGAGTTCCTGCGCCAGGTGTACGCCGAGACCGAGCCGGGCGTCCCGCTGCCGGAGCGGCTGCGCCAGGTCCGCGCCGAGATCGACCGGGTCGGCACCTACACCCACACCACGCACGAGCTGGTCTTCGGCACCCGGGTGGCGTGGCGGAACTCCGCGCGCTGCATCGGGCGCCTGTACTGGCAGTCGCTGCAGGTCCGCGACCTGCGCCACCTGCACGACCCGGCCGACATCGCGCAGGAGAGCGTCGGGCACCTGCGCGCCGCCACCCGCGGCGGGAAGATCCGCTCGACGATGACGGTGTTCGCGCCGGACGCCCCGGGGCGTCCCGGCCCGCGGATCCGCAACGACCAGCTCGTCCGCTACGCCGGGCACCGCAACCCCGACGGCACCGTCACCGGGGACCCGGGGCAGGCCGACTTCACCGACCACGTCGTCGGGATGGGGTGGCCGCGGCCGCAGCCGGCGGGCCGGTTCGACGTGCTGCCGCTGCTGATCACCGGCCCGGACGGGCGGTCCCGGCTGTTCGACGTCCCGCCGGACGCCGTGCACGAGGTCCCGCTGCGCCACCCCGAGCACCCGTGGTTCGCCCGGCTCGGGCTGCGCTGGCACTCGGTGCCCGCCATCAGCAACATGCCGCTGGAGATCGGCGGGGTCGTGTACCCGGCCGCCCCGTTCAACGGCTGGTACCTCGACACCGAGGTCGGCGCCCGCAACCTCGCCGACACCGACCGCTACGACCTGCTGCCCGAGATCGCGAAGCGGCTCGGGCTCGACACCCGGTCGGTGCGCACGATGTGGCGGGACCGGGCGATGGTCGAGCTGGTCCGCGCGGTCACCTACTCCTTCGACGCCGACGGCGTCACCATGGCCGACCACCACAGCGAGGCCGAGCGGTTCATGACCTTCCTGGCGAAGGAGGAGGCCGCGGGACGGCGCTGCCCGGCCGACTGGAGCTGGATCGTGCCGCCGATGTCGGGCTCGCAGACCCCGGTCTTCCACCGCTACTACGACGAGCCCGACCCGGAGCTGCGGCCGGCGTTCCTGGAGCCGCACGGCCTACGGCCCCGCGACGACCAGGGCTGAGGGCCGTTCAGGGACGGGCGGCGACCGGGCTCAGGCCCGGCACCTGCCGGGTGCGTCCCCGGAACTCGGCGACGACCGTCCCGTCGGCGGTGCGGACGGTCACGTCGTAGAGCCCGGACCGGCCGCTCGCGGCGCGCTCGACGGCCTCGGCGGTGAGGACGTCGCCCTCGCGGGCCGGGCGCAGGAACGCGATGTCGGCGCCGCTGGCCAGCGCGGAGACGCCGTAGGAGTTGCAGGCGTAGGCCATCGCCGTGTCGGCGAGCAGGAACAGGTAGCCGCCGTGGCAGACCCCGTGCCCGTTGACCTGGTCGGGGCGCACGGTCATCGTCGCCGTCGCCCGTCCGGGGGCGACCTCGACGACGTCGACGCCCGCCGCACGGCTCGCCCGGTCGCCGTCGCGCATGATCGCGGCGGTCCGGGCGGCGACCTGGTCCGGCGCGGCCGGTGGGTTCTCCATGGGGACAGTCTCACCCGCGTGGGCGCCGGGCCGGGCGGGCGGGGCGACGGCGGCTAGGCTCCCCGGCATGAGCAGCGGGACGGGGCAACACGGACGCGGCGTTCCGACGGGCCCGCAGGAGCGCGTGCTGCTGGTGTGGGACGCGCCCAACATGGACATGAGCCTCGGTTCGCTGCTCGGTGCCCGCCCCACCTCGGCCTACCGCCCGCGGTTCGACGCCGTCGGCCGCTGGCTGCTCGACCTCGCCGGCCCCGAGGCCGAGGCCGAGGCCTGTGTGTTCACCAACGTCGCCCCGGGCAGCATCGACATCGTCCGGCCCTGGGTCGAGGCCCTGCGCAACGTGGGTTTCGCCGTCTTCGCCAAGCCGAAGACCAGCGAGGACTCCGACGTCGACGACGACATGCTCGTCCACATCGGCATGCGCTCGGCCGAGGGCAGGCTGCGCCACGTCGTCGTCGCCTCGGGGGACGGGCGGGCGTTCCGGGAGCCGCTGGAGAAGCTCATCGAGGTCGGCACCGACGTCACGGTGATCGGCTTCCGCGAGTACGCCGGGTTCGCGCTGGCCTCGGAGACGCTGTCGTTCCTCGACCTCGAGGACATCGACGGCGTGTTCCGCGAGCCGCTGCCCCGCGTCTCCCTGGAGACCCTGCCCGACGAGGGCGCCTGGCTGCCGCCGTTCCGGTCGCTGCGCTCGCTGCTCGACCGCCGCTGACATGGCGGTCCTCCAGCGGCTCACCGCCCCGGTCGCGCTGCCCTGCACACCCGGCTTCCCGGTCGTGCGCGACGCGGTCCTCGACGTCGACGACACCGGCCGGATCGCGTTCTTCGGCACGGCCTCCGACGCGCCGGCGACCGACGCCGTGGTGCGGCCGCTGCCCGGGCTGCTCATGCCCGGCATGGTCAACACGCACTGCCACACCCCCATGTCGCTGCTGCGCGGGATGGGCGGCGACCTGCCGCTGATGCCGTGGCTGACCGAGGTCATGTGGCCCGCGGAGGGCCTGCTGACCGAACAGGACGTGCACACCGGGATGCTCGCGGGCTGCCTGGACCTGCTGCGGACCGGCTGCACCACCAGCGTCGAGATGTACTTCTTCACCGACGCCCTGGCCGACGCCGTCCGCACCGCGGGCTCGCGGGCCGTGCTCACCCCGGGGATCATCGCCGCGCCCGGCTGGGACCGGCTCGGGACCTGGGAGCAGATGCGCGACGACGTCTCCGCCCGGATCGACGCCCGCGGCGTGATCCCCGACGACGACGGCCGGATCGAGCTCGGCTACGGCCCGCATTCGGCCTACACGCTGCCGCCCGGCGCCCTGGAGTCGGTCGCCGCGGCCGCCCGCGAGCGCGGTGCGCTGGTGCACACCCACGTCGCGGAGTCCCGCGGCGAGGACACCCACGTGCGCGAGGCCCACGGCTCCGTCCCGGCGATGCTCGACGCCGGCGGCGCGCTCGGCGGTCGGGTGCTGGCCGCGCACTCGGTGCACCTGTCCGACGACGACATCGCCGTCTACGCCCGGCACGGCGTCGCCGTCGCGCACTGTCCCGGCTCGAACGCGAAGCTCGCGGCGGGCACCGCCCGGCTGCTGGACCTGCGCCGGGCAGGGGTCCGGGTGGGACTGGGCACCGACGGTCCCGCCTCCTGCGACGACCTGGACCTCTGGCACCAGGCGCGGCTGGCCGGGCTGATGGCGCGGGTCGGGGCCGACGACGCCGCCGCCCTCACCGCCGCCGACGTGCTGCTCATGGGCACCGCGGACGCCGCGCACGCGATCGGCCGCGACGACCTCGGCGCGCTGGAGGCCGGGCGGCGGGCGGACGTGGTGCACGTCGACACCGACGACTCCGCGTTCGTCGCGCCGTCGGACGACGCGCAGCTCGTGTCGAACCTGGTGTGGGCGGGCGGCTCCCGCCTGGTCCACGACGTGTGGGTGGGCGGCGAGCAGGTCATCGACGCCGGCGAGCCGACCCGGGCCGACCGCCGGGCGTCGCTCGCCGCGGTGCGGTCGATCTCGGCGCGGCTGCGCGGGCAGGTCTGAGCGGTCCCGCGCCCCGTCAGCGGCCGAGTACGGCCGCGAGGTGCGGGTCGGTGAAGCGGCGGTCGGGGTCGAACCGGTCGCGGACGGCGCGGAACGCCTCCCACCCCGGGTAGGCGACGGCGAGCTCGTCCGGCCCCCAGGCGTGCCGGGTGGTCCAGCAGGGCCGTCCGTCGGCGTCCTCGCAGACCGCGCCCGCGAGCCGGCGGACCGGCTCCTCGGCCGGTCCGCGGGTCCGCAGCCGCAGGTAGGCGGTGTCCCGGCCGGACGCCGGGTGCAGCAGACCGGTCTCGGCCCGTCCGGTGCGCACCCGCACGGGACGCAGCTCCCGCCCCCGCGCGGCGACGGCGGCCCCCAGCTCGCGCAGGACCGTCCCGAGCGCGGCACGCGGCACGGCCCACTCGGACAGGTCCGGGTCCCACGGCTGCGGGTCCGGCAGGACCTCGTGCGGCGGCCCGGCCGTCCCGGGCGCCCAGCGCTGCGGCGGCGGCCACCCGGACCGCAGCCCCACCCCGGAGGACCACCACGACGACGCCAGCCGCGACACCGCCTGCCCCCAGCCGGCGCGCTCGACCGGACCGGTCGCCTCGGGCTCCGGCTCGGCCCAGCGCAGCACCGCGGACCCGGCGTGCACCGACGGGCCGACCGCGATGTCGCACTCGGTCCAGGCGTGCTCGCCGAGCAGGTCCTCGCCGAGCACCTCGTCGATGCCGACGGCGCGCTCGTGCACCTGCAGCCGGGTGAGCGGGACGGTGCGGAGCTCCAGCGCGGTCGCGATGCCCAGTGCGCCGAGCCCGCAGCGGGCGGCGTCGAGGTCGGGTCCGGTGACGTCGCGGACGGTGCCGCGGCCGTCGACCAGCCGGACGGCGCGGACCTGGTCGGACAGCGAGCCCTCCGCGGGGGCGCCGCCGTACATGCCCAGCCCGGTGGCGCCGCCGATGGTGGCGCGGGGCGCGTCGGGCACGGTGGCCAGCGCCCGGCCGGCGGCGGCGAGGGCGACGCAGAGGTCCGCGACGGTCTCCCCGGCCCGCACCCGCACGGTGTCCTCGCCGATCTCGACGACGCCGGTCAGCGCGGACACGTCGAGCAGTACGTCCTCGGTCCGGACGAGGGGTCCCGGGGCGCGGCCACCGGCGCCGGTGGGGCGGACGGTGGCGCCCCGTTCCGCGGCCCGTCGCACGGCCGTCACGACGCCGGCCTCGTCGAGCGGGCGGTCGGTGCGCCGGGGGCCGGTCGCGGCGGGATCGGTGCTCATCCCTCGCAGGGTAGAACGCCGTGGGTCACCGTGCGGAACGATTCGAGCACGCGTCGCGGCGCGTCGTACGGCCGTCCGGTGGGACGGCGGTGAACGTGGTGACGGGTGTGCCGGACGGGACGGCGCAAGCTGCGTCGAATGCCCTCTTGTGACCCGGACGGCCGCCCGATACGGTCACACTCCGTGGCGATCATGTCGCCACGCGAGTCCGGGACGAGGGTGTCCCGCACTCGGCCCCGTCGTACTGCCCGGAACCGCGCTCCCCACGGCTCCGGTCGGCTCCGACGGCGTCACCGGCGTCGCGCGCGCCACGCCGGTGGCCTCCGCACGCGCGAGGGCCGGGTGCGGTGGTCGGCTCCCTCCGACCATCGCCCCGGCCCTCGCCTTGCGTGCTGACGACCCAGCTCCCCAGCCGGTCGTCACCTCATCCCGCGGTCCCAAGGTGTGTCCGCGGGATGTTCTGGTGCGTCCTCGGCGCTCCCGGTCCCCACCGGTCCTGCCGTGCGGCCGTACGCCTGTGGCGTGCGGCTACTCCCCGGGACGCTCCGGGGGTGTCGTGGTTGCCTCGCGTGCCGATCCGGTCCCGAAAGGGCGCCGAACGGCCGTACCGCGCTGCCCGTGCCGGCGGAGCGACCGGGCCGGATGCCCGTCCGGTCGCTCGGACGCCGCTCAGGCCGTGCGGGTCAGCCGGTGCCGCCCGGCACCGCCCAGCAGGTGGGCGATCGCGGCCCGGTCCGCGGCGCGCTCGGCGTCGCGACGGCGGCGCAGCATCACCATGGCGGCGTCGCCCGGTGCGTTCCAGGCGTCGTCGCCCTGCTCCTGCGGCGCGTGGCCGAGCGGCTGCGCCGGGACCGGTGCGACCTCGGCGTGGAACGCGGCGACCGTGTCCCCGGTCGGCCGGACCGCGCCACCGCGGCGGGTCGTGCGGACGGTGCCGCGGTGGACGCGGCGCACGGCGTTGCCGGCGCTCCCGCTCCGCCGGCCGTCCCGCCAGCCCCCGACGGTGAGGGCGTGGAAGATCGGCGTCTCCTCCTGGATCTCGTCGTGCGACTCGTGCCGGCCGGGGAACGGCCAGCTCTCCTGCGCGGCGCGTCGCGCCCGGATCGACGACTCGAGGCCACCCGCAGCGCTGTCGAACTCGTACACCCGCCGTACCTCCTGCTCGCCTGACACGTGGGGACCCACGGCCTGGTCCGTATCGCGTACATCTCGTACCGCCGTTCGGCCCACTCACCCGGTCAACGGGTGACACCCGAGAGGGGAAACGGGGGTGACAGTTCTGGTTCCGAGGTCCCCTCGTACGAGTGGCGTGACCGGTCCGGGACTCTCCGTGTTGTCTACGGAGCGTGTTCATCCGGACTCCTCCTGGAGCAGTCGGTGACCTCGGCCCGGAGTCCGGCGCGTCGGAAGCCCTCGGCGACAGACCCTCGCATCGACTCCGGCGACCAAGATCCGGCACGTCGCGGCCACCATGCGGCGGTGCGTGACCACGTCACCACCCCTTCGTGCCGGTCCGGCCCGCGGGGTGTCGACTACACGGGTGTAGTTCGACGGAGCGTCACGAACGGCCGCCGGGACTGCTCCGTCCGTTCCGGCGCTGGGCCGTCCGGGGTGCCGTGCTCGGGGGCCGGGCCGTCACCGTTGCGTGCACCGCGCCACCCCGGCCGATCCGCCGTACCGTCGTGTCATGACGGAGCGGACCGGGCGGCCCGCCGCTCCTGCCGGGGGCGGCATCCCGCACCCACGGCACGACGACGACCCTGCCCCTCGTGGGCGCGCGCCCGCGGACGGACACCACGCGCACCCGGCGCACGCCGCGGACGAGGACCCCGGCGCCGGGCACGCACGTGTGGTCGCCCCCCGGCCCGCCGATCCCGCGGCCGGCGCCCACCGGGCCACCGCCGCCCCGCACGACGACAGCGAGCCCCAGGTCGACGACACCGCCGACCACCACCACCGCGCCGCCACCTCCGGCGGGCGGACCGGGCCGCACATCGCGGACCCCGTGGCGCGGGCCGCCGGGGCGCGCCCCCGCCCGTCGCCGCGGGCGGAGATCCCGCGCCCGCTGCGGATCGCCTCCGAGGCCTGCGCCCGGATGCTCGTCATCGCCGCCGGGTTCGCGCTGCTCGTCTTCCTCGTGATCGAGCTGCGGGTCGTGGTCGTCCCGGTGGCGATCGCGGTGCTGCTGTCCGCGCTGCTCGCCCCGCTGGTCCGGTGGCTGCACGAGCGGCGGGTGCCCCGCGGCATCGCGACGGCGCTGGTGATGGTCGGCGGTCTGGCCGCGCTCGGGGGGCTGCTGACCGCCGTCGTCAGCACCCTGGTCGACGGCACGTCCCAGGTGGTCGCGGAGGTCACCGACAACGTCGGCTCGCTGCAGGGCCTCGCCGACGCGACGCCGTTCCGGATCGACGTCGGCGTGCTCGGCGACCAGGTGCTGCAGGCGGTGCGCGACAACCAGCAGACGCTGACCTCCGGCGCGGTGACGACCGCCGCGACCGTCGGGGAGATCCTCGCCGGGTTCGCGCTCTGCCTGTTCGCGCTGATCTTCATGCTCTACGACGGCCGCCGCATCTGGGGGTTCGTCCGGCTGCTCGCCCCGCGGGCCCGGCGCTCGCGGGTCGACGTCGCCGCCCGCCGGGCGTTCGCCTCGCTCGTCGGCTACGTGCGGGCGACGGTGCTGGTCGCGATCGTCGACGCCCTCGGGATCGGCCTGGGCCTGTGGGCGACGGGTGTGCCGTTCGTGCTGCCGCTGGCCGCGCTGGTGTTCCTCGGTGCGTTCGTGCCGGTCATCGGGGCGGTGCTGACCGGCGCCGTTGCGGTGCTGGTCGCGCTGGCCACCGAGGGACCGGTGACCGCGCTGATCGTGCTCGGTGTCGTGCTGGCCGTGCAGCAGCTGGAGAGCCACGTGCTCCAGCCGGTGCTGATGGGCCGGGCGGTCCGGCTGCACCCGCTGGCGGTCGCGCTCGGCGTCGCGGTCGGGGTGGTCGTCGCCGGGATCGCCGGCGCGCTGCTCGCCGTCCCGCTGCTGGCCGTGCTGACCGCCGCGGTGCGGTCCCTGGTCGCGTCGCGCGAGGTCGCGCCGCGGGCGGTGGACCCGCTGCGCCCGCGCGAGGCGAACCCGCCGCCCGCCCTGCCGGGCTGAGCGCACGCCCTGCCGCGCAGGGCCTGCGGTGGGACGATCGCGACGTGCGTTATCTCGTGACGGGTGCGACCGGCTACATCGGTGGGCGGCTCGCGCCCCGGCTGCTGGGCCACGGTCCCGAGCCCGACCTCGTCCCGGACCCGTCCGCGGGCCCGGTCCACGTGCGCTGCCTGGTCCGCAACCCGGACAAGCTCGCCGACGTGCCGTGGGCCGCCGACGCCGAGATCGTGCAGGGCGACCTGCTGGACCCGGACAGCGTCCGCGCGGCCTGCGAGGACGTCGACGTCGTCTACTTCCTCGTGCACTCGCTGTCGGACTCCGACTTCGCCGCCACCGACCGGCGGGCCGCGCTGATCCTCGGTGAGGCGGCGCGCGCGGCCGGGGTGAAGCGGATCGTCTACCTGGGTGGCCTGCACCCGGACACCGGAGCGGGGAAGCTCTCGGCCCACCTGGCGTCGCGGGTGGAGGTGGGGGAGACCCTGCTGCGCTCCGGGGTGCCGACGGTCGTGCTGCAGGCCGCGGTGATCCTCGGCTCCGGCTCGGCCAGCTTCGAGATGCTGCGCTACCTGACCCAGCGGCTCCCGCTGATGGTCACCCCGCGCTGGGTGCACAACCGGATCCAGCCGATCGCGGTGCGCGACGTGCTGCGCTACCTGATCCGGGTCGCCGAGATCGACGCGCCGGCCGCCGAGCTGAACCGGACCTTCGACATCGGCGGCCCCGAGGTCCTCACCTACTACGAGATGATGCAGCGCTACGCCCGCGTCGCCGGCCTGTCCCGGCGCCGGGTGCTGCCGGTGCCGGTGCTGTCGCCGTCGCTGTCCGCGCACTGGATCAACGTCGTCACCCCCGTCCCGAAGTCGATCGCGAAGCCGCTGATCGAGTCCCTGGTGCACGAGGTCGTCTGCTCCGAGGACGACATCAAGGCCCGCATCCCCGACCCGCCGGGCGGGCTGATCGGCTACGACCGCGCCGTCGAGCTGGCCCTGTCCCGCATCACCGACGGCGAGGTCGAGACCCGCTGGTCGGGCGCGACCGTGGCCAACGTGCCGTCGGACCCGCTGCCCAGCGACCCGGAGTGGGCCGGCGGCGACGTCTACCTCGACGAGCGCGAGCAGGCCTGCACCGCCACCCCGGAACGGCTGTGGACGGTCGTCGAGGGCATCGGCGGCGAGCGCGGCTGGTACTCGTTCCCGCTGGCCTGGTCGGTGCGCGGCTGGATGGACCGCGCGGTCGGCGGCGTCGGGCTGTCCCGCGGCCGTCGCGACCCGCACGACCTGCGCACCGGCGACGCGCTGGACTGGTGGCGGGTGGAGCGGATGATCGAGCCCGGCGGGGCCCGCCCGGCCGGCAGCGACCGCGACCCCGAGGAGGGGCTGCTGCGGCTGCGCGCGGAGATGAAGGTGCCCGGCCGGGCCTGGCTGGAGATGTCGGTGCGCCCGCGTCCGGGCGGGTCGACCTACCACCAGCGGGCGGTGTTCATCCCGCACGGCCTGCCCGGCTACCTGTACTGGTGGTCGGTCGCGCCGTTCCACGGGATCGTCTTCGGCGGGATGGTCCGCAACATCACCCGCACCGCCGAGCGCGACGGCGACGTCCCCGCCACGGCCGGCCGCCGTCCGGCCTGGCTGCGGTCCCGTCCGCACCGCGACCGGGCGGCCTGACCGCCTCCGGTCGGCGCTCTCCCGACCACGGTGGCCCGGTCGGCTCCGGGCGACGGCGTCAGCCGCGGTCGGGGCCCGAGAGGGCGGCGAGCAGCACGGCGGACTCGCGCTCGGACACCGAGCGCGCGAAGTGCAGGAGCACGGCCTCGGTGTCACCGGGGCCGTCGAGCAGGTCGCGCAGGGCGCGCGCGGTCTCCTCCTCGCGGCTCGCGGCCGGCGTGTAGAGGTAGGCGCGGCCGTCCAGCTCGCGCTGCACCCAGCCCTTGCGGTGCAGGTTGTCGAGCACCGTCATGACGGTCGTGTACGCCAGCGGACGGGCCGGGGCCAGGCGGGCGCGGACGTCGCGCACCCGGCAGGGACCCGCGTCGCCCCACAGCACGTCCATCACGGCGCCCTCGAGCTCGCCGAGTCGACCACGCATGTTGCCTCCCGGGTCCGAGGGTAACCGCAACCCCCCATGCTCCCCCGGTCGGTGGGCCGCCGGTTCAGCAGCCGGACAGAGCGTGCACGGGCTCCACCGCACGTGGTCCCGGGGCGAGCACGACCCAGCGACCACCCGCCGCCTCCACCTGCGGCAACGCGGCGCGGACCTCGTCGAGGAGCTCGGGCAGGAACAGCAGGACACGGTCCGGGCGCAGGCCGGCGAGCTCGTCGGGGGACACGACGGGCACGTCGCTGCCCGGCATGCGGTGGCCCTGCTTGGCCGGCGAGGCGTCCCCGACGGCGGCCAGCAGCGACGCGTCCAGCCCGGCGCGGCACACCAGCGGCACCGCGCGGGACGCCGCGCCGTAGGCGGCGACGGTGCGTCCCGCCGCCCGCTCGGCGACCAGCCAGTCGCGCAGCAGGTGGGTGTCGTCGGCGGCCGCCTGCAGCCGGGTGAACCCGGACGGCTCGGTGACGGCGAGGGCGCGCTCCTCGTCGACGAGGCGGCGGGTCTCGGCGTCGGGCTCGGCCCCGGCCCGGGCGGTGACCAGCACGGTCCCGCCGGACAGCGGGTACCACCACGCCCGGTGCACGCCCAGGCCGTGCCGGCGCAGTGCGGTGTCCAGGGCGGGCAGCGACCAGTAGCCGTAGTGGCCGTGGCGCAGATCGAACCACTGGCCGTCGCGCAGCACGGTGCCCAGCGACAGCAGCTGGAGCGCGAGCGTCCCGCCGGGGGCGAGCAGCGCGACGCGCCGGGCGAGCGCATCGGCCTGGTCGGGCTCGTGCAGCAGCCCGTAGAAGTCGACGACGAGGTCGGCCCGCCCGGCCGCGGACACCGCGTCCGGGTCGAGCGCGGTCATGCCGCGCCCGGTCAGCCGCGGCAGCCACGACCCGCCGTGCGGGCTGCCGAACTCCGCGACCCGGCCGCCCGGGCGGACCAGCCCGGCGCGGGCGAGCCGGCCGACCGAGCGGTCGCTCTGCTCGGCCATCGCCCGCGGTTCGACGCCGTGCAGCTCCTCGGCCACCGCGGCGTCGGTCTGCAGCTGGGCGAGACCGCAGCCGGCGCACAGCCACATGCGCAGCGGGGCGGCCGAGTCGGGCAGCGGGGCGTCCCGCGCGGGCATCCGGTCCCACGGCGGCTGCTCGCCCAGGTCGAGCACGACCGTGCCCGCGGCACCGCCACAGGCACGGCACCGGGTACCCGGCGTCGGGTCGTCGGTCATGCGCCACCCCTTCGTCGCAGCAGTACTAGCTCCGATAGTAGATACGGGGGCTGAAAGCCCGCTGTGAACCCGATCGGAGCAACGTGGACTCGCGCAGCGTCACCGGGGCCGAGGCCGCTCGTTGTCGTCTCCGGTACCCCAACCGCAGCCCATCGCGCGCCCGTCGCACGCGGTGACCGGACCCGAGGGAGGTCGAGTGGACGTCGTACGGACCGTGGTGCCCGGCGCGCTGCTGCTCGACCCGACCGCCGCCGACGCGTCCGGCCCGGACCTCACCGCCTTCACCGTGCGACGACGGCGCCGCCCGGCCCGCGACGCCGTGCTCGGCCTGTTCGGCCATCCCGGCGACGCGGTGCTGCTCGGCGTCCCCCGCGGCAGCGGCTACGCCGTCGTCATCGACGCCCGGCCGGACGCCGACACCTTCGGCCGGCTCGCCGTCGCCCTGCTCGAGGGCCCGCAGCGGCTGCTCGTCCCGCCGGGCTGCCTCTACGGCGTCCAGTCCGTCGCGAGCGGGACCGTCGTCGAGCTGCGCAGCGCCACCCGGCTCCCGCGCCGGGAACGCTTCGACGTCGACCCGGACGACCCGGACCTCGCGGTCCGCTGGCTCCGCCCCCGGCCGTCCCGGACACCGGGGACGGCACGCTCGTGGGCCGCGCTGATCGCCCGCCTCGGGGCCCCCGCGGGCCCCCGCCGGGACCGCGTCTCCCTCTGGTGACCCCGGGCCCCGTCCCCGGTGTGAGGACGGGCGCATGTGAGCCGGGCGGCCCGGTCGGCGAGATCACGAATCGGTCACGTAACGTCGGTACCAGGCCGGATCGACGACGCCCCGCGCCGGACGGCGGCACGACCGTGTCTGCCGGGACGTGGACACGAGGGGTTTCCGAGGTGCTGAGCGAGCGCGAGAACCGTCGACTGCACGAGATCGAGGTGCAGCTGCGACTGACCGACCCGCGACTGGTCCGCCGGTTCTCCGCACTGAACGCCGCACTGCACGCCCCGGCCCGCCACGGCGGACGGCTGCTCGCCGGGTTCGCCCGCGACCGGCGCACCGTGCACGGCTCGGGCCCGTTCCCGACGATGCTGCTGGGGATCGCGCTGGTCGTGCTGCTGCTCGGTGCCGTGCTGGTGAGCGTGCCGGTCGTCGTCGCGGGGATCCTCGTGGCCGGCCTCGCCCTGGCCGTCGCGGCCACCACCGGGCCGCAGGCGCACCCCGGGACCGCCTGACCCGGCACCCCCGCACCGCGCACCGCGCGGTGCCTCCCCGGCGGAACCGCGCAGTGACCGGTGCCTCCCCGGACGGACGGGGTGGCCGTGGCGCGCGGTCGCGCGACCGGCGGCCTCAGCCGTGGGCGAGGTCGGAGAACCGGCTGTAGTGCAGCTGGTGGGCGACGGTGATCGTCGTGGTCGGGCCGTTACGGTGCTTGGCCAGGATCAGGTCGGCCTCACCGGCACGCGGGTCGTCCTGCTCGAACGCGTCGGGGCGGTGCAGCAGCACCACCATGTCCGCGTCCTGCTCGATCGAGCCGGACTCACGCAGGTCCGACAGCATCGGCCGCTTGTCGGTGCGCTGCTCGGGACCACGGTTCAGCTGGCTCATGGCCACCACCGGGACCTCGAGCTCCTTGGCCAGCAGCTTGATCTGCCGGGAGAACTCCGAGACCTCCTGCTGACGGGACTCGACCTTGCGGCCCGAGGTCATCAGCTGCAGGTAGTCCAGGATGATCAGCTTCAGGTCGTAGCGCTGCTTCATCCGGCGCGCCTTGGCCCGGATCTCCATCAGCGTCAGGTTCGGCGAGTCGTCGATGTAGAGCGGCGCCTCGGAGATCTCCGACATCCGCCGCGCCATCCGCGTCCAGTCCTCGTCCGACATCCGGCCGGCGCGCATGTCGGCCAGCCGGATCCGGGCCTCCGCGGACAGCAGACGCATGACGATCTCGGACTTGCTCATCTCCAGCGAGAAGAACGCGCTGGTCATGCCGTTCTTGATGGAACAGGAGCGGGCGAAGTCCAGACCCAGGGTCGACTTGCCCAGACCCGGCCGGGCCGCGACGACGACCATCTGGCCCGGGTGCAGACCGTTGGTGACCTGGTCGAGGTCGGCGAAGCCGGTCGGCACACCCGTGGACTGGCCGCCCCGGGAGGCGATCGCGTCGATCTCGTCCATCGTGGGCTGGAGGAGCTCCTCCAGCACCGTGTAGTCCTCGGTGGTGGTGCGCTCGGTGACCTCGTAGACCGCGGCCTGGGCCCGGTCCACCGCGTCGTCGACGTCGCCGCCGTCGGCACCGTGGTAGCCGAGCTGCACGATCCGGGTGCCGGCCTCGACCAGCCGCCGCAGGACCGCCTTCTCGCCGACGATCTCGGCGTAGTACGCCGCGTTCGCCGCGGTGGGCACGGTCGCGATGAGGGTGTGCAGGTAGGGCGCGCCGCCGAGGCGGACGAGCTCACCGCGCCGCTGCAGCTCCGCCGAGACGGTCACCGCGTCCGCGGGCTCGCCACGGCTGTAGAGGTCCAGGATCGTCTCGTAGACGGTCTGGTGGGCGGGCCGGTAGAAGTCCTCCGGCTGCAGGACCTCCACGACGTCGGCGATCGCGTCCTTGCTCAGCAGCATGCCGCCGAGCACCGACTGCTCGGCCGTGAGGTCCTGCGGGGGCTGACGGTCGAACGTGGCGCCCTCGCCGGGTCCGGAGGCCTTCTCGCCGTCACGGACCGCACGGGGCTTGTTGCCGGGACGATCGTCCGTCAGAGCCATACGCAGCGTCACCCCCGGTGGACACAGTACCGAACGCACGTTCGACGCGCGAGTGGTACGTGCTGCCCACCCGCGACCGTCGTCGGTGATCTGCCGGCCGGCGCGGTGCCCGACGGACCGCGGCGGGCGCGGCCCGGGGAGCAAGGCGCTCGCGTACCGGTACGGCCGACACTAGGTCGGCCGTACCGCCCGTGGCGAACCGGCCTGGTGATCGAACTGGGGATGAACTGTGCACGGATGCCGCCCGTCCCGGGACCGTGCTGGGGACAACCTGGGGACAGCGCAGCGGAATGGGCCGTCTGCGCAGGTCAGAGGCATACTCACAGCTGTGGACAACTTTGCTCTGGCGTGTCGTCGCACGCCGCGTACGGGCGTGTCGGAGCGCCCGGCGGACCGCTCACCGCCCGGCGCGTCCACAGGCCCGCCCGACGAGTGGGTCGTCACCGCACGGCGTGTCGGCTGCGTGACAAGGCATCCGGTGTGGGGTCGTCCGATCGGTGTCGATCGTCCATCCGGGACTGCGCACCGTGTGCACGACGCCCCTCCGGCCGGCCCCGGACACGCGAAAGGGCGGCGCCCGGAGCACATGGCTCCGGACACCGCCCTGTTCACGCTCGGTGGTCGTACGACCACCGGACCGCTCAGCTCGCGACGACCGCGATCGGCAGCTCGGTGGTGACCTCCGGGTGCAGGCGGACCTGCACCTGGTGCTTGCCCAGGGTCTTGAGGTGACCCGGGACGTCGATGCTGCGCTTGTCCAGCAGCGGGCCGCCGGCCGCCTTGACGGCGTCGACGACCTGGGCCGGCGTGATCGAGCCGAACAGACGGCCGGTGTCGCCGGCCTTGGCCGGGACGGTCACGTTGATGTTGCGCAGCTGCGAGTCGACCTGCTGGGCGTGGCCCAGGTCGCGGATCTCGCGGGTCTTCTGGGCCCGGCGGATCTGCTCCACCTGCTTCTCGGCGCCACGGGTGGCGACGACCGCGAGCTTGCGCGGGAGCAGGTAGTTGCGGCCGTAGCCGTCCTTGACCTCGACGATGTCACCCGGGGCACCCAGGTTCGGGACGTCGGCGTTGAGGATGAGCTTCATGTGTCTCCCCTTCCTCAGCGAGCGGTCGAGGTGTACGGCAGCAGGGCGACCTCACGGGAGTTCTTCACCGCGACGGCGACGTCCCGCTGGTGCTGCCGGCAGTTGCCGGTGACCCGACGGGCACGGATCTTGCCGCGGTCGGAGATGAACTTCCGCAGCAGACCGGTGTCCTTGTAGTCGATCAGCTGGGCCTTGTCCTTGCAGAAAGCGCAGACCTTCTTCTTCGGCTTGCGCACGATGGCCTTGGCCATGGTGGTGCTCCTGGAGATCGTCCTCCGCCCGTCACGGGCGGAGAGGTACGTGGATCAGAAGGGGGGCTCGTCGTCGGACGCGGCGCCACTGCCCGCGGGCGGGGCCGAACCCCAGGGGTCGTCATAGCCGCCGCCGGAGTTGCCTCCACCGCCGGAACCGCCGCCCTGTCGGGCGCCACCGCCGCCGCCACCGTCGTAGCCACCGCCGCCGCCACCGAAGCCACCGGAGCCTCCGCCCCGGTTGACCTTGTTGACCTTGGCGGTCGCGTAGCGCAGGGACGGGCCGACCTCGTCGACCTCCATCTCCACGACGGTGCGCTTCTCGCCTTCCTTGGTCTCGAACGACCGCTGGCGCAGACGACCCTGGACCACGACGCGCGCGCCGCGGGTCAAGGACTCGGCGACGTTCTCCGCCGCCTGGCGCCAGATGTTGCAGCGCAGGAAGAGCGCCTCGCCGTCCTTCCACTCGCCGGACTGGCGGTCGAAGGTGCGCGGGGTGGACGCCACGGTGAAGTTGGCGACCGCGGCGCCGGACGGGGTGAACCGCAGCTCGGGATCCGCCGTCAGGTTGCCCACGACGGTGATGACGGTCTCGCCGGCCATGACGGCTCCAATCAGCCGGCGGCGGGCGCCGGCGTGCGGGTGACGTCCTTGCGCAGGACCTTGGTGCGCAGCACGGACTCGTTCAGACCCAGCTGGCGGTCCAGCTCGGTGACGGTGGCCGGCTCAGCGGTGATGTCGAGGACCGCGTAGATGGCCTCGCCCTGCTTCTTGATCTCGTAGGCCAGGCGGCGCTTGCCCCAGACCTCGATCTTCTCGACCGATCCGCCGTCGTTCTTCACGACGGTGAGGAACTGCTCCAGGGACGGCTGCACAGTGCGCTCGTCCAGGCCGCCGTCGAGGATGACCATGACCTCGTAATGACGCATGAGAACCACTCACCTCCTATGGACTCGAAACGGTCACGGCCCGGACGGCCGTGACAGGAGGTTCTCAGTGCACCCCGACAGTTTCCGGCGGATGCGCGGGAGCTGCGGGGATGCCGGTACAGCCTAGCAACGGCCGTTCCGGCCCCGACCTGCGGGTACGCGGTTCCCCAGATCGCTGGGATGGGTTCGGGCCGTGCCCGCGGAGACGCTGGTCGTCGTACGGGTGCCCGGTCCGCGGGCGCCGACGACCACGGGGGAGAGCTCGTGTCCGGCACCACCCACTTCCGCAGCCACGCCTGGATCCTGTCCGGGCTCATGAACACACCGGGGATCCTGGTCCTGGCCGACGGACGGCTGTCGTTCGTCGCCGACACCGGCCCCGTCTTCGACGAGCCGCTCGACGCCGTCACCGACGTCCGTTTCCCCTGGTACGAGTTCGGCGGGGGCTTCCGCGCCACCGTCGCCGGGCAGCGGCGGCGGATCGCGCTGGTCCGCCCGAACGGCGCCGACACCGCGACCGCGGCCCTGTTCGACACCGCCGTGGGCGAGGCGTTCGTCGCGAGCCGGGCGGTGCACGACATCGCCACCGGGCGCACCGCGGGGAAGTCCTGGCGGGCGCTGCTGACCGGCGGTGCGGCGTGAGCGCGCCGCGGGTCCTCGCCGCGCTCGTGGCGGCCGCGGGGCTGCTGGCGGCGGCGGGCTGCTCCTCGTCGGTGCCGCGCGACCAGGTCGCCTCGACCATCGCGACCCAGCTGGGCGGGCAGGGCGTGGCGATCGACGCCGGCACCGTGACCTGCCCGTCCGACCTGGCCGCCGAGGTCGGGCGGACCCTGCGCTGCGAGTTCACCACCGGCGGCCAGCCGGTCGACGCCGTGGCCGCGGTCAGCGCCGTCGACGGCGGCACGGTGAACTTCGACATCACCACCGAGGCCCGGCCGGTGTCGCCGGAGGTGCTGGCGAGGACCGTCGGTGAGCAGGTCACCGCATCCATGGGCCGGCCGGTCGAGACCACGACCTGCGACGGCGAGCTGGCCCCGCGCCCCGGCGCCGTGCAGACCTGCACCCTTACCGTCGGCGGCGAGCAGCTGCCGGCCCGGGTGACCGTGACCTCGGTGGAGGGCGGCCTGGTGAACTTCTCGATCGCCGACGCCTGACCGGCGGCCGACGGCTGTCGGGGGTCCTCGCTACCGTGCCCGTATGCAGATCGGAGCACACGTCCGCGACGCCGAGGACCCCCTGGCCGCGGCCGCCGAGGTCGGCGCCGAGGTGATCCAGCTGTTCCTGTCCGACCCGCAGGGCTGGAAGAAGCCGCCGCCGCACCCACGGGCGGCGGAGCTGGCCGCGTCGGACGTCGCGGTGGTGGTGCACGCGCCCTACACCGCGAACGTCGCGTCCACGAACAACCGGATCCGCATCCCCAGCCGCAAGATCGTGCAGCAGCACCTGGCCGGGGCCGCCGAGGTCGGCGCGTTCGGCCTGGTCGTGCACGGCGGGCACGTCACGAAGGACGACGACCCGGCCGTCGGGATCGACAACTGGCGCAAGTTCGTCGAGCGCCAGGCCGGGGAGCACGGCTTCGACGTGCCCGTCCTGATCGAGAACACCGCGGGCGGGGACAACGCCATGGCCCGCCGGTTCGACGCACTGGGCCGGCTGTGGGACGCGGTGGGCGAGTTCGGCGTCGGGTTCTGCCTGGACACCTGCCACGCCTTCGCCGGCGGCGAGGAGCTGGCCGGGATCGTCGAGCGGGTCCGGGGGATCACCGGGCGGATCGACCTGATCCACCTGAACAACTCGCGCGACGCGTTCGACTCCGCCCGCGACCGGCACGCCAACATCGACGACGGGACGATCCCGCCGGACGAGCTGGCCGCCGTCGTCGCGGCGGCGGGGGCGCCGGTCGTGGTGGAGACCCCGGCCGAGGGGCAGGCCCGCGACATCGCGTTCCTGCGGGAGCACACCTGAGGCGGGCTCAGGCGGTAGGACCCTGGCGGTGAGCGGGCCGCCCGGATCGGCCCGAGCAGCGGAACGGGAGCGCCCCGTCCGTGGCACCGCCGAGGTCGGCCGGCCGCTCGGCGACGCCGGCCCCGCCGTGGGTGACCGCGCCGTCCCGACCGGCGACGGGCACCGCCCGGCCGCGCCCCGGGACGTCGGTCGGGTTCCTCAGCGCCAGGCGAACACCGGCTGCTCCAGGTGCGCGACCCGCGTCGCACGACCGTGCAGGACGACCTCGCGGAACTGGTGGAGCACCGCGCCGGTGGGGGCGTGGACGTAGCGGTCGAACAGCGGCACCTGGATCACCGGGGCGTCGGACTCGGGGATCGTGAGGAACCGGGGCTCGTGGTCGATCTCAGCCAGCGGCGGACGGTGCAGCTCGGCGACCTCGTCCGGGTTGGGCGTCGGCTCGCCCGCGCCGCCGGCCCACAGCACGACCGGGGTGATGACGTAGCCGGAACGGGTCGGGTAGTCGTCGAGCAGGCCGAGCACGCGGTCCGGTCCGAGCTCGAGCCCGATCTCCTCGGACACCTCGCGGCGCCCCGCCTGCTCGGCGGTCTCACTCGGGTCGAGCCGCCCGCCCGGGAGGGCCCACTGCCCGGAGTGCGCCCGCAGCGACCGGGCGCGCCGGGTCAGGACGAACGCGACCTCGTCGGCGAGACGGCCGTCGCCGGTGGCACCGGGGACCGGCAGCAGCGTCAGCGTGACGGCGGCGGCCCGCTTCCCCGCCCGATCCGCCTCCGACGCGGCCCGGCGCTCGGCCGGGGGGAGCGTCGTCAGCGCCGCCTCGACACGCTCCCGCAGCTGGCGCTGCACCGGTTCCGGGACCACCACGTCGTCGGCCATGCACCGATCGTCGCACCCGCCCGGGCGCCGCACAGGTTCCGTCGCCGCCGCACACGTCACACCCTGTGCGGCGCCACCACACCCTGTGCGGCGCCCGGCACCCGGCGCACGCGGTCGGCGCCCGGCCCTACGGTCGGCGCCCGACGGCACGGGCGGCGAGAGGCACGGGCGGTAGGCGGCACGGGCGGTAGGCGGCACGCCGCCGTCGCGCCGGTGCGCGCCGCACAGGCCCCGGTGCGCGCCGCCCGGGACGACCACGACGCCTGCCGTCGCACCCCGGGCGAGGTCGTCGCACCCGCCGCAGAGGGTGCGGCGACCGCACGAGCGGTGCGTCGACGTCACCAGGGGTGCGACGAGCGGCGGGGGACGGCGACCGCGGGGGAGTGCCCCGACCGCGAGGGGGTGCGGCGACCGCCGGGGGCGACCGCCGGGAGGTGCAGCGACCGGCACGACAGGTGCGGCGACCGCGAGGGAGCAACAACCGCCGGGGCGCGGCCACCGCACAACGGGTGCGGCGACGCGAGGAGCAGCCGCGGTTCAGTCCGCGGGGTCGCGCCGGGGGCGGGCCGCCCGGGACGGCCACGGCTCGGGTGCCGCCGCGCCGCCGGAGCGGCCGGAGCCCGCGGAACCGGCCGCGCCACCGGACGGAGACGTCCCGCCGGACCGAGTCGCACCGCCGGACCGGGTCACGCCGCCGGACCGGGACGTGCCACCGGACCGGGACGCCCCGACGGAACCGGTGGCGCCGGAACCGCCGCCGTCCCCTCGCCGACGCCGCCCGCCCCGTGCGGGCACCGCCACGGCGGACGCCGCAGCGGCGGGCACGGCGGGAACGCGGGACCGGGAGACCCGCGGGCCGACCGGCCACACGGGCTCCGGGTCCCGGCCGGGGTCGGTGCCGGGCCGCAGGATCTGCCGGACGACGAGCACGCACAGCGCGACCACCACGGCGTCGCGGACCAGCACGGTCACCAGGAACGGCTCCGGCGGCAGCCCCTTGTTCGCGACACCCAGGTACTGGAACATCCGCGGCACCCAGACCAGCGCGTCGACGACCATCCACGCCAGCAGCAGCCGCCAGCGTGGCAGGGCGAGCACCGCGAGCGGGACCAGCCACAGCGAGTACTGCGGGCTCCACACCTTGTTGACCAGCAGGAACGCCGAGACCGTCAGGAAGGCCAGCTCGGCGACCGCGGGCGGGCGCTGCGCGCGCAGCGCGAGCCAGGCGATCGCGGCGAACGCCAGCACCATGAGCACCGCGGTGACGGTGTTGAGCACGGTGGGGGACTGCCCGTCGCCGAGCGGGCCGTCGAAGCCGGACCAGCCGGTGAACCAGTACAACGAGTACCAGATCGAGTCCGGGTCGGCCGGGCGCGTGCGGTTGAGCAGGAAGAACTCGACCCAGCCGCGCGGCCAGGCCAGCGCGACCGGGAGGTTCACCGCCACCCAGGCGAGGACCGCGGCGCCGATCGTCCACGCGGCTCGCGGGAGGCCGCCGTCGGCGCGGCGTCGCCAGCCGACGAGCAGCACCGGCAGCAGGAACAGCAGCGGGTAGAGCTTCGCCGCGCCGCCGATCCCGAGCAGCACCCCGGCCCAGACCGGACGGTCTCGGCGCAGCGCGAGCAGCGCCCCGGTCGCGAGCGCGACGGTGAGCGTGTCGAAGTTGGTGAACGCGTGCACCGCCACCAGCGGGGACAGCGCGACCAGCGCGGCGTCCCACGGACGTTCCGGGCGGAGCATCAGCACCGCCCACACCACCACCAGCCAGGCCATGGCCAGCCAGATCGCGGTGACGTCGAAGTAGACGACGACGTCGAGCGCGGTCGGCAGCGGCAGCCGCTCGGCCAGCCACTGCCAGCCGTCGGTCAGCTGCGCGTTGAGGTACTGGAACATCCCGGTGACCACCGGGTACTCCATGTACCGGGCGGTGCGGGAGCCGTCGGCGGCGGTCTCGAACCAGGCGTCGCGGTAGGGGACGGCGTCGTCGGCGAGACCTTCCAGCCCGTAGAGCGGGACGGTGTCGGAGTAGCACATCGCGACGTACTGACGGTCGTTGCGCCAGTCCAGCGCGAGCGCACCGTCGGGGGTGCGGTACTGCTGCAGGCAGGCCGCCTTGCCCAGCCAGCCCAGCGCCAGCACGACGACGGCGAGCAGCAGCACCACCCGCAGCGGGGTCCACCAGCGCGACCGTCCGACGAGTGCGTGCCGGCCCAGCGGGCCGCCGACGACCCGGCTGGCGGCGCGCGCCAGCGGCTCGGTCCAGGTCGGGATCTCCCGGTCCCGGACACCCGCCCCCGGCGCGTCGCGGGGGGCGGGCGGTGCGGCTCCGGGCCGGCCGCCTGCGGTCAGTTGTCGCCCCCGCGGCCCGGACGGTCCCGGCCCGCGTCGGAGCCGGGCGGACCGTCACTGTTGCCGTCGTTGCCGGGGTCGCCGCTGCTGCCGTCGCCGGATCCGTCACCGGAGCCGTCGCCCGAGGAGTCACCCCGGTCGCCGCGGTTCCCGCGGTCGCCCCGGTCCCCGCGGTCGCCGTTGTCGCGGCTGTCGCCGGGCTCCTGGGTGGTGGTCGGCTGCTGGTCGTCGCCCTGCCCCGAGTCGTTCGAGACGGCCCGGGCCGGGGCCTGGCCGATCGGCTCGAAGTCGGAGAACTGCTCCACCGGCGTCCCCTGCAGCACGTCGTTCATGAACGACTGCCAGATCGAGCCGGGCAGCATCCGCCCGTAGACGGGGCGGCCCGCGGAGTTCTTGATCGGGGTGTTGTCGTCGGTGCCGACCCACACCGCGGTGGACACCGACGGGGTGTAGCCGACGGTCCAGGCGTCGTTGTTCTGGCCCTGGACGCTGCTCTGCACGGTGCCGGTCTTCGCGGCGACCGGACGCCCGTCCAGCCCGATCCGCGAGGAGCTCGCGACGTCGGTCATGGACTCGGTGACGTTGCGGGCGACCTCGGCCGGCATCACCTGCTGGCCGTTGTCGGTGCTGCCGCGGTCGTAGATGACCCGGCCGTCGCTGGCGGTGACCTTCGCGATCAGGAACGGGTCGCGCTTCATGCCGTCGGCCGCGAACGTGCCGTAGGCGGCGGCCATGTCCTCGGGGTGGACCTCGCGGTCACCCAGCGAGATGCCGCCGGTGGGGTTCGGCAGCAGGTCGGCGGGGATGCCGGCCTGGTGCGCGGCGTCGGCGACCCGCTGCGGGCCGACGTCGAGACCCATCCGGTAGAAGACCGTGTTGATCGACTTGGTCATGGCCTCCTTCACCGAGCACTGGCCGCAGCTCACGCCCTCGGAGTTGGTGACCGTGGTGCCGGCGAGCTCCTGGGGGGAGGAGCCGTCGTAGATCGTGCCGAGGCCGACCGGCGGGTTCGCCTGCAGCGCCGCCGCGAGCACGAACGGCTTGAACGACGAGCCGGGCTGCTTGAGCACCGAGGCGTAGTCGAGGCCGACGCCGTTCTCCCCGCCGAAGTAGGCAATGATCGCGCCGGTCTTCGGGTTCACCGACACCAGCGAGGACCGCAGGTTGCCGGGCTGGCCGTCCATGACCTTCTGGACGGCCGTCGCCGCGTCCTCCTGGGCCTTCGGGTCGATCGTCGTGGTGACCGTCAGACCCTGGGTGTTGATCTCGGTCTCGGAGATCCCGAGCTTCTCCAGCTCGGCCCGGGCCGCGTTGTAGATGTGGCCCTTGTCGTCGCCGGGGATGCCGCCGCCCTCGGCCGCGGAGGCCTCGCGCCACTGCGGGAACTTCTGCTGCGCCCGGTCGGCCTGGGTCATCCAGCCCTGGGAGACCATGCCGTCGAGCACGAAGTTCCACCGCTGCTGGGACATCTCGAGGTTCTTCGCCGGGTCCCAGCGCGACGGCGACTGGATCAGCCCGGCGATCATCGCGCCCTCGGAGGCGTTCAGGTCCTGGACGTTCTTCCCGAAGTACGCCTGGCTGGCGGCCTGGATGCCGTAGGCGCCGCGACCCAGGTAGATCGCGTTCAGGTAGTTGCCGAGGATCTGCTCCTTGGTCATCTCCTTGGACATCTTCGCGGCCAGCACGACCTCGCGGAACTTGCGGAACAGCGAGTACTGGTCGTTGCCGGTGGTCACCTTGATGTACTGCTGGGTGATCGTCGAGCCGCCGCCGATCCCGCCGGACAGCTGGTTGATCACCGCCCGCGCGATGCCGGTGATGTCGAAGCCGGGGTTGGAGAAGAACGTGCGGTCCTCGGCGGACAGCACGGCCTGCTGGACCGGCACCGGCACCTGGGACAGGTCGACGCTGGTCCGGTTGACGTTGTCCGGCCGGACGGTCGCCAGCGGGGCGCCGTCGGTGTAGGTGAAGGTCGCGACCTGGGTGACGGCGATGTCGTCGGCCTTGGGGACCGGGAACACCAGCCAGCCGATCGCGAACGCGACCAGCGGGCCGATCACCGCGAACGCGGCGAGCCCGATCACCCAGCGCCGGAGCCGGCGACGACGGCCGGGCTTCTTCCGCCCGTCACCGCCGTCCCCGGGACCGCGACCGTCGGGACGACCGGGCGGGCCGGGCGGGCGGCCGCCACCGCCGCCACGACGGGCGGCCGTGGCCGGTGCCGCCGCGGCCGCCGCGGCACCGCGGGCCGGCGGACGGCCGGTGCGCTGCGGGGCGGCCGTGCGCGGACCGGCCTGGGCGGGCCGGACGACGGGGTCGAAGTGGCCGACCCCGGAGTCGTCGTGGGTCAGCAGCGGCGGAGGGGACTGGGGGACCGGGCGCGGCGGCGGCCCCGCGGGTGCGGGACGGCCGCCCACCGGTGGACGACCGGGGGGCGGGGGCATCGGGGGACGGGGGCCCACGCCCGGTCGGGGTGCCGGCGGGGGCATCGGGGGACGGGACCGCGGAGGACCGGGGGGCGGGGGCGGCGGCGGGGTGCGCCGGGGGTCACGCTCGTCGTTCACCGGGCGGCTCCGTGGGATGCGGTGGACCGGATCCGCAGTGGCCCGGGCCGGGGGTGCCCGGGGCGGAGGGGATCCGGCAGCGGACCGGCGCGGTGCGCGCGGTCCGGGTGGTCGTGCTCGTCGGGCAGGGCGCCATCGGACTCAGCCACCCGCACTCCGCCGGCCGCGGCGGGGGCGGCCGGTGCCGAGGACGAACGAGCGGACCAGGTGGTTCCAGCGGCACTCGGTGCACACCTCGACGACGTGCACGGAGAAGTCGGCGACCTGCGCCGCGAGCTGCTCGAGGTCCGCCGCGGAGCGGGCCGAGCCGGAGACGTGGCGCAGGCTCTCGCCGAACACCCACGAGACCTGGGCGAGCTCGTCGTGCCGGCAGACCGGACAGGCCCGACCGGCGGCCGTGCCGTGGAAGCGCGCGGCGCGGAGCAGGTAGGCACCCGCATCGCACACCTCCTCACGGCCGACCCGGCCGGCCCGGACATCGGCCAGCAGAGCACGGCGCTGCAGGGCGTAGTCCACCACCTGTCGCGGGCTGAGCACCCGACCAGGGTACGCGGGACGGACCCGCGGACCCATCGCCGTCCCGCACGGGCCCCTGCGGGCACGACCGTTCCGTGCCTGGTCGGGGCACTCGTCCGGTCCGTGACCGCCTGTGATGACGATCATGGAGGGGACGGATCGATGTATCGGACCGATAGGATGACCGGTCGGCGGTCCGCACGGAGGAGGTCGCGATGCTGGACTTCGCGGTCCTCGGCCTGCTCCAGGACGGTCCGCTGCACGGGTACGAGCTGCGCAAGCAGCTCGGCCGCAGGCTCGGCGGCTTCCGCGCGTTCTCCTACGGCTCGTTGTACCCGGCCCTGCGCCGGCTGCTCCGGGCCGGGTCGATCGCCGAGACCACCGACGAGGCGGGTGATCAGTACGGACGCGCTCCGGGACGGCTGCGACGGGGCAGGCGGGTCTACCGCATCACCCCGGCGGGCCGGGACCGGTTCGCGGCCATGCTCGCCGAGGCCGGCCCCCAGGCGTGGGAGGACGGAAGCTTCGACGTGCACCTGGCGTTCTTCGCGCGGACACCGGCGGAGACCAGGATCCGGATCCTGGAGGGCCGCAGACGGGCCGTCGAGGAACGCCGGGACGGTCTGCGCACCGCGCTCGGCAGGCCCTGCGAGGGGGTCGACCGCTACACCCGCGAGCTGCACCGGCTCGGGCTGGAGTGCTCCGAGCGCGAGGTGTGCTGGCTGAACGAGCTGATCGCGACCGAACGGGCCGAGCAGGGCGCCGCGGACGGCCGCGACGAGAGGACCTTCCCCGGCGGCGGGCCATCCCGGCCCGCGACCGGCGGGGTACGACAGGACGAGACAACAGGAGGAGCCTGACATGAGCCAGGTTCGGGTGGCGGTCGTCGGCGTGGGCAACTGCGCGGCGTCGCTGGTCCAGGGGGTTCACTACTACGCGGACGCCGATCCGTCGGCCCAGGTCCCCGGCCTGATGCACGTCGACTTCGGCGGGTACCACGTCCGGGACGTGACCTTCGTGGCCGCGTTCGACGTCGACGCGAAGAAGGTCGGTCAGGATCTCGCCGACGCGATCTCGGCCAGCGAGAACAACACGGTCAAGATCGCGGACGTGCCGCCGCTCGGGGTGACCGTGCAGCGCGGTCCGACCCTCGACGGTCTCGGCCGCTTCTACCGGGAGACCATCACCGAGGCCGACGGCGAGCCCGTCGACGTCGTGCAGGTGCTGCGCGACACCGGGGCCGACGTGCTGGTGTCCTACCTGCCGGTGGGCAGCGAGGACGCCGACCGGTTCTACGCGCAGGCCGCGCTGGACGCGGGCGTCGCGTTCGTCAACGCGCTGCCGGTCTTCATCGCCTCGGACCCGGAGTGGGCGGAGAAGTTCCGCGCCGCCGGCGTCCCGATCGTCGGCGACGACATCAAGTCCCAGGTCGGCGCGACCATCACCCACCGGGTGCTGGCGAAGCTGTTCGAGGACCGCGGCGTGCAGCTGGACCGCACGATGCAGCTCAACGTGGGCGGGAACATGGACTTCCTGAACATGAAGGAGCTCGAGCGGCTGGAGTCCAAGAAGGTCTCCAAGACCCAGGCCGTCACCTCGCAGGTGGACCGGGACATGGGCAAGGGCAACGTGCACATCGGCCCGTCGGACTACGTGTCCTGGCTGGACGACCGCAAGTGGGCCTACGTCCGGCTCGAGGGCCGCGCGTTCGGTGACGTCCCGCTGAACCTGGAGTACAAGCTCGAGGTCTGGGACTCCCCGAACTCCGCGGGCATCATCATCGACGCGGTGCGGGCGGCCAAGATCGCCAAGGACCGCGGCATCGGCGGACCGATCCTGTCGGCGTCGAGCTACTTCATGAAGTCGCCGCCGGAGCAGTACCGCGACTCCGAGGCGCGCGACAAGGTCGAGGCGTTCATCCGGGGCGAGATCGACAACTGATCCGTTTCTCGGTACAACGGCCCGGGGACGACCGCGCAGGTCATCCCCGGGCCGTTGCCGTACCGGAGACGTTCCGGAAGACGACATTACCGATCCGGAATGTTCTCGTTATTCGTCGTGAGCGCAGTCATGCAATGAATGTGCTCTGCGTCATTTATCCGAGCGATATCTGTTCGTAATGTGCGGTCCGGCCTTGTGCGACCACCGCCCATCCGGGGTGAGGGGTGCAGGGTCACCGCCGGGCGACGACGCGGGCGGGTCGTGAGTGCCGTCCGGTCCCCACCGGAACTCCCCCTTCGTACCGGCGCCCACGGGTCCCGCCCCGACCGCTCCTCCGGTGGTGCAACATCCCGAGGACCCCACCGTGCCCCAGCGTCATTCCGCTCCGGCGCTCCGCGTCGCCGTCGTGGCCACCACCGCCGCCGCGGCCGCAGTTCTGTCCGTGCTCCCCGCCGCCACCGCGGCCCCCACGGACGCCGCCGCCTCCGCGGCACCCGTCGCGGAGACCGTGACCCGTGACGTCGCGCCGGCCGCGAACGTCCTGCCGGCGCTCGGCGCGAACCCGGCCGCGCTGTCGGTCTCCTCCGCGGCGCAGGCCGCGGCCCCGGCCGCGCAGGCCGCCGCCGCGCGCAGCGGCGCGATGTCGACCGCGATGGCCCAGCTCGGCAAGCCCTACCGCTGGGGCGCCACCGGCCCGAGCGCGTTCGACTGCTCCGGCCTGGTCCGCTACGCCTTCGCGAAGGCCGGCAAGGACCTGCCCCGCACCAGCCGGGCCCAGGCCCAGGTGGGCACCCCGGTGTCGAAGTCGAACCTGAAGCCCGGTGACCTGGTCTTCTTCTACAGCCCGGTCAGCCACGTCGGCATCTACATCGGCGGCGGCCAGATCGTGCACGCCTCCACCAGCGGCCAGCCGGTGAAGATCTCCGACATCGACCGGATGCCGTTCAACTCGGCCCGCCGGGTCTGAGAGAAGCTTGCGGAACGAAGCTCAGCTCTGAGCGCGCACGCTCCCCGGTACGACCGGCCCCGTCCTCGCGCAGGACGGGGCCGGTCGTCGTAGGTTCACCGGGTGACCGCTCCCCGCCGCCCGCTCGCCCTGATCACCGGTGCCTCCCAGGGCATCGGCGCCGCCACCGCCAGGCTGCTCGCACCGCGCTACGACCTGGTCCTGGGCGGCCGGGACGAGAAGCGGCTGGAGACCCTGGCCGGCGAGCTGACCGAGGCGGGCCCGGTCGCGGTCCGCACCGTGGCGGTGGAGCTCACCGACGACGACGCGCTGGCCACGGCCCTCGACGGCATCGACCGGCTCGACGCGCTGGTCCACTCGGCCGGGGTCGGGGAGCTGGGCACCGTCGCGGAGACCAGCGCGCAGACCTGGCGCCACCAGTTCGACGTCAACGTCGTCGCGGTCGCCGAGGCGACCCGGCTGCTGCTGCCCGCACTGCGCGCGGCGGGTGCCGACACCGGCGCCGACGTCGTGCTCGTCAACTCCGGCTCCGGGCTCACCGCCCGCGCGGGCTGGGGGTCCTACGCGGCGAGCAAGTTCGCGCTGCGCGCGTTCGGCGACGCCCTGCGCGCCGAGGAGTCCGGGCACGGCATCCGGGTCACCTCCGTGCACCCGGGCCGGGTGGACACCGCGATGCAGGAGCGGGTCGTCGCCCACGAGGGCGGGGAGTACGACGGCTCGCGGTTCCTGCGCCCGGAGTCGGTCGGTGCCGCGATCCTGGCCGCGCTGACCGCGACCCGCGACGCCCACCTCACCGACATCGTGGTCCGCCCCCAGGGCTGACCCGCGCCGGGATCACACCGGGGCCGGTCCCGCCGCCACCGCGGCGTGCAGCTCCGCCAGGGCCGCCTCCACCGGCGGTGCGGCGGCGACGGCGTCGCGGACGACGGCCAGGATCGACCGCACCGGGGTCGGCCGCACGACCGGCACCGCACACGTCCCGGCGGGGAGGTGGGCGGCCCCGAGGCGCGGCAGCACGGTGAGCCCGATCCCGGCGGCGACGAAGGCGAGCGCGGTCGGGTAGTCGTGCGCCTCGACGTGGAACGGCGGCCGGAACCCCGCCGCCGTGCACGCCTCGACGAGGTTGCGGCGGCACCAGCCGCGGGCGAAGTCGTTGTCCACCCAGCGCTCGCAGGCCAGCTCGGCGAGCTCGACCTCGTCCCGGCCGGCGAGCGGGTGCCCCACGGGCAGGACCGCCACGTAGGGGTCGGAGAGCAGCGGGGTCACCGAGAAGCCGGGCCAGGCCGCGAAGTCCGGCCGTTCGACGGCGATCTGCACGTCGGCGCGGTCGGCCGGGTCGTCGGGCAGCCACTCCCGCAGCCGCAGGTCCAGCCGGACGCCCGGGAAGTCGCCGGTCAGCCGGCGCACCACGCGGGGCAGCCAGGCCGAGCCCACCGAGGCGAAGTAGGCCACCGACAGGGTGCCGGTCCGCCCGGCCCGCAGGTCGGCGACGACCGCCTCGGCCTCCCCGATCCGGGCCAGGACCAGATCCGCCTGCTCGGCCAGCCGGACCCCGGCCGCGGTGGCCCGCAGGCCGCGCCCGGCCCGTTCGAACAGGGTCAGCCCGGTCTCCCGCGCGAGGGTGGTGACGTGCTGGCTGACCGCCGACGGCGTGTAGCCCAGGTTCGCGGCCGCGGCCTGGACCGAGCCGCTGGCGACGACGGACCGGAACACGCGCAGGCGGTGGGTGTCGAGCACGATTCGACAGTACAGCGGCACTGAATCCAGGAGAAGGAATCATCGCTGGTGCTGAAGTATCCGGAGCGCCAGGCTGGTCCCCATGAACCGCTCGACCCGTGCTCTCCCGGCGCTCGCCGCGTCGGTCACCGTGGTGTTGTGGGCGTCGGCCTTCGTCGGCATCCGTGCCGTCGGGCACGACCTCTCCCCGGGCACGCTCGCCGCGGGCCGGATGCTGGTCGGGGCGCTCACCCTGACCGCGATCCTCACCGTGGTGCGGGCGCGGCGACGCGCCCCGGCCCCGCCGGCACCGCGCGGACGCCTGCTGGCGGCGGTGGCGATCTGGGGTGCGGCCTGGTTCGGCGTCTACAACCTCGCGCTGAACGCGGCCGAGCGGCACCTCGACGCCGGCACCACCGCGCTGCTGGTGAACGTGGCGCCGGTGGTCGTCGCCGTCCTGGCCGGGCTGCTGCTCGGGGAGGGCTTCCCCGCGCGGCTGCTGGCCGGGATGGGCGTCGCGTTCGCCGGGGTGGCCCTGATCGCGGCGGCCTCCTCCGCCGGGGGCGCCGACCTGTCCGGGGTGCTGCTGGGGCTGCTCGCCGCACTGGTCTACGCGGGCGCGGCCGTCGCACAGAAGCGGCTGCTGCCCCGGGTCGACGCCCTGACGATGACCTGGACGGGCGCCGTCGCCGGGGCCGTCGCGCTGCTGCCGTTCCTGCCGTCGCTGGTCACCGAGCTCGCCACCGCGCCGCCGACGGCCGTCGCCGGCGTCGTCTACCTGGGGGTGTTCCCGACCGGTGTCGCGTTCCTGACCTGGGGGTACGCCCTGACCCGCACGACCGCGGGCCGGCTGGCCGCCACCACGTACGCGATCCCGCCGCTGGTGGTCGGGCTGTCCTGGGCGCTGCTCGGGGAGGTACCCGCACCGGCCGCGCTCGCCGGCGGTCTGCTGTGCCTCGTCGGCGTCGCCGTCGCCACCCGTTCGGCCCCGCCCCGGGGGCGGGGATCGTCCGAACGACAGACCCCCGTGGCCCTCCCCGTCGCTACGCTCGTCGGGCATGGGGGAGTCCAGGGACGACGAGCGGTCCGTGATGCGGGTGTCGGACGCCGACCGCAGCGAGACCGCGGAACGGCTGAAGCTGGCGCACGACGAGGGCCGGCTGTCACTGACCGAGTACGACGAGCGGTTGCAGCAGGCCTACGCGGCGACCGTCCGCGCGGACCTCGACCGGCTGGTCACCGACCTGCCCGCGGTGGAACGCACGACGTTGCCGTCGGTGCGTGCCGAGACGGCGCAGGTGGAGAAGGCCGAGGCGAGGCGTGAGCACCTCACCGAGTGGCGCTCGTGGGCCGGCACCTCGGTCATCCTGACCGGCATCTGGGTCGTCACCGCGTTCGCCTCGTCATCCGACGGGGAGGGCCTCCCGTTCTTCTGGCCGATCTTCCCGATCGGGATCTGGGGGGCGGTCCTCGTGGCGCACTTCTTCTTCGGCTCCGGGGAGAAGGAGGACGACTGAGGGTCCCGCGGCGGCTGCCACGCGCACCGGACCGGGCATAGAGTCGCCCCGTGCTCGACCCCGCCCGCCTCGACCTGTCCGCGCTCGCGGACGCGCTCGAGGACCGCACGCCGGAGGTCACCTGGTACCTCGACCCGGCCGACGCCGAGGTGCACGGCGTGTCCGGCGACGACCGGCCCGGTCCGGACTGGGTGGAGATCCGGCCGGTGACCAGCCGGGAGTCCTACCGGGACATGTCCGACTTCACCGCGGGCGTGCAGCACCGCCGGGCCGCGGCGCTGCTGGACCGCGCGATCGACGGCCGGGGCGCGTTCCGCCGGTTCAAGAACACGTTGTTCGAGTTCCCCGAGGTCCGCGACCAGTGGTACCGCTTCCGCGACGCCCGTTCCCGCCGGCGCGCGGCGGACTGGCTGGTCGCGGCCGGCCTGATCGGCGCCGACGACGGCGAGCGGCTCCGGGCACGCCACCCCGACCCGGACCCGTCCAACGACGACGTGCCCGCCGCCGTCGCCGACGACCTGGCCCTGCTCTACGGCCCCCGGCTGCGCCAGGTGCTGCTGTTCGGGTCCTGGGCCAGCGGGGAGGGCTCGGTCGAGTCCGCGATCGACCTGCTCGTGGTGCTCGACGACGACGGGTTCCCGATCCTGCCCTGGGAGGAGGTACGCGCGATGGACGACGTGCTGTGGCAGCACACCCGGCGGACCGGGCTGACGATCAGCGTGCTGCCGGTCGGCCAGGGCGAGCTCGTCCGCGCCGCCGACCCGACGGTCGTGCGTGCCCGCGCCGAGGCGGTGCGGGTCCGGTGACCCGGCGGGTGCACGGCGGGATCGCGCGGGCCCGGGTCGAGCTGGGCGGGGCCCGGGTGCTGGCCGAGAACGGCTTCGGCGACGCCGCGGTCTCCCGCGCGTTCCACGCCGCGTTCCGGGCCGCCGAGACCGCGCTGCTGGTGCTGGGGGAGACCCGCGCCGAGCACTCCGAGGTGGTCAGCGCGTTCGTGCGCCGGGTGGTGCGGGAACGGTCGCTGGACCCGCGGGCCGGGCGGCTGCTGCGGTCGCTCTACAACCGGCGGGCGCTGGCCGACCACTCGGACGTGACCGCTCCGGCGGCGGAGGCGCGGGCGGCCCTCGACGACGCCGCGTTCGTGCTCGACGCCGTGGAGGCCTGGCTCGCCGAGCCGGCCCTGTCCGGGCCGCCGGACCCGGGGAACGGGGCGACCCGGCGGCCGGAGAAGCCGGTCCGGCGCGGGTCCCGCGCCTGACCGGCCGGGTCCGGCCCGCTGCCTCAGCGGAACTGCGGCGGGACCCCGTACGGCCCGGCCTGCGGCGCGACGAACTGCGCGGGAGCACGCTCGGCGCGCTTCGGGTCGTCACCCCAGGCGTTCTGACGGTGCTCGCCGTCGGCCGCCAGCCACACGATCAGCAGCACCACCCCGACCAGCGGGACGAGGCCGATGAAGTACCACCACCCGCTGCGGCCGGTGTCGTGCAGCCGCCGCACCAGGAGCGCGATCGCGGGCACCAGGTGGACGAGCGCGACCACGGTCGCCAGCACCGGGGCGCCGAGCAGCTGCGTCGTCCCCAGGACCACGTCCAGGGTCCCGGCGACGAGGTAGATCCCCAGGTAGACCAGGGCGAACATCCAGTACTCGGCCCGCCGGGCGCGCCCCCGGAAGTCGGAGAACCCGCGCATCGCCTGCAGGTAGTACGTCATGACGTGGCCCCTCTCGCCGTGCGACCACGGGCTGGTCGCTCGGACGAGGGGATGCCGCCCGGGGGCCGGCCGTTACAGCGCGCGGGTCAGAAGAAGTCCCCGCCGAAGTCGGAGTCGTTGTCGAACAGGCCCCCGCCGTCGAAGCCGCCCTGGTCGGCGCCGTCGAAGCCGCCGTCGGCACCGCCGTCGAAGCCCGGGTCGTCGAGGGCGGCGCCGTCGGCGAACCCGTCGGCGTAGGCGGCTGGGTCGGCGCCGGCCATCCCGCTGAACAGCGAGGTGAACAGCAGCGCCGAACCGACACCCCAGGCCCCGGCGACGAGTGCGGGCTTCCACCACGGCTCGGAGTACCAGCCGCGCGGCACCGGACGCCCGGCGACGGTCCCGCCGGGGTAGTAGTGGCTGTTCCGGTCGGTCGGCCGCGGCGACGCGCCCAGGCTGCGACCCTCCACCTCGACCTCGCGGTCCTCGGTGACCTCACCGGCGCGGGACTGGCCCGGCAGCGGCGGCAGCTCGGGCCCGGGGTCCATGCCCATCGCCGTGCGGGCGGCGCGGACGTAGTAGAGACCCTCGTAGGCGGTCTCGGTGACCTGCCGGCACTGCGCGGCCGTGCGCGCCTGCTCCATCTGCGAGCCCGCGGCGGTGTAGCGCTCGGCGGCGTCGGCCAGCGCCTGACGGCTCGGGTCGTCGGTCCCGGTCAGGGCCAAGACCTGGCCGCCGAGGCGTTCCACCCAGCGCCGGGACTCGGCCTGGGCGTCGGCCAGAGCGGCGGCCTTGTCCGCGTTGTGCCGACGCACCAGCCAGACGACGGCCGCGACGACGGCCAGGACGACGATCAGGGTCAGGACTGCGCTCATGACGGACCTCCTGCCCGCTCAACGGGCAGGAGGTCGCCTGCGTTCCCTACCGGACGACGTTGACCAGGCGCCCCGGCACGACGATGACCTTCTTCGGCTCGGCCCCGTCCAGCGCGGTGACGACCTTCTCGTCGGCCAGCGCGGCCGCCCGGATCTCGTCCTGGCCGGCGTCGGCGGCGACGGTGACCCGCGAGCGGACCTTGCCGTTGACCTGGATCGGGTACTCGACGGTGTCCGCCACCAGGTAGCGCTCGTCGGCGACCGGGAACGACGCGTAGGTCAGCGTGTCCTCGTGACCGAGCTTCTGCCACAGCTCCTCGGCGATGTGCGGGGCCAGCGGCGCCAGCATCAGCACCAGCGCCTCCGCGACCTCGCGCTCCACCGGCGCCCCGCGCTTGGTCAGCGCGTTGTTCAGCTCGATCAGCTTCGCGGCGGCGGTGTTGTAGTGCAGCGCCGGGAAGTCCTCGCGCACACCGGCGATCGCCTTGTGCAGCGACCGCAGGATCTCTTCCGACGGCGCGTCCTCGACGACGGTCACCGCTCCGGTGCCCTCGTCGACCAGGTTGCGCCACACCCGCTGCAGGAACCGCTGCGGGCCGACCACGTCCCGCGTCGACCACGGCCGCGAGGCGTCCATCGGGCCGGTGTACATCTCGTACAGCCGGAAGGTGTCCGCGCCGTAGCGGTCGCACATGTCGTCGGGCGTCACGACGTTCTTCAGCGACTTGCCCATCTTCCCGTACTCCCGGGTGACGGGCTGCCCGTTCCACGTGAAACCGGCGCTCGTGCCGTCCTCGCCGACGACCTCGACGACCTCCTCCGCGGGCACGTAGGTCCCGCGGGCGTCGGTGTAGGCCCAGGCCTGGATGTAGCCCTGGTTGAACAGCTTCCGGAACGGCTCCTCGCTGCTCACGTGGCCCAGGTCGAACAGGACCTTGTGCCAGAACCGCGAGTACAGCAGGTGCAGCACGGCGTGCTCGACACCGCCGACGTACAGGTCGACACCGCCCGGGTCGGCGACCGACCGGGCCGCGTCCTTGCCGATCCAGTACTTCTCGGCCTCGGCGGAGACGAACCGCTCGGTGTTCTCCGGGTCCAGGTAGCGCAGGTAGTACCAGCACGACCCGGCCCACTGCGGCATCGTGTTGGTCTCGCGGCGGTACTGCTTCGGGCCGTCACCCAGGTCCAGCTCGACGGCCACCCACTCGTGCGCCCGGGACAGCGGCGGCTCCGGCTCGGAGTTCGCGTCGTCCGGGGCGTAGGTCTTGGGCGAGTAGTCGTCGACGTCGGGCAGGACGACGGGCAGCTGGTCCTCGGGCAGCGCGATCGGGCCGTGCTCGTCCCAGACGACCGGGAACGGCTCGCCCCAGTAGCGCTGCCGGGAGAACAGCCAGTCGCGCAGCTTGTACTGCACGACGCCCTCGCCGGCGCCCTTCGCGGCCAGCCAGTCGATGATCGTGCGCTTGGCCTCGTCGACGCCCAGCCCGTCCAGGCTGATCTCGTCGTTCGCGGAGTTGATGGTCGGGCCGTCGCCGGTGTACGCGCCGCCGTCCCAGTCCGACGGCGGCTGCACCGTGCGCACGTGCGGCAGCCCGAACGCGGCCGCGAAGTCCCAGTCGCGGGTGTCCTCGGCGGGCACCGCCATGATCGCGCCGGTGCCGTAGCCCATCAGCACGTAGTCGGCGACGAACACCGGCACCGGGGAGCCGGTGACCGGGTTGGTCGCGTACGCGCCGGTGAAGACGCCGGTCTTCTCCTTGTTCTCCTGCCGGTCCAGCTCCGACTTGCGGGCGGCCTCGGCGCGGTACGCGGCGACGGCCTCGGCGGGCGTCGCGGCGCCACCGGTCCAGCGCGGGTCGGTGCCGTCGGGCCACTGCACGGGGGCCAGGGAGGAGACCAGCGGGTGCTCGGGCGCCAGCACCATGTAGGTGGCGCCGAACAGGGTGTCCGGGCGGGTCGTGAAGACCTCGATCGCGTCGGCGCCGGACTGCACCGGGAACCGGACCCTGGCGCCCTCGGAGCGGCCGATCCAGTTGCGCTGCATCGCCTTGACCGACTCCGGCCAGTCGACCCTGTCCAGGTCGTCGGCCAGCCGGTCGGCGTAGGCGGTGATCCGCATCATCCACTGCTTCAGGTTGCGGCGGAAGACGGGGAAGTTGCCGCGCTCGGAGCGTCCCTCGGGGGTGACCTCCTCGTTCGCCAGCACGGTGCCCAGGCCGGGGCACCAGTTGACCGGGGCCTCGGAGATGTAGGCCAGCCGGTGGCCGTCGACCACCGCGCGCCGCTCACCCTCGGACAGCTCCGCCCACGGACGGCCGTCCGGAGTGGCGCGACTGCCGTCCTCGAAGGAGGCGCGCAGCTCGGTGATCGGGCGGGCGCGGTCGGCCGCGGCGTCGTACCAGGACTCGAAGATCTCGCGGAAGATCCACTGGGTCCAGCGGTAGAACCCGATGTCGGTGGTGGACACCGAGCGGCGCGGGTCGTGACCCAGGCCCAGCTGGCGCAGCTGCTGCCGGTAGCGGGCGATGTTGGCCTCGGTCGTCGTCCGCGGGTGCGTCCCGGTCTGGACGGCGTACTGCTCGGCGGGCAGCCCGAAGGCGTCGAAGCCCATCGGGTGCAGCACGTTGTGCCCGTTCATCCGCAGGTAGCGGCCCAGCACGTCGGTGCCGATGAAGCCCAGCGGGTGCCCGACGTGCAGCCCCGCCCCGGAGGGGTAGGGGAACATGTCCATCAGGTAGACCTTCGGCTTCTCCGAGCCGGGCTGCCCCGGGTCGGGGGCGTGGAAGGTCTGCTCGGTCTCCCAGAAGTCCTGCCACTTCCGCTCGATCCGGGCGGCCATCTCGGCGTCGTAGCGGTACGCCGGTCGGTCCGCGCGCTGCTCGGACGCGGTCGTGGTCTCGGTGCTCATGTCCGTCTCACCTCGGGGATGCCTGTCGTGACGGCCCGACTCGGGGCCCGGAACACGTCGCGGCCCCTCGTGCGCATCACGCAGGAGGGCGCATCACGCAGGAGGGGCCGTCGCGGCGCCGTGTTGTGGCTACGACGCCGCGCCGGGAAGTCGGCGGGCCGTGCACATGTGACCAGGGTAGCCGGGGCGGGCATCCCCGTTCCCCCGGGTTCTACCCTGGTCACGTGCCCACGACGCTCCGCCTGCTCCTCGCCGCCCTGCTCCTGCTGGCCGGGGTGGTCCTCGTCGTCCTCGCCGTGCTGGGGGCGACCGGCCGGCTGCCGCGCAACCGCTTCGTCGGCGTCCGCACCGCGGACAGCCTGCGGACCGCCGACGCGTTCGCGATCGCCAACCGGGTGGCCGCGCCGCCGGTCGGGGCCGCGGGGGCGATCGCCCTGGTCGGCGGGACGGTGCTGCTGTTCCTGGACCGGACCGGCGCCGCCCCGTGGGTGCTGGGTGCGATCGCGCTGGTCGGGACGGTCGTGCTCGCCGGTCTCGGTGGCGCGGTCGGGGCGCGGGCCGCGGCGGCGGCGATCGCCGCGCAGGCCGCGGCCCCGAGCTGCGGCGGGGTCTGCGCCGGCTGCGACCTGGTCGCGGGCTGCCGCGACGCGACCGGCACCGAGCCGGGCTCGGAGCCCGGGGCCCGCACCGGGCTCGCCCGCGAGGCCTGACCTGCGAGGCCCGACCTGCGGGGCCTGATCCCCGGGACCCGACCCCGGGCGGGCTACCAGCCGCGGGAGCCCGGCCCGCCCTTGAACGGGCCGACGACCTCGTCGGTGACCCAGCCGCCGTAGAACCCGCCGGGCTGCGGGCGGACCGTCTCCCCGTCGAGGGTGATCCGCTCGAACGGCGCCACGTAGACCGCGACCCGGTCGGTCAGCTCCGGGTAGCGCGCGTCCGGCCGCGGGTACCACCAGGCGACGTCGGTCAGCGGCGGCACGCCGGGGACGCGCACGTCGCAGTAGTGGGCGACGCCCTTCCACTCGCAGAACGTGCGCTGCTCACCGGGCACCAGCACGCCGTCGGTGAAGGCGGTGCGGGGCAGGTACCAGGTCGGCGGGTGGCTGGTCTCCAGCACCCGGACCAGGTCGTCCGACGCGGCGACGAGCGTCCCGCCGTGCCACAGCTCCGCGTGCCGGGGCACCCGCTCGGCCCGGGGCGGGCGCGGGTAGTCCCACACCGACTCCTGCCCGGGGCCGACGGGATCGGGCTGGGGACGACGGTCGAACAGCACGACCCCACGGTAGGCCGGTCAGCGGCCCCCGGGCACGGTCGTGGCGAACCCGCGCTGCGCGGCACCGGCCGCGGCGTCCCGACCGGGGGTGGGCCCACCACCGGTCGCACACCGCCCGCGGGGATTCAGTTCCAGGCGGGATCACGCGGGAACGTGGCGAGCAGCGCCAGCGGGACGCCCTGGCGGCGCAGCACCCGTTCCCACAGCTGGTCGTAGACGGTGGTCAGCAGGTCGTCCGGCAGGCCGGGGACGACGTACCAGTCACCCCGGGCGATCTCGCCGCCCAGCTGGCCCGCGTCCCAGCCGGAGTACCCGGCGAAGATCCGCAGGCCGCGCAGCCGCTGCGCGAGCGGAGCCGGGTCGGAGTCGAGGTCGACCAGCTGCACCGGCGGCCGGACCGGCATCAGCCCGCCGAGCCCGCGGCCGGTCTCCCCGGTCCGCAGGGCGGCCAGGCAGAGCGCGGTGCGCGCCTCCACCGGACCGCCGACGAACATGGTCCCGGGGTCGCTGGTGAGCCCGGCCCACCGCGGGAGCACGTCCCGTACGGCCGCCTGGCCCGGCCGGTTGAGCACGACCCCGAGGCTGCCCTGCGGACGGTGCTCGATCATGTAGACGACCGTCCGCGAGAAGTTCGGGTCGCCCAGACCGGGGGCGGCGACGAGCAGACTCCCCGGCGTGACCGGGGGAAGAGCGGCGCCTCGCGTGGCGCGGTGTTCCCGCACGGGTCCATGGTCGCACCTCCGGCGCGGACGCGATGCCGCCACCCGTTCGCCGCAACGTCGTACACCGGACATGATCGTCCATACGTTCGTGTAATACGAACGTCCATCGACGTGTACGTCCGTACGGGACGCACGTCCGGATCAGAGGTTCTCGGCTGCCCAGGCCCGCAGGGCGACCTCGGCCTGCTCGGCGTCCATCGGCCCCTGCTCCATCCGCAGCGCCAGCATGTGCCGGTAGGCCTTCCCGACGGCCGGACCCGGCGGGATGCCCAGCAGCTCCATGATCCGGTTGCCGTCGAGGTCGGGGCGGATCGCGTCGAGCTCCTCCTGCTTGCGCAGCTCGGCGATCCGGTCCTCCAGGCCGTCGTAGTTGCGCTGCAGGGCCGAGGCCCGGCGCCGGTTGCGGGTGGTGCAGTCCGAGCGCACCAGCCGGTGCAGGCGCTCCAGCAGCGGGCCGGCGTCGGCGACGTAGCGGCGCACGGCCGAGTCGGTCCACTCGCCCTTGCCGTAGCCGTGGAACCGCAGGTGCAGGTAGACGAGCTGGCACACGTCGTCGACCAGGGCCTTCGGGTACTTGAGCGCCCGCAGCCGCTTGCGGGTCATCTTCGCCCCGACCACCTCGTGGTGGTGGAAGGAGACCCGCCCGTCCGGCTCCTTGCGCCGGGTCGCCGGCTTGCCGATGTCGTGCAGCAGCGCGGCCAGGCGCAGGGTGAGGTCCGGCCCGTCGGTCTCGCGCTCGATCGCCTGCTCCATCACGACGAGCGAGTGGGTGTAGACGTCCTTGTGCTGCATGTGCTCGTCGGTCTCCAGCTGCATCGCCGGGACCTCGGGGACGACGTGCCGGGCCAGGCCGGTGTCGCAGAGCAGCTCCAGGCCGCGCCGCGGGTGGTCGCCGATCATCAGCTTGGTGAACTCGGCCTGCACCCGCTCGGCGGTGATCCGGGTCAGCTCGTCGGCCATCGCCGTCATCGCGGCGGTGACCCGCGCGGCGGGGGTGAACCCGAGCTGGGAGACGAACCGGGCGGCGCGCAGCATCCGCAGCGGGTCGTCGGAGAAGGAGCGCTCCGGGGTGTCCGGGGTGTCCAGGACGCCCTGGGCCAGCGCGGCGAACCCGCCGTGCGGGTCGACGAAGCGGCGGTGCGACCCGGTCAGCTCGACCGCCATCGCGTTGACCGTGAAGTCGCGGCGCACCAGGTCGCCCTCGACGGTGTCGCCGAAGCGGACCTCGGGGTTGCGGGAGGTGCCGTCGTAGGTGTCGGCACGGAAGGTCGTCACCTCGAGGGTCTGCCCGTCGCGGCGCAGCCCGACGGTCCCGAACGCGATCCCGGTGTCCCAGACCGCCTCGGCCCAGCCGCGCACGATCGCGAGGATCTGCTCGGGGCGGGCGTCGGTGGTGAAGTCGAGGTCCCCGGAGTCCCGGGTCGACGCGCCGGTGCCGCGCAGCACCGCGTCACGGACGCTGCCGCCGACGAGGTAGAGCAGGTGACCGCGGGCGGCGAAACGGGCGGCCAGCTCGTCGGCGACGGCCGGGACGTCGAGCAGTGCGACCACGGCGTTCTCCTGTGCTCGCTGCAGCTCGTCCGGGTCCGGGGCGGATCCGGCCGGAGGTCGGGTCGGCCGGGTCACCTGTCGGGCGGTGGAGGACGGGGACGACGAGGACACGACGGGCCAGTCTAGGCAACGCGCCCGGCCGGTGGGCACGGGTCCTCCGGTCGCTCCGTACCGCTCGACCGCTGATCGACGGCGGGGCGACCGGGTGACGCCACGGCCGAGGGCGGCTCGTCGACCCCCCTTCGAGCCACCTCCTCGTTACCATCGCCACATGTCCACCTCCCGCGGCCGCTCCTCGGCAGGGCGCGGCGCGGAACCCGGCCGTGAGGGCCGGAGCACACGCGCCGGCCGTGCCGGGCGCGCCGACCGGTCCCCGGACCGCCGTCGCCGGCTGCGCACGGTGGACGAGACGTCCGCCGGTGGGCTCGTCGTGCACCCCGAGACCGGCGCCGCCGCGCTGATCGGCCGGCTGGACCGCCGGGGCCGGCTGCTGTGGTCGCTGCCCAAGGGCCACATCGAGGCCGGTGAGACCGCGGAGCAGGCCGCGGTGCGCGAGGTGCAGGAGGAGACCGGCATCATCGGTGAGGTGCTGGCTCCCCTGGGCACCATCGACTTCTGGTTCGTCGCCGAGGACCGGCGCGTCCACAAGACGGTCCACCACTACCTGATGCGCGCGCTCGGCGGCGAGCTCTGCGACGAGGACGTCGAGGTCTCCGAGGTGGCCTGGGTCCCGCTCGACGAGCTCGAGGGCCGCCTCGCCTACGCCGACGAGCGCCGGCTGATCCGGCATGCGGCCAACCTGCTGGAGGAGACGGCGTGAGCCGGGTCGCGGCCCTGGTCGCGATCGTGCTCACCGCGGTGGTGGCGCTGTTCCTGCCCGCGGCGTTCCCGGCGGGCGCCCCGCAGGCCGCCGCCCGGGATCGCCCGGCACAGCAACCGGCCCAGCAGCCCGTCGCCCCGGTCCGGCTCGACGTCGGCACGATGACCCCGCGGGTGGTGACCTCGGCGGGGCCGGGCGAGCTGGTCGTCACCGGGACCGTCACCAACACCGGACCGGGGATCGTCGACGACCTGGCCGTCCGGGTGCAGCGCGGGCCGGTGCTCGCCGGCGAGGCGGGGCTGCGGACCGCGCTGGCCGGGGAGGCCGCGGTCGACGACGCGACGCCGCCGTTCGCCGACCTCGGTCCGCTCGCGCCGGGCGCGTCGGTCCCGTTCCGCTACGCCGTCCCGCTCACCGGACCCCCGCAGTCGACGCTGGCGCTGCCCGGCCCGGGCACCTACCCGCTGCTGGTGAACCTCAACGGGACCGTCGACGGCACGCCGTCGCGGCTGGCCGGGGTCCGCACGATGCTGCCGGTGTCGTCGCTGCCGGGGGCCGCGCCGCCGTCGTCGCCGGTCGCCGCCGCACCGGTGACGATGCTGTACCCGATCACCGACGCCCCGCGCCGGGTCCCGCCGCTGCCCGGCGAGCCGCCGCTGCTGACCGACGACGACCTCGCGACCTCCTTCGCCGACGGCGGCCGGCTGCGCGGCCTCGTCGAGGCGCTGGGCTCGGCCGCGCCCGCCGGGTCCCCGACCCGGGCCGCGCTCTGCCTGGCGATCGACCCCGAGCTCGTCGCCACCGCGGCCGCCATGCGCGACGGCTACGGCGTCGTCACCGGCCCCGACGAGTCCGTGCCCGGCCGCGGCGCGGAGGCGGCGGGCCAGTGGCTCGCGGCGCTGACCGCCGCCGCGCGCGGGACCTGCGTGATCGCGCTGCCGCCGTCGGACGCCGACCTGGTCGCCCTGGTCCGCGGCGGCCAGGCCGACCTCGCCCGGACCGCGCTGGACCGCGGCCGCCGGACCCTGTCCACCGAGCTGGGGACCACGGTCCTCGACGGCGTCGTGTGGCCCGCCGACGGCGTCGTCGACGAGGCGACGCTGGACGCCCTCGGTGGCGGGACCCGGCTGCTGCTCTCCGCCGACGGGGTGACCGGCACGGCGGCCTCCGGCCGGGTGCGCGTGGGCGGCTCCGACGGCACCGGCCGCGACGGCGACGACTCCGCGCTGCTCACCGACCCGCTGCTCACCGAGGCCGCGAGCGGACCCGCGGGCGTCGAGGTGCAGCAGGGGGACGTGGGCGGGCTCGCCGGCCAGGACCTCGCCGGGGCGCTCGCGTTCCGGGCCGGGGACGCCGGCGGCCCGCTGGTCGTCGCGCCGCCGCACCGCTGGGCCGCGGACGGGCCGGCCGCCGCCGGGGTGCTGACCGCCCTGACCTCGCTGATCGACGACGGCCGGATCGCCCCGACCGGCCTGTCCACCCTCATCGGCGGCGACGTGCAGGCGGGCGGGACACAGCTGTTCTACCCGCCGCAGGCCGGCGGCGCGGAGATCCCGGGGACGGTCGTGTCCGGGGTGGCCGACCAGGTCCGGACGATCGAGGCGCTGCGGGCCGCGGCCGAGGCCCGCACCGGGGTCGGGGCCAGCCCCGCCGACGTGTTCGACCCGCTGGTGACCGGCACGCTGCGGGCGGTGTCGTCGTGGTGGCGGGGCGACCCGGCCCGCGCCGAGCGGGAGGAGACCGTCGTCGCCGACCGGATCGCCGAGATCCGCGCGTCGGTGCGTGTGGTGGAGCCGCCCAGCCCGTACTCGCTCGGGACCAGCGACGCACCGCTGCTGATCACCGTCGCCAACGGGCTGCCGGTGACGATGAACGTGCGGGTGGTGCTGTCGAGCACCACCGGGCTGCGGGTCGCCCCGATCGAGGTGCAGGCGGTCCCGCCGCGCGGCCGCGTCCAGGTGCGGGTCAGCGCCCAGGTCACCCGCTCCGGGGTGTTCAGCGTCGACGCGGGCCTGCTCACCCCCGACGGCGTCGCGCTCGGCCCGGACACCCGGCTACGGGTGCGGTCGACGGTCTACGGGACGGTCACGGTCTGGCTGACCGCGGTCGCCGGCGGTGTCCTCGTGGTCCTGGTGGTCCGGCGGGTGCTGCGCCGGCTGCGTCCGGCCGCCGCACCCGGCCCGGCCGGTGGCCCCGGCCCCGGTCCCGGGCCCGACACGCCCCCGGACGTCCCCGTGCCACCGGGACCGGCGCCGTCCGGACGCGCCCACGGCTCCTGAGGCCCGGGGAGCGATCGGGGGAGACAAGGAACACCGCCGTCGTTCGCCGTCCGGTATTGACCGCTCGTCGCATCACAGGTGCTTCTCGGCGAATCCGGAGGACCGGGAGGCAAACCGATCGGCCCCCGTCTCCGAAGACAGGGGAGACGGGTCCGGGGGCGTGTTCTCGGCTCGTCCACATCCGACCGAGTGCCGTAGGCTGACGCCGGACACGACACCGAGCGCCAGGGGAGGGCGAGGCCGTTGAGCGGGCAGATCGGCGAGCGCACTGCCCGGACCGGCCCCCACCCCGTCGAGGACGACGCGGCCCCCCGTCCGCACCCGTCGCTCGACCCCACCGACGCCACGGCGACCGCCGACGCGCCCGGGACCGCCGGGGTACCCGCCGACGAGCAGCCGACGGCCGCCGTGCCCGCGGTGCCGGCCCAGGCCCGGCCCACCGAGCGCATCCCGCCCGTCCGCGAGACCGCGGGCACCACCGCGGGCTCGCCGCTCACCGAGCGCTACGTGCTCCGCCAGCGGATCGGGTCCGACCCGGCCGCCGGGGCGGAGTTCTGGCGCGCCGAGGACACCGTGCTGCGCCGCCCGGTCGGCGTCACGCTGCTGCGCAGGCTCCCCGCCGACGACCGGTCCGACGACCCGGAGGGCACCGCGCGCGCCGGCGAGATGATCGTGCGTGCCCTGCGCTCGGGCTGCTTCGAGCACTCCGGCAGCGCCCGGCTGCTCGACGTACTGGCCCCGGGCACGCACGGCCTGCCGGCCGACGTGCTGGGCGCCGCCGTCGCCGAGTGGGTGCCCGGACGTTCGCTGGCCGAGACCGTCGCCGAGGGCCCGGTCCGCGCGCAGCGGGCCGCCAAGGCCGTCGAGACCCTGTCGGCCGCCGCCACCGAGGCCCACCAGCAGGGCCTGGTGCTCGGCTGCGACCACCCGCAGCGCGTCCGGATCACCCCGGACGGCCGCGCCATGCTCGCCTTCCTGCTCCCGCGCCCGTCGGTGTCCGCCGCCGACGACGTCCGCGGGCTCGGCGGGATCCTCTACTGCCTGCTCACCCGGCGCTGGCCGCTGTCGGTGTCCGACGCCGCCCGCGCCGGGCTCGTCGCCGCCGACCGCACGCCCGCGGGCCGGCTGCGGCCCGCGTCGCAGCTGCGGCCCGGTGTGCCGCTGGAGCTGGACACGCTGTGCAGCGGCGCGCTCGGCCAGGGCGACGGCGTCAGCCGGGTGCACACCGCGGCGGCGATGCACCGGATGCTGGCCGACGTCGTCGCCGAGGACGCCGACCAGGCCTTCTTCCCGCCGGTGCACGACGGCGCCCCCGCCGAGCCCGACGACGTGTGGCAGGACTCCGACCGGCTGCCCGACACCCGCAACGACCCCCGGCGCCGCCGCAACCTGCGGATCGGTCTCGGGGTGCTCGCCGTCGGCGTGCTGATCGTGCTCGGGTACGTCGCCGTGCAGCTGGGCATGCTGTTCGGTGGCGGCGGCGCCCCGCCGGTGGTCGTCCCGCCCGCGGCGAGCGCCCCGGTGCAGCAGCAGGTACCCGCTGCGCAGGCCCCGGCCGCGTCGTCCGGGACGGGTACCGCGGTGCCGGACGTGTCGGCGACGGTGTTCGACCCGGTCGGCGACGCGGACAACGCCGGCACCGTCGGCAACGTCGTCGACGGCGACCCCTCCACCGTGTGGACGACGAGCCGCTACTTCCAGCCCTTCCCGGCGCTCAAGCCCGGGATCGGCGTGCTGGCCTCGTTCGACGCCGCCGAGCCGCTCACCGGGCTCACCATCGACTCGCCGACCGCGGGCGCGGTGGTCGAGGTCCGCTCGGCCCCGTCGGCCGAGCCGACGCTGGCGGAGACGACGCTGCTCGACACCGTCACCCTGTCCTCGGGACGGACGACGGTCGGGCTCGACCCGGGCCGCCCCACCCAGCACGTGCTCCTGTGGATCACGAACCTCGGGCCGAACAACCAGACCCAGATCGACGACATCGGGTTCCGCCGCACCGCACCCTGAGCCGCCCCGTTCGCGATCGCGACGGATCGGCCCGGCAACGCCCGTGAGCACCCCCCGGCGCTGCCTACCGTGCGCGGGTGACGACCGTCGACCGGATCCCGGACCGGGCCCCGCCCGACCTGGACGAGATGTTCCGAAGGTACGCCGACCGGCTCTGGTCGGTGGCCCTGCGGATGCTCGGCGACCGGATCGAGGCCGAGGACGCGGTGCAGGAGGCGTTCCTGTCCGCGCTCCGCTCGCCCGGGTTCCGCGGTGACGCCGCGACGGGGACGTGGCTGCACCGGATCCTCGTGAACGACTGCGTCGACCGGCTCCGCGCGGCCGGGCGGCGACGGGACCGGCTGCGGGCCCTGGAGACGGTCGTCGCGGCCCGGGACCACGCGGGCGGGCTCGTGGTGCGGCTCGCCGTCTCCGACGCGCTGGCCCTGCTGCCCGTGGACCAGCGGGCCGCGCTGGTGCTCGTGGACGGGCTCGGCTACGGCGTCACGGAGGCGGCGGAGATGCTGGCGGTAGCGCCGGGGACGGTGAAGAGCCGCCGGGCCCGTGCGCGGGCCCGGCTGGCCCCCGTACTGCGGGAGGACGAGGCATGAGCAGTTCTCACCGACCCGACGACAACTCGTTGAACGTCACTCGTCGGAACGACGACAACCCCCGGACACCTGCATCGTGTCATGTCGACGAGGAACAGTTCGCCGAGGTCGGGGCGCGGGTGGCCCGGGAGCTCGGTCCGGTGGCGATGCCGGACGACGTGGCGGCGCGGATGCGGGCGCGGCTCGCCGCGGAGGTGGCGCGAGCGGCTCCCGGACCGGAGCGGGGCGGGACTCCGGCGGCCGACGGCCCGCCGCCGGGCCGCCGCACCCCGTGGCGCGCGCTCGCCCTCGCCGCGGCGGCACTCGTCGTCGCCGGGATCGGGGTCGCCGCCCTCGTGCCCACCGCACCGGTCGTCGTCCCGGTCGCCGGGACCGCCCCGGAGGAGCTCCGGTCCGCCGCCGCCGGCGCGGCCGTCCCCGTCGGCGCGCTCGACGACCCCGCCCGGGTCCGCGCCTGCCTCACCGCCGCCGGCGACCCGCGACCGGACGCTCCGTTCCTGACGGCCCGCCCGCACTCCGTCGACGGCCGCCCGGCGGTCCTGCTCGTCCTCGGCGGGCCGGAACGGGGCCGCTACCGCCTCGTCGCCGTACCGCCGGACTGCGGGCCGGGCTCCGCGCGGGTGCTCGCCGAGACCACCACCGGCTGACCCGGCAGGGCACCGGCGACTCCCGGGTCACGCGGCCCACGTCCCACGGCACCGACGAGCGGGAATGCCCCTGTCTAGGATCGCGTTCGAGCCATACGGCAGCCACGACGCAGGAGCCGGCCACCCGGGCCGGCACCCGCAGGCCCCGTCATCGCGCCCGTCGCCCGGGCGCGCCAGGAGGGATCGGTACCGGTGACCACCGACGACACGGTGCACAACCTGATCATCATCGGGTCCGGGCCGGCCGGCTACACCGCTGCGGTGTACGCCGCGCGGGCCCAGCTCGCCCCGCTCGTGTTCGAGGGCAGCCAGTTCGGCGGCGCCCTGATGACCACGACCGAGGTGGAGAACTACCCGGGCTTCACCGAGGGGATCATGGGCCCCGAGCTCATGCAGCAGATGCGTGGCCAGGCGGAGCGCTTCGGCGCGGACCTGCGCCCGCAGGACGTCGACGAGGTGAAGCTCGACGGCGACGTCAAGGAGGTGCGGGTCGGCAAGGAGACCTTCCGGGCCCGCGCCGTGATCCTCGCGATGGGTGCCGCCCCGCGCTACCTGCACGTCCCCGGCGAGCAGGAGCTCCTCGGCCGCGGCGTCAGCTCGTGCGCCACCTGCGACGGCTTCTTCTTCCGCGACCAGAACATCGCCGTCATCGGCGGCGGCGACTCGGCTATGGAGGAGGCCACGTTCCTCACCCGCTTCGCCGAGACCGTCACGGTCATCCACCGTCGCGACGAGTTCCGCGCCTCGAAGATCATGTACGAGCGGGCGCAGAACGACCCGAAGATGCGCTGGCGCACCAACTCCGAGGTCACCGAGGTGACCGGCGAGGGCTCGGTGAAGCAGCTGCAGCTGCGCGACACCGTGACCGGTGAGACCAGCACGCTCGACGTGACCGGCATGTTCGTCGCGATCGGCCACGACCCGCGCAGCGCGCTGGTGGCGGGCCAGGTCGACGTCGACGACGAGGGCTACGTGCAGGTGGACGGACGTACCACCTACACGAACGTCCCGGGCGTCTTCGCCTGTGGCGACCTCGTCGACCACACCTACCGCCAGGCGATCACCGCCGCGGGCTCCGGCTGCTCGGCCGCGATCGACGCCGAGCGCTGGCTGGCCGGCCACGAGGTCAGCTCCGAGCTGGCCGGCGGCGGCTACGGCTCGGAGGAGACCGCCCCGGCGGCCGCCGTCGCCGACGCCGCGCACTGACCGCCCACCGGCACCCGACAGACCCGCATCCGCGACCGAAGGAGAACCCCATGGGCAACAACACCGTCGACGTCACCAGCAGCTCGTTCGACCAGGACGTCCTGAAGAGCGACAAGCCCGTCCTGGTCGACTTCTGGGCCACCTGGTGCGGCCCGTGCAAGATGGTCGCCCCGGTGCTCGACGAGATCGCCGGCGAGAACTCCGAGAAGCTGACCGTCGCCAAGCTCGACATTGACGCCAACCCGGAGGTCGCCCGCGACTACCAGGTCATGTCGGTCCCCACGATGATCCTGTTCTCCGGCGGCAAGCCGGTGAAGCAGATCGTGGGCGCGAAGCCGAAGGCGGCGCTCCTCGCCGATCTTGCCGACCACATCTGATCACTGTCCGTGCGCTGCATAGCGCACGGAGATAACGCTGCGTGTCCCGGTTGATCACAACCGGGACACGCGCGTATCCGCCCCGCTGCACTCCTCCGGGGGCGGGGCAGGGCACAATGAGTCCGGCACGCGTCCGGTCACCGGGCGAAACCGACCGATCACGGGCGTCGCACGGCGCCTCACGACTGCGAGCGAGGGGTGCATGCAGCTGCTCCGGCGCGGGGACTGCGGTCCGGCCGTACGCGAGATCCGGACGACGCTGGGACAGCTCGGTCTGCTCCCGGCGGTTCCGCCGGGCTCGCGCGCCCAGGACATGTTCGACGACGGCGTGGACCGCGCCGTCCGCATGTTCCAGCAGGGCCGTGGCCTGATCACCGACGGCATCGTCGGCCCGGACACCGCCCGTGCGCTGCGGGAGGCGGGCTGGAGCCTGGGCGACCGGATGCTGTCGTTCACGCTCTCCACCCCCACCACCGGCGACGACGTCGCCCACCTGCAGGAACGCCTGCTCGAGCTCGGGTACAACCCGGGCCGGCCGAGCGGGCTGTTCGACCAGCAGACCGAGCAGGCCCTGATCCGCTTCCAGCGTGACTACGGCATGACCCCCGACGGTGTCTGCGGCCCGGAGACGCTGCGCGCGCTGCGCCAGCTCGGCCGCAAGGTCACCGGCGGGCGTCCGCACCTCATGCGCGAGCAGGAGCTGCTGCGCCGGGCCGGCCCGCGGATGCGCGGCAAGCGCATCGTCATCGACCCGGGGCACGGCGGGCACGACCGCGGTGTCGACGTCGGCGGGGTCACCGAGGCCGACCTGATGTGGGACCTCGCCCGCCGGGTCGTCGGCCGCATGTCGGCCACCGGCATGGAGGCCCTGCTCTCCCGCCCGGAGAACGGCAACCCGCCGGACACCGAGCGCGCACAGTTCGCCAACGACGTCGGCGCCGACATGGTCGTGTCGCTGCACACCGACGCGAGCTTCAGCCCGCACGCGCAGGGTCTGGCGACCTACTACTTCGGCAACGGGTCGGGCACCACGTCGAACGTCGGCGAGGCGCTCGCCGGGCTGATCCAGCGCGAGCTGCTCACCCGGACCTCGATGCTCGACTGCCGCAGCCAGACGTGCACCTGGGAGCTCGTGCGCCGGACCCGGATGCCGGCCGTCCGCGTCGAGGTCGGGTACCTGACCCACCTCGGGGACCGCCGCAAGCTGCTCGACCCGGGCTTCCGCGACGTCGTCGCCGAGGGCATTCTCGTCGCCGTCAAGCGGCTGTACCTGCTCGGACAGGACGACCAGCCCACCGGCACGTTCACCTTCAACGACGTGCTGGCCCGCGAGTACGCGAGGGACGAGATCCGGGCCGTCTGAGGCCCGTCACGACCCGCAGTGCCCCGCCCGGCCCCCTTACCCGGGGCCGGGCCACCGAGGCCGTCCACGGCCCGCTCAGAGCGCCCTCAGATCGTCCCTGCGGGCGGCACGAACGAGAGCTGGCAGGACCCCGCGCGGGCCGGTGTCGCCGTCGGGCGCGGCGCCGCGGTCTGCATCGGGATGGTCACCGTGTTGAACAGCTGTTCGAGCGCGGCCTCGACGTCGGACTTCCACTCCAGCCCCGAGCGCAGCTCCATCCGCAGCCGCGGCCAGCGGTGGTGCGGGCGGACGGTCTTGAAACCGACCGAGCGGAGGAAGTCCGCCGGGACGACGCAGTCGGACTCGGTGCCGGGACGGGCGTCGCCGAACGCCTCCACGGCCTTCACCCCGCGCCGGGTCAGGTCCTTCACGACGGCCTGGGCGAGCGCCCGGCCCAGTCCCTCGCCGGCGAACTCCGGGGCCACCTGCATCGTGGTCAGCAGGACGGCGTCGGCGCTGACCGGTCCGGTCGGCATCTCGGTGGCACGGGGGACCGACGCCGGCGGCGCGAACAGCACGTACCCCGCGGGGGCACCGCCGACGTAGACGACCCGGCCGCAGGAGCCCCACTCGAGGAGCACCTCGGACAGCCAGGCCTCCTTCTCCAGGTCGGTCGTGCCGTACCCCTCGGCCTGGTCGGCGAGCTGGGGCGAGAGCTCCCAGTAGACGCAGTTCCGACACCGCTTCGGCAGATCGCCGAGGTTGTCGAGGTTGAGCGCGGCAACGTGCCAGGACACGGAATCCGACCTCCGGATGTCGTCGTCGCGCGATGCACGCGCTGCTGCGCGGCCCGGCCCGTCCGGGGCGTGGTCCCGACCCCGGCGCCGGAGCAGCCGTCCCCCTGGCCGCCCCGGGTCCGGTGACCCCGCGCAGCCCGAGACTAGGTGGATTCTCGCGATCCCGTCACCCCGAGAGGGCCCACCGGTACGAACGTCACGACGAAGGGCGGGCCGATCACCCGTCGCGGTTACACTCGGCGAGCCTTTTCCCCTCGCAGAGGAGCACGCGATGACCCTGCCCGACCGCCCGCAGCAGCCCGACGTCCGCCGTTCCGCGGCCGCGGCGGCCGCGCAGGCAGCGGCGGCAGGGGAGGGGGCCGTGGTCCCGCTCGCCCCCACCGAGCGCTTCGCGACCCGCACCGCCGGGATGACGGCGTCGGAGATCCGGGCGCTGTTCGCCGTCGCGAGCCGTCCCGAGGTCGTCTCGCTGGCCGGTGGCATGCCGAACCTGGCGGCGCTGCCGCTGCAGTCCCTCGCCCGTGAGGTGGCCGAGCTCGTCGACGTGGACGGCATGTCCGCGCTGCAGTACGGCTCCGCCCAGGGTGTCCCGCAGCTGCGCGAGCAGATCTGCGAGGTCATGCGGGAGGAGGGCATCGAGGCCGACCCGAACGACGTCGTCGTCACCGTCGGCTCGCAGATGGCCCTCGACCTGCTGACCCGGATCTTCGTCGACCCGGGCGACGTCGTCCTGGCCGAGGGACCGTCCTACGTCGGCGCGCTGGGCAGCTTCGCCGCCTACCAGGCGCGGGTCGTGCACGTCGCGATGGACGAGCACGGACTGGTCCCGGAGCTGCTGCACGAGGCGCTGGAGTCGCTGGCGCGGCAGGGGATCGTCCCGAAGTTCCTGTACACGATCCCGAACTTCCACAACCCGGCCGGCGTGACGCTGGCGCACGAGCGGCGCCCGCGGATCCTGGAGCTGTGCCGCCGCTACGGCGTGATGGTCGTCGAGGACAACCCCTACGGGATGCTCGGGTTCGACGGCGAGGTGCACCCGGCGCTGCGCTCGTACGACCCGGACGTGCTGTACCTGGGGTCGTTCTCGAAGACGTTCGCATCGGGGCTGCGGGTCGGCTGGGCGCTGGTGCCGCCGCTGGTGCGGGACCGGCTGGTGCTGGCCGCGGAGTCGGCGACGCTGTGCCCGCCGTCGTTCACGCAGATGCTGGTGTCGCTCTACCTGTCGCACCACGACTGGCGCAGCCAGATCAAGACGTTCAGCGAGAACTACCGCGAGCGTCGCGACGCGATGCTCGCCGCGCTGGAGACGTACCTGCCCGAGGGCTGCACCTGGAACGTCCCCGACGGCGGGTTCTTCGTGTGGCTGACCGTGCCGGAGGGCGTCGACACGAAGGCGATGCTGCCCCGCGCGGTCACCGCGCGGGTCGCGTACGCGTCCGGTACCGGCTTCTACGCCGACGGGTTCGGCAGCCGGCAGCTGCGGCTGTCGTTCTGCTTCCCGACGCCCGAGCGCATCACCGAGGGCGTGCGGCGGCTGGCGGCGGTGCTGGAGGCCGAGATGGAGGTCGTGCGGACGTTCGGGACACCGGTCCGCCCCGAGCTGACCCGGGGCACCCAGAGCCCGTCACCGGACACGACCTGACGCCGTCCGACGACGGCGATGTTTCACGTGGAACGCCCCGGACCGGCTCCCGGTCCGGGGCGTTCCCGTTCATGGCGCAGAATGCCCGCGTGAGCGATCGAACGGTGGCCGTGCTGGCCGGAGGCCTGTCCCACGAGCGTGAGGTGTCCCTGCGATCCGGTCGTCGACTGGCGGGTGCGCTGCGCGCGAACGGTGTCGACGTCCGCGAGTGGGACGTCGACGCGCGCCTGCTGGAGCGGCTCTCGACCGACCGGCCGGACGCGGTCGCCGTCGCGCTGCACGGGGGCGAGGGGGAGAACGGTGCCGTGCAGCAGGTGCTGGAGCTGCTGGGCATCCCGTTCGTCGGGACGCCGTCCGGGGCGTGCCGGCGGGCGTGGGACAAGCCGAGCGTGAAGACCGAGCTCGTCCGCGCGGGCCTGTCGACGCCGGACTGGGTCGCGCTGCCGCACTCGACCTTCCGTGAGCTGGGCGCACAGGGCGTGCTCGGTGCGATCGTCGAGCGCCTGGGCCTGCCGCTGGTACTGAAGCCGGACCAGGGCGGCTCGGCGCTCGGTGTGCAGGTGGTCCGGAACGCGGCGGACCTGCCGGCCGCGATGGTCAGCTGCTTCGCCTACGCCGAGACGGTCCTCGTCGAGCGGTTCGTCGCCGGGACCGAGGTCGCGGTGTCGGTCGTCCACGACGGCGAGGAGCCCCGCGCGCTGCCGCCGGTGGAGGTGGAGGTGCCGTCCGGGTTCTACGACTACACGTCCCGCTACACGCCAGGTGCGGCCACGTTCCACTGCCCGGCGCGGCTGCCGTCGGACGTGCTGGACGCGCTGGCCGACACCGCCCTGGCCGCACACCGGCTGCTGGGGATGCGCGACGTGTCGCGCACCGACGCGATCGTCGACGCCGACGGTCACGTGCACGTCCTGGAGATGAACGTGTCGCCGGGCCTGACCGACACCTCGCTGCTCCCGACCGCGGTGGCCGCGGACGGTTCCGACCTCGCGACGGTCTACCTGGCGCTCGTCGAGCGCGCGGCGGCCCGACAGGGCTGAGCGATGTTCCACGTGGAACCACAGCGGTGTGGTTCCACGTGGAACATCAGCCGAGCACGCCGCCGCACGGCTCGGACGCCCGCCACAGCTCCAGGAGCGGGCTCATCCCGTCCCCGAGACCTGGCTGCTGCGGGACCATCGCGAAGCAGGCGACGAGCTGCACGAGCCGGGCCGCCACGCAGAGGGCGAGCAGCTCGGCGTCGACGGGGCGGTCGGCCGCCCGCTCGTACGCGGCGACGACCTCGGGACCGGCGAAGGTCAGGTCCCACTCGACCGGTCCGACGCAGACGTGCTCGAGGTCGGCGTCGTACGGACCGTCCGGGGTCCGCAGTACGTTGTACGCCGGCGAGTCCCCGTGCACCGGCTGCGGTCGTGTGTTGGGGAACCGGTCGGCGCAGCCCGCCTCGTCGCCGAGCACCGGGAGGATCGTCGCCCACTCCCGCAGCGCGCGGTCGCGGTCGGTGGGGGAGACGTGGGTTGTGTCTTGCCGCAGCGCGTCGAGCATCGCCGCGACGGAGTCGTCGAGTGGGTGCATCCAGTCCAGCTCGACCGGACACGGTCGCAGCGCGGCGTGCAGCCGGGCGACCGTCGCGCCGCTCGCACCGGCGTCGGGCGGGCCGTCCGGGACGACGGTCAGGCGCTCCCAGAAGGTGAGGGACAGGTCCCCGGCGGCGACGGGTCGCTCCGGGCGCGCGGGCCGGACCACGGGGTGTCCCGCGTCCGACGCCCACCGGCAGACCGCGATCTCGCGCCGCTGCTGCGCCGCCTGCGCCGCCGGGTCGAGGCCGGGCGGGAGGACGGTGGGGACACGCACCACGACCGGCTCCGGCTCCAGCGCGACGACGACCGAGAACAGGTCGTGCAGGACGCGGGGCGTGCCGGGGCGGTAGCCGTGGTCCCGCGCGGCGGACACCGCGGTGTCGACGGCGCGGTCGGCGCGAGCGGCGAGCTCGGCGTCGGTGAGCACCAGGCCATCCTCGGGCATCGCGGTGTTCCACGTGAAACACGCGCGCGACGCCGGGCCGGATCGGTCGGGTCGGAGCTGCTCGGCGTGCGCCCGGGTCTTCGCAGTGGGTCGCCTTGTAGTGCCCCACTCCGCCATACCTCGACCGTTCCGATCGGCACCCCGCGCCGTCCGGTCCTGCACTGCCCGGTCCTGCACTGCGGGTCCTGCACTGTGCGGTCCGCGCCCCGGTCTCGCGCCCCGGTCTCGCGCCCCTGGAGTCGTGCCGCCGGGCCGAGAGCTCCCAGGGCTGAGCACTCGCAGGCTGTTGGGAGCTCCCGGACAGTGCTCCTGGGCCGAGCGCTCCTGGGCCGGGCGCCGGTGGTCCGGGCATCGGTGGACCAGGCGCCGTGGGCCGGAGGCCAGTGGCAGGGTTCAACGCAACGGCACGCGCGATCGTCCCGGATGCCGACCGCCGCACACCGGGTCGACGCGCCCGGGGCGGCCGTCCCCGACACCGTCGGCGGGATGAGTCGTCGACCCGGTCGTCGTGTCCGTGCGGCACGTACCGGGTCGCGGCGCGGCGGTCCGCAGCGTGGGCGGACCACCCAGGGGTTGCGACCCCCGTCCCGGGGCTGGGCCCGTGCACCGCGGGGGAGGACCGCACCCCCCGATCGGCACCGACAGACCGGACGCGCCATCAGAGCCGGACAGTGCCACCGGGCCGGGCAGTGCCGCCAGGCCGAGCCATGCCACCAAACCGAGCCGCGCCACCCGTCCGAGCAGCACCACCGGACCGGACCGCACCATCGAGCCGAGTCGTCTCCCCGGGCCCGACAGTGCCACCAGGTCGAGCCGCGTACACCGCTACCCCGCGTCCGGAGGCCGGGACCGGGACCGGGACGAAGCCTGCGAACCGACTCGCACCTGCAGACCGGACCCCAGGTCGCGGGGGGACAGCAGTACCGAGACACAGCACCCCGGATCTCCCACGGGACCCTGAGCCTCCCGCAGGCCGCCTCAGCCACGACCGAGCCCGACCCCTCGACCCGGAGCACCCCGGCGCCCGCCACGGCCGCCCAACGATGTTCCACGTGAAACAGCGACGCCGTCCCGACCACGCCCCGGACCGACACCGCCGGAGAGAGCCGCGACCCCCAGGCACACACGGACCGCAGAACCCCGGGACAGGACGCCCCCGCCCCACTCGCCGGCCGAGCCCGATCGACGACCACTCCGCACGACCGTCGCCGGGGACCCACCACGAGCCGAAGTACGCGCGCCCACCATCGACGCCGCTGTGTTCAGACGGACGTACGACTGATCAGGCAGTGTCCTGACCAGTACGCTCCCGGCAAGGATGGACAGGCCAAGAAAAGCGACGAATCGGGCAGCTCGACCGGCTCAGCGGACCCACACGTCTCCTGAGACCCACCCCGGCCTTCCCACCTGCCGGGCACACTTCGGAAGCGCCAGAAGCCGTCTCAGCGCGCCCTCAGAAGCCCTCCACCGCGCCCCACCCCGCAGCCACCCCCGTACCCGGACAGACCGACGGCTGCCGTCCACGGGGACGACGGCCGTCGGTGAGGGGGAGTGGTGTCCGGTCAGTCGCGCTCGCTGATCCCCATCAGCCCGGTGATCCGGTCGAGATCCTCGACCGACCCGAACTCCACGACGATGCGGCCCTTGCGCTGACCCATCTCGACCTTCACCCGGGTGTCGAACATGTCGGCCAGCCGGTCGGCGCGCTCGACGAACTCCGGGCGCTGATCGCCGCGACGGCGGACCCTGCGTTCCCGCGGCGGACCCTCCTGCCGCGCGAGCACGACGGCCTCCTCGGTCGCGCGGACCGACATGCCCTCCGCGACGATCCGGGTGGCGAGGTCCTCCTGCTGCCCGGCGTCCTCGAGGCCGAGCAGGGCGCGCGCCTGCCCGGCGGACAGCACGCCTGCGGCGACCCGACGCTGCACCGACACCGGCAGCTTCAGCAGCCGGATCATGTTGGTGACGACGGGCCGGCTGCGGCCGAGCCGGTCGGCGAGCTCGGAGTGCGTGACGCCGAACTCGGCGAGCAGCTGCTCGTAGGCGGCCGCCTCCTCGAGGGGGTTGAGCTGGACGCGGTGGATGTTCTCCAGGAGCGCGTCGCGGAGCATCACGTCGTCGGCGGTGTGCCGGACGATCGCGGGCAGCGTCTCCAGCCCGGCGCGCTGGGCCGCGCGCCACCGGCGCTCGCCCATGATCAGCTCGTAGTCGACACCGGCCCGTCGGACCACGATCGGCTGCAGCAGCCCGAACTCACGGATCGAGTGCTCCAGCTCGGCGAGCTGGTCGTCGTCGAACTGGGTCCGCGGCTGCTTGGGGTTGGGCACGATCCGCCGCAGCGGGATCTCGCGGTACTCCGCGCCGCCGTCGACGACCGGGGTCTCGGGGTCGTGGTCGTCGCGCCGGACGGCCGGGGCCGGGCGGTGCAGGGGTGCGCCGGGTCCGTTGTTCCCGGGCCGGTCACCGGACTCCGACGGGCCGGTGGGGATGAGCGCGGCGAGACCGCGGCCCAGTCCACCCTTGCGCTCGGCCATCTCAGCGACCGTCCGGGCGGTAGGCGCCGCTCGCCCCGTGCTCGGCGATCTCCCGGGCCGCGTCGATGTAGCTCATCGCGCCGCGGGAGCCGGGGTCGTAGGCGAGCACGGTCTGGCTGTAACCGGGGGCCTCGGAGACCTTCACGCTGCGCGGGATGACCGTGCGCAGCGCCGTCGGGCCGAAGTGCTGGCGGACCTCGGAGGTGACCTGGTCGGCGAGCTTGGTGCGGCCGTCGTACATGGTCAGCAGGATGGTCGACACGTGCAGCGAGGTGTTCAGGTGCGACCGGACGAGGTCGATGTTGGACAGCAGCTGCCCGAGCCCCTCCAGCGCGTAGTACTCGCACTGGATCGGGATGAGCACCTCGGACGCCGCGACGAGCGCGTTGACCGTCAGCAGCCCCAGCGAGGGCGGGCAGTCGATGAGCACGTAGTCGACGTCGAGCCGGGACAGCGTCTCGTCGTTCAGCGCCTGGGCCAGCCGGGACTCCCGGGCGACCATGCTGACGAGCTCGATCTCGGCGCCGGCCAGGTCGATCGTGGCGGGCAGGCAGAGCAGGTTCGGCGACGCGGTGCTGACCGCGACGGCCTCCTCGAGGGGGATCTCGCCGAGCATCACCTCGTACACCGACGGCGTGCCGGTGCGGTGCTCGACGCCGAGTGCGGTGGACGCGTTGCCCTGCGGGTCGAGGTCGATCACCAGCACCCGGATGCCGTGCAGGGCCAGGCCCGCGGCGAGGTTGACCGTGCTGGTCGTCTTCCCGACCCCACCCTTCTGGTTCGCGACGCCCATGATGCGGCGCGCGGCCGGGCGGGGCATGCCGTGCCGGTCGGGGTGCAGGACGCGTGCGGCCCGCTCGGCCTCGTCCGCGATGGGGGTCCATCCGGCACTCATGCGCGACCCTCGCTTCCTGGACGGTTCGTGCCCGGTCGGTGTTTCACGTGAAACGGCGCTCCGGCACCCATCATCGCCGTTCCTTCCTCCGGTTGCGGCGGGGCGCGCCGGTCCGCGGGATCTCGACCACCGTGGTCAGCGGATCGACCACACCGGCTCCGGTCTCGTGGATCCGGGGCTCGCCCCCTCCGAGCGCACGGACCGCCGCGGCGTCGCGGGCGATCTCGTCCGGGGCGGAGGCGCCCTTCAGCACCAGCATCGCACCCCCTTGCCGCAGCAGGGGCAGGCAGATGCCCGCGAGCCGGGCCAGCGGTCCGACGGCCCGGGCAGTGACGACGTCGGCCCCCTCCCATCGTCGCAGAACGGGCTTCTCCTCGGCACGCCCCCGTTCGACGACGATGTCCAGGCCGAGGTCGCCCAGCACCTCGTCCAGCCACTCCACCCGGCGGGCCAGCGGCTCGATCAGCACGATCCGCAGGTCGGGCCGGGCCAGGGCGAGCGGGATCCCGGGGAGCCCGGCGCCGGAGCCGACGTCGGCGACCCGGGCGTCGGCGGGCACGACCTCACCGAGGACCGCGCAGTTCAGCACGTGCCGGTCCCACAGCCGGTCCCGCTCGCGCGGGCCGATCAGCCCGCGCTCGATCCCGGAGGTCGCGAGGTACTCGACATAGCGGACGGCCAGCCCGGTCCGGTCGCCGAAGACCTTCTCCGCGACCTCCGGGGTCGGGATGGGGGAGGTGGTCACTTCTTGTGGACCACGACCTGGCGACGCGGCTCCTCGCCCTCGCTCTCGGAGACGACGCCCTTCACGGTGGCGACGGCGTCGTGCACGACCTTGCGCTCGAACGGCGTCATCGGTCGCAGCCGCGCGGACTCGCCGCTGGCCTTGACCTCCTGGGCGGTCTCCAGACCGAGCTCGGTGAGCTCGTCGCGGCGGTGCCGCCGCCAGCCCGCGATGTCGAGCATCAGCCGGCTGCGGCTGCCCAGCTGCTGCTGGACGGCCAGGCGGGCCAGCTCCTGCAAGCTCTCCAGCACCGAGCCCTTGTCGCCGACGAGCTTCTGCAGGTCGGCGTCGTCCTCGGCGCCCTCGATGCTGACGATGGCGCGGCCGCCCTCGACGTCGAGGTCGATGTCGCCGTCGTAGTCCAGGATGTCCAGCAGGCGCTCCAGGTAGTCACCTGCGACGTCGCCCTCCTGGATCAGCAGGCTCTCGCCGGACGGCTTGTCCTGCACGTCCGGACCCTCGGCGGGCTCCTTGGCGGTGGTGGGCACGCGCAACTCCTCTCGTCAACGGTTCGCGGTCCGTCGCGCCCGGGCCCGCGCGGCGGTGGGGTCCGCCGGGGCCGGCGGGGCGCGCCGGGGTCTGTCGGGGTGGTGCGGTGGAACGGTCAGCGACGCTTGCCGCGCCGGGCCTTCGCCCCCGGACGCTTCTGCACCGGCTTCGCCCCGGGCTTCTTCTGGCCGTTGCCGTTGCCGGAGCCGTTGCCGTTCCCGTTGCGGGCCGTGCCGTTGCGCTGCCCGTCGAGGGTCGTGCCGGTGTCGGCGGAGGCGCCGTCGGATCCGGTGGCGCGGGCCTCGGACGCCGCCGCCTCGGCGGCCTCCTCCTCGGCCGGCTGGATCGGCTCGTCGGCGATCTCGCGGACGTCCTCGGCGGTGCCGCGACGGACGTCGCGGAGCGGCTTCTGGCCGGGGCGCGGGGCGCGGGCCTTGGCGGACTCGGTGGCCTTCTCGGCCTTGTCCGTCTCCTCGGCGTCGATCTTGCGGTAGACGACGTACTGCTGGCCGAGGGTCCACAGGTTGTTGGCGACCCAGTAGAAGAGGACCGCGAGCGGCAGGAACGGCGCACCGACGACGACACCGATCGGGAACACGTAGAGCATCAGCTTCTGCATGATCTCGGCCTGCGGGTTCGCCGCGACGGTGCCGGCGGCGATCTGCGCCTGCTGGCGGGCGACCGAGTGGCGCGCGGTGATGTGGGTGAAGATGCCGGCCGCGATCATCAGCGGGATCATCACGATCCACTGCGAGACCAGGTTGCCGCCGAGCTCGGCGACCGAGGCGGTGTTCTGCAGCGGCCACACGGCCGAGCCCAGCTTCGCGCCGAACAGGCTCGAGTCGACGAACGAGGCGTTCTCGGCCGCGTTGAAGACGTAGTTCTCGGTCTTGCCCGGCTTGAACTCGCGCAGCACGTGGAACAGACCGATGAACACCGGGATCTGCACCAGGATCGGCAGGCAGCCCATGAGCGGGTTGGCGCCGTTCTGCTGCTGGAGCTTCTGCATCTCCGTGGCGAGCTTCTGGCGGTCGTTCGCGTACTTCTTCCGGAGCTTCTGCATCTCCGGGGCCATCTCCTGCATCTTGCGCATGGAGCGGACCTGCACGACGAACGGCTTGTAGAGGATGACGCGCAGCGTGAAGACGAGGAAGACGACCGACAGCGCCCAGGCGAACCCGTTGTCGTCGCCCAGGACGAAGCCGAAGACCTTGTGCCAGACCCACATGATCCAGCTGACGGGGTAGTAGATGAAGTCCAGCACTGCTGCGTTGCTCCTCGTGGTCTCGGGCGGGGCCCGCGGGTCAGCGGTCCGTACCGCGTGAGAGGCCTTCGGTCCGGGGCGGGTCGGTGGACGTCTGCTCCGGCCCGGGATCGGGTTCGGTGCCGCTGCGCGGGACCCCGTCGCTGCGCCGCCGGCGCGGCGGCACCGGGTCCCACCCGCCAGGGTGCCACGGGGCACACTTCAGCAACCGCCATACGGTGAGGCCGAGACCGCGCACGAAGCCGTGCTCGCGGAACGCCTCGACCGAGTACGCGCTGCAGCTCGGGTGGAACCGGCAGCTCGGCATCAGGTTCGGGGAGATCCACACCTGGTACCAGCGCACCGCGGCCATCGCGGCCCGCACGCCGACACCGGGCCGGGCGCCGGGGGCCCTCCGTCGTCCATCGGAGCCTCCTCACCCGTCGGGGCCGCGTCGTGTGCCGTGCTCATCGCGGGCCGTCCGCGGCCGGGCGCGGACGGCGCGGCCGCTGCGCCGCGCGCAGTGCGGAGTCGAGGTCGGCCGCCAGCTCGGCGGACGAGGCGTCACCGGCGGGCGGCAACGCACGGACGACGAGTGCGGCGCCGGCGGGCAGCGCCGTCAGCCGGTCCGCGACCAGGTGCCGCAGCCGCCGGGAGACCCGGTGCCGGACCACGGCGTTGCCGACGGCCTTGCTCACGACGAAACCCGCCCTCGGCGAGGCGTGCTCGGGCACGCCGCCGGCGCGGGTCAGGTCGAGATGCACCACCAGCCTCGACCGGCCGGCACGTCGTCCGCGCCTGATCGTCGAGGCGAACTCGGGCCGGCGGGTGAGCCGGGCGTGTGCCGGCAGCACGGCGCGGGCCGGTGGGGGCGCCGGCCGTCAGGCCGAGAGGTTGCCGCGCCCCTTGCGACGGCGCGCGGCGAGGATCGCGCGGCCGGCGCGGGTGCGCATGCGCAGCCGGAAGCCGTGCGTCTTGGCCCGGCGGCGGTTGTTCGGCTGGAAAGTACGCTTGCTCACGGTCGGCTCCTGGTCGGCGGTTCGCAGGCGTCCTGCGACGCCGAGATGTCTACGGTCACTGGCTCGGGTTCGCGGGCCACCGGCCACACGGCACTCCGCAACAGATGCGGGGAGCCGCGTTCGACGGGCGCGACACGCCCATCCGACCAGGTGTCCGGTCGTCAAGGGTACGCAGCGCGTTTCGAGGGGGTCAAACCGCCCCCACCGGGCGCCGCGACCCCGCCGGACGGCCGCCACGACGGCTGCTGCTAGCGTCGCCGACCCCGCCCGGGACCGGCGCGGGAGTAACGACCGCCCGCACCCCGACCGAGACCTCCACACGACCGACGGCCGGCGCCCCGATGCGCACCGGCCGGGACCTGCTGCGTACCTTTACGCACAAGTGTGGACAACTCTGGGGATACATCGCCCCTGAGGCCGAGTCCTCGTGTCCGGACGGCTCATCGCCAGTGCTCCGGGGGGAGCAGACCGCCGACGGCGGTCGATCGGGAGGGGGAAACGCGGATGACCGACCAGCCGGGCGATCTCGGCGCGGTCTGGAACCGGGTCATCGCCGATCTCTCCGGCGCGTCGGCCGAGTCCGGCACACCCGCCCTCTCCCCGCAGCAGCGCGCGTTCCTGCGCCTGACCCGTCCCCTCGGCCTGCTCGACGGCACCGCACTGCTCGCCGCGCCGAGCGAGTTCGCGAAGGACGCCATCGAGCGGATCCTGCGCAGGCCGATCAGCGACGCCCTCGGCCGCCACCTCGGTGTGGCGGTCAACCTCGCCGTCGTCGTCGACGCCTCCGCGGCGTCCGGCGGCACCGAGGTCCCCGACCCGCCCGGGTTCGGCATGCACCGCGGCGTCACCGCGGGGGACAGCGTCCGCGACACCGGCACCGGTGACCGGGCCGGCGACGACCCGGCCGCGGCGACCGACGGGGACCACGGCGCCCGTCCCGCACACGACCGCCCCGCGCGCGAGCACGCCCCCGCCGACGGCGCCGGTCCGGACACCGGGCCGCAGCCCGCCGTCGACGGCGGGTTCGGCAACGGCTTCGCCGGCGGGTCCCGCCGTGACGACGGCGGCCCCTCCGGCACCGACCGCGGCTGGTCGGCCGAGCCGGCTCCGTCGTCGTCCGGGGGATGGGCGCCGCAGCCCACCGGGCGCCCGGAGCCGGGCTCGCGCGAGGGCCAGACCTCGTGGCCTGCCTACACCGCACCGCAGGCGGGCGACCCGGTCGCGCCGCGGTCGCAGACCCGGCTCAACGAGCGCTACACCTTCGACACCTTCGTCATCGGTGCCTCGAACCGGTTCAGCCACGCCGCCGCGGTCGCGGTGGCCGAGGCGCCGGCGCGGGCGTACAACCCGCTGTTCATCTGGGGCGAGTCCGGGCTGGGCAAGACCCACCTGCTGCACGCCGTCGGGCACTACGCCCAGCGGCTGTTCCCCGGGATGCGGGTCCGGTACGTCAGTACCGAGGAGTTCACGAACGACTTCATCAACTCCCTGCGCGACGACCGCAAGGTCGCCTTCCAGCGCCGCTACCGGGACGTCGACGTGCTGCTGGTCGACGACATCCAGTTCCTGGAGGGCAAGGAGGGGACGCAGGAGGAGTTCTTCCACACGTTCAACACCCTCCACAACGCGAACAAGCAGATCGTCGTCTCCTCCGACCGGCCGCCCAAGCGCCTCGAGACCCTCGAGGACCGGATGCGCACGCGGTTCGAGTGGGGTCTGATCACCGACATCCAGCCGCCCGAGCTGGAGACGCGGATCGCGATCCTGCGGAAGAAGGCCGCGCAGGACCGGCTCGCCGTCCCCGGTGAGGTCCTGGAGTTCATCGCGGAGCGGATCGAGCGCAACATCCGCGAGCTCGAGGGCGCGCTGATCCGGGTCACGGCGTTCGCGTCGCTGAACCGGCAGGCCGTCGACACCCAGCTCGCCGAGATCGTGCTGCGCGACCTGATCCCGGACTCCGCGGCCTCGGAGATCACCGCACCGACGATCATGGCGGTCACCGCCGAGTTCTTCGGGCTCACGCTCGACGAGCTGTCCGGGCCCGGCAAGACGAAGGCGCTCGCCCAGGCCCGCCAGATCGCCATGTACCTGTGCCGCGAGCTGACCGACCTGTCGCTGCCGCGCATCGGGCAGACCTTCGGCGGCCGGGACCACACGACCGTCATGCACGCCGACAAGAAGATCCGCAACGAGATCTCGCTCCGGCGGAAGACCTTCGAACAGGTGCAGGAGCTGACCGCGCGGATCAAGCTGCGCGCCCGGCACTGACCTCGGCCGGTGGCCCGCCGAGGCGGGTTGTCCACCGGTCGCACCGCTTCTCCACAGCCCCGGCCGGCCCCGCCGTGACCAGGCAGGACGCGTTCTCAGCGGTCACCGCGCGCACCGGGACCGATCCCGTGCAACCCACAGGGACCACGGCCCCCAGATCGCCGCTGCGGCGCGTTCCGGGCCGTCCCCGGGCGATCGGCACCCCCGCCGCCGCGGACGCCCGGGACACCGGGTCCGTCCGGCGCGGTACCGATCGGGTCCGGCGTGGCGTCACCCGCGTGTCGGTCCCACCACTCCCGTTCGTCGTCCGGTAGTGGGCACTCGGCGCTTCGCCACTCGTCCCGGTGATCGCTTGCGCTCACCCGCCGGTCACGCTCCGTCGACATTCCTGTGACGGGTGGGACGTCTGTGGGTTCATCGTGCAACGCGGGAGTGCCCAACGGTCTGTGCCCGCCATCACCCTGGGTCCACGATCCACCACGTTTCCACCCACATCTGGGGACAACTCTGTGGATGGATCGTCGCAGCCCCGTGGACGGATCGCCCGGGATCCGTGGACAACTCTGTGGTGAACCCGGGATGAACCGGGGACGGATGGGGGTCGACGCCGTCGGTCCACCGCTCCACAGACCTGTCAACGGGTGCCCCCACCGCCGTATCCCCAGCCGACGCGGCCTGCTGACCAGCGGGGATGCGCTCCATCCACACTGTGCACAGGACTTAGTACTACGACGGTTTATCTCTCTCTATCTCTTCTTCCTAAGAACACCTGTGTGGACCGACCCCCGGACGGGGGTCACGGACGGGGACACCGAACGGGCACCGGGGTGGCGTGGAAACTGTCGGGGCGAGGCTCTACCGTGAGCGTCCCGGCGAACCCCGGCTTCCGATCCCGTTCCGGCCACTCCGCTCCGCAGCCCCCTCCGGGCCACGGCGCCGGCCGGACCCGGAGGACGAACCGGTCCGCCGCCGCACCGCCGTCCCGTCGACGACCCGGCCCCGCGCCGTGGTCCGAGCCGGGCGCTACCGGGGAAGGTCTCCAGATGAAGTTCCGGGTCGAACGCGACGTCCTCGCGGACGCGGCCGCCTGGGTGGCGCGCAGCCTCCCGGCTCGTCCGCCGGTGCCCGTGCTCGGCGGGGTCCTCATCCAGTCCGACGGCGAGTCCGGCGAGAAGCTGACCGTCTCCGGCTTCGACTACGAGACGTCGGCGCGCGTCGAGCTCGACGCGACGGTCGGGGAGCCGGGCCGCACGCTCGTCTCCGGGCGGCTGCTGGCCGACATCACCCGCGCGCTCCCGTCGAAGCCGGTCGACCTGACCGTCGACGGCTCCCGCGCCACGATCAACTGCGGCAACTCCCGGTTCAGCCTCCCGACGATGCCGGTCGAGGACTACCCGCAGCTGCCCGACATGCCGCAGCGCGCCGGGTCGGTCGCCGCCGACGCGCTCGCCGCCGCCGTCGCCCAGGTCGCCGTCGCGTCCGGGCGGGACGACACGCTGCCGATGCTGACCGGCATCCGGCTCGAGATCGAGGGCTCGCAGCTCACGCTCGCGGCCACCGACCGGTTCCGGCTCGCCGTCCGTGAGCTCGAGTGGTCCCCGGAGGACGCCTCGATCTCGACCGCGGTGCTGATCCCGGCCAAGACCCTGGCCGAGGTCGCCAAGACCCTCGCCGGGTCCGGCACCGTGGAGATCGCGCTGTCGGCCGGGGACGGGATGCTCGGCCTCACCGGTGGCGGCCGCCGCTCCACCAGCCGGCTGCTCGACGCCGAGTTCCCGCGCTTCCGCCAGCTGATCCCGGCCGAGCACACCACCGCCGTCGAGCTCGACGTGGCGCTGCTGGTCGAGGCGATCAAGCGTGTCTCGCTCGTCGCGGACCGGGTCGCCCAGATCCGGATGGAGTTCGGCGAGGACGGGCTGCGCCTGGCCGCCGGCGGCGACGACGTCGGGTCCGCCGAGGAGGAGCTGCCCTGTGCGCTCGACGGCAGCCCGCTGACGATCGCGTTCAACCCGGGCTACCTGCTCGACGCGCTCGGCGCGCTGCACACCGACCGCGCCCAGCTGACGTTCACCACGCCGAACCGGCCCGCGCTGGTCCGTCCGGTGCCCAAGCCCGCCACCGACGACGCCGGCGAGGCGCCGTCGCCGGAGAAGTCCGGCTACCTGCACCTGCTGATGCCGGTGCGGCTGCCGGGCTGACCCCCGCCGGGCGGGCGTCCCGGCGAGGGGGAAGACTCGTCCCCGGTGTGATCGACGAGGGCCACCGGTGCCCTGCGGGGCATGCCGGCGGCACGGACGCGAAGGGGGCCACTGCCGTGCAGATCGGCATGATCGGACTCGGCCGCATGGGCGGCAACATGCGGGAGCGGCTGCGGGCCGCCGGGCACGAGGTGGTCGGCTACGACCCCCGCCCGGAGGTCAGCGACGTGACGTCGCTCGCGGAGCTCGCGGGTGCGCTGGCCGCGCCGCGCGTCGTGTGGGTCATGGTGCCCTCCGGCGAGCCGACCCGGAACACCGTCGCCACGCTGGCGACCACGCTGGAGCCCGGTGACCTGGTCATCGACGGCGGCAACTCCCGCTACACCGACGACCAGCCCAACGCCGCGCTGCTCGACGCGCACGGCATCGGCTACGTCGACTGCGGCGTCTCCGGCGGGATCTGGGGCAAGGACAACGGCTACGGCCTGATGGCGGGCGGCGAGCCCGGGCACATCGAGCGCGCCATGCCGATCTTCGACGCGCTGCGGCCCGAGGGCGCGCGCGAGGAGGGGTTCGCGCACGCCGGGCCGGTGGGCGCGGGCCACTTCGCGAAGATGGTCCACAACGGCATCGAGTACGGCCTCATGCAGGCCTACGCCGAGGGCTTCGAGCTGATGGAGGCCAGCGAGCTGATCACCGACGTGCCCGGGGTGATCCAGGCCTGGTCGCGCGGCACCGTCGTCCGGTCCTGGCTGCTCGACCTGTTGGTCGACGCGCTCAAGGAGGACCCCCGTCTCGACCAGCTCGAGGGCTGGGTGGACGACTCCGGCGAGGGCCGCTGGACGATCGAGGAGGCCATCGCGCACGCGGTGCCGCTGCCGGTCATCTCCGCGGCGCTGTTCGCCCGGTTCTCCTCCCGGCAGGCCGAGTCGCCCGCGATGAAGGCCGTCGCCGCGCTGCGCCAGCAGTTCGGCGGGCACGCGGTGAAGAAGTCCGGGCCGGCCGGTGCCCCGGGCGACAAGGCGGGACCGTCGTCCGGCGGCGGTTCGACGCAGCAGTGACCCGGCGCCGAGCCGGACGGGAAGGGTGACCAGGCGGTGTACCTCAGGCGGTTCTCGGTCACCGACTTCCGGTCCTGGCCGGAGGCCGAGCTGGAGCTCGACCCCGGCGTGACCGTGCTGGTCGGGTCCAACGGCGTCGGCAAGACCAACCTGGTCGAGGGGATCGGCTACCTCGCCACCCTCGGCTCGCACCGGGTCTCCTCCGACGCGCCGCTGATCCGGCGCGGGGCCGAGCAGGCCGTCGTCCGCGGCGAGGTGCACCACCACGGCCGGAAGCTCGGCGTCGAGCTGGAGATCAACAACGGGAAGCAGAACCGGGCGCGGGTCAACCGCTCACCGGTCTCGCGGCCGCGCGACATCCTGGGGATCCTGCGCAGCGTGCTGTTCGCGCCGGAGGACCTGGCGCTCGTGCGGGGCGACCCGTCGGAGCGCCGGCGTTTCCTCGACGAGCTGCTCGTCGCGCGGTTCCCGCGCTACGCCGGCGTCCGCGCCGACTACGACAAGGTCCTGCGCCAGCGCTCGGCCCTGCTGAAGTCCGCGAAGCCGGCACTGCGCGGGGCCCGCGGCCGGTCCCGGGCGCCGGTGGCCGCGGACCCGGAGCTGCCCGACGACCTGGCGACGCTGGAGGTCTGGGACGGGCACCTCGCCCGTACCGGCGCGGCGCTGCTGGCCGGGCGGCGCGAGCTCGTCGTCGCGCTGGCGCCCTACGCCCGCGAGGCGTTCGCGGCGATCGCGCCGTCGTCGGACCCGATCGGCCTGGACTACCGGTCCAGCCTCGGGACGGCGGGGGTCGCGGAGCTGCCGTCGTCGACCGGGGACCTGGAGACGCTGCTGCTCGACCGGCTGGCCGAAGTGCGGTCCCAGGAGGTCGAACGCGGGGTCTGCCTGGTCGGCCCGCACCGCGACGAGCTGGACCTCGCCCTGGGCGAGGGACCGGCGAAGGGCTACGCCAGCCACGGCGAGTCCTGGGCGTTCGCGCTGGCGCTGCGGCTGGCGTCCTACCGTCTGCTGCACGCCGACGACGTCGAGCCGGTCCTCGTGCTGGACGACGTCTTCGCCGAGCTGGACTCGGCCCGCCGCCGCGCGCTGGCCGGGCTGGTGGCCGACGCGGAGCAGGTCCTGGTGACCGCCGCGGTGGCCGAGGACGTGCCCGCGGAGCTCGACGGGGTCCGGTTCGCCGTCGGCGACCGGAAGGTGAGCCGCGACGGCGAGGTGCCCGCGTGATCACCCCGGCAGGTCTCGAACGTGTCACGGCATTCTGGGGACAAGGCTGTGGATACTGTGGATAACTCAGGAGCGCCGGGGGACGGACGCCGTTCCGGAACCGGAAACCGGAGGACAGGACGCCGGGGACCGGACACCGACGGCGCGGCGCCTGGGGACGGACGCGACACCGGACCCGGTCACGACGCGGTCACGGGCGGGGACGTACCGGGCGGCGGCGTCCCGGGGGAGCAGGGCGACCTGCTCGCCGGCGACCGCGCGAACCTGCGCGGGGCCGACCTCGCGCGCGAGGCGTTGCGCGCGGCCCGCGAGGCGTCGGCCCGCAAGGCCGAGGAGCGGGCCCAGGCCGACCGGCCCAAGCTGCGCGTGGTCTCCGGGCGGGGGCGCCGTCGTCGCTGGTCGGGGGCGGGGCCCGACGACCGGGACCCGCAGCCGTTCGGACGTCTGGTGTCGCGGGTGTCGGTGGACCGCGGCTGGTCGAACCGGCTGACCGACGCGACCGTGCTCGGCCGGTGGCCGCAGCTGGTCGGGCCGGACGTCGCCGACCACTGCACACCGGTCTCGCTGCGCGACGGCGAGCTGACCCTGCAGGCCGAGTCGACGGCGTGGGCCACCCAGCTGCGGACCCTGCAGCGTCAGCTGCTGACCCGGCTCGCCGCCGCGGTCGGGCCGGACGTCGTGCGCCGGATCCGGGTCGTCGGGCCGAGCGGGCCGAGCTGGCGGCACGGTCCGCGGCACGTCCGCGGCCGCGGCCCCCGCGACACCTACGGCTGAGCCCCCGTTCCGCACGGACATCGACCGCCGACCGGGTGGTGCGAACCGGGCCGCTCACGTTGCGGACGCGTCACGGCGCCACGGACGCGTGTGGGGGCCCGGATCGGGTGGGGAGCTGCGCGGGGGCGCACGCGCCGCTCTCGTCGGCGGTGAGCGCGGGATGACACGGCCGCCGGTCCGCTCGGCCCCGCAGGGGCACGTCCGATCCCGCACCGGACGCCGTTCGCCCGTCTGTGGCGCTTCTGGGTGGGTCCTTCCCGCCTTTCCGTCGGTCCCGACGGGTAGGATCGACAGGTGTTTCCCGGGTGGCTCCCCAAGACATGACCAGAGCGCCCGGTCGGTGGAACCGCTCCGTCGTCGTCGCACCGGTGGTGCGCGCGTCGCGCGGGCGGTTCACGTGGCGAGGAGAAGCAGCTACCCGTGGCTTCCGACAAGGCAGCGAACAACGCCTACGGCGCGTCGTCCATCACGGTCCTCAAGGGCCTGGAGGCGGTCCGCAAGCGGCCCGGCATGTACATCGGCTCGACCGGTGAGCGGGGCCTGCACCACCTGATCTGGGAGGTGGTGGACAACTCGGTCGACGAGGCGATGGCCGGTCACGCCACGAAGGTCGTCGTGACCCTGCAGTCCGACGGCGGCATCCGCGTCGAGGACGACGGTCGCGGCATCCCCGTCGAGATGCACCCGGTGGAGAAGAAGCCGACCCTCGAGGTCGTCCTCACCAGCCTGCACGCCGGCGGCAAGTTCGACGACAAGTCCTACGCCGTGTCCGGTGGTCTGCACGGTGTCGGCGTCTCGGTCGTGAACGCGCTGTCCACCGCGCTCGACGTCGAGGTCCGCCGCGACGGCCAGATCTGGCGCCAGCACTACGAGTACGCCGTGCCCGGCGAGCTCATCGAGGCCGGCACCACGAAGAAGGCCGACACCGGCACCACGATCACCTACTGGGCCGACCCGAAGATCTTCGAGACGACCAGCTACACGCTGGAGACGATCCGTCGCCGGCTGCAGGAGCAGACGTTCCTGAACAAGGGCCTCACCATGGTCCTGCGCGACGAGCGGCGGCCGGAGAAGCCGGCGGGCGTCCCGTCGTCGGACGCGGTCGACGAGGACGGCAACCCGATCGAGGCGCCCGTCCCGGAGATCGACGCGGACTCCGAGCCCGACGCCGAGGGCTACGTGGCCAAGCCCAAGGAGTACGTCTTCCACTACCCGAACGGGCTGGAGGACTTCGTCGCGCACCTGAACAAGTCGAAGGACCCGATCCACCGCAAGATCGTCAGCTACACCGGCGAGGGCCCCGGCCACCAGGTCGAGGTCGCGATGCAGTGGAACTCGGGCTACTCCGAGTCGGTCTACACCTTCGCGAACACGATCAACACGCACGAGGGCGGCACCCACGAGGAGGGCTTCCGCCACGCGCTGACCGCGACGGTCAACAAGTACGCGCGCGACAAGAAGCTCATCAAGGAGAAGGACCCGGCGCTGTCCGGGGACGACATCCGCGAGGGCCTCGCCGCGATCGTCTCGGTCAAGGTCTCCGAGCCGCAGTTCGAGGGCCAGACCAAGACCAAGCTCGGCAACACCGAGGTCAAGTCGTTCGTCCAGCGCGTGTCGAACGAGTGGCTCGCCGACTGGTTCGAGCGCAACCCCACCGAGGCGAAGACGATCGTCACCAAGGCGGTCTCCTCGGCCCAGGCCCGCCTGGCCGCACGCCGCGCCCGCGAGCTCGTGCGCCGCAAGAGCGCCGGCGACATCGGCGGTCTGCCCGGCAAGCTGTCGGACTGCCGCTCGCGCGACCCGGAGAGCTGCGAGCTCTACATCGTCGAGGGTGACTCCGCGGGCGGCTCGGCGAAGGCCGGCCGCGACTCGATGCACCAGGCGATCCTGCCGATCCGCGGCAAGATCATCAACGTCGAGAAGGCCCGGATCGACCGCGTCCTCAAGAACACCGAGGTTCAGTCGATCATCACCGCGATGGGCACCGGCATCCACGACGACTTCGACCTGGCCAAGCTGCGGTACCACAAGCTGGTACTGATGGCCGACGCCGACGTCGACGGCCAGCACATCCGGACGCTGCTGCTCACGCTGCTGTTCCGCTTCATGCGCCCGCTGATCGAGAACGGGCACGTGTTCCTGGCGCAGCCGCCGCTGTACAAGCTCAAGTGGTCCGGTCGCGGGGCCGAGCCGGAGTACGCCTACTCCGACCGCGAGCGCGACGGCCTGATCGAGGCCGGTCGGGCCGCGGGCAAGAAGCTCCCCAAGGACCAGGGCGTGCAGCGCTACAAGGGTCTCGGCGAGATGGACGCCAAGGAACTGTGGGAGACCACGATGGACCCGACGAACCGGCTGCTGCTGCAGGTGAGCCTGGACGACGCCGCCACCGCCGACGAGCTGTTCTCGGTGCTGATGGGTGAGGACGTCGAGTCCCGCCGGTCCTTCATCACCCGCAACGCCAAGGACGTGCGCTTCCTGGACGTCTGATCCACACATCTGATCCAGACGCACGTATGAACACGCACGAGGAGACTTCGTGACGGACACGATCGACCCCGCCGCCCCCGCGGCAGGCGGCGGAGAGGGTGGGGGCCGGGTCGAACCGGTCGACATCCAGCAGGAGATGCAGCGCTCGTACATCGACTACGCGATGAGCGTGATCGTCGGGCGGGCGCTGCCGCTGGTGGAGGACGGTCTCAAGCCGGTCCACCGCCGCGTCCTCTACTCGATGGGGGAGAACGGCTTCCGGCCCGACCGCGCCCCGGTCAAGTGCGCCCGCGTCGTCGGCGACGTCATGGGCAACTACCACCCGCACGGCGACTCGGCGATCTACGACGCCCTCGTGCGGCTGGCCCAGCCCTGGTCGATGCGCTACCCGCTGATCCAGGGGCAGGGCAACTTCGGCTCGCGCGGCAACGACCCGGCCGCGGCCATGCGGTACACCGAGTGCCGGCTCTCGCCGCTGGCGATGGCGATGCTCCAGGACATCGACGAGGAGACCGTCGACTTCCTGGACAACTACGACGGCAAGACCCAGGAACCGGTCGTCCTGCCGTCGCGGGTACCGAACCTGCTCATCAACGGCAGCTCCGGCATCGCGGTCGGCATGGCGACGAACATCCCGCCGCACAACCTGCGCGAGGTCGGCGCCGGCGTCGCCTGGTGCCTGGAGAACCCCGACGCCACCGACGACGAGCTGCTCGAAGCGCTCATGGAGCGCATCAAGGGGCCGGACTTCCCGACCCACGGCCTCATCGTCGGGCGCGACGGCATCGAGTCCGCCTACCGGACCGGGCGCGGCTCGATCCGGATGCGGGCCGTCGTCGAGGTCGAGGAGGACGCCAAGGGCCGCACCACCCTGGTGGTCACCGAGCTGCCCTACATGGTCAACCCGGACAACCTGATCGAGTCGATCGCGGGTATGGTCCGCGACGGCAGGATCGCCGGGATCTCCGAGATCGTCGACGAGTCCTCGGACCGCATCGGCATGCGGATCGTCGTCACGCTCAAGCGCGACGCGGTCGCCAAGGTCGTGCTGAACAACCTCTACAAGCACACGCAGCTGCAGCACAGCTTCGGCGCGAACATGCTGTCGATCGTCGACGGCGTCCCGCGCACGCTGCGCCTCGACCAGATCGTGCGGCACTACGTGCGGCACCAGATCGAGGTCATCGTCCGGCGGACCCGCTACCGGCTCCGCAAGGCCGAGGAGCGGGCCCACATCCTGCGTGGTCTGGTCAAGGCGCTGGACGCGCTCGACGAGGTCATCGCCCTGATCCGGGCGTCGGCCACGGTCGACGTCGCCCGGGCCGGCCTGATCGACCTGCTCGAGGTCGACGACATCCAGGCCCAGGCGATCCTGGACATGCAGCTGCGGCGCCTCGCCGCGCTGGAGCGCCAGAAGATCATCGACGAGCTCGCCGAGATCGAGCGCGAGATCGCGGACTACCAGGACATCCTGGCCCGTCCGGAGCGTCAGCGGGAGATCGTCCGCGACGAGCTCGCCGAGCTGGTCGAGGCCCACGGCGACGACCGTCGCACCCGGATCGTCGGCTACGACGGCGACGTCACCGACGAGGACCTGATCGCGGTCGAGGACGTCGTCGTCACGATCACCCGCACCGGCTACGCCAAGCGCACGAAGACCGACCTGTACCGCGCCCAGAAGCGCGGCGGGAAGGGCGTGCAGGGGGCGCAGCTGAAGCAGGACGACATCGTCAACCACTTCTTCGTGTGCTCCACGCACGACTGGATGCTGTTCTTCACCAACCGCGGGCGGGTCTACCGGCTCAAGGCCTACGAGCTGCCCGAGGCGAACCGCACCGCGCGCGGCCAGCACCTGGCGAACCTCCTGGCCCTGCAGCCGGAGGAGGAGATCGCCCAGGTCATGCAGATCAAGGACTACTCGGCACGGCCGTACCTGGTCCTGGCCACCCGCAACGGCCTGGTGAAGAAGTCGCGCCTGACCGACTTCGACTCCAACCGGGCCGGCGGCCTCATCGGCATCAACCTGCGCGACGACGACGAGCTGGTCGGCGCCGTCCTCTGTTCGGGTGATGACGATCTGCTCCTCGTGTCCGCCGAGGGCCAGTCCATCCGGTTCACCGCGTCCGACGACGCGCTGCGCCCGATGGGCCGCGCCACCTCCGGTGTGCTCGGGATGCGGTTCAACGAGGGCGACAAGCTGCTGGCCCTCGGCGTGATCCGCTCCGACACCTACCTGCTCGTCGCCACCACCGGTGGCTACGCGAAGCGCACCCCGATCGAGGACTACCCCGTTCAGGGCCGTGGCGGGAAGGGAGTGTTGACCCTCCAGTACGACCGTCGGCGTGGCACGCTGGTCGGTGCGCTCATCGTCGGTATCGACGACGAGCTGTACGCGATCACCTCCACCGGCGGGGTCATCCGGACCTCCGCCCGCGAGGTGCGGAAGGCCGGCCGGCAGACGAAGGGAGTCCGCCTGATGAACCTGGGCGAGAGCTCCACGCTGCTGGCCGTCGCCCGCAACGCGGAGGAGACCGAGGAGGACCCGGGCCAGCAGGCGTAGTGCACGTCGGGTGGCCGGTCCGCAGGACCGGCCACCCGGTACACGCCGTGGGACCGGAGCAGTACCGAGCGACGACCAGCGAGGAGAGCTCCCACTCGTGAGCACCGACGACCGCACCCCGTCGCAGGACGAGGCCCGCACCGTCGCCACCGACGCCGACCACGACCCGTCGACGACGGCGGCGGCCCCGGCCGACCACGTCCCCGGCCCGCGCGACGACGCCGAGCCCGCGGCCGACCCGGCTGCGGCCTCGCCGCCCCCGTGGCGCCGGGTACCCGACACCCACGACGACCGCGACGGCGGCTCGGTCGCGGACTCGCTGCTGAGCGAGGCCCCGACCGCGTTCATGACCGCCCCCGGCGCCGGTGCGGCCGGCGCGACGACCGCCGTCCGCGACCCGGAGCAGCGCGAGAACGGCACGGCCCCGGCGGACACGCCGCGCGCGTCGGTCCGCAACCGGCCCCCGCGCCAGGCGCTGCTGCAGCTCAAGCGGCTCGACCCGTGGTCGGTGCTGAAGATGGCCCTGGCGCTGGCCGTCGTGCTGTGGCTGGTGTGGATGGTCGCCGCGGGCGTCCTCTACGGCGTGCTCGGCGGGATGGGCGTCTGGGACCGGCTCAACGGCACCTATGCCGACCTGGTCACCTCGCAGCAGGAGACCGGGGGCTCGCTGATCAGCGTCGGCCGGGTCTTCTGGCTCGCCGCCGTCGTCGGCGCGGTGAACAGCCTGCTGTTCGCGGTGGCCATCACCGTGGTCGCGTTCGTCTACAACGTGGCCGCCGACCTGGTCGGCGGTATTGAGGTCACGCTCTCCGAGCGGGACTGACCGGAGCGTCGTCGCGCACCCCGCACGGGGCCGGGCGGAGGGGGACCCCCTCGTAACCCGCTCGACCCCGTGCGGTAGTGTTTCTCCTGTTGCACGGGCCTATAGCTCAGTTGGTTAGAGCGCATCGCTGATAACGATGAGGTCGCTGGTTCAAATCCAGCTAGGCCCACACCTTCCCCCCTCCGACAGTCACTCGCGAGGAGACCTCCGATGAAGAAGCTGTTCGTGCTGGCCGTCGCCGCCGGTGCTGCGTACTTCGGCTGGTCCCGCTTCCGCGGCGTCGGGTCCGACGACTTGTGGCACGAGGCCACCACCCGCTGACCCCGCCTCCCGGGGTACCGTGATCGGGACCCACCAGGGGACATAGCTCAATTGGCAGAGCACCGCCTTTGCAAGGCGGGGGTTAGGGGTTCGATTCCCCTTGTCTCCACAGTTCCGACCGGTGTGAACGCCGGTCGCTCCGACCGCCGACGTCAGCTTGCCGCTGTGGCGGTCAGGACGAGGTGAGCACGCGGTGGTCGGCCTGTTCTAGACGGTGGACAGGGACAACGATGTCGTCGGGTCCGCCATCCACGGGCCGAAGTCGTCGATCTGCTCGAACAGTGACTCGCCGTCGGTACGACGGGCGATACCGAGCAGCTCTGCGACGCCAGTCTGCGGGCCTGCTGCGATTCCCAGCCTCAGAGCATGCTCGAGCTGAGGAACGACGGCGACACCGATGCGAGCGGAGTTCTCGGCTCCCAGCGCCCGCTCGGCCTCGCTCAGGAGAAGCGCCATCTCCACGGCCGCATCCGCCTCGGCGTCGAGCAGCGACAGCGTCGAGTCACTCTGTCCCTGCGAACGGAGCACCTCCATCGCCATCTGAATGCCCTGTGCGACCACCGTGGCGGACACCTGGCCGACGAAGCCTCCGACGAGAGCTCCCAGAACCGGAACAGGGAACACCGCCTGGCCCACTGCTCCGCCTGCCCACGCCATCCCGGCCTGGAAGGTGACCTCCCCGGTGGTGGCGGCGAACTCCCCACGGTCGATGTCGCCGCACGCGAATGCGACCGCCGCGTCGGCGACGCCGAAGACCGCCGATGCGACGGCTCCCGGTAGACCGTTCGCGACAACCGGGGCGGGGGCTTTCAGCGCCGTCATGGCGACCTTCGCGCCGGCACCCAGACCTGACAGGAGGCCAGCTCGGGCCGCGGCCCTCGCGGCGGCACCGGCTGCAGAACAGGCGGCCTCGACGGCTGTCGTCTCACCGGAACGCACGCGGGCGACCTCACGGACCGCCGCCGTCGCCCCGGCCAGACCTCCGCTCACTGCCGCGCCGGCAGCCGCAGCCGAAACGATCTCCCGCCCCGCCGCTCGGAGCGCCAGTCCGTCGCCCCAGCGGGCGATGTTCTCCGCGGCGCGGTGGACATCTCCCGTGTCGACCGGGGTGCTCGTGACATCGCCGTGCGACACGATCTCCGCCAGGTGGGCACGCGTGTCCGAGTAGTCGTCCTGATAGATGCCATCGGCGTCGCGCCGCAGCGCCTTGTCGAGGAGATTCTCGACCTGCTCGCGCTTGTCCGCCGCGACGAGGCGCTGCATCCCCGTGTACCGGGGGTGCGCCAGCGTACGAGCGGCAGCGGACGCGCGTCCGTACAGCTTGGCCTGGACCTCGCCTACGACGCGCCCGCCGTCGAGAATGCGCAGATCTGCGGCGGCAGTCGGCTCGCCGTCGGACGCGGTGACACGTGCACGTGCGGTCGCGTTCTTCGTGATGGCGTCGGTGTTGAAGCTGTGCTTGTGCCACAGCTCGAAGAGATGGCCGGCGCGATGTTCGACGCGGTGACCGTCGAACCTGACAGCCAGGGCGGCGGCCTCGTCGCGCGTGGAGAACGCCTCCAGGGTGTGGGCTCTTGCCCTGCGGGTGATCGTATCGACCACCGCCTGCCACATCGCGTCACGTCCTGCGTCGTCGGTCCGCGGCTTCCGCTGCTCGCTCACGCCGCCGACCCCATGGCCGTCGGGTCGCCGCCCGTGGTCCGTACGGCGTCGAGGACCTCCCGGGCCCGGTCGATGATCCGAACGGAGTCGTAGCTGACCGAACCCGTGTCGTCCGTCAGCCGTGCCGACATGGTCCGCGATGCGGTGGAGACCAGTCGGACGATCGTCATCACCGCCGTCTGCTCCTCGGTGGAGTAGGAGGTGAAGTCGTCGTTCCGCTGCACCGACGACACGAACTCGTCGAGCCTGCTCGCGATCTGGTCCTGCAGCTCCGAGAGGACCATGCGCAACCGGCGGCTCCCTTCGATGATCTCCGCGTACCGCTGCTCGTCGGCCGCCATCGCCGATTCCCGGGTCGACAGCTGCTCCTCGACCTCGCGTTGGTCGCGAAGGTCCCGACGTCCCTTCCACTCGATGAACGCGGCCCCGAGGAAAAGTACGGGGGCGGCGGTGACTCCCGTCAGGACTGCTGTCCCTGCGGCGACGCCCCCACCTCCGGTGGCGAGTGAACCGCCACCCAGCCACGCGAGGGTCGCGTTGGTCGCTGCGGCACCGGCGAGCGACGAGATCGGGGTTCCCGTCGATGCCGCCGCGAAGGCACCCACCCCGGCGAAGGCCGCGGACCCTGCCCCGGCGCCCAGTACCGCTCCTCCGACAGTCGCAGCGAGTCCGTGTACCGCCGCCGTCGTCCGGGTCGGACCGGCGGATTCAGCGGGCGAGAACGTCGTCGGACTCGGGAGGGTGATCTCCTCGAGGACGCCGAGGTCGACGTTCTTCAGTCGGAGGAAGGCGACGCAGAACGGCACGAGGGTCGTGTAGTAGAGGTTCATCCGCCGAAGACCGTGGGCGTCGCGCTCGATCTCGACGTCGGTGACGAGTCGCCGGTGTCTGTCCGCGAGCCTTCGGGCCGTGGTCCGGTTCTCCCGGGTCAGCCGCGCCGCCCGCATCATCGAGATCGCCACTGGTCGCCCTCCGTGTGTCCGTCTGGCGGGACTGTCGTTCGGCCGGACGGACGCGTTGCGGGTCGGCACCCGTTGTACCCAGGATTGAGGAGCGGCGCCGTCGTCCGGTGCTCACGCACAGACGACGAGGTGGCGCAGTACGCGGACGCCGGGCCGGACTCCCTCGTCCTCACCCGACGTCGCGGCGCAGGACGACCGTGTCCTCGGTCGCGACGGTGTCCCCACCGTCGAACGAGACCCCGGTGAGCTCCTGCGAGACCCGCCAGATGCGCTCGGCGTCGTCGGTGCTGCGCAGGGGCCGGTAGAGGTTCAGCTCGGCGGGCGCACCACCCAGACCCCCGAACCCGTCGGGCCCGTAGAACCGCCCACCGTGCGCGTCCGGGGAGGTCGCGGCGTACAGCGCGGGCAGCCCGGCGCTCTGCGCGGTCCCGACGAGGATGCCGCGGGCCGAGAGCGCGCCGATCACCCGTCGTCCCCGAGCGGGCTGCTCGCGACCGACCTCGGCGCGCGCGGCGAGCAGGCTGGTCGGGGCGATCCCGGGGTGGGACACGTTGCTGGTGATGCCCCAGTGCCCGGCGCGGCTGCGGCGGTCGAGCTCGAGGGCGAACAGTCCGAACGCCACCTTCGACTGGGCGTACGCGGCCATCCCGTTGCCGTAGCCGACCTGCGCCTGCAGGTCGTCCCAGGCGATCCGTCCGCGGCGGGCGGCCACGCTGAGCTGGGAGGTCACCCGTGCCCGGCCCGCACGCAGCAGGGGCAGCAGGTGCGCGACGAGGGCGACGTGACCGAGGTGGTTGGTGCCGAACTGCAGCTCGAACCCGTCGACCGTCGTCACCCGCCGCGGCGGGGTCATGACGCCGGCGTTGTTGACCAGGATGTGGATCGGGCGGCCCTCGCCCCGCAGCGTGGCGCCGAGCGCGGCGACGGAGCCGAGGGACGACAGGTCGAGCTCGCGCAGGGACACGGTCGCGCCGGGGGCCTGCGTGCGGATCGCGTCGACCGCGGCCTCGCCCTTGCGCCGGTTGCGGACGGGCAGCACGATCTCGGCTCCTGCGGCGGCGAGCCGGGTGGCGATGCCGAGCCCGATGCCGTCGCTGGCGCCGGTGACGACGGCGAGCCGGCCGGTGAGGTCGCCGATGGTGATGTCGCGGGTGCTGGACATGGTGTCTCCCTGGTGGGTGCGGTGTTCGAGGTCGGGCGGTGGTCAGGCGGTGGTGGCGACGGCGGTGGCGACGCGGGGGCCGATCGCGCGGCGGGCGGCGACGAGGGTGCCCGCGGCGAGTGCGGCGAAGGCCGGTACGGCGGCGACGCCGAGCGCGGCCAGGACGGCGGGCTGGTCCGCGAGGTAGGCCACGGCGCGCAGGGTGAGGTTGAGCGCGTGGAGCACGACGCCGGCCAGCGTGCTGACGGTGTAGACGCGCATCAGCCTGGTGTGTCCGCGCCAGTCCTCGGGGCCGCCGACCAGCCGGTTGAACAGGGTCCCGGTCACCGGGCGGCGGACGAGGACCGAGCCGAGGAACAGCACGCCGAGCGCGGCCGGGATCAGGGTGGGGAGCAGGAAGAACGCCCGGGCCTCCCCGGAGAACGCGGCGACGGCGGCGCACACGCCGGCCACCGCCAGACCGACGACGGCGGCCCGCAGGGACTCCCGGCGGGCCAGGCGCACCCCGAACGTCACCGGCGCGGCGACGGCGAGAGCGATGAACGCCCAGGTCAGACCACCCGCCGCGTCGGCGGCCACGAAGGCGACGGCGGGCGTGGCGGCGAGGAGGATCCCGACGGCGCCGCCGGAGCGGTCCAGGCTGGTCCGCATCGCCGCGGAGAGTGTCGAGGCCGGAGCCGGCTCGCCGGTGCGGTGCTCCTCCGGGCGGCCCGGCGGCACGGTGGTGGTCGGGTCGAGCGGGAAGAGTTCGTTCGGCACGGTGAGCTCCTCGGGTCGGTGGCCGTGTGCCGACCACGTTCGACCCCCGCGGCACCGGCAACCACGGCCTGACGATCCGAGGCTGAGCGGTCCGCCCCCCCGGGCCGCCGGGGCGGATCGACAGTCCGTGGCTGCGTGCTGCGCGACCCGGTAGGAACGAGCCAGGAGCGACCGAGAGGCGGTACAGATGATCGACCGGGTGGGCCTGGCCCAGTTCCTGCGGCGGCGCCGTGAGGTACTGCAACCGGAGGACGTGGGGCTGCCGCGGGGGCAGCGCCGACGTACCAGCGGGTTGCGCCGTGAGGAGGCCGCGGCGCTGTGCCACATGTCGACCGACTACTACGCGCGCCTCGAACGGGAGCGTGGCCCGCGGCCGTCGGAGCAGATGATCGCCGCGATCGCCCAGGGGCTGCACCTCTCGCTCGACGAGCGCGACCACCTGTTCCGCCTCGCCGGGCAGCACCCGCCCGCCCGCGGCGCGACCAGCGAGCACATCGGCCCCGGCCTGCTGCGCATCCTCGACCGCCTCGTCGACACCCCCGCCGAGATCGTCACCGAGCTCGGGGAGACGTTGCGCCAGACCTCACTGGGGGTCGCGCTGACCGGCGACACCACCGGTTTCACCGGCCCGTCGCGGAGCATCGGCTACCGCTGGTTCACCGAGCCCGGCGCCCGTCTGCTCTACCCGCAGGAGGACCACGCGTTCCTGTCGCGGCGCTACGTCTCCGGCCTGCGTGCGGTCGCGGCCCGGCGCGGGCCGGGGTCCCGCGCGGCCCACCTCGCCGATCTCCTGTACCCGGAGAACGAGGAGTTCCGCGCGCTGTGGGACAGCCACGAGGTCGGCGTCCGGATCGACGACGTCAAGCGCCTCCTCCACCCCGAGGTCGGCGCACTGGAGCTGCACTGCCAGACGCTGCTCGACACCGAGCAGTCCCAGCTGCTGCTGGTCTACACCGCCGTCCCGGGCAGCGAGACCCACGAGAAGCTGCAGCTGCTCTCGGTCATCGGGGCACCGTCCGCCGCCTGGCACCGGCACGGCGAACCGGTCGGCCCGCGGCCGGACGAGACGTGACCCGAGACGCTGGCCCGGACGCTGCAGGAGTCGCTGCTGCCCGCGCAGCCCCCGCGGCTGCCCGGGGTCGACATCGCGGCCCGCTTCCTGCCCGGCGGCTCCGGCGTGGAGGTCATGGGCGACTTCTACGACGCGGTCCCCACCCCCGACGGCGTCGCCGTGGTGATCGGCGACGTCCAGGGCAAGGGCGCCGGCGCCGCCCGGACGACCGCGCTGGCCCGCTCGGCCACCCGCACCGCCGCGCACTTCGAGAACGACCCGGCCGCCGTGCTCCGCACCGTCAACGACGTCCTGCACGTCTGGTTCGACGGCCGCATCAGCTTCGTCACCGCCGCGCTCGCGTCGCTGCGCCGCGGCCCTTCCGACACCTGGCACGCCGACCTCGCCTCGGCCGGTCACCCGCCCGCCCTCGTGCGACGGGCCGACGGCACCGCCGAGTTCCACGGCGGCGGCGGGCTGGTCCTCGGCATCGGCACCACCCCGATGGTGGCCGACGAGGCCGTCACCCTCACCGCGGGCGACAGCCTCGTCCTCTACACCGACGGCATCACCGAGGCGCACGTGCGCGGGCACTGGGAGCAGCTGGGGGAGGAGGGCGCCCGGCGCACGCTGGCCTCGCTCGACCCGGGCGCCGACGCCGACACGATCGCGCGCGCCCTCACCGACGCAGCCCTCGCGCACTGCGGCGGTCACCTCAGCGACGATGCCGGGGTGGTCGTCGTGCAGGTCGAGGAGCCCGGCACCGGCGACGCCGACCGGGTCGTCACCGAGCACGTCCCGCACGCCGGGGTCGGCCGGGAGACGCGGCGTTCCGCGGAACGCGTCCTCGTCGGCTGGGACCTCGCCCCCGGCACCCTCGCCGACGCGATGCTGGTCATCGAGGAGCTCGTCGCGAACGTCGTCGACCACGCCCGCACCGCGTTCCGCCTGACCCTGGTCCGGGGCCGGGACGCCCTGCGGATCGAGGTCGACGACGAGGGCGCGGGCAGCCCGCTGCTCCAGCCGCTCGACCTGCGGGCGGTGCGCGGGCGCGGCCTGCAGCTCGTCGACGCCGTCGCGCAGGCCTGGGGCTGCGACACCCGGGGCCGAGGCAAGCGGGTGTGGGCCGAGCTCGCCGCGCGCTGATCCCGCCCTAGTACTACAGTCGCGTTTATGTTGAGGGTGATCGGTGTGTTTCCGGTTCTGGTGTTCGTGACTGTGTTAACCCTTGGCGGTGGGTGACGATATTGGTGTGGCGGATGTGCGGGAGTGGGCGGCGGGTCTGGACGAGATCGCGCGGTTGATTGGGTCGCGGTTCGCGCGTTCGGAGCCGCGGGCGAACGCGGTCGCGTATGTGCGGGGGCTGCTCTCGGAGCGGGAGCGGAAGAACTCGTGGACGATCTCCGAGCAGGCCGGTCAGCCGGTGCCGGATCCGATGCAGCGGCTGCTGTCGACGACGGACTGGGATCCCGATGCAGTGCGGGACGATCTGCGCACGTATGTCGTTGCGCACCTGGGCGACCGGGCTGGGATCCTCGTCGTCGACGAGACCGGGTTCCTGAAGAAGGGAGACCGGTCGGCGGGTGTCGCGCGGCAATACACCGGCACGGCGGGTCGGATTGAGAACGCGCAGGTCGGTGTGTTCCTGACCTATGCGACGCCGCATGGGCGGACGTTCCTGGACGGGGAGCTGTATCTGCCGAAGGCGTGGACCGAGGATCGCCCCCGATGTGACCGTGCGGGGATCCCTGCTGATCGTGAGTTCCGCACCAAGCCCGAGCTGGCGGTCGAGATGATCGCCCGCGCGATCGACGGCGGGGTTCCGGCGTCGTGGGTGACCGGCGATGCCGTCTACGGACAGCACTACCGGCTCCGCAAGAGCCTCGAAGACCGTCAGATGAGCTACGTGCTCGCGATCCCCTCCAACCAGCGCGTGATCGCCAAGACCACCTCGTCGATCATCGGGAGCGAGTACCGGGCCGACGCGCTCATCGCAGGACTGCCGGCCACCGCGTGGCGCAGCAGGTCAGCCGGCGCCGGATCGAAGGGCGACCGTCGCTACGCGTGGGCGCGGGCGCGGATCAACGGGGAACGCGATCCCGACGCCGAGTACTGGCTGCTGGCCCGCCGCAGCCTGACTGCCCCCTCAGAGCTGGCGTACTACCTCTGCCACACGCCCAAGCGAGTCGCGCTCAGCGAGCTGGCCCGGGTCGCCGGCGCGCGGTGGGCGATCGAGGAGACCTTCCAGACCGCGAAAGGCCAGACCGGCCTCGATCATTACCAAGTCCGGCAATACACCGGCTGGTACCGGCACATCACTCTCTCCATGCTCGCGCACGCCTTCCTCACCGTGACACGGTCAAAAAGGGGGCTCTCCACGCCGACAGCGGCGAGCTCATCGCGCTGAGCCTGCCCGAGATCCGCCACCTCATCGCCACCCTCGCACTGGACACGATCGCCGACCCCGGCCACGTGCTGCGCCGCTCACGCTGGCGACGAAGACACCAACACACCGCCCAACAGCACCACTACCAACACCGCAGCCACAACCCATAAACGCGACTGTAGTACTAGGACGCGTCCTCGCTCCAGGTCAGGTCGATCTCCAGCTGCCGGTGACCGTCGGACGCGGTGCCGGTCGCGGACCGGCGGACCTCCGCGCGGCCGTCGCGCAGGGCACGGGCGGCGTCCTCCAGGTGCGCGGCGAGGTCGTGCGCCGCGGTCGTCGCGTCGGGCCAGGACCATGCGTCGTCGGAAGCGGTCATGCGCCCAGTGTGCGACACCCGCTCACACCCGGGTGAGGACCAACCAGGTCAGATAGGCCGCGTAGCCCAGCACCAGCAGCCCGCCCTCGGGCCGCGACAGGCGGGACCCGGTCCGCATCGCCAGCCCCGTCCCCAGGGTCGCGACGACGAGCAGCACCAGGTCGGCGTCGACGACGTCCGGCGGGACCGCGATCGTCGCGCCGGGTGCGGCGAGCACCGTCGCCCCCAGGACGAGCGCGATGTTCAGGACGCTGGACCCGACCAGGTTCCCGACGGCGAGCCCGGTCTCCCGCCGTGCGACGGCGACCAGCATCGTCACCAGCTCGGGTGCCGACGTGCCGAGCGCGACGACCGTCAGCCCGATCACCGCCTCGTCGACGCCGAGCACCAGCGCCCCCTGCACCGCGCCGTCGACCAGCCACTCCGCGCCGAGCACGACCAGCGCCAGCGAGACCACCAGCACCAGCAGCTGCACCAGCGGGCCGCCGCGCCCGTCGCCGGCGTCGGCCTCGGCGGTGACGTCCTCGCGCGGGGAGGTGCGCAGCACCAGTACGACGTAGCCGACGGCGGCGAGCAGCAGCAGGACCCCGCCGGCCGGGCCGATCGACCCGTCGCGCGACAGGGCGAACAGCAGTAGCGCGGCGGCGACCATCGCGGGCAGGTCGTAACGCAGCGTGCGCCGGTCGAACGCGACCGGCCGCAGCAGCGCACCGAGACCGAGCACGAGCAGCAGGTTCGCCAGGTTGGTGCCGACGATGTTGCCGGTGGCGATGCCCGGGCTGCCCGAGCGCGCCGCGTCGATGCCGATCGCCAGCTCGGGCAGGCTCGTGCCGACCGAGACGACGGTCAGCCCGATGACCATCGGGGACAGACCCAGCCGGGTGGCGAGCCTGCTGCCGGACCGGACCAGCAGCTCGGCGCCGACGAGCAGCAGCACGAGACCGCCGACCCCGAGGAGGACCGTGTCCACCGGCGCTACCGCGCCCTGCCGGAAACCACGGACCCAGCCTCGCCCACCGGGCGCCGCGTGTCGATCTGAGACAGGTCGGTCCGGCGACGTCCCGGATCGGCCACGCTGGGCCGGTGGAGGACGAGCACGACGTCGTGGTCGTCGGCGCCGGGGTCGCGGGGCTGTACGCGCTGCACCTGCTGCGCCGGCGCGGTCTGCGGGTGACCTGCGTCGACGCCGCGCCCGAGCCCGGCGGGGTGTGGCACCACCAACGGTTCCCGGGTGCCCGTATCGACACCGAGGGTGCCGCGTACCAGTACCTGTTCTCCGACGAGCTGTACCGCGACTGGGGCTGGAGCGAGCGCTTCCCGGCCGGGTACGAGGTGCTGCGCTGGCTGCGGTTCGTCGCCGACCGGCTCGACCTGCACCGCGACCTGCGACTGTCCACACCGGTCACCGCCGCCCGCTGGGACGGCGGCCGCTGGCGGGTCCGCACCGGCGACGACGAGCTGTCGGCCCGGTTCCTGGTCCGCTGCACGGGGGCGTTCACCGCGCCCCGCACCGACGCTGTCCCCGGCCGGTCGGACTTCACCGGGCCGGTCGTCCACACCGGAGCGTGGCCCGCCGGGGGACCCGAGCTCGACGGGCTGCGGGTCGGCGTCGTCGGCTGCGGGCCGAGCGCGGTCCAGCTGGTCCCGGCCCTGGCCGGGCGGGTCGGCCGGCTCACCGTCCTGGCCCGGACCCCGCGTTTCGTGCTGCCCGCGGCCAACCCGATGTTCGGCTGGCCGGAGCGCGCGGCCTACCGCGACCGGCTGCCCGCGATGCGCGAGGCGGTCCGGTCCACACCGTCCGGCACCGGACATCCGTCTGTCCACAGAGGACTCCACAGTCTGGGGACGGTCTACGACGAGGACCCGCTGGCGCTGCACCCGGCCCGGCTCGCCGGGCTCGCGTCCGACCCGGCACTGCGGGCCGCGGCGGCCGCGGTCGTCCGTGACCGGATGCGGGCGCGGCTGGGCGACGACCGCCTCGCGGCGGCCCTGGTCCCGGACGGCGACGACTACGGCCTGCGCCCCGTCGCGACCGACCAGGGCTGGCTGGAGAGCTTCCACCGCGACGACGTCGAGGTGCTCCCCCTCGCCCGGAACCCGGTCACGCGGATCCGGCCGGAGGGGGTCGGGCTGGCCGACGGGACCGTCGTCGGTCTGGACGCGATCGTGCTGGCCACCGGGTTCGACCCGGGCGCGACCCGGGCCGGGATCGACGTCGTCGGCCGCGACGGGCGGCTGCTCGGCACCGGGCCGGGCCTGCTCGGGATGGCGCACCCCGGCTTCCCGAACCTGTTCGCGCCGCTGGCGCCGACCCTCGGGTACGGCAACGACGCGGCCTGCCTGCAGGGACAGGTCGAGTGGGTCGACCGGGCGATCGGCGCCCTCGACGCCGACGGCCTGTCGACGATCGAGGCGCTGTCGTGCCCGGCGGAGCCGGTCGCGCCGTACGCGGTGCCCGGCGGGGTCGCGGGCGTGCTGCGGGCCTGCGACGACGAGGCCGCCGCGGGCTACTCGTCGTTCGAGCGGCGCTGACCGTTCAGGCGGACGTCCGGGTCCGGCACGCCGAACAGCATGTTCCGCGACGACGCCGGCTCCTCGGGGATCCGGTCGACGACGTCGAACAGGTCCATCGCGCCGGTCACCTGGAGCGCGCGCCGTGCGGGCCGGCTCGACCCGCAGTACACCCGCAGCCGCTTGCCCTCGGAGCCCATCATGTCGCGCGACTGGAGCAGCGAGTTCAGCCCCGCCGTCCCCAGGAAGTCCACGCGGGTCAGGTCGAGGATGAGCTCGGGGCCCGCCTCGGACCAGATGCCCATCTCCACCCAGAGATCGGGCGAGGTGTCGTCGTCGATGGCGCCGATCGCGTGCAGCACGGTGGCGCCCGCCGGGTGGCTGGACTGCTCGAAGCGCAGCGTCGGTCCGGGAACGGCGGCGTGCGCGGCGTCCGGAGCGGAGCGGTCGTCGTCCGCCATGGTCGGGCCCCCTTCCGCCACCGGGATCTCCGGAGTGTCCGACCAGCATCGCAGCGGGTGGCCGTCACCGCATGTGCTGATCGGCGGCGCCCCGGGCGCGTAGCCTTCGCACCCGACCGCCGACCACCCGCGGGGGCGATCCTCCCACCGGGACCCGAAGGACCACCGTGAGCGCTACGACCCTCTCCGCCGCCGCGATCGCCGGGATGATCGACCACGCGATCCTCAAGCCCGAGCTGACCCGCACCGAGGTCGACGCCCAGCTCGACCTCGCCGCGCGCTACCGCATCTTCAGCGTGTGCGTGCGCCCGTCCGACGTCGCGCACGCCGCCGCCCGGCTCGCGGGGACCGGCGTCGCCGTCGGCACCGTGATCGGCTTCCCGCACGGCACGACCAGCACCGCGGCCAAGGTCGCCGAGGCGCGGCAGGCGATCGCCGACGGCGCCGCCGAGCTGGACATGGTGCTGAACATCGGCCGGCTGCGGAGCGGCCTGACCGACGACGTCGAGGCCGACATCGCGGCCGTCGTCGGGGCCGCCGACGGCCGCGTCGTGAAGGTGATCCTGGAGACCGCGTTGCTGTCCGACGACGACGTGGTCGCCGGCTGCCGGGCCGCCGAGTCGGCGGGCGCGGCCTTCGTGAAGACCTCCACCGGCTTCGCCGGCGGCGGCGCCACGCCCGGGCACCTCGCGCTCATGCGCGCCACCGTCGGACCGCAGGTGCAGGTCAAGGCCTCCGGCGGGGTCCGGGACCTCGACACCGTGCTGGCCTTCCACGCCGCGGGCGTCACCCGCTTCGGCACCAGCGGTACGGCCACGATCCTCGATGACGCCGCGGCCCGTGACGCCGGCGGCGACGCGACGGCCCGGGTGGACGACGCGTCGTACTGACGGGGCTACCGAGCGGTACACCGGGCCGCCGGATCTGCGAAGCTGACCCGAGCACGTTCCCGTGAGCCCCGGAGGAGACCGATGGCGAAGCAGCCCCTCCCGAGCTCCTGGTCGCCCGCGGGCGTCACCGGGACCCTGATCGGCGCCGCCCTCGGCACGGTCGGCGCGGCCGTGGAGATCGGCCGCCGGCTGCCCGGCTGGCTGGCCGAGGCCCCGCGTGCGGTCGAGGCGATGCCGTCGGTCGCGGCCGACGTCGCCGCGCTGCCGCGGCGCATCGCCGGTGTCGACGCCGCCCTGACCGGCCTCGCCCCGGTGCTCGACGACGTGCTCGGCCGGGTCGTGACGTTGTGGGACGACCCGGTGACCGTCGAGCGGATCGACCGGCTGACCGCGGCCGTGGTCGAGCTGGCCGGGGCCGCCGGACCACTGTGCGAGCTGGCCGGTGCCCGCGACGACCTGCACCAGCTCGCCGGGCTGCGCGAGGACCTGCACCACCTGGCCGGCGTGCGCGACGACCTCCACGAGCTGGCCGGGGTCCGGGAGGACCTGCACGAGCTGGCCGCGGTGCGGGGCGACCTGCACGAGCTCGCCGCCGCGGTCGGGCCGCTGCGGGAGCTGGGCGGGGCGGTGGCGTCGCTGCAGGAGCTGGCGGGGGCCGTCGGTCCGCTGTCGGAGCTGGCGGGTGCGGTGGAGGCGCTGCGGGAGCTCGGCGCCGCGGTGGGCCCGCTGTCGGAGCTGGCCGGGGCCGTCGCGTCGTTGCAGGAGCTGGCCGCGGCCGTGGGGCCGCTGTCGGAGCTGGCGGGTGCGGTCGAGGCGTTGCGTGAGCTCGCGACCGCCGTCGGGCCGCTGACCGAGCTGGGCACGGCGGTGGAGCCGCTGCGGGCGCTGGGTACGGCGGTGGAGCCCCTGCGCGAGCTGGGTACGGCCGTCGGCCCGCTGACCGAGCTCAGCACCGCGGTGGGTCCGTTGCGCGAGCTGAGCACGGCCGTCGGGCCGTTGTCCGAGCTGAGCACGGCCGTCGGGCCGTTGTCCGAGCTCAGCTCGGCCGTGGGTCCGCTGTCGGAGCTGGCGGGGGCCGTGGAGTCGCTGCGGGAGCTCAGCGCCGCCGTCGGGCCGTTGTCCGAGCTGGCCGCGGTGCGCGGGGACCTGCACGAGCTGGCCGGTGCCGCGGCGCCGCTGCGGGAGCTGGCCCCGGCCGCGGGCGACCTCGCCGCGCTCGCCGGTGCCGTCACCTCGCTGCAGCGCCTCGCCGACGCCGTCGCCCCGCTCCAGGAGCTCGCCGCCACCCGCGCCGACCTGGCGCAGCTCGCCGGCGCCGTCGAGCCGCTGCGGGAGCTGGCCTCGGCCCGGGAGCACCTGGAGAGCCTCACCGGCGCCGTGCCCGCGGTGCACGAGCTGGCCGCGACCCGGGCCGACCTCGCGCGGCTCGCCGAGGCGGTCGGACCGCTGCAGGAGCTGGCCCGCACCCCCGGCGACCTCGCCGCCCTCGCGGGCGCGGTGGAGCCGCTGCGGGTGCTCGCCACCGTGCGCGAGGACCTCGCGCCGCTGGCCGCCGCCACCGGCGACGAGGGCGCCGTCCGGCGGATCGCCGCGGCCGTCGCGGACGCCGACGTGGACGGGACCCCGCGGCTGGCCGCGCTGGACGTCAACCTCGCGCAGGCCGCGAGCCAGCTGACCGCCGTCGCCCCGGACCTGCGGTCGGTCGCGGCCCGGATCGACGCGCTCGACCGGCAGATCGGGGTGCTGGCCGACGCGCTCGCGCCGCTGCAGGGCACCACCGAGCGGATCGGCCGCATCGTCGACCGGCTCCCCGACCGCACCCGGCGCCTCGTGACGCGTCCGGCCACGGAGAGCTGAGGGCGGCCGGGCGGGGCGACCGGCTCACTGCAGCCGGTGCACCGTCCGGGCGTGGTCGAGCATCGCCTCCGAGGCCGCGGCTGCGAGCCCGAGCTCCGCGACCGGCGCCGAGGTCATCGTCATTGCCGCCCGTTCGGGAGCCGCGGCACGCCCGTCGAGGTCCCGGGCGAGCGCACCGAGCGTGCGCAGGTTGGTCTCCACCCGTGCCAGCTCGCCGGTGGCCGCCGCCAGGTCGTCGACGGTCGGGGCCAGGACGTGCTCGGCGCGGCCCGCCGCGCGGTCCCGCGCGAGGTCGGCGGACTGGTTCCCGACGTGCTCGGCCAGCTTCACGGCGTTCCAGAGGGTCGCGGGCAACAACCGGTCCGGATCGACACGGGCCTGCTGCCAGGCGGACGAGGTGGCGACGGCCGTCGCCAGGTCGCACAGGCGGGCCTGGTCCGTGCCGTCCCCGACGTCCAGGAACGGGTCGCCGCCGCGCTCCTTCCGGTACCGCGCGACGGGGTCCGGGAACACCGAGGTGTAGACCAGCGAGCCGGCGACCACCGCCACCGCAGCGGCGCCCGCGCCCCAGAGCACCGCCGACAGCACCCCGGTGGCCAGCAACAGCGGCACGAGGACGGCCGCCGCCACGACCACCAGGAGCAGCACGACGGCCCCGGCGCCGGAACCGGGGAGGTCGACGCCGCCGGAGGTGTTCAGCTTCCGGCCCGGCCCGTCGAGGACGAGGGGGTCGTGCACCCTGCGGGTGCCGTCCCGTTCCAGCACCGTCGGGAGGACGGTCGTGGCCCACTTCGATCGCGTGGCGGACATGAGCTCCTCCTGTACGGGTGGTCCGTCTGTCCGTTCCATCAGACCCGCGCGGGAATGCGTTACCGGCACCCCGGACCCGCAGGACGGGCCCGGGTCACCCGCGCAGGCGTTCCATTCCCGGCCAGACCAGGGCCATCAGCGTCGAGGCGAGGTCGTCGGGGTCCCCGCCGTCGCCGGCCCAGTCGGCCAGCCCCTCGGCCGCACCCGCCAGCGCCGCCGCGATCGGGGTGGTGACCGTCGCCGGGTCGACCCCCTCGGGGACGGCCAGCTCGGCGGCCAGCAGCTGTGCCACCCGGTCGACGATGCGGGTGCGCGCCGCGTGCACCTCGTCCGCGAGCGCCCCGGTGCGGGCCTGGCGGTAGAGCACCGACCAGCCGTCGCGGTGGGTGGTCACGCTGGCGAAGAACGCCCGGAGGCCGCGGTGCAGGCGCACCTCGGCGTCGGCCGGTGGCCCGGCGGCGGCGCCGGAGACCGACTCCAGCAGCCGGTCGGACTCGCGGCGGATGCAGCGGCGCAGCAGCTCCTCCTTCGAGCCCCCGCCGTGCGTGTAGACCATCGGCTTCGACAGCCCCGCCTCGTCGGCGACGGCGTCCATCGACGCGTCGTGGAACCCGTCCCGGGAGAACACGCGCACCGCCGCGTCGAGGACCTGCTTCTCGCGTTGTGCGGGCGGGAGCCTGCGGCGGGGTGGGGGTGCCATCTCGACAGCTTAGCTACTGCTGCGTAAAGTACGCCCCGTCCGAGCCGGTACGGCGAGTACCGGACACTTGTGTGAACCACGGCGAGGTGGAGCGAGCGATGGCCGACACGGCCGACATCAACGAGCTGGGTCGCAGCGTCGACCCGAAGTCCCTGTCCGACGAGCAGCTGATCTCCACCCTCGGCACGGCCCTGCGTGACGGGAACGCGAAGGACGTCGACCCGTCGCTGTTCGCCCGCCTGGTCAAGACCGCGTCGAAGCAGCAGCTGGCGACCGTGATGTCGTCCGAGGTCCGCCGGCCGGTGCTGGAGGCGATCTTCGGCCGGATGAGCGAGTTCTACTCGTCGAAGGGTGCCTCCGGGAACCGGCAGGTCGTGCACTGGCACATCAAGGACGGCTCGACGACCGACAGCTTCCAGACCGTGATGCAGAACGGGACCTGCACCGTCACCGAGGGCACCGACGAGGACGCCCGGACCTCGCTGACCATGCCGGGCACCGAGTTCCTCAAGGTCGCCACGAACAACGCCAACCCGGTGACCCTGTTCATGACGCGCAAGCTCAAGGTCTCCGGCGACGTCGGCTTCGCGACCGCCCTGCAGAAGATGTTCCAGATCCCGTCTGCCTGACGAGAACCGCGACCGACCAGCGGAGAGCTGAGATGACTTCCTTCGAACTGTCCGAGGAGCACCGCGAGCTGCAGGAGTGGGTGCACGGCTTCGCCGCCGACGTCGTACGCCCGGCCGCCGCCGAGTGGGACGAGCGCGAGGAGACCCCGTGGCCGATCCTGCAGGAGGCTGCGAAGATCGAGCTCTACAACTTCGAGACCCTCGCCTCCTTCTGGGGTGACGAGACCGGCCTGTCCATGCCGCTGGTCAACGAGGAGCTCTTCTGGGGCGACGGCGGCATCGGCATGGCGATCTTCGGCACCACCCTCGCGGTGGCCGGCATCTTCGCCTCCGGCACGCCCGAGCAGATGGTCGAGTTCATCCCGCAGTGCTACGGCGACGCCTCCGAGCCGCAGGTCGGCGCGTTCTGCTCGTCCGAGCCCGAGGCCGGCTCCGACGTCTCGGCGATGCGCACCCGCGCCGTCTACGACGAGGCGAAGGACGAGTGGACCCTGACCGGCCAGAAGGCCTGGGCCACCAACGGCGGCATCGCGAACATCCACGTGGTGCAGGCCGTCGTCGACGCAGGCCTGGGGAGCAAGGGGCAGGCCGCGTTCGTCGTCCCGCCGAACACCCCCGGCCTGGAGTCCACCCGCAAGATCAAGAAGATGGGTCTGCGCGCGTCGCACACCGCGGACGTCTTCCTCGACGACGTGAAGCTCCCCGGCTCCTGCCTGCTCGGCGGCAAGGAGAAGCTCGACGAGCGGCTCGCCCGCGCCCGGTCGGGGGAGAAGTCGAAGGGCTCGGCCGCGATGCAGACCTTCGAGCTGTCCCGTCCGACGGTCGGCTCGCAGGCGATCGGCATCGCCCGCGCCGCCTACGAGTACGCCCTGGAGTACGCCAAGGACCGGGTCGCCTTCGGCCGCCCGATCATCGAGAACCAGTCGATCTCCTTCACCCTCGCGGACATGAAGACCGAGATCGACGCCGCCCGGCTGCTCGTGCACCGGGCCGCGTGGATGGGCCGCAACAACGTCCCGTTCACCGCCGGCGAGGGGTCGATGTCCAAGCTCAAGGCCGGCCGGGTCGCGGTGTGGACCACCGAGCGCGCCATCCAGATCCTCGGCGGTGCGGGCTACTCGCGCGAGCACCCGGTGGAGCGGATGCACCGCGACTCGAAGATCTACGACATCTTCGAGGGCACCGAGCAGATCCAGCAGCTCGTCATCGCCCGCGCGATCTCCGGGAAGCACCTGGCGTGACCCCGGCGGGCCGGTCCGCTGCGACGATCAGCGGACCGGCCTCGCCCGGCCGGTCGTACCGCTGCCGGAGGCCCTGCCCGCCCACAGCGGACGGCCGACCGTCCGGCAGCGCTGTCGCCCGTCCGGTCCCGTCCGGGTGCCGTCCGTGTCAGGGTCGTGGCATCCGGTCCGGTGGCGCCGTCCGCTCCCCCTCGTGACGTGCCGCCGGGTGCCCCCGACCCCGGAGGACGACACGTGGACCGCAGGACGTTCCTGACCGTCGGAGCCCTCACCGTGGCAGCCGGCCTCGCCGGGCGGGGCGTGGCCTCCGCCGCGGGCGACGCGCCGCTCGCCCTGATCCACCGCGGGCCGTCGGTCACCGCGCCGGGCTCACCCGAGACGCTGCAGCGGCTGCTCGCCGCCGCGCCGCTCGGGTTCCGCACCGAGTTCGTCGGGGCCGGTGAGGACGCCGGCCTCTCCCCGGAGGCACTGTCCCGGGCCGCGCTCTACGTGCAGCCCGGCGGCGGGACCGTCGACGAGGCGTGGCCGGTGTTGGAGCGCCACGCCGGCGCCGTCGCGGACTTCGTCCGGGGTGGCGGCACCTACCTGGGGTTCTGCCTCGGCGCCTACCTCGCCGGCCGTCGCTCGGGCTTCGGCCTGTTCGACGGCACCGTCCGGCCCGCCGCCGGCGCCGGGGCCGAGGGCGAGACCGTCACCGTGGACTGGCGCGGGACGTCGCGACGGCTGTACTTCCAGGACGGGGCCGCCTTCGACCTGCCGTCCGGGAGCACGGCCGAGGTGCTCGCGACCTACACCGACGGCTCGGTCGCGGCGCTCGCGCAGACCGTCGGGCGCGGCCGGATCGGGCTGGTCGGGGCGCACCCGGAGGCCGACGAGACCTGGTTCTCGGGTCCCGGGTACGCCGACAACACCGACCTGGCGCGGGATCTGGTGACCACGGCGCACCGCAGCCCGGCCGCCTGAGGCGCACCCGGTCGTCGTCGGAGCGACGAGAACGCGTCACCGCAGGCCGCCGCCCTCGTTCACCGATCAGGAAGATCGACAACGGGGGAACACATGGCTCGGACGACGAGGTCCACCCTGCTCGCGCTGGCCGTCACCGCGGCCTGCCTGACCGGCGTCGCGGGGGTGGCGGCGGCCTCCCCGGAGCGCGCCGCCGACCCCGGGCCCGCGCTCACCGCGCCCGGCCTGGACGAGAGCCTCACCTGCCACGGCGACCTCGCCGGCTCCGCGGGCGCCCCGGTCCTGCTGGTGCCGGGGACGACGCTGGACCCCGACGTCAACTTCGACTGGAACTACGCCCGCGCCTTCGCACAGGAGGGCCGGGCCTACTGCCTCGTGCAGCTGCCCGCGCACGCGACCGGGGACATCCAGGTCGCGGCCGAGCACGTCGTCCACGCGATCCGCACCATGCACGACGAGGCGGGCGGCCGGATCTCGGTCGTCGGGTTCAGCCAGGGCGGCATGGTCCCGCGCTGGGCCCTGAAGTACTGGCCGGACACCCGCGGCATGGTCACCGACATGATCGGGATCGACCCGTCGAACTACGGCACGCTCGACGCCTACCCGGTCTGCGGGCCCGGCTGTGTCCCCGCGTTCTGGCAGCAGCGCACCGGTGCGGAGTTCCTCGCCGCCCTCAACGACGGCCCGGACACCTTCGCCGGGATCGACTACACGGTCGTCTACACCGTGACCGACGAGGTCGTGGTCCCGAACCTGCCGCCTGCGGCGAGCTCGGAGCTGCGCCGTGACGGCGCGGGCCGGCTCGCGAACATCCCCGTCCAGTCGATCTGCCCGGTGCACGTCGCCGAGCACCTGACCATGGGCAGCACGGACCCGGTCGGGTACGCCGTCGTCGCCGACGCGCTGGACCACGACGGCCCCGCCGACGCGGGCCGGATCGACCGCGCCGTCTGCCTGGCCGACGTCATGCCCGCCGTCGACCGGACGCAGCTCCCGGTGAACGAGGCGCGGCTGCTGGGGCAGGTCGCGACCAGCATCGCGACCGAGCCGCGGGTGGCCGCCGAGCCGCCGCTGCGGGAGTACGCGCGCGGCTGACGACCGGCGGGGTGGGCGCGCACGCCGGGCCCCGGGGAGGATGGAGATCCAACCGGGTCCTGCAGCGGGCCCGCCCGTGCTGTGAGGAGACCACGTGCCGAGCGTGACGTTCCGTGGACGTACCTGGAACCGGGACCGGGCGATGGTCATGGCGATCGTGAACCGGACCCCCGACTCGTTCTACGACCACGGCGTCACCTTCGCCGAGCAGGCGGCCCGGGACCGGATCACCGCGGTCGTCCGGGAGGGTGCCGACGTCATCGACATCGGCGGCGTCCCGGCCAGTCCCGGCACCGAGGTCTCCGAGCAGGAGGAGATCGACCGGGTCGTGCCGACCGTGGAGTGGGCGCGCCACACGTTCCCCGACGTCGCGATCTCGGTCGACACCTTCCGCGCCGGGCCCGCCGACGCCGTCTGCGCCGCCGGGGCCGACCTGGTCAACGACAACTGGGCCGCCGCCGACGGGGCGATCCTCGACGTCGCCGCCCGGTACGGCGCCGGCTACGTCAGCGCCCACACCGACCACGTCACCCCGCGCACCGAGCCGCACCGGCCCCGCTACGCCGATGTGCTCCGCAGCGTCATCGACCAGACCGTCGCGCTCGCCGAGAAGGCCGTCGCCGCGGGCGTGCCCGCTGGGGGGATCCTCATCGACCCGGCGATCGACTTCTCCAAGAACACGCTGCACAGCCTCCAGGTCCTGCGCGGCATCGAGGAGATGGTCGCGACCGGCTGGCCGGTGCTGCTGGCGATGTCGAACAAGACCGTCGTCGGGGAGTCCCTGGCCGTGCCGCTGGAGGAGCGGCTGACCGGCACCCTCGCCGCGACGGCGCTGGCCGCGGACCGCGGCGTCGCCATGGTGCGCGCCCACCAGGCCCGGGCCACCCGGGAGACCTGCGAGATGGTCGCCACCGTCCGTGGCGAGCGGAACCCGTCGCGGGCGGTGAGACTGCTCGCGTGAGCATGATCCACCAGATCTTCCCGGCGGCCGACGCCGGACCGCTGTCGACCGAGCAGCTCGAACGGCTCTACGCCTACCCGGACGACCGCCTCCGGCTGTCGGTCAACTTCGTGTCCAGCGCCGACGGCGCCGTCGAGGTCGAGGGCAGCTCGGCCGGGCTGTCCACCCCGCCCGACCGCGCGGTGCTGGACCTGGGGACCGACCTGGCCGACGTCGTGCTCGTCGCGGCCGGGACGGCCACCGCCGAGGGGTTCACGGGCGTCAAGCACAACGACCGGATGGACGACCGGCGCCGCCGCTTCGGGATGTCGGAGCTGCCGTCGACGGCGGTCGTCACCTCGTCGGGAAAGTCGCTCGACCCGTCGGCGCCGGTGCTGACCGACACCGTGGTCCCCACGATCGTGCTCACCTGCGAGTCGGTCCCGGCGGACCTGCGCGGCCGGTGGGCCGACGCCGGCGCCGAGGTCGTGCTCACCGGCGACGAGTCGGTCGACCTCGCCGTCGCCGTCGCCGCGCTGGGGGAGCGCGGGCTGCGCCGGATCAACTGCATGGGCGGACCCGCGCTGTTCGGCAGCCTGGCCGAGGCGGGCCTGGTCGACGAGCTGCGGCTGACCCTCGCGCCGTTCCTGGTGTCCGGTGAGGCCGGGCGGATCGCCCGCGGCGCGGGCATGGATCCCGCGCGTCTCGAGCTCGTCAGCGTCGTCACGGGGGACGACACGCTCCTCATGCGCTACCGGGTGCGCGCGGCGCCGTCGTCCTGACGGGGAACCCCGGAGGGGGAGGTCCCGATCACGCACGGCGACGTCTGGGGCAGGATGGTCGTGTGTCGCGTCCCTCGAACATGCTGGCGGACGGCGTCGTCGTCCTCAGTCCGCTCGGCTGGGACGACGTGACGGCCCACCTCGCGGGTGAGGACGCCGAGATCGTCCGCTGGCTCGGTGGCGCACCCGCGACCCCGGCGACCGCCCGCGCCCACGTCCGCCGTGCGATCGAACGCTGGGCCGACGACGGGCCGAAGCTGAGCTTCGGCATCCGGGTCGACGGCGGCGCCGTCCTCGCCGGGACCATCGACGTCGACCTCGATCCGGCGGGGGACCGGGCAGGTCTGTCCTACGGCGTCTACGCGGCGTACCGCCGTCGCGGCCTCGCGACGCGCGCGGTCCGGCTCGCGGCCCGCTACCTGGGCGAACGGGGCGACGTGCGGTGGATCTCGATCGACGTCGACCCGCAGAACACCGCATCGGTCGGTGTCGCGCGACGGGCCGGGTTCCGGTTCCTGCGCCACGTCGTCGACGACGAGGGGTCCTTCGACCGCTACGAGCTCCTCGTCCGCGCGCCGGTGGTGCCCGCGCCGCCGCCGCGTCCGCGGCACGGCCGGCCCTGAGCCCGTCCGCGTACGCGGCCGCCCGCCCGGTTCCCCGGTCGTGGGGGACACCGGACGGGCGACGTCGCGAGCGCCGGTCGGGGGTCCGGCGCTCGTCGGTCCGCCGTCAGGAGACGGTCGGGGCCTCGATGTACATCACGCCCGGGACCTCGAACACGGGCAGCGCGCCCGCGTCGTCGGCCGACGGGAGGTCGGCGTCGTCCGCCGAGGGGAGCTCGGGGGCCTCGGCCGAGGGGAGCTCGGGGGCGTCGTCCGCGGACGGCAGCTCGGGGGCGTCGTCGGCCGAGGGCAGCTCCGGCGCGTCGTCGGAGGACTGCAGCGACGCGGTGTCCGGCAGGGAGTCCGTGCCCGGCAGCGAGTCGGCCGACGGGAGCGAGTCCGCGGAGGGGAGCGAGTCGGCGCCCGGCAGGCCGGGGAGCGCGTCGGCCGAGGGCAGCTCCGGCAGACCGGAGGTCTCGCCGTGCGGGGTCTGCAGCTCGCCGAAGGAGACGCTGTTCGCGTCGTTCGACAGGGTGCCGTCCTCGTAGGACGGCAGGGCGGAGATGTCCAGAGCGGAGGTGTCCGGGGCGTCGGGTGCCTCGGGCAGTTCGGCGGCCGAGGCCTGGCCGACGACGCCGGCGCCGAGGGCGGCGATGCCGGCGCCGGCGAGGGACAGCCGCAGGGCGGTACGGGCGAGCGGGGTCATGCGCACGTCCTTCCAAGGGGATCGGGGAGCGGAGGGGCGACGGGCGCCCCTCGCCGGGGGACAACGAGATCCACATCGGTCAGTTGCGTTCCGCAGTCATCCGATAGCGATCTTCACTCGTACGAGTGGCAACCTGAGAGGGGGCTCGCACGTACGGCCCCTTCTCGTCACTCCAGCAGGCATCAGGTGGTCCGCTCGCGGCACCCGTACGCGGGGGAGCAGGATGAGTGTGTGCGCGCGCCGAGCTCCTCCGTCCGCCACTCCGTCCGTCGTTCGGCGCCCGTCGCGGGTGCGCTGGCCGGGGCCCTGGGCGGGGCGGGGGGCGCCGCCGCGGCCGCGATCGGCTGGCACTACTCGACGATCCTGCTGCACCCGTCGCCGCACCCGGGGCTGCCCGAGCGGGTCGTCGCCACCGGGGACGGCACCGTCGAGCTGGCGCGGACCCGGCTGTCCGCGCAGCCGGGTGTGTGGGGGCTGCGGGGCCCGGCCGGGCTCGCCGTCGTCGGTCCGGTCCTGGACCGCGGGCGCCGCACCGTCGTCCGGGAGCTGCGTGCCGGCCCGGTCCCGGCGACCGGCCCCGCGGTGCTCGACGCCGGCCCGTTCGACCCGGACCCGTCCGCGCGCGGGCTGCCCTTCGACGACGTCCGGGTGCCCACCGACCTCGGCCTCGCCCCGGCCTGGCGCATCCCCGCCCCGGACGGCGGTGACCCGGACACCTGGGCGCTGTGCGTGCACGGCCGTGGCGGGACCCGGCGCGAGGCACTGCGGATCCTGCCCGCGCTGCACGCGGCCGGGCTGACCCAGCTCGTCGTCAGCTACCGCGGGGACGGGACCGCCCCGGAGTCACCGGACGGGCGTTCGCACCTCGGCGACACCGAGTGGCGCGACATCGACGCCGCCGCGGCCTACGCACTGGTCCACGGCGCGCGCCGGCTGGTGCTGGTCGGCTGGTCGATGGGGGCCGCGGTGGGCGGGGCGTTCCTCGACCGGTCCCCGCACGCCGACCTCGTCGACGCCGTGGTCTGGGACGCGCCGCTGCTCGACTGGCGTCGCACGCTGCGCAGGCAGGCCCGCAACCGGGGTCTCCCGCCGACCCTCGCCGGGGTCGCGGCCCGGTTCACCGCGCGCCGGATCGGGATCGACCTCGACCGGTTCGACCTGGTCCGGCGCCCGCCCGCGGTCCGCCCGCCGACGCTCGTCCTGCACAGCGACGCCGACACCGCCGTGCCGGTCACGCTGAGCCGGGACCTCGCCGCGACCGCCCCCGAGCACGGCTGGCCGGTCACCTACCGGGAGTTCTCCGGTACCGAGCACACCGGCAGCTGGAACGCCGATCCCGACGGCTACGAGGCCGCCGTGACAGGCTTCCTGCGGACCCTGCGGCCGGCCTGACCCGCCCGCTCCGGGACGGGCCCGGGGGTCAGTGACCGCTCGTCTGCGACCGGCCCTGGCCGATCGGCTTGCCGTGGATCTGGTCGTCGGTCGGCGGGGTCGTCGGCACCGGGGTCCCCGGGTCCACCTCGCGCTCGCGCTGCAGGACCGTCGCCCAGCCCCACACCGCGGCCGCGGTCAGCAGCAGGACGGCCACGATCCACGGGGCCCGGCGCACCCGCGCCGGGGTCGGCTCGACGACCTCGGCCAGCGCGTGGCGGGCGTCGTGCACCGAGCCGGACACCACGTCGGACAGGCCGGACAGGCGGGACGAGACCCCTCCCGCCACGGCGTCGGCGACCGCGCCACCGGCGATCCGGCCGGCGTCGGCGAAGGTGTGCACGGCCTCGGCCGCATCCTTGCGGGCACGGGCCCGCGTCCTCTCGGCACTCATGTTCCGGACCTGCTTCCCACGGATGCGGCTGCTTACTGGCACGATGGTAGCCGTGACGGAACCAGGAAACGCCAACACGACGGCCGTCCTGCACACCTCCGAGGGCGTCGTCCGCATCGTGCTGTTCGGCGACCACGCGCCGAAGACGGTCGCGAACTTCGTCGGCCTCGCGGAGGGCAGCAAGGACTACACGGGCCCGAACGCGAGCGGCGGCGACTCCGGGCCGTTCTACGACGGTTCGATCTTCCACCGGGTGATCAGCGGCTTCATGATCCAGGGCGGCGACCCGACCGGTACCGGTCGCGGTGGCCCGGGCTACCAGTTCGGCGACGAGTTCCACCCGGACCTCAAGTTCGACAAGCCCTACCTGCTGGCCATGGCCAACGCCGGGCCGGGCACCAACGGCTCGCAGTTCTTCATCACGGTGGGCAGCACCCCGCACCTGAACCGGCGCCACACCATCTTCGGTGAGGTCGCCGACGCCGAGTCGCGGGCCGTCGTGGACGCCATCGCCCAGACCACCACCGGCCAGGCCGACCGGCCGCTGACCGACGTGGTCATCGAGAAGATCGAGATCGAGCGGTCCTGACCCCGCAGGTCTCCGACCACCGAGTGGACGGGCCGTGGTGAACGGACGACCCGACGACAGCGGATCCGGGACACCCGGCGAGCCCGAGGTCGGGCCGGGTTCCCCCGGCCCCGCGGGCACGCCGTACTACCCGGCGCCGCCCGGCTACCCGCAGCCCCAGTGGCCGCCGCCGGGCGCGCCGGGCGGTCCGCCCTGGGCCGGCTCCGGCGCGGCGTACGGCGGGGCCCCGGACGGCGGTGCCACGCACGGCATGCCGCACGATGGTCCACCGCCCGGTGGGGTCCCCGGGCCCGGTGCCGGTGCGGTCTGCGTCCGGCACCCCGACCGGCCCACCGGGCTGGCCTGCTCGCGCTGCGACTGGCCCGCCTGCCCCGACTGCCTGCGGCCGGCCCCGGTCGGTCAGCACTGCGTGGACTGCCTCGCCGAGGGCGCGCGGACGACTCCGCGCTGGCGCAACGTCGCCGGTGCGAGCCGCACCGGGAAGCCGGTGATCGTCCCCGGGCTGATCGTCGCCAATGTGGTGGTCTACGTGCTCACCGCGGTCACGGCGGGCAGCGTGATGTCCAACTTCCGCTCGCCCCTGTTCGACGCCGGGGGGCTCGTCCCGCTCCTGGTCGCCGACGGCGAGTACTGGCGGATCATCACCTCGGGCTTCCTGCACATCGGCCCGCTGCACCTGGCGTTCAACATGTACGCCCTGTGGATCATCGGCCGCGAGGTCGAGACGGTCCTGGGCCGGGCCCGGTTCGTCGCCGTCTACGGCGTCTCCATGCTCGGCGGTGCGGCCGCGGTCATGCTCTTCAGCTCCCCGGTCGGGGCGACCGCGGGCGCCTCCGGTGCGGTGTTCGGGCTGATGGGGGCACTGTTCGTCCTGTTGCGGCGGCTGAAGCTGCCGACCGGGCAGGTCGTCGCCGTCATCGCGATCAACGCCGTGATCAGCCTCAGCATCCAGGGGATCTCCTGGCAGGGGCACCTCGGCGGGCTCGTCTTCGGCGCCGCGGTCACCGCGGCGCTGGTCCACCTCGGGACGGGGTCCCCGCAGCGCAGGCGGACCCAGCTGGTGGCGGTCTCCGGGCTGGCCGTGCTCGCGCTGGTACTGATCGGGGTACGCGCCGCGGGGCTGCTCGCGGCCGCCGGCGTCTGAGGCGTCGCGCCGCCCGTACCCCCGCTCGCCGGTGGGTCTCCGTCGTTCGGGCTGCCCGCCGACCCGGGCCGTCGGGGGCCGGATCCGGTGCTCGCCGAGGTGCGGGTGGCGGGTCAGTGCCCGGGTGGGCCCGCGTCGCCGGGGCGGTGGCCCGGGCGCAGGGCGGCGAGGTCGTCGAACACGTCGACCGGGTCCGTGCCCAGCTCGGCCCGGCCGAGGATCACGAGCCGCTCGCGGTCGTCGACGTCGCGCAGCTCCAGCTCCAGCAGCACCGACTCGCGGCCCAGCCTGCGGGTCCGCAGCAGCCGCAGGTCGTCCACCCGCCCCCAGGGCACGTGCCGGGTCCAGGTCAGCCTGCGGACCGTCAGCCCCTCGGGGCCGGCCTCCAGCCGGGGCCGGGCACGGGTCCCCGAGGCCGCGGCCAGGGTGAGACCGAGCGCCGCGACGCCCGCGACGAGCGCGCCCGCCGCGTCCGCGCCGGAGACGAGCACCGTGACCGACCAGCCGGTCGCGGCGACCGCCAGCACCCAGAGCACGACGACCGCGCCCACCGGCGTCGACCACCGAAGTCGATCACCCTGTGTGGTCATGTGAAGTTGTCCACAGGCTCCATCCACATGGTGGACAACTCACATCCGTGTATTTCTGCTGGTCAGCGCCACCGCATCGTCATCAGCAGGCCGATCACGATGAGTGAGAACCCGATGATGAAGTTCCAGTTGCCCAGCGCCAGCATGAACGGGATGGACGGACCGGCCAGATAGTTGATCACCAGCCAGGCCAGGCCGAGGACCCACATCGCGACCATGACGGCGATGTAGGCCGGGTGTGTCGGTCCCGCGACCTTCTGCGGGGTGCGGCTGACCGGGGGCGGGGTGTAGGCCGCCTTCTTGCGGACCTTCGACTTCGGCATCTGACCTCATCGCCTGTCGGAGTCGGACACGGGTCCGGCCGGTGCGCCGGCCGGGGGCGGGACCTGCGACGGGGCACCGTGGTCGGGGGACGTGGCGACCCGGACAGATCCGCCACCACGGTAGCGCGACCGCGTCGCCGTCCGGGTCACACCGGCGACACAGGCGTCACACGTCACGGGGACGTCGGGTGGTGCGGGCGGGGATCAGACCCCGGCGACCAGCACGGCCATCTCGTCGGACAGCCGTACGACCAGGTCCTCCGGCACGTCGTAGCCGGCCTGGCGCAGCCAGTTCGCCAGCATCCGGTGCCCGCCCTCGGTCAGCACGGACTCCGGGTGGAACTGCACGCCGGAGATCGGGAGCTCCCGGTGCCGCACGGCCATGATCAGGCCGGTCTCGGTGTGGCCGGTCGCCTCCAGCTCCGACGGCAGACCGTCGGGCGCGATCGTCAGCGAGTGGTAGCGGGTGGCCGTGAACGGCGACGGCAGCCCGGCGAGCACACCGGTGCCGTCGTGGAAGACCTCCGAGGTCTTGCCGTGCAGCAGCTCGGGCGCGCGCTCCACGACCCCGCCCCAGGCGGTGGCCAGCGCCTGGTGGCCGAGGCACACGCCCAGCAGGGGTGTGCCGCGCTCCGCGGCGCGGCGGATGACCTCGACGCTGCGACCGGCCCGCTCCGGGGTCCCCGGACCGGGGCTGACCAGGACGGCGCCGACCTCGTCGAGCTCGTCGAGCTCGACCTCGTCGTTGCGCCGGACCACCGGGTCGGCACCGAGCTGGGCCAGGTACTGGACCAGGTTGTAGACGAAGCTGTCGTAGTTGTCGACGACGAGTACGCGCACGGTCCCTCCCGGGAAATCGTCAGTTGAACGGGAAGCCGTTGCTGCCGTTCTCCCCGTCGCTGCTGCTGCCACCGGAGTAGCTGCCGACGGTGAGGGTGACGGTCTGGCCGCTCGAGGCCTCGGACCCGCCGGACGGGCTCTGCTGCAGCACGACGCCGTTCTGCGAGGAGTCCGAGACGTCGACCTGGCGGATCGACGGGCTCAGCCCCGCCTCCTGCAGCGTGCTGATCGCGCTGTCGACGCGCTGACCGACGACGTTGGGCACCTGGTTCTGGTTCCCACGACTGATCTGGATCGTGATGGTCTGGTCGGGCGCGACCCGGGTCCCGGCCGACGGGTTCGTGCCGACCACCTGGCCCGCCGACCCGCTGCTGTCGACCTCGGTCGTGGAGATCGACCGGAAGCCGGCGTTCTGCAGCGTCGCCCGGGCGGCGTCGGCCGACTGGCCCGCCACGTCCGGCACGGCGACGGTCTGCTGCTTGCGGCCCACCACCAGCGACACCGCGGTGTTGCCCGAGACCTGCTGGCCTGGCCCCGGGTCGGAGGTGATGACCTTGCCGACCTGGCTGGAGTCACTCGTGTCGCGCTCGGTGCGGCCGCCGACCTGCAGGCCGGCTTCCCGGAGCTTGGCCTCGGCCTCGTCCGGGGACAGGCCTTCCACGCTCGGCACCGTGACCTGCGCGGGCCCGCTGCCGACGTAGACCGTCACCCGGCTGTTCTCGGCGACCTGGTTGCCGCCGCCGGGGTCGGTCCGGACGACCTTGCCGACCTGTGCGACGTCCGACGGCTGGTCCTGCTGGGAGAACAGCAGCCCGGCCTGGGTGATGGTCTGCCGGGCCTGGTCCGGGGACTGGCCGAGCACGTCGGGCACCGACACCTGGTCCGGGCCCGAGGAGGAGAACAGCTGGAAGCCGACGAAGCCGAGCAGGCCGATGACCGCGAGCGCGGCGACCCACAGCAGGGCCTTGCGCCGTCCCCCGCGGCCCTCGTCGTCGGCGTAGTCGGGGTGGTGCGGCGGCATCGTGTGCCGGCCGGTGGGCGGGCCGCCCGCGTCGAGCCGGCGCGTCGCCATGGCCTGGGTCGCGCCGTCGTGGGCCATCATGTGCGTGCGCTCGTGCTCGCTCATGACCAGCGGCGCGTGCACCGGCTCGCCGTTGCGCACGCGGACCAGGTCCGCCCGCATCTCGGCGGCCGACTGGTAGCGGTTGGCCGGGTTCTTGCTGAGCGCCTTGAGCACCACCGCGTCGAGCGCCGGGGGCACCGACGGGTTCAGCTCGGACGGGGCCCGGGGGTCCTCCCGCACGTGCTGGTAGGCGACCGCGACCGGGGTGTCCCCGGTGAACGGCGGCTCGCCGGTCAGGAGCTCGAACAGCACACAGCCCGCGGCGTAGACGTCCGAGCGGGCGTCCACGGCCTCGCCGCGCGCCTGCTCGGGGGACAGGTACTGCGCCGTGCCGATGACGGCGGCGGTCTGGGTGACGTTCTGGCCCTCGCCCAGCGCACGGGCGATGCCGAAGTCCATGACCTTGACCGCGCCGACGCCGTTGATCATCACGTTCGCGGGCTTCACGTCGCGGTGGATGATGTTGTGCCGGTGCGAGAAGTCGAGCGCGGCGCAGACGTCGGCCATCACCTCGACGACCCGCTGCTGGGTCATCGGGCCGGTCGTCTTGACGATCTCGCGCAGCGTCTGCCCGTCGACGAACTCCATGACGATGTAGGGCAGCGGCCCGAACTCGGACTCGACCTCGCCGGTGTCGTACACCGCGACGATCGCCGGGTGGTTCAGCGACGCCGAGTTCTGCGCCTCGCGGCGGAAGCGCAGCTGGAACTGGGGGTCGCGGGCCAGGTCGGCGCGCAGCACCTTGACCGCCACGTCCCGGCCGAGCCGGGTGTCGAGGCCGCGGTGGACCTCGGACATGCCGCCGTAGCCGAGCGGGTCGCCCAGCTCGTAGCGCTCGGAGAGCAGTCGCGGTGTCGTCATCGGTTCAGATTCCCGTACTCATCGAGTCCGTCGGAGGCGTGCTCATCATGCCGGTCGGCGCTCACTGCCGGTCCCGTACGGGCGACATGTGCGCCGGAGCGACCGTTCGGTGGGATCACCGGGACATCACCGGGCACCTCCGGTCGATCTTGGGCACGGGGGACGGCGAACGGCTCCGCCGGGACCGCCGGTCCCGTGGACCCGGCCGAGGGGCCGGCCGCGGTCGCCACGGTACCGGGCGCGACCCCCAGCGATCCGGGCCGCATGTCGTCGGGCGAGGCGCCCCTCAAGATCATCACGGCCAGGAGCACGGCGGCGAGCGTGAGGATCACGAACAGCACGGCCAGCCACGCCTTCGACCGTCCGGAGCGCTGCGGGCCGAGATCGAGCGGGCCGGACGGGTGCTGCTCGGGCATCCGGTCGGCGGAGGCGTTGCGGCGCACCGGCGGACGCGTCGGCGCCGATCGCTGCTGCCCCGGGACCCCGGGGCCGGTGGGTGGCCCGCCCGGACGACGGCCGCCCGGGAGACCGCCGCTGTGCGGCCCGGTGTGCGGCGGCCGCAGCGGGGCACCGTAGGGCGGCGAGCCCGGGGGCACCGGGACCGGCCCGGACCAGGACGGCGTGCCGCCCGGGGTGCGCGGTCCCTGCGGCCGGCCCGGCGCGCCACCGGGGTACGGACCGGTGACCGGGCGGGACACACCCTGGTCCGGTCCGGTGCGGCGGGCGCCGTCGGGGCCGGGGTCACCGGTGCGCGGACCGCGGTCGGCGGTGTCGGGACCGCCCGCCGACGGGCCGTCGTCGCCGGTCCCCGGCCCGGTCTCCTGCAGGGCGTGCCGCGCGCCGGTGCCGTCGTCGCCGCGGAAGTCGGGGGCGTACCCGCCGGGGGCGGGGATGCCGGGCGGCGGCGGCCGGTGCCCGCGCCGGACCGCGGCGACGGCGTCGGCGAACTCGGCGCCGTCGGCGTAGCGCTGCTCGGGGTCCTTGACCAGCACCGAGGAGACCAGCTCGCGGACCCGCTCGGGGATCTCGTCCGGCAGCGGCGGCGGGTCGTCGCGGACCTGCATCATCGCCACCGCGACCGCGCTCTCGGCGCGGAACGGCCGCACCCCGGCCAGGCACTCGTAGCCGACGATGCCGAGCGAGTAGACGTCGCCGGACGGCCCGGCCTCCTCGCCGGAGGCCTGCTCCGGGGCGATGTAGTGGGCGGTGCCCATGACCATCCCGGACCGGGTCACCGGGACGGCGTCGGCGGCCTTGGCGATGCCGAAGTCGGTCAGCTTCACGACGCCGTCGGTGCGCAGCAGGATGTTGCCGGGCTTGACGTCGCGGTGGACGAACCCGCGCTCGTGCGCGGCGAACAGCGCCCGGCCCGCCTGCTCGAGGATGTCGAGCGCCTCGTCGGCGGGGATGGGCCCGCGCCCGATCCGCGACGACAGCGGCTCACCCCGGACGAGCTCCATCACCAGGTAGGCGGTGCGCCCGCCACCGGTGGGGCTGTCGTCCTCGCCGTAGTCGTGCACGGCGGCGATCCCGGCGTGGTCGAGCGAGGCGACGGTGCGGGCCTCGATGCGGAACCGGTGCAGGAACTCCGGGTCGTCGGAGAGCTCCGCCTTGAGGACCTTCACCGCGACGCTGCGCCCGAGCCGGGTGTCCGAGGCCTCCCAGACCTCGCCCATCCCGCCGACCGCGATCCGCCGGTCCAGCTGGTAGCGCTCGGAGATCAGCTGCCCGGCCGACAGGGCGCTCACGGGGCCGCCGGGGACCTGCGCCGGGCCGGGTCCCGCGGGCTCACTGGGCGTCCCGCAGCGCCTCGGCGATCACGGCCCGCCCGATTGGGGCCGCGACCGAACCACCGGTCGCCTCCAGCGCCCGGTCGCCGCCGTTCTCGACGAGCACCGCCACCGCGACCTTGGGGTTGTCGGCCGGGGCGAACGCCACGTACCAGGCGTGCGGCGGGGTGTTCTTCGGGTCGGTGCCGTGCTCGGCGGTACCGGTCTTCGACGCGATCTGGACGCCGGTGATCTTGCCGCCGCCCGAGGTCCGGTCCTCCGAGCCGACCATCAGGTCGGTCATCGTGCGGGCCACGTCGGCCGGCATCGACCGCGACATCCGGTCCGGGTCGGTGGTGTCGACGACGTCCAGGGTCTGGCTCTGGATCTCCTTGACCAGGTGCGGGGCCATCGTCTGGCCGCCGTTGGCGATCGAGGCGCCGATTATCGCGAGCTGCATCGGGGTCAGCCGGACGTCGCGCTGCCCGATCGCGGACTGCTGGGTCGAGGGGGTGTCGGACATCGGGCCGACCTGCGACGCCGTGACGGGCATCGGGATCTGCAGGTCGGTGCGGCCGATGCCGAACGCCTCGGCCTGGGCCCGGAGCTTGTCCGGGCCGAGCTCACCGCCGAGCTGGGCGAACGCGGTGTTGCAGGAGCGCGCCAGCGCCTCGCGCAGCGATGCCGTCGCCCCGCCGCCGCAGGCCGAGCCGTTGTAGTTCTCCAGGGTGGTCGTGGAGTCGGCCAGCTGGATGTTGCGGGCGGCCGTGAGCTGGCTGTCCGGGGTGTAGCCGTTCTGCAGGGCGGCCGCGGTGGTGACGAGCTTGAACGTCGAGCCGGGCGGCTCGATCTCGTTGATCGCCCGGTTGGTCATCGGGTCCGGGTCGTCGGCGCCGTAGCGCTTCCACGCCTCCTGCTGCTGCGCCGGGTCCGGCGAGGCCAGCGGGTTCGGGTCGAACGACGGCGTCGAGGCCATCGCCAGGATCTCCCCGGTCTGCGGCACCAGCGCGACGACGGCGCCGGTGTACCCGCGGGAGGCCAGCCCGTCGTAGGCGGCGCGCTGCACCTCGGGGTCGATGGTGGTCACCACGTTGCCGCCCGCCGGGTCCCGGCCGGTGATGAGGTCCGACAGCCTGCGCACGAACAGCCGGTCGTCGGTGCCGTTGAGCACCTCGTCGGTGGACCGCTCGAGCGCGGTCTTGCCGTACACGGTCGACAGGAAGCCCGTGATCGGCGCGAACATCTCGCCCTGCGGGTACTGGCGGGCGAACCGCAGCCGGCCGTCGCTCTCGACGCTCTGCGCGAGGACCTGCCCGCCGGCGACGATCTGGCCGCGCTGACGCGAGTACTCGTCGATCTGCGAGCGCTGGTTGCGGGAGTCGTCCCGGTACTGGCCGGCCATGACCACCTGCACGTAGGTGATGTTGCCGAGCAGGACCACGATCATCACCATCACGGCGAGCGCCACGCGGCGGACCGGGCGGTTCACGTCTCGCTCCTCTGGGCGGCGGTGTCGGCGCGGTTGTCGTCACGGGTGTCGGAACGGCCCGTCCCGGGACGCTGAACGAGCTCGGTGCTGGCCTCGGCGATCGGCGCCCGCGGCTTCGCGGGCCGGACGGGCAGCGGTGCCCTGGCCACGTGCGAGATCCGCAGCAGGATGGCCACCAGCACGTAGTTCGCCAGCAGCGACGAGCCGCCGTAGGACAGGAACGGCAGCGTCAGACCGGTCAGCGGGATCAGCTTCGTGACCCCGCCGATGACGACGAAGATCTGCAGTGCCACCGAGAACGACAGCCCCGTCGCGAGCAGCTTGCCGTAGGAGTCGCGCACGGCCAGCGCCGAGCGCAGCCCACGGGTGATGAGCACCAGGTAGACCAGCAGGATCGCGGCCAGCCCGATCAGCCCGAGCTCCTCGCCGAGCGAGGAGAAGATGAAGTCGGACTCGGCGAAGGGCACGATGTCCGGCCGTCCGGCACCCAGCCCGGTCCCGCCGACGCCGCCGGTGCCGAGCCCGAACAGCGCCTGCGCGAGCTGGTAGCCGCCGCCGCTGAAGTCGGCGAACGGGTCCAGCCAGATCCGCACGCGGGTCTGGACGTGGTCGAACAGGTTGTAGGCGACGACGGCACCGCCGGAGAACGCCAGCAGCCCGATCACCATCCACGACACGCGTTCGGTCGCGGTGTAGAGCAGGACCAGGACCAGGCCGAAGATCAGCAACGAGCTGCCGAGGTCGCGCTGGAGCACGAGCACGCCGACCGACAGCCCCCAGGCGACGAGCAGCGGCGCCAGGTCACGGGCGCGGGGCAGCTCCATGCCCAGGAAGCGGCGGCCCGCGGTGGAGAGCAGGTTGCGCTTCTGGACCAGGTAGGCCGCGAAGAAGATGATCAGCAGGATCTTGGAGAACTCGCCGGGCTGGATGCCGGGGCCGCCCGGGATGCGGATCCACAGCTTGGCCCCGTTGACCTCGGAGATCGACGACGGCAGGAACGCCGGGATCGCCAGGAAGACCAGGCCGACGAAGCCCGCGGTGTAGCCGTAGCGGGCCAGTGTGCGGTGGTCCCGGACGAAGAACAGCACCAGCGCGAACAACGCCAGGCCGGCGACGGTCCAGGTGATCTGGGCGCCGATCAGCCCGCTCGGCACCGGGCTCCCGGTGGCCTCCGCGCGGGCGGCCTTGGCCAGGTCGAGCCGGTGGATCATCACCAGGCCGATGCCGTTGAGCAGGGCGACCGACGGCAGGATCAGCGGGTCGGCGTAGGGCGCCAGGAAGCGCACCGCCACGTGCGCACCCGCGAACAGCACGAGGTACGCCAGACCCACCCACAGCAGGTCGGTCGTCAGCGACTGCTCCTGGTTCGCCTCCACCAGCACCAGCGCACCGGTGGTGAGCACGGCGGCCAGGCCCAGCATCAACAGCTCGATGCCGCGGCCGGTGGGCGTGGTCTGCTCCGCAGCGGAGCTGCCCGTGGCCATCAGCCGTCGAGCCGGCAGTTCCGGCCCGGCTCGGGGGTCGCGGTCGGCAGCGGGGTCGTCGTCACCGGCGGGGCGCCGGGCACCTGGACGACCGCGGGCGGCTGCGGCGGGTTCAGCGTGGAGCAGAGCGGGAGCATGCGCTCCCGCAGCCGGTCGACGGTCTCGCGGGCACCGGTCTCGCCCTCGTCGGAGACGATGCCGTCGGTGACCTGGCTGCGGACCGCCTGCGGCAGGTCGTCGAGGCCGATGTCGGTGGACTCGGCCACCCGCTGCAACGGGACACCGAGCACGTTGCCGCGCACACCCTGGTAGATCGCGACCTGGTTCTGGTCGACGGCCACGTAGTACTGCTGCAGCACCAGCGCCCGGGCGACGAACACGCCCGCCACGAGCACCACGAGCACGCCCAGCAGGGCGAGCACCGGGCGCAGGCCGCGCCGGCGCCGCGGCTCCTCCGCGGCGGCGGGCTCCAGCCGCACCGGCTCGGTGCGGGGCAGCGTGGTGGCCGCGGCGCGCTGCGCCGAGGAGTGCGGGGTCCGCTCGTCGTGGCGGTAGTCGCCGTCGCCGGCGCGCGGGTTGCGGCCCGCCGAGCCGCCGATGATCGGGGCGTCGTCGGCGTAGTCGACGTCCACCACGTCGGCGACGATGCAGGTGATGTTGTCCGGCCCGCCGCCGCGCAGCGCCAGCTCGATCATGCGGTCGGCGCACTCGCGCGGGTCGGCGTAGTCGGTCAGCGTGTCGTGCAGCGTCTCGTCGCTGACCGGGCCGGAAAGGCCGTCGGAGCACAGCAGGAAGCGGTCCCCGGCGCGGGCCTCGCGGATCGACAGCGACGGGTCGACGTCCTGCCCGGTGATGGCGCGCAGCAGCAGCGACCGCTGCGGATGCGTGTGCGCCTCCTCCTCGGTGATCCGGCCCTCGTCGATCAGCGACTGGACGAACGTGTCGTCCTTCGTGATCTGGGCGAACTCGCCGTCGCGCAGCAGGTAGCAGCGCGAGTCGCCGACGTGGACCATGCCCAGGCGCGAGCCCGCGAACAGGATCGCGGTCAGCGTGGTGCCCATGCCCTCGAGGTCGGGGGCCTCGGCGACGTGGCGGGAGATCGCCTCGTTGCCGTCGTGGGTCGCCTCGCGGAGCTCGGCGAGCAGGTCGTCGCCGGGTACGTCGTCGTCGAGCGGGGCCAGTGCGGAGATCACCAGGGACGAGGCGACCTCGCCCGCGGCGTGGCCGCCCATGCCGTCGGCGAGGGCGAGCAGGCGGGGGCCCGCATAGACGGCGTCCTGGTTGTTCTGCCGGACCAGTCCGCGGTCACTGCGGGCCGAGTAGCGCAGCACCAGTGTCACGGGGCGGCTCCGGCTTCGGTCGGGGCACGTCGGGCGGATCCCGCGCCGCGGGACCGGTCGGACGGCCGCGGCACCGGGGGAGCGGTCGGTCGCGCCGGGCTCACGGTCGGTACCTCATGGTCGGTCCGTGTCCGTCACGATCGCAGCTCGATCACCGTCTTGCCGATGCGGACCGGTGTCCCCAGCGGGACCCGGGTGGGCCCGGTGACCTTATTACGTTCCAGATAGGTGCCGTTCGTCGACCCGAGATCCTCGACGTACCAGTCGTCGCCCTGCTGCGAGATGCGTGCGTGCCGGGTGGAGGCGTAGTCGTCGTCGAGCTTGAGGGTCGAGTCGTCGGCGCGGCCGATCAGGATCGGCCGGGAGTCGAGCGTGATGCGGCTGCCGGCCAGCGGGCCCTGGGTGACGAGCAGCTGGCGGGCCACCTTGCCGCGGCCACCGCCGCGGACCCTGGCGGCCCGGCCCCCGCCGGCACGGCCGGGTGCGGTCGTCCGGAGACCGGACGCGGCGTAGAGGTCGGAGCGGACCACCTGGAGCGCGAGCAGGACGAACAGCCACAGGAGGGCAAGGAAGCCGCCCCGGGTCAGTTGCAGTACCAGTTCCGGCACGTCGTCCTACTCGCCCTTCTCGTGTTCCTGCACGCTCCGCCCGCCCGGTGGATCACCGGGCGGGCGGGGACGCACCGCTGTCGCTGCGCGGACTCCGCTCCGCGGGTGTGGCTCAGCCCTGGGTGCGGAACACCAGGCTGGAGTGACCCACGCGGATCACGTCGCCGTCGGTCAGCTGGCAGGACTGCACCGGGGAGTTGTTCACCGTGGTGCCGTTGGTCGAGCCCAGGTCGTTCAGGGTCGCGACCTGGCCGTCCCAGGTGACCTCCAGGTGCCGGCGGGACACGCCGGTGTCCGGGAGCCGGAACTGGGAGTCCTGACCGCGGCCGATGACGTGGGTGCCCTCGGCCAGCTGGTAGTTGCGGTTCGACCCGTCGTCCAGGATCAGCATCGCGGTCAGCTGCGCCGGAGCGCCCCAGCCGCCCTGGCCGCCGTAACCCTGGCCGTCGTAGCCCTGGTCATAGCCGCCCTGCTGGTAGCCCGGCTGGGCGTAGCCCTGCTGCTGGCCGTAGCCGCCGTCGTAGCCCTGCTCGTAGCCACCCTGCTGCGGGTAGCCGGGCTGGGCGTAGCCCTGGGGCTGGCCGTAGCCACCCTGCTGGGGCTGGCCGTAGCCGTCGTAGCCCTGCTCGTAGCCCTGCTGGGGGTAGCCACCCTGCTGGGGCTGGCCGTAGCCCTGCTGGCCGTACTGGTCGTACCCGCCCTGCTGGGGCTGGCCGTAGCCGCCCTGCTGGCCGTAGCCCTGCTGCTGGCCGTACTGGTCGTAGCCGGGCTGCTGCTGCTGGTCGTACCCGGGCTGCTGCTGGCCGTAGCCCTGCTGGGGCTGGCCGTACTGGTCGTAGCCGGGCTGGCCGTAGCCGCCCTGCTGCTGCCCGTACTGGTCGTACCCGCCCTGCTGCTGCTGGCCGTAGCCGCCCTGCTGCTCCTGGTCGTACCCCTGAGGCGCGTAGGTCTGCTGGCCGTACCCGCCGGGTGCGCCCCGGTCGTATCCGTACTGCCCGTTCTCCTCGGGGTGGCCCGGTTGCTGGCTCATGGGTGCTTCTCCTGCGGTGCGTGCTCGGTTGGCGGCCCGACGGGAAGCGTCGGGGTCGACAGCGGAGCGGGTGCGGAATTGTCCCGTGTGCAGCGCCTCGGAGCGCTCCAGAAAGACTACGACCTCACCGTAGGTGTCCCAGCCCTGGTCGGTGAGTTCCTTCGCCACGTGCGACGAGAGGGATCGGACGACCCCGTCCTCGTCGCCCGCCATCCGGTCGAGATCGCTGGGGCTGAGCAGAACGGTGTACCGGTTGGGCGCCAGCTGGCGACCTCCGGCGAGCTGCTCGACGTTGTCCTCGGCTTCCCTCAGCAGTGCCTGTGCGACTTCCTGTGGGACGACACTGCCCCCGAAGACCCGCGCGAAGGCGTCGCCCACGAACCCCTGAAGTCGGCGCTCGAAGCGGTCCACGCGGCCCAAAAGATCTCCTCCATCCGCATCGGCGTGTCGGTGATGTGCGACCGATCGTATCTGTGTTATCCGCCGGGCACGGCGGGGCCCGGCACGAGCGGGCGACCGGCCCCGCAGTGCCACCGACGTGCTCCCCTCCGATCTACCCGGCCCGGAGCCGCGGCGCATCCCGGTGTCCCGCCCGCCGTGACCCCCTCCAGCTGGTGATCGACGGGCAGGGGACCCCCCTGCGAACGGCTGCCGAGCGGGGTGCTAACTTTCTCGTGTCGCTCGGGCGAGTGGCGGAATGGCAGACGCGCACGGTTCAGGTCCGTGTGTCCGAAAGGACGTGAGGGTTCAACTCCCTCCTCGCCCACCACCTCCCTTCATCGGGGATTCTCCCCCTCCGGCGGTCACCACCGCCATCGCGAGATCGGTTCCGGGTGTAGCCCGATCCGGTCTCGCTTTTCGTTTTCCCGGGTTCCGGCCACGCTCCGTGCCCGGACGCCGTGCGCCGATCAGGCGTCCCGCAGCGCCGGGCGGTCGGGATGATCGGCCATCACGAGCACATCGGCGAACGAACCGGGGTCGCCCTCGCTCTCGTAGCGGGCGTACGCGGCGGCCGTCCAGGCGTCGTCGGGGGGCAGCAGGCGGCGCAGCGCGGCCCCGCCGACGCGCAGGTGCACGGTCAGCTCGGCGGCCAGGCCCCGGCCCAGCAGCCGCCCGCCGGCGAGCAGCACCACCCCGTCCGGCCCGAGCGGCACCGGCTCGTCGCGGTAGGCACGGTCGCGCACCGTGTCGCGCAGCCGGGGCAGCACCAGGCCGCTGCCGTCGGGGCCCATCGGGGCGAGGACCTCGCGGCGCAGCGCGGGCTCGTCGAGCCAGCCGTCGAGGAACATGTCCGGGTCGGTGCGGCCGAGCTCCAGTCGGACCGACGCCGGTCGCAGGAAGTCGTCGGCGTCCACCGCCAGGGCCGGTCGGCCGCCGGAGCGCAGCCGCTCCGCGACCGCCCGGGCCAGCTCCAGCGGGGCCGCGGGCGGGGCGCCGTCGACGAGCACGCGCACCCGCCCCGACGGCTCCCCGGCGCGTTCGGCCAGGTGCGCCGCGAGCCCCGCCCGGTCGACGGGCCGGAACGCCCCTGCCATGTCGTCCTCCCGGTCCTGGCGTGCCCTCGGTCCCGCAGCGACACTAGGCGGATGGTCGGCGACGGCGCGGGAGCGGTGCTGCGCCGAGCGCTGCGGGTCCTCGAGGCGGTCGCCGAGGCGGGCGACGGGGTCAGCGCCAAGGCGCTCGCCCGCCGGCTGGAGCTGCCGTTGCCGACGGCGTACCGGTTGCTGGGGACGCTCGTCGAGGAGGGCTACCTGGTCCGCCTGCACGCCGAGCGCGGGTACGGGCTCGGCTACCGCGTCGTCGGGCTGTACCGGGGGATGACCGACCCGATCGTGCCGCCCGCCCCGGCCCGGGAGGTGCTCGCCGAGCTGCACACCACGGCCCGCGCGGCGGTGGTGCTGGCCGTGCTGCGGTCCGACGACGTCGTCGTCGCCCACACCGAGACCTGTGCGGCGCACCCGGGCCCGGGCGCGGTGACCGGGGAGCCGCTGCCCGCGCACGCGACCGCACCGGGCAAGGCACTGCTCGCCGGGCTCGACGCCGGACGGCTGGCCGACGTCCTCGGCGTCGGGCACGGGCCGCTGGCGCCGCTGACCCCGCACACCCTCACCGACCGGCGGCTGCTCGACCGCGACCTGCTGCGGGTCCGCTCGGCGGGGGTCGCGGTGGAGGTGGAGGAGCACGCCCGCGGCCGGGCCGGGCTCGCGGTCGCGGTGCCGCACCCGGGCGGCGGGGCCGCGCTGTCGGTCGTCGTCAGCCGGGCGGACTTCACCGGGCGCCGCTGGGAGCTCGAACGCGCGGTGCGCGAGGCCGCGGTGCCGCTGGCCCGGCACCTGGCCGCGGCGCCGGGGGTCGCCGCGTCCGGCTGAGCCCGCCAGGATGGTCCGATGGCCGACGGGGTGCGCTACGAACGCGACGGGCACGTCGCGACGATCACCTACGACCGCCCGGAGAAGCGCAACGCGATCGACGGGGACATGCGGCGCGCGATCAACGCCGCCTGGGACCGCTTCCGCACCGACGACGAGGCGTGGGTCGCGATCGTGACCGGCGAGGGGCCGGCGTTCTGCGCCGGGGCGGACATGCGCTCGACCACCGGCAACCCGGCGGGCGACTTCCCGGGCAGCTTCTTCGAGCGGCCGACGGTGAACTCGCTGGAGAGCGGCTGGGAGATCTTCAAACCGATCGTCGCCGCGGTGAACGGGCCGGCCGTCGGCTACGGCGTCACGCTGCTGACCTGGTGCGACTTCGTGATCGCCTCGGACCGCGCCACCTTCTCCTTCCCGGAGGCCCGGCTGGGCGTCCCGACGATCGTCGGTGCGCTGCGGCTGCCCCGGATGATCGACCGGCAGTACGCGATGGAGCTGCTGCTCACCGGCGAGACGATCGACGCGCGGCGGGCGCACGAGATCGGCCTCGCCGGGTGGGTCGTGCCGCACGAGGAGCTGGGCGACGCCGCCCGCGACCTCGCCCGGCGGCTCACCGCGGGGGCGCCGCTGGCCCAGCGCGCGATCAAGGAGATGGCGGTGCGCGGCCCGGAGATGGGCACCACCGAGGCGATCCGCTTCGGCGAGACGCTGCGGAAGGTCGTCGCGGCCACCGAGGACGCGGCGGAGGGTGCCGCCGCGGCCCGGGAGAAGCGGTCCCCGCACTGGCGTGCGCGATAGACCTTCCATTCTCCGGAAGTGACGTCGGCGGACATGCGGACACGGCGATACGTTCGCCCGATGCCGGAGAAGACAGTGGAGTCGCTCGTCCGCACCGTCCCGCCGTTCCGGGCCGACCACGTCGGCTCGCTGCTGCGCCCGCCCGCCCTGCTCGCCGCCCGGGAGCGGCACGCCGCGGGCGAGCTCGACGACGAGGGCCTGCGCGCGGCCGAGGACGCCGCGATCACCGACGTCGTCGCGCTGCAGGAGTCGGTCGGCCTGCGCTCGGCCACCGACGGCGAGTTCCGCCGCACCTCCTGGCACATGGACTTCATCTACGCCCTCGGCGGCGTCACGAAGACCTCCGGCCGGGTCGAGGTCGCGATGCGCAACGCGGCGGGCCAGAACAACTTCACCTCCGCCGGGATGGCCGTCGACAGCCGGGTGCACCTCGACGAACCCGTCTTCGCCTCGGCGTTCGAGTACCTCGCCGCGCAGGTCACCACGGCGACCCCGAAGCTCACGATCCCCTCGCCGAGCATGGTCTACGCCCGCGGCGGCCGGTCGGTCATCTCCACCGAGGTCTACCCCGACGTCGAGGAGTTCTGGTCCGACCTGTCGGCCGCGTACGCCGACCAGCTCCGCGCGATGTACGACCGCGGCTGCCGCTACCTGCAGCTCGACGACACCGCGCTGGCCTACCTGAACGACCCGGCGCACCGCGCGCAGCTGGCCGAGAAGGGTGACGACCCGGAGACCCAGCACCTGCGCTACATCCGTCAGATCAACGCCGCGATCGCCGACCGGCCGTCGGACATGTACGTCACGACCCACATGTGCCGGGGCAACTACCGGTCGTCGTGGGCGGCGGAGGGCGGCTACGACCACGTCGCCGAGGCGCTGTTCGGCACGCTGGGCGTCGACGGCTTCTTCTGCGAGTTCGACGACGAGCGCTCCGGTGGGTTCGCCCCGCTGCGGTTCGTCCCGAAGGGCAAGCAGGTGGTCCTCGGGCTGGTCACGACCAAGTCCGGGGCGCTGGAGGACCCGGACGCGCTCAAGCGCCGGATCGACGAGGCGGCGCGGTACGTGCCGCTGGACCAGCTGTGCCTGTCGCCGCAGTGCGGGTTCTCCTCCACCGTCGAGGGCAACGAGCTCACCGTCGACGACCAGAAGCGCAAGCTGGAGCTGATCGTCTCGGTCGCCGAGGACGTCTGGGGCCGCTGAGGGGGCCATACTCGCCCGGGTGGCCTACGACGAGGGTCTCGCCGCCCGCCTCCGCAGCCTGCTCGCGGGGCGGCCGGTGACCGAGAAGAAGATGTTCGGCGGGCTCGCGTTCCTGCTCGACGGGCACATGGCCGTCGCCGCGAGCGGGCGCGGCGGGCTGCTCGTGCGGGTGGCCGCGGACCGCTCCGCGGAGCTGCTGGAGCGCCCGCGGGCCGAGCGGACGGTGATGGGCGGCCGCGAGATGGCCGGCTGGCTGTGGGTGACCGGCGAGCCCGACGTCGACGACCTCGACGGCCCGGAGCTCGCCGGCTGGGTCGCCGAGGCGGTCGCGGTCGTGGAGACGCTCCCGCCGAAGCGGTGACCGCGGCGCCGGGCCGGACTAGCGTCGGAGCCGTGAGCACCGCTGCCGCGTCCCCGCTGTTCGACCGTGTCCTGGCGGGCGCCGGCCCGGGCTCGCGGCTGCTCGACGTCGGCTGCGGGGCGGGGCGGCTGCTCGCCGACGCGGCCGCCGCCGGGCTGGCCGTCACCGGCGTCGACACCGAACCCCGCGCGCTCGCCGCGGCGGAGCGGGCCGCGCCCGGGGCGGACCTGCGGGTCGCCGACGCCCACGAGCTGCCCTTCGCCGACGACGCGTTCGACCTGGTCACGCTGGTGCAGGTGCTGGAGCACCTCACGAACCCGGTGCTCGCGCTGTGCGGGGCGGGCCGGGTGTGCGCGCCGGGCGGCGCGGTGCGGGCCACGGTCTGGGGCACCCCCGACGAGTGCGACGCCGCCGTCATCGGCGCGGCGCTCGCCCCGCTCACCGGGGCCGCGCCCGCGCCGCCGCAGAACAACCCCGGGCCGGACCGCAGCGGCGTCGGCGCGCCCCCGCTGACCGACCCGCGGCGGCTGACCCGGCTGGCGGAGCTGGCCGGGCTCGTGGTGCGGGAGGTCGCCGTCGTCCGGGTGCCGGTGGTGCACCCCGACCCGGACGACCTCGTCGCCGGGGTGCTCGCGTCCGGGCCGGGGCGGCACGCGGCACGCCACGCCGGTCCCGCCGCCGTCCGCGCCGCCCTGCTCGACGCCCTGGCCCCCTTCGTGCACGGGGACGGCTACCGCCTCACCGACACCGTCCGGGTCCTGGACGCCGCCCCGCCCGCGCGCTGATCCGCTCCCCGCCGGTGACCACCGCGGACGCGGACGGGCCGCGTCCCCCGGTGGAGGACGCGGCCCGTGTCGTGGTGGTGCGGTGTCAGTGTCCGGCGGCCGCGGCGGGTGCCTTGTCGCCGTAGCGGATCTTCAACAGGCCCTTGCAGTACTCCCCGTTGGTCTCGATCCCGACCCGCTGCAACCGCGCGCGACGCAGGTGCAGCGGGACCTGCTCGACGGTCACCGCGGTGCCGTCGGAGTGGACCAGCAGCGGTGCGTCGTCGCCGGCGGGCAGGCCGATCGCCCTGCGGCGGGTCCGCATCCGGGTCAGCTCCTCGGTGTCGGCCTCGGTCCCGACCAGCTCGCCGAGCGTCAGCCCGGCCAGCTCGTCGGGTCCCCGGCCGGCGTCGACGAGCGGGCGGGCCACCCGGTCCTGGCCGGCCAGCGCGGCCTTGGCCAGGAACGTGTGCCGCAGCTCGTCGAGCTCGGCCGCGGCCTGCCCGTTGATCGAGCCCTCGAAGGACTTGACGAACCCGGCGTGCGCCGCGACCCCACCGTTGATCTCGTCGGAGGCGTGGTGGTCGGCCAGCGTCACCTCCGCCCTCGTCACTCCCGGTACCGCGGTCACCGCGTCGTAGGCGTCGGCGACCATCAGGAACGAGAAGTTCGGAGCGCAGAAGAACGTCGGCAGCCGGAGCCCGACGACGACCTCACCGGCGGGCGAGACCGACCACGACTCGACGAAGTCGAGCTCGGTGATCGGCTCGTCCAGCTCCGGGTCGAGCACCGTCCCCAGCGCGGACCACACGGCCTGCCGGAGCGGGCTCTCAGCAGGCCGCGGGGTCACGCCTGCGCCCCCGCCTTGTTGTCGACGAGCTCCTCACCCGGGGCCATGGCCTCGTCGGCCGTGGTGTCGGGCAGCCGGCACTCGGCCGGGACCTCGAGGTCGTAGAGCTTCGCCGCGTTGAGGCCGAGGATCTTCTTCTTCGACGCGGTGGTGAGGCGCGGGTAGTCGGCGAACTGGTCGTCGTCGGGCATCTGCCAGTCGACCAGGCCCTCGACCTGCCACTTCGGCGTCCAGATGTTGTAGTCGCTGCCGAAGGTCATCTTGTCCTCGCCGACCCAGAACAGCAGCTCGCCCATCACCTTGGCGAAGAACTTCGGACGGGCGTGCATGAGACCGCCGACGACGACCGACAGGCCGGCGTAGACGTTGGGCTCCTGCACCGCCATGAAGCAGAAGTCCTCGATGCGCGGCAGGCCGACGTGCTCGACGATGAAGTTCAGGCCCTGGAAGTCGGTGGCCGCGTGGTCGACGTCGGCGACGTCGAACGCGTCCTTGTCCAGCGGCCAGATCGTCGGGCCCTTGTGGACGTGGACGTTCTTGATGCCCAGCTCCTGGGCCCGCTCCAGGAAGCGGTAGCACTCCGGGTCGGTGAGCTTGAAGCCGCGGGAGCTGCCGTTCCACTCCGCGGTGTAGAGCTTCACGCCCTTGTGCTTGTACTTCGCGCAGTCCGCCTCGAACTGCTTCATGCCCTCGTCGCCGTCACGCGGGTCGAAGCGCCCGTTGACGATGATCCGGTCGCCCCACTTCTCCAGCAGCGCCGCGTTCTGGTCGGCGGTGTTGAAGCCGTTCTTGTACCACTCCTTGAGGTACGTCGACTGGAAGACCACGTGGTCGACGTGGCCCTCGATGAAGACGTCGCGCTCGAAGTCGTCCTGCGAGACCTTGAGGTAGTGCTCCCAGTCCCAGTGGGTCTCGGGCGGGCCGAGCTGGTGGTAGCCGTAGAAGCAGTCGATCCAGCCCTTGGCGTACTGCTCGCGACCCTCGACCCAGTTCTCCCGGGAGGCGTCCCAGAAGTGACTGTGGGAGTCGACGATGAAGTACTTCTCGCCGTCCTTCTCGTACATGTGGTTCCTCCTGCGTCAGCAGCTCTGCTGATCGGTGGTGGGTCAGGGAAAGAACGTTCGTCCTGTACGTACGTATGGCTGAGTTACGGAACGAGGATCGCCCGGCCGCGGACCTTGCCCGCGTCCAGGTCGTGCAGGGCCTCCAGCGCCTGGTCGAGCTTGTACTGGACGGTGTGCAGGGTGACCTTCCCGGCCTGGGCCAGGACCATGAGCTCGGCGAGGTCGTTGTAGGTGCCGACGATGTTGCCGATGATGTTCTTCTCGCCGGCGACGAAGTCCAGCGTGGGGGCGGAGAGGTTGCCGCCGTAGCCGAGGACGAAGTTGTAGCCGGCCGGGCCGGTCATCGCCCAGGCGTCGTTCTCCGCGCCCTGCTCGGCGACGAAGTCGAAGACCACCGTGGCGCCGCCGCCGGTGAGCTCCTGGACGGCCTCGACCTGGTTCCCGTCGGCGACGACGGTCTCCTCGGCGCCGATCTGCTTCGCCAGCTCGAGCGCGGCCGGGTTCTTGTCGACGACGATGATCTTGGTGGCGGTGAGCGCGGCGAGCGCCTGGATGCCGATGTGGCCGAGCCCGCCCGCCCCCTGCACGACCGCGGTGGTGCCCGGGTACAGGAACGGGACCGCCTTGCGGACCGCGTGGTAGGCGGTGATGCCCGCGTCGGCGAGCGCGGCGACGTCGGCCGGGTTGGTGTCCGGGTTCAGCTTCACGCAGGACCGCGCGGTGGTGCGCAGGTACTCGGCCATGCCGCCGTCGTTGTTCGACAGGCCGGGGAAGAACGCGTCCCCGGTGCACTGCATGTCGCGCCCGTAGCGGCACATGGTGCACAGCCCGCACGACGGCTGCGGGTGCAGGATGACGGTGTCGCCGACCTTGACGTTGGTGACGCCGTCGCCGATCGCGTGCACCCAGCCCGCGTTCTCGTGGCCGATCACGTACGGCAGGTCGGGGTTCTGGATGTCGGCCCAGTCCCCGTCGATGATGTGGAGGTCGGTGCGGCACACGCCGGCACCGCCGATCTTGACGATGACGTCGAGCGGACCCTGGACCGTCGGTTCCGGGATGTCGTCGATCTGGGGGTCCTGCTTGTACGCGTGCACCCGCACGGCCTTCACTGGCGGTACCTCCGAGCCTCGGACGCGCGGCGTTGCGCATCGTGGTGGTGGGACTTGGTGTGCCTGCTGTCACACCGATCTCAACCCCGTTGTGCACGACGGACAAGGGGGTTCGTTCTCGCGCAGCGAGAATCGTGAGGAACCGGGCGTCGCTTTCGCTGGAGGTTACCGACGAGTAGGGTCGGGTCATGGCTGATGACGCGAGCTGGGTGGCCGACGCGATGACGCAGGCGGTGCCGTGGGTGGGCACCGCCGGGATCACCTTCGGGTCGATCACGACCGACCGGGTCGAGGCGTTCCTCCCCGACCGGTCCGACCAGCACAACCACGTCGGCGGACCGCACGCCGCGGTGATGTTCGGACTGGGCGAGACCGCCTCCGGTGCGGTCGGCCTGGCCGCGTTCGCCTCGGCCGGGGACCGGGCCGTGCCGCTGGTCGTCCGGTCCGAGATCCGCTACCTCAAGCTCGCCAAGGGCGACCTCCGCGCCGAGGCGGTGCTGACCCGTCCGGCCGGTGAGGTGCTCGCCGAGCTCGACGCCGGGACGCGCCCGGAGTTCGCCGTCGACGTCACCATCACCGACGCCCAGGGTGTGCAGACCGGGGCCATGACGATCGTCTGGACGCTCAAGCCGAACAGGCGGTGAGCGTCCGTCCGGCCTAGCGTGGCCGCATGGACGTGGTGATCGCCGGAGGACACGGACAGATCGCGCTGCGACTGTCCACACTGCTCACGGGGCAGGGACACACGGTGCGCTCGATCGTGCGCAACCCCGACCACACCGACGACGTGGCGGCGACCGGGGCGAGCCCGGTCGTGGCGGACCTGGAGAAGATCTCCGCGACGGACCTCGCGACGCACCTGACCGGCGCCGACGCCGTCGTCTTCGCGGCGGGGGCCGGGCCGGACAGCGGCGTCGAGCGCAAGGAGACCGTCGACCGGGACGGCGCCACCCTGCTCGCCGACGCGGCCGCCGGGGCGGGCGTCCGCCGCTACCTGCTGGTCTCCTCGCCCGGGGTGGACGCCGAGCCCGACCCCGAGCGCGGCGAGGTGTGGGCCGCCTACCTCCGCGCGAAGAAGGCCGCCGAGGACGCGATCCGCGCCGACACGCGCCTCGACGCGACGATCCTGCGTCCCGGGAAGCTCACGAACGACCCGGGTACCGGGCGCGTCACCCTGGCCCCGCCGCCGGTGGAGTACGGCGAGGTGACCCGCGACGACTCCGCCGCGGCCGTCGCCGCGCTGCTGGCGGCGCCGGGCACGGCGGGCACGACGCTGGAGCTGCGCGGCGGCGACACCGAGCTGGGTGACGCGGTCGCGGCCCTGGGGTGAGTGCGGAAGGGTCGGCCCCATGAGCGAGCAGAGCTACGACGTCGTCGTGATCGGGGCGGGCCCGGTCGGTGAGAACGCCGCGGGCTACGCGGTGGACGCCGGCCTGTCCGCGGCGCTGGTGGAGGCCGAGCTCCTCGGCGGGGAGTGCTCGTACTGGGCGTGCATCCCGTCGAAGGCGCTGCTGCGCACCCCGCAGGCCGTCGCCGCCGCCCGGCGGCTGCCCGGCGTGCGGGCCGAGTTCGACCCGGCGAAGGTCCTCGAACGCCGCACGACGTTCACCTCCGACTGGGACGACAGCGGCCAGGTGCGGTGGGCCGAGGGCGCCGGTGCCGCGGTGCTGCGCGGCCGGGGCCGGCTGGCGGGGGAGAAGCGCGTCGTCGTGACCGCGGCCGACGGCGCCGAGACCGTGGTGACCGCGCGCCACGCCGTCGTCGTCGCGACCGGCAGCGTGCCGGTCGTCCCGCACGTCGCGGGGCTGGACACGGTCGAGTACTGGGGCTCGCGCGAGGCGACCTCGGCGACGGAGATCCCGCGCCGGCTCGGCGTGCTCGGCGGCGGTGTCGTCGGCTGCGAGATGGCGCTGGCCCACGCCCGGCTGGGCGCGCAGGTCACGCTGTTCAACCACGGTGACCGGGTGCTGCCGGGGGCGGAGCCGCAGGCCTCCGAGCGGGTCGCGGCCGGGTTGCGGGAGGCCGGCGTCGACCTGCGGCTGGGTACGGGCCTGGACGAGGTGCGCCGGAACGGGGACGCGACGGTGCTGCGCGGCGGCGGGGACGAGGTCGAGGTGGACCGGCTGCTCGTCGCGACCGGGCGCCGTCCGGCCACCGACGGGCTGGACCTGGACTCGGCCGGGGTGGGCCTCGGGCGGCGCGGCGAGATCGTCGTCGACGACTCGGGGCTGGCCGCGGGGGACTGGCTCTACGCCGTCGGCGACGTCAACGGGCGCGCCCCGCTCACCCACCAGGGCAAGTACCAGGCCCGGATCGCCGCGCACGCGATCGCCGCACGCGCCGCGGGCCGCCCGCTCGACGACGCCGCCTGGGGCGAGGACGCGGCGACCGCCGACCACCACGCGGTGCCCCAGGTCGTGTTCACCGACCCCGAGGTCGCCTGGGTGGGCCGGACCACCCAGGCCGCCCGCGCCGAGGGGCTCGACGTGCGGGTGGTCGACATGGACATCGCCGTCGCCGGGTCCTCGCTCACCGCGGACGACTGGTCCGGCCGGGTTATCGCCGTCGTCGACCCGCAGCGCGAGGTGCTGCTCGGGGTCACGTTCGTCGGGCCCGGGGTGGCCGAGCTGCTGCACGCGGCGACGGTCGCCGTGGTCGGCGAGGTGCCGCTGGCCCGGCTGTGGCACGCCGTGCCCGCGTTCCCCACGATCAGCGAGGTGTGGCTGCGGCTGCTGGAGACCTACCGCGCCGGATGAGGTCGTCCTGTGGGCCCGGGTGTCGGCCGGGCCCACAGGAGCGGCGGTCTCAGGAGCGGACGCCCAGGTGGTCGAGCAGCCGCACCTCGATGCGGTCCAGGTCGGCCGACACCGTGCGGTACGCGGCCTTGCGCCGGGCGGCCGGCATGTTCTCCGCGGCCCGGACGGCGGCGGCGAGGTCGTGCAGCCGCGGCTCGGTCTCGTCGGCGAACCGCTTCGCGGCCTGGTCGCGCTCGACGGTCCCGTCCTCGCGCAGCTCGGAGATGGTGCGCGCGATCCGGGACAGCCGCGCGTGCAGCCGGCCGCCGGGGCCGGAGTAGCCGCCCAGCTCGTCCGGGGACACGCCGAGGCGCCGGGAACGGTGGTCGTCGAGGCGGTGGCGCAGCGACCCGGCCGCGGCCATCGCGTACGGCGCCAGCAGCGGCGCGAGGATCTTGGCGACGCCCAGGTAGCGCTGCACCTTCCTGGCGTTCCACTCGCGGGCGACGCGGTCGCGCTCGGCCTGCTTGGCAGCAAGGGTCTCGCTCTTGAGCCTGCCCTTCTCCGCGGCCTGCGCCGCCTTCGCCTCGGCCTTGCGGGCGCCCGCGTCGGCCTTCGCGGCCGCCTTGGCGACCTTCCGGTCGGCCGAGCGGGCCTTGAGGTCGGCCGAGCTCAGCAGGCTGTTCGCGGTGGCAGTGCCCTCGCCGACGGCGCGACGCGTGCTGCGCGCGGCCCGGCGGCCCGCCTTCTCCGCCCGCCGGGACGCCGCCTCGGCCTTCTTCCGGGCCTTCACCGCACGCTGGTGCAGCTTCTCGGCGGCCTTGTCGGCGGTCTCGCGGGTGTACTCGAGGGTCTGGACCGTGGCCGACTGCACCCGTTCCGACGCGTCGACCGCCGCCTCCCTGGTCGCCGCCGCGGCGCGCTCGCCCGCGCTCGGCTTCCTGCGCAGCAGTCCCATGTCGTGTCCTCCCGGGTCGGCTCGGCAGATGATCGCCGTGTCGACGCAGCCTAGGGCCCCGCCCACCGCACGCGCAGGACCGACACCACCCGGGTGGGGGAACGGGGCGTCACGCGGATCCGGTCCTGTCGGGGGTGGTCTCTACCCTCGGGAGCCGTGAGCACCTCGACCGGACCGCGTACCGCACCCCGTGTCCTGCTGGACGCGGCGGCGCTGAGCGGGTGCCGCCGCCGGGTGCACCTGGACCACGACCCGTCGGCGGCGGAGCGGCCGCGGGGGCTGCCGGACCCGGCGATCGAGCAGCGCCGGGCCGACGCGGGGGCGCACCGGGTACGGATCGGCGAGCTGCTCGCGCGCACCTGGGGCGCGGACTGGGCGAGCACCTGGCCCGACGGCGCGGCCGGGCCCGCCGGGGCCGGCGCCGGTCCGCGGGCGGCCCGGGCGGAGCGCACGGCCGAGCTCGTCGCGGCCGGTGCGCCGCTGGTCTGGGGTGCGGTGCTGCCCGTCGACGGCGACCGGCGCGGCACCGCGGAGCTGCTCGTGCGCACGCCCACCGGGGGCTACGTCCCGCTGCTCGTCGTGCGCCGCCGGATCACCGATCCGGGTGAGGGCGCGCGCACCACCGCCGTCACCGACCCGTGGCCGCAGCGCGCCCGGCACGACCCGGACCGCAAGGTCCGCTCCCAGCCGCGCGACCTGCTGGCCCTGGCCCAGCTGACCCGGCTGCTGGAGGCCGCGGGCTGGGCGCCGCCCGAGTCGGCCCCGCGGCTCGGCGGGGTGATCGGGCTCGACGCCGACGTGGTCGTCTGGCACGACCTGCGGGCCGGGCACTGGCCCGGCGGCCGGTCCACGCTGGAGGAGTACGACGCGCGGTTCACCGACCGGGCCGCCGTCGCCCGGGCCGCGGCGACCGGCGGGCCCGCGCTCGCGGCGCCGTCGCGGATCACCGAGTGCCGCCGCTGCCCCTGGTGGCCGACGTGCGAGGCCGAGCTGGAGCAGGTCGACGACGTCAGCCTGGTCGCCCACGGCGAGACGGCGCGGCTGCTGCGGGAGTCGGGCGTCGCGACCGTCGCGGGGCTGGCCGCGCTGGACCCGGCGGACCCGCCCGCCGAGCTGACCGGCCCCCTGCCCGGGCCGCCGTTCACCGACCTCGTGGCGCTGGCCCGTGCGCGCCGTCAGGGCCTCGCCGTCGCCCGCCGGGTGCCGCGGGTGCCGGTCACCCGCGCCGACGTCGAGGTCGACGTCGACATGGAGAGCTTCGGCGAGTCCGGCGCCTACCTGTGGGGTGCGCTGCTGACGCTGCCCGGCGGTGCCCGTGACGGGGACCCGGAGCCCGGCTACCGGGCGTTCGCGACCTGGGACCCGCTGCCCACCCGCGACGAGGGTCGCTCGTTCGGGGAGTTCTGGACGTGGTTCGCGGGCCTGCGCGCCGCCACGCTCGCGTCCGGGCGCACGTTCGCCGCCTACTGCTACAACGAGCAGGCCGAGAACCGCTGGATGATCGCCTCGGCGCAGCGGTTCGCCGGGATGCCCGGGATACCGACCGAGGCCGAGGTGCGCGCGTTCGTCGCGGACCCGTGCTGGGTGGACCTCTACGGCGTGGTCTCCACCTGGTTCCTGTGCTCGCAGGGCAAGGGGCTGAAGAAGATCGCTCCCGCCGCCGGGTTCTCCTGGCGGGACCCGGAGGCGGGTGGGGAGAACTCCATGCGCTGGTACCGCGACGCCGTCGCGCTCGACGGCGGCGAGCCCGACCCGGTCCAGCGGCAGCGGCTGCTCGGCTACAACACCGACGACGTGCTGGCCACCCATGCGCTGCGCGAGTGGATGTCCTCGGACCGGGTGCTGGAGGTCCCGCTGGTGAGCGAGCTGCGCGACTCCGCCTGAGGTCCGCGGGGCACGCGCGAGCGTGTGAGGATCCCGGTCGTGGCAGCCAGAGGACACGACCGGATCGGGCCCCACGGCGCGGTCAGCAGCACCCACCATCTCGGCACCGCCGCCGCGGCCACGGTGCTGGCGCGGGGCGGGAACGCCTTCGACGCCGCCGTCGCCTGCGGGTTCGTGCTGCAGGTGGTCGAGCCGCACCTGTGCGGGCCGGGCGGTGAGCTGCCCGCCGTGTTCGTCACCGCGACCGACCCGGTCCCGCGGGTGCTGTGCGCCCAGGGCGTGGCACCGGCCGCCGCGACGGGCGACCGGCTGCGCGACCTGGGCTGCACGATCGTCCCCGGCACCGGCCTGCTCCCGGCGACGGTCCCCGGGGCCTGGGAGGGCTGGCTGACGCTGCTCCGCGACCACGGCACCTGGGAGCTCGCCGACGTCCTCGCACCGGCGCTCGACTACGCCGCGGGCGGGTTCCCGCTGGTCCCGCGGGTGCCCGCGGCCATCGGCACGGTCGCCGACCACTTCCGCACGCACTGGCCGTCGTCGGCGGCGACCTGGCTGCCCGACGGCCGGGTCCCCGCCGCGGGCGAGCTGGTGCGGCTGCCCGCGCTGGCCGCGACCTGGCGCCGGCTGCTCGACGAGGCCGTCGGCCCGAGCCGGGAGGCGCGCATCGACGCCGCCCGCGACGCCTGGTACCGCGGGTTCGTCGCCGAGGAGATCGGCCGGTTCGCCGCGACCCCGGTCCGGGACGAGACCGGGCGCGACCACACCGGCCTGCTCACCGCCGACGACCTGGCCGGCTGGGCCGCGCACTACGAGGACGCGCTCGTCGCCGACGCCGGGTCCGGCTGGTCGGTCGCGAAGTGCGGCCCGTGGTCGCAGGGGCCGGTCCTGCTGCAGCAGCTGCGGCTGCTGGCGGGCCTGAACCTGGAGCTGCCCGGCGGCGTCGCGACCCTCGACACGGTGCACGCCGCCGCCGAGGCCGCGAAGCTCGCCTTCGCCGACCGGGAGGCCTGGTACGGCGACGGCGCGACCCCCGACCTGCTCGCCGACCTGCTCTCCGACGCCTACACCGACGACCGGCGGGGCCTGATCGGCCCGGCCTCGGACGGCGGGCTGCGACCCGGCTCGCCGGGCGGGCGCACCCCCCGGATCGGGGACTACGCGGCGACCCCGGGCGCCGGGCGCGGCTCCGGGACGGAGGGGCCGGGCACCGGCGAGCCGACGGTGTCGCGGGACGGCGTCGCCCGCGGGGACACGGTGCACGTCGACGTCGTCGACGCCGCCGGGAACATGATCTCGGTGACGCCGTCGGGGGGCTGGCTGCAGTCGTCACCGACGATCCCGGCGCTGGGCTTCTGCCTCGGCACCCGCGGCCAGATGTTCTGGCTGGAGGAGGGGCTCGCGAGCACGCTGGCGCCCGGGCGGATGCCGCGCACGACGCTGTCGCCGTCGCTGGCGCTGCGCGACGGCGAGCCCGCGCTCGCGTTCGGGACGCCGGGTGGGGACCAGCAGGACCAGTGGCAGCTCGCCTTCCTGCTCGCGCTGATGCACGGCGGACTGGACCTGCAGGCCGCGATCGACGCGCCGACCTGGCACTCGACGGCGTTCCCCGCGTCCTTCGCGCCGCGCGGCTGGGAGCCGCACGGGCTCGTCGTCGAGTCCCGGCTCGGGGCCGGCACCCTCGCCGGGCTGACCCGCCGCGGGCACGTCGTGGACGACGCGGGCGCCTGGGCGCTGGGCCGGATGTGCGCGGTCGGGACCGGCGCCGCCGTCCCCGGGGGCGGCGGGCCCGGGACGCTGCACGCCGCGGTCGACCCCCGGTCCGGGGTGGGCGCGGCGATCGCGCTGTAGACGGCGGAACGCCCCGCCCCTCCCTCGACGGGAGGAACGGGGCGTTCCACGTGGAACACGGACGGGTGGGTCAGCGGTGCGCCTCGCCGCGCAGACCCTGCTCCCCCTCCCGGACGTGCCGGCTGTTCTGCAGCCCGTTGCCGTTGCTCGACGCGGACCCGTTGCCGTTCGTGGACGCCTGTCCGTCGAGCGGGAGCGGGAACTCCACGTCGGAGTGGGTCACCCGGCCCGGCTCCAGCGCGACCACCGTCGCGACCGGGGCGTAGCCGCTGGTCGCGAGGGTGTAGCTGCCCGCGGGCAGGCCCTCGAACGCGAAGGTCCCGTCCGGGCCGGACAGCCGCGACCCGACGACGGCGCCCTCGGCGTCGATCAGCGTGGCCAGTGCGTGCGCCACCGGGTGCCCGTCGGGCGCCGCGGTGACCCGGCCGGTGAGCCGGGAGCGCTGCGGCAGCCGCAGGTCCTGGACCGCCGTGCCGGAGCCGGGAACCTCGACGCCGACCGCCACCGGGTCGACGCCCTCGCCGGCCGCGGTGAGCGTGTAGCGCCCGGCCGGGACGCCGTCGAGCGCCCAGCGGCCGCCCTCACCGGACCGGCCGGCCGCGGCGACGTCGCCGCCGTGGTCGATCAGCGAGACGGTGACCCCGGGCAGCGGGGTGCCCGCGGCGTCGAGCACGGTGCCGCGGATGCCGCTGCTGACCGACAGCCGCACGTCGTGGCGGACCGGCTCGGTGCCGACCGAGACCGTGGCGGCGTGCGGCGGCAGCGCCGCCGAGGCCGCCACCACCAGGAAGCGTCCGGGCTGGTCGACGGCGATGCGGTAGTGGCCGTCGCCGTCGGTCGTGGTGCGACCGACCTGGTCGCCGGACAGCCGGGTGACGGTGACGACCGCCCCGGGGACCGGTGCGCCGGTGCCGCCCTGGACCCGTCCGGTGACGGCCGGGCCGTCGCCGTTGCGGGAGTGCAGGTGGTCCAGGCCCGCGGCCGCGGCGGCGTCACCGACGGTGCCGTTGTGCGGACGCGGCTGGGGCTGCGGCTGGGGCGCCGGGTGCGGCGGCTCCTGCCGGGCGACGACGGGCAGCGGCGTGGTGGGCGGCGCGATGTCCGCTCCGCGCCCACCGCCGTCGACCCGGCCGGCCGGGGCGGGGGCCGGGGCGACCGTCGCGAGCGCCTCGGTCGGGACCGACGCGGCGGCGCCACCCTCGCCCGCGGCCTCGGCCCGGGCGGCCTGCGCACCGGACATGGTGCGCAGCGGCAGCTCCTTGATGAACAGCACCAGGACGAAGGCCACCGCGATCACGCAGGCCGCGATGAGGAACGCCAGCGTCATCGCGCTGGTGAAGCCCTCCTGGAACGGTGCGGCCAGCCGCGGGTCGATCCGCTGCAGGAACGAGGAGTCGGCCAGCACCGAGGTGGACAGGCCGCCGGCCTGACCGGACTGCAGCGCCCCGACGACCTGCGCGTTGGCCGGGTCGGCCGCGACGGCGGGGTCGGTCAGCGCGGCCCGGAACGAGCTCGTGCCGAGCGCGGCGCGGATGGCGTCGGCGATCTTGTCGCCGGCGGTGGAGAACACCACCGACAGGAAGATCGCGGTGCCCAGCGTGCCGCCCATCTGCCGGAAGAACGTCACCGAGGAGGTGGTGACACCCATGTCGCGGGCGGGCATCGCGTTCTGCACGGCGAGCACGAGGGTCTGCATGCACAGACCCAGGCCGAGACCCAGCAGGGCCATGGTCAGGTCGAGCTGCCAGATCGGGATCGACGGCGTGACGGTCTGCCACAGCAGCACCATCGCGATCGTGATGAACGCGGTGCCGATCACCGGGAAGATCTTGTAGCGGCCGGTGCGCGAGGTCAGCTGGCCGGAGAGGATCGACGCGACCATGATCCCGCCGACCAGCGGCAGCATCATGAAGCCGGCCTCGATGGGCGTCGCGCCGTGCACGATCTGCAGGAACTGCGGCAGCAGCGCGATGCCGCCGAACATCGCCATACCGATGAGCAGGTTGAGCACCGAGGACAGCGAGAAGATGCCGGTGCGGAACAGCCGCAGCGGGAGCAGCGCGGCGTCGCCGTAGGCACGCTCGGCCAGCAGGAACAGCAGCAGGCCGACACCGCCGATGACGTAGCAGACCACCGCCGACGTGGAGCCCCAGCCCCACTCGCGGCCCTGCTCGGCGATGATCAGCAGCGGCACCAGGCACAGCGCCAGCGCCAGCGCGCCGGGCCAGTCGATCCGGGCGGGTCGCGGGACGTGCGGGATGTTCAGCACCCGGTAGACGACGACCAGCGCGACGAGCCCGATGGGCACGTTGACCAGGAAGATCCAGCGCCACCCGTCGATGCCGGCGATGGTGTCGACGCCGGACAGCAGGCCGCCGATGACCGGGCCGATCACGCTCGAGGTGCCGAACACGGCCAGGAAGAAGCCCTGGTAGCGGGCACGCTCACGCGGCGGCACGATGTCGCCGAGGATGGTCAGCGCCAGCGACATCAGGCCGCCGGCGCCGAGGCCCTGCAGCGCGCGGAACGCGGCCAGGGAGTACATCGACCAGGCCAGGGTGCAGGCCACGGACCCGATCAGGAAGATCGTGATCGCGGTCATGAACAGCGGCTTGCGGCCGAAGATGTCGGAGAGCTTGCCGTACAGCGGCGTGGTGATGGTGCTGGTGATGAGGAAGGCCGTCGTCGCCCACGCCTGCAGGTTGAGGCCCGACAGGTCGTCGGCGATGGTGCGGATCGCGGTCGAGACGACCGTCTGGTCCAGGGCGGCCAGGAACATGCCCAGCATCAGTCCACCCAGGACGGTCAGGATCTGCCGGTGCGTCAGCTCGCCGTCGCCGGAGGTGGCGACGGGGCGCTGCGCACTGGCGGCAGCGGTGGACATTCTCAGGACTCCTGTGCTTCGAAGGTCTGGTAGTCGTCGAGGAAACGGCCGAGCAGGCCGGTGAGGGCCTGCCGGTCGTCGGGGCTCCACGAGGCCAGCACGGTGGCGATGACGTGCGCGCGACGGCGTCGCTCGGTCTCGATCACGCGGACGCCCTCGTCCGTCGCGGCGAGAAGGGAGGCGCGCCCGTCGCCGGGGTCGGCGCGCCGCTCGATGAGACCCGCCTTGACCAGGCCGGACACCTGCCGGCTGATCGTGGAGGGGTCGGAGTGGAAGGTGGCGGCGACCTCGCCGGCCCGTTGCGGGCCGCCGAAGTGGAGGTGGGCCAGCACGTGGTAGCCGGCCATGTCGACGATCATCTCGGGTCGGTGCCGTTCACCGGACCGCTTCACCTGGCGGACCAGTAGGAACAGCTCCCGGACGATCGAGTCGGCGAGCTCCAGGTCGGCGTCGGCGGGCTCGGCGGTGGCAGCCTGTGCGGTGCTCATCGCGGACCCCCTCTCGGTAGTGCATGTATCACGCAACTAGTTGACTCGCGCAAGCATGCGCCGATGCGTTGCGCAATGCAAAGCGATTGGCCGTGAGCTGCGCCACCTGATTACGGTGCGGATCGTGAGCACTCCACAGCGGATCCGGCTGCGTCGCACGAAGGGGTGGCGCAAACCCGACGGCGCGGTGCTCGTCACCCGGCCCGGACCGTGGGGCAACCCCTTCGACGTGCGCGAGATGGGGCGGGCGCCGGCCATCGCCGCGCACCGCCGCTGGCTGCTCGACGAGCGCCCCGACCTGGTCGAACGGGCCCGGACCGAGCTCGCGGGCAAGGACCTGTGCTGCTGGTGCGCCGAGGACGTGCCCTGCCACGCGGACACGCTGATCGAGGTGGCGAACCGGTGAGCGGCCCCGATGGGGTCGACCCGGACGGGATCGACACCGACGTGTTCGACCCGCGTGTGTTCGCCCGCGGGGTGCCGCACGACGCGCTGCGGCTGCTGCGCGACACCGTGCCCGTCTCCTGGCAGGACGAGCACGCCGTCGGCCCGTGGCCGACCGGACCCGGGTTCTGGGCCGTCACCCGCTACGACGACGTCCGGCACGTCCTGCGCAGCCCGGCCGACTACTCGTCGTCGCTCGGGGCGACGCAGATCCGCGACCCCGACCCGGGCGATCTGCCGTTCCTGCGCCGGATGGTGCTCAACATGGACCCGCCGGAGCAGGTCCGGCTGCGGACGCTGGTCACCGGGGCGTTCACGCGTCGGCGGCTGGAGGGGTTCGCCGCCGCGGTGCAGCGCCGCGCCGACGCGCTCCTGGACGCCGTGCGCGACGACGGCGGCTGCGAGCTCGTCGGGCGGGTCACCGACGAGTTCCCGCTGCAGAACCTGTCCGACCTGCTCGGCGTGCCGGTCGAGGACCGCCCGATGCTGCTGCACTGGACGAACCGGGTGATCGGCTACCAGGACCCGGACCACGCGGCCGAGGGTCCACCGGTGAACCCGCGCTCCCCGGCCGCGCTGGCCGACATGTTCGGCTACGCCGACGCCCTCGCCGAGCGCAAGCGCGCCGAGCCCGGCGACGACGTCATGACCGCACTGGTGCACGCCGAGGTCGACGGTCGCGCACTCACCGGACCCGAGCTGCACATGTTCTTCTTCCTGCTGGTCATCGCGGGCAACGACACGGTGCGCAGCGCGTTGCCGGGCGGGGTGCTCGCGCTCGTCGGGCACCCCGACGCCTACGCCCGCCTGCGCGCGGAACCGGGGCTGCTGCCGTCGGCGATCGAGGAGATCCTGCGCTGGCACCCGCCGGTGCTGACGTTCCGCCGGACCGCCACCCGCGACCACGTCCCGAACGGGGCGGAGATCGCGGCGGGGGACAAGGTCGTCGTCTACCACTGCTCGGCGCACCGCGACGAGCGCCGCTTCGCCGACCCGGACACCTTCGACATCACCCGATCCCCGAACGAGCACCTGGCGTTCGGGCAGGGGCCGCACCTGTGCCTGGGCGCGCACTTCGCCCGGATGCAGATGCGGGCCTTCCTCACCGCGTTCCTGCGTCTGCCGCCGGCCCGGCTCGACGGGGAGGTGCGCCGCCTGACCTCCAACTTCATCAACGGGACGACCCGGCTGCCGCTCGCGTGGTGATCGGCCACTAGCGTGCGGTGCGATCACGCATCGCGCCCGGAGGGACACCGCCCGTGCCGCTCGCCCGTCACCTTCTCGGACCGGCCCTGCTGGTCGCGACCGCCGCCCTGCTCGCGGGGTGTGCCCAGCCGGGGCAGCTCGGCCACGAGTCCGACGCCGCACCCTCCGACGGGACGACCGTCGAGATCCTCCCGGCCGACCGGTCCGCGGCGCCGACCACATCCGCGGCCGCCCCCGGTGGCTCCGAGGTTCCCGGTGCGACCGCGGCCCAGGCGGGTTCCGATGCGGTGGGGCGCCTCGACCGCCCCGTCGACATCTCCACGCCCGGCCCCGCCGAGCTGCTCGTGCGCACCGAGGTGCTGCAGCCGGGCCAGGCGAGCGGCTGGGTCCGCCACCCCGGCACGGTGATCACCGTCGTGCGGTCCGGCACGGTGACCGTGCAGCGCGCCGACTCCTGCGAGCCGCGCCCGTTCGGCCCGGGGGAGGCGTTCTTCCTGGAGGACGGCAGGCCCAACGAGCTGCGCAACGACGGCCCGGACCCGGTCGTGCTGACCCGCTCGGAGCTGCTGGCCCCCGGCGCCCCGGAACGCGAGCCCGCCGAGCCCGCCTGCTGAGGCCCCTTGCCCGTCCCCGCACCGCCGGGTGGCCCGCGCGCGGATACTCGGTTCTGTCGGCCCCCTGTGGGAACATCGTGGGCGGTACCGGGGCAGGGGAGCGGACACCTTGACGACGAAGACGGTCATCGCGGCGGACTACCGCGAATGGCAGGTGAGCCGGCGGATCGAGTGGACCACGCCGGCGGTTGGTGACGAGTTCGAGCACGACGTCGACGCGGGTAACGGCGCGGTCGTGCTGATCCTCGGCACACTGGTGTTCTTCTGGCTGGTCCTCATCGTCTGGGTGCCCAGCGGGGTGGTCTTCCCCTGGTTCTACTGGCTCGTCGTCATCGTCGGACTGGGCTTCTTCCCCTTCCGCTGGCTGCTGCGCAGGCCGTTCACGATCACCGCGAAGACCCAGGGCGGCTACGACCTGCCCCCGGAGAAGTGGACGGGCATGGTGCGCGGGCTCGCCACCGCACGCGAGGAGACCAAGGTGGTCGTGCGCAGCCTCAAGAACCGTTCGACGCCCGGCCACGCGGACAGCCCGCTGCAGCCGATCAACTAGGAGTCGCGGTGCCCGAACTGCCCGAGGTGGAGGCCCTGGCCCACCACCTGCGTGAGCACGCCGTGTACCGCCCGGTGGCCCGGGTGGACCTGGCCTCGATGAGCGCGCTGAAGACGTTCGACCCGCCGGTGTCGGCGCTGGTGGGCCGGGTGGTGACCGGGGCGTCACGGTTCGGGAAGTTCCTGTCGGTCGACTTCGACGACCGCCCCGACACCGGCCCGCTGCACCTGGTCACGCACCTGTCCCGGGCCGGCTGGCTGCGCTGGCACACCACCGCGGGCGTCACCCCGCCCAAGCCGGGCCGCGGCCCGTTGCAGCTGCGGGTGCACCTCGACCAGGTCGGCGGGCCGGGCTTCGACCTCACCGAGCAGGGCACCCAGAAGCGGCTCGCCGTCTACCTGGTGGACGACCCGGCGCAGGTCCCGGGCATCGCGAAGCTGGGGCCGGACGCACTGGAGCTGGGCCGGGCCGGTCTCGACGAGCTGCTCGACGGCGACAACCGCAGGCTCAAGACGCTGCTGGCCGACCAGTCCACGCTCGCCGGCATCGGCAACGCCTACTCCGACGAGATCCTGCACACCGCGCGCCTGTCGCCCTACGCCACCGCGTCCCGGCTCGACGCCGCCGCCCGGGACACCCTGTTCGAGTCGCTGCACGCCGTGCTGTCCGACGCGGTGGCCCGCTCGGTCGGCCAGGGCGCCGCCGAGCTCAAGGGGGAGAAGCGCTCCGGGCTGCGGGTGCACGCCCGCACCGGGCTGCCCTGCCCGGTCTGCGGCGACACCGTGCGCGAGGTGTCGTTCGCGGAGAGATCGTTCCAGTACTGTCCGACCTGCCAGACCGGGGGGAAACCGCTCGCCGACCGCCGCCTGTCCCGGTTGGTGCGCTAGTGGCGGGCGCGGGAACGGGGGTGCTCGCAGTCGTGGACGGATCCACCACGCTCACCCCGTCCATGGCGCTGCTGCTCGTGGTGGCGGTCGTCGTCGGCGTGGTCGCGGTGTTCTTCTTCCTGTGGCAGCGCAACCGGCGCAACACGATGGTCTCGCCGCTGGCCAAGGCCACGTTCTCCGCGCTGCACACGGTCGCGCTGGCCGCGCCGGTGCTGCGCGAGGGGCTGTCGTCGCGCTCGGCGTCGCAGGCGCTGCCGTACCTGCGCCAGCTGCTGGAGACCACGGCGATGGCGATGACCGACTCCCGCGGGACGGTCCTGGGCTGGGACGGCACCGCCGACCAGCACCAGCAGGACGTGCAGACGCTCGCCGACACGGTCGTCCGGACCGGCCGGATGGAGCTGATGAGCCACACCTCCATCAAGTGCAACCAGCCCGGCTGTGAGGTGCGGGGGATCGTCGTCGTCCCGCTGGAGAGCGACGGCAACATCATCGGCACGCTCGCCGCGCTCACCCCGTCGACGGCGGGTCCGCCGGTGCTGCGGGCCACCGGCGAGGTCGCGCGCTACGTGTCCAGCCAGCTGGAGCTCGCCGAGCTCGACGACTCCCGGGCCCGGCTCAACCGCGCCGAGGTCCGCGCCCTGCGCGCCCAGATCTCGCCGCACTTCGTCTACAACGCGCTCACCACGATCGCCTCGTTCATCCGCACCGACCCGGCGCGGGCCCGTGAGCTGCTCATCGAGTTCGCCGACTTCACCCGGTACTCGTTCCGCTCGGCCGGTGAGTACACGACGCTGCTCGACGAGCTGAACAACATCGAGCGCTACGTCCGGCTGGAGAAGGCCCGCTTCGGGAACCGGCTCAACATCAAGCTCCAGATCGACCAGGAGGTGCAGAACGTCGTCCTGCCCTTCCTCGCGCTGCAGCCGCTGGTGGAGAACGCGGTCCGGCACGGGTTGTCCGGCAAGCCCAACGGCGGCACCGTCACCATCCGGGCGGAGAACGCCGGGTCCGAGTGCGTGATCGTCGTCGAGGACGACGGCGTCGGCATGGACCCGGCCCGGCTCAACGAGGACCTCGACGACGCCCACCTCTCCGGCGCGCACGTCGGCCTCGGCAACGTCGACGACCGCATGCGCTCGGCCTTCGGCGACAACTTCGGCCTCGTCGTCGACACCAACATCGGCGCCGGTATGAAGATCACACTGCGGGTGCCGAAGTTCCGGGCGGGCATCCGGGCCTGACCGGCGGGCATCCGTGGGACCCTCCGGCGATCCGATGGGCCGTACGGGTTACCCAACTGGTCGCGAGATGTGCCGATCCGGTCACACCACGTCACCCTGTGCTCGCGCGTACGGTGGGACGGCATGGACGTCCTGCGTATTCCCGCGGCGGTGAGTTCCCGTCTGCCCGGCAGGCTGGGTGAGTCGGTCGGCCCTCCGGTGGTGTCGGTCGTGCGGATGCAGGGCGTCATCAGCGCCCAGGCCGCGCCGGTACCGCGCCAGGTGCTGAGCGTCTCCTCGCTGGAGAAGGTGCTGGAGCGGGCGTTCGCGCCCGAGCGGCTCGCCGCCGTCGCACTGGTGATCAACTCCCCGGGCGGCTCGCCGACCCAGTCCCAGCTGATCGGGGACCGCATCCGCTCGCTGGCGGCGGAGAAGGACGTGCCTGTGCTCGCGTTCTGCGAGGACGTCGCCGCGTCCGGTGGCTACTGGCTGGCCTGCGCCGCCGACGAGATCTACGCCTGCTCCACCTCGATCGTCGGCTCGATCGGCGTGATCAGCGCCGGGTTCGGGCTCGACGGCCTGATCGAGCGGTGGGGTGTCTCCCGGCGGCTGCACACCGCGGGCGGGTCGAAGTCGCGGCTGGACCCGTTCCTGCCCGAGCGGTCCGAGGACGTCGCCTGGCTCACCGGCCTGCAGGAACAGCTGCACGACCGATTCACCGGATGGGTGCGCGAGCGGCGCGGCGACCGGCTCGCGACCGACACCGAGCTGTTCGACGGCGAGGTGTGGCTGGGTGAGCGGGCCCGCGAGCTGGGCCTGGTGGACGGCATCGGCAGCGCCCACGACGTCCTGACCGAACGCTTCCCCGACGCCGAGCAGCGCCCGGTGGAGCAGCGCAGGCCGCTGCTCGCCCGCCTCGGCGCGGGCGGGTCCGCGGCCCAGGCCGGCCTCTCCGGCGGTATCGCCGGGGCCGGGCACGAGCTGCTCTCCGCCCTCGAGACGCGGGCGGCGTGGGCCCGTTACGGGCTGTGACACCGGTGACCGTGCGTACCACGGCCGAGCTGCACCCCGTGTCCGGACGGTCACCGATCCGGTTCGTGCCCTGGCATCACGCGCGTCGGCACGTCACCATGGTCGCGGCGCCGGGCGATCATCGAGCGGATGGGCTTCCCGGCGCAGGCCCGGAAGCAGGATGAGGAGATCGTGGACAGCAACGACACCACTCGCGGACTGGTCGTTCTCGCGGTGGACGACGAGCAGCCCGCGCTCGAGGAGATGGCCTACCTGCTCGACGAGGACCCGCGCGTCGCGACGGTCCTCAAGGCCGGCGAGTCCACCGAGGCCCTGCGCATCCTGAACGGCCGCCGGGCCGGGGCGGCCGCCGGACCCGGAGCGGGGGGCGGCGCGGACGTCGCCGAGCAGACCGACATCGACGCCGTGTTCCTCGACATCCGCATGCCCGGTCTCGACGGCCTGGAGCTGGCCCGGGTGCTGCAGAACATGGCCGTGCAGCCGGCGATCGTCTTCGTCACCGCGCACGACGACCGCGCGGTCGACGCCTACGACGTCGGTGCCATCGACTACCTCCTCAAGCCGCTGCGCACCGAGCGCCTCTCCGCCGCACTCGACCGGATCCTGTCGACCCGGCGCAGCGGGCCGGTCGAGACCGTGCGCGAGGAGACCGGCGGCGACGACGAGGTCATCCCCGTCGAGCTGGCCGGCACCACGAAGCTGGTACCGCGGTCCGCCGTGCGCTACGTCGAGGCGCAGGGCGACTACGCCCGGCTGCACACCACCGAGGGCAGCCACCTCGTCCGGATCCCGCTGTCGGTGCTCGAGGACCGCTGGCGCGACGCCGGCTTCGTGCGCATCCACCGCTCGTTCCTGGTGGCGCTGCCGCTGGTCACCGAGCTGCGGCTGGCCGGGTCCGGCTACGTCGTGCGCATCGGATCCGGCCCGGAGACCGCGGAGCTGCCGGTCAGCCGTCGGCACACCCGTGAACTGAAGGACCGCCTCGTCCGCGCGACCAAGCAGGCGTGGAGCCAGAGGTGAGCAGGTCCACCGGCGGCGTCTCGCCGTCGGTGCGTCCGCAGTCCGACCGGGCCGCGGACGATCTCGACGGGTCCGACCGGCCCGGCACCGAGCCCGACGCGACGGTCGCCGGGTCCCGTGCGGACCAGGGCTCCGCCGCGCCCGAGGAGCGTCCGGACCCCGCACGGTCGCGCCCGTACCCCGACGGCGCCGTCGCCGGACTCGACGCCTGGAACCCGGCGCTCGAGCACCGCAACCGCCGCGTCGCCCTCGCGCCGGAGCCGTCCGGGAACGCCATCCCGGCCCAGCCGCGTGGCTCGTTCGCGTCCGGTCCGCACCCGCGGCCGGCCGGCGGGTACGGCGCGCCCGGGTCCGCCGGCCCGTCCGCCGCGCTGCCGCACGGCCCGGTGCCGGGGTCCGGTGCGCCCGACGACCGTGGACGGCCCGCACCGGCCCGGCCGGACGCCGGTGGCACCCCGTCCGACCGTTCTGCTCCGGGGTCCTCCTCCGGCCGGTCCGGCTCGGCCCGGCCGGTCGCCGGTGCGTCCGGCCCCGAGCGGTCCGGGTCCGGCCGCGCCGGTGGCGGCTCCGTGCCGAGCCCCGGCCCCCGGCCGACACCCCGCCCGGAACCGACCCCCCGCCCGGAACCGACCCCCCGCCCGGAACCGACCCCCCGCCTGGAATCGACCGCCGGTCCGGAATCGACCGCCGGTCCGGAATCGACCGCCGGTCCGGAATCGACCGCCGGTCCGGGACCGACCGCCGGACCGGGGCCCGAGGGGGCCGTCGCGCGCGCTGCCGGTGCTGCTCCGGCTGCGCCCGCACCCGCCGCGCCCGCACCCGCCATTGGCCCCGTCCCCGGCGGCCCGACGCCCGACAGCGCCGCGCCCGGTGACACCGCCTCCGCTTCCGCCCCCGGCAACCGCGTCCACGGCCGCCCGGATACCGGCACCCGGGCGCCCGGCACCCAGGGACCGGGCAGCCAGGGACCGGGCAGCCAGGGGCCCGGCGACCCGGGCTCCGGCGACCGGGCCGTCGGTGACCGGGACGCGACCGCAGCGACCGGGGGCCGCGCCGCCCGCCGGGCCCGCCGCGCGGTCGAGGAACCCGCCGACGACAGCGGCGCCGGCTGGCTCCAGGCCGAGATCGCCCGTCGCGTCGCGGACCGGGCCGGGGGGACCGGCCGGCACGCCCGCGTCGACCCGGCCGGGCCGCGACCGCGGGACGGCGGGCAGCCCGACCACCACGACGCTCCGGCCCCCGATGTCGACCACGCCGACCCGCCCCGCGGTGCGGCCGCCCGTGGCGTCGCGAACCCGGCCGGAACCGCCGGAACCGCCGGGACCGGTGCGGCCGCCGCGTCGTCGCCCGTCGCGCCCGCCCCGGCCGACCCCCGCCCGCAGGACGACGCCCGGCACGACGACGCCCGGCACGACGGCACCCCGCAGGACGACGCCCCGCACGACGGCGTCCGCACCCCCGACGTCCGCACCCCCGACGTCGGCGACCCGGATGCCCGCGACTCCGACGACCCCGACGCGCGCGAGACCTACGCCCGGCCCGTCCACCCCACCCGCTCCCGCCCGGCCCGGACCCGCACGAACCTCGTGCCGGACCCCTACGCCCCGGAGGGTGTGCGCCCCGGCGACGGCTGGCCGTCCGCCCCGGGCGTGACCCCGGCACCGGGCGTCGCCGACAGCGGGAAGCAGTGGCCCCCCTCGAGCGGCGGCTCCGGCCTGCCCCAGCGCGTCCCGGGCGCGACGTCGTGGTCGAACACCTGGTCCCCCGACCGCAGCGCGCTCCTGGCGGGCACCACAGACACGACCGGCGCCCCCGGGACCGGGGGCGCGACCGGCACGGCCGACGCCACGGACAGCACGGCCGGCGCCGACACGGCCCGCGGCCCGGACACGGCCGACACCCACGGCACGGACGGCACCGCGATCCGGGCCCGTACCGGGACCGGGGACACGACCGTCGTCGCACCGGCCGACCGGCCGCGTCCCGAGGAGTCCCCCGAGACCCGTCCGGTCCCCACCCGCTGGTCCGCGGCGGGACGGCGCGGCCCCGTCGCACCGATGCCGTACCGCCCCGCGGACTCCGACGACCGCTTCGGCGTCGAGGACGCCGCCGCCGCCGACCGTGCCGACGACGAGCTGGACGACGACCTCCCCGACGAGGACGAGCTCGACGAGGAGCTCGACGAGCTGCGCGGCGGCCCCCTCGAACGCACCGAGGTCATCTGGCGCGCCCCCGAGGTCGACGTCGTCGCCCCGGCTCCCGAGCCCTCGGTCGAGCCCGGGCCGGAGCCGTTCGCCCCGGCCGCCGCCGCGCCCTACACCGGGGCCCGCCCGCGCCCGTTCTCCGCGGAGCCGACCGACCCGCCCGCCGCCGTCGAGGAGCTCGACGACGCCGACGGCGAGGGGCCCGGCGCCGGACGCGTCCGCGTCGTGCTCTCCGAACGCCGCTCGACCGCGCAGTCCTCGCGCGGGCTGTCCGACGTGCAGGACCCCGGCGCCGTCGGCACCCTGCTGCGCAACTCCCTGGTCCGCACCCAGCTGCTGCTCGCGCTGCGGGTCAGCGTCGTCGCGCTGATCGGGCTGGGCGTGCTGCCCGCGCTGTTCATCGCGGTCCCGGTGATCGGTCAGGTCGAGGTGCTCGGCATCCGGCTGCCCTGGCTGCTGCTCGGCGTGCTCGTCTACCCGTTCCTGCTGGGCCTGGGCTGGTGGTACGTGACCTCCGCGGAGGCGGCGGAACAGGACTTCGCCGACGACGTGGCCGATCGATGAGCCTGACCGCGATCCTGTCGCTGGTCGCGATCGTCCTGGTGGCGGTCGCGTCCGCCGTGATCGGCTCCGTCGCCCACCGGACCCGGTTGACCTCGGACTTCCTCGTCGCGTCCCGGTCGGTGCCGTCACGGCTCAACGCCGGCGCGATCTCCGGCGAGTACCTGTCCGCGGCGTCGTTCCTCGGCATCGCGGGCCTGATCCTCGTCCAGGGCGTCGACGCGCTCTGGTACGCCGTCGGCTACACCGCCGGCTACCTGTTCCTGCTGCTGTTCGTCGCCGCGCCGCTGCGCCGGTCGGGCGCCTACACCGTCCCCGACTTCGCCGACGCCCGGCTCGCCTCGCCGATGCTGCGCAAGGTGTGCGCGGCCGTCGTCATCGTCATCTGCTGGCTCTACCTGCTGCCGCAGCTGCAGGGCGCCGGGCTGACCGTCGGCATCGTCACCGGTCTGCCCGACTGGATCGGCTCCGGCGCGGCCGGGGTGATCGTGGTCGCCACCGTCGCGCTCGGCGGGATGCGGTCCGTGACGTTCGTGCAGGCGTTCCAGTACTGGTTCAAGCTGACCGCGCTCGCCGTGCCCGCCGTGATCGGCCTGGCCGTGTGGCTCGGCGACGGCCACACCTTCGCCCGTGACGAGCCGCCGGAGTTCCGCGAGCCCACGACCGTCTCGGTCGCGACGCCGGTGACGCTGGAGGCGCGGCTGGCCGTCGACGTCGTCGCCCGCGGCACCGTCGACGGTCAGGCCGTCGACGGCCCGCTGCGCTGGGTCGCCGGGTCCACCCACGAGGTCACCGCCGGGACCGAGCTGCGCTTCGCGGCGGGCGACCCGGTACCGGTCACCCGCGGCGCCCCCACCGACGACGAGAGCTGGCTGCGCCCGTTCACCGGCTCCGAGCAGCACCAGCTCCTCGCGACCTACTCGCTGATCCTCGCCACGTTCCTGGGGACCATGGGCCTGCCGCACGTGCTCGGCCGCTTCTACACCAACTCCGACGGCCGGGCGGCCCGGCGTAGCGCCGTGCTCGTCCTGGCGATGCTGGGCGGCTTCTACGTGCTGGTGACCCTGCTCGGCGTGCTGTCGCGGGTCTACACCCCGCAGCTGCTGGTCACCGGCCGCACCGACGCCGCGGTGCTGCTGCTCCCGACCGCGATCCTGGGCAGCGGGCTGCTCGGTGCGCTGGTGGGCGGCCTCGTCGCCGCGGGGGCGTGGGCCGCGTTCCTCTCGACGGCGTCGGGCCTGCTGGTCAGCCTGGCCAGCGTCGTGTCCACCGACGTGCTGCCCCGCCACGGCCGGATGACCCGGCGCTTCCCGCTGGCGACGGTGCTCGCCGGGGTGCCGCCGACGATCGTCGCGCTCGTGCCGACGGGCCTGAACTTCGCCGAGGCCGTCGCGCTCGTGTTCGCCGTCGCCGCGTCCACGTTCTGCCCGCTGCTGGTGCTGGGCATCTGGTGGCGTGGGCTGACCGACGTCGGCGCGATCGCCGGGGTCGTCGTCGGCGGGGTGGTGTCGGCCGGGGCGGTCGTCGCCGCGCTGGCCGGCGCCGACGTCTCCGGGCTCGGCCCGTCGGCCGGCTGGATCGGGGTCCTGCTGTACCGGCCGGCGATCGTCAGCGTGCCGCTGGCGTTCGCGACGATGGCGCTGGTCTCCTGGTTCACCCGGGCGCGCCGCCCCGCCGATGCCGGCCAGGTGCTCCTGCGCCTGCACGCACCCGAACGACTGGGTCTCATGCGGGACCGATTGGACGACAGGGCCTGACGGCTCTCCCCCGAACGGGTCTACACAGCGTCACCGTTCGGACGGGTCGGTTCGTCCGGACCGGGGTTCTTCGTCGGTAACGGCACGCAACGACGTTCCCCGATGCGATACCCCGTCGTTGTTCCGGGTGAAGTGTGTCCCCCGGGGGCGCGCCGCGGTCCCCCGGCCACGACGCGGCCCGGCTCCCCGCAGCACGACCCGAAAGGAACCGGCGCCATGAGCAGCCCCGCAGAGCGCTCGGCCGGCACGATCTACCAGCAGGTCCAGGCGAGTCCCGAGTTCCGGGCGTACCGCAGCCGTCTCCGGCGCTACGTGTTCCCGATGACCGCGATCTTCCTCGCCTGGTATCTCGCGTACGTCGGTCTCGCCAGCTACGCCCCCGAGTTCATGTCCATCCGGGTCGTCGGGACGATCACGGTCGGGCTGCTCGTCGGCCTCGGCCAGTTCGTCTCCACCTTCCTGATCACGACCCTGTACGTCCGGTTCGCCGAGCGTGAGATCGACGGCCCGACCGCCGAGCTGCGCGCCCGGGTCGAGCAGGCGGAGGTGCGCGCATGACCACGTCGGTACTGGCCCAGGCCGAGTCGGTCGGCTCGGTCACCGCGAACCTCGGGTTCTTCCTGCTGTTCGTGATCGTGACCCTGATGATCGTGCTGCGGGTCAGCCGCACGAACGCCACGCGTGCCGACTACTACACCGGTGGCCACGCGTTCACCGGCCCGCAGAACGGCACCGCGATCGCCGGTGACTTCCTGTCCGCGGCCTCGTTCCTCGGCATCGCCGGGGCCATCGCGCTCTACGGCTACGACGGCTTCCTCTACTCCATCGGCTTCCTCGTCGGCTGGCTGATGGCGCTCCTGCTCGTCGCGGAGCTGCTGCGCAACACCGGCCGCTTCACGATGGGCGACGTCCTGGCGTTCCGGATGCGCCAGCGCCCGGTCCGCGCGGCCGCCGCGACCTCGACGCTGGTCGTCTCGCTCTTCTACCTGATCGCGCAGATGGCCGGGGCCGGCGGGCTGATCTCGCTGCTGCTGCAGATCCCGAAGACCGACAAGCTGTCGCAGGCGCTGGTGATCGTCGTCGTCGGCGGCCTGATGGTCGTCTACGTGCTGTTCGGCGGCATGAAGGGCACCACCTGGGTGCAGATCATCAAGGCCGGTCTGCTGCTCACCGGTGCCGCCGTGCTCACCACCTGGGTGCTCGGCCGCTACGGGTTCAACCTGTCCGCGGTGCTGGAGCAGGCCACCCGGAACTCCGAGCACGGCGAGGCGATCCTCAACCCGGGCCTGCAGTACACGAACAAGATCGACTTCATCTCGCTGGGCCTGGCCCTGGTGCTCGGCACGGCGGGTCTGCCGCACATCCTGATGCGCTTCTACACCGTGCCCTCGGCCAAGGAGGCCCGGCGCTCGGTGGTCTGGGCGATCTGGCTGATCGGCATCTTCTACCTGTTCACGCTGGTGCTCGGCTACGGCGCGACGGCGCTGCTGCCGCCGGGGACGATCACCCGCGCCAACCAGAACGACGCCGCGCCGCTGCTGGCCTACGCCCTCGGCGGCGAGATCATGCTCGGCCTCATCTCGGCGGTGGCGTTCGCGACGATCCTCGCGGTCGTCGCCGGTCTGACGATCACCGCGTCGGCCTCGTTCGCCCACGACGTCTACGCCAACGTGCTCCGCCGCGGCACCGCCACGCCGGACGCCGAGGTCAAGGTCGCCCGCACGACCGCGCTGGTCATCGACCTGGTCGCGATCGGCGGCGGGATCGTCGCCAACGGCCAGAACGTTGCCTTCCTGGTGGCGCTGGCGTTCGCCGTCGCCGCGTCGGCGAACCTGCCGACGATCCTGTTCTCGCTGTTCTGGAAGCGGTTCAACACGACCGGCGCGCTGTGCAGCATCTACGGCGGCGTGATCGTCTGCGTGGGCCTCATCGTGATCTCCCCGGCGGTGTCCGGGTCCCCGACCTCGATGGTGCCGAACGTGGACTTCGCGTTCTTCCCGCTGTCCAACCCCGGCCTGGTGTCGATCCCGGTGTCGTTCGCGCTGGGCATCATCGGCACCTTCCTCGGCGGCCGCGAGCGGTTCAACGCCGCCCGCTACGCCGAGATGGAGGTCCGCTCGCTCACCGGTGCCGGTGCGGTGCGCGCGACCACCGCGCCGAAGGAGGCGCCGAAGCCGACCGCCGTACCCGCCGAGGACCTCATCGGGATCCCCCGGCGCGGGGCCGAGGGTTCCGGCCGGCACCGCTCGCAGCCGCGTCCGCAGCCCCGGCCGAACCCGGGACAGCAGCGGCCGCAGACCAGCCGCCAGGCCGGCGAGCTGTTCGGCAACACCGGGCTGACCGGCACCCAGCCCGCGGTCGGGGCCGACGGGCGTCCGGACCGGTTCGGGACGGGGCGCAGGCCCGGGCCGCAGGGCACCGGCGGGTACCGCCCCGCGCAGGCCACCGGCGGGTACCGGGCCGTCCAGCCGCCGCTGAACCCGAACGAGGTGACGATCCCGCACGGGTCGCTCTACCGCGACGACGGCCGCTGACCCGCGCCGCTCACGGCGGGTTGACGGGGCGGCGTGGCAGGATGGCGCCATGTCCGACCCGGTTCCCGCCGTGAGCGTGTCCGATCTCCCCGCCGACGCCCCGATGCTGGACGTCCGCGAGCTCGACGAGTGGACCGCAGGGCACGCCCCGCACGCCCGTCACCTGCCGATGTCCGAGCTGGCCGGCCGGATGGGCGAGGTCCCCACCGACGACCCGCTCTACGTCGTCTGCCGCTCCGGTGGCCGGTCGGCCCGGGTCGTCGCCTACCTGGCCCAGCAGGGCTTCCCGGCGGTGAACGTCGAGGGCGGCATGCAGGACTGGGCCGCCCAGGGCCGCACGGTCGTGACCGACGACGGCAGCGCCCCCCGGATCGCCTGACCCGTGTCCGCGCCGGCGTCCCGACGGCCGGGCCCGCCGTGCCCGCGCTGCGGCCGGACGGCGCCCCCCGGCGGGGGTGCGTTCTGCCCGTGGTGCGGCCGGTACCTGGCCGCCCTGGACTGGGTGGCGACGACGCCCGGTGGGCCGGCCGCCGAGCCCACGGCCCGGCGGGACGGCTACGCCGGCCCGCCCCGCTACCGCGCCGTCCCGCGCTGGGGTCTCCCGGTGGGGCCCTGGCGGATCACGCCGGTTCCCGGTGAGGGCCCGCTCCGGCCGGTCGACCGGGCCCGCGCGCTGGCCGCGCAGCTCGTGCCCGTGCTGTGGGTGGTCGTCGTCGTGTCGGGAGTCGCCGCCGTCGCCGAGGTGTGGCGGTACGTGCTGCTGCTGTTCAGCCGGTCCGACGCGTTGTCCCCGGAGGCCGTCGGCGTCTCCGACGCGCTGGTGTGGTTCGGCGGCTGGTCCTCGGTGGTGGCGACGATCGCCGCCGGGGTGCTGATGATCTCGTGGAGCCTGTGGACCTACCGGGCCGCCGCGGACCGCGCGGGGACGCGCGCCTGGCGGAGCCGCCGCTGGGTCGTCGCGGGCTGGGTGGTGCCCGGCTGGAACCTGGTCGCGCCCGGTTCGCTGCTGGCCGAGACCGAGCACGCCGCGCTGGACCTGCCGCCGGAACGGCGGCCGTCGCCGTCGCGGGAGCTGCTGGTCTGGTGGGCGCTGTGGGGGGCGTGCGTGGTCCTCGGCGCGGTCGTCCTGGTCTGGCGGTTCCGCACCGGCACGCAGGCGCTGGCCGACGGGGTCGTCCTGCACGCCTGGGCCGACGTGCTCGCCGCGGTCACGGCGTGGCGCACGATCCGGGTCGTCCGCCTGCTCACCGCTCTGCTGGGGACGCGGGCGCAGGGTCCCCGGCAGCTGCTGGTGTCGGCGACGGCGGGTACGGCCGTCGCGGAGCCGGCGGTCCCGGTGGGAGCGGCGGCCCCGCAGGCAGCGCCGACGGCGGCACCGGTCCCGACCACGGCAGCGGACCCGGCGGGCTGAACCCGGGCGGGCTGGGCACCCGGGCGGTGTCCGGCCGCACCACCGGTGGGGATGCCGGTGCCGGTGCCGGTATGGGTGCGGGTGTCGGGTGAGCCGGCGGCGGCGCGGGAGTGACGGGCGTGGCCACCCAGCCCGCCGAGCCGGGGCGGACCGCCGTCGACGGGCCGGCGGTCAGCGCGGCGTCGGAGACCTCCTCCAGCAGCTTGCGGACCCGCCGCACGGCCCGGTCGGGGCCGCGCACGACCACCGACAGGGCCAGCCGCCCGCCGTGCGGGTCGGCGACGGTGCGCAGCACGTGCCGGTCCGGGACCGCCTCCAGGACGAGCCCGAGCCGCCCGCCCGCGTTCGGGGCGAGGGCCAGCGCGATCCGGACGAGCTCGGCGTGCGCCGCGCCGCGGACCTCGTCGCGGTGGTCGTGGGCCGCGGGGACGCCCCGGCCCGTCCGCCCGACGGCGGTGTCGGGCCCGCAGACGTCGAGGACCATCCCGCTGTCCACGTCGAGCAGGGCCGCCGAGCGGATCCGCGGGTCGAAGAACAGCGGCCCCAGTACGGCGGCCAGCCCGTCGGTGCGCACGGCGACGGCGTGCCGGTGACGTCCCATCGGTCGTGTGGGTCGCGGGGGCCTCAGCGCTGCTGGGCGGGGAAGAACGCCTGGCCCTGCTGCTGCGGCGCACCGGCCTGCGGCGAGGTCATCGCGAACTGCTGCTCGATGACGCGCAGGTCGCGGCGGGCCATCGCCAGGTTGGCCTGGGCGCGGTTGAGCACGAGGTAGAAGAACAGCTGCTCGTCGGTGCCGCGGATGATCCGGATCAGGTGGTACTGGGTGTCGAGGGTGATCAGGATGTCCTCGATGTTCTCGCGCAGCCCCAGCTTCTGCATGACCTCGAGCTTGGTCCGGACGACCTCGGAGTTCCCGGGCGCGGCGACGTCGAGGTCGAACTCGGGGCTGCCCCCGCGCGACCCCAGGGTCATGCCGCTGTCGAAGTCGACGATCGCGACCGCGAACGCGCCCTTGATGTTGGCGGCCATGTCCAGGGAACGATCGATGTTGTTCATCTCAGGAGCCTTCCGCGCGGCAGTCGCCGCGACGATCTCGGGGAGCCCGCGCCGCGATCCCGTTCCGCATTCCGCGGAAAATGATCTCAGTTCTTTCCGGCGCCGGGGCGGACAACGATAACGCGCAATTCCGGAGCGTCAACACCCTGTCGTCAGCCCGTGGACGACGACGGGTCCAGACGGCGCAGCGCGGCGAGGATCCGGGCCATGGTGCCCAGGTCGTCGGCCCACCGGCCGCCCTCGGGGACGGCCCCGGCGTGCGCGTCGTCACCGTCGGCCGCGGCAGGGGGCTGGGCCGGTTCGGACGGCTCGGCGGGGCCGGGCGCCCGCCGGGGGAGCGGGACGGCCGGTGCCGGGGTGCGCTCGGCGTCCGGCACCGGCGACGGCCTCGGCACCGCGACCGTCGCCGGTGGGGGGTCCGCGGGCCCGGGCGGCGACACCGCGGGCGCGGCCGGGCGGACCCGCATCACCGGACGTGCCGGGGCCGCGGCCGGCGCGACGGGCGGCGTCGTGACCTGTGGATCCGTCCGTACCGGGGTCCTGCCGGGTGGACGCAGCGCCCGCCGGAGGAGCGCGACGGGGCTGCCGGACCGGTCGAGGTGGGCGTAGGCGAGCAGCGGGGCCGCGCCGTCGCGGGGCAGCGCCCGCAGGAGGTGGTGGTCGCCCTCCCGGGTGGTGATCACCGCATCCTCGAACACCGGCCCCGGTCCCTCGGCGACGACCTGCGCGGCGCCCCAGCCGAGCACCTCGGCGAGGCCGGGCACGGCACGCCCGCCGGCGTCCGCGACGAGCTCGCCGGTGGCGGGGTCGGCGACGCAGGCGTACCCCGTCCCCGGCACGCCGAGAACGGTCCGCAGCAGTTCCGACCACGATTCCATCGCTGTCGATTCCACCACGTCGTCCGATGGTCGTCGACGTCGGTTCCGGTCGTTCCCGACGCCCCTTTTTCGTCGGTGATTGCGCGGCGCCATCGACAATTCGCCGACGGCTCCCGGGAATGGACCGTTCGGCTCTCGGATCATTGCGGCATTCGGTTCATCGGACGGTGTGGGCGGCCAGTCGCAGCTCCGCCCAGCCGCGCATGACGAACCGTGGACGCCGGACCGGCGCGCCGTCGACGACGGCGTCGGGCAGGCGTCCCAGCAGTGCGCGCAGCACCTCGGCGATCTCCAGCCGGGCCAGCGGGGCACCCAGGCAGTAGTGCACCCCGGCCCCGAAGCCCAGGTGGGGGTTGGGGGAGCGGCCGACGTCGAGGCGGTCGGCGTCGTCGCCGAAGACGGACGGGTCGCGCCCGGCCGCGCCGAGCAGCGTCGCGATCCGGGTGCCCGCCGGGACCGGGTGGCCGGCCACCGTGGTGTCGACGACGGCGGTCCGCTCGAACAGCTGCAGCGGGGCGTCGAAGCGGATCAGCTCCTCGACGGCCGTTCCGACCAGTCCGGGGTCGTCGAGCAGCCGCTGCCACTGGTCCGGGTGCCGGAGCAGGGCGTGCACGCCGTTCCCGACGACGTTGACCGTCGCCTCGTGCCCGGCCATCAGGAGCAGCACCGCGGTGCCGACGAGCTCGTCCTCGTCGAGCCGGACGGACGGCGAGTCGGCGTCCCGGACGGCGAGCAGGTCGGTGATCAGGTCCGGTCCCGCGCCGGTGTCCGTGGCGGGGGCGGCGCGGCCGGACCGGCGCTCGTCGACCAGCTCCCGCAGCAGCGCCGTGAAGTCGGCCGACGCCCGCTCGGCCGCGCGACGGCCGTCGTCGCCGGGGTCGGGCTCGTACATCCGCACGATCGCGTCGGACCAGTCCCGCAGCGGCGCCCGGCGGTCCTCCGGCACCCCGAGCAGGTCGGCGATCACGGCGACCGGCAGCGGTGCGGCGACGAGCTCCACCAGGTCGGCGGGGGCGCCGTCGCGGATGCGGGCCACCAGGTCCTCGACCAGGGCCCCGGCCCGCGCCCGCACCAGCGGGGCCAGCCGCTCGGTGTGGCCACGGGCGAACGCCGAGGCCACCAGGCGTCGCAGCCGGGTGTGCGGCTCGCCCTCGCGCTCCAGCAGCGAGTTGCGGTGCAGCAGGTTGAACGCGGCCAGCTCGGCCGCGGGCTCGGCGTCGGACCAGATGCGGCCCAGGCCGCGGTCGCGCAGCACGGCCGAGCAGGCCGCATGCGTCACCGCGACCGGGACGCCCAGACCGGGGTGGTCGTGGACCGGCCCGGCGGCGCGCAGGGCCGCGTAGGCGGGGTAGGGGTCGGCGAGGAAACCGGGGTCGGCCGGATCGAAGACATGCACGACCCGCTACCTTGCCCGGCGATGGGTAAGAAGACGCGCAACCGTGCCAGCACCGCCGACGCGGGGGACAACCCGCGCCGGCCGTGCCCCTGCGGCTCCGGCAAGCGGTACAAGGCCTGCCACGGCGCCGGTGACGACGTGATCGTCATCCGGCCGTTCGAAGGCCTCGCGGCGGAGCCCGACCTCGTCGCCATGCGGGAGTTCCTCCCGTCGGCGACGGCGGCCCTCCCGGTCCGCTCCGGCGGTCCGGTCACGCTGGCCTCGGTGCTGCCGGGCGCGTCGGCCGCGATCGTGCGCGACAACGGCGAGGTCCTGCTCGGCATGCAGGTCCAGACCCGCTCCGGGGACCTCTCGGCCGACCTGGCCGGGGCGCTCGCCTGGGCGCGCTCAGCCGAGCCGGGATCGTCGCTGCCGGTCGTCGGCGCCGGGCGGCACACCGGTGAGCGGCTGCAGGACGTGCTGGAGCCCGACACGCCGCTGGAGCCGACGGTGCACGCCGACTTCGCGTGGTGGCTGCCGTCGGAGAGCCCGGACCCCGAGGCCCAGGCGATGCTGGAGCGCGCCAACTCGGTGATCATGCCGACCGAGGCGGTCACCGCCGACGGCGTGCGCGGCGCGTACTGGGTCGACACCGGGTCCAAGGCGCACGTGCGCTGGGTGCGGACCGAGGACGAGACGACGCTGATGGCGGCGCTGGCGCGGCTGTCCGGCCAGGGCGGCCTGGAGCTGGGCGAGGGTTCCCGCTACGCCGGGTCGTTCCGGGCGCACGGGCTGCTCGTGCCGGTCTGGGACGTCGACCGGGAGATGCACTCCTCGGAGTGGGCGGGTCCCGCCGCGGAGTTCGCGAAGCGGCTCGACGAGGCGGTGGCCGGGCTGGACGCCACGCCGCTGACCGAGTCCGAGCACCGGGCGCGCGACGTGCTCGCGGGCAAGCAGATCACCCTGCGCTAGACGGCCGCGAGCCCCGGCGCTCCTGCGAGGAGCGCCGGGACCCGGGTCGGACCGACGAGGGGTTCCTACAGGGCGCCGCCCGCGGCGGCCGGGGCGGTCGCGTCGGCGGCGTCGCCGCGCGCGAGCTCGCGGGCCACGAAGTCCTCGACGTGGAACAGGTCGTCGCCGGCGCGGCGGACGATGGTGAGCAGCGTCGTCATCGAGGCGACCTCCTCCACCTGCTCCTTCAGGAACCACTGCAGGAACTGCTCGCCGAGGTAGTCGTCCTCGTCGCGGGCGGTGCGGGCCAGCGTGGTGATCTGCTCGGTGACCTGCTTCTCCTGGGTCAGCGCGAGCTGCACGAGCTCCTCGACCGAGGCGAAGTCGTTCTGCACCTCGCCGACCGAGGGGATGGTCGCCGTGAGGTCGTTGTCCAGCTGGTACTGGACCATCATCATCGCGTGGTTGCGCTCCTCGACGGCCTGCGCGTAGAAGTGCGCGGCCAGCTGCGGGAGGTCGGCGTCGTCGAGCCAGACGGCGATCGCGAGGTACTGCTGGGCGGCGGTGAACTCGCTCCGGACCTGGTCGCGGAGCAGGGCGTGGAACTTCGACTCGTCGGTCATGTCATCCAGGTTAGCGACTGGCGGCTCTTCCTGGAACGGCTCCAGAAAGGGTGTCCGTCTCAGTTGGACAGGGTCACCTTTCCGCTGGTGAGGGCCGCTTTCCCGGGTCAGAACGGGAGCACGCCACCGAGCAGTGCGTACCCCACGAACGCCACGACGTCGATCAGCAGATGGGCGCCGACGAGCGGCCACAGCCGGTTCGTCCGCTGCCAGTAGCGGGCGAACACCAGGCCCATGACGAGGTTGCCGACGAACGCGCCGATCCCCTGGTAGAGGTGGTAGCACCCGCGCAGGACGGCGGCCGCGAACGCCGACCGGTTCTCCGACCAGCCGAGCCGCCGCAGCCGGGTGAGCAGGTAGCCGATCATGACGACCTCCTCCGCCCAGGAGTTCGCCGCCGCGGACAGCACCAGCACCGGGATCCGCCACCACTGGTCGGTCAGCGTGCTGGGTGCAACGTCCGGAGTGATCCCGGCGAGCCGTCCGACCAGGTAGAGCCCCAGCCCGGGGAGGCCGATCAGCGCGGCCAGGCCCGCGGAGTGCGCCGCGTCGCGCCACGGCCGCCGCCCGTCGAGCCCGACCCGGCGCAGCGCGATGCCCGCCCGCAGCAGCAGGTACGCGGCCAGCGCGCCCCATCCGGCCAGCTGCAGCGCGCGGACGAGCTGGAACGCGAGGTCGATCCAGGCGTCGGTGGACGCGGGCGCGTTCAGGGTGACCTGCTGGTCGGCCAGCGGGGCGGGGTTCAGCAGGGCCTCGAGCAGCGACAGCGCGCTGCGTACCGCGGACAGGCCCAGCGTCACGGTCAGGACGACGGCGATCTCCAGGCCGATCAGCCGTCGCTCGCGGGGGTCGGTGGCGACGCCCGGGAAGGACGGGGGCGCCGGGCTCAGCCAGTCCCGCAGGGCCCCACGCGGTCGTGCCGGGACCGGTCCGCTCGTCATGGGGCGATCATTGCACCGGGTGCCGGGGGGCTCCGCGGGCCGCGTCGCGGGGGTGCAGGCGGGGGCGTGGGCAGGGTGATCCACACCGCGGCTGATCGGTATCGCGGGCTGATCGGCACCGCGCGCGCTGATCCGCGGCTCGCGCGCGTCCGGACACGCGCGAGCCGCGGATCACCGCGCGGGTGGGGCACCACCGCGCCGGTGATGCATGGCCGCGCTGGCGGGGGTAACGGGCGGCGGACTGCGGGGCCCCGGCGTGCGCATCGGCCGGTGATCCACATGGCGCGCGCAGTTTCGTCGTTCGCGTGCGTCCGGACGCACGCGGTCCGCGGATCACCGCGCGAACTGCGGATCACCGCGCGCGGGAGCCCACCGTTCGGGCGAGCCCGCCGGAGGGGTGAGACCACCGGGCGGGCGAGGGACCACCGGGCGAGCGGGGAACCACAGGGCGAGCAGGGAACCACAGGGCGAGCAGGGAACCACCGGGCGGGGGACCACCGGGCGAGCGAGGGGCCGCCGGGCGAGCGGGGGACCACCCGGACGGGCGACGGGCCGCCGGACGGGCGACGGACCGGACCACCGCGTGGGCGACGGATCGCGGCGTGGGCGACGGATCGGCGTTGCGGGTCGCGGGTCACGGGGCGGGCGGGGAGCGGCGGGGCGACCACGAGCCCGTCTGCGCACCACGGCGCCCGGGCCGGCGTGACCGAGCGCTCGTCGGGGCCCGGCCGTGGCCACGCCGGGGTGCGTACCCTGGTCGGCGTGATGCGGCTGCTGCTGTCCCCGAGGTGGATGGTCTGGCACGTCCTCACACTCGGCGCGATGGTCGCCTGCACCTGGCTGGCCATCTGGCAGTGGGGACGTGCGGGATCGGCGATGGGCTCGGCCCTCAACGTGGGCTACGGCCTGCAGTGGCCGCTGTTCGCCGTCTTCTTCGGCGTCATGTGGTGGCGCTTCCTGAGCATGGAGATCGCCGACCTGCGGGCGGCCGCGGACGGACCCGGCGGGACCGCGGGGACGCCGGACAGGGCGCCGTCGGCCGCGGAGGCACCCGTCGCCGGGACCGCCCCCTCCGCGGCCCCGACGCCGGCCACTGCGTCGGCGACGAAGGCGGCCACGAGGGCGGCCTCGAAGGAGGCAGCTGCGTCGGTCTCGACGCCGGCCACCGAGCCCGCCGTCCCGGCACCCCCGGCCGGGCCGTCGCCGTTCACGTCCCGCCCGGCGAACGCCGCCCCGCCCCGCAGCACCGACCCGCAGCTGCGGGCCTACAACGAGGAGCTGGCCCGCCTTGCGGCCCGGCACCGGGAGGAGTCCACCCCGTGACCGTCGCGACCGCTCTGAAGGCCTACCGGATCTCCGCGTGGGTCACCGGCGTCGGCCTGCTGCTGCTGACCTTCTACGCGATGCCGGCGAAGTACCTGTTCGACGACCCGCGGCCGGTCGCGCTGATCGGGATGGTGCACGGCTTCCTGTACATGATCTACATCGTGTGCACGCTGATCCTGGCCGAGCGCTGCCGGTGGAAGCCGGTGTTCGCCGTGGTCATCCTGGCTGCGGGAACCATCCCGGTCGCGTCGTTCGTCGCCGAGCGCAAGGTGACCCGGAAGGTGCAGGCCGAGCACCTGGCACCCGCCGGTCCCTGAGCCCGGCTCAGCGGCCCCCGGCCGCCGGGCAGCCCACCAGCTCGGCGAACCGGCGCTGCAGCTCCTCGGGCGTGTCCGCGGGCGCGGAGAACGCCAGCCGCACGTCCTGGGTGCCGGTCGCGGTGGGCACCCGCACGCGGAGCCCGAAGCGGTCCACGCCGACCGGGCGGACCCGGCCGCCGGTGAACCCCAGCCCGTCGGGCAGGTGGCGGCGCAGCGCGCACAGCATCTCCGGGTGCGCCCGGTCCAGGTGCTCCAGCCACACCTGCTCGACCCGGCAGAACGGGTCCGGCTCGGCCGCGGCGAGCTCGGTCGGCGAGACCGGCGCGCAGCCCTCGGCGTCGGAGTAGACCGCCGACGACGGGTGCAGCCGCAGCAGCGTGGCGCCGCGCCCGGCGTCGAGGAGGTTGGGGTGCGGGGCCTTCTCGGCGAGCCGCAGCGCCCGTTCCCGGCCGGTCGTCGGGTCCGGCTCCTGCAGGGTCCCGACCAGCCACAGCAGCTCCCGGACCGGCTCGTCGAGCGGCACCGGCGTGCTGCCGGTCAGCTCGAGCATCACCGGGAGCCCGTCGAGGGTGAGCCGGGCGCGCTCGCGGAGCACGTGGTCGTCGGGCAGCAGCAGGTCGGTCGTGCCGTCCGGCCAGGTGTGGTGCATCAGCGGCGCACACGGTTCCGGCTCGCCGGTGCCGACGAGTGCCGCGCGGCCACCACGGGTGACGAGGCTGCGGGCTCGCTCGGCGACGGCGGGCGTCGGGGGGCGGCGCACTCGGGTCGTTCCCACTCTCACCTCTGATTAGGTAACCCTTACCTAATCAGTAGGAAGTATCGCCTGTCCAGTGGCTGTGGACACAGGGGGGCAACCCCCGTTGATGGGTCGCCGTGACCCGACCGTTAGCGTCTGTCGACGTGATGACCGTGCCCTCGGGTTCCTCAGCCGACCCGTGGCCGATCCGTCCGCTGCTCGCCGCGCTGGTCGACGACACCAGCCTGCTGCAGCCGAGGACCGTCGCACCGGGCGTCGACGCCGTCGTGTCGCGCTATCTCGCCGCCCGCGACGGCCACTACGGAGGCCTCGTCGGACGGCTGGTCTGCCCCGCGTCGCAGCTGCCCGCCGTCGTCACCGAGCTCGCCCGTTCCGCGCCGAGCCGGCCGGCGGAGCTGGCCCTCGTAGTCGACACCGGGCTGGGTGCGGTGCCGAAGGCGTTGTCGACCGTGTTCTCCCGCTCCAGCCTGCTCACCCCGAGCACCGTCGAGTGCGCCGCACCGCCGGACGTCGACGGCATCTGGCTCGAGCGCGTCTCGGAGTTCGTGCCGGACGAGGTGACCCCGGTCGTGGAGCCGCGCCGCCCCGTCGAGGGTGACGAGGAGGGCACGCTCGCCTGGCTCGCCGCCGTCCGCAAGGTCGCCGAGCACGGCTGCACCCCGAAGATCCGCCTCGGCGGGCCGCGCGCCTCCGACGTGCCGGAGATCGTCGACGTGCACAAGTTCCTGCTGGCCGGCCTGGAGAGCGGCACCGGCGGGATCTCGGCCCAGGGCATCGACCGGATCGTCCGCGAGGACTCGTCCGCGTCGACGCCCCGCGGCCGCCACGGCCTGCTGAACCTGATCGCCGCCGTCGCGCGGATGACCGGGGTCAGCGCCTCGCCCGACCCGGCCGAGGAGGCCCTGGCCTGCACCGACGGCGAGAAGCTCGCCCGGGAGCTCGACGAGCTGCCCGAGGCCGCCGTCGAGCAGGTCCGCACCGTCCTGCCGCGCTGCGGCGTCGACCCGGAGCCGGTCCCGATCGCCGACCTCGTCGCCCTCGGGCTGCTGGACTGATCAGGACGGATCGGATGCGGATCGGATTCCTGGGGCCGCACGCCACGTTCACCGAGCAGGCCCTGCTGACCCTGCCCGAGTCGCGTGGCGCCGAGCTCGTGCCGCTGCCCGGCGCCCCCGCGGTGCTGGCGGCCGTCCGCGACGGCTCCGTCGACGCCGGCTGCGTGCCGATCGAGAACACCGTCGAGGGCGCCGTCCCGCCGGTGCTCGACGGGCTCGTCGCCGACCCGCCGCTGGTGATCGCCCGTGAGGCCCGGATCGCGGTCCGGTTCTGCCTGATGGGCCGTCCGGGCACCACGCGTGACGCGATCCGCTCGGTCGCCTCCCACGGCCACGGCATCGCCCAGACCCGCGGCTGGCTCGCCGAGCACCTGCCCGCCGCCGAGATCCGGGTCAGCTCCTCCACCGCGGAGGCCGCGGCCCAGGCCGCCCGGGGCGAGGTCGACGCCGCCGTCGCCGCCCCGCTCGCGGCCACGCAGCACGGGCTGGAGGTGCTGGCCGACGACATCGCCGACAACGCGGGCGCCGTCACCCGCTTCGTGCTGCTGACCCGCCCCGGCCCGCCACCGGCGCCGACCGGCTGGGACCGCACCACCCTCGTCGCGACGACGACGAACCGCCCCGGCACCCTGCTCGGCCTGCTCACCGAGATCGCCGTCCGCGGCATCGACCTGACCCGGATCGAGTCCCGCCCGGTGAAGGACCGCCACGCCGAGTACTGGTTCCACCTCGACTGCTCGGGTCACGTCGCCGACCCGGCGATGGGGGAGGCCCTGGCCGCGCTGCACCGTCGCTGCGACCGGCTGATCTACCTCGGGTCGTTCCCGCGATCCGATCCCGCACCGGACGCCCCGGCGGCCGGGGTGGGGAGCCCGGTGGCGGCGCTCGGCGTCGCCACCGCCGACGACTACGCCGCGTCCGAGCGCTGGCTCGCCGCGGTCCGACGGGGAGCCGACACGTGAGCCACCAGACCGACGACGAGCACGACGGCGCCGCCTCCTTCGCGGCCGTCGGCACCGGCACCCGGACCGCACAGGTCCCGCCGGACGACGGCGCGCTGCGGCTCGTGCTGGTCCGGCACGGCCGCACCCCGTCGAACGTGCGGCACCGCCTCGACACCGCGCTGCCCGGCCCCGGGCTGGACGAGCTGGGTCACGCACAGGCCGAGGAGGTCGCCGGGCTGCTCGCCGGGTGGCCCGTCCGGGGCCTGTACGCGTCACGGGCGACCCGGGCGCAGGAGACCGCCGCCCCGATCGGCCGCGCGCTCGGACGCGAGGTGGAGCTGCTCCAGGGCCTGCACGAGGTGTTCGTCGGGGACCTCGAGGGCCAGGAGGGCGACGACGCCCGCGCCGCGTTCGACGAGGTCTTCGAGGCCTGGTGGGACGGCGACGTCGACCGCGCCATGCCCGGCGGCGAGTCCGCCCGCGACGTGTGGGACCGGGCGCTGCCCGACCTCGCTGCGGTGACCTCCGGGGTGGCGGACGGGGCGGTCGTCGTCGTCAGCCACGGGGCGGCGATCCGGATCCTGTCGCTGGCGCTGCTCGGCGGGCACGACGGCTCCGGCGCCGGCCACGGCGAGGTCACCTACGGCCGCGAGCGCCCGGTCCCCAACACCGGCCGGGTCGTGCTGCGTCGGGACCGCGACGGCTGGGTCCCGGAGCTGTGGGACGCGATGCCCGGCGGGCGGCGCGCCACCCACCGGTAGGGGGTCAGCCCCAGCCGAGCTCGTGCAGCTTCTCCTCGGAGATGCCGAAGTGGTGCGCGATCTCGTGGACGACGGTGATCGCGACCTCGTCGATGACCTCCTCCTCGTCGTCGCAGAAGTCGAGGACGGCGTCCCGGAAGACGGTGATCCGGTCCGGGAGCTCGCCCGCGTAGTCCGCCGTGCGCTCGGTCAGCGCGACGCCCTCGTAGAGCCCGAGCAGGTCCGGCTCGTCGGGGTGGCGCGGCTCGACCAGCACGACGACGTTGTCCATCGCTGCGGCGAGCTCGGCGGGCACGAGGTCGAGCGCCTCGCCGACCAGCTCGTCGAATCGGTCGGCGGGCATCGCCACCGGCACGTCAGTTGCCCGACAGCCCGGGCAGGCCGGGCGGGATGTCGAGGTTCGGCTGCCCGGCGCCGCTGTCGGGTGCGGCGGGCTGCTCGGCGTCGGGCTGCTCGACCGGGGCCTGCGAGCCCGGCGCCGGGGTGGCCGCACCGTCGGCCGGGGCGCCGTCCGGTCCGGCGGGGGCACCGGGCGCGGACGGCGCCGGGGCCGCGGGCTGCCCGGAGACGACGAGGTTGCCCTTCACCGAGCCGGTGATCGAGGCGAAGCCGCTGTTGTCCGGCAGCAGGGTGCCGATGTTGCAGTTGACCTTGCGGCTGCCGGCCTTCCAGGACTCCTCGGAGAGGTTGCCCCAGTAGACGGTGAGTCCCTTGGCACCGATCACCTGGTCGTTGCCGGCGAACGTGTTGGCGGCGTCGGTGCAGGCGGGCTGGAGGAACTTGTCCTGGTCCTCGACGGCCGGCCAGTCCTCCTTGAACTCGGTGCCCAGGTCGACCAGCCCGACCGCCTCGACGGCGTGCGGCCCGGCGCAGTCGGTCGGGTCGCCGACGGTGCGGCCGTCGATGCCCAGGCAGGTGCCCACCGGCTGCACCGCGGACTGGTCCTGCGCGGCGACCTTGCCGGTGATCGGGAACATCTCCCCGCTGCGCGAGGCCATCTGCAGGCCGCAGCGCATGCCCTTGTCGCCGCCGTCCCAGCGCTGCTGCGACGGCTTGAGCGCGCCCACGCGGAACTTCCCGTCCGGGTCGAACTTGCCGTCCAGGTACTTCGTGACCACCGGGGTGCAGCGGTCGGCGACGAGCTTCTGCCAGGCCCCGTCGGCCGGGAACGTCGGCTGGTCGGTCAGCGCGACCCGCCCCGCTTGCTCGAACAGGTGCGGCCGGGCGCAGTCGACGGCGGCGGTGTCGGTCGCGTCGGAGCGGGTCCAGTTCAGGCAGGTGCCCGCGGTGTCCGGCGGGGGCGGCAGCGGCGGGGGCTCCTCCACCTTCGGCACCCCGGAGGACGCGAACGAGCCCAGCACCGGCACCTCGGCGCCGAGCAGCGAGTCCACCGACGCGACGGTCAGCATCAGCAGCGCGCCGACGAGGATCCCGATGCCGACCCGGCGGGCCCCGAGGAGCCCGCCCCGCCCTGCGCCCGCCCCTCCGGAGGCCTCCGACGACCGTCGCCGACGGGTCGGGACCACCGGGGTGGCCGACGGCCGGGACAGCACCGAGGTCGTGCCCTGCCCGCCGTGGACGGCGGTGCGGCCGGTCGCGTCGGGCCGGTCGGAGCCGGCGGGGGAGCGGGAATCCATGACGTCCCCATCATGCAGCCGGGGTCGGCCCGGCTTCACCCGGCCGGTGCCCCGGCGCGGCGGTCGGTCGGCCGGATGCTGTGAACGTGCAGGTCCGCCCGGTGCGACGGGGTGCCGCGACCACTCGTCCGGGCGGGCGTGGGTGAAACGCAGCCGAATCGTCATCCGGGAACGGCCGGTGGTCGTCGGCCGGTCCCGGTACGGTGCGCGCGGGGGACGAGAGTGACGATGGGGGACCAGCGATGACCGACGGACCGCGCGCCGGCGGCGGCCCGGACGACAGCACGCCGCCCGCCGGTACGCCGAGGGCGACACCGGGCGGCGCGACACCGCAGCCGCCGGAGTCGCAGTCGACGACGCCGACACCGCAGACCGACGGACCGGCGACGGCGCCGTGGGCGAACGCGCCCGCCGAGCAGCCCGCCGAGGCGCCGCGCGGCCGGATCCGGCAGCAGGACGGCAGCACCGCGCCGCGCGAGCCCACGCTCGCCGAGAAGCGTGCCCGCGAGCAGAAGCTGCGCGCGGACCGCGAGGCGGTGCGGCTCAAGGAGGCCCGCTCCAAGACCACCAAGCGGGTGCTGATCGGTGCCGGCGCGACCGTCGGCGTCGTCGCCCTGATCGCGGCCGTCTACGCCGGGTCCGGTGGCGGCAGCGAGTCGGTCGAGGCGCGCTGCGTCGACGACCAGGGCGTCGTCGTGCCGGACGACAACTGCAGCGGGCCGGAGAGCCAGGGCCAGGTCTCCAACGGGGGCGGCGGCTTCGCCTTCGTCCCGATCTTCCTGGGTGGCGGCGGCCGCCAGTACCACTACAACTACGGCGGCACCGGCGGTGTCGGCCAGGTCGCGACCGGCGGGAACGTGTCCCCGCCGCCGAGCGGCACCACGGTCCGCAGCGGCACGACCGGCTCGACCATCGGCTCGGCGAACCGCAGCGGCACGATCTCCCGGGGCGGTCTCGGCGTCGGCGGCGGGTCGTCGTCGTCCTCGGGCGGGTCCGGCTCGTCCAGCGGGAGCTGAGGCGTGCGACGCGAACGCGGCACCCCCCGTCCGGACTGGCAGCGCACCGTCGCCGAGCAGGGGCTCGCCTTCGGCACCCCCGGCCGGGACGGCTCGGGCAACGAGCGGCCCTACTGGGACGAGTCGGTGCACTACGTCTTCGAGATGGACGAGGTCCTGTCCCTCGAGGCCGACGTCGAGGTGCTCCAGTCCATGTGCCTGTCGGCGGTCGACCATGTGGTCACCACCGAGCGGTTCAAGGACTTCGCGCTGCCCGAGTGGTGCTGGGAGCAGGTCGCGCAGTCCTGGCGCCGCTCCGACCCGCACCTCTACGGCCGCTTCGACCTGCGCTACGACGGCTCCGGTCCGGCCAAGCTGCTCGAGTACAACGCGGACACCCCCACCTCGCTGCTGGAGGCCTCGATCCTGCAGTGGCACTGGCTGCAGGACGTCCACCCCGGCGACGACCAGTGGAACTCCCTGCACGAGAAGCTCGTCGAACGCTGGGGCGAGCTGAAGGGGCTGCTGCCGTCGTCGGAGGTGCACGTCACCTGGTCCGGCGCCGAGTCCACCGGCGAGGACCACATCACCGTCGGCTACCTCCAGGAGACCGCCGCCGAGGCGGGCCTCGACACCGTCGGACTGTCCATCGAGGACATCGGCTGGGACTCCGCACTGGACCGCTTCGTCGACCTCGAGGAAGCTCCGATGTCGACGGTGTTCAAGCTCTACCCGTGGGAGTGGATGCTGTCGGACGAGTTCGGCAAGCACGTCACCCGCAGCCTCCCCGAGACGCTGTGGCTCGAGCCGCTGTGGAAGACCCTGCTGTCGAACAAGGCGCTGCTCGCGGTGCTCTGGGAGATGTACCCCGGGCACCCGAACCTGCTGCCCGCCTCGCTCGGCAACCCCGGGATCCTCACCGAGTACGTCCGCAAGCCCCTGCTGGGCCGCGAGGGCGCCAACATCCAGATCGTCGCCCCCGGCTACGAGACCGCCACCGGCGGCGTCTACGGCGACGAGGGCTTCGTCTACCAGATGTTCGACCCGCTGCCCGAGTTCGACGGGTTCCGTCCCTGCCTGGGCGCCTGGCTGGTCGGTGACACCGCCGCCGGGCTCGGCATCCGCGAGACCGCCGGCCTGATCACCGACGACGGCGCGGCCTTCGTGCCGCACCGCATCCCCGAGTCCTGACCCCCGTTCCCGCACCAGTTCCTGCACACCCCCGCTCCCCGGAGGTACCTCCCGTGATCCTCGCCCAGGCGTTCGACGCCACGTACTGGGGCTTCCTCGGCCGCGGTGTCGGCGCGATCCTGCTCTACGCCGTGATCGGCACCCTGCTCATGCTGGTCGGCTTCTGGGCCATCGACCTCACCACGCCCGGCAAGCTCCCGGCGATGGTCCGCGGCGGCCTGCCGAACGCGGTCACGATCACCTCGGCCGGCATGGTGTCGATGGCGTTCATCATCGTCACCGCGATCTACGGCTCGTACGGCTCGCTGCTGCAGGGCGTCGTGTCGTCGCTGGTGTTCGGCCTGATCGGGATCATCGCCCAGGTCGCCGCGGTGCGGCTGCTGGAGTGGGTGACCGGCATCGACATCGGCGAGGTCATCCAGTCCGACGAGCCGCGGGCGGTGGCGAAGGTCGTCGCGGCCGCGCACGTCGCGCTCGGCCTGATCGTCGCGGTCGCCGTCTTCTAGACCCCGGTCCCGGCGCCGCTCAGGCCAGGGCGGTCAGCACCTCGACCCTGGCCTGCGGCGTCGGCATCGCGGCGATCTCGGCGCGGACGTCGCGGGCGGCGGCCGCGAGCTCGCCGTCGTTCAGCAGCCTGCGCAGGGTGTCGGCAGTGAACGGGCCGCCCAGCCCGGCGCCGCGGGCGGCGACCAGCTCGGCGTTGTGCCGCCGGTCGCCGGGCCCGGGCAGCGCGAGCTGCGGGACGCCCGCGGCGAGCGCGGCCAGCACGTGCGCGGCGCTGCCGTCGTGCAGCACCGCCGCGCAGGCCGGCAGCAGCTCGTCCAGCGGGACCCGCCCGACGGTGCGCACCCCCGGCCCGTGGTGGCGCAGCAGCCGCGCCGGGGGACGGACGAGCACGAGCTCGCAGTCCGGGCCGTCGGCGCGGACGCCCTGCAGCGCGCGCACCGCGGAGGACTGCAGGTCCCCGCGCACCGGTCCGCCGCCGCGCAGCACCAGCACCCGCGGGCGGACCGAGGGGCCGCTCAGCCAGGCGGGCAGCGAGGACCGTCCGGAGCCGCGGGCCCGGCCCGGCCGCACGGCCAGCGCGTCGCGCGCCCCGACCAGGCTCGACGGGGCGATGGTCAGCGCGATCGCCGGTGGCGGGACCCCACGCAGCCCGTGCCGCAGCCGGGCGCGCTGCAGCGGGCGGGAGTCCAGCAGCGTGCGGACGAGCGCGAACCCGTCGAGCAGGCCGTTCTCGTGCAGCACCGCCGGGACGTCGTGCCGGGCTGCCGCGAGCGCCCCCGCGACCGCGAGGGGCTCGTACACCACGACGTCGGGCCGCCACTGCTCGGCGACGGTCACCAGCGCGTCGGTCAGCTCCTCGTTCACCGGGCCGAACAGCGAGCGCACCCCGGCGTCGCCGCCGCGCCCGGCCAGCTCGGCCCGCGCGGTCACCGGGTGCGCGACGAGCGAGCGCGCGGCCAGCCTGCCCACCCGCAGGCTGCGGGCGACGTCGATGAACGGCAGCGGGTCCGTCCCGGGGAGCGGGTGCGCGTCGCCGCCGGCGAGCAGCACCTCGTGCCCGGAGTCCCAGAGCGCGTGGGCGAGCGGCAACAGCGGTGTCAGGTGTCCCGACAGCGGGGCCGCCACCACCAGAACGCGCACCGTTCGAGGGTAACCGCCACGCGGTCGTCCGGGGGCGGTCTCCGCGCGGTTCCGTACGCTCTGGGTGTGATCGTCGAGAACGCGCCCCGGCTCGTCGCCACCGACGTCGACGGGACCCTCCTCGACGACGGCGGCGCGGTCACCCCGCGCACCGTCGCCGTGCTGGAGCGGGCGGTCGCCGCCGGCGCCGGCTTCGTGCTGGTCACCGGCCGCCCGCCACGCTGGATCCCGCCGGTGCTCGCGCGGCTGCCCGAGGGCCTGGTGCGGCTGTGCGTGTGCGCGAACGGCGCGGTGCTCTACGACGCCGCCGACGACGTCGTGCTCGGCGCGCACACCCTGGAGCCCGCCACGATCCGGGAGCTCGCCGGCCTCGCCGCGGAGCTGTTCCCCGGCTGCGGGTTCGGCGTCGAGCGCGTCGGGAACGCCGAGGGCGACGACGGCGTGCGGGGCGTCGTCGACGAGTTCCTCACCGACCCCGGCTACGTGCACGCCTGGGGCGAGCACGACGGCGGCTCCACCAGCCGCGAGGACCTGCTCGGCCGCCCGGCGACGAAGGTGCTGATCCGCTCCCCGGAGCTGACCAGCGAGCAGATGATGGACGCGCTCGCACCGAAGGCGGGCGGGCTGGCCGACCTGACGTTCTCGCACTCGTCGGGGCTGCTGGAGGCCTCCGCCCCCGGGGTCACCAAGGCGACCGGCCTGGCCGAGGTCGCCCGCCGGCTCGGCGTGACCGCGGCGGACACCGTGGCGTTCGGCGACATGCCCAACGACCGGGAGATGCTGCGCTGGGCCGGGCTCGGCGTCGCGATGGGCAACGCCCACCCGGACCTGGTCGGGCTCGCCGACGAGGTGACGGCACCGCACACCCACGACGGGCTCGCCGAGATCCTGGAGCGCTGGTTCTGAGCGCACCCGGCGCCGTTCACCTGCCCGTCGACGAGCGGTCATGCCCGGTCCCACGGGCCGCCCCGACCCGGCCCACGACCCCGCCCGCGCGTACCATCACCGGCTGTCATCGCCCGCGAGCCGGGTGCCAGCGCCCGCGCCAGGAGGCCCCCACCCGTGGCTGACACGGCAGACACCCTGGACCGTTCCGGTCCGCAACCGCCCGCCGACGTCCCGCCCACCGGCGAGGTCGCCGTGCTTGCGTCCGTGCAGGGCGCTCTCGCGAACGACAGCACCGTGCGGGTCGCCCGCGGGATGTCGCTGTTCGGCGAGCACGCCGCGGGCTGGCTGGCGATCGGCGTCGTGGGTGCCGCGCTGGACCGCCCCCGCCGTCGCGAGTGGCTCGGCTCCGCCGCGGCCGTCGCGTTCGCGCACGGCGCCTCGATCGGCATCAAGCGCGTCGTCCGGCGCCGCCGCCCCGACCACCCCGCGGTCCGGGTCCTGGTGGGCACCCCGAGCCGGCTGAGCTTCCCGTCCTCGCACGCCACGTCCACCACCGCCGCCGCCGTGCTCTACGGCGGCCTGCTGGGCAGGCGCTCCCGCCCGGTGGCCGCGGCGGGTGTGGGCCTGATGGCGCTGTCGCGCCTGGTCCTCGGCGTGCACTACCCGACCGACGTCGCCACCGGCACCGCGCTCGGCGCGGCCGTCGCCGGTACCGCGCGTCGCGTGATCTCACGCAACCCCACCACCGGAGGGTGAGCGCATGACCAGCACCGACCCCACGAAGGTCGACCGCGACGACTCCGAGAAGGAGAAGGTCGCCCGGGCCGCCGACCCGCAGACCCCCGTCGTCCCGGACGCCCCCGACGACGCGGGCGCCCCCGAGGGCCACGAGGCCGACGCGGCCCCGGCCGCCGTCGCCGCCGAGCACGCCCCGCACGTGCCGATGGACCCGTCCGAGCGCACCACCACGATGGTCGCCCGCGGTCTGCTCAAGACGATGCGCCCCCGCCAGTGGGTGAAGAACGTCCTGGTCTTCGCCGCGCCGTTCGTCAGCGGCCAGCTGTTCGACGTGCCGGTCCTGATCGACTGCGTGATCGCGTTCGTCGCGTTCTCGCTGGCCGCGTCCGGCGTGTACCTGGTCAACGACGCGCTCGACGTCGAGGCCGACCGGGCGCACCCGACCAAGCGCCGCCGCCCGATCGCGTCCGGCATCGTCCCGGTGCCGCTGGCCTTCGTCGCGGCGGGCGTGCTGTTCGCCGGGTCGATCGCGCTGTCGTTCGCGGTGACCTGGCAGCTGATCATCGTGCTCGCCGTCTACGTGGCGGTGCAGCTGTCCTACTGCCTGTGGCTCAAGCACCAGCCGGTGCTCGACATCTGCATCGTCGCCTCCGGCTTCCTGATGCGCTCCATCGCCGGTGGTGTGGCCACCGGCATCCCGCTGTCGCAGTGGTTCCTGCTGGTCACCGGGTTCGGCTCGCTGTTCATGGTCGCCGGCAAGCGCTACGCCGAGATCAACCTCGCCGAGCGCACCGGGGCCAAGATCCGCAAGTCGCTGGAGAACTACACGGCGTCCTACCTGCGCTACATCTGGTCGCTCTCGGCCACCGTCATGATCGTCATGTACGGGCTGTGGGCGTTCGAGATCCGCGAGGACCACAACTCGGTGTGGTCGGTGCTGTCGATCGTGCCGTTCGTGATCGCGGTGCTGCGCTACTCGGTGGACGTCGACCGGGGCACCGGCGGCGAGCCCGAGGAGATCGCGCTCGGCGACCGGGCGCTGCAGGTCCTGGCGCTGGCCTGGATCGCGATGCTCACCCTGGCCGTCTACAGCTGACGCCGGCCGCCGCCCGGGCCCGGTTCCCCGCACAGGGGGCCGGGCCTGCGGTGTCTCAGCGCCCGGTGTGCCAGGCCCAGGTGTGCGCGAGGCCCTCGGCCAGCGGGGTCGGCGCGGACAGGCCGAGCGCGGCGATCCCGCGCGACGGGTCGAGGCAGCTGCGGCGCAGCTCCCCGGCCCGGGCCGGGAGGAACTCCGGCGCGAACGCCTCCGGGGCGAGCCCGGCGATCTCCCCGATCGTCGCGGCCAGCTCGACGACCGTGGACTCGGTGCCGGTGCCGACGTTGAACACCTCGCCGGCCAGCTCCCCGGCCGCGAGCCGGTCGGCCGAGGCGAGCGCCGCCCGGGCGACGTCGCCGACGTAGAGGAAGTCGCGGGTCTGGCCGCCGTCGCCGAACACGGTCGGCCGCAGCCCGGTGCGGGCCCGGTCGCAGAACAGCGAGACCACCCCGGCCCCGCCCGCCGGGTGCTGGCGCGGCCCGTAGACGTTCGCGAAGCGCAGCACCAGCGCCGGGACGCCGTGCGCCCGCACGAAGAACCGGGTGTAGCGCTCCGCGGCGAGCTTGCTCATCCCGTACGGCGACTCCGGCTCGGCCGGCTCCGCCTCGGTCGTCGGCAGGGGCGCGCCGTCGCCGTAGATGGCGCCGCCGGTGGAGCAGACGACGACCGCGCCCGCACCCGCGTCCCGGGCCGCCTGCAGCACGCTCAGCGTGCCGAGGACGTTGACCGAGGCGTCGTGCACCGGGTCCTCCATCGAGCGGCGCACGTCGATCTGGGCGGCCAGGTGGAACACCGCGTCCGGGCGGAACTCCGCGGCCAGCGTGGTGAGCGCGGCGGTGTCGCGGATGTCGAGCTCGGCCACCGTGACGCCCGGGGCGAGGTTGTCCCGGGTCCCGGCGGAGAGGTCGTCGACGACGAGGACGTCGTCGCCGCGGGTGAGCAGGGACTCGACCAGGGTGGAGCCGATGAAGCCGGCTCCGCCGGTGACGAGCGCGCGCATACCTGCCTTCCTCCGGGGCGGACGGTGTGTGCACCCGGCTGCGCGCACACGGTAACCGCGGGTGTCCGGGGCGCCTCAGCCGGTGGAGCGGGCGGGGTCCGCGCCGCAGGCGGTGATCCGGTAGAGCGTGCTGCCGCCCCCGGAGAGGACGGGCTCGAACCCGGGTGCGCGGTCGATCTCGGACAGTCCGGGGTAGGTGTCGGCCCGCGGGTCCCACGGCCACCAGGTGACCGGGCCGTCGATGACGTAGCCGACGCCGGTGGCCCGCAGGGCGGGACAGACGACGGGGTCGCGGGCGACGTCGTGCAGCCGCATCCGGACCAGCTCCTGGTCGGGCGTCCAGGTCCCGGACAGGTGCGGGAACAGCACCTGGCGCCCGGTCAGCGGGTAGAGCAGCCCGTTGCCGGTCCACGGGTTCGCCGCGACGACGGCACCCGGTGCGGTCGCCCGGCCCGCCGCCTCCAGGAACTCCCGCTGGCCGGGCTGCAGCACCCGGCCGGTCTCGTAGCGGTAGGCGTCGGCGATCACGGCGGCGTGCACCCCGATGCGGAACCCGTCGGTGAGTAGGACCAGCGCCGCGGCGAGGACGGCGACGGCCGGGACGGCCAGCAGCCGTCGTCGCTCCGGGGTGGTCTCCGTCCGCCGCAGCGCGGTCACCGCCCGGACCGCCAGGCCGGCCGCGCCGAGCACGCCCAGCGTCGCCAGCGGCACCCCGGTGATCGGGACCATCGCGGCGAGCCGGTGCGAGTCGTTGTACCACGCCCCGGTCAGTGCGGTGACCAGGTCGCCCTCGCGGGCGACGGCGAGGGTGTAGAGCAGCGCCGAGGTCAGGTGCGCCGGCACCAGCCACGCGGTGCGCGCGTGCCGCAGCGCCAGGACGGCGCCGACCACGACCAGCACCGACACCACGACCAGCTCGGGCCGCTTGTTCATCCCGTTCCACAGCACGCCGGTCAGCGCCTCGCGCGCCCCCATCGAGGCCTGCCAGTCGAACGCCCGCACGCCGTCGAGGTAGGGCGACCACGCCAGCAGCCAGACGACGGCGGCGGCCGCGACCACCACGGGGGACAGGCCCAGCACGAGCAGGCTGACCGCGGCGTTGGGGTGCGCCAGCGCCAGCGCGGGGACGGCCGCGGCCCCGAGCAGCAGCGCCCGGAACCGGCCGACCACGCTGTCGCGGGTCAGCCCCAGCATGGTGACGACGGCGGCCAGCCCGGCGGGCACCAGCGCCAGCCCGAGCAGGTTGGGCCACAGGACGCCCCAGTTCAGCAGCAGCCACGGCATCGCGGTGAAGGCCGTCGCGAGCACCGGGGTGACGAGCAGCGCCCCGGCCCGGCGCCCGACGACCTGGCGGACGAGCAGCGTGCACGACAGCGGCCACACGACGGCCGCCGCGGCGAACGCGGCGAGGTTCGACGCGGCCGGGATCGACGTGCCGGTGCTCGCCACGACGAGCGAGACGACGTCGTGCCAGGCGGCGGGGTAGGCCGAGGGCCGCCCGGGGCTGTTCAGCTCACCCAGCGTCAGCGACGAGGCGTCGCCGGTCTGCAGGATCCGGGCGACCGCGCTGTAGTGGTAGATCGCATCGTAGGTCGGTGAGATCGCGTCGACGGGCCCGAACGCGAGCATCACGGTCAGCCAGCCGATCGCGACGGTGACGGCCGTCCCGATCGCCAGCGCGATCCCGCCGAGGGGGCCGTCGGGTCCCGCGCGCAGCAGGAACGGCGGACGGTCGCCGGGGTCCCCGCCGGGCTCGGCCCGGTCCCGGCGCACCCGCCGGACGGCGGCGGTCACCGCGGCGCAGACCAGCGCGAGCACGGCGGTGGCGCCCAGCACCGGCCACGGTCCCCACGGCACCCCGGCCCGGCCGGCCAGCACCGCGGTGGTCGCGATCAGCGCGACCGACACCAGCGGCCCGGAGCCCCAGCAGACCGCCCCGCGCAGTCCCGCGGCGCGGGCGACGAGTGCCCCGGGCAGTACGCACCACGCCGCGGTCACCAGTGCCACGGGGACGGCCTGGGCCCACGTCATCCCCGACTCCGCGCGTCGTCGATCGGCAGCCGCATCCGGCGCACCCTACGAGCGTCGTGCCGCAGACCGGCACGCACGGCCGACGTGTCACCGTCTGCGACCGGATCGTGACCCGCGCGGATCGCCGCTCAGCTCCCGGTGGAGCGGGCCGTCCCCACCTCGTCGGCGGATGCGGTCGCGGCGGGCTCGGTGGTGGCGGGCTCGGTGGTGGCGGGCCGGTGGCCGTTCGTCGTCGCCTGCTGCTCCAGCGCGGTCAGCCGCTGCTCCAGGTCGTTCTCCCGCCGGGTCAGCTCCGCGTCCCGGACGGCGATCTGACGGGCCAGGTTCGTCAGGTGCTGGCTGATCTCGCGGTCCCGCAGGTAGGTGTTCAGCATGCCGAACACGAACGAGACGACGAGCAGGTAGACCAGCAGGTCCGTGCCGCGGCCGATGCCCACCGCCCGGGCCAGATAGGTCAGGTCGTCGGGGCGCAGGACCGCGTAGATGTTCAGCACGATGAACGCGCCGAAGGCGATCCGCTTGCTCGCCCGCACGCCGACGCTCTGGCCGCTGCGCACGAAGTAGACGAGCGCGCCGACCGCGGCGGCCAGGAGCAGGATCTGCAGGATCACGGTGTTCGCCTCCTGGGTCATCGCTGCCGTACCGACAGGTCGAACAGGATGTTCACCCCGTTGAACAGCGACTGGCCCTTGGATCGTGAGTACTCGGTGTAGCGGATCGTGACCGGGACCTCGCGGATCCGCCACGACGACCGGGCCAGCGACGCGACGATCTCCGACGCGTGCGCCATCCCGTTCATGGTGATCCGCAGGTCCTCCGCGACCGCCCGGTTCATGGCCCGCAGCCCGTTGTGGGCGTCGGTGAGCTTGAGCTTGCGGCTGGCCGGGGACAGCGCCGCGACGGTGCGCAGCACCAGCCGCTTGAGCGGCGGGACCGGCTCGGTCGACTCCAGGAAGCGCGACCCGAGGACGACGTCGGCCTCGCCGCTGCGCAGGATCGCGGCCATCCGGACGGCGTCGGCGACGTCGTGCTGGCCGTCGGCGTCGAAGGTGACGATCCGCTCGGCGCCGTTCAGGAGCGCGTAGTCGATCCCGGTCTGCAGCGACGCGCCCTGCCCGAGGTTGATCGGATGCCGCACCAGGTGCGCCTCGGTGCCGGCGATGCGTTCGGCGGAGGAGTCCCGGCTGCCGTCGTCGACGCACACGACGTTCGGGAAGCTCGTGCGGATCTCCGCGACGACGTCGGCGATGACGGTGTCCTCGTTGTACACGGGGACCACCACCCAGGTGCCGGTGTCGGCGACCACGTCCCACTCCCTCGTCACTGACCGGCGGCCGTCCACAGCCGCACTGCAGAGGCTATCGGTCCGGGGACCCGGGCCGTGCGACGGTGGGTCACGATCGGGGCGAAGGTGATGTTCCGTACCGTTCGTCACATGGACCCGAGGACGCTGCTCGAGCTGATGCTGGCCGACCTGGACAGCGCGCCGGAGCTGTACCGGCCGACGGACTTCTGGAAGACCGGCCTGGAGAAGGTGGTCGCCGACCTGCGGGAACGCGGGTTCGCGGAGTTCCGCAGGCACCCCTCGGCGACGTTCTTCTACGCCCCGCAGTACGCGCCGGTGTCCCGCCCGGCGGCCGCCCTGTCGCGGGCCTTCGGTCTGGCGGGCGGCCCCGGGACGCTGCTGCGCGAGCGGATCGACCAGGTGCCCGTCGCCCGGGCCCACCACGCCACGGTGACCGCGCTCGACCCGGCCGACCGGTCGCCGTCGCTCGCCGGGTTCAGCGAGTCGGCCGCCGGCGCCCCGGCCGAGCAGCTGGTGTTCGACGGCCGCCGGTTCAGCCGGTCGTCGCTGAACTACCTGCGCGGGCTGGTCATGCTCAAGCGCGCCGTGCCTGACCTCGACGTCTCGACGGTCCTGGAGATCGGCGGCGGGTTCGGCACGCTCGGCGAGATCCTGCTGTCGGGCAACCCCGGGCTGCGCTACATCGACGTCGACATCCCGCCGGTCGCCGCCGTCGCCACGCACTACCTGCGCGAGGCGCTCGGGCCGGAGAAGGTCCTGGACTACGCCGCCACCCGCGAGCGCGAGAAGATCGTGATCGACGAGCTGGAGCAGCCGGCGACGGTGCTCTGCTCCTGGCAGCTGCCCCGGCTCACCGGGACCGTCGACCTGTTCGCCAACTTCATCTCCTTCCAGGAGATGGAGCCCGACGTCGTCGCGAACTACGCGAGCCTGGTCACCGACCTGGGCGCCCGCTGGCTGCTGCTGCGCAACTCCCCGACCGGCAAGCCGAACGTCCGCGAGCCCATGCTGCGCCACCGCTACCTGGAGATGTTCGACCGGTTCGAGCTCGTCGACTCCGCCGCCGGGCTCTACGGGCAGGACTCCGAGGGCACGGTGTCCGAGGTGATGGTGCTCGCGCGGCGCTCGTAGGGTGGCGCGCATGCGCACCCCGGACCCGATCGAGATCGGCGGCCACCGCGTGGGCCCCGGCGAGCGACCGTTCGTCATCGCGGAGGTCTCCGGCAACCACAACGGCTCGCTGGACCGGGCACTGGAGATCGTCGACGCGATCGCCGGCACCGGGGCGCAGGCGGTGAAGTTCCAGACCTACCGGGCCGACACGATCACCATCGACGCCGACGGCCCGGCCTTCCGGATCCGCGACGACCACGGCCTGTGGGGCGGGCGGAACCTCTACCAGCTCTACGAGCAGGCGCACACGCCCTGGGAGTGGCACGAGCCGCTGTTCGCCCGGGCCCGTGAGCACGGGCTCGTGCCGTTCTCCTCGCCGTTCGACCCGACGGCGATCGAGCTGCTGGAGTCCCTCGACGCGCCGGCGTACAAGGTGGCCTCGGCGGAGCTGGTCGACCTGCCGCTGATCCGGGCGATGGCCGCGACCGGCAAGCCGATGGTGATCTCCACCGGGATGGCGACGCTGGCCGAGATCGACGCCGCCGTCGCCGCCGCCCGGGAGGGCGGTGCGACGCAGATCGTGCTGCTGGCCTGCACCGCCTCCTACCCGGCGGACCCGGTCGACGCGAACCTGCAGACGATCCCCGCGCTGCGCGAGGCGTTCGGCGTCCCGATCGGGCTGTCCGACCACACCCCGGGCATCGGGGTGCCGGTCGCCGCGGTCGCGCTCGGCGCGGTCGCGATCGAGAAGCACGTGACGCTGCAGCGCGCCGACGGCGGCGTCGACTCCGACTTCTCCCTGGAGCCCGCCGAGCTGGCGTCGCTGGTCACCGAGACCGACGTGGCGCGACGCGCGATGGGCCCGGCCCGGTTCGGCCCGCGCGAGTCCGAGCGCGACACCCTCGCGCTGCGCCGCTCGCTGTGGGTGGTCGCCGACGTCGCCGCGGGGGAGCAGGTGACCGCGGACAACGTGCGGTCGATCCGCCCGGCGGGCGGTCTGCACACCGACACGATCGGCACCGTCCTGGGCCGGACCTTCACCCGCGACGTCGCCCGCGGCACCCCGCTGACCTGGGACCTCATCTGAGACGGCGGGCGGTCCACCCGCCCGCCGCCCCCGCACTCAGTGCAGCGTCCCCAGTGCGGCCTTGCTGAACGGCACCAGCTCGAACTCGCGGCCCTCGAGCACCTTCCGCGCCCACTCCGGGTCCGCCAGCAGCGCGCGGCCGACGGCGACGAGGTCGAACTCGTCGTCCTCCAGCCGGTCGAGGAGCTTCTCGACGCCGCTGACCCCGGCGTGCGCGTCGCCGCCGGCGAACATCTCCGGGGCGAAGACCTGGTCCAGGCCGACCGAGCCGACGGTGATCGTCGGCAGGCCGGTCACCTTGCGGGCCCAGCCGGCGATGTTGAGCTCGGCGTCCCACTCCGGGAACTCCGGCTCCCAGTAGCGGCGCCCGGACGCGTGGAACGCGGTGACCCCGGCGTCGGCCAGCGGGGTGAGGACGGTGCCCAGCTCGTCGGGGGTGTGGGCCAGCTTCGCGTCGTAGTTGCCGCCCTTCCACTGGGAGAACCGGAACACGACGGGGAAGTCCGGCGAGACCTGCTCGCGCACCGCGGCGACGATCTCGGCGGCGAACCGGGCCCGCTCGGCCGGGCCGCCCGCGTAGCCGTCGGTGCGGCGGTTGGTGCGCTCCCACAGGAACTCGTCGATCAGGTAGCCGTGCGCGCCGTGCAGCTCGACGCCGTCGAAGCCGATCCGCTCGGCCTGCCGTGCCGCCTCGGCGAACGCGCCGATGATCCGGTCCAGCCCGGCCGCGGTCAGCGCCTCGCCCGCGCCCTCGGTGCCGTCCAGCGCGACGCCGGACGGGCCGACCGACGGGGCCTCCGGGAAGGGCGCCTTGCCGGCCTCGCGGGTGATCCCGACGTGCCAGAGCTGCGGCATGATCCGGCCGCCCGCCCCGTGCACGGCGGCGACGACCTCCGCCCAGCCCGCCAGCGACGCCTCGCCGTGGAAGAACGGCACGGTCGGCACGTCGCCCGCGGACGGGTCGTCGATGTAGGTGCCCTCGGTGATGATCAGGCCGGTGCCGGCGGCGGCGCGCCGGCCGTAGTAGGCCGCGACGTCGGCGCCGGGGACGCCGCCGGGTGAGAACGCCCGGGTCATCGGGGCCATGACGATCCGGTTGGGCAGCTGCGCGGAGCCGAGGGCGTAGGGACGGCCGAGAAGCCGTGCGGCACGTGTGGACACGGGTCACTCCTGGGGTGAGGCCGTCCAGGCACGTCGGTGGGTCCGGGCGGAGGCGTCAAATGGTTCTGATCAAAGATACATATGGCCCCGCGAACTGCAACAGTGACCACCACCTTTTCGGCCGCGACGGGTACGCTGGCGGCCCGGGACGGGAGGTGAGGTCGTGCTGGACATCCGGTTCTCCAGTGCCCTGCAGGCGATGCTGTACCTCGCCGCCGCGGCCGAGGGCGACAGTCCGACGGTCAGCTCCGGACGTCTCGCCGAGGCCCTCGGGACGAACGCCAGCGTCGTGCGCAAGCTGCTGGTGCCGCTCGGCGTGCACGGTCTCGTCGAGTCCAGCAGGGGGCGCAGCGGGGGCGCCCGGCTCGCCCGGCCGGCTGCGGAAATCACCCTGGCCGAGGTCTACCGCTGCGCGGTGGGCGAGAAGCCGCTCTGGGCGTGCCGCCCGGAGGGCGAGCACGTCTGCCCGGTGACGACGAACGCCGCGGAGTACTTCGCCCGGCTGACCGCCGAGGTGGAGGGGGCGGTGCTGCAGTCGCTGGGGTACCGGACCCTCGCCGATGCGCTGCGCGAGATGCGGGGCCTGGACCGTGCGGCGACCTAGCCGTCGAGGAACTCCCTGACCAGGGCGTTCACCTCGTCCGGGGACTCCCGGTTGGACCAGTGGCCACGGCCGGGCAGCACCACGAACCGGGCGCCCGGGACGGCCGCGGCCGCCGCGCGCGTCGTCGCGACGGGGACGCCCGCGTCCCGGTCGCCCTGCACGAACAGGGCGGGGCAGCGGATCTCCGCGAGCCGGGGACGCAGGTCGACCCGCATCCTGCGGAACCCGATCGAGTCGTTCTGCCAGTCGGAGCTGCCCGCGTTCCCGGCCCGGGCCTCGGCCAGGATCTGATCGACGATCCCGTCGAGGTCGGCCACGCGGCCGGCGTCGCCGAAGAGCGCGCGCCGGGTGAACGCGGTGACCGCCGCCCGGCTCCGGAACGCCAGGTTCGGCAGGGTCCGCGAGAGCAGCGGCACCCGCGCGGTCAGCCACAGCAGCTGGTGCAGCCCCGGCGGGAAGCTCAGCGTCCCGGCCGGTGCGAGCGCCACGACGCGCTCCACCCGCTCCGGGTGCTCGATCGCCGTGGCCAGCGCGAGGGCGCCGCCCTGGGAGAGCCCGACGACCGCGGCCCGCTCGACGCCGAGGTCGTCCAGCACGTCGACGACCGTCCGGAGCAGCACGTCGTGGCCGGCCCGGCCCCGCCACGGGCGGCTGCGCCCCTGCTTCGGCCAGTCGGGGGCGATGACGCGGTGGTCGCGGGCGAGGTCGGGGATCAGGTGGTGCCAGCTGAGCAGCGCGTTGTCGAGGCCGGCGCCGGAGAGCAGCAGTACCGGGGGGCCGGTGTCGCCCGCGAGGTGGACGTGCAGGTCGCCCTCGGGGCGGGGGATCACGTGGTCGCGCAGGGCCGTCATCGGTGCCTCCCGTTCCGGTGTGCCTCCCAGCGGTCCCAGAGGGCCGGGAGCTCGGCCTCCAGGAAGGCGTAGAGCTCGTGGACCCGCAGGAGCCGCTCCCGCCGCTCCGCGGGGGCGTCGGCGAGCACGTCGAGTCCGTGTTCCAGTACCTGCCGGAACGCCGTCGCGCGGCCGTAGCGGGCGGCGAGCATCCGGCTCCAGCCGTCCGGGGTGATCCGGAACAGCTCCACCCGCGAGTCGCGGGTGCGTACCCGCTCGACGAGCCCACCGGGGGTGAGCATCCGTGTCGCCGTGCTGATCGAGCTGCGGCTGACTCCGAGGGCCTCGGCCAGCCGGGCGGCGCTCTGCTCCGGTGGGTCGCTGACGAGGAGCCAGCCGATCACCCGGCCGGTGATGAGGGGCAGGCCCTCCCGCTCGAACGCCGCGGCGATCTCGTCGACGAGGTCCAGTTCCCGTTCGGTGGAGCCCACGGACCCGACCTTACAGTCTTTGCAGCACTTACTGCACAGAGTCGTCGTCGCCCCACCCGCGCGCGGCCAGTGCCTCCCCGAGCGCGTCCGCGTGCCGCAGTGTCCGCACCAGGAACGGCACGGCGAACGCCGTCGGGGACCGGTCCGCCCCGCGCGCCTTCGCCGCGGCCCGGACCTGCCCGGCGATGCCGGACAGCGTCCCGATCGACTGCACCGTCAGTCCGACGAGGAGACCGAGGCGCTCGGGTGCGAGACCGAACCGGCGCAGCGGGCCGAGCCCCCGCTCCACCGCGCTGACCAGGTCGTCCACCCGGGTGGTGAGGGTGAACAGGGTCGCCGCGCCCATCGCGGCGACCAGCCGGAGCACGATCACCAGCGTCCGTTCCGGCCCGAGCAGCCACCACTGGACCGCCCCGAGCAGCACGGCCAGCAGCACCAGCGTGCGCAGCACCGGCCGGACCCGGTGCCACGGGATCCGGGCGACCAGGTAGCCGGCGGCGACGGCCAGGCACAGCCCGCCGAGCACCCGCGGGTCCTCGGTGAGCACCGCCCCGACCGCGAGGGCCAGCACCACGAACAGCGACGGCCCGGCCGGCGCCCGGTGCAGCAGGCTGTCACCGGGCGCGTAGAGCCCCAGCGGGGTCACGAGCCGCAGAGCCTGCGGTAGTACGCGACGGCCGGACCGGGCTCGTCGTCGGCGACGACCCGCCCGCCGTCGAGGACGACGACGCGGTCGAAGCTCCTCAGCAGGTCCAGGTCGTGCGTGGCGAGCAGGACCTGCTGGCGCAGCCCGGCGAGCCGGTCGGCGAAGGCGTGCTTGTTGCGCAGGTCGAGCAGGGTGGTCGGCTCGTCGCAGACCAGCACGTCCGGGTCGAGCACGAGCACCGCGGCCAGCGCGAGCAGCTGCTTCTGCCCGCCGGAGAGCTGGTGCGCGGGGTGCTCGACGTGGTCGCCCAGCCCGAACCCGGCGAGGGTCTCCGCGGCGAGCCGGGCGCGCTCGGCCCGGTCGCGCACGGTCCGGCGCAGCGAGAACGCGACGTCCTCACCGGCGGTCGGCATGACGATCTGGGAGTCCGGGTCGCTGAAGACGAACCCGACCCGGCGGCGGACGGCGGCACCGTCGCGGGCGGGGTCGCGGCCGTCGACGCGGACGCTGCCCGAGCTCGGTGCGACGAGCCCGTTCACGGTCCGGGCCAGCGTGGACTTGCCGGAGCCGTTCGCCCCGACCAGCGCGACCCGGGGCTCGGCGAGGGTGAGGGTGACGCCGTCGAGGACGGTGCGCTCGCCGTAGCGGTGCCCGACCCCCTCGAACTCGATCACCGGACCACCCGCCAGCTCGTCGCGACGCCGAGGCCGCCGCCGGAGGACAGCGCCGCGATCCCGGTCTCGCCGTGGCCCTGCACGACGAGCCGGTGGAACAGCCGCACGACCAGCACCGCGCCGGAGGCGCCCCAGGGGTGGCCGAGCGCGATCGCGCCGCCGTCCGGGCTCACCCGGTGCCCGTCGATCCCGGCCGCGTCGAGACAGGCCAGCGCCTGCCCGGCGAACGCCTCGGTGAACTCGACGGCGTCCGGGGCCGCCGGTCGGTCGCGGAGCGCGGCGAGCGCGGGGACGGCGCCGAGCCCGAGGTCGGCCGGGGGGCAGCCGCGGGTGGCGGCCGAGACCAGCGCGAGGCCGGGGACGCCCAGCTCCCGGCGTCGCCACTCCGGCACCAGCGCGACGGCGGCGGCACCGTCGTTCACCCCGCAGGAGTTCGCGGCCGTGTGCACACCGCAGGGGGTGAACGCGGGCCGGAACCGGGCGAGCCGCTCGGGGGTGAAGCGGTCGCGGGGACGCTCGTCGGCGAGCACCGCACCGACCGGGACCAGCTCGTCGTCGAAGCGGCCGGAGCGCTGCGCGTCGACGGCGCGGGCGTGGCTGCGGGCGGCGAACGCGTCGAGCCGCGCGCGGGACAGGCCCGCCCGGGCGGCGACGTCGTCGGCGGCGGGCCCCATGTCCGGGTCGGGGTCGCCGGCCGGGGCGAACGGCGCGCGGGTGTAGACGGTGCCGTCGGCCCAGGTCCGCGTGGGCGCGGTCGACGGCGACTCGGCGCCCCCGGCGAGGTAGCCGGCGCCGTCCCCGGCGCGGATGCCCGCGGCGGCGGTGAGGATCGCGGCCAGCCCGCTCGCGCACTGCCGGTCCACGGTCATGCCGGGCACGTCGTCGCCGAGCCCGGCGGCGAGCGCCGCGACCCGGGCCGGGTTGCCGCCGGGGCCGAAGACGTTGCCGAGCAGCACGTCGTCGACCGGGGCGCCGAGGGTCCCGGCCAGCGCGGCGAGGACGGGCGCGGCGAGCGCGTCGACGGTCACCGCGCGCAGCGCGCCGCCCGCGGTGCCGATCGGGGTGCGCCGCGCGGCGACGACGACCGGGGTGTCGTCGCCGGGGCCGGTCACTCTGGGCCCCCGAGCGGGACCGCGTCGAGGGTCCCGTCGCGCAGTGCGGCGTCGACGGCGGCGCGGGCGGGCTTGCCCGAGCCCAGCCGCGGCAACGCCCGGGTGACCAGCCAGCGGCGCGGCCGCTTCGCCGGGGACAGCCCGGCCCGCGCCGCGGCGCGCAGCGCCCGCCGGTCCGGGACACCGTCGCGGGCCTCGACGACCGCCGTGACCACCATCCCCAGCGACGCGTGCGGGGTCCCGGCGACGACGACGTCACCGACGCCCGCGACGCCGCGCAGTACCTGCTCGACCTCCTCGGCGGCGACCAGCGTGCCGCCGGAGGAGATGGTGGTGGCGGCGCGGCCGAGGACGGTCAGACCGCCGTCGTCGGTGAGCTCGGCGCGGTCCCCGACGGTCGTCGGACCGGGACCGGACGGGACGAGCCCGCCGCGGGTGAACCGGCCGCGCACCGACTGCGGGCTGTCCACCCACAGCACGTCGTCGCGCACGGTGAGGTGCACGCCCTCGACGGGGCGCAGCGGGCCGGCGTCGCGGCGGGTGGCGATCAGCGAGTGCTCGGCCGAGCCGTAGTACTCGAGCAGCGTGGTGCCGGGCAGCAGCCGCGCGACCCGCTCCCGCATCCCGGGCGCGACGTGCGCGCCACCGCACACCACGACCCGTGGTGCGGGGCCGCCCGGGCGGCGCTCGCGCTCGTCGAGCAGGGCGGTGAGCTGGGCGGGGACGAGGTGGACCGAGCCGCCGTCGGGCAGGTCGGTCGGGTCGAGCCGGCCGCGGGTGACCAGGCCCAGGCCGTGGTGCAGCGCGTGCAGCGCCCCGAACAGGTACAGCGTCGAGGACGGCGGCCCCGGCACGAGGACCGGTCCGGGCAGCGCACCGAGGATGTCGAACCCGATCCGCCAGGAGCGCCGGTCGCGGGCCAGCACGGTGGGGACGCCGGTGCTGCCCGAGGTCGTCGGGAGCAGGAACAGCCCGGGTGTCCGCGCTCCGCCGTCGGCGGTCGCGGTCCGGCCGTCGGTGCCGACGACGTGGTGCGGCGCGGCGTCGGCGAGCACCGCGTCGCGTTCGCGGCCGGTCCAGCCGGCGTCGGCCGGCAGCGACGCCGCGCCCAGCCGGTCCGCGGCGAGCAGATAGGGCAGCACCGCCCAGCGGGCCCGGGTGGGGGTGTCGAGCACGACGCGTTCCCCGGCCCGCACCCCGAGCCGGGCGAGCCGCTCCCCGGCCGCGGCGACGGCGTCGGCGAGCCCGCGCGGGAGCCAGGGAGCGGGGACGACGGGCGCGGCCGCGTCGTCGGCGGTCTCGCGTTCCGCCCCGCTCACCGGACCCGGGGCTCGGACGACGCGGAGCGGACCGGCAGCAGGTCCGGCAGGGCCCGGTGCACCAGCGACGCGATCAGCGCGGCCAGCACGATCTTGATCAGGTCACCGGGCACGAAGACCAGGGACTGCACGATCCCGCCGGTGACGTCGCCGATGTAGACGCCCAGCCACGGCATGCCGACCACGTAGTCGGCGAGCAGCCCGGCCAGGCAGGCGAGCAGCAGCACGGGCAGCGACCGCGACCGGAAGCGCTGCACGACCAGGCCCGCGACCAGCGCGGACAGCAGCCAGCCGACGAGGAAGCCGCCGCTGGGGCCGAAGAACGCGGCGCCGTTGCGGCCACCGGACAGCAGCGGCAGCCCGACCGCGGTGAGCACCAGCAGCAGCGCGACCGAGGCCGTGCCGAGCCGCCACCCGAGGATCACACCGGCCAGGATCGGGCCGACGTTCTGCAGGACGATCGGGACCCCGGCGACGCCGGCGAAGCCGGGGAACAGCCCGAGGACGGCGATGAACGCGGCGAACACGACCACGCGGGCGAGGTCGGCCGCGGGGAGCGCGGGACGGGATCCGGACACGCGCGAAGGGTAGGCCACCGGTACCGGCCCCAGGCAGGTGTTGCGCGCGGCATCACCCCGGGCCGGGTGACGGCCGGGCGGCACCGGTCGGCACCGGGTCACAGCGAGAGCTTGTTCCGGATCCGCTGCCCGCGGCTGAGCCGGGAACTCCGCTCCCGCTCCTGCAGCGAGGTCGCGTAGACCTGCTTCGCCCGGTCGATGTGGTGTCCCAGCACGGTGACGAGACCGGTGACATCACGGCCGGCCACCAGCTCGACCACGGTGTGGTGCTCGCGCATCGACTCGTCGAAGGCGCCCGCGGTCCGGACCGACAGGTGCACCCGGATCGCCGAGATCTGTGCGTAGATCAGGTCGTAGGCGCTGCGCAGGTAGCGGTTGCCGCAGCAGTCCAGGAACGCCAGGTGGAACTGTGCATCGAGCTGGTTGTAGCGCAGGAAGTCGGCGGCGTCGAGCGCCTCGCGCATCGGGGCCAGCAGCTCGTCCAGAGTGGACCGCAGCCGCTCGGGATCGGTCTCGAGGGCGAGCTCGATCGCCGCGCACTCCAGTCGCAGGCGGCACTCGCACAGCTCGTGGAGCTGCTCGACGCTCGGCCGGAAGATGTAGGTCCCCGACTTCGGCACGATCTCGACGAGCCCCTGGGTGCGCAGCGTCTTGAGTGCCTCGCGGACCGGGGTCCGGGAGACCCCGAACGCGGACGAGACGAGGTCCTCGGACAGGGCCTCACCCAGCTCGAAGGCCCCGTCCATGATCGCGGTCCGGAGCCGGGCGGCGACGTCGGCGGCCAGCGATCCGGAACCGTCGGGGCGTCGCGCTGGCATCGCTGGTGTCCCTTGCTCGACCGCGGTGACCGCGGTGCCGGATCTCGGCCCCATCATCGCATCACTACTTGCATCCTAGTTTCCTCCTATCTAGGGTCTCAGTCGCCCGGCGGGATGATCCCGTCGTCCGTGTCGCCGTCGAGCAGCACCGGGCCCGGGTGCACGACGACGATCCGCCCGCCGACGATGGCGTGGCTGTAGGAACGGATGGGGCATGGACGCCGCAACCTTCAGTCCCGAGGACAACCGCCGGGCCCGCCGGGCCGCCTTCGGCAGCTTCGCCGGGGCGGTGATCGACTGGTACGACTTCATCCTGTACGGCCTGGTCGCCGCCCTCGTCTTCAACTCCCAGTTCTTCCCCGGGATCAGCCCGGTGGCCGGCACCCTGGCCGCGTTCGCGACCTTCGGGGTGGGCTTCCTCTTCCGCCCGCTCGGCGGCGTGGTCTTCGGGCACTTCGGTGACCGGATCGGCCGGAAGCAGATGCTGGTCCTGACCATGATCCTGATGGGCTCGGCCACCACGCTGATCGGTCTGCTGCCGACCTACGACTCGATCGGCTGGTGGGCTCCCTTCCTGCTCGTCGTCCTGCGGGCCGTGCAGGGCTTCGCGGTCGGTGGCGAGTGGGGCGGCGCGGCCCTCATGGCCGTGGAGAACGCCCCGCCGAAGCGGCGGGCGCTCTACAGCAGCGGTGTGCAGGTCGGCTACTCCGTCGGCCTGATCATCGCCACCGGCCTGATCCTGCTCATGCGTGCGGTCACCACCGACGAGCAGTTCCTGGCGTGGGGCTGGCGGGTGCCGTTCGTGGCCAGCGTCCTGCTCGTCCTGGTCGGGCTCGTCGTCCGGGCCCGGGTCCAGGACTCCGAGGAGGTCGCCGAGCGGGTGGAGCAGGCCGAGCGGGTCGCGGGCGGCCGCCGGGTCCCGCTGCTGGAGGCGCTGCGCAGCCACCCCGGCGCCTTCGGCCGGATCTTCGGGCTCCGCCTGGTCGAGCTGGTCTCCGGCTACATCGTGATCACGTTCGCGGTCAGCTACGCCTCCGACGAGCACGGGTTCTCGAAGGACTTCATGCTCAACGTCGGTCTGCTGGTCGGCTCCCTGGGGATCGTGTCGATCCCCACGTTCGCCTGGCTGTCGGACCGGTTCGGCCGTCGCCGCATCTACCTGACCGGATCGGTCGTCGGCGTGCTCGCGGCGGTGCCGTTCTTCCTGGCGATCGAGAGCGGTTCGCAGATCGCCGTCGCGCTGCTCGCGGTCATCCTGTTCAACATCGCGCACGACATGGCGGTGAGCGTGCAGCAGCCGCTGTTCACCGAGATGTTCGGTGCGGAGTTCCGCTACAGCGGCGCCGGGGTCGGCTACCAGGTCGCCAGCGCGATCGCCGGTGGGTTCACCCCCTTCATCGCCGCGGCGCTGGTCGTCGCGACCGGGGGCTCCTGGTACCTGGTCGCCGCCTACCTCCTCCTCAGCTGCCTCGTCTCGGCGGTCCTGGCCTGGCGCATCGAGCGCCCCGCGGCCGCGACGACGCCCACCGCCGCCACGGCGGCCTGACCCACCCGAAACGGAGAGAGATCATGCTTCCCAGCCCCGCCGCCGCGCTACGCCGGCTGCTCGCCGGGCCGGACATCGTGCTCGCCCCCGGCGCGGCGGACTCGGTGACCGCCCGCCTGGTGCAGGCCGCCGACTTCCCCGCCGTCTACATGACCGGCTTCGGCGCGACCGCCAGCCGCCTGGGCACCCCCGACATCGGCCTGCTCGGCCAGACCGAGATGACCGAGCACGCCCGCAACATGACCCGGGCGGTCGGGATCCCGGTGGTGGCCGACGCCGACACCGGCTACGGCGGTCCGTCGAACATCGAGCGCACCGTCCACGAGCACCTGCAGGCCGGGGTGGCGGCCATCCACCTGGAGGACCAGGTCGCGCCGAAGCGGTGCGGCCAGATGGCCGGTGTCCGGCTGATCGACGCGGAGGAGAACGCGGCGCGGCTGCGCTGCGCCGTCCGGGCCCGCGGCGAGCACGACCTGGTGATCATCGGCCGTACCGACGCGCTGCAGTCCGCCGGTGTCGACGAGGCGCTGCAGCGGGCCGCCCGCTACGCCGACGCCGGGGTCGACCTCGTCTTCGTCGACGGGGTGAAGACCGTCGCGGAGGTCGAGAAGATCGCCGCCGGGGTCCCCGGGCCGAAGGTCGTCTCGCTCGTCGACGGGACCGACGCCGCCCGGCTCACGGCGTCGGACCTGCAGGAGCTGGGCTTCGACCTGGCGCTCTTCGCGGTGACCACGCTGTTCGCCGCCACCCGCGCCGCCGCGGACGCGCTCGCGGGCATCGCCGCCACCGGATCGCTCGCCGGCGGTCCGGCCCGTCACACCTACGACGAGTTCACCCGCGTCGTCGACCTCGCCCACCACCAGGACCTCGACCACTCCTTCGGAGCGTGACCGCTGTGCCCACCGTCGTCGTCACCGACTACGAGTTCCCCGACCTCGAGCTGGAACGGACCCTCGTGGAGGATGCCGGGCTGCGGTTCGTCGCCGCCCGTACCCGCACCCCGGACGAGATCGTGGCCGCCTGCGCCGGTGCGGACGGCATCATCAACCAGTACGCCCAGCTCACCGCCGACGTGATCGCCCGGCTGCCCCGGACCCGGGTCATCTCCCGCTACGGGATCGGGCTGAACACGATCGACGTCGACGCGGCGACACAGGCCGGCATCCTGGTCACGAACGTGCCCGACGGCTCGCTCGACGACGTCTCCGACCACGCCGCGGCGATGATCCTCGGACTCGCCCGCGGGCTGGGCCGCCAGGACCGGTCGATGCGGGCGGGTGGCTGGGACTACGCGGCCTCCGGACCGCTCTACCGGCTGCGGGACCGCGTGCTCGGCCTGGTCGGGTTCGGCCGGATCCCGCAGCGGCTGGCTGTCAAGATGCAGGCATTCGGGATGCGTGTGCTGGCCACCGACCCGCACGCGGACGCGTCCGCCGCCGCGGCCGCCGGGGTCGAGCTCGTGGAACCCGGGGAGCTCTACCGCCGGGCGGACGTGGTGTCCGTGCACGCCCCCCTCACCCCGGAGACCAGCGGCATGGTGGACGCCGCGGCGTTCGCGGCGATGAAGCCGACCACCTACCTGGTCAACACCGCGCGGGGCCCGGTCGTCGACGAGGCCGCCCTGGTGGAGGCACTGCGCACCGGCCGGATCGCCGGCGCCGGGCTCGACGTCTTCGAGAGCGAGCCGCTCGCCGCCGACCACCCGCTGCGGGGGCTGGACTCGGTCCTGCTGAGCCCGCACTGCGCGTGGTACTCGGTCGACTCGGAGGCCGAGATCCGCACCAAGACCACGCAGAACGTCATCGACGTCCTCACCGGACGGCCACCGGCCTACCCGGTCAACCGACCGGAGACCCCGCGGGCCGCGACCGCGGGCGGCTGACCGGGCCGCGCGGGCTCACAGCGTGCGGTGGAGTGTCCGGAAGCCGTCGTCGTCGGGCGGAGTGGGATCGGCGTAGCCCGCCCGGGCGAACAGCCGTGCCGAGGCGTCGTTCCCGGTGTGCACGACGGCGGTCACCGCGGTCCCGGCGCCGGTCCGGGCCCGCAGGGCGTCCTCCCCGGCGCGCAGCAGCGGCCCGGCCAGCCCCGCGCCGCGGCGCTGCGGGGCGACGGTGATCGAGACCTCCCAGCCGCTGCCGTCGCGGTCCCAGCGGACGGTGCCGACCGGGCCGCGGACGTCGTCGACGACGAGGAGCAGCCGGTCGTCGCGCTCCAGCGAGCCGCTGAGCCAGCGGCGGTGGGCGGCGAGGCCGACCTCGTCGTGGCTGCGCGACCAGCGACGGGTGTCGGGGTCGTTGCGCCAGGCCAGGAGCAGCTCGGCGTCGTCGGTCCGGGCGCGGCGGGCGCGGAGCACCCCGGCGAGCACCCGCTCCTCGGCGGCGACGCGTGCCTCCCGGCCGGAGGAGGTGCCCACCGCGGTGGCCAGGGCGTCGACGACCCGGCCCGCGCCCTCGCCGTCGACGACGGTCGCGGCCCGCCCGGCGAGCGCGGCGCGGGCGTCCGGGCCGGTCAGCAGGGCGCGCAGCACGGCCGCGGCTCCGGCCGGGTCGGTGAGGTCCCCGGTCCCGCCCAGCCCGGCGGCGGCACCGGCGTCGACGACGGTCCGGTAGCCCTCGGTCTGGTTGTCCGCGGCCCGGACCAGCGCCATCGGGACGCCCACGCAGCACAGCTCCCACACCGTCGTCCCGGCCGCGCTGACGACGAGGTCGGCCTCGGCCATCGCGGCGGGCAGGTCGGACAGCGGCGGGACCGCGCGGAACGTGGCGGGCCCGCCGGCGGGCAGGTCGAGGGGGCGCCCGCCGGGGACGACGACGTCGACCGCGGCGGGGGCGTCCGCGGCGGCGAGGGCGGCGACCACCCGGGGCAGCAGCCCGGCGGCGTCGGTCCCGCCCATGACGACCAGCACGCGGGGCGGCCCGGTGCCGGGGCCGTCGGCGGTGCGCAGGGCCCGCCGGGTGCGGGCACGGCGGGCCGCCAGCCGCAGCGGGGCGTAGCCGGGGCCGCGGAGCAGGACGGGGGAGCCGTCGTCGGGGCGGGGGTGGTCCCCGGCGCCCATGTTGGGGTCGACCACGACGTCGCCGGGACGCCGGCCGGTCGCGAAGTCCTCCACCGTGGACAGCACGACCCCGGCGTCGTACAGGGCCGGACGCAGGTCGTCGCCGAGCAGGTAGTGGTCGACGTGCACGGCGTCGATCCGGTGCTCACGGGCCAGCGCGGCGAGCCCGCCCGCGGTGTCGGCCGGGGGCAGGACGGGTCCGGGCTCCCGGACCAGCCCGGACCACAGCCAGTCCAGCCCGTCGAGCCGTCCCGACCAGGACACCTCGTGCCCGGACAGCAGCGCGGCCTCGGCGACCGCGGCACACCGCACGGCATGCCCCACCCCCGTCGACGGCCCGGCGTCGCAACGCAGCAGCAGACGCACGGTCAGCCCTCGGTGAGGGACTTCTGGCGGACGTGCGCGTTGCGCTCCACCAGGTCGGGTCGCGACCGCAGCACCGCCACCACCGACGGCCAGTCGCTCCGGCCGCCCAGTGCCTCCACCAGGCCCTGCAGGGCGTGCAGGTCGTCGGCGGTGTCGAGGGTGACGCGCAGGTCGTCGGCCGCCGGGGCGACGACGAGCCCGAGGCAGCGGAACCGCTCCGGGTCGCCGTAGAGGCCCGACGTCACGTGGATCCGGTCGTGGCCGGTCGCGGTGCCGGCCAGCTCGCGCAGCGCGCCGGTGCGGGCCAGCTCGACGTCGAGGCCGCGGGGCAGGGTGCGCACCAGGGTGGTCGCGACGTAGTCGTGGCCGGGGGCGTCCCGCCAGGTCGCGGCGACCAGCGACACCAGCGCCGGGTCGAGCAGCGGGCAGTCCGCGGTCAGGCGCACCACGGCGTCGCAGGGGTGCTCGTCGACGGCCTGGACGAAGCGGGCCAGCACGTCGTCCTCGGAGCCGCGCACCACCGGGACGCCGATCGCCGCGGCGCGCTCGGCCACCGCGTCGTCGCCCGGGGCGGTCGAGGTCGCGACCACCACGCGGTCGACACCCTCGGCGGCGCGGGCGGCCGCGACCACCCGGTCGAGCACCGGTGTGCCGCCGAGGTCGGTGAGCACCTTGCCCGGGAGCCGCGTCGACCCCGTCCGCGCCTGGATGACCGCGTTGACCCGCACCCGTACCTGCTTCGATTCGTCCGATCGATCGCGTGCCATCATGCCGGGCGGAAGAAATTCCGCAGATCTGGAGGCGTGATGTCGGTACTCAAGGGCTCGTCGGTCCTGGTCACGGGCGGGACGGGGTCCTTCGGGAAGGCCTTCGTCCGCACCCTGCTCGACCGCTACGAGCCGCGCCGGCTGGTGATCCTGTCGCGCGACGAGCTCAAGCAGTACGAATGCCGGTCGCTGTTCGGCGACGACCCGCGGCTGCGCTGGTTCCTCGGTGACGTCCGGGACCAGCCGCGCCTGCGCCGCGCGATGCACGGCGTCGACTACGTCGTGCACGCCGCCGCGCTCAAGCAGGTGGACACCGCCGAGTACAACCCGTTCGAGTTCATCCGGACCAACGTCGAGGGCTCGCAGAACGTCGTCGAGGCCGCGATCGACGCCGGGGTGAAGAAGGTCGTCGCGCTGTCGACGGACAAGGCGTCGAGCCCGATCAACCTCTACGGCGCCACCAAGCTGTGCGCCGACCGGCTGTTCGTGAGCGCGAACCACTACGCCGCCGCCTACGAGACCCGGTTCGCCGTGGTCCGCTACGGCAACGTGCTCGGCAGCCGCGGCTCGGTGGTGCCGCTGTTCAAGAAGCTCGCCGCCGAGGGCCGGTCGCTGCCGATCACCGACAAGCGGATGACCCGGTTCTGGATCACCCTGCCGGACGCGGTGCAGTTCGTCATCGACTCCTTCGACGCGATGCAGGGCGGCGAGCTCTACGTGCCGCGGATCCCGTCGATGCGGATGACCGACCTCGCCGAGGCCATCGCCCCCGGCGCCGCGACCCACGAGATCGGGATCCGGCCGGGGGAGAAGCTGCACGAGGAGATGATCGCCGCCGACGACTCGCGGCGGACCCTCAAGCTGGCCGACCGCTACGTCGTCGAGCCCTACATCGCCGGCTGGGGCTACACCTCCCCGGCCGACGGCGAGCCGGTCCCGGACGGGCAGGCGTACCGGTCGGACACCAACGACCTGTGGCTCTCGCCCGAGCAGCTGCGCGCGATGGTCGAGGCGCTGGACTGATGCTCCCCTACGGCCGGCAGTCGATCTCGTCGTCCGACGTCGAGGCGGTCACGGCGGTCCTCGGGACCGACTGGTTGACCACCGGCCCGGCCGTGACCCGGTTCGAGGACGACCTCGCCGCGGTCTGCGGGAACCCGGCGGTGGCCGTGACCAGCGGGACCGCGGCGCTGCACGTCGCCTACGCCGCGGCCGGGGTCGGCCCCGGCCAGGACGTCGTGGTCACCCCGCTGACGTTCGTGGCGACGGCGAGCGCCGCGGCGCTGCTCGGCGCGAACGTCGTGTTCGCCGACGTCAGCCCCGACACCGGCAACCTCGACCCGGACGCGGCGAAGGCCGCGCTCACCCCGGACACCACCGTCGTGGCCGGGGTCGACTACGCGGGCCACCCGATCGACGCGGAACCGCTGCGGTCGCTGGCCCACGAGGCCGGGGCCCTGCTGCTGGAGGACGCCGCGCACTCCGTGGGTGGCATCTGGCACGGCCGCCCGGTCGGTGACCTGGCCGACCTGACGACGCTGAGCTTCTTCCCGACCAAGAACCTCACCACGGCCGAGGGCGGCGCGGTCGTGTCCCCGCGGGCGGATCTCGTCGCGGGCGCCCGGTCGTTCCGCAACCACGGCCTCGTCCGCGACAAGGCCGAGCAGCGCTTCCCCGACGAGGGGCCGTGGCACCAGGAGGTGCACGCGTTCGGGCTGAACTACCGGCTGCCCGACCTGCTCGCCGCGCTCGGGTCGTCGCAGCTCACGCGGCTGGCCGCGTTCACCGCGCGGCGCAGGGAGATCCACGCCCGCTACGACGCCGCGTTCGCCGACGTGCCCGAGGTCCGCACCCCGGTCCGCCGCGACGGCGCCGAGCCCGCCTGGCACCTCTACCCGCTGCGCGTACTCGACGGCCGCCGCCGCGCGCTGTTCGAGTACCTGCGCGAGCGGGGCATCGGGGTGCAGGTCAACTACATCCCCGCCTACTGGCACCCGGTGTTCGCCGACCTCGGCTACCGCCGCGGCCTGTGCCCGAACGCCGAGGAGTACTACTCCCGGCAGCTCTCGCTGCCGCTGTTCCCCGATCTCACCGACACCGACGTGGACCGGGTCGCCGCCCTGGTCCGGGAGTTCTTCGGGCACTCCGCGTGAGGGAGACGTGAGCGTGGACGCCAGCCGGGAGGTACTCGGGCGCGGCTCGCTCTACACCCTGGGCAGCGTCGCCCCGATCCTCGCGAACGTCGTCGTCACGCCGTTCGTCACCCGGCTGCTGGGCGACGCCGAGTACGGCGTCGTCGCCGTCGGGCTGATCCTGGTGCAGGTCGGCGCGATGGTCGTCGGGTTCGGCCTGGCGTCGTCGATCACCCGGCACGGGATCCTGGAGAGCTCCGGCGCCGACGGCGCGCGGGCGCTGGTGCTGCAGGGCAGCGCGCTGTCCCTGGCGGTGGTCGTCGTCGCGGTACTGGCCGGGCCGTGGTGGAGCGTCCCGGTGCTGTCGGTGCCGTGGCGGGTCGGGCTCGTCTACGCCGGGCTCGCCGCCGCCGGCTTCGTCGTGGTGCTCAACGCCCAGGCGTTCCTGCGGGTGCAGGACCGGCCGGTGCCGTTCGTGGTCATGTCCGGGGTGGCGACGCTCGGCGGCCCGCTCGCCGGGCTCGCCCTCGTCGCGTGGCGGGCCAGCGACGCCGACGACTACCTGTTCGGCCTGCTGCTCGGCTACCTCGCCGCCGCGGTGATCGGGCTGGTGCTGGCCCTGCGCGGTGGCCGTCCGCGCACCGCGCGGGGTGACTTCGGCCGGGCGCTTCGGATCGGGCTCCCCGCCGTCCCGCACCTGGTCGCGCTGCTGCTGGTGCAGAACGCGCTCGTGCTGATCGTGAACCGGTACTTCGGGGTCGCCGACGGCGGCCGCATGCAGATCGCGCTGCTGCTCGGCTCCGCCCCCGCCATGATCGTCTCGGCGCTGAACAACGCCTGGGCTCCGGTGATCTACCGGACGCCGCCCGAGGCCCGCGGCGCCGCCCTGGAGCGCACCGCCCGCGACGTCGGCGTCGTCACCGCCGCCCTGGCCGGTGGGGTCGCGCTGCTCGCGCCGTTCCTGCTGCGCATCCTCGCCCCGGCCTCGTTCGCCCCCGAACAGCTGGTGCCGGTCACCGCGGTCGCGACGCTCGGAGCCGTGGTCAGCGTCGTCTACCTGGCCAACGTGCACCTGGTCTTCGCGTCCGGGCGCAGCGGCGGGCTGGCCTTCGCGAGCCCGGTCAGCCTGGTGCTCGGGGTGGTCGCGGCGGTGCTGCTCGCCCGGACCGGGTCGCTGACCGCCGTCGCCGCCGGGTTCCCGCTGATCTACCTGGCCCTGGCGGCCGGGACGTCGCTGCTGCGCCGCCGGGTGTCGCCGACCCGCTGGCGGGAGGCGGTGCTGGCCGGGCCGCTGGCCGTGGGCGTCGTCGTGTGCGGGGCCGGTGTGCTGCTGCCGTCCGAGGGCGTGCTGTGGCTGTCGGTGCGGTTCGTGCTGGCCGCGCTGCTCGGGGTGGCGCTGCTGGTGCTGGTGCGCCGGATCTTCCGAGCGTCGTGACCGCCCCGGTCAGGCGTCGAGGGGCTCCTCGGTCGTGACCGGCGTGGGCAGACCGCGCGGCAGCGGCTTCGGCAGCGCGGCCAGCGGGTGGCGCAGCCACAGCAGCGGGTTCGAGCTGCCCGCCGACATCGCCTGGGTGCTGGCCTCGGAGCGCTTCGTCAGCCCGAGCACCATCGCGGCCTTCGCCAGCGGCGACGCCGCGTAGTACTGCAGGCCGGGCCCGACGCCCGGGGTGCGGCCCCAGCCGAGCGCGGTGCGCAGTGCGTCGGGGGCGAGCAGGTGCTCGGCGCCGAGCTCGCGGCGGGCGAGCGCGGTCGCGGCGGCGTCGGCCTCCGCGGCGCCCACCTCCGGCCGGGCGCCGTCGGTGGGGTCCACCGTGTGGAACTCCGGCCAGGTCGCGCGCAGCTCGTCCACCGCCGACGACGACTGGGCCCCGAACGTCAGCGGGTCCCCCCACACCGCGGCGGGGGTGCCGACGGCGGCCGCGTACAGCACGGCCGTCGACAGCCGGTTCGACGAGACCCGGCTCGCGTTCCCGACCAGGTGCATGATCCGCAGCAGGAAGTGCGGGTCGTCGCGCCGCCCGGCGGTGACCAGCGTGTGCCCGGCGTCGCGCCAGGCCGTGGTGATCTCCGGGTCGGTCATGTCCTCGTGGTGCAGGCACACCGTCGACGGGCCGTCGACCTTGGCGACCTGGCGGGCGAGATCGGCGTGCGCGCCGGTCACGCGGACGAGCCGGGTGCCGTGGAACGGGACGAAGACCGGCCCGAGCCGGTCCGACGGCGTCCAGCCCTGCGAGCGCAGCAGCGCCTCCAGGTAGAGCACCGGCGCCCCGACCGGGGTGGTCGCGCGGTCCTCGTCGGCGGGGGACCAGCCGCGGCAGCCGTGCGACCACACCAGCAGGCGTCGCTGCCGGGGGTCGGTGCCGACCTTCGGGAAGTCCGCGAAGTGCGCGGCGACGGGCGAGACCGCGGTCCAGCCGTGCTGCAGCAGACCGGCGATGTGCCGGGGCCGGGACAGTCCGGCGTAGGCGGCGAGGACGGCCGAGTGGCCGTAGTAGTGGTTCTGGATGTCCATCGCCGTGCTCCGGGTCGTCGCTGGTGAGGCCGGGTGATCCTAGCCAGGGGGCGGCTCGCTACCGTCGGGTGCGTGCCCGTCGACGTGATGCTCCCCTTCTACGGCGACCCGGAGCTCCTGCGCCGCGCGGTCCGCAGCGTGCAGGAGCAGCGCCGCACCGACTGGCGGCTCACCGTCGTCGACGACGGCTACCCCGACGACTCGATCGGCCCCTGGTTCGCGGGCCTGGGCGACGACCGGATCCGGTACCGCCGCAACCCCGAGCGGCTCGGCGCGCAGCCGAACAACCGGTACTGCATCGAGGCGGTCGAGCTGCCGTACTTCGTGATGATGGGCGCCGACGACCTGATGGAGCCCGACTACCTCGACACCGTCCTCGCGCTGCACGAGCGCTGGCCGGACGCCGCGGTGGTGCAGCCGGGCGTCGCCGTGATGGACGCCGACGACCGTCCGGTCCGCCCGCTCGCCGACCGGGTCAAGGCGCTGCTGGCGCCGTCCGGGTCGGGCCCGCGCCCGGTCGGCGGCGAGGACCTGCTGGTGAGCCTGCTGCGGGGGAACTGGCTGTACAACCCGTCGCTGTGCTGGCGGACCGACGCGCTCAAGCGCGTCGCGATGCCGGAGTCCGCGGACGTGTTCGACCTGGCGCTGCCGGTCGCGGTGATCGCCGACGGCGGCACGATGGTCGTCGACGACCACGTCTGCTTCCGCTACCGGCGGCACCGCTCCAGCGACTCGGGGTCGGGCGCCGTCGCCGGGAACCGGTTCGCCGAGGAGCGCCGCTACTTCGCGGCGGAGGCGGACCGGATGGACGCCCGGGGGCTGCCCCGGGCGGCCCGCGCCGCCCGGGCGCACGTGTCGTCGCGGCTCAACGCCGCCGTCCAGCTGCCCGGGGCGGTGCTGCGCCGTGACGCGGCCGCGCTGCGCGCCCTGGCCGGTCACGCCCTCGGCCTCAGCTGAGACCGAGGATCCGCTCCAGCCAGCGGGAGTAGCCGGGGTCGAGGCGGGCGTCGGTGACCGCGCGGCCCTCGGCGAGGCGCCGGTCCAGCGCCGCCCGGACCTGCGGGGCGACGTCCGGCTTCGCGAACACGAGCTGGAAGTACTCCGGGCGCATCTGCGCGACGCCGACGAGCTCGCGGCCCGCGAGGACCGGAGTCAGATCCGTCCGCCACGACGCGGCCGGCGGCCTGGGCGAGGAACTGGTGACCACCACCACGGACGGGTCGTCGGCCTGCAGGACCTCGGTCGGATCGGCGCCGTGCGCGATCCGTCCGTCGTTGAGGCCGATGTAATCGGTGGCGGTCCACCCGGAGAAGTACGGGATGGCTCCGGCATCGGACACCGCGACGGTCCGTCGGTCTGCCGGCAGGTCGGTGTCGGCCAGGGCGAGACCGACGGCGATGTGTGCGCGCCGGAGGTCGTTCCCGTAGTTGACCATGCTGGGGCCGTCCGGCGCGAGGAAGCCTGCAACCGTCGTCCAGCCGACGGCGACCACCGCCGCCCCGGCCGCGACCCGGCGCAGGTCGACCGTGTCCAGCGCCCACGCCGCGGCCAGGCACACCAGCGGGAACCCGTGCCAGGCGAACCGGGACAGGTAGTCCATCGCCGGTGCGGACAGCGCCGGGATGATCCACAGCGCGGTGCAGCTCGCCAGCACCAGCGCGGCCGGGCCCGCGGTGCGCGACCGGAACAACGCGGCGACGGCGAACGCGAGCAACGGCAGCAGGGTCGCGGCTGTCAGCTCGATCCACCGGCCGTCTGTCGTGGCCTCCACCCCGACCTTCACGTAGAAGGTGTTCGGCAGCGGATGGCCGTAGTAGGCCCATCGCGCGGCCACGTAACCGGCGCCCAGTGCGCCGCCCATCGCGGTCCACAGCCAGGTCGACCTCCGGGAACGGCGCAGCCACAGCCACACCAGCAGTGCGGGGCCGACGCCGAGGACTCCGTCGGGGCGGAGGGTTCCCGCGAGCAGCAGCAGCGCCGGCATCTCCCAGGAACGGAACATGACGTCCGGGTCGCGCAGCAGCCGCGCGGCGAGGACGACGGCCCGCAGCACGACCAGCGCGAAGGGTGCGGTCTCCAGCCCGGCATCGACGTGGACCCAGGTCGGGAGGAACAGCACGAAGCTCCCCGCGGCCACCACGGCGCCGCTGCGGGTGCGAGGCTCGGTGACGAGCACCCACACGATCGCCGCCGCACAGGCGGCCGCGGTCAGCTTCGACACCACCGGCAGCGGTACACCGAGCCACACCCACGGCGCGTGCCACACCATCCACGCGAAGTTGGTGAAGCCCTCCACCGGAGTCCGCCCCGGATTCCAGACCGGCCCGAACCCGTGCGCGAGGTTCGCGCTGTACCGGTAGGTGATGTAGGCGTCGTCGACGGTCACCGACCAGCACGCCCACACCCCGACGGCCAGGGACGCGAGGGCAGCGGCCAGGAGGATCCTGCGGTCCGGGGAGAGCCGGCCCGTGTCCTGGCCGCGGTCCGCAGCCTGTCGGCGCGCGCGCAGCATGGCCGCCAGTGTTCCGCGAACCGCGTCGGGCCGTGGACCGAATCGGTCACAGTCACGCGCGGACGTGGGTCGTGGCCCGCACCGATGAGTTCCGCCGAGCGCCGCGGTCGTACCGGGCATGAGCACACCCACCCGCCGTCCCACCACCCTGAACAACATCGGCGTCGTCATGTTCACCGTCGCCGACCAGGACGCCGCCCTGGACTTCTACACCCGCGTGCTCGGGTTCGAGGTCCGCGGCGACACCCGGTTCGGCGAGAACGACGAGTACCGGTGGCTCGAGGTCGCCCCGCCCGGCTCGACCGCGCGGCTGGCGCTCAACCCCCCGATGTTCGACGAGCCCGGCGGCAGCGCGATCGGCGTCGAGACCTCCGACCTGGCCGCCGAGCACGCCCGGCTGACCGAGCTCGGCGTCGCCGACCTGGAGCCGCTGCCCACCGACGACACCCCCGGCGTCCCGCGGCTGTTCATGCTGCGCGACCCGGACGGCAACGTGATCACCGTCGTCGAGGTCTGAGCCGTCAGGGCACCGGGGGGACGTCGGCCCGCACCAGCACCGCGTACGGGCCGACGTCACGCCGCTGCCAGGCCGGGTCGTCGAACAGCTGCGGCGCGAACACCGCCGGGTCGGCGCCCTGGCGGGGGTCGGGGAACCGGTCCTGCGCCAGCGGCAGCCGCAGGGTCCCGTCGGCGGCCCGCTCCAGCACGAACACCGAGGGCGCCCGCACCGGGCCGCGGTCCAGCGCGTCGAGCAGCCGGCCCGGGTCGGCCGCGGCCGCCCAGCGGCGGGCCTCGTCGGTGCGGGCGGGGTAGTCCGCGAGCGGGTTCGCGTACTGCGGCTGCGACGCCTGGAACGCGAAGTACGGCACGTAGCTGAGCAGGGTCGCGTTCGCGCTCGCGACGACGACCTCCCGCGGCGGGCGGCCGGTCAGGCCGTCGATCGTCGTGTGCAGGTCCCCGAGCCAGGCGTTCGCGTCCGCCGGGTCCCGCGTCCCGTCGGGCCGGTAGTCCTGCGCCGTCCCGGTCCACGCGTAGTCCTGCGGCACCGACTGCACCTGCCCGACGACGACCGCCGCGGCCAGCACCGTCACCACGGCCGCGCAGGCCCCGGCGCGCACGCCCCGGTCGCGCAGGACGCCGGCCAGTGGGACGACCGCCCACACCGCCCCGCAGGCCAGCGCCGCGGTGAGGATCGGCTGGATGCGGAACGCGAGCAGCGTGCTCCCGAACGCCAGCGCCGCCGTCGACAGCAGGTACCAGGCGTAGCCGCAGGCCACGGTGACCCCGAGGCCGCGGGCGACCGGGTCCGTGCGGAACCGCGCCACGATCCACACCGTGCCCAGCAGGCACAGCGCCCCGACCGGGGTCGCCTCCAGCATCGGAAGCGGCCAGCGCGACCCCGCCTCGGCGAGGAAGTGCTGGCCCGCGCTGTAGGTGGGCTGCCCGGCCGAGGCCAGCAGGTACGGCAGCCAGTGCACCAGGGTCAGCGGCAGCGCCGCGGCGACGACCACGCCGACGGTCACCGCGAGCGTCGCGGGCCGGGCCGTCCGCGTCACCAGGCCGTCGACGGCCAGCATCGTGAGCACGAACCCGGCGAACACCAGGATCTGGGTGTGGGTGACCGCGGCCAGCCCGAGGACGAGACCGGCGAGCAGGGCCGTCCGGACCCACGAGCCGCCGGTCCGGCGCACCAGCCGCAGCCCGAGCACCGCCAGCGGCGGGACGAGCGCCGCGGTCAGCCACGAGTACGGCGAGTACGCGGCCAGCGTCACGAACCCGGCGAGAGTGGTGGCCACGGCCGCCCCGACCGCCCGCGGGCGGGACGTCACCAGCGCCCACAGCGCGTAGGTCAGGACGGCGGTGACCGCCAGCGTCGCGATCGAGAACGGCTTGTGGAACGCCCAGGCGTCGACACCCAGCAGCGCCGCGGCCCGCCCACCGAGCCAGAACCACGCGGCCGGGTAGTACGGCGGCATGTCCGCGTAGGCGAAGTCCGCCAGCCGCGCCGAGTCCGCGAACCGGGTCAGGAACGCGACCCGGAACTGCTGGTCGCCGCCGACCCCGAACAGGTAGTGCGGGGTGTTCGCCAGGAACAGCGTGAGCGGCAGCGCGGGCAGCGCCGCCAGCCCCACCCACGCCAGCGGCGCGGCGACGAGCGGCGACCGGCTCCACGCGGCGGCGGCCAGCACCGCGGCGACGAGCGCGCCACCGGTCGCGGTGAGCGCCAGCCCGACGTTCGACCCGGCCGGGACCGTGATCCGGTCCGCGAGCAGCAGCCCCGCGGCGACGACCCCGACGGCGACGACCGGGCCGACGACCAGGTCGGCCGCGGCGAGTAGCCGTCGCGTCACGGTCAGGTCTGCTTCTTCACGGCGACGACGAGGAACGCCTTCGAGATCGCCCACAGCGGCGGGAACCGGCGCAGCGCCGCCACCCCCAGCGAGTACAGCCGCGACCCGCCGCCCTCGGCGAGGCTGACGTCGCCGGGCACGGTGAACCGGGCGTCGAGGTCGGGGCGCCGCGCGAGGAGCCGGCGCATCCGCAGGTAGCCGGGCGCGTAGCTGGCGTCGGTGTAGTCGCTGCCGCGCCCCGACCAGCGCAGGTAGCGGGTCGCCAGCGGCAGCGGCAGCCACGCCAGGAACGGCAGCGAGTAGTGCGCCTCGATCGGCCACCACCGGTTCGGCACCAGGATGTAGGCGACGCCGCCAGGCCGCAGGCAGGACGCGATCCGCTCCAGCGCGTCGGGCTGGTCGTCGAGGTGCTCCAGGACGTTGTCGAGCACGGCCACGTCGAAGGCGCCGGCGTCGTCGCCGTGGCCGAAGTCGCCGATGCCCTGGACACGGAACGTGAAGTTGTCCCGGCCGCCCTCGGCGGCCAGCCGGGTCGCCTCGGCGGCCAGCGCACCGTTCGGCTCGATGCCGACGACCTCCCGGCACAGGCCCGCGAGCTCGAGTGCGGTGTAGCCGTAGCCGCAGCCGAGATCGACCACCCGTGCGTCACGGAACGGCACGTCGAGGGCGGGTTCGGTGGTGATCGCGATCTGCTTCGCGAAGCCGGTCGCGAGCCTGCGGCGCTCGACCATCCGCAGGGAGCGTTCGTACTCGGGGAGTTCGGTCACGTGGGCTCCGTCGAGGGCGTCGGGGGGTCACCCACCGTACGGGGACGGGGCCACGGCGCCGGGACCGGGCGGGGCGAACGCCTGGGCATCCGGGGCGGCCGGCGCGCCCGGCGTGCAGGCCGTCAGCCGCCACAGCTCCTGGCCCCCGCCCGTCGCGACGAGCTGGAAGCCGGGCACCGGCGCGATGTCGTGCAGCCCCGGGTACCAGCGGGCGCCGCCGTGGTTCGGCCAGAACGTGATCGGCCCCGTCAGCAGCCAGTCGACGCCCAGGTCGGCGGCCGCGGTGCAGATCGCCGGGTCGGTCCCGACGTCGCGGAACCGGGTCGCCAGCAGCGTCTGCTCCGGGGTCCAGTTGCCGATGAGGTGCGGGAACAGCACCCGGCGGCCGGTCAGCGGGAACAGCAGGGAGTTGCCGGTGAACGGGTCCGCGGCCACGACGTCGTCGGGGCCGACGATCCGGCCGACCTCGTCGAGGAACTCGCGCTGCCCCGGTTCGAGGATCGCGTCCGACGGCCGCTGGTACGGCCCGGCCAGGACGTCGGCGTGCGTCGCCACCGACATCCCGCCGGTCGTGGCGACGACGACCGCGAGCAGCACCGCCGCGAGCGCGGGCGCGACCACCCGCCGACGGGCCAGGGCCGCGGTCGGCGGGATCCGCAGCAGCACGTGGCGCACGACCGACGCGACGGCGCACAGCCCGACCACGGCCAGCACGGCCCCGGTGACGGGCACCATCGCCGCCAGCCGGTAGGAGTCGTTGTACCAGGCACCGGTGAGGGCGGCGGAGGTCTTGCCGTCGTCGGCCGCGGCCAGCACGTACAGCGCGCCGGAGGCGACGTGCGCGGGCACCAGCCACGACGTCGCGACGTGCCGCAGCGCGGCCACCGCGCCGATCACGACCAGCACCGACAGCACGACGAGGTCGGGACGGCCGTTGGAGGAGTTGAACAGCACCTGCAGGATCGCCGTCGGCACGTCGGTGAACGCGGGCCAGTCGAAGCTGCGGACGCCGGCGGTCAGCGGCGAGGCCGTCATGAACCACAGGACGGCGGCGACGATCCCGGCGACGCCGACCGTGGCCAGCACCGGCTGCCAGAACCGGCGGGTGAGCAGCCGTCGCCGGGCCAGCACGCCGATCCCCCACAGCACCGGGAACAGGCCGAGCACCGCGAGGCTGAACAGCGCGTTCGGGTGGGCGAGACCGAGCGCGGGCAGCGTCAGGACCAGGGTGGTCGCCGCGCCGGCCGCGCCGATGACGCTGCGCTCGGCCACCCCGACGACGGCCAGCAGCAACGTCAGGTACCCGGGCAGCAGCGCCACCCCGAGCAGGTTCGGCCACAGCACCCCGAACGACATGAGCGCCCACGGCAGGGCGGTGAACCCGGTGGCCAGCACCGGCGCGACCAGGGCGGCACCGGGCGACGGGCCCATGACCTGGCGGCTCAGCGCCGCCACGGACAGCGGGAACACCACGCCCGCCACGACCCAGGCCGTCAGGTTGGTGGCGACCGGGACCCCGCTGCCGGACAGCATCGCGACCAGCGACACGAGGTCGTGCCAGCCCGCCGGGTACAGCGCCACCGCCGACGACGGGTTCGTCAGAGAGCCCAGCGTCAGCGACGACGCGTCGCCGGACTGCAGGATGTGGGCGACGGCGTTGTAGTGGAAGACGCCGTCGTAGGTCGAGGACAGGGCGTCGACCGGGCCGAACCCCAGCACCACCGTCCACCACGCCAGCCCGGCGGCGACGACGACGCCGGCCGCGGCGGCCACCCCGGCCCGGCGGCCGTCGGTGCCCGCCCGCTGGGCGGAGGTCCGCCACACCTGGGGCATCGCGGTCGTCATCGGTTCGGGGCGCTTCGCGAACCGGCCCTTCGGGGTGCGGAGACGGGCCAGGGAGGCCCGGATCCGCCGGCCCGGGGTCCACGACCGCAGCGCCGTCCGCCAGCCCCGGTGCAGCGCGCTGCCGGCCGGGCGGCGGGCGACGAAGGCCCGGAACAGCCCGCCGAGCAGCGCGAGCACGACCGCGACGCCCAGCGGCACCCACGGTCCCCAGCGCACCCCCACGAGCTGTGCGAGCACGGCCGAGGACGAGACGATCGCGGTCGACACCAGCGGGGACAGGCCCCAGGCGGTGATCCCGCGGACCCCGCACGCCCGCAGCACGAGCAGACCGGGCCCGACCACCCAGAACACCGCGACGAGTGCGGTGGGCAGCGCGGACAGCCAGGTGGGTCCGGCCATCGAGGTCGCGGCTCCTCTCCCGGCGCCGAACCCGGAGCCGTCGACGACCCACCGGACCCGATTCCCCGGCGCTGGCCGGCCTCGGAGACTACCGGCGGTCGTACGGCCCCGCCGGTCCCGTGCCCGACCGGGTGATCAGGACCCGACGACCCGGCCGGCGTCGCAGGCGGTGATGCGCCACAACGCGTTGTCGCCGTCGCGGGCGAGCAGCTCGAACCCGTCGGCGTCGGCGAGGTCGTCGAGACCGGGCCACTGCGCGGCCAGCGGGTCCGGCTGCCAGAACGTCGGCGGGGCGGTGATCACGTACCCGGTCCCGGTCTCGGCGACCGCCGCGCACACCGCCGGGTCGTTCGACGCGTCGCGCAGCCGCTCGGCGATGATCCGCTGGTCCGGCGACCACACCCCGGTGAGGTGCGGGAACAGCACCTGTCGGTCGGTGAGCGGCCACAGCATCGCGGTGCCGGCCCACGGGTTCTGGGCCACCACCGCGTCCGAGGGCAGCAGGTCACCCGCCTCGCGCAGGAACCGGGCCTGCTCCGGGCCGACCAGCACCTCCTCCGGCGTCTGGTAGATCGCGGCGAGCGAGTCGATGTGCGAGCGCTGGTAGAGCCCGCCCGAGGTGACGACGACGGCGATCACCCCGATCGCGACGAGCACCGCGGCCCGGGGCCGGGGCAGCCCGGCGACGGCGGGCGCGGCCCGGGTGAGACGGTCGCGGACCAGGCAGGCGAGGGTGCGGGCCAGCGAGCACAGCGCCACCAGGCCGAGCGCGGCCAGCGGGGCCGCGGTCACCGGGACGAGCGCGGCGATCCGGGGCGAGTCGTTGTACCAGACACCGGTCCACACCGAGGACCACGTGGTGGCGCCGACGACGTAGAGCGTGCAGACCAGCAGGTGCGCCGGGACCAGCCAGGCCGTCCGGGCCCGGCGCAGCGCCCACACCGCGCCGGCCACCGTGAGCACCGCGATCGACCAGGCCGGGGCGTTGTCCTCGGGGTTGTGCAGCACCGCGTTCCACACGGCGTCGGTGACCGAGACCTCCGGCTCCCAGTAGTAGCCGCGGATCCCGTCGAGGGCGGGGGAGACGAACATGAACCAGCCGACGCCGCCGAGCGCGGCGAGCACGACCGGTACCGCGACGACCGCGCGCACGGTGGGCCACACGCCGCCGCGCAGCCCGCGGCGCACCGCGCCCGCGAGGCCCCACAGGATCGGCGGCACCGCGACGACCACGGCGCCGAACAGCGCGTTCGGGTGCGCGAACCCCAGCGCGACGACGGCGGCCCCCGCCGGGAACCAGCGCGCCACCCGTCCCGGGGGGTACGGGCCCGGCCGGGCGGGCGACACCGGGTCCGGGCCGAGACCCGGCCGCGCGGCGAGCGCGACGGTGCCGCTGCCGGGCCGGGCTGCCGCCGCCACGCTGGCCAGCGCGGCCGGCACCAGCGAGACGCCCAGCAGGTTCGGCCACAGCGCGCCGTAGGTGACGAGCGTCCACGGGAACGCGACGAACCCGAGCGCGAGCACCGGCGCGGCCAGCGCGGCACCGGCCGAGCGCCCGACCAGGGTGCGGACCAGGAAGAGCACCGACAGCGGCCACACCAGCAGCGTGGTGACCAGCGCGACCACGTTCGACGCGACGACGATCCCGCCCGGCCCGGTGGCCAGCGGCGCCACCAGCGAGACGACGTCGTGCCAGGCCGCGGGGTAGAAGCCGGGGGAGTTGACCAGGCCGCCGACGGTGAGCGACGACGCGTCGTGCGTCCCGAGGATCCGGGCGACGGCGTTGTAGTGGAAGTTCGCGTCGAAGGTCTGGGACAGCGCGTCGGGCCGGTCCATCCCGCGCAGCACGGCCCGCAGGCCCAGCACCGCGGCGATCGTCAGCCCGCCGAGCGCGGCGAGCCCGGTCCAGCGCCGGTCGGGTCCGCCGCGGAGCAGCGTCCGGACCATCTCCCCGACGGCGGCCCGCACCACGGTGGGCCGCGGCAGCAGCGGGCGGCGCAGCACCAGCCGTCGCACACCCACCACGAGCAGCGCGAACGCGGCCGCCGCGGTGGCCGGTGCGGCCCCGCTCCAGGGCACACCGAGCATGCTCGCGCCGACGGCGGACCCGGCGATCACGCCGACCGACAGCATCGGGGCGGCGCCCCAGACGGCGATCCCGCGCAGGCCGGCGGCGAGGCCGACGACCAGTCCCGGGAGCGTGACCCAGGCAGCGGCCAGCACCACGAGAGGGACGGCGGACAGCCAGCTCACGCCATCTTCTCCTCGGGCCACGACGGTGCCGGATACGTCCGCTTCTCCGACCTGTCTGCGAGGGTACCGAAGCCGCCGGGTGCCCCGGATCACGCCTGCCCTACCCTCGATGGCCGTGAGCGTCGACAGTGCCGACCTGAACGGTTACGACCTGAGCAGCTACGACCTGATCGTCGTCGGGTCCGGGTTCTTCGGACTCACCGTGGCCGAGCGCGTCGCCGACGGCCTCGGGAAGCGCGTCCTGGTCCTGGAGCGCCGGAACCACATCGGCGGCAACGCCTACTCCGAGGCCGAGCCGGAGACCGGGATCGAGATCCACCGGTACGGCGCGCACCTGTTCCACACCTCGAACGAGCGCGTGTGGGCCTACGTCAACCGGTTCACGAGCTTCACGAACTACCAGCACCGCGTGTTCGCCCGGGTCGGCGAGCAGGTCTACGCGTTCCCGATGAACCTCGCGCTCATCAACCAGTTCTTCGGGAAGGCCCACACCCCCGACGAGGCGCGCTCGCTGATCGCCGAGCAGTCCGCGGAGGTCGAGACCGGGCAGGCCGCGAACCTCGAGGAGAAGGCGATCTCGCTGGTCGGGCGCCCGCTCTACGAGGCCTTCGTCAAGGGTTACACCGCCAAGCAGTGGCAGACCGACCCCACCGAGCTGGACGCCTCGATCATCACCCGGCTCCCGGTCCGCTACACCTACGACAACCGCTACTTCAACGACACCCACGAGGGCCTGCCGACCGACGGCTACACCGCGTGGCTGGAGCGGATGGCGGACCACGACGACATCGACGTCGTCCTCGACACCGACTACTTCGCGGTGCGCGAGCAGCTGCCCGCCGACGTGCCGGTCGTCTACACCGGCCCGCTGGACCGCTACTTCGACCACGCCGAGGGCGAGCTGGGCTGGCGCACCCTGGACTTCGAGATGTCGGTCGAGCCGACCGGCGACTTCCAGGGCACCTCGGTGATCAACTACAACGACGCCGAGGTCCCCTTCACCCGGATCCTCGAGTTCCGCCACATGCACCCCGAGCGGGACTACCCGAAGGACCGGACGGTGATCGTGCGGGAGTACTCGCGCTTCGCCGAGTCCGGGGACGAGCCGTACTACCCGATCAACACCCCCGACGACCGGGCGAAGCTGGACCGCTACCGCGAGCTGGCCCGCAAGGAGACCGCGAACCGGGGCGTGCTGTTCGGCGGGCGGCTGGGGACCTACAAGTACCTCGACATGCACATGGCCATCGGGTCGGCGCTGACGATGTACGAGAACCGGCTCGTCCCGCACTTCACCGAGGGGCGCCCGCTGTCGGGCACCGAGGCCGAGGACTGATCACGCCCCGTCCATGATCACCGGTTGTGGAGCGCAGCGTCCGCGAGGCGGGCCGCCCGCTCCACAACCGGTGATCATGGGGCGGAACGCCCCGGCGTCCACCCCAGCTCCGCCGACACCGCGGCCGCGGCGGCCGCCGTCGCCCGGCCCGTCTCGTCGAACCGGCCGTCCAGCCGGGCGGTCGGCCCCGAGACGTTGAGCGCCGCGACGACCCGGCCGCGGAAGTCGCGCACCGCCGACGACACCCCCGACACCCCGGGCTCGAACTCGTCGCGCGACTCGGCCCAGCCGCGTTCGGCGGCCTCGTGGATCGCCCGCCACAGCTGCGGCACCGTCCGCACCGACGAGTCCGGGTAGTCCGGGACGAGGTCCTCGACGGCGCCGAAGCGCACGAACAGTTCGTCGGGCGTCGCGTCGGAGAGCAGCACCCGGCCCGCCGACGTGCACGGCAGCGGCGCGCGCCTGCCCTCCCAGCCGGTCGTGCGGAACGAGTGCCCGGACACCGTCCGCGCGGTCAGCAGCGCGTCGTCGCGGAGCACGCACAGGTGCACGGTCTCCTCGGTCTCGGCGGCCAGCCGGTGCAGCTCCGGCTCGGCGACGGCCGTCAGCCGGCTGTCGGTGCCCCGCGCGGCCAGCGAGAACAGCCGCCACCCGAGCCGGTAGACGAGCGTGTCCTCGTCCCGCTCGACCAGACCGGTGTCGGCGAGGGCCCGCAGCGCGCGCGAGACCTGGCTCTTCTCCCGCCCGGTCAGCCGGGCGACGGCGGTGACGCCCAGCCCGTCGGTGCGCACGGCCTCGTCCGACGCGAGCGCCTCCAGCAGCCCGACGTCGCGGCCGAGATCGTAGCCGTTGCGCACCCCGGCCACGCTAGTCTCGGTTGCCCTGAGCGCAACCATGATCTCGATTCCCGTCCGGACCTGGCCGTGGCCGCGCGGACTTCCTTAGATTCTGCGCTCAACCGGCTCGGGGCGCACCGCCCCCGATCGCGCCCCGAGCCGGAACCAGCTCCCGACACGATCCCGGACCGATGAAGATCACCGACATCACGCTGGACCGGGTGCGGCTCCCGCTGGACCCGCCGCTGCGCGCCGCCTGGGACCCCGACCCCCGCACCGTGTTCGACGCGACGGTCGTCCGCGTCCACACCGACGACGGCGTCGTCGGCATCGGCTCCGGCGACACCATGGACGGCTTCGACGCCTACCGGCACCTGTTCGTCGGCACCGACCCGCTCGCGATCGCCCGGCACGTCCGCGCGATCGAGACCTGCGCGCTGCACGGCGGCCACTACTGGCCGCTGGAGGCCGCGCTGTGGGACCTCGCGGGCAAGGTCGCAGGCCTGCCCGTCGCGACCCTGTTCGGCGGCACCTACGACGCCGTGCCCGCCTATGCGTCGTTCTGCGTGCTGCGCCCGCCCGCCGAGCGCGCCGAGGTGGCGCACCGGGTCGCGGAGGAGGGCTTCCGCGCGGTCAAGATCCGGGTCGACCGGGACCGGGCCGACGAGGGCGTCGCCGCCGTCGCCGCGGTGCGGGAGGCCCTCGGCACGGACTTCGCGATCATGGTGGACCTCAACCAGGCGTGGCGGATGGCCGGCGACGTCGCCCCCGCCACCGACCTCGCCGCGACCCGGCGCCTCGTCCGGCGGCTCGCCGACCTGGACGTGTTCTGGGTCGAGGAGCCCCTGCCCTACGCCGACGCCGACGGCATGCGCACCCTGCGTGCCGACAACCCGGGCCTGCGGATCGCGGCGGGGGAGATGCAGCGCTCGTTCGGCGAGCTGCTGCGCCTGCTCGACGGCGACGCGCTCGACGTCCACCAGCCCGACGTCGTCCTGGCCGCCGGGATGAGCCGGGTCCGCACGCTCGCCGAGCTCGCGCTGCTGCGCCACCGCGCCTTCACCCCGCACAGCTGGACCAACGGCATCGGCGTGCTCGCGAACCTGCACGTCTGTGCCGGCGTCGGCGGCGGACCGTACTTCGAGTTCCCCTACGACCCGCCGGACTGGACCCCGGCGCGTCGCGACTTCCCGCTGGCCGAACCCCTGACCGTCGGCGACGACGGCATGCTGGCGGTCCCGAGCGCCCCCGGCCTCGGGTTCACCCTCGACGAGGAGGCGATCGCACGGTGGCGGGTCCGGTGAACGGGTTCACGGTCGAGGCGACCTGCGCCCTGGAGTTCGGTCCCGGCGCGGTCGCCCGGGTCCCCGCGCTGGTCGACGGCCTCGGCGGGGCGGCGGCGTTCGTCGTCACCGACGCCGGGCTGCGCGCCACCGGCATCGTCGACCGGGTCGTCGGCGACCTCACCGCGGCCGGGCTGTGGACCGAGGTGTTCGACGGCATCGGCCCCAACCCGTCGACGACGGCCGTCGAGCACGGCGCGACGGCGCTGCGCGCGTTCGGCTCCTGCGTCGTCGTCGCGATCGGCGGCGGCTCGGTCCTCGACGCGGCCAAGGGCATCGCGCTGCTCGCCACCCACCACGGCGCCCGCGCGACCGACGACCTGTGGTCCTCACCCGTCGCGGGGCTGCCGCTGATCGCGGTCCCCACCACCGCCGGGACGGGCGCGGAGACCAACGGGTTCGGCGTCGTCGAGGACACCTGCGCCAAGCGCAAGGTCTACCTGGGCCACGCCTCGGTCCGGCCGCGCGTCGCCGTCCTCGACCCCGAGCTCACCGTCGGCCTGCCGCCCGCGGCGACGGCCGCGACCGGCTTCGACGCGCTCGTCCACGGCGTCGAGTCGCTCGCCTCCCGCGGCGCGAACCCGATCTCCGAGGCCGCCGCGGCCCAGGCCGTCGCGCTGGTGGGCCGGTGGCTGCCGGTCGCCGTCGACGACGGCACCGACCTCGAGGCCCGCGCACAGCTGCTGCTCGGCGCGCACCTGGCGGGCCAGGCGCTGACCGTGTCCGGGCTCGGCCTGGTCCACGGCATCGCGCACGCGGTCACCGCGCACACGGGCACCCCGCACGGGGTCGCGCTCGCCTCGGTGAACGAGCAGGTCATGCGCTGGAGCGCCGACGCGGCGGCGGAGGCGTACGCCCGCGCCGGGGCCGCGCTGGGGACCGCCGACGCCGTCGCCGGGATCGCCGCGCTCGTCGAGGGCATCCGCGTCCGGCGCCCGCTGCACGAGCTCGGCGTGGACCGGGAGCTGCTGCCGGTGCTGGCGGCCGCGGCCGTCGTCGACCCGGTGACGGCCAACGCGCCGCGCACTCCCACCGAGGACGACGTGCGGGAGATCCTCGACGCCGCCTGGTAACGGCTCAGAGCCGGGCGGCGACCGCGGCGACGAACGCGTCGAGGTCCGACAGGTCCGCGAGCCGGGCGACGACGATGTCGTCGTCGACGTCCACGTAGTCGTGCACGAGCACGTTGCGGAAGCCGACCGCCCGGGCGACCTGCTGTGCGACGTCGTCGTCGACGAAACCGTGCCGGCCGAGCAGCCGCACCGCGTCGGCGTTCGTCGCGGGTGGGCCCCACCCCTCGGACGAGCACACGTGCTGGGCGACGTCGACGCAGCCCTCGATCGCCGTCACGAACAGGTACTTGACCCCGCTGAGCCACAGCCGGTCGGCCCGCCGGTCGCGGTCCGCGGCCGACTCCGCCCGCAGGACGGCCAGGTCGTCGGTGACCGACCGGAGCAGCCGGGCCACCCGCGCCTCATCGACCATGCCCGCCCCGCACGGCGTCGAGGAACTCCCGGTGCGCGCGGGTGATCCGGGGCAGCTCGTCGGCGTAGATCTTGCGGGTGGTCGCGACCCAGCGCACCCGTGCGGGCGGGTCGTCGTCGAGGAGCAGCTCGCCGTCCATCGCCACCCGGCCGGCGAGCTCCAGGGGCGCGGAGTTCAGGACGAGCAGGTCCACGTCGTCGGGGAGGTCGACCTCGAACGACGCCGGGGCGGAGTCCCGCCACCAGGCCGCCACGTCGAGGTCGGAGGCCGCCCGTGGGCGGCCACCGGCCGCCCGGCTGCCGTGGACGAACGCGAACCGCGCCCCGGCGCCGCGCAGCACCGCTGCGACCTCCGCCCGCCGGGCCGGTTCGTCCATGTCGTCAGTCTGGCACGCGGCGCGGCGGGGAACCGGACGATCCACACCGCTTCCCCGCCGCGCCCGCCCGCCTCCCGGCTCCCGCACCGCGCGCGGCTACGCTCGCGCACGACTCCACCCGGACCCGGGCGGACCGGCAGCGCCGCCGCCCGGGACCCCCGCGCCCCCGCGACGACAGAGGCAGCTCCTGCGATGACCACGACGGACCAGCGAGGTCAGGTGTCCCCCACCACCCCGGCCACGACCAGCGGCGAGACGCTGCTGCAGCGGGTGGTCCTGCCCCGGCCCGCCGACCCGACCGCCGTCCGCGCGCTCTACCTCGACGAGCGCCCCGGCACCACGCTCGCCCCGGTCGAGCCGCTCGCCGACGAGGACGCGCGCCCGCTCTCGCTGACCGTGTCGACCATCGGCGGCCGCCGCACCCGGATCCTGGACCGCACGAGCGCGACCGTCCCCGCGGCCACCGAGGTCTCCTTCGGCGCCTACTTCAACGCCTTCGCCGCCGGCTACTGGCGGGCCTGGTCGACGCTCACCAGCATCGAGCTGCGCCTGGACCTGGAGGGCTCGGGCCGCGTCGACGTCTACCGCACCAAGGCCGACGGGTCGCAGATCGTCGTCGCCGGTGAGGTGGTCGAGGGCCGCCGCCGGGTCACCCTGGAACTGGACCTGCGCCCCTTCGAGGACGGCGGCTGGTACTGGTTCGACCTGTCCACCGACGACGCCGACCTGACCCTGCACGGCGGCGGCTGGCACGCCCCGCACGACGCGCCGGGCCGCGCGGCCGTCGTCGTCGGGATGCCGACGTTCAACCGGCCCGCCGACTGCGTCGCCACCCTCACCGCGCTCGGCTCCGACCCGCAGGTGCTCGAGGCGATCACCGCGGTGATCCTCCCCGACCAGGGCACGCGCAAGGTCCGCGACGAGGCCGGCTACGAGCAGGCCGCGGCCGCGCTCGGGGACCGGCTGCGGATCATCGACCAGCCCAACCTGGGCGGCTCCGGCGGCTACGCCCGGATCATGTACGAGGTCCTGCACGGCACCGGTCCGCACGCGGGCGGGATCGACTGCGAGCAGGTCCTCTACATGGACGACGACATCCTGCTCGAGCCCGAGTCGGTGCTCCGCGCGATCGCGTTCAGCCGGTTCTCCCGCGAGCCGATGCTCGTCGGCGGGCAGATGCTGTCGCTGCAGGCGCGCTCGCAGCTGTCCACCATGGGCGAGGTCGTCGACCGCAACCAGTTCCTGTGGCGCCCCGCCCCGGACACCGAGGCCCATCACGACCTCGCCGCCCGCACCCTGCGCCAGACCCGCTGGCTGCACCGCCGCGTCGACGTCGACTACAACGCCTGGTGGATGTGCCTGATCCCGCGCCGGGCCGCGGAGCAGCTCGGGCTGCCGCTGCCGCTGTTCATCAAGTGGGACGACGCCGAGTACGGCCTGCGTGCCCGCGCCGCCGGGTTCCGCACGGCGACCGTCCCGGGCGTCGCGATCTGGCACATGTCCTTCATCGAGAAGGACGACTCCTCGGACTGGCAGGCCTACTTCCACTACCGCAACCGGCTCGTCGCCGCGGCCCTGCACGGCCCCGACGACCCGCGCGCGATGCTGAAGGAGACCTTCAAGCGCACCCTGCGCCACCTGATGCTCATGGAGTACTCGGCGGTCGCGCTGCAGATCAAGGGCTTCACCGACTTCCTGGCGGGCCCCGAGGCGTTGTTCCCGAAGCTGCCCGTGGTGCTCGACGAGATCCGGGCCCTGCGGGCGCAGTACGACGACGGCCGCCCGCTGGACTCGGCGACCGAGGTGCCGCTCGCCGACCTCGACGCGCTGGGCGCCCAGCTGTTCCCGAAGCCCCCGGTGGGCCGGGCGAAGGCCGCGGTCGGGCTCGCCCGCGGGGTGCTGCGCAACCTGCGCACCCCGGACCCGGCGCTGCGCGAGCGGCCGCAGCGCAACGTGCCGTGGAAGAACGCCCAGTGGTTCGTCCTGGCCGGCCTGGACTCCGCGACGGTGTCCACCCCGGACGGCCGCGGGGTGACCTTCCGTCGTCGTGACCCGGCGATGTTCAAGGAGATGGTCGCGGAGTCGTTCCGGCTGCACCGCGCCGTCGCGGCGGACTGGGACGGCCTGCGTGCCCGCTACCGGGCGGCGGCGCCCGTGCTGACCGGCAAGGACGGTTGGAAGCAGATCTTCGAGTGAGTCCCGCCCGCCGGGGGCCGCTGCTGCTCCTGCTCGGCGTCGTCACCTGCCTGCTCGGCCTGGCCGCCGCGCTCGCCCCCGTCGACGTCGAGGACCCGGTCGTGACCTGGCCCCGGGCGGGACAGGCACCGGCGAGCACGGTGCTGCCGCTCTCGCCGTACCGGCCGCTGGAGTTCTCCGCGACCGTCCCGTGCGCCGCGGCGGCCGCCCTGGGCGAGGGCGACGTGCTGCGGACGATGCTCGCCGCCGAGGAGAACCCGGTGACCGCGCCGGGCTTCGTCGCGAGCGTGGCCGGCGGGACGCTCACGCTGCGCACCGGCGACCGGGTGCTCGCCACCGCGCCCGCCGGGTCGGGCTGCGTGTTCGAGGTGACCTCCGCGGACGGGGGCACCGTCGTCGCCCGCGACGGCGCGATCCTCGCCGAGCGCCTCGACATCGCACCGCCGCAGGTCGCCGAGCTCGCCACCGACGTCACCGGGCCCGCCGCGGCCGGGCTCGCGGTCACGCTGCACACCGACGCGCGCTACGCGTCGTCGCCGTCGCCGCTGAAGGTCGCGCTGCTCGTCGCGCACCTGCTCGCGCTGGCCGCCACCCTCGCCGTCGCCGTGCGGGCCTGGACCGGCACCCGCCGGGTGTTCGACGCGCCCGTCCGCCCCGGTCCGGCCGACCTCGTGGTGCTGGTCGTGAGCTGTGCCTGGGCGGTGCTCGGGCCGCTCAACATCGACGACTCCTGGTACGCGCTGATGGCCCGCCAGGGCGCGCGGACGGGGACGATCGGCAACGCGATCTACCAGCTCGACGTCACCGAGGCGCCGTTCGCGACCAGCCAGTACCTGCTGCAGTGGTGGGGGAGTCTCGTCGGCTGGGGCCTCGGGCCGCTGCGTGTGGTGCCGGTCGTGCTGGGTCTGCTGACCTGGGTGCTGCTGCGCTACACCCTCGCCGCGCTCGCGGGCCGGGCCGGCGTCCGGCCCGGGATGGTCGCCGCGCTCGCCGTCGCGCACCTGGCCTGGTTCCTCCCCTACGGCATCGCGCTGCGCCCGGAGCCCGCCGGGACCGCGGCCGCCGCCGGGGTGCTGCTGCTCGTCGCCGCCGCCCGCCGCACCGGGGCGGTCGGGTTGCTCGCGCCGGCCGTCGTCGTCGCGGTGGTGGCGGTGACGACCGCGCCGACCGCGCTGGTCGCCGCGATGCCGCTGCTGCTCGCGCTGCCACTGGTGTGGTGGCACCTCGCGCACGCGCCGTGGGCCACCCGGCTCGCGACGGCCGCCGTCGCGTTCGCCGCCGCGAGCGCGGTCGTGCCGCTCGGGCTGGCCGACCAGACCCTCGCCGACGTCCGCGAGTCGTTCGCCGTGCACCGCTGGTACTACTTCCAGTACCAGTGGTATGCGGAGTTCGTCCACTACGCGAACCTGCTGGGCCCCGACGACCAGGGCACCTGGGGACGACGCCTGCCGGTCCTGCTGACCGTCGCCGTCGTCGCGCTGGGCGCGGTGCGGCTCGCGACGCGCCGCGGCACCGGCGGCCCACTCGGCTCGGCGCTCGGGTTCGCGCTCGCCGCGACCGCGCTCGGCCTCGTCGCCGTCGCCGTCAGCCCGACGAAGTGGGTCAACCACTTCGGCGCCGTCGCCGCCCCCGCGACGCTGCTGCTCGCCGTCGCGCTCGCCCGCGGTCCGCTGCCGCGGCGCGCCCCGGCCCGGCTCGTCGCGGTGGGGACGGCCGTGCTCGGCGTCGTCGCCGCGGTGATCTACGCCGGCCCGAACCTGTGGCGCCCGTTCTCCGACTGGGGACAGCCGTTCGGGAACCACTCGGTCGTCGACGCCCCGATCCACCAGCAGGTCCTCGCACCGCACCTCGGACCGCTGTACCTGCGCAGCCCGCTGCTGTGGCTGCTCGTGGTCGCCGCCGCGCTGTGGTGGGCCCGGCGGCGGGGGAGCACGCCCCGGCCGGACCGGGCGGTGCTGCGCGTCGCCACGGCGGGCGGCGTCGCGCTGATGCTCGCGGTGTTCCTCGTCGCCCCGGTACACCAGGCCCCCGGCGCGTCGGTGGCCTCGATGAACCTCGCCATGCTGACCGGCGACGGCTGCGGGCTGGCCGACGCGCTGACCGTCACCGTCCCCGGTGACGCGACGCCCGCGCTCCCCAGCGACCCGCCCCGCCTCACCGGAGTGATGCGGGACGGCCCGCCGCCCGACCGCCCGTCGATCCCGGGCCCCGTCTGGCACACCGAGGACGCCGGCACCGGCACCCTCGACGCCGGCTGGTTCCCCGTGCCGGCCGGGACCAGCCGGCTGCTCCTGCCACTGACCGGAGATCTGCGGAGCGACCAGGCCGTCCGGGTCGACACCGGCGCGGGCGCCGTCACGGTCGACCTGCCGGGGGAGAAGGCCGGCGACTGGCGGGACGTGGCGGTCACCCTGCCCGCGCCCGCCGACCGGGTCCGGATCGTCGTGGACGACCGGACCGACGGGCCCGACACCTGGCTCGCCGTCGGCGCCCCGCGGCCCGCCCGCGACCTGCCCGCCCGCACGGTGCTCGGCGACGCCCCGGTGTTCGCCGACCAGGCCTCGGCGGTGCTGTGGCCCTGCCAGGACCAGATCGCGGTGCGCCACGGCATCGCGCAGGCCCCCCAGTGGCGGCTGCGCACCGGCGACGACCTGGAGGGCGCGACCGAGACCACCGCGTTCTTCCCGGCGAACGGCGGGACGCTCGCCGGGATCGGCCGTACCGCGACCTTCGACGAGCTGCCCTCGCGGCTCGATCCGCCCGGCGGGCGCGCGATGTTCGCGCCCGCGCACGTCGAGCGGGTGCGCTACGAGCACCCGACCGACGGCTGGGACCTCACCGTCGGCACGCAGCGACGGTGGGGCTGGGAGCGGCTGCCGACCCTGGCCGACAAGGACTACACCGGACGGGACTTCCTGGGCTGAGACCGGTCACCGACCGATTACTTGGACACTCCGACTACTGGATGATCCATGTATATTCGAGCCGTGGACGACGACGGAGCGCGTGAGCTGATCGACCGGATACTCGCCGCGGGTGACCGGATCCGCGACGACCTGCGGACGGTGTGCGACGGCCTCGACCTCACCGATGCCCAGATCGGTCTCCTGTGGCGCCTCGCCCGCGAGCCGGACGGACTCACCAGCCGGGCCCTGGCCGATCGGCTCGGTTGCGATGCCTCCACCGTGACCTCGTTGGTGGACCGCCTGGAACGCCACGGGGTCGTCGTTCGCTCGCCGCATCCCCGGGACCGCCGTGCGAAGCTCGTGCAGCTCACCCCGACGGGGTGCGAGCTGCGTGATCGGGCGGACGCCTGGTGCCGTGACGCGTCGTCGGTCGCGGCCCTCCCGCCCGCCGATCGGAGGACGCTGGCGGATCTGCTGAACCGGGTTCTGGATCCGGACGGGACCGGGCGAGCCGCAGGCGGCGGTGACCGGCGGTGACCGGTGGGATGGACGGCGTCACGGTGGTCGTCACCGGGGCGACGTCGGGGATGGGACGTGCGATGGCACGGGACCTGGTCGGGCGCGGAGCAGACGTGATCGTCGTCGGACGCGACGCGCGCCGCGTCCGCCGCACCGCCGACGAGCTGGGCGGGCATCGCGTGGTGGGCCGCTACGAGGCGGACCTGTCCCGGCACGCCGAGGTCCGTGGGCTCGCCGTCGCCCTGGCGGCCGACGGCCACCGCGTCGACGTGCTGGTCAACAACGCAGGGGCCGCCTTCGACCGCTACGCCCTCACCCCGGACGGGGTCGAACGGACCCACGCCCTCAACCTGCACGCACCCGTCCTGCTCAGCCACGCCCTCGCCGCGAACGGTGTGCTGGTCCCGGAGGCACGGGTGATCACGATGTCGAGCTTCATGGAGAAGCAGGGGCGGGTCGCCCCGACCGATCCGGATGTGCGGGGCACGTCGTGGGCCGGGCGTCGGTGGTCCCAGAACCGGGTCTACGCGACGAGCAAGCTGCTCGCCCTGCTGGCCATGAACGGGTTCTCCCGGTCGGCACCGGGCCTGCGGGTCTACAACGCCGACCCCGGCATGGTCCGGACCGGGTTCACCGGCACGGCCGGCGGGGCGATGGCGCTGGTCGCACCGCTGACGCGGCTGTTCGCGCGCACTGTGGAGGAGGGCGTCGCGACCCCCCTCATACTGGCCACCTCCCGGCCGGCACCGGCGGCCGGCGACGGGTACTTCGCATCCTCGCGTCCCGCGACGCCGTCGCGGACGGCGCGGGACGCGGCACTCGCCGAGCTCGTCCACCGGCGTACGGCCGAGGCCGTCGGGATCACGCCGTGAGCCGCCGCCCCGGGCCGGTCAGCCCGCGTCGTAGAGCCGCGCCCAGGTCTCCCGCGAGGTGAGCCGCGGCTCCGCGGCCTTCCACTCCCGGGCGACCTGCGGCCCCTCGTTCCATAGCCGGCGCACCGTGTGCACCCCGCGGGTGGTGAGCTCGCGCAGCCGCTCCTGGTCGCGGGTCCGGATGCGGACGCCGTTCTCGGCCATGTCGGTGACGATCGCGCGCTCGAACAGCGACACGTGCCACCAGTGCGCCTCACCGGCCGGGACCATCCCGGAACGGAACGGCACCCGCCCGGTTGCCTGCAGCAGGGCGCGCTTCACCCAGGTCCGCACGATCTTCGACGGCTTGCCCCCGGCGAGGTGCACCACGGACTCGCGCACGTCGAGCCCGGCCTCCGCCAGCGGCACGGCCGTCGTCTCGGGGTAGGCGGCGCGGATCCGGCGGATCTCCGCCGCCGCGGAGGCGGAGCCGTCGTCGAGCACCGACGGGCCGCGCAGGAAGTCCTCCACCGCCGTCAGCAGCGTCGCGGCCAGCCCGTACTGCATCGCGACCAGGTACTGGGCCAGCAGCTCGACGACCGTCGCGGACACCGTGCGCCGGTCGAAGCCGGTCCGCAGGGCGGCGGTGATCAGGCCGTTGCGCTGGTTGAAGTAGCGGTGCCACTCGTCCCAGTCCTTCCAGCCGAAGTCGGCGTGCCACACGCCGGCCCCGGGCAGCGACACCGTGGCGAAGCCGCGCTCGCGGGCGCGGTAGCCGAACTCGACGTCGTCCCACTGGAAGAACAGCGGCAGCGGGTAGCCGACGGCCCGCACGATCGGCGCGGGGATCAGGCAGGACCACCAGCCGTTGTACTCGGTGTCGACCCGCTGCTCCTGCACGATCGGCAGCAGCCGCTCGTCGCGGCCGAGGAGGAAGCCCTCCTCCAGGGCACCGGGGACGGGCTTGCCGACGCGGAGCTTCTCGGGCTCGGCGTACTCGGCGGTGATGTGGACGTGGCCCGGGTGCAGCAGGTTCAGCATCTGCCCGCCGACGATCGTCGGCGCGGTGGTGCAGGCGGCGAACCCGGTCAGCCGGACGACGATCTCCGGGTCGAGGAGCACGTCGTCGTCCATGAGCAGGACGTCGTGGTCGTCGGCCGGGTCGCCCGCGGTCGCCTCGTACAGGCCGCGGGTGAAGCCGCCCGCGCCGCCCAGGTTGGGCTGGCGCTGGTAGGCGAGCCGGTCGCCGAACGCGGCCGCCAGCGGCGCGAACCGGTCGCGCGACTCCAGCGGGTCGCTGCCCTGGTCGACCACGCGGACGATCGCGACGCGGGCCAGTGCGGCCGGGTCGTCGAGCAGCGCCTGCAGCGTGTCCAGGCAGTCCTCGACGCGGTTGTAGGTGCAGATCGTGATCGAGGTGGGCCGCGGCGGGCGGGGCACCGCGACGGTCCACTCGACGTCGGACACGGTCAGCGTGCCGGTGTCGGTCGCGAACTCCAGCCAGAGCCCACCGCCGTCGACGAAGCGGTCGATCGCCCCGGTCAGCTCGACGGTGGTGCTCCCGGTGGCGTCGACCCCGGTGGTGGCGACGGCACGGGCGACCTTGTTGGTGTCCGAGGCCATCAGCCACACCCGGCCGCGGCCCGCGGCGCGCAGCGTCACCCGGACCTCGGGCACCGCGGTCCAGCGCTGCCAGTAGGTGGCGTGCAGCCGCCCCCAGTAGGTGTTGGTGGTGACGTGGGTGGCCGGGACCAGCTCGATCAGGTCCCGCTCGCGGCGGGCGGCGCCGCGCAGGACCTCGGCGTAGAGGTCCTCGGGCACCAGGTGCGTCGGCCCGGTGAAGGGGCCACGCTGCACGACCAGCCGTCCGGGGCGGGTCCCGCCGGCGGGGTCGTCGGCCGGGGCGGGCTCGCCCCCGCGGAGGGGCCGGGCGGTGTCCAGCATGGCTCTCGCTCTCGCCTCACTTCTCGGATCGGACATCACGGAGTCTGCCGGGGCCTCAGCCCGGCAGCGGCGTCGGGTCCGGCGACGGGGCCCCGGCCTGCCCGACCTGCTGCCAGCCCCACAGGGTCCGGTCGCCCTCCTGCACCGGGGCCGGGACCGCCCGCGGGTCGTAGGACTCGACGAGCCGGATCTGGCCCCAGTCGAAGTCCCAGGCCCCGGGAAGGTAGGTCGGGACGTAGCGCTGGGCGGCGGTCCGGAGCAGCCAGCCCTGGGGGCCGCCGAACCGGCTGCGGCCCCACTCGTCGGCGACGGTGCGCTGCTGCGGGTCGGCGAGCATCCGGAACACCGGTACGTCGGCGATGCCCCGGTGCACGCCGAAGCGCTTCACACAGGGGTGCACGAACGACGTCGCCCAGTCCAGGTACGCGGTGCCGCGGGCGGCGATCGTGGTCAGCGGGGTCAGCCGCGGGACCCGGGGCTGGGCGACGGCGACCCACGACCCGGCCCCGATGCCGCGGTCGGACACGACCACCCGCACCCGGTCGGCGTCGGCGGCCGGACGGCCCGCCAGGTCGACGCGCAGGTCCCGCCACCCTTGGCCGCCCGAGGCTCCGCCGGAGTAGTCCGAGGTGCTGGTGACGGCCCCGCCGGGCTCGAACTCGTCGACGACGGCGCCGTCGCGGGCGAACTGCAGCGTGACCGTGTTGCCGCCGCCGATCGTCCCGGCGACGCCGAGCACCAGCGGCGCGGAGCCGTCGCGGGCCGCGGCGGGCAGCGCGTGCCACACCGAGCGGTAGTCGCCGACGTTCTCCGGGTTCGGCGACCAGCTGCCCATGACCGGCCCACCCAGCGGGCCGGTGCCGGTGACGCCGGGCCGGTCGTCGCCGTCGCCGGAGTTGTCGCGCAGCGACCCCGGCCCGGTCGGGGGCAGGCCGTCCGGCGTGAAGCCCTCGGCCAGCGGACCGGGATCGGGGACGCCGGCCGGTTCCGGCGCGACGGGCAGCACGTTCGCGGCCGGGTCGGTCTCGACCTGGATGCGCCCGGCGAGCCCGCAGCGCGACCCGGTCGGGTCGGTGAGGATGTCGGCGCCCAGGGAGTAGGAGCCCTCCTGCTTCTCCATGCCCTTGGCCATCGAGGCGACCTGGAACAGCACCATGAACGCGCAGATCACCGCGATCGGCGCCGACCCGAGCCGGACGGCCTGGGCGGTGCCGATCCGGCCGCGCCGACGCCCGAGGGTCCGCCGGACCGGGCGCGGCACCCCGGAGGTCGAGCGCAGGTGCTCCACCCCGGCGACGACGAGCGACAGGAACGCCAGGACCAGCAGCACCGTCGTCGCCTGGATCCCGCTCACCGACACCGGCTTGTCGAACCACGGCACGCCCCAGTTCGAGACGTACCACCAGGTGTTCGGGCCGCGGAACGCCAGACCGGTCACCGCGAGCACCGCGCCGAGGAACAGCGCCTGGTTGCGCCGCGAGCGCAGCACACCGGTGCTCGTCGCCAGCGCGGCCAGCGCCGCGACGCCCGAGGCGAGCGCGGCGAACGCGCCGAAGTGGTGCGTCCACTTCGTGGGGGTCAGTGCCAGCACCGCGAACGACAGCGCGGTGCTCGTGAGCAGCCGCCGGGAGAACCCGAGCGCGGCGCCCGGGATGCGGCCGCGGCGCAGCAGCACGATCGTCGAGACGATCATGCACAGCCACAGCAGCAGGACCGGGAAGCGGCGCTGCAGCGAGCCGTCGCGGCTGTCGCTGAACAGCAGGTCGTAGCGGGCGAGCTCCTGGTACCAGGGCAGGTTCGGGCCGATGTCCTGGCGGACCCGGGTGGCCTCGGCGACGGTGGCGAGGGTCTGGTCGCCGAAGACGGCGGTGAGCACGATCAGCCCGGCCGCGAGCAGTGGCCCGAGGGTGGCCGTCCACCCGGTGGTGCGGATCCGCTCGGTGAACAGCCGCAGCAGCGGCCGGGCCGCGGCCAGGAACGGGGCCAGCGCGATGAGACCGGTCGGCGTCGCCGCGACGGCGAACGCCCCCGCGACGAGTGCCCCCGCGACCGGCAGCAGCCGCCGGGTGGCCAGGGCGCGCTCCAGCATCACGAACGACACCAGCGCCGCGATCACGACGACGGTCTCCGGGCGGAGCCCGTTGTTGAACGGCAGCCAGAAGCACAGGAACACCCCGGCCGCGGCCCAGCTCGCGGAGCGGCTGCGCCGGACCCGGGTGCCGAGGCGCGGCAGCAGCGCCCGGCTGATCAGGAACCAGGACGCGACGCCCATCGCCAGCGCCGGGATGCGCAGCCACAGCACGGACTCCGAGACCCCGCTCCACAGCGAGTACAGCTGGTAGAACCAGCCGAACGGCGCCTCGGGGACGTCGAACCAGCGGTGGTAGTTGCCGATGTAGCCGGCGGTGTCGTTGCCCCGGGAGATGTCGAGGATGTAGCCGTCGTCGCTGGTCATCGACCCGATGAGGGCCCACACGACCAGCACGCCGACGACGACGGCGTCGCGCAGGTCGTCCTGCCCGCGCAGCCGGCGCGCCAGCCGGCGGCCGTGCACGACGCGGCGGGCGTCGGCGTCGTCGATCCGGCGCAGGAAGAACAGCGAGCCGAACAGCGCGACGATCGCGACACCGCCCGCGACGAGCTTGAGTGTCGAGGCGTCGGTGTCGTAGCGGTTGTCGGTGTCGAACCGGACGCTCGTGCCGCCCATCGGGTCGCGGGCCGCGTCGAGGTCGGAGTAGATCCCGGTGAGCTGCGGACGGCCGTCGCCGGCGAACTCGTAGAGCGTGGCCCCGCCCAGGGTCGCCGTCGTCGCGTCGAAGTCCGAGGTGAACGTGAGCGCGCAGGGCGCGCCCGGCGGGGGCAGCGGCGCGGTGGCGATGCGCTGACCGCGGTTGTCGAGGGTGACCACCCCGTCGGCGACGGCGATGCGCAGCCCGACCGTGTCGCCGTCCGGGGCGCCGGTGGGCGTCGTGGACAGCACGGTCGCGCGGCCGGGTTCGCGGTCGTCGAGGCTGCGGATCGCGTCGCAGCCGATCGTCGCGGTCAGGCTCTCCGGCCGGTACGCGACCAGGGGGGCGTTCAGCGGCGCGGTGCCGGTCGTGGCGTTCGGCCAGCTGACGGTCGCCGTGTTCTGCACGACCGGCAGGAACGGGATCGCCAGCGCCAGCACCGCCGAGAGCAGGCCCAGCGCGGCGGCGAGCAGGCGGTCGGTCGGACGCGACCGGCGGTCGGTGGGGCCGGATCCCGGACGGGGATCCGCCTCCGTGTCGGCGGTCAGCACACGACCGAGGCTAGACGCCACCCGGTGATCAACTGTGATCCCCCCGTGACCCCCGACCGTCCACCCGTCCGGCGTAGTCCACCCACCCGAGGTCTCAAGGTCGGTCACTCCGGGTTTCAATCACCGTGTGTGACCAGCTGCGACATTCGGGCACTGTTCGGGTGTCACCGGTGACGGTGGTGATCTCGCCTCGTTGGCCCCGGTGTGAGCATCTGCACCGATTCGCGAGCGACGGCCGACGACCCGGCCACCGCCGCGTCCGCCGCCGGCGGCACCACCCCGGAACAGGGGGGTTCGTCCGTCCGATGTGGAGGCAACGGTGGCGGTGAGGTGTTCGCGCTGACCGGTCTGCGGATCGTCGCCGCGCTCTGGGTCGTCGCGTTCCACTTCCACTTCACCCCGATGGCGGGTGTGGAGACGGTGAACGGCTGGCTCGGACCGCTGATCACACAGGGTGCGCTCGGCGTCGACCTGTTCTTCGTCCTGAGCGGCTTCGTCATCGCCTGGACCTACCTCGACCAGCTCGGCCCGCGGCTGCGGCTGCGGGACGCGGGCGGGTTCGTGTGGGCCCGCGCGGCGCGGATGTGGCCCGCCTACGCGGTGGTGTTCCACCTCTTCGGCGTGTGGCTGGTGGCGCGGCTGGTGTTCGGGTCGACGACCGACGTCGCCTACCAGGCGGTGCAGCCGTCGTTCGGCGTCGGCGCGTGGCTCGAGCAGCTGTTCCTCGTGCAGATGTGGGACGAGCAGTACCTCGACGGCGCGTCCTGGGTCGGCCCGACGTGGTCGATCAGTGCCGAGTGGCTGGCCTACCTGCTGTTCCCGCTGCTGGCGCTCGGGTTCTTCCGGCTGCGGAACCTGCCGTTCGCGGTGCTGGCGGCGGGGTCGCTGCTGTGCACCGCGCCGATGGCGGCCGCGTTCCTCGTGGTCGGGTCGCCGTACTACCCGTACAGCTGGCTGGTCCGGATCCTCGGCGGGTTCTCCGCCGGTGTCCTGGCGATGCTGGCCGTGCGGCGGCTGCGCGCCACCGAGCGGGTCCGCTCCGCGGCCTCGGCGACGGCGACGTTCACCGTCGCCACGGTGCCGTTCGTCCTGCTGGCGGGGTCCGTCGTCGGCGGCGGGCTGCACGGCCTGGCCGTCGTCGCCTTCCCGATCCTGGTCGGAGCCCTCGCGCTCGCCGACCGCGGACCGGTGCACCACCTGCTGACCCGTGGCCCGATGGTGCACGGAGGGCGGATCTCCTACGCCCTCTACCTGGTCCACATCCCGATGTTCGAGATCTTCTGGTTCCTGAGCGACTCCGGTGTCCTCCCCCGCGGCGGGGAGACGGGGCACCTGATCGCGCTCACCGTCTTCGTGGGGACTCTGCCCGTGGCACACCTGCTGTACTCGCTCGTCGAACGTCCCGCGCGCCGGTGGATGCGGGGCCGGACCCGGCCCGCCCCCGAGGCCGTCGAGGCGGTCGTCGCCCCCGACCCGGTCCCGGCCGCCCGCCGCGTCGTCGACAACGACGAGGCGCGCCGTGACCCGGAGACCTCCGTGCTGCCGATGATCACCGACGAGCCGGTGACCTCGGTGCTGCCGGTCGTGTCCGCTGCCCCGGCCGCCGATCCCGCCGCAGCGGCTCCGGCCGTGCCCGCCCGGCGGGTGGCGCCGCGGTCCGTGCCGTCGCAGCCGTCGCAGCCGTCGCAGCCGTTCGCGCCGATGCAGGAGGGCGACGTGCCCTCGGTGACCGAGGCGCTGCCGGTGGTCCGCCGCCGCCCGGCGGGCCCCGCCGTCGCCACGACCTCGGGCTGGACCCCCACCACGGCGCCGGAGCAGGCCCCCGCCGACGACGCGCTGACCGCCGCCATGCCGGTCGTCCGGCCCGTCGCGGCCCCGGCCGCGCCGGTCGCCGAGCCCGAGCCCACCGCCCCGGCGTCCGAGCCGGCCCCGGCCGACCCGATCGTCGTCCCGGCGCCCGCGCTGCCCACCCGGGCACCGCGACGCCCCGAGGCCGACCCCGCCGACGTGCCCGCCGCGGCCGGGATCGACGTCCCGGCCCCGGCCGGTTCGGCCCGCTGGGTGCTGGAGCGCCTGGCCGCGGCCCGTGCCGCCGACTTCGACGGCGCCGGGCACAGCGACCTGTCCGCCGACCTGGTCGCCGTCGCCCGGATGCGCAGCGGCGGCGCCGGCACCGGCGGAGACCTGTTCACCCCGGTCGTCGAGGGCACCGGCACCACCACCGGCGTCGACCGGATGGAGCGGCTGCGGTCGCTGCACATCGCGGCCCGCGGGCTCGCCGACGACCGCGGTGTCGTCCCGGCGCCGCGGGCGATCCGCTCCGCGTCGGCGCTGCCCGGCACGCGGACCGGTGCCGAGAACTGCGGGCGGGCCGGTCGTCGTCGCGACGACGCCCACGCCAGCGCCGCGACACCGATCGTTGCTGCCTCGGGTGCGGCCGCGGCCCGTCGCCGCCGGAAGAAGCCGGCACACGGGGCCTGAGACGCCGCTGGGGAGCGGGGAACACCGGGCGTGCCCCCGGACCACCGTCGTGGTCCGGGGGCACGGTCGTGTCCGCCGTGCACACCTCCGTCCGGGTCCGCCGGCTGCGGCGGACCGGGCACGCGGTCCCGGCGACCGCGGTGGATGCCGGTACCCGGGCACGGCGGTGCGCCGCGTCGGTGACAATGGACGGGCCCGCCCGTCGCGACCAGGACGGGCCCCTCCCACCGACGCGATGGACCGATGATCCCCACGACCCCGCCCCTCGCCGACCTGCCCGAGCCCGCCGGCGCCGCACCGCCGGAGCGGGCCGCGCTGCACTGGTACCTGCGCCTGGCCCGCCACCACCTGGGCCGTGGCCCCTACCTCGACGTCGCGGGCGCCGGTGGGGCCCTGCTCGCCGGGCTGGCCCGGCTCGGCCCGGTCTCGGGGCTGGCCGGCTCGGAGGCCGAGGCCCAGGAGATGCGCGCGGGTGCGCCGGGCTGCCCCGTGCACCTGGGCCTCGACGCCCTGCCGGGTCCGGTCGCGTCGCTGACCGCGGTGGAGGTGCTCGACCGGCTCCCGGACCCCGCGCTCGCCGGTGACCTCGGGCCGGGCGGCTGGTTCCGGGCGCTCGAACCGGGCGGGCACGCACTCGTCGTCGTCGCCGACGCCGAGGGCCGCGGCCGTGAGCTGGCCGGTGCCCGCTGGGTGCCGCCCCGCGTCCCGCGCGGGCACCTGCGGATCCGGGAGATCCTCGTCGACGCCGGGTTCGAGATCGTCCGGGAGGGCTCCGACGGGCTGACCCGCGGCCCCTACGGCGGTGTCCCCACCTGGGCCGACCCGCGTCTGGCCGCGACCCGTGCGCAGCGGTCCGCGGGGCGCCTCACGTGCGAGGCGGGCGCGGGGGAGCGCGCGGTGATCATCGCGAGGAGACCGGCGGCGCCGTAGCGTGCAGGGCATGAGCGATGTGCTGCCCCTCGGGCCCGACGAGCTGCTCACCACCACCCGATCGGTCCGCAAGCGCCTGGACCTGGAGCGTCCGGTCCCGCTGGAGGTGGTCCGGGAGAGCCTCGAGGTCGCGCTGCAGGCCCCGAGCGGCTCCAACCAGCAGGGCTGGCACTGGCTGGTGCTCACCGACGCCGAGAAGCGCAGGGCCGTCGGCGAGTACTACCGGAAGGCGTTCACCGCCTACCGGAACTCCTCGCAGTACCCGACGACCCGCTCCCACGGCGACGCCGACCGCGACGCCACCCAGCTCCGCGTCGCGGACAGCGCGCAGTACCTCGCGGACCGGATGGGGGAGGTCCCGGTGCTGGTCATCGGCGCGATGAACGCGAAGGCCGAGCTGCCGGCGTCGAACCAGGCCGGGATGTGGGGGTCGCTCCTGCCGGCCGCGTGGAGCCTGCAGCTCGCGCTGCGCGCCCGCGGCCTGGGCAGCGCCTGGACGACGCTGCACCTGCAGTACGAGAAGGAGATCGCCGAGCTGCTGGGCATCCCGGAGAACGTGCGGCAGGGCGTCCTGCTGCCGGTCGCGTACTACACCGGTGACACGTTCAAGCCCGCGAAGCGCCAGCCGTTCGACACCGTCCTGCACGTCGACGGCTGGTAGGCCGCCCCGCGGATCAGATCGGGAGCTTGCGGAAGATCGGCCGGGGCACGTGGCGCAGGGCGCTCATCACGAAGCGCATCGGCGCCGGTGCCCAGACCAGCTCCTTGCCCGTCCGCACCGCGTCGACGATGACGTCGGCGACGGCCTGCGGGGTCGTCGCGAGCGGTGCGGCGTCGAGGCCCTCGGTCATCTTCGAGTGCACGAAGCCGGGCCGGACGATCGTCACGGTCACGCCGAACTCGCGCAGCGCCTCGGTCAGCCCGGTGTAGAACGCGTCCATCCCGGCCTTGGTGGAGCCGTAGACGAAGTTCGAGCGGCGGGCCCGCTCCCCGGCGACCGAGGAGATCGCGACGAGCGAGCCGTGGCCCTGCTCGCGGAACCGCTCGGCCAGCGCGACCCCGGTGGAGACGGTCGCGGTGTAGTTGACCTGCGCCAGCTCGACGGCGTGGTCGACGTCGGTCCAGGCCTTCTCGTTGTCGCCGAGCAGCCCGAACGCGACGACGGCGACGTCGATGTCCCCGCCCGCGAAGGCCTTCTTCACGACCTCGGGGTGGGTCTCGATGCGCTTGGCGTCGAACTCGACGGTCTCCACGCCGCACCCGAGCGCCTCGAGCTCGGCGCGGGCGGCGTCGAGCCGGGGGCCGGGGCGGGCGGCGAGCACGACCCGCAACGGGCGGTCCGCGGCGAACGCGCGCACGGTGGCCAGGCCGATCTCGGAGGTGCCGCCGAGGAGCAGGATGCTCTGCGGGTTGCCGACTGCGTCGATCATGATGGTGCTGGCTCCGGACGTCAGAGGGTCAGTGCGAGGCGGCGGGACATGTCGGAGGCGAAGACGCCGGCCGGGTCGACGCCGTCGCGGATCGCCTTCCACTCGGCGAACCGCGGGTAGCCGGCGGCGAAGGCCTCCGGCGACGTGCGCGACTCCTTCGCCAGGTACAGCCGCCCGCCGGCGGCCAGCACCATCTCGTCGAGCTCCGTGCAGAACCGGGACAGCCCGTTCGCGATCGGGAAGTCGACGGTGATCGTCCAGCCCTTCGTCGGGAACGACAGCGGTGCGTCGTTGCCCGCGCCGAAGCGCTTGAACACGTTCAGCCCGGACTTGTGCGGCGACGCCGCGATCTTCTCCAGGATCCGGCGCAGCTCGGTCTCCGCCCCCATCGGGACGACGAACTGGTACTGCAGGAAGCCCTTCGAGCCGTAGACCCGGTTCCAGTCCCCGAACACGTCGAGCACCTGGTAGAAGGCCGTGATGTTCTGCACCGAGCCGCGCTGGCGCTTCGGGGCCTTGCGGAACCACAGCTCGGAGAACGCGGTCAGCGACAGCTTGTTGGCCAGCCCGTTCGGGAAGACGTCCGGGAAGGTCAGCAGCTGCGGCGCGTCGAACTTCAGCGGCTCGGAGCGCAGCTTCGCGGGGAGCTGGTCGACGGTCGCGAGCGAGCCGCGGGTCAGCACCGACCGGCCCATCCGGGCGCCGGTCGCGGTGGTGTCGAACCAGGCGGCCGAGTAGCCGTAGGTGTCGTCGGAGCCGTCGGTGAGCAGCTCCAGCAGGCCGTCGAGGTCGTCGGTGCGGTCGGTGTCGACCACGAAGTACGCCGACTCGGTCCGGTGCAGCCGCACCTTCGCCCGCACGATGACGCCGGTCAGGCCCATCCCGCCGACGGTCGCCCAGAACAGCTCCGAGTCCGGCCCGGACGGGGTCAGCTCGCGGACCGAGCCGTCCGCGGTCACCAGCTGCAGCCACTCGACGTGGTTGCCGAAGCTGCCCTTGGTGTGGTGGTTCTTGCCGTGCACGTCGGCGCCGATCGCCCCGCCGATCGTGACCTGGCGGGTGCCCGGCAGCACCGGGACCCACAGCCCGAGCGGCAGCGCGGCCCGCATGAGCTGGTCCAGGCTGACGCCCGCGTCCACGTCCGCGACGCCGGTGTCCGGGTCGATGGCGTGGATCCGGCTCAGGCCCGGCATGTCGAGGACGACACCGCCCGCGTTCTGCGCCGGGTCGCCGTAGGAACGGCCGAGCCCGCGGGCGATCACGCCGCGCTCGCCCGCCGTGCGGACGGCCTCGGCCACGTCCTCGGCGTCGCGCGGGGTGACGAGCTGGGCGATCGTCGGTGCGGTCCGTCCCCAGCCGTGCAGGGAGGCGGTCCGTCGCGCGGGGGCGTCGGTCCTGGTGCTGCTGGGAACGGTCGTGTCCGTCATCGTCGCCAGGGTAGCGAGGCGCACCGACGACGACGGGTGCGACCCTGGGCGGGTGCTCGACGAGCGGCAGGTCCGCCTCCCGCTGCCACCGGCGCGGCGCCGGGGCGCGACCGCGGGGCTGTACGTGCTGCTCGGGCTCGGGTACCTGCTGGTCTCGCTGTGGCTGCAGCGCCGCGTGCTCGCCGACCCGGGCGGCCTGCTGATCGGGCACGTCACCGCCGACGCCGACATGTTCGCCTGGTGGATCCACTGGTTCCCGTTCGCCGTGACGCACGGACAGAACCCACTGGTCACCGACTGGATGCACTGGCCGTACGGGCTGAACGCGCTGTGGAACACCGCGGTGCCGCTGCTGGCGCTGGCGCTCGCCCCGGTGACCCTGGTCGCGGGCTCGGTGACCGCGTTCAACGTCGGCCTGGTCCTCGGTCCGGTCGTCTCCGGCCTGGTCCTGGTCGCCGCGCTCGGCCCGTACGTGGGCCGGACCGGCCGCGGCTGGGCCGCCCGCGGGATCGCCGGTGCGCTGTACGCCTTCTCCCCGTTCCACCTCGCGCACGCGATCGCCGGGCACCTCAACCTCACGTGGTCGGTGCTGCCGCCGCTGCTCCTGCTGCTCGCCCACCACCTGTTCGCGCGCGGGCCGCTGCGCCGGCCGTGGCGGGTCGGCGCGCTGGCCGGGCTCGCCCTGGTCGGGCAGCTCGTCCTCTACACCCAGACCCTCGCCATCGGCGTGATCTTCCTGGTCGTCACCGCGGTGGTGCTCGCGCTGCGGTTCCCGCGCCGGGTCCGCGCGCAGCTGCCGGGGCTGGTCCGGGCCGGGCTGGCCTGCGTCGGGGTGTTCGTGGTGCTCGGCGCGTACCCGCTGTATCTGGTGCTGGCCGGGCCGAACCGCCCGCGCGGCGCGATCCGCAACGTGCACGCCACCGGCGCGGACCTGGCGAACCTGCTCGTCCCGACCCGGCTGACCGCCGTGCGGACGACGCGCGACGGCGTCGACACCGAGCTCGGCGGCCACATCGGCGAGCAGGGCGGCTACGTCGGTCTCGCCGTGCTGGCGCTGGTCGTCGTCGCGGTGCTGGTCGTCCGGTCGACGACGCTGCGGGTCGTCGCCGCGGTGGGGTTCCTGTCCTGGGTCGCCTCGCTCGGCACGAGCGTGGTGCTGCTGGGCGACTACACGGGGATCCCGCTGCCCTGGCTCGGGTTCGCCGAGGTGCCGCTGCTGTCGGAGGTCGAGCCGGTCCGCATCCAGGTGGTGACGGCGCTGTGCGTGGCCGTCGTCGTCGCGCTGTGGGTGGACCGGATGCCGCTCGACACCCCGGCGACGGCTGTCGGTGCCGTCGCCCTGACCGCGCTGGCGGTGGTGTCCTGGCTGCCCGCCGACGCCCAGGAGGTCCGGCCCGCGCCGGTGCCCGCCTTCTTCGCGGCCGGGGCGGCGCCGCTGGGCCCGGCCGACGTCGTCGAGATCTACCCGCGGATCACCGCGGCCTGGGACGACGGCGCGCAGGGCCTGCGCTGGCAGGCCGCCTCCGGCCCCGCGTTCCGCATCCGCGGCGGCTACTTCATCGCCTCCGACCCGCAGGACGACGTCGCGATCCAGTCCCGCTGGAACCGCTACCAGATCGGCGCGCAGTGGGTCGCCGACGGCAAGAACGACCCCAGCGACGACTACACCGCCGCCGCCCACCGCGAGCTGCGCGACCTGGGGATCACCGCCGTCGTGTTCGTCCCCGGGTACGCCGGCGGCGACGAGGCCCGTGCGCTGGACTGGACCCGGCGGGTCACCGGCGACCCCGGCCGGTTCGACGGCGGGGTGTGGCTGTTCCGGTTGCCCGGCACGGCCCCGGTCGGCTGACCGATCTAGGCTGGACGGGTGACCGGTCCGGGGAGCCACGAGATCAGGATCTCCGACGCCGACCGCGAACGCGTCGCCGAGCGGCTCAACCGCGCGATGGCCGAGGGCCGCATCTCGGTCGACGAGCTGCAGGAGCGGCTGTCGGTCGTCTACGGAGCCCGGTTCGGCTCCGATCTCGTGCCGGTGCTGTCCGACCTGCCCGGCGACCCGTTGAACCTCTCGGCGGACGTTCTCGCCACCCCCGTCGGCCCACCGACCGTGCTGCGCGGCGGCGTCGGCGGGGTCAAGCGCCGCGGCGACTGGGCGGTCCCGGCCCGGCTGCGGGTGCAGACCTCGCTCGGCGCGGTCCTGCTGGACTTCTGCGACGCGCAGCTGCCCATGCCCGTCGTCGAGGTGGAGCTGGAGCTCGGCGCCGGGTCGGCCCGGCTGCTGGTCCCGGAGAACGCCACCGCCGACGTCGACGGCCTCGTCTCCCAGTACGGCTCGGTCCGCTCGAAGATGCCCAGCCGCGCCGTCCACGGCCGCCCGCACTTCCGCGTCTACGGCCGGACGGCCGCCGGCTCGGTCACGGTGCGGCCCCGCTACACCTTCGCCGGCCGCCACTTCTGAGCGCCGGGCTCATCGGAAGCGGCGCCCCTCGTCGCGGCGGTACGCCCAGCCCACCAGCAGCGCCAGCCCGACCGTCCACACCGCGAACGCGCCCAGCGCCAGACCGCTCGGGACCGGTCCGCCGAGCGACCAGAGCAGCAGGTCACGGGCCCCGCGGGTGGGCAGCACCTCGGTCGCGCGGGCCAGCCAGCCGGGGAACAGCTCCGGCGGCAGCAGCAGCCCGCCACCGAAGGCCATCGGGAAGAACGCCAGCTGGGTCACCGGCAGCGCGGCCTTGGTCGGCAGCGAGTAGCCGATCGCGAGCCCGCCGAACAGGAACGGCAGCCCGGCCACCAGCAGCGTCACGAACGCGAGCGGCAGCCGCACCGGTTCCACGTACGCCGGCGTGAGCAGCGCCCCCAGCACGACCACCGGCAGCATCCCGAGCAGCGCGAACAGCGCCCCGACCGCGAGCCGCCCCAGGACCCGGGCCGACGGCGGCGCCGGCAGCGTCCGCAGGTACGGGTCCCACGGCTTCTCCCGGTCGTCGGCCACGCCCACGCCGAAGGTGAACAGGAACCCGCTGAGCACGCCGAACAACGCGAGCTGGGCGACCGCGCGGGTCGCCGCGGCCGGGTCGTCGCCCCAGTCGAACGGCAGCACGAAGAAGCACAGGGTCAGGGCCGGGAACAGCGCGGTGGACAGCACCGCGACCGGGATCCGCAGCTGCTCCAGGATCAGGTAGCGGGCGTGCGCTGCGGCGATGCTCACGACGGGCCTCCGGTCAGGGTCAGGAACGCGTCCTCCAGCGACGCCCGGGACACCGACAGGCCGGTGAAGGGCACGTCGTGCCGGACGAGGGTGCGGACCAGCTCGTCGGCGTCGGCGGTGTGCAGGGTGACGTGGTCGCCGTCGCGCTCGGTCCGCTCGACGCCGGGCAGGTCGGGGAGGGCCGCCGCACGGAAGGACACCCGCCCGACCCGGACGGCCCCGCGGACGGCGTCGACGTCGCCGTCGGCGCGGATCCGGCCACCCGCCAGGACGACGACGCGCTCGGCCAGCGACTCGATCTCGTCCAGGTAGTGGGTGGTCAACAGGACCGTCCCGCCGCCGGCGTGGAACGCGCGCACGGTGTCCCACAGGGCACGGCGGCCCTCGACGTCCAGGCCGGTCGTCGGCTCGTCGAGCAGCACCAGCCGGGGGCGGCCGATGAACGCGAGCGCGAGTGCGAGGCGGCGCTTCTGGCCGCCGGACAGCCCGCCCGCCTGGCGTCGTTCCAGCCCGTCGAGGCCGAAGCGCTCCAGCAGCTCACCGGCCCCGACCGGGTCGGGGAAGTGGGCGCCGACGAACCGGACGATCTCCCCGACGCGCAGTGTGTCCGGCAGCCCGGTCTGCTGCGGGGTGGTGCCCAGCGCGACCCGGTTCGCCGCGTCGCGCGGGTCCCCGCCGAACAGCCGCACCGTGCCGGTGTCCGGTCGGCGCAGCCCGGACACGAGGTTGACCAGCGTCGACTTGCCCGCCCCGTTCGGTCCGAGCAGGCCGGTCAGACTGCCGGGCTCCAGGACGAGGTCGACGTCGTCGAGGGCGACGGTGTCGCCGTAGCGGCGGGTCACCCCGTGCAGCTCCACCGGTGCGGTCACGACGGCACCTCCGACGGGTCGGCGGCCGGGTCGAGCAGCGTCCGCAGCGCGGCCGTGTAGTCCTCGAAGGCCCGCCTGCCCGTTCTCGTCAGCTCGACGAAGGTCACCGGGGTGCGCCGCTGGTGGGTCTTGGTGATCGCGACGTAGCCCGCGTCCTCCAGCTTGCGCAGGTGGGTGGACAGGTTGCCCGCGGTCATGCCGAGCAGCTCCTGCAGGCGCGGGAAGGTCATGCGGTCGCCGTCGTCGAGGGCGGCGAGGGTGGCGGTGACCCGCAGCCGGGCCTGGGCGTGGATGACGGGGTCGAGCTCGGTCACCGGACCGCCCGCGCCCGCGTCCACAGCCCGGTGGCGACCAGTGCGCCCCCGCCGACGACGGCCAGTGCCAGCGCGTGCCACGGCGCCGGGACGAACGGCAGCGCCGCGCCGAGCACCAGCAGGCAGAGCCCGAGCGCGTAGTCGGGGATGTTGCGCCAGACCGCGGCCCCGACCGCGAACAGACCGCCGGTGACGAACACGAACAGCGCGGGCATGGCGAACCCGACCGGCGCCCCGAGCCGGCCCAGGCCGACCGTCAGTGCGACGACGCCGATCATCGCCACCGGCCACACCCAGCCGTAGAGGGCGCCGTGGAGCTGGCTCGGCCCGGTGACGCCGCGTCCCATCCGGGCGCCGACCAGACCGCTGCCGATCGACCCCCCGGCGATCGCCAGCCCCGTGAGGACGCCCGCGGTGGTCGCGGTGACCGCGCCGGTCCCGTTAGCGAACCAGGCGAGCCCGATGACCGCCCAGGCCGCGCCCCAGATCAGATAGAAGATCCAGTACGGCGGGATCTGCCGGGCCTGTTCGCGTTCGATGATCGCGAGCGCGTCGGCCGGTGAGCGCGGCGGCTGGTCGTCGACGTCGGTGTCCGTCCGGTCCTGCATGCTTCCCCCACTGCCAACTGGTTTGCTCTGTCATCAACTTTGTACGGCAAAGTGCACTGTGTTGTCCACGGCCGCGTACGGATCGGCAGGTCGGAGGGGTACGACCTGCGCTCCGGTGGGTCGACGCCGTCGTTGCGGCGCGCGCCGCTACCCTCGATGGGTGACCGCCACCGAGCCCACCCGGGCCGAGCCCCCGGCCACCGGTCCGGCCGACGCCCCGGCCCCGCGCCTCGGCCTCGTCCGCCAGCTGGGCAGCTTCGTCGCGATCGGTGTGCTCTCCGCGATCGTCGACTTCGGCGTCTACCACCTGCTCCTGAACGCGGGCCTGTGGGTGCCGTTCGCCAAGGGCATCAGCTTCATCCTCGGTACGACGACGGCGTACCTGCTCAACAAGCGCTTCACCTTCACCGGCGCGAACACCGGCGGCCGCGCGAGGTTCGCCGGCTTCGTGGCCCTCTACGGCACGACCTTCGCCGTGAACGTCGGCGTGAACTCCCTGGTCCTGCACCTGCTGCCGCCGCTGACCTACGACACCAGCCTCGCCTGGCTGGTCGCGCAGGGTACGGCCACCGCGATCAACTTCGTCATGCTGCGCTGGGTCATCTTCAAGAACTGACCCCGCATCGAGCGTGGCGACCGGTCACGTCGCGCGGCGACCGCCGCGTGGGGTGCCACGCGACGTGACGGGGTGCCGTGTGGTCCCGAGACCGTGGGCGAGGCGGGCGACCATGCTGCCGTCGGCGAGGTCGGACCAGACCCATCGCACGACGGTCAGGCCCGCGGAACGGATGAGGTCCTCCCGCCGCTTCTCCTCCCAGAGCACCTCACCGAGATCCTGACCGGACCGCAGCGAGCGGCCGTACTTGACCCGGCCGTCGAACTCCCCGACCACTCCGTGCTCCGGCCAGGCGAAGTCGGTGCGGAACGGCAGACCGGGGACCTCCCACTGGGTCGCCGGGGCCGGGAGGCTCGCGAGGTGCATCCGGAACCGGCTACGCGATTCACCGGGGCTCTCGGAGCGGGCGTCTGCCAGCGCGACGACACGCCGTGCCGCGGGTGTACCGACGCGTCCGCCGAACCGGGAGAGCACCTCGGACAGCTCGTCGACCGTGGTCGCGCCGGCCGGCGGGGGCTCGGACCGTGGTCGCGGCCGGACGTGCTGGTGCAGGGCCGCATCGACCGTCACCAGCGTCTGCTCGGCGGGCACCGTCCGAGCCAGGTCGACGAGTGTCCGGGCCGGCGAGGTGACCAGCAGGCCGTCGAGCTCGCGGACGTCGTCGGCCGGTAGCGGAGCCCGGTGCACGGAGGTGCCATGGCGGTTCCGGCCGCCACCGGTGCTGCGTTCCCGTACGGCGTGCACCCGGTCGAGAGGCAGGTTCCAGACCGGGAGCCCGAGGACGAGGGCCGCGGTGACATGGCCGAGGACCGAGCCGGGAGCGAGGTGCGGCGCGGTGGCCCGGGCTCGGAGCAGGTGGGCCTGCACCGGCGAGCGCGGTTGGTCGTCACCGAGCCGGTAGGAGCCCCGCCGGACCGGGACGAGCACGCGGGCGCGGACGAGGCGGTCGATCTCGTCGACGGCGAGGCCCGCGCCCAGCAACGCCGACCGGTGCAGGAGCCCGGCCGGATCCGGAGGCAGGTGGTCGAGGCGATCCATGCCCCCGACACTGCCGCCGCCCGACACCGGCCACCGACATCCCCACCGCCCTGTGGATGAACCTGCCGGTTGTGGACAGGTTCGTGGCGACCCGTCACATCCCGCGGCACCCGCCGCGGTGGTCGCCGCACGACGTCACCGGTCGCCACGCCAGATCGTGGGCTGTGGGGGCGACGGTCAGGGGGCGCGGTGGAACTGTTCCCGGCGGCCCTGTTTCAGGAGGGTCAGCCAGTCGCGGAACCCTCGGGGGTCGCGTTTCGTGACCAGGAAGTACCAGGCGAACCGCGGCAGCTCCAGGAGGCCGATCCTGCGCATCCCGGGCTGGGACATCAGGTAGCCCCGGTTGCGGTAGGTGTAGTAGCGCTTGACCTCGTCGCCCGGGTCCTGGGCGTGCAGCCGCCCCCCGAGCATCGGCTTGAACTCGTCGGAGCCGTAGGGGTGCAGGTAGGTGGCCTGCAGCGCGGTGCCGAAGGGCAGCCCGGACCGGACCATCCGGCGGTGCATCTCCACCTCGTCGCCGCGGACGAACAGGCGCAGGTCCGGCACCCCGATGACCTCCAGCGTGGAGGCCCGGAAGAGGGCGCCGTTGAAGAACGAGGCGATCCCGGGGAGCAGGTCGTCGGGGCCCAGCGCCGAGCGGGACCGGTGCCAGGTGACGCCGCGGCGCAGGGGGAAGGCGAGGCGGTCCGGGTCGGCCTTGTCGGCGACCACCGGGGACACCGCGGCGAGCCCGTGCCGCGACGCGACGTCGAGCAGCGTGGCGAGGGTGGACTCGTCGGCGGCGTGGCCGTCGTCGTCGGCCAGGAAGATCCAGTCCGCGCCCATGGCGAGTGCGTGCAGCATCCCCAGGGCGAAGCCGCCGGCACCGCCGAGGTTGGACCACGAGGGGAGCCAGGTCGTCGGCAGCGGGCAGGCCTCGACGGCGTCGCGCGCGGGCAGGTCCGGCCCGTTGTCGACGACGATCAGGTGCGCCAGCGGGTGGGTCTGCTTCGCCATCGCCGCGAGCGAGTCGACGAGCAGCTCGGCCCGGTGCCGCGTGACGATGACGCCGACGACCGAGCCGGGCGGGAGCGGTCCGGTCACGACGGGGTCCGCCCCTTGTAGTGGTCGAGGACGTCGTGCAGTGGGCCGTACTCCTTGATCGTCCCGTGCTCCATCCACAGCGCGGTGTCGCACAGGTCGGCGAGGAACTCGTCGGAGTGCGAGGCGAAGACCAGGATCCCGGAGCGGTCGACGAGCTCGTGGAGCCGGTCGCGGGCCTTGTTCAGGAACTCCGCGTCGACGGCGCCGATGCCCTCGTCGAGCAGCAGGATCTCGGGGTCGATCGAGGTGACGACGCCGAGCGCGAGCCGCACCCGCATACCCGTCGAGTACGCCCGCAGCGGCATCTCCAGGTAGTCGCCCAGCTCGGTGAAGGCGGCGATGTCGTCGATCCGCGCCTCCATCTGCTTGCGCGTCATGCCCAGGAACAGGCCGCGGATCAGGATGTTCTCGTAGCCGGAGATCTCCGGGTCCATCCCGACGGCGAGGTCGAAGACGGGCGCGACCTTCCCGCGGACCAGCGAGCGGCCGCGGGTGGGCTCGTAGATGCCGGCCATCAGCCGCAGCAGCGTGGACTTGCCGGCGCCGTTGTGCCCGACGAGCGCGACGCGGGCGCCCTTGTCCAGGCTGACGGTGATGTCGCGCAGCGCCTCGATGATCGGCACCTTGGCGTCGGTGCCGATCCGGCCGCCCGCCTTGCCGAGGACGGCCTTCTTCAGCGACCGCGTCTTGGCGTCGAAGATCGGGAAGTCGACGGCGGCGCGGTCGATCCGGATGCGGGGTTCAGTCACAGAGGTTCACACCCAGTACGCGACGCGGGAGCGGTAGTTGCGCAGGCAGATCAGGGCCGCGGCCCAGCCGACGATCGTGATCACGCCCGTGACCAGCCAGTACCGGCCGACGATCTCCTGGCCGAGCAGCGGCTGGCGCACGATCTCGACGAAGTGGAAGACCGGGTTCAGCTCGACCAGCTGGGCGCGCTCGCGCGCGGCCGGGTTGTCGCTGAGGATGTCGACCGACCAGACGATCGGGGTCAGGTAGAAGACCAGCTGGGTGACGCTGGCGATGATCGGGGGGATGTCCCGGAACCGGGTCGCGAGGATCCCGGCGAGGATCGCGACCCAGGCGCCGTTGATCGCCAGCAGCACGAACGCCGGGATCGCCAGGAGCGTCGACAGCCCCAGCGGATGCGGGAACACGATCATCAGCACGACCCAGACGACCAGGTTGTGCAGGAAGAACAGCGTCTGCCGCCACACGAGCCGGTAGATGTGCAGGCTCAGCGGGGCGGGCAGGAACTTGATCAGGCCCTCGTTGGCGATGAAGACCTCGCTGCCCTCGAGGATGCAGCCGGACACGAAGTTCCAGATCAGCAGCCCGACGGCGACGTGCGGCAGGAACGTCGCCAGCGAGATCTGGAACAGCGCCGAGTAGAGGATCCCCAGGCCGAGGGCGATGACGCCCATGCTGATGGAGATCCACAGCGGTCCCAGGACGGAGCGGCGGTAGCGCTGCTTGATGTCCTGCCAGCCGAGATAGCCCCACAGCGGCCGTTGCCGCCAGCCCTGGGCGAGGTCCGCGAAGGCCCGCCGCCAGCTGCGGGGGCTCGACACCTCGGACGGGTCGACGACGTCACCCGGCTCGTCGGTCACGGTCACGGCCACCCGGTGAGGGTACTCAGACGCCGTCCGCGGGCCCGGCAGGGGAGGCCCCGGCCGGGACACCGCGAAACCGCAGGTCGTCGACGTGCGTCAGAGGTACTGTCCGGTTCCCCGGCCCATGCCCTCGGGGACGCCGCCCTGCTCCGGCCCACCGCCGACGCCCGGGGGCAGCCCGCGACGCATATGCTCCAGCTGGGCACGGGCGGCCATCTGCTGGGCGAACAACGCGGTCTGGATGCCGTGGAACAGGCCCTCCAGCCAGCCGACCAGCTGGGCCTGGGCGATCCGCAGCTCACCCTCCGACGGGATCTTGTCCGCCGTGAACGGCAGGCTGAGCCGCTGCAGCTCCTCGCGCAGCTCCGGCGCGAGGCCCTCCTCGAGCTCCTTGACGGAGTTCTCGTGGATCTCCTTGAGCCGCTCGCGGGACGCCTCGTCCAGCGGCGCGGCCTTCACCTCCTCGAGCAGCTGCTTGATCATGGTGCCGATCCGCATGACCTTCGCGGGCTGCTCCACCATCGACGCGGGGCTCTGCCCCTCGTCGTCCTGCGGAACCGAGGCCATGCCCACCGGGCGCCCGTCGGCGCCGACCACCACGACCCGGTCCTCGGGGGTCTCCTGCTCGTCGCTCATGCCCGCCATTCTGGACCCGCCCGCTCAGGAGTTCACGAGGAGGAGCTTGCCGGTCACACCACCGGTGTCCAGCCTGCGGTGCGCGTCGGCGGCGTCGGACATCGCGAAGCGCTCGAAGATCACCGGCTTCACCCGGCCGTCGGCGAACAGCGGCCAGACGTTCTCCCGGACGCCGTCGACGATCTCGGCCTTCGAGTGCGGACCGTCGACCGGGCGGCCGCGCAGGCCCATCGCCGAGACGTGGCCGCGCTTGGCCAGCAGTGCGCCGATGTTGAGCTCGGCCTTCACCCCGCCCTGCATCCCGATGATCATCAGTCGGCCGTCGCGGGCCAGCGCGGACAGGTTGTTCGCCAGGCCCTTGGCGCCCATGTTGTCGAGGATGACGTCGGCGCCGTGGCCGTCGGTGGCCTTCTTCAGCTCCTCGGCGATGTCGTCGTGGTAGTCGATGACGATGTCGGCGCCCAGGTCGCGGCAGAACCGCATCCGGTCGGCGTGGCCCGCGGTGGCGGCGACGCGCGCGCCGAACGCCTTCGCGACCTGGATCGCGTGCGTTCCGATGCCCGACGAGCCGCCCTGGACCAGGAACGTCTCGCCCTCGGCGAGCCGGCCCTCCAGGAACACGTTCGACCAGACGGTGCAGGCGACCTCGGGCAGCCCGCCGGCGTCGGTCAGGGAGACGCCCTCGGGGACCGGGAGCAGCTGCGGGGCCGGGACGGCGACCTTCGTCGCGTAGCCGCCGCCGGCGAGCAGGGCGCACACCTCGTCGCCGACCGACCAGCCGGTCACGCCGTCACCGAGCGCGGCGATCCGGCCCGCGCACTCCAGGCCGAGGATCTCCGACGCGCCGGGCGGGACCGGGTAGTTCCCCTGGACCTGCAGGAGGTCGGCCCGGTTGACGGCCGAGGAGACGACGTCGAGCACGACCTCGCCCGGGCCGGGCTCGGGGTCGGGCACCTCCGCCCACGTCATCTGCTCGGGTCCGCCGTACTCGGTCAGGGTGATCGCCCACATGGGAGCCGACGGTATTCCGTGGCGCGCCCGTCGGCGATCCGGCACGGTCGACCGATGGACGTGCTCCCCGCGCCGATCGACCCGGTGCCCGACCCGTGGCCGATGTCCGGGCTGACCCTGCGGACCCCGCGCCTGGAGCTGCGCGTCGAGGACGACGCGTCGGTCCGGGAGCTGGTCGCGGCCGTGCACGAGAGCGGGATCCACCCGTCGTCGGAGATGCCGTTCCGCGTCCCGTGGACCCGCGCCGACCCGCGGCACCTGGGGCGCGGCATCGCGCAGTACGTCTGGTCGAACCGTGCGAAGGCGTCACCGGACTGGTGGACGCTGCAGTTCGTCGTGCGCGCCGAGGGCCGGGTGGTCGGCCTGCAGGACGTCGTGGGGGACCGGTTCGGTGTGCGTCGCGAGGTCGCGACCGGCTCGTACCTGGTGCGACGGGCGCAGGGGCGCGGCTACGGCACCGAGATGCGGGCCGCGGTGCTGGCCTTCGCCTTCGACCATCTCGGCGCGCTGGCGGCGCGCTCGGAGTACGTCGAGGGCAACCCGAGGTCCGCGGCCGTGTCGGCCCGGCTCGGGTACCGCGACGACGGCACCGCCACGATCGACCACGGCGACGCCCGGGTCACCGAGTACCGGGTACTGCTCACGCGGGAGGCGTTCATGCGGCCCGGGTGGCGGCTCGGCGTCGACGGGTACACCGCCGACCTGGCGGGGTTCCTCGCTGCCGACCCGCCGGTCAGCTGAAGATCAGCTCGCGGTGGCGGGGCAGTCGCAGCCACACCTGCCCGCCGACGAGCAGCACCGCCAGCACGGCGAACCACTGCACGGCGTGCACCACGTCGACCGGCAACGTGTACGCGATCAGCACCCGCAGCGCGGCGTCGAGGAACAGGCCCGTGGCCCAGCCGGCCGTCAGCCACCGCCAGATCCCGCGGAACCGCGCGGAGGAGGCCCAGCGGCGGTCCCAGTCGTCGGGGCTGTGGCCGGCCTCGGTGAGCGTGAGCCTGCCGATCGTGAACAGCACCGGCCGGGCCGAGGGCACGCTCGCGAGCATCACCACGCCCAGGGCCGCGGTCACCAGGGCCTCGCGGGCGAGCAGGACGCGGTCGCCGCCGCCGAGCAGCGCGGTCGTCGCGCTCGCCACGCACAGGACGAGCACGAGCACCGCGAACCACTCGACGCGCCGGTGCCGCACGAGCCCCCACAGCGCCCGTGCCGCCGGGACCGCGGCCCCGGCGAGCAGCGCCGGCCCGGCCGCGACGCCGACCGCCCGCAGGCCGTAGAACAGCACCAGCGGCGCCACGACGTCGCCGACGACGGTGGTCACGAGCTCCCGGCGCCTCACGACGCCGCCACCAGCGACGACAGCCGCTCGGCGACGCGCTCCGGGAACTCGCCGGGCAGCGCGTGCGTGGCGTCCGGCCACACCTCGACGGTGCCGCGCGGCAACAGCGCGGCCTGCGCACGGGCCCGGCCGGCGTCGAGCATCGTGCTGCGCCCGCCGAGCAGCACCAGGCTGCGGACCCCGACCGCTGCCACGTCCCGGGCGCTGGGCAGCGGTGGCAGCGGGACCGCGGAGGCGTAGCCGGACAGGCCCGCCTCGATCAGCCGGGCGACCGGGTCGTCGGCGACGTCGGCGCCGCCACCCAGCCGGGCGACGAACCGGCGGCGCAGCCACGACGGGGCACCCGGCAGCGCACCGAGCGAGGCGGCCACCGTGCCGGCCGGGATGCGGGTGAAGGTCAGGGCCGGGTCGAGCAGGGTGAGCGTGCGGATCCCGGCCGGGGAGCGGCGGGCGACCTCGAACGCCAGACGCCCACCCATCGAGGTCCCGACGAGGTGGCACGGGCCGAGCGCGTCGAGCACCCCGCGCAGCCAGCGGACCTGGTCGCCGACCGACCGGAGCGGCACGTCCTGGGTGCTCGCCCCGGGGCCGCCGAGCGGGTCGACGAGGTGCACGGTCGCCCGGCGGCGCAGCGCGGGCACGTTCGGCGCCCAGCCCACCCCCGGCGAGCCCGCCCCGGGCAGCAGGACGAACGGTGTCCCGGGTGGCCCGTCGCAGGTCAGGACGCGGACGACGCCGTGCGTGGTGGTGATGTCACGGCTGCTCGTCGGCCCCAGGGCGGCGACCGCGTCGTCGTGGAGCGCGCGGAAGCGGTCCCGGGCCGCGGTGTCGGTGAAGTGTCCGGTGCGCATCGTCCCCCCGTTTCGCGATACGATCGGACTGTAAAAGCGGACGGAGCTCTTTGCAAGCCGATCGGACCGGAACGAGGTAGAGATGCCGAGGGTGGTCGACCACGGGCAGCGCCGTGGGGAGATCGCGGAGGCGCTGTGGCGGGTCGCCGCGGCCGAGGGGCTGGAGGCGGTCAGCCTGGCCCGGGTCGCGGAGGAGGCGGGGGTCTCGAAGGGCCGGGTCCAGCACTACTTCGCCTCGCGCGACGAGCTGCTGGACTTCGCCGCGCAGCAGCTGCAGCTGCGGGTGGACGGACGGGTGCGCGCCCGGATGGCGGCGGCCGCGCCGTCGTCGCCGCTGGGGGAGGTCCGCGCCCTGCTTACCGCGCTGCTCCCGCTCGACGACGACGCCCGCACCGATGCCCGCGTCGGCTCCGCCTTCCTCATCCGGGCGCTCGGCGACGACCGGCTGCGTGAGACCTACCGGACGGGCAACCGCCTGGTCCACACGGCCGTCGCCGAGCGGCTCACCGCGGCCCGCGACGCCGGTGAGCTCACCGGGCTCGACCCGGCCCGGGAGGCGACCGTGCTGCTCGCGCTGGCCGGTGGCCTCGCGGAGTCCGTCCTGCTCGGCGACGCCGACGGTGCCGGTGCGCTCGCCGTGCTGGACCACCAGCTCGGGCGGCTGCGGCCCTAGCCGAGGCTGCGCGCGGCGAAGGTGTCGCAGGAGTCGGGGTTGCCGCTCTGCAGGCCGGTGGTGAACCACTTCTCGCGCTGCGCGGAGCTGCCGTGGGAGAACTGCGACTCGTCGACCCGGCCGCCACCCAGGTTGGACTGGATGTAGTCGTCGCCGATCCGGGACGCGGTGTCGAGGGCGGCGTCGATGTCGGACTGGTTCAGCTCGCTGATCAGCGGCCGCCCCGACGGGCCGGGCGTCGTCGTCGCGTGGTTCGTCCAGACGCCCGCGTAGCAGTCGGCCTGCAGCTCCAGGCGCACCGAGCCGGAGGTGGGGCCGGTGTCGTTGCCGGCCTTACGGTTGGTGCCGAGCAGGTTCTGGATGTGGTGGCCGTACTCGTGGGCCATCACGTAGGCCTGCGAGAACGGTCCGCCCTGCGCGCCGAAGCGGGTCTGCAGCTCCTGGAAGAAGGTGAGGTCGATGTAGATCTCGGAGTCGGCCGGGCAGTAGAACGGCCCGCTGTCCGACGACGCCGAGCCGCAGCCGTCGGTGCTCACCCCACCGGAGAAGAAGTTCGTCCGGGGTTTCGTGAAGCCGGAGGAGAACTGGGTGGCCCAGAAGTCGTCGAGGGAGTTGACGACGGCGACGACGCGGCAGTCCGTCGAGGTGTTCGCCGAGGCGCCGGTGGCGCAGTTCTGCTGCAGCGACGAGTTGTCCGCGGTCTGGCCGGAGCCGACCTGGTCGAGCCCCGGGTAGCCGCCGCCCGCGCCTATGCCGGACATGTCGACGCCCGCGAAGTTCGACAGCAGCAGGTACAGGATGACGCCGACGAGGCCCAGGCCGCCGCCCGCGCCTGCCACTCGGCCGCCGACCCCGCCGCCCCGGCCACCGCCGGATCCGCGCAGGTCGTCCACGCCGGACGTGTCGAGCCGGGCGTTCTCGTCGAACCGCACGTCGTCCTCCCGAGATGAGACCGGGGGAATCCCACCACACCGCGCCGGACCGCACCGGCGCGGACGGCCCCCGCCACCCGTCAGGGGGTCCCGGAGCCGGCCCGCCAGATCGCGGCGGTGACGCCGTGCGCGGCCCGGAAGCGGCGGGCGAAGTAGCCGGGGTCGGGGTAGCCGACCCGGGCACCCACCTCGGCGACCGGGAGGTCGGTGGAGGCGAGCAGCCGCCGTGCCTCCCGCATCCGGCGCTCGGAGATCCACTGCTGGACGGTCCGCCCGGTCCCGCGCCGGACGACGGTCGTCAGGTGCCCGGGGGTGAGACCGACGGCCGCGGCGACGTCGCGCAGCGACAGCTGCCCGGCGAACCGCTCCTCGACGACGGCGAACACCGCCGCGAGCAGCGGGTCGCCCGACTCGGCGGGTACGTCGTCGACGAGCCGGCCGAGCGCCACCAGCAGCAGGGTGAGGTGGGCGCGGGCGGCCTCGGCGTGACCGTCGCGGCGGCGGGTCAGCTCGTCGTCGAGGTCGACGAGGCGGGCCCGCCAGGTCGCCCGGTCCGCCGGTGGGACGCCGATCCGCTGCCCGCCACCACGGTGGCGCCCGACGAACGGTGCGAGCAGCGGATGGTCCTGCCAGGACGCGGGCGCGACCGCCTCCGCGGGGAAGACGACCGACCACAGCTCGCCGGGCGGCGCCGAGGTCTCCGCGGCGTGGTCGACCACGGCTCCGGGTGCGATGACGAACGCATCGCCCTCGGCGAGCCGCCAGACCTGCCCGTCGACCTGGTAGGTGCAGGTGCCGCGCACGACGTGCACGAGGGTGAGGAAGTCGTGCGCGTGCGGCCCCTGCACCCGCGGGAGCTGCACCGGCCCGTCGACGCGGTACGCCGCGATCGGTACCGGCGTGTGTGCGAAGCCGATCAGCGGGATGTCCGAACTTCGTCCCATCACGGCCACGGATAGTGCCTTGTTACCTGCTCGGAGGCCAGGGAGAGTCGATGGAGAACACGAAGTTCGTCCGAGGGGATCCGATGACCACGCACGCCCACACGCCCGCGCTCGTCAGCTCGCGGCTGCTGCCCGGCTACGACACCGTGGCCCGGCTCAGTGGCGCCGTCCCGATGTACTGGCGGCTGCTGGCCCAGGCCGGCATCGGCCCGCGGGACCGGGTGCTGGAGATCGGCTGCGGGACCGGGAACGTCCTGCTGCGTGCCAAGGAGGCCGTGCCGACGGCCACCGTGCGCGGTGTCGACCCCGACCCGGAGGCGGTCGCCATGGCCCGCCGCAAGGCCGCCGAGGCCGGCGTCGAGCTGGAGCTGCAGGTCGGTGTGGCCGAGGACCTGCCCCTCGACGACGGCAGCGTCGACCGGGTCCTCTCCTCGCTGATGCTGCACCACATCGCCGCCGACGCCCAGGTCGCGGCGCTGCGGGAGGCGCACCGCGTCCTGGCGCCGGGCGGGAGCCTGCACCTGGTCGACCTCGACCACGACCCGCGCACCGGCGGACGGATGCGCACCGTGAACAAGGCGCTGTCGCTGCTGGCCCGCCTCGACCCGGCCCACCGCCGCTCCCGGCACGGCGGTCACGGCGACCACGGTCACGGCGGTCACGGCCACGGGCACGGACACGGGCACGGGCACGGGGCGCAGCCGGTGCCGGAGCTGCTCACGGCCGCGGGGTTCACCGGCGCGACGGTGGTCGGGCACGGGACGACCAGGATGGGGCCGGTCACCTACTACCGCGCGGAGCGCTGAGCGGTCCCGTTACCCTCCCGTGCGGAAGCGTGGCAGAGCGGCCGAATGCACCCGCCTTGAAAGCGGGCGTCCGAAAGGACCGGGGGTTCGAATCCCCCCGCTTCCGCCACAGCCGCCGCTGATCACCCCCGCCGCCGGACCGCGTTCCCGTGCTTGCGGACGGCGAAGTCGTACGCGTCGTCGAGCAGCTCCCGCACCCGCGGCCAGGTCGTCTCCGGCTGCACCACCGCCACCCAGTGGTGGGCGGCGTAGACGGGGTGCGGGAACAGCACGTCACGGGTCGTCGGGTCGATGCCCGGATCGGTCGGGAACAGCTCCCGGTAGCGCGTGGCGGGCAGCCCGATGTTGAGCCGGAACGCTCCCGGGCGGTCGAGGTCGGACGCGGTGTCGTTCACGTCGGACCGCACCACGGTCGCCCAGCCCTGCCGGGGGCGCTGCTCGTAGTCGTGGTCCGGGTCGTGGATCGCGAACGCGTCCCCGTTGCCCTCGACGATCCGCGTGCCGGGGAACCCGGCCAGAACGGTGATCACCTGCTCGGCATCCATGCCGCCAGGTCAGCACCTTTCCATGATCGTTCGTCCGTCGAAGGTGTCGCGGATCACATCTTCTCGGCGACGACGGCGAGCCGGTCGAGCGACGCGCGCAGCCGGTCGGTGGTGGTGTCGCGGGCCCGCTTCTGCCGGAACGCGTCCTCCGGGTCGAGCTTGCTCCAGTCGTAGGTGCAGGTCACACGGGTCCGGCCGGCGTCGAGCGGCTCCAGCTCCCACCGCCACAGGTGCCCCGGCGGCGGGCTGTCCGGCACCGACGGCAGCCAGGCGACCAGGCGTCCCTCGATGAACTCGACGACCCGGTTCTCCCGCACGGTGCCCTGCGTCAGCAGCATCGAGAAGACGTCGCCGACGGCGCGGACCCGCTGGCCGGGGGCGGCCTCGGCGAGGTTGTCGTTGCCGTCCCACTCGGGCTGGCGGGCGGGGTCGGCGATCAGTTCGAAGATCGTCCCGGGTGCGGCGTCGATCTCCCGGCTGCTGCGCACCACGGTCGGCGGAGTGTCGGTCACGACCGCAGTGGACCACCGCCCGGCCGGGAGCGGAAGATGTCGGACCCCGCTGACACGATCACGGGCATGACCGACCGCGCCCACCCCCCGATGCAGGCCGACGCCCTCACCACGCTCACGGCCTGGCTCGACTTCTACCGCGCCACCCTGGTCGGGAAGTGCGACGACCTGACCGACGAGCAGCTGCGGACGGCGTCGGTGCCGCCGTCGTCGCTGACGCTGCTGGGGCTGGTGCAGCACCTGGCCGCCGTCGAACGGAACTGGTTCCGGCAGGTCCTGGGCGGCGAGGACGTGCCGCCGCTGCACCCGCGCGAGCCCGGGACCGGCCACGACGGCGGGTTCGAGCTCGGGAGCGCGGGCATCGTCGAGGCCCGCGCCGCCTGGGAGGAGGAGGTCGGCCGGGCCCGCGAGGTCGTCGAGGCGGCCGGGCCGGACGGCACCGGTTCCCTCGGTGGGAACGCGGTGTCGGTGGTCTGGATCCTCACCCACGTCATCGCCGAGTACGCCCGCCACGTCGGCCACGCCGACCTGGTCCGCGAGCGGATCGACGGGAGCACCGGCGTCTGAGACCGCCCGGCCGCGTTCCGCGGAACGCGCCCTCAGCAGAACCCGCGGAACGTCCGGTCGGGCTGCAGCTCCGCGTGGTCGGCGTGGTCGGCGAACCCGGCGCGGGGCGACGGGAAGCCGGAGAGCACCGCGGCGGCGATCCGGAACGTCCGACCCGGCTCACCCCGCAGGTCGGCGACGACGACGGGGAAGTCGTGGTCGGCCAGCGCCCGCTCGTCGACGACGAGCAGCAACGGGTGCCGCACGGGCAGCCCGTCCTCCAGCGCGAACGTCACCACCCGTTCCACCGACCAGTCGGTGAACATGTCCTCCATGACGACGTCGAACGACGTGCCGGTCGCCAGCAGGATCCCGAGCAGCTCGTTCCACAGGCCCTCGCCGGTGTCGGTGCACGTCCGGACCAGCGGCGTACGACGCGTCTCGGGGAACTCCACGGTCGTCATCCTCCGTGACAGGGTGTCCGGGTGAGCGGCGCACCCAGCGTGGACGGCCGCCGGTTCGCCGGCGTGAGCAACTCCGGTGACGGCGAGGTCGGGCGGACCACCGTCTTCGACTACCACGAGGCCGACGGCCTGGTCTGGGCCGAGTACGCCGGTGGCGCCGTCCGGCTGGGCCGGCTGGCCGGTACCCGCGACGGCGACGTCCTGCGCTTCCGCTACGTGCACGTCTCCACCGACGGAACCTCCAGCTCGGGTCGCTGCGAGGCCCGCCTCGAGGTCCTCGACGACGGCCGGCTGCGTTCCCACGAGACCTGGGCCTGGGAGTCGCGGCCGGGCACCGGGGAGAGCGTCGTCGAGGAGATCACGGGTCGAACGTGAGCTGCGGTGGGCCCCGGACGGGCCGTCGTCCTGCGGGGTCGGCCGCGTTCCGCGGAACGCGACGCCGTCCTGCTCACCCGGCCGGGCGGGACGAGGGACCGTCGGTCACCCGGATTCCGCGGCCGCACGGCTGCTCCGCACCAGCCGTCGCGCCTCCTCGATCTCCGGCGGCCCCGGCACGGCCGGCAGCACCCCGGTGGCGGTGCGGAGCCCGCGCAGCGTGAGCGTCGTGGACCAGTCGGTCGTCGGCAGGCCGGGCAGCCCGTAGAGGCGCCGGGCCCAGCGCGGCAGCGTGGCCAGGGCGAGGGTGGACAGGCCCGCGATCCCGAGCCGCACCTGCAGCGGCGCCGCGCCCTGCGGCGCGAACAGGTTCCCGGCCGCGCGGCGGGCCTCGTCGGTCATCCGCAGCCGGGGGCGCACCGCGGCCATGTACTCGGCCATCTCGGCCACCGACGACGGCACGGTCGCCGGGTCGATGCCGACCACCTCGGCGGCCCGGACGCTCTCGGCGACGTAGGCGTCCGCCGAGTCGTCGTCGAGCAGACCCGACCGGCGGGCGACGTCCAGGTAGGACTCGATCTCCGCGGCGTGCACCCAGAGCAGGCCCTCCGGGGCGTCGATCCGGTAGCTCTCCCCGCTGTCGGGGTCGTGCCCGCGCAGCCTGGCGTGCAGTCGCCGGACGCGGGCGCCGGCCCGGTCGACGTCGGCCAGCGGTCCGAACGTGCGGGTTCCGACGAACTCGACGGTCCGCTGGAACCGTGCGTAGGACTTCTTCGGGTCGAACAGCGCCGAGTTCTGGTACGTCCCGCGCATCACCCGCGGGTCCAGCGACTGCAGCAGCAGCGCGCGCATCCCGGCGACCCACATCACGGGTTCGAGGTGCACCCGCCAGGTCACCGAGCGGGGGCCGAACAGACCGTGATCCACCATGTGCTCCAGGACACCCCGCGCGGAGCGGGAGCGCACGTCGATCACCGGACCCGGGGTCGGCCTCCGGGACATCCCGGAGGGGGAACCGGCCGGCTCGGGCATGCTGGAACCATGCTCCGCCTCATCCTGAACGTGGTCTGGCTGGTCCTCTCCGGCTTCTGGCTGTTCCTCGCCTACACGGCCGCCGGGATCGTCGCCTGCGTGCTGGTCGTGACCATCCCGTTCGGCATCGCCTCGTTCCGGATCGGGCTCTACGCGCTGTGGCCGTTCGGCCGCGACGTCGTGCGCCTCCCCACCGCGGGGGCCGCGTCGACCATCGGCAACGTGCTGTGGATCGTGCTGTTCGGCTGGTGGCTGGTGATCGGGCACATCGCCACCGCCCTCGCGCTCGCCGTCACGATCATCGGGCTGCCGCTGGCCTGGGCGAACCTGAAGCTCATCCCGGTCTCGCTGCTGCCGCTGGGCTCGCGGATCGTGGACAGCGACACCTACATGCCGGGGCAGCCCGTGCTGCGCTGACCGCGGGCCTCAGCCGGCGTCGGTCAGGAACTCCACACCCGCCCGGGCCAGCAGGCCCGGGTCGTGCACCCCGCACAGCTCGCGCGCCGAGTGCATCGACAGCACCGGGATGCCGACGTCGACCGTCCGGATGCCCAGCCGGGTCGCCATGATCGGCCCGACGGTGGACCCGCACGGCACCGTGTTCTTCGAGACGAACACCTGGTTCGGCACGTCCGCGGTGCGGCAGGCCCGCTTCCAGGCGGCCGCGCCCGGCGCGTCGGTGGCGTAGCGCTGCACCGCGTTGACCTTCAGCGACGGCCCCCGGTTCGGCACCGACAGGTGGTCCGGGTCGTGCTTGTCCAGGTGGTTGGGGTGCGCGGCGTGCGTGACGTCCACCGACAGGCAGCGCGACCGGGAGAACACCGCGTGCCGCTCGTCGAACCCGCCGGCCAGCCGGGTCAGCACCGTCTCCAGCAGCGGCCCGGCGGCGCCGGTCGCGCTGGCCGAGCCGATCTCCTCGTGGTCGAACCCGACGAACACCGGGACGGTGCCCGGGTCGCGCTCGACCGCGGTGAGCAGCGCGCTGATCCCGGCGTGCACCGAGGCCAGGTTGTCCAGCCGCGGGGCGGCGAGCAGCTCGTCGTCGCGACCGAGGGTGGCCGGCGGGGTCAGGTCGTAGGTGAACAGGTCGTGCGCCGCGACGTCCTCGGGGTCCTCGCCGACGCGCACGGCGAGGAACTCCACCAGGTCGCCGCCGTCCGGGTCGCCGAGGCCCCAGATGGGGAGCAGGTGCCGCTGCGGGTCCAGGGTCAGGCCCTGGTTCACGCCGCGGTCGAGGTGGATCGCCAGCTGCGGGATGCGCAGCAGCGGCCGGTCCACCCGGACCGGGACGACCCGGCCGTCGTAGAGCGCGAGGCGCCCGGCCAGGCCGAGGTCGCGGTCCAGCCACGAGTTCCACAGCGCACCGCCGTAGACCTCCACCCCGACCTGGCGCCACCCGGCCACGCCGCCGTCGGGGTTCGGCTTGACCTTGAACCCGGGCGAGTCGGTGTGCGCGGCGAAGATCCGCAGCGGGGCGCCCGGACCGGACGCGGGCTGCCACCAGGCCAGGACCGTGCCGTCGCGGACCAGGTAGCGGCCGCCGGGACCGTCGGCCCACGGCTCGTCCTCGCGCTGCTCGGTGAAGCCCGCCGCGGACAACCGGCGGACGGCCTCGGCCACCGCGTGGTACGGCGACGGGCTCGCGGTGAGGAACGAGGCGAGGTCACGTGCAGCGTCGGTCACGTGGGGCATCCTGGCAGCAATGACCGAGAGCTTCGACGTGGTGGTGGTGGGTGCCGGGTCCGCCGGGTGCACGCTCGCGGGCAGGCTCGCCGGGCGCGGGCTGCGGACGGCGCTGGTCGAGGCGGGTGACGTCGTCGTCCCACCGGACTCGACGCCGATCGCCTCGCTCGCCGCGACCGCCCCCGGCCACGTCCTGAACTGGGCCTACCGGGCGACGCTGTGCCAGGGCCGGGAGTGCACCGTGCCGCGTGGACGCGTACTGGGCGGTTCCGGCGCGATCAACGGCGGCTACTTCGTGCGGGCCGTCCCGGCCGACTTCGCGGACTGGGGCGTCCCGGGCTGGTCCTACGACGACGTCCTGCCGTTCTACCGGCGGCTGGAGCGCGACCTCGACTTCTGCACCTCCGACCGGCACGGCGACGCCGGTCCGCTGCGCATCTCGCGGCCCTCGGGCCGGCTGCGGGCCGCGACGACCGACCCGTTCCTGGCCGCCTGCCTCGCGCTCGGCTACCCCGAGGAGCCGGACAAGAACGCCGGTGGCCCACCCGGTGCGGGTCCGATCCCGACCAACGCCGTCGACGGGCGCCGGGTCAGCGCCGCCACCGCCTACCTGCCGCCGCCGTGGGGGAACGCGGAGTGGAAGGACGCGCTGACCGTGTTCGGCGGGACCCCGGTCGAGACCCTGGTGCTCGACGGCGACCGGGTCATCGGCGTGCGTGTCGGCGGGCGCACCCTGCACGCGGCCGAGACCGTCGTGACCGCGGGCGCGGTCGGGACCCCGGCGCTGCTGCAGCGCTCCGGGATCGGGCCGGAGGACACCCTGCGGGCCGCGGGCGTCGCGGTGGCGCACGAGCTGCCCGGGGTCGGGCGTGGCTGGTCGGACCACCCCGCGGTGTTCCTGCCGTTGCGCAGCGGGCTGCCGGACCCGCCCGCCGACGCCGTCGCCGCGCAGGCCGCGCTCAACCTCGACTCCGGGACCGACCCGGCCGGTGACCTGGAGATCCTGCTGTTCGCGCACCCGTTCGCACCCGGCGGGCCCGCGCACCTGATGTGCGCGGTGCAGCGCCCGGACAGCCTCGGGATGCTCGCCATCACCTCCCCGGACCACGACGACCCGCCCCGGCTGGACTTCCGCTACCTCCGCACCACCTCCGACCGGCACCGGATGCGGGCCGCGGTGCGGATCGCCGCGGAGATCCTGCGCGCCGCGGGCTGGGACCGCGCGGGCCCCGACGACGGCGGCCCCGCCGGCTGGGAGCTCGGCAACGACACCCGGCTCGACGGCTGGATCCGCGACCACCTGACGACCTCGGTGCACCTGTCCGGCAGCGCCGCGATGGGCACCGGGCCGGACGCCGTCGTCGACGCCGGCCTGCGGGTGCACGGCCTGACCGGGCTCCGGGTGGCGGACACCTCGGTCCTGCCCCGCGCGCCGCGGCGCGGACCGGCCGCGACCGCGATCATGATCGGGGAGCGCGCCGCCGACCTGGTGTGCGGCATCGAGGGGGAACACCGTGCATGACGAGGTCACCGTCCACATGGCGGCGCCGGCCGAGCGGATCTGGGAGCTGGTCTCCGACATCCGCAACACCGGCCGGTTCTCACCCGAGACCGTCGACGCCGAGTGGCTGGGCGGCGCGACCGGCCCGGCCGTCGGTGTCCGGTTCCGCGGCAAGGTCGTCCGCAACGGACGCGGCCCGACCTACTGGTCGGAGTGCCGGATCACCGCCTGCGAGCCGGGCTCGGAGTTCGGCTTCGTCGTGCTCGTGGCCGGGCGGCCGATCAACCACTGGCACTACCGCTTCACCCCGGCCGCCGCTCCGGACGGTACCGACGGCACCGACGTCACCGAGTCCTTCCGGCTGGAGCCCTCGGCCGGCACCCGGCTCTACTGGGCACTGCTGGGGTGGGCCCGCGGGCGCACCAACCGCGAGGGGATGCGGACGACCCTGGAACGCATCCGCGCGGTGGTGGAGGATCCCGCGGTGTGATCCGTCCCGCCCGCGTCGCCGACGTCCCCGCCCTGCGTGAGATCGAGCGCGCCGCGGGCGAGCCGTTCCGGGAGATCGGGCTCGACGTCGTCGCCGACGAGGAGCCGCCACCGGCCGCGGTGCTGGCCGCGTACGTCGTGGCGGGGCGGGCGTGGGTGGACGAGAGGAGCGCAGGCGCCGGGCTCGTCGGGTACCTGATCGCCGACCTCGTCGACGGCTGTGCGCACGTCGAGCAGGTGTCGGTGCTGCCGTCGCAGCGCGGACGGCGGATCGGGGAGGGCCTGGTCGAGCACCTCGCCGGCTGGGCCCGTGACCGCGGGCTGCCCGCGCTGACCCTCACCACCTACCGGGACGTGCCGTGGAACGGCCCGCACTGGGTGCGGCTCGGCTTCCGTGAGCTGATCGCGCCCGGCCCGGGGCTGCGCGCGATCCGGGAGCACGAGGCCGCGCGCGGTCTCGACGTGTGGCCGCGGCTCGCGATGCGCCGTGAACTGGCCGGTTCCTGACGGTCCCCGGCCGTAGGGTCGGGCCCATGAGCAACCCGTTCCTCGCCCCGAGCGCGCTGCCGTGGGGGCTGCCCGACACCTCCCGGATCACCGACGAGCACTACCTGCCCGCGTTCGAGGCCGGGACGGCCGAGCAGCGCGCCGAGGTGGCGGCGATCGTCGCGGGGGAGGGCGGGCCGACCTTCGACGACACCGTCGTCGCCCTGGAGCGCTCCGGTGCCACGCTGGACCGGGTGGCGCGGCTGTTCTACACGCGCGTCTCGGCGGACTCCTCGCCCGCGGTGCGCGAGATCGAGGCGCAGGTCGCGCCGATGCTCGCCGCCCACGCCGACGCGATCGCGCTGGACCCGGGCCTGTTCGCCCGGATCGACGCGCTGTACGCCCGTCGCCACGACCTCGATCTCGACGCCGAGTCGCTGCGGCTGCTCGAGCGCCACCACCGCGACATGGTGCGTGCCGGGGCCCGGCTCGGCCCCGACGAGCAGGCCCGGCTGCGGGAGCTGAACGCGGAGCTGTCCGGGCTCACCACCCGGTTCGGTGCGGCGCTGCTGGCCGGGGCGAACGCCGCGGCCGTGCACGTCACCGACCGCGACCGGCTCGGTGGCCTGTCCGACGACGCGGTCGCCGCCGCCGCGACCGCCGCGGCCGAACGCGGCCACGACGACGGCTGGCTGATCACCCTGGTCCTACCGACCGCGCAGCCCGCACTCGCGGTGCTCACCGACCGGTCGCTGCGCGAGGAGCTGTTCCGTGCGTCCACCGGGCGCGGGCAGGGCGGCGAGCACGACACCCGTGACACCGTCCTCGCGATCGTGCGGCTGCGCGCCGAGCGGGCCGCGCTGCTCGGGTACCCCGACCACGCGTCGTACGTGATCGACGACGCGACCGCGGGGACGGCGGAGGCCGCCGTCGCGATGCTGGAGTCGCTGGTCCCCGCCGCCGTCGCCAACGCCGACCGGGAGGCCGCGGAGCTGGCCGGCGGTGTCGAGGGCGACCTGGAGCCGTGGGACTGGGCGTTCGAGGCGGAGCGGGTGCGCCGCGAGCGCTACGCCGTCGACGACGCCGCGCTGCGCCCGTACCTGGAGCTCGACCGGGTGATCACCGACGGCGTGTTCCGCGCCGCGTCCGGGCTGTACGGGATCACCTTCACCGAGCGCACCGACCTGCCCGCCTACCACCCGGACGTGCGCTGGTGGGAGGTCCGTGACAGCGACGGCGAGCCGCTCGGGCTGTTCGGCGCCGACCTGTGGGCGCGGCCGTCGAAGCGCGGCGGGGCATGGATGAACGCGCTGGTCGACCAGTCGTCGCTGCTCGGGACGCGCCCGGTCGTGCTGAACACGCTGAACCTGAACAAGCCCCCGGCCGGGGAGCCCGCGCTGCTCACCCTCGACGAGGTCCGCACCCTGTTCCACGAGTTCGGGCACGCCCTGCACGGGCTGTTCTCCGAGGTGGAGTACCCGACGTTCTCCGGGACGTCGGTGCCGCGCGACTTCGTCGAGTTCCCCAGCCAGGTCAACGAGATGTGGCTGGAGGACCCGCAGGTCCTCACCTCGTTCGCCCGCCACCACGTGACCGGCGAGCCGCTGCCCGACGAGCTGCTGGCCGCGTCGCAGTCCGCCCGCGGGTACGGCGAGGGCTTCGCGACGACGGAGTACCTGGCCGCGTCGCTGCTGGACCAGGCGTGGCACCGGCTGTCCCCGGCCGAGGCCGCCGGGATCACCGACGTGCTCGCGTTCGAGCAGCAGGCGCTGGAGGCGGCCGGGGCCGCGCACCCGCTGGTCCCGCCGCGCTACCGCAGCACCTACTTCAACCACGTGTTCGGCGGCAGCGGGTACGCGGCGGCGTACTACTCCTACATCTGGGCCGAGGTGCTCGACGCCGACACCGTCGCCTGGTTCGGCGAGCACGGCGGCCTGCGCCGGGAGAACGGGACCGGTTCCGCCGCGAGGTGCTGTCCCGCGGCGGCGCCGTGGACGCGATGGAGGCCTACCGCGCGTTCCGCGGCCGTGACCCGGAGATCGCGCCACTGCTGGCGCGGCGCGGTCTGGCCGGCTGACCCGGCACACACGACCGCCCGCCGTCCGGTGGGGAGCGCCGGGCGGCGGGCGTCGTGGTGCGGAGTGCTACTTGTACTGGCGCATCCAGGCGACCCGCATCTCCGACGGCTCCGGCGAGCCGCCGTCGGGGAAGTAGTCGAGCTGGATCGTGGCGTGCATCGGACCCGGGGGGAACGTGTTCGGGTCCTCGGAGCGGAACCACTCGACGCCGTCGACGTAGCCGACGATCGCGTCCGGGGTCCACTCCACGGCGTAGTTGTGCCACTGGGTGATGTCGAGCTGCTTCTTGGCGTCCTTCTGCGAGTTCGAGCTGCCGTAGTGCAGGAAGAAGGACACGTCGTCGCTGGCGCTGGTGGTCTCGGCGAAGTCGATCTCGCCGCCCTCCGGCCAGGACACCTCGCTCGGCCACAGCAGCAGCACCGGGTGGTACTGCTTGTCGCCCTTGGGGAACTGGGCGCGCATCTCCCACTTGCCGTACTTCTGGGAGGTGCCCCAGGCCATGCCGCCGGTGTTGCCCTGCGAGTCGCCGCGGATGACGAGGTTGCCGTTCTCCACCGAGATCGCGTCGGAGGTGCGGCGGCCCTGGCCGTCGTGGCCGGCGCCGTTGTACGGGGACCAGTTGCTCCCCAGGGTGGACCCGAGGAACTCGTCGCCACCGATGGCCTGCCAGCCCATCTTGAGCGCGGCCTGGATGCCGTCGCCGGCGACCTGGACGGCGCCACCGACCGGACCGGCGGCGGGGGCCCCGCCCGAGTTCCCGGAGCTCCCGGAACCACCGGAGCTCGCGGCGGCCCGTGCCCGCTCGGCGGCCTCGCGGCGGCGCTCCTCGGCGCGACGCTCGGCGGCCTCCTGCGCGGCGAGGGCCTGGCCGATCTGGCCGGACGCACCCTGCGCGGCGTCGCCGAGTGCGGAGCCGCCCCCGTTGGCCAGCACCGGGCCAGCGGACAGCGCGGTGTCCGACGCCGACCGGCGCGAGGAGTCGTTCACCATCGCCGCGGACAGCGACGGGTCCTCGGTGCCGGGCTGCAGCAGCGTCAGCACCATCGTCGCGGCGAGCACCGCGGCGGCGCCGACGCCCAGCGGGGCGAACCGGCGGACACGGGAGCGGGCGGGGCGTGACCGGTCGACCGCGACGACCGAGCCCGTCCCCGACACCTCGGGTTCGTGCAGGCCGGCGATGGCCCCGCCGGTGACCTCGGTGCGCGGTGCGGGCACCTCGGCCTGCGGGGCCGCGGGCTCCTCGGCCGGGGACGACCCGCCGAACAGCTCCACACCGGACAGTCCGGCCGCCGACGACGGCGCGGACCGCCGCGCCCGACGGCCCGGGGTCCGGGCGGTGGGCACGGCGTGCGCGCCCGTCCCGGTCACCGCGGTGTCCCCGGCGGCGGCGTGGGAGCCGCTGCCGGTCGCGCCGCCGCCCGGCGCCCACGGGCCGGGGTCGGCCGTGTCGGCCCAGGTGATCCGCCCGGCGTCCGCCGTCGTGGCACCGGTGGGGGAGTCCGCCGTGACGGCGGCACCGGTGTCGTCGGGGGTGTCGGGGTCGGTGTCGTCGTACCCGGCGTCGAGGACGCGGTGGCGCCCGGAGGCGCTCACCCGGTCCTCGAGCAGGGTGGCCGCGGGCACGGCGGATCGGGCCGCGTCGTCCGCCGGGGCGGAGGACACGGCATGCCTGCCCCGGGGAGACGGCACAGAGGGGGAGCTGTGCTCGGCGGCGAGTCGCGCGATCAGGTCGCGGGGGTCGACCTGATCAGCCGCAGCGGAACTCTTCCGTCGCATGAGGAGGGACTCTAGGTAGGGTGACCGAGTGTGAACACCCTCGCTGAGAAGGGTGGTTGCGTCTCCGCGCCGACAGGTCGACGGAGAGCGCCGAAGAGCAAGATCCCGCCATTTCGGCAGTAATGCTGGGCCGAACAGAGCAACGGGACTCTCAGGATCACTCGTTCGGGCTAAGCGGTCACGGTACGTCGCACCGTTAGCCGATTGTGACGGGCTGCCGGTCGAGGAACAGTGGCCGTGCCTCCCCGGTGCTCCCCGCACGACCTCCCGAGCTCCCCGCTCCCCGACCTCCGCAGGATCTGTGAACGATCACGCTCCCCCCGTCTCGCCGTCCCTCCCGATCCCCGCGCCCCGTGCCGAGATGCGCGCGCTCAGCGTGCTGCTGGCCCTGCCGCCGTCGGCGGGCACCGCCTCGCTCGGCCGCGGGCTGCGCCAGGACCTCGCCGCCGAGGGCGTGGACCTCGTCGTCGTCGCCGACGGCATCGAGCTGCTGGACACCCTGCGCTCCCGCGGCGCCGACCTGCTCGTGCTCGACATGGAGCTGCCGGGCCCCGAGCCGTCGGTGCTGCTCGGAGCCGTGCAGTCCGAGTCCCCGCCGACCCCGGTGATCACCGTCGTGCCGCGCGAACGGCGGGCCGGCGTGATCGGCATGCTGCGCGGCGACCGCGACGACTTCCTGATCCGGCCGTTCGTCCCGGACGAGCTCGCGTCCCGGATCCGGCTCCGGCTGCGTGCCGCCGCGGGGCTGCCCGCACCGACGGTGCTCGGGCACGGCGGCCTGTCCGTCGACGTCGACGCCGGCCAGGTGTTCGTCGACGGCCGCCGGGTCGCGCTGTCCCCGACCGAGTACGCGCTGCTGCTCGCGCTGGCCGAGCAGGCGGGCGAGCCGGTCGCGCTCGACGACCTGGGCCGCCGGGCCTGGACCGAACCGGTGTCGGCCAACCTGGTGCAGGTCTACGTGTCCTACCTGCGGCGCAAGATCGGTCCCGAGCGGATCAGGACCATCCGGGGGCTGGGCTACCAGCTGGACGGCTGAGTCGGGGCTCTCAGGATCCGAAGGACGACGCGACGTCGAGCAGCAGGTCGTTCTCCTCCGGCGTGGACACGGTGACCCGCACCCCGTCGGTGGCGAACGGGCGCACGATCACCTTCCGCTCGCCGCAGTGCGTCGCGAACGCCGCGGTCCGGTCCCCGAGCGGCAGCCACACGAAGTTCGCCTGCGTCTCCGGCACGGTGAACCCGGACCCGCGCAGCCCGGCGGCCACCCGGTCCCGCTCCGCGACGACGGCGGCGCAGTCGGCGAGGATCTCCTCCCGGTGCTCCAGCGCGGCGACGGCACCCGCCTGGGCGACCGAGCTGACCCCGAACGGCGGTGCCACCTTGCGCAGCGCGGTCGCGATCTCCTCGGAGGTCAGGGCGTAGCCGACCCGCAGCCCCGCCAGCCGGTAGGCCTTCGAGAAGGTGCGCAGCACGACCAGGGTCGGGTGGTCGTCGAGCAGCGGCCGGCCGCTGACGGCGTCGGGGTCGGTGACGAACTCGGCGTAGGCCTCGTCGAGCACCACCAGCACGTCCGACGGCACGGCGCCCAGGAAGCGGACGAACTCGTCGCGGTGCACGGCCGGGCCGGTCGGGTTGTTCGGGCTGCACACGAACACCACCCGGGTCCGCTCGGTGACGGCGGCGGCCATCGCGACGAGGTCGTGCCGGAAGTCGGCGTCCAGCGGCACGGTGCGGATCTCCGCCCCGCCGATCTGGGTCACGATCGGGTACGCCTCGAACGAGCGCCAGGCGAACAGCACCTCGTCGCCGGGGCCCAGGCAGCCGATCTGCACGAGCTGCTGGCACAGCGTCACCGAGCCGCAGCCGACCGCGACCCGCTCGGGGGCCAGGGCGTACAGGTCCGCGATGCGTCCGGTCAGCTCGACGACGCCGAGGTCCGGATACCGGTTGCCACCAGCGGCGGCGCGGGCGATGGCCTCCAGCACCGCGGGAGCGGGCGGCGCGGCGACCTCGTTGCTCGCGAGCTTGATCGCCCCGGGGACGGTGCGACCCGGCACGTAGGCGGGCAGGGTGTCCAGATCGGGACGGATCAGCGTCATGACGGCAACGGTATCCGCCGGGGGTCGAACCCGGGCCCGTGCTCTGGTTGAGTGACGTCATGACGACGACCGCTGTCCGGACCGAGGGCGTGCCGCTGACCGACGGGGGCGAGCTGCGCCTGACCGTGGCCGAACCCGACGGTCCGGTCCGCGGCGGTGTCGTCGTCCTGCAGGAGGCACGGGGGGTCACCGACTCGATCCGGCTGCTCGTCACCGGCCTCGCCGCGGACGGCTGGCTCGCCGTCGCTCCGCACCTCTACCGCGACGCCGGCGCGGGCGGCGACCTCGCCGACGGCTCCGACGCCGAGGTCGCCGAGCACGTGGGCAGCCTCGAGCCGCGCCAGGTCATGGACGACTGCGACACCGCGTTCGGCTGGCTGGGCGACGTGGGCATCGAGGCCGACCGGATGGGCGTGCTCGGGTTCGACCTCGGGGGCACGGTCGCGCTGCACGTCGCGGCCAACCGCACCCTCGGCGCGGCCATCACGGTCGCGGGTGGCGGGATCGAGTCGTCGCCGTGGTCCAGCTTGCCCGCCCTGGTCGAGACCGCACCCGAGCTGACCTGCCCCTGGCTGGGCATCTACTCGGAGGCCTCCGACACCGACGCCGTCGCCCGCCTGCGCGACGCCGCGGCGTCCTCGGGGAAGGCGACCGACGTCGTGATCTACCCGAGCACCGGCTACCGCTTCGACGACGACCCGGAGTCGGCCGCCGAGGCGTGGCAGCGGGTCCTCAACTGGTTCGACGCCCACCTGCGCTGACGAACGCCCCGGCCCGCGCGGCGGCCGCGGCCACGGCGGCCGCGCGGTGGGTGTCCGCGGTGTCCGGCCGCGCCCCCCGGGTGAGGAGCTGGTGGTAGAGCGGGGCGGAGACCGCGCGGACGACGGCGGCCGCGTCGGTGCCCGCCGGTAGCTCGCCGCGCGCCACCGCGTCGGTGACGCACGGCTCCCAGACCGCGGTCCGGGCGTCGTAGAAGCCGCGCAGCGCCCGTGCGGTCCCGGCGTCGTCGACGGCGGCGCAGATCAGCGCGGTGAGCAGCCGTCCCTGCCGTGGGTCGCCGAGGGTGGACCGGACCAGCTCGGCGTTGGCCAGGAGGTCGCCGTCCAGCGTCCCGGTGTCCGCCCGCGGCGCGGAGGTCTCGACCATGTCCGACACGAGGTCGGCCAGCACCGCGGGGACGCTGCCCCAGCGCCGGTAGACCGTCGTCTTGCCGACGCCGGCCCGGCGCGCCAGCTCCGCGAGGTCCAGCCCCGGCAGCCCGAGCTCGATCAGGGCGTCGCCCGCCGCGGACAGCACGGCGGAACGGACCCGCGCGGTCCGGCCCCCCGGCCTGCTCATCTCCGGTGCCACGGCCCCCACCCTAGCCCTTGACGGGACCGGGGTTCCGTTTGGCGTGCCCGTGGGCTAGCTTCAAAAGGAACCAGCGTTCCGTTAGTGAGGAGTGGGCATGGAGTACCGACGGTTGGGCCGCAGCGGGTTGCAGGTTCCGGTCCTGAGCTTCGGCGCCGGCACGTTCGCCGGGCGCGGCGACCTGTTCGGGGCGTGGGGGTCGGTCGACGTCGCCGGCGCGCGCCGGATGGTGGACCGGTGCCTCGACGTGGGGGTGACCCTGTTCGACACCGCCGACGTCTACTCCGACGGCGGGTCGGAGGAGGTCCTCGGGGCGGCGCTGCGGCACCGCCGCGACGAGGTCCTGATCTCGACCAAGGCCGGCCTGCCGACCGGCCCCGGCCCGAACGACGCGGGCACCGGGCGTTCCCGCCTGGTCCGCGCCGTCGAGGACGCGCTGCGCCGGCTCGGGACCGACCGGATCGACCTGTTCCAGCTGCACGCCTACGACGCGGGCACCCCGCCCGAGGAGGTGCTCGCGACCCTGGACGTGCTCGTCCGGTCGGGCAAGGTGCGCTACACCGGCGTCTCCAACCACCCCGGGCGACGGCTGGTGCGGACCCTGGACCTGGCCGACCGGCACGGCTGGCCGCGGCCCGTCGCGCACCAGGTGTACTACTCGCTGGTCGGCCGCGACTACGAGTGGGACCTCATGCCGCTGGGCCACGAGGAGGGCGTCGGCGCCCTGGTCTGGAGCCCGCTGGGCTGGGGGCGGCTCACCGGCCGGGTCCGGCGGGGCGCCCCGCTGCCCGCGGGCAGCCGGCTGCACACCACCGCCGAGGCGGGCCCGCCCGTCCCCGACGACCTGCTGTTCGACGTCGTCGACGTGCTCGACGCGATCGCCGCCGAGACCGGCCGCACGGTGCCGCAGATCGCGCTCAACTGGCTCACGACCCGCCCGACCGTCAGCTCGGTGATCGTCGGCGCACGTGACCTCGGTCAGCTGGAGGACAACCTCGGCGCGGTCGGCTGGCGTCTGGACGACGACCAGGTCGCCCGTCTGGACGCGGTCTCGCACCGTCCTGCGCCGTACCCGTACTTCCCGTACGAGCGGCAGGAGGCCTTCGCCCGGCTCGCGCCGCCGCTCGTCGGCGCCCCGGCCTGACCGTCCCCATGTGACGGGCACCCTGTCCCGGGGGGCCGGAGTGGGGTCCGGCCACTGGTGCGCGGCCGGGGCCGTCGGGGATGCTCGGGGCATGCCGCCCGTGTCGTCGCCGCAGACCGTCACCGATCCGGACACCCCCGAGCTCCTGTGGAGCCCGGACCCGGACCGGGTGGCGGACACCGAGATCGTCCGGTTCGCGACCTGGGCGCGTGACGAGCGGGGCGCCCCGCTGTCCGACGTCACCGACTACGCCGAGCTGCACACCTGGTCGGTGACCGACCTGGAGGGCTTCTGGTCGGCCGTCGCCGAGTACTCCGGCGTGCTGTTCCACGACGAGCCGACGGCGACGCTCGGCTCCCGCGACATGCCCGGCGCGCAGTGGTTCCCCGGCGCGACCCTCAACTACGCCGAGCACGCCCTGACCCCGGGCCCGGGCCGCGCCGACGACGACGTCGCGGTCGAGTTCGTCCGCGAGGACGGCCTCGAGCGCACCGTCACCCACGCCGAGCTGCGCGACCAGGTCGCCCGCGCCCGCGCCGGGCTGGTCCGGGCCGGCGTCGGGCAGGGGGACCGCGTCGTCGCGCTCGCCCCGAACAGCGTCGAGACCCTCGTCGCGTTCCTGGCCGCGGCGAGCCTCGGCGCGATCTGGTCGTCCTGCTCGCCGGACTTCGGGGCCCGCGCCGTGCACGACCGCTTCGCCCAGATCGAGCCCGCCGTGCTCGTCGCCGTCGACGGCTACCGCTACAACGGCAAGGGCTTCGACATCCGCGACAAGGTCGCCGACCTGCGCGGACAGCTGCCGACGCTGCGCGCGACCGTCCTCGTGCCCTACCTCGACCCCGACGCGACCCTCGACGGCACGACGACCTGGGCCGAGTTCACCGCCGAGGCCGGCCCGCTGGAGTTCACCGCGGTCCCGTTCGACCACCCCCTGTGGGTGCTCTACTCCTCGGGCACCACCGGCCTGCCCAAGGGCATCGTGCACGGCCACGGCGGCATCGTCGTGGAGCACCTGAAGGCGATGCGCCTGCAGCACGGGCTCGGGCCGGGGGAGCGGTTCTTCTGGTTCACCACCACCGGCTGGATGATGTGGAACTTCCTGGTCGGCGGCCTGCTCGTGGGCGCGACGATCGTGATGTTCGACGGCAGCCCCGGCCACCCCGACCTCGGCGCGCTGTGGGCGCTGGCGGCGAAGCACCGGGTGTCGCTGTTCGGTGTCTCCGCGCCGTACGTGCAGTCCTGCATGAAGGCCGGCCTGCGCCCCGGCGACGACCACGACCTCTCCTCGGTGCGCGCCCTCGGCTCCACCGGCGCGCCGCTGTCGGTCGACGGGTTCCGCTGGATCGGGGAGGCGGCCGGGTCGCACATCCAGATCTGCTCGGTCTCCGGCGGCACCGACGTCTGCGCGGCCTTCCTCACCAGCGCCCCCACGGTGCCGGTGTGGCTGGGTGAGCTGTCCTGTGCGGCGCTCGGCGCCGACGTCCGGTCCTGGGCCGAGGACGGCACCGACCTGCTCGACGACGTCGGCGAGCTGATCATCACCACGCCGACCCCGTCGATGCCGGTCATGTTCTGGAACGACCCGGACGGCACCCGTCTGCGCGAGTCCTACTACGAGGACTTCCCCGGCAACTGGCGGCACGGCGACTGGGTGCGCCGCACCCCGCGCGGCTCCTACGTCATCTACGGCCGCTCGGACTCCACGCTCAACCGTGGCGGAGTCCGGATGGGCACCGCGGACTTCTACGCCGTCGTCGAGAGCGTCGACGGGGTCGCGGACTCCCTGGTGATCGACACGACCGCGCTCGGCGAGCGCGAGGAGGGGGCCCTGCTCTGCTTCCTCGTCCTCGACGACGGTGTCGCGCTCGACGACGTCGAGCCGACCCTGCGCTCGCTGCTGCGCAAGGAGCTCTCGCCGCGGCACGTGCCGGACCGGTTCGTCGTCGTCGACGCGGTGCCGCGCACCCTGAACGGCAAGAAGTGCGAGGTGCCGGTGAAGAAGATCCTCGCGGGCACCGCGCCGGAGAAGGCGGTGTCGGCCGGCGCCCTCCAGAACCCCGACGCGCTGACCCCGTTCGTGGCCCTCGCAGGTTCCTGACCTGCGCCGGACCGGGGTCCCCCGGCCAGGGGGACCCCGGTTCCGGGCGGCCGGAACGCCCGTGTAGTGTTGCGCTCGCTGGTGGCCGTCAGGCACCGGGGAGGCTTCGCCTAGTCTGGTCTATGGCGCCGCACTGCTAATGCGGTTTGGGGTAACCCCCCATCCCGGGTTCAAATCCCGGAGCCTCCGCACCGGCACGGCGGTGGGGACACCGGTCGCCGGTCGACAACTGAAGATTGCTACGCTGGAGACAGCAACGCGCCCGTAGCTCAACGGATAGAGCATCTGACTACGGATCAGAAGGTTAGGGGTTCGAATCCCTTCGGGCGCACATATCAGGATCCGGCCCCGACCAGCACCATTGGTCGGGGCCGTTCTCGTGCCCGGATCGGCGGGCTCGCACTGCACGACCCTCGGCCCCGGTCACGTCGTGACCGGGGCCGAGGCGTCGTGCCGGCGGGAGCCGGGTCAGTCCTTCGTGAAGGCGTCCTTGACCTTCTCCCCGGCCTGCTTCAGGTTGCTCTTCGCCTGGTCACCCTGGCCCTGGGCCTCGAGCTCCTTGTCGTCGGTGACCTTGCCGACGGTCTCCTTGGCCTTGCCGGCGAGCTCCTCGGTCTTGTTGTCGACCTTGTCGTCCGCTCCCATGGGTGCCTCCTCGGCTCGTTCGTCACCGCTGTCCTGCGCCACCGCGGGGGTGTCGCGCACGGCGTGGGACCGGGTACCACGTCACGGGCGCGGGAAACGGCGGGCCCGGATGCGGTTCGTCCGGTTCGGGCGGATCATGCGGGAGTGCCCGGTCGCCGTTCTCCCGCCGCGTGGTCCCGTCGCCTGCGGATGGCGGGCGTCACCGGTGCGCTCCCGCTCCTGGTCGCCTGCGCGCCCGGGGCCGCGGCTCCCGCGCCGTCCGGCCCGCCGGACACCCCGGAGGTGACGGTCGTCCAGATGAACCTGTGCGACAGCGGGATCGCCGGTTGCTACACCGGGCGAGCCGTCGAGGCCGCGGCCGAGCTCGTACGGACCGAGGTGCCGGACGCGGTCACCCTCAACGAGGTGTGCCGCGCGGGCGTCGAGCGGATCGAGCGGGCGCTCGCCGCGGCCGCGCCGGGGTCGTCGACGTCCTCGGCGTTCCAGCCGGCCCGCGATCGCGACACCGGCGCGCCGTACCGCTGCGCGAACGGTGACGAGTACGGCATCGGCGTGGTCTCGCGTGCCCCGTCGAGCGTCGCGAGCGCCGGGATCCACCCGACGCAGGACCCGCGTGACCCCGAGGAGCGTGCCTGGCTCTGCCTGGACACGACGACCGCGGGTGGCCCGCTCGGGGTCTGCACCTCGCACCTGGCCTACACCGACCGCGCCGTCACCCGTGCCCAGTGCGGGTACCTGTTCGACACCGTCGTCGCGGGCCTGCGGTCGCGCGCCGACCCCGGACCGGTCGTCGTGGGGGCCGACCTCAACCTGGGGGCGGCCGACGACCCCGACCTGCGGTCCTGTCTGCCCCCGGGGTCGGCACCGGCCGCCGACGACGGGGTCCAGCACGTCGTCGTCATCCCCGCGGCGGCCGCGGCGCGCACCCGGGTGATCGACCTCGGCGGCACCACCGACCACCCCGCGCTGCTGGTCACGGTGCGCCCCGAGGCCGGATCTGCGTAGCGCTGCGGATCGACGGGACCCCGCCGGCCGGTAGAACGGGCACACGACGCGGGAGGGGTGGGGTCATGGACGAGGACCTGGCCGTCGGTGCGGTGCTGGGGGACTTCGAGATCCGGGGGCGGCTCGGGGCCGGGGGGATGGGGGTCGTGCTGCGGGCCCACGACCGTCGACACGGCGGCGAGGTCGCGCTGAAGGTGCTGCCCGCCCGTCTCGCCGGGGACCCGGTCGTCGTCGAGCGGTTCCGGCGGGAGGCCCGCGCGGCGTTCGAGCTGCGCGACCCGCACGTCGTGCCGGTCCACGGGTTCGGTGAGATCGACGGCCGTCTCTACCTCTCGATGCGCCTGGTCGACGGCGAGGACCTGGCCCGTGTCCTCGCCCGGCGCGCGCCACTGGAGCCGCACCGGGCCGCCCGGATCGTCCGCCAGGCCGCGCACGCCCTCGACGCCGCGCACGCCGCGGGCCTGGTGCACCGGGACGTGAAACCGGCGAACCTGCTCGTCGTCGAGGACCGGGACGACTTCACCGCGCTCACCGACTTCGGCATCGCCCGCGCGGTCGGCCCGGACCCGGACACCGCGCTCACCGAGACCGGCGCCACCGTCGGCACGCTCGCCTACCTCGCCCCGGAGCGGCTCGCGGGCCGCACGCCGGTCGACGGACGCGCCGACGTCTACTCCCTGACCTGCGTGCTCGTCGAGATGCTGACGGGGCGCACGCCGTTCCCGGAGGCGGACCCGGCCGCCGTGCTCACCGCGCACCTGATGGCCCCGCCGCCCCGGGTGACCGGGCGCCGGGCCGGCCTCGCCCCCGGCTGGGACGACGTCGTCGCCCGCGGGATGGCGAAGGACCCCGCCGACCGGTTCCCGACCGCCGGCGCACTCGCGGCCGCGGTCGACGCCCTCGCCGGGGACCGTCCCGTGCCGGCCCCGACCCTCCGGGCGACCACCCCCGTCCTCCCCGGGACCGGTGTCGCGCCCCGCGGGCGACGGTTGCCGGTCCTGGTCGGCGCCTGCGTCGCGGGGGCGGTGGTCGCGCTCGGCACGACCTGGGCGCTGCTGACCGTTCCGTCCGGCGCGCCGCCCGCCGGGCAGGGTGCGACGGCGACGACCGGACCGGTGCAGCCCGCCGAGGCCACGACCACCCTGCCCGCCGCCGACCTGGGCCTCGGCCGCCCGCTCGCACCGGTGTCCTGCGCGGCGCCGGCGGACCTGGTCGTCGTCGGCGCGGCCGTCGACCCCGCGCGCTACCGCGAGGACGTGTCCGAGCACCTGCGCACCCACCCCGGTGCGAACTACCTGCTCGCCGACGGCAGCTGCGTCCCTTTTCGGTCCCGGACCGACGCGGGCAACCCGATCTATGTCTCCTACCTGGGACCGTTCGCCGACCGCGGCGACGCCTGTGCGGCGCTGGCCCGGGCCGGCGGCGACGCCTACCTGCGCCCGGTCACCGGCCCGGTCGGATCGGCGGGTCCGCGGCCCTGCTGACCCGCGAGCCGGGTCGTGACCCGGAGTTCACCGGCGGAAACACCGATGTGCCCCGGAGCGGTCATGCTTCGCGCTCACCCCGCGCGCCCCCGACGGGACCTGGGTTCCGAGGCGCCTGCGGGATAGTGTCCTGGCTCACGGCGCCGACGCCGGCGGAGCCGATGCGAGCTGTCGAGGAGGCCCCGAGTGCGCTACTGGACCACTGAGGACCGCCCGGCCGGTGAGCAGTTCAGCTACTGGCGCGAGGTGATCTGCGAGGCGTTCACCCCGCTCGCCGCGGAGCTGCCCGGCGCGCGGCGGACCGGGCGGGCCCATGCGCACGAGATCCGCAGCTGGGTGCGCTCCAGCAGGCTCACCGCCACCAACTGTGCCGAGGTGTCGTCGGCGACGCAGCTCATCACCCACGGCCCGGCCGAGGTGCGGCGCACCGTCACCGACCACGTGTTCGTGAACCTGCAGATCAGCGGCCACTGCGTGGGGACCCAGGCCGGGCGTCGCTGCGTGGTGCAGCCGGGCGGCTTCGCGCTGTTCGACACGACCCGCGAGTACGGGCTGGAGTTCGTCGCCGACGACCGGACGGAGGAGTGGCGCTGCGTCTCGTTCCGGGTGCCGCGCGCCCGGCTGCTGCCGCTGGTCGCCGACCTCGACGGGGCCACCGCGACGACCTACGACGGCGCCGCGCCCGGCATGGCCCGCATCGTCGCCTCCACCATGCTGTCCACCTGGAACGGCCTGGACGCGCTCGACCCGGCCGCCGCGGACGCCGCCGACACGGCGTTCACCACGCTGCTCGCCGCCGCGGCCGGCGGCTCCGACGAGCTGCGCGACACCGGGCGCGCGGACCTCGACGCGGGTCTGCGGGCCGCGGTCAACCGCTACCTGGCGGCGCACCTGCGGACCGGGGACACCTCGGCCGGCGCGGTCGCGTCCCGCTTCGGCATCTCGGTCCGCAAGCTGCACCAGCTCTACGAGGGCACCGACCGCAGCTTCTCCCGCACCGTCATGGCCCTGCGCCTCGACGGGTGCACCCGCGAGCTCACCGCCCCGGCGCGGACCGGGACCCTCACCGAGCTCGCCGCCCGCTGGGGCTTCGCCGACCTGTCCCACCTCAACCGGGTCTTCCGCGCCCGGCACGGCTGCCTGCCGTCGGAGTACGGCGACCGCGGCCCGGACGGACCGTGCACGCCGGTACCGGCCGCCGTGCGCACCGGTTCGATCCCGGGACGGGGTGTGACGGCCACCATCGCGTCGCGTCCCTGACCCCACGGTCGGGTCGGGGCCCGACCGGAAGGTATTCGACGATGACACTGGACTTCTCCCTCGACGCCGAGCAGCTGGCCCTGCGCGAGCAGGCCCGGCAGTTCGCCGACACCGTCCTGACCGGCGTCGAGCCGGCGATCGCCCCGCACCCGCAGCCCGCCGAGCGGTTCTACGCCATCGAGCCGTTCTACCGGCAGATGGTCGAGGCCGGGTTCGTGAAGGCGCTCATCCCGGCCGAGTACGGCGGCGGCCGGTTCACCTCGCTGCAGTTCGTGCTGGCCGTCGAGGAGCTGGCCCGCGTCGACGTCAACACCCCCACGGCGATCCTCGGCACCGGTCTCGGGCTGTACCCGGTCGTCCACTTCGGCACCGAGGAGCAGAAGCAGCGCTGGCTGCCGGCCTTCTGCGGGACCGAGCCGAAGCTCGCCGCCATCGCCTACACCGAGGTCACCGGCGGCGCGAACTACGACTCGCCGGACCCGAAGGTCGGGGTGCAGACCTTCGCCCGGATCGAGGGCGACGAGATCGTCCTCAACGGCTCCAAGCACTACACCACCAACGCCTCGGGCTTCGACGGCCAGGGCGCCGACCTCATCGCGGTCGTCTGCCGCACCGACCCGGCACTGCCGCCGCAGGAGTCGCTCGCGATCGTCATGGTCGAGCGGGGCACGCCCGGCGTGGAGATCACCGGCATGCTCGACACCATCGGGCACCGCGCCGCGAACTCGCCGCGCGTCGAGTTCCGCGACGTCCGCGTCCCGCTCTCGAACATGATCGGGGGCCCCGGCGACGGCATGGAGATCGTGAAGAGCGCGTTCACCTGGACCTGCGCGCCGATCGGCGCGGCCTGCGTCGGGCGGATGCGGGCGGCCTTCGACTACGCCTACGAGTTCGCGAAGACCGACAGCCGCTCCGGCCCGCACCCGGTCATCGAGTACCAGAACGCCGGGTACATGCTCGCCGACATCAAGATCCGCATCGAGGCGACCCGGTACCTGGCGTGGAAGGCGGCCGACCACTTCGACCGCACCGGCGGCAAGGACCGCGAGCTCGCCAACATCACGAAGATCTACGCCTCGGAGCGGTCGGTCGACGTCGTCTACGACGCGATGCGCCTGGTCGGGGTGGACGCCTACACGACCGAGACGCCGATCGCGGGGATCATGCAGGACGTCCTGTGCTTCCCCGTGTACGACGGCGGCAACATGGGTGTCCGCCGCAGGCACCTGCACGAGATGCTCATGGAGCCGAGCTACGACCCGCTGGGGTCGGCCGAGAACCGGCTCGCCACCGGCTCCTGAGGCACCGGGCCGGTCCCCGTGCCACGGGGGCCGGCCCCCCGTGCTCAGCCGTGTGCGGCGACCGGGTCGTCGGCGGCCTCGGGCAGGATCTCGCCGTCCTCCAGCACGTTCGCGCCCGGCACCTCGTGCAGGAAGATCGCCACGTCGGCCTTCGCGTCCCCGGTGACCGCGCACCACGCGTCGGCGATGCCGTGCAGCAGCCGTGCCCGGACCTCCGCGGTGCGGCCGTCGCGGATGAGGCCGACCATCCGCGGGCCCTCCACCGGCTCCCCGGCCACGAAGACGCTGCCGGGCGGCACCTCGGTGAAGGTGCAGTGCACGTAGCGGGCGGGGACACCGGTGACCTCACTGTGGACCCTCGTCACCGCCGCGGCGACCTCGGCGCGGTGGGCCAGCGTCGCGTTCCCTGTGGGCACGGTGAAGCGGTAGTAGGGCATCGTCGACCTCCGTGGTGGGACTCGAATCGAGTTCGACGGTAGCGGTGCACCTGTAGCCCTGCAAGCTCGAAGGACTCGAAAAGTGTCCTAGTATCGGGCGCTGTGAAGCACGACGAGCTCGGTGCCGCGTACTGCTCGGTGGCCCGTACCTGGGCGGTCCTCGGCGAGCGGTGGACGATGATGATCCTGCGCGAGTGCTTCCGCGGCGAGCGCCGCTACGACCACTTCCGCGACAAGCTCGGTCTCGGCAGCAACGTCCTCAACGACCGGTTGCGGGTGCTGGTGGAGGAGGGTGTGCTCGACCGCGTGCCCTACCAGGAGCGCCCGGTCCGCCACGAGTACCGGCTCACGCCGAAGGGTGCCGACCTCTACCCGGTGCTGGTGGCGCTGATGAACTGGGGCGACCGCTACGCCGTCGACGTCCCGCCGGTCCGGCTGGTGCACCGCGGCTGCGGCCACCCCGCCGAGCCGCGGCTCACCTGCGCGCACTGCGGCGAGCCGGTGGCGTGGCGGGACATGACCGCCGAGATCGAGCCCGACGCCTGGTGAGCGGCTCACCGCAGCAGGCAGGGCGCCTTCGGGTCGAACGTCCATCCCGGCACGAGGTACTGCATCGCGGCGGCGTCGTCGCGGGCGCCGAGCCCGTGGTCGAGGTAGCGCCGGTGCCCAGCGGCCAGCGCGTCCTCGTCGAGGGTGACGCCGAGCCCCGGGCTGTCCGGCACGGCGATCCGGCCGCCCTCGATCCGCAACGGCGCGGTCGTCAGTGCCTGCCCGTCCTGCCAGATCCAGTGCGTGTCCAGCGCGGTGATCTCCCCGGGGGCGGCCGCGCCGACGTGGGCGAACATCGCCAGCGAGATGTCGAAGTGGCTGTTGGAATGCGAACCCCAGGTCAGCCCGAAATCCTGGCACAGCCCGGCGACGCGGACCGAGCCCCGCATCGTCCAGAAGTGCGGGTCGGCCAGCGGGATGTCGACGGCGTGCTCCCGCACCGCGTGCGCGAGCTGCCGCGGGTCGGTGGCGACCATGTTCGTCGCCGTCGGGAGCCCGGTGCGCCTGCGGAACTCGGCCAGCACCTCCCGGCCGGAGTACCCGCCCTCGGCGCCGCACGGGTCCTCGGCGTAGGCCAGCACCCCGTGCGCGTCGCGGAGCAGCCGGACCGCGGCGTCGAGCGACCAGCCGCCGTTGGGGTCCAGGGTGATCCGGGCGTCGGGGAAGCGGTCGGCGAGCGCGCGGACCGCGGCCAGCTCCTCCTCCGGCGCGAGCACGCCGCCCTTCAGCTTGAAGTCGGCGAAGCCGTAGCGCTCCTGCGCGGCCTCGGCGAGCGCGACGACCGCGGCCGGGTCGAGCGCCTCCTCCCGGCGCAGGGACTCCCACCGGTCGGCGGGGGCGGCGCCGTCGTCGTAGGGGAGATCGGTGCGGGTGCGGTCGCCGAGGTAGAAGAGGTAGCCGAGGACCGGGACGTCGTCGCGGCGGCGGCCCTCGCCCAGCAGCTCGCAGACCGGCACGCCGAGGTACCGGCCGTGCAGGTCGAGAAGCGCGGACTCCAGCGCGGTCACCGCGTGCACGGTGACCCGCTGGTCGAAGGTCTGCGGGCCGCGTCCACCGGCGTCGCGGCCGGCGAACCGGCCCGCGACGGCGTGCAGCAGCGACCCGTACCGGGCGACCGGCGCGCCGACCAGCAGCGCGGCCGCCTCCTCGACGGTCGCCCGGATCGCCTCGCCGCCGGGGACCTCGCCGAGGCCGGTGCGGCCGTCGGAGTCGGTGACGACCACGACGGTGCGGGTGAAGAACGGACCGTGCGCGCCGCTCAGGTTCAGCAGCATGCTGTCGTGCCCGGCGACCGGGACGGCCCGCACGGACGCGATCGTCGGTCCGGTGCTCACGGCAGCACCAGCGCGCCGTCGACCCGGCGGGGGATCCCGGCGGGCCCGTCGGCGAGCTCCGGCGGCAGCAGCTCGGTCGGTGCGTCCTGCCAGGTCACCGGGCGCAGGAAGCGCCGGACCGCCGTCGGGCCGACGGAGGTGTGCTGGGTGTTCGTCGAGGGCCACGGCCCGCCGTGGGTCTGCGCCCAGGACACCGCCACCCCGGTGGGGAAGGCGTCGAAGAGGATCCGGCCGGCCCGTGGCCGCAGCGCCGCCGCGACGGCACCGGGCAGGTCCGTCTCGCCCGCCCCGCACAGCACGGTCGCGGTCAGCGACGACGGCAGCTCCGCCAGCAGGGCGGACAGCGCGGCCTCGTCGTCGTAGCGGACGACGACGCCGAGCGGCCCGAAGCACTCGTCGGTCAGGCCGTCGTGCAGCCCGTCCGCGGCGAGCAGCAGCGGCGCGGCGGTGAACCCGCCGGAGGTGTCGTCCGCGCCCTCGGCGATCGTCGAGACCCCGGGCAGCGCGCGCAGGCGGGCCGAGATCCCGCGGTAGTTCCCGGCGATGCCCTCGTTCAGCAGGACCGGGGTGGGCGCGTCCCGCACGGCCGCGGCCATCGCGTCGAGCACGGTGTCGCCGTCCGGCCCGGCGGGGAGCAGGGTCAGCCCGGGCTTGGTGCAGAACTGGCCACCGCCCAGGGTGAACGACCCGACCAGTCCGGCGCCCAGGTCGGCGCCCCGCTCGGCCGCGGCGGCCGGGGTGACGACGACCGGGTTCAACCCGGCCAGCTCACCGAAGAACGGGATCGGCTCGGGCCGGCGGTCGATGATCTCCATCAGCGCCGTCGCGCCCGCGGGCGAGCCGGTGAACCCGACCGCCCGGATCTGCGGCGCGGCGACCAGTGCGGCACCGGCGGCGAGACCGTGGACCAGACCGATCGTGCCGTCCGGGGCGCCCGCCTTCGACGCGGCGGTGGTCAGGACCTCCGCGACCAGCTCGGACGTCGCCGGGTGCGAGCCGTGCGCCTTGACCACGACCGGGCAGCCCACGGCGAGCGCCGCGGCGGTGTCCCCGCCGGGCACCGAGAAGGCGAGGGGGAAGTTGCTCGCCCCGAACACCGCGACCGGGCCGAGCGGGACGAGCATCCGGCGCAGGTCCGGTCGCGGCCCCATCGGGGTGTCCCCGGCGTGGTCGACGGTCGCCTCCACGTAGGAGCCCTCGCGCAGCACCTCGCCGAACAGCCGCAGCTGGAAGCAGGTCCGGGTCAGCTCGCCGTTCAACCGGGCCGGGCCCAGCCCCGTCTCCCGGTCCGCGACGGCGACGACGTCGCTCCGCCGCGTCTCCAGCGCGTCGGCGAGGGTGTCGAGCAGGTCGGCCCGGCCGTCGCGACCGAGCGCCTCCAGCCCGGGTGCGGCCGCGGCGGCCGCGGCGCACAGGGCGTCGACCTCGGCGGGGGTGGTCTCCTGCGCGACGACCTCGACCGGGTCGCCGGTCCGCGGGTCGACGCTCACGACGTCGGTCATGGGGTGTTCCTCCTCCACGGGAAGCGGGGCGTGGTTCAGCGCGGGGCGTCGACGGTCACGCTGTCGACGGTCCACTCGCGCAGCTTCGGGCTCGGGGTGACGCCCAGACCGGGCCGGTCGGAGACGTACATCCGGCCGTCACGGATCTCCAGGCGCTCCTCGAACAGCGGGTACAGCCAGTCGAAGTGCTCCACCCACGGCTCGTGCGGGTACGCCGCGGCGAGGTGCAGGTGGATCTCCATCGCGAAGTGCGGGGCGAGCTGCAGGTTGCGGTGCTCGGCCAGCGTCGCCAGCCGCAGGAACTGGGTGATGCCGCCGATCCGCGGGGCGTCGGGCTGCAGGATGTCCACGGCGCGCGTGTCGATCAGCCGGACGTGTTCGTCGACGCTGGTCAGCATCTCGCCGGAGGCGATGGCGGTGTCGAGCGACGCGGCCAGCGCGGCGTGGCCCTCGGCGTCGTAGGCGTCGAGCGGCTCCTCGATCCAGACCAGGCCGAACTCCTCGAGAGCCCGGCCGACGCGCATCGCGGTCGGGCGGTCCCACTGCTGGTTGGCGTCGACCATGAGCGGGACGCCGTCTCCGAGGTGCTCGCGGACGGCGGCGACACGACGCAGGTCCTCCGCGGTGTCGGGCAGCCCGACCTTGATCTTGATGCCGCCGATGCCCGCGTCGAGGGTCCGGGTGGCGTTGTCCTTGACCTGCTCGACCGTCTCGTGCAGGAAGCCGCCGGAGGTGTTGTAGCAGCGCACCGAGTCGCGGTGCGCGCCGAGCAGCTTCGCCAGGGGCAGGCCGGCGCGCTTGGCCTTGAGGTCCCACAGTGCGACGTCGATCGCGGCCAGCGCCTGGGTCGCTGCGCCGCTGCGCCCGACCGACGCGCCGGACCACACCAGCCGGGTCCAGATCCGGCCGATGTCGCTGGGGTCCTCGCCGATCAGGTCGGGGGCGATCTCGCGGGCGTGGGCGAACTGGGCCGGGCCGCCGGCGCGCTTGGAGTAGCTGAATCCGATGCCCTGGTGGCCGGCCTCGGTACGGATCTCGGCGAACAGGAACGCGACCTCGGTCATCGGGCGCTGCCGCCCGGTGAACACCTTGGCGTCGGAGATCGGGTTGGGCAGCGGCAGCGTGACCGAGGACAGGGTCACCGAGGAGATCCGGTCGAGGACGGCCGGGGCGGAGGCGGGCAGGGCGAGGCTTGCGGACACGGTTGCTCCTTCGCGAACTGTGCGGGTGGTACTCAGGCGGCGGCCGCGACCGGCGCGACCTTCTCGATCAGGGCGGCGAGCTCGTCGCGCTCGGCCGGGGTGAGGTCGGTCAGCGGGGGGCGCACGCGCCCGCCGTCACGGCCGACGGCGCTCAGCCCGGCCTTGACGATCGACACCGCGTAGCCCTTCCGGCGGTCCCGGATCCCGGTGTAGGGCAGCACGAACTCGTTGAGGAGGCGGTAGACCTCGGGCCGGTCCTGTGCGCGCACCGCGGCGAAGAAGCGCAGGGCGAACCCGGGCAGGAAGTTGAACAACGCCGAGGAGTAGGTCGACACGCCGAGCTGCAGCAGCGGCAGCGCGAAGGTCTCGGCGGTGGGGAGCCCGCCGATGTAGATCAGGCGCTCGCCGAGCCGGGCGTAGGTGCGGGTCATCCGCTCGATGTCGCCGACGCCGTCCTTGAGTCCGACCAGGTTCGGGTTGTGGTCGGCGATCCGGGCGACGGTGACGTCCTCCAGTACCGCGTTGGCCCGGCTGTAGGCGATCACGCCCAGGCCGGTGGCGGCGCAGACGGCGTCGACGTGCGCGGCCAGCCCCTCCTGCGAGGCCTCGGTCAGGTACGGCGGCAGCAGCAGCAGCCCGTCGGCCCCGGCTGCCTCGGCGGCCCGGGCCTGGTCGACGGCCGCGGCGGTGCCCCCGGTGGCGGGCGCCAGCACCGGCACCCGGCCGCCGACCTCGTCGACGGCGATCCGCACCACACGGTCGATCTCGGCCGGGGTGAGGGAGAAGCCCTCGCCGGTGCCGCCCGCGGCGAACAGACCCGCCACGTCGTACCCGGCCTGCCAGTCCAGGTGGGCGCGGTAGCGCTCCTCGTCGACGGCGAGGTCGTCGTCGAAGTGGGTCACGGGGAAGGACAGCAGGCCGGCGGCCAGGCGGCCGGCCAGCTCGTCGGGGTGCATCGTCGCCACGGTGGTTCGTCCTCGTGTCTCGGCGGCCGCGTCGCGATGGCGGCGACGCGGAACGGCGGGACCCACGCTAGGAACGTGCGGTGATGCCTGTACAGGATCACTTAGGCATCATGTGATGCTGCAGAGGCATCGTCGAGCACACGGAGCGCCGACCACAGGGCCGGGTTGCGGGCATCGCGCCGCCAGATGAGGTGCAGCTCGACCGGGTCGGCGGGCAGGTCGGCAGGGACGGCCAGCTCGGCGAACCCGATGCCGGCGATGCCGAGCCGCCGCGCCGACGCCGGGACGAAGGCCAGCCCGCGCCCGGCCTCGACCAGCCACAGCATCGTGAGGATCTGGCTGACGGTGTGCACGACGTTCTGGTGGTCGAGGTCCACCAGCCGCACGACCAGGTCGTAGAAGTACCGGGCCTCCAGCGGCGAGTGCATGATCACCGGCTCCCCGGCGAGGTCGGCGGCGGCCAGCGGCCGTCCGGCCGCCAGCAGCCGGTGCCCTGCCGGGAGCGCGACGAGCACCGCCTCGCGGGACAGCAACCGCGAGTCGAACACCTCGGCGTCGACGGGCGGGCGGCCCATCCCGAGGTCGATCTCCTCGTTCTGCAGGGCCGCGACCTGGTCGCGGGTGACCCGTTCGGACAGGACCAGCTCGACGTCCGGCAGGCGCCCGGACAGCGCGTTGAGCAGCGCACCGAGCCCGCCGAACGCCGACGCGGCGGTGAAGGAGATGCGCAGCAGCCCGGCCGATCCCGACGACACCCGTCGCGCCAGGCCCGGTGCGGCCTCGGCGAGGGCGAGCAGCCTGCGGGCCTCGGTGAGGAACGCGGCCCCGGCCGGGGTCAGGGTGACGCTGCGGTTGTCCCGTGCGAGCAGCTGGGCGCCGACGATCCGCTCCAGCTTCTGGATCTGTCGGCTCAGCGGCGGCTGCGTCATCTGCAGGCGTGCCGCGGCCCGCCCGAAGTGCAGCTCGTCGGCGACGGTCACGAAGCCGCGCAGCTGCTCCAGGGTGAAGGCCATGCCCGGAAGCTATCAACGGCCGCGTCGCGGTACGTGGAACAGGAATCGGGCCCCGGACGGTGCCGGGGCCCGAGGTGCCTGCGGTCGGACGGGGCGGACGCGGTCAGACGGTGGTGAGCCGGATGCGCCGGATCGTGCCCATGAGGGCCAGCCCGGCCAGCGCGATCACGCCGTGCGCGGCGACGAACCACAGTGCGATGTCGAACGAGCCGGTGGTGTGGACGGTGTAGCCGATGACGATCGGGGTCACGATCCCGGCGATGTTGCCGAAGGCGTTCATCGTCGAGCCCACGAAACTCGACGCCTCCCGGGGTGCGATGTCGGTGGTGATCGCCCAGCCGAGCGCGCCCAGGCCCTTGCCGAAGAACGCCAGCGTCATCAGGGCGACGATCACCACGGTGCTGTCGGTGAGGCTGCAGAGCGCGATCGCGGTGGCCAGCACCATGCCGACGGCCGAGGGCAGCTTCCGGGCCACCGACAGCGACCAGCCGCGGCGGAGCATGCCGTCGGAGAGGAACCCGCCGGCGAGCCCGCCCAGCAGCCCGCAGAGCGCGGGCAGCGCGGCGACGAACCCGACCTCCAGCAGCGACAGCCCGCGGCCCTGGATCAGGTAGACCGGGAACCAGGTGATGAAGAAGTAGGTCAGCGCGTTGACCGCGTACTGCATGACGTAGACGCCCCACAGCGCCCGCGAGGAGAAGATCTCCCGGATGGTGGCCGGGCTCAGAGCCGAGCGGGCGGGCGGCGAGGTGTCGCCGGTCGCGCGGTCGAGGTCGACCAGGGCGCCGCCGTCGCGCATGACGTCCAGCTCGTCGGGGGTGACCCGCGAGTGCGACGCGGGCGGGAACATCCAGCGCAACCACAGCAGCGCCAGAACGAAGCCGAGCACCCCGAGGCCGACGAACACCCAGCGCCAGCCGAACTCCGAGGTCACCCAGCCCATGAGCGGGGCGAACAGCGCGGTGGCGAAGTACTGGGCGGAGTTGAACACCGCCGAGGCACGGCCGCGTTCGGCGGTCGGGAACCAGGTCGTGGCCACCCGGGCGTTGGCGGGGAACGCGGGGGACTCGAACAGGCCGAGCAGCACCCGCAGCCCGAAGATCACCGAGACGACGGCGAGCACCGACATGCTGACCAGGCCGACGAACGCGATCGAGAAGGTGACCAGGGTCCAGAGCGCGATGCTGACGGCGTAGACGCGACGGGCGCCGTAGCGGTCCAGCAGGATCCCGCCGGGCAGCTGGCCGACCACGTAGGCCCAGCTGAATGCGGAGAAGATGTAGCCGAGCTGCACGGAGTCGAAGCCGAGCTCGTCCTGCATGCTGCTGCCGGTGATCGACAGGCTGCTGCGGTCGGCGTAGTTGATCGCCGTGATGATGAAGATGAGCCCGAGCACGAGGAAACGGGTCGGGACGCGCCGTCCGGCCGTGCGGGCCGGGCTCCTCTCGGCACTCGTGGCCAGGTCGCTCTCAGACATCGGTGTCCTCCTCCGGCGGGGTTGCCGGAGACGGTAGGAACCCGCACCGATACCGGTCCAACACCACTACAGCATCATGTGATGCTGTGCAGGTATCACCCATCGTCCGCTGCGAGCAGGGTGTCGGCCGTCGCCGCGTCGCAGACCAGGGTGTGGACCAGGCCCGAGCGCAGCACGGCGCGGGTGGCGTCGGCCCGCTCCGGGTCCCTGACCAGGGCGATCACGTCGCCCGCGGCCCGCAGGTCCGCCTCCCCGGCCGCGACGAGCTGGTGCGCCGGGCCGCTGTCGAGGACCCGGCCGGCGCGGTCGACCAGCAGTCCGACGACCTCGCCGACCGCGCCGCCCGCGGCCAGCCGGCGTCGCTCGGGGGCGGTCAGCACGTCGTGCACGGTGGAGTGCCCGGCCCGCCACGCCCCGATCCCGACGACCGCGGTGTCCAGTGCGGCGCAGCGGGCCAGCGCGTCGGCGACGCCCGGCTGGGCCCGCACCGCGCGGGCGGTGTCGGCGTCGGGCAGCAGCAGGGGCGCGTAGACCGGGTAGGCGTCGCCGCCGCACAGCGCGGCGGCCCGGAACACCGCGGTGGCCGAGCCGTCGCGCCGCCACGGCAGCGAGTAGGCGCCGCACAGCTGCACGACCGTGCAGCGTGCGAGCCGGGGGAGGAGCCCGACGACGTCGTTGACCGTCCGGGACCAGGCCAGGCCCAGGACGTCGCCGGTGCCGACGGTCTCGGCGAGTAGCGCGGCGGCGAGCGCGGGCACCCCGCCGTCGTCCCGGGCGACCAGGGCGCGGCGCAGCCCGTGGGCGGCGCGGACGGCGGACGAGCGCCGCGCGTCGACGTCCGCGCCCGGGTCGATGTCGACCCGGACCAGTCCCCGCTCGCGGGCCGCGTCCAGCAGCCGGGCCACCTGGAACCGGCTGAGCCCCAGTTCGGTGCCGACCGCAATGCGGGACCGCCCGTGCAGCAGTACCTGCTCGGCCACCTCGGCCGCGAGCACGCGGCGGGCCGGGCCCCAGGCGGGTGCGTCGTCGTCACCGCTCATCTGAGCACCGTAGCGTGCGCATCGGCCGGTGATGTTGACCTTCCGTGCCCACGGCCGTGTACTCGACGGTGTTGAGACCGCTCAGATGAGTGGAGGCAGGCCATGACCGCGACGATCGGCACGACCCCGGCAGCCGCGCACCATCCGGCGCCGGAACCGGCCCCGGTGTCGCGCCAGCTGCTCGTCGGCCGCGATGACGGCTACGGCGACCTCGCCCTGGAACGGTTCGCGCTCGCCCCCGGTGCCCGGGTGTGGCACGCCCCGGCCGCGCCGAGCGACCGGCTGCTCGTCGTCCTCGCCGGCCGGGCCCGGGTGGGCGTCGAGGCCGGCGGGCCGTCGGTGGAGCTCGCCGCGGACGAGGTCGTGCACGTGGCGGGCGGGCACGCCCACCGGGTCGACGTGCTCGCCCCCGGGCCCGGCGGGTGCCTGGAGTGGATCCTGCTGGCGGGCCCCCGGCCGGACCCTCAGCCGTAGAGGTCGGGGCGGCGGTCGGCGAGGTAGGGGTTCGCCCGCCGCGACACCGCCAGCGCGGACCGGTCCAGCTCGGCCACCAGCAGCTCCGGGTCGCGGCCGGCCCGCACCACGGCGCCGGCCGGCCCGGCGACGCAGGACAGCCCGCCGTAGGTCAGCGACCCCTCGGTGCCGCACCAGTTGGCGTAGGCCACGTACACCTGGTTCTCCCACGCCCTGGCCGGGACGAGCACCCGGGGCACGTGGTCGTAGGGGAGCATGTTCGCGGTCGGGACCAGCACCGCGTCGGCGCCGGCCAGCGCCAGCGCGCGGACGGTCTCGGGGAACTCGACGTCGTAGCAGACCAGCAGGCCCAGGCCCCAGCCGTTCCAGGTCACGACGGCGGGAGGGGTGTCCGAGGCGGTGAAGCAGGCCCGGTCGAGCGCGCCGAACAGGTGCGTCTTGCGGTACCCGGCGAGCCGGGTCCCGTCCGGCCCGACCAGTGCGACGGCGTTGGCGACCCGTCCGCCGTGGCGCTCCGGGTAGCCGTACAGCACCGCCGTCCCCGACGTCCTGGCGATCGCGGCGACGGCGTCCGCCGACGGCCCGTCGGCCGGCTCGGCGAGCGCGGCGACCGCATCGGCGCCGATGTCGTAGCCGGTCAGGAACATCTCCGGGGTGACGAGCAGGTCCGCGTCCGCGGCGGCGCACGCCTCGGCGAGCCGGGCGAGGTTCCCGCCCACGTCGCACGGCCGGGAGACGGTCTGCAGCAGCGCGACGCGCATCAGTCCGGCAGCGCGGGCGGCGCGAGCTCGGCGAACCGGTCCCCGGGGCCGGGGTTGTCCGGCGGGGTGGACCCGCCCAGGTGCGCGACGATCCCCCAGACCGCGTTCAGCGCGGTCTGCACTGCGCCCTCCGCCCAGGCCGGGGTCCACGACACGTCGTCGCCCGCCATGAAGATCCCGCGCTCGGCGGCGGGCAGGTCGTCCTGCACGAAGTGGCAGTACATCCGCCGGTTGTAGCGGTAGTGCCCGGGCAGGGCGCCCTTGAACGCACCGAGGCTGTGCGGGTCGGACTCCCAGGTCACGGTGATCGGGTCGCCGATGACGTGCGCCCCGACGTCGACGGTCGGGTAGATCTTGCGCAGCGCGCCCAGTGCCAGCTCGACCCGCTTCTCGACCGGGTACGGCAGCATCTTCAGCGAGTCGCTCATCCACGAGTACGACAGGCAGATCACCCCGGGCCGGTCCGGCCCGTTGTCGAACAGGTACGTGCTGCGGGTGAGCCGGTCGGTCAGCGTCGTGGACATGACCTCGCGCCCGGTCGCCGGGTCGACGTCGCGCCAGAACGGTCGGTCCACCATCACGAACGTCTTGGTCGACTGCATGTAGCGGGTGCGGTCCAGGGCCATCCACACCTCCTGGCCGAACAGCGACTCGTCGGTGTCGATCTGGGTGGACAACAGCCAGCTCTGGCAGGTGGTGAGCACCGCGGGCACGTCGCGGGTGCCGCCGTAGACGTCGGTGACACGGATCGTGTCCGCGTCGAGGCGGTGCAGCCGCGCGACGCCCGGCCGGGTCCCGCCCCCGTGCAGCGACGACAGGCTGGTCCCGGCGGGCCAGTGCACCAGGTCGTCGGGGGTGCGCGTCCACAGCCCCTGCGGCACCTGCTCCACCCCGCCGACGACGAGCAGCTGGTCGTCGTCGCAGCCGGTCAGCACCACCCGCAGGATCTCCAGCATCGAGTTGGGGAAGTCCGAGTCCCAGCCGCCGGTCCCGAAGCCGACCTGCCCGAACGCCTCGCGGTGGGCGAAGGACAGGTCGGAGAACGCCTTCGAGGTGGACACGAAGTCGTAGAAGGTGCGGTCGTCCCAGACCTCGACGAGCTCCGCCCACAGCGCCCGGATGCGCCCGACGTCGCGCTCCCGGATCGCCTGCTGCAGGTCGGTGAAGCCCGCACCCTCCTCCAGCGCGCTCGCCCAGGCGTCGGCGACCTCGGTGAAGAACGGGGGCAGGTCGGCGAGGGTCCGGCCGTAGTACGTCCGCCCGTGCAGGTCGATCACCGTGCTGCCGGCCGCCTCCGTCAGCGGGTTCGGGAACGGTGCGGTGGGCAGCCCGAGCAGGTCGACGTAGTGGTGGAACGCCGTCGAGGAGCGGGGGAAGCGCATCCCGCCCAGCTCGGCGACGATCCCGTCGGCACCCTCGAAGGGCTGCGAGCGCAGCCGTCCGCCCAGGTGGGAGGACTCGTACACGACCGGCCGCAGCCCGATGCGCATCAGCTCGTAGGCGGCGACGAGCCCGGCGATCCCGGCCCCGACGACCACGACCTCGGTCCCCAGCCGGTCCGGTGGGACCCGGCCGAGTCCGGCCGGGTGGGTCAGCCAGTCGTCGTAGGGAAAGGGGAAGTCCGGGCCGAACGCGGTGACGGGCGGCTGCTCGGGGCTCATGGGTGGGCTCCTCGGGTCGTGTGCCGGGGATCACCCGGCTCCGCGACCCTATCGAGGACCCCGCCGGAGGATCAGCCCTTTCCGCGCCGCGAGCGCACGACGCCGGTGACGATCCGCTGGTAGGTGGTCGGCAGCAGCCGCACCATCGAGTCGATGGCCCAGGCGTCCGGTCCGATGAGGACACGGCGCTGGTTGCGCCGCACGCCGTCCAGGATGGTCTTCGCGGCCCGGTCCGGGGTGGTGGTGAGCATCCGCTCGAACTCGGCGGTGGCGTCGGCGGCCGGGCGGCCGGTGGCTGCGGCGACGCTGTCGTCGACCCGGGCGGCCTTCGCGATGTTGGTGCGGATCCCGCCGGGGTGCACGCAGGTCGCGGACACCGGGGACCCGGTGAGCTCGAGGTCCTGGCGCAGCGACTCGGTGAACCCGCGGACCGCGTACTTGCTCGCGTTGTAGCCGCTCATCAGGGGCTGCGCGGCGACGCCGAAGATGCTCGACAGGTTGACCACGTGGCCGGCGCCCGCGGTCTCCATGTGCGGCAGGAACGCCTTGGTCCCGTAGACCACGCCCCAGAAGTTGATGTCCATGATCCAGCGGTAGTCCTCCAGGGACAGTGCCCCGGTGGTGCCCGACAGCGCGACGCCGGCGTTGTTGACGATCATGTGGACGGCGCCGTGGTCGGCGACGACGGCGTCGGCCCAGCCGTAGACGGCCTTCTCGTCGGCGACGTCGAGCTCGGCGGTGGTGACCCGTACCTGCGGCCCGGCGAGCGCGGCGGTCTCGGCGAGGCCCGCGGCGTCCCGGTCGGCCAGGGCGAGGTGGCAGCCGTCGCCCGCGAGGCGCAGGGCCAGTGCGCGCCCGATGCCGGATCCGGCTCCGGTGATCGCGGCGGTTCGACCGGTGAAGGACTTCATCGTCGGCTCCTCACGAGCGGGTGTGGTGGGCGACCCTAATCTGATGACGCGTGATTCCACATGGCGGGGTGACCGGCGTCATCCCAGGCCGGTGCCGCCCACGAGGAAGAGGGCGAGCGCGTTCGTGACCCGGTCGCGGGGCGGGTCGAACCCGCTCACCGTCCAGGTCATGACGACGTGGCTGATCCCGCCGATGACGGCGTCGGCGCGCAGCCGGGTGGCGGTCGCGTCGGCGGGGGAGGGGGCGGTGTGGTCCGCGGTGAGCGCCAGGAGCAGCCGCCCGAAGCCGGACATGGTCTCCAGCGATGTCTGCTCGACCTCGGGGCTCACGCCGAGCACCTCGAACCAGACCACCCGGGCGAGCCGCGGGTCGTCCTCCACCACGCGCAGGAACGCGTCGAGGCCGGCCCGGGCCAGCGTGAGCGGGTCGGTGCCGGGCGCCGCGGCCAGTGCGGGGGGCACCGCGTCGCGGAGGCGGGCGGTGCACTCGGCGTAGACGGCGAGCAGCAGCGCCTCGGTGCCGTCGAAGCACTCGTAGAAGTACCGGTCGGCGACGCGTGCCTCCCGGCAGATCCGGCGCACGGTGGCCGCCCGGTAGCCGTCGGTCCCGAGCACCTGCAGTCCCGCGTCGAGCAGCCGGCGGCGACGGTCCTCGGCGCGGTCCGACGCGGACGCGCCGGCGTAGGTCCGGCCGGTGCTCACCCGGCCAGTCCAGCACGGGCGGGTCGGGGGCCGCGGATGCCCTGGCGTGCTCCGGGCGGGACGGGCTGTTCGCCCCCTTCCTCCTCTACCCCGAACGGATGAACCTGTCGTGTGCCATCGGCGTGGCGCACCGTGCTTCGAGAAACAGTCCGGGCGTCTGCTTTCTCCACCCGCCGTGACCGGATGATGCGGCCGAGAGGGGTATCCACCAGCGTGTTCGGGTGGCAGCGCCCGTAGCGATTTGCCATACACGTGACCCGCGTCGCATCATGAAACCGTCATGTGTGACTGAAAGTTGGTCCGATGAGCGGGGTCGGACGGTCGCAACCCGGCCGCTGTCGCCTCGTTGCACGGGTGAGCAACGCACCCGACGGAGACGTCCGGTCGATGCCACCTCGACGAGGAGGAGGACGGTATGGGCGAGAGCACGAGCCGCGTGGCCTACATGCGGCGCTGTGACTCCGGCGACCGCTGGCCCGGGCAGGGCCGCCGGATGCCGCGGGCCCAGTCCTCGCGCGTGGTGGACCTCCTGCTGGCCGCCCGCCGCATCCTCGACGACGGTCGCCTCCCGCACCCCGAGCACGTCGTCGACCTCGGGTCGGCCCGCGCGGTGCTGCGGTCGGTGTGGGCCGAGGCCATGTCCTCGCTCGGCTCCGGCTCGGCCCCGTCGCCGGAGCTGGTGAGCATGCTCGGCGAGGTCAAGGAGATCGACGAGCAGCTCCTGCTCGATCAGCTCGCGCACCAGGACCGCGCGCTGCAGCGCGTCCGCGCCGCGCTCGCCCAGCTCGGCGAGGCCCGCACCAGCACCGCGCTGCTCGACACCGCCGCCTCGACCGCCTGCGGCCTCGGCTTCGACCGCTCGATCGTCTCGCGTGTGGCGGACTCGCTCTGGATCCCCGAGCGCGTGCACGTGGAGCGCGACCCGGCCTGGGCCGAGGAGATCCTCGCGATGGGCCGCACCCACCCGCAGACCCTCGACGGCCGGATCGTCGAGACCGAGATGGTCCGGCGCCGCACCTCCCTGCTGGTCGACGAGGTGCAGGAGCGCCCCGGGGTCAACCGGCCCATCGCCGACGCCTCGATGTCGCGCAGCTACTGTGCCGCGCCGATCGTGGTGCACGGCGTCGTCGCCGGGTTCGTCCACGCCGACTGCTACTACCAGCAGCGCAACGTCGACCCGCTCGACCGCCAGCTGCTCACCCTCTACGCCCAGGGGCTCGGCCAGGCCCTGTCCCGCACGATGGTCCTCGACGAGATGGACCAGATCCGGGCCGACGTCGACCGGCTCGCCCGCCGCGTCACCGACGCCCGTGAGGGCGACCTCGGCGACGGCTGGTGGGGCCACGGCGAGAACGGCCGGATCACCGAGGGCGCCCCGGTCACGCACACCGGCCCGCAGCGCAGCGTCGTCGACGGCTTCCTGCGCTCCGCGCCGGTCGACCCCTCGCTCACCCGCCGCGAGGTCGAGGTCCTGCGGCTGATGGCCACCGGCGACACCAACGCCCGCATCGCCAGTCGCCTGGTGATCTCCGAGGGCACGGTGAAGTCGCACGTCAAGCACATCCTGCGCAAGCTCGGCGCGGCCAACCGGGCCGAGGCCGTCTCGCACTGGCTGCGGGCCGAGCACGACCGCTCCGGGCGGGCCGCCGCCGGTCCGGCCGGGTACCGGTGACCGCCGGCGCCCGGGTGTCGCGGGGCGCGCTGCCCACCCCCCTGCGGGAGTACCTGCACCGGCTCGACGTCGCCGCCCGGCACCTGTCGTTCACCGCCCGCCAGGACCTGCGCTCGCACGTCTGGACCGAGGTGGCACGCACCGCCGGTCCCGCACCGACCGAGGACCGGCTCGTCCGCGCCCTCGACCGCCTCGGCCCGCCCGAGGCCCTCGTTCCCACCCCCGCGGGGGGTACCTCCCCGGTACTCCGCGACCCCGTGGTGGTGCACCTGCTCGGCTGTTCCCTGCTGACCGCGGGGGTGACCGGGCTGATCGGGCTGGTCCGGGTCTGGCGTGCGCCGACCTGGCCGGTCCGCGACGCGCTGACCGCCACCGTCCTGGTGGTGGCCGGCGCCGTCGCACTGCCCCTGCTGACCGGGATCCACCCGGTCGCCGGGGCACTGCTCGGCGGCCTCGGGGCGGGAGCCCTGTCGGCCGCGCTCGTCCTCGGTGCGGTGCTGTTGATCCAGCGTCGGGCCCAGCGCAGGGCACTCCGTACGGAGCACGCCGCAGAGCCGGTCGCCGGTACCACCGATACCCCCCCAGGGGGAGGGTGATCCGCCCCCCACGGGAGGTGTGACCCCCTCTCCCGCGGAGCGACACTTCCGATCGGTGGACCCGGACTGTTTCCGGCCCCGCACTCGAAGGAGAGTTATGACCACGCCTGGGACCCTCACCCAGACGCCCGACGAGACCGTCGAGGTACCGCGCAGGACGGCGGGTTCCGGCGGGTCGGGCGTGCTCAGGAAGGTCGCCGACCCGTTCGTCACGGCCGGCGAGATGTGGCAGCTGATGGTCAAGGTGTTCGTCCTTGCCGTCCGCAAGCCCGTCGGCTTCTGGGCCGACACCCGAGACCAGTGCTTCGACATCCTCAAGCTCACCTGGCTCCCGATGTCCCTCGCGGCGTTCGGGTTCGGGTTCGGTGCCCCCGGCCTGACCGGTGGGGCGATCTTCTACACCTTCGGCATCCCGTACCGGCTCGGCGCGTTCTTCGAGTTCGCGTCGGTCCGCGAGTTCGCCCCGTTCATCAACGGGATGGTCGTCGCGGGTGTCGTCGGTACGGCGATCACCGCCGACCTCGGCGCCCGCCGCATCCGCGACGAGATCGACGCCATGGAGGTCCTCGGCGTCGACCCGATCCGGACGCTGGTGCTGCCGCGGGTGCTGGCCTGCACGATCATGACCGCCGTCCTGGACATCCTGGCGCTGGTCGTCGGCCTGGTCAGCGGCTACGTCGCGGCCGGCCCGATCTTCGACGCCAGCTACGCCGGCTACTACGGCTCCCTGTTCGACCTGCTCAACACGGTCGACCTCTGGGGCAGCGTCGTGAAGTGCGCGATCTACGGCCTGATCATCGGCGTCGTCTGCTGCTACGTCGGGCTCAACGCCAAGGGCGGCCCGATCGGCGTGGGGAAGGCGGTCAACCAGGCCGTCGTCATCTCCTTCGCCGGCATCTGGGTCATCAACTTCGTGTTCACGCTGACCATGCTCGGCCTGAACCCGCAGATGAGCGTCTACAAGTAAGGGAGGTGTCACGGACATGACGCAGCTCGACGACCGGGGGCCCCAGGGCGACCCCGACCGCACCGAACTCCGGGCACCTGCCAAGGAGGGCGTGGACGTCAGCCTCGGCTCGATCACCGGCAAGCTCAAGACCGGTCTCACCGAGGCCGGCGACATCGGCCGCTTCACCGCCGACGTCGTCCGGGACTTCCCGGACATGTTCCGCCGCTACGTGCCCGAGGTGTTCCGCCAGGCGGGCATCCTGATCTTCAGCTCCGCTCTGATCATCTGGTTCATGATGTTCATCATGGGCGGGCAGTGCGGCCTGGAGGCCAGCTACACGCTCAAGCAGATCGGCGCCCCGCTCTACTCGGCGGTGTTCGACGCCTACTGCGGCCTGCGCGAGCTCTCGGTCTACATGTGGGGCTGGATCCTCGCGGCCAAGGTCGGGTGCGGCTACGTCGCCGAGATCGGCTCGATGCGGATCTCCGACGAGATCGACGCCATGGAGGTCATGGGCATCAAGTCCAAGTCCTTCCTGGTCGGCACCCGGATCGCGGCCACCGTGATCGCCGTGCCGTTCATGTACTTCGTCGGCCTGGCCATCCTCTACGTGGCGATGTACCTGGTCACGGTGGTGAACCTCGGCGGTGTCTCACCCGGCGGGTTCCTCTACCTGTTCTGGCTGTACCAGAGCCCGTACGACATGTTCGCGGTGATGGTCAAGATCATGACCGAGTCCATCGTGATCGTCGGCGTGGGTCTGTACTACGGCTACAACGCCAGCGGGGGACCGGTCGGCGTCGGCCGGGCCACCGCGAAGTCGATGATCATCAACCTGGTGCTGATCTCGGTCATCGGGACCATCGGCACGCTGGCCTTCTGGGGGCTCGAGACGAACTCCCCGATCGCCAACTGAGTCCCTCCGGGGCCCGCGCCGCCACATCCCCTGCGGCCGGGCCCCGGAGCCCCGCACCCCGACGACATCCCCCGCCCCCGACGAAGACTCCCCCCGCCACGGCCCGGCCCTCCCCAGCCGGCCACGGACCGGACGTCGCTCCCCGCCGCCCGGTCCATCGCACCGCGCCCGCTCCCCGGAGCGCAGTGCTCGTTCCCCGCACCACCGCAGGACGCGGACGCCGCGTCCACGGTCCCCCGGAAGCCTCCGGGGACCGCTCCCGCAGCACGTGATCCGCGTGCCGGCTCCCCCGCGCCGGCACGCGCCAGGTCGTCCAGGAGGATCAGTGACCTCGCCGAACCAGCCGCGACACACGCCATCGGGCTCCGAGTACCCCACCCAGCAGATTCCACCCGTCCACGACGGGGGGACCCAGGCCACGGCCACCCGTGGCCCCGGCTGGTCGACCGAGACCCGGGAGTTCCGGTACGGGACCGACCCGATCCTGCAGGTCGAGGGGCTCGCCAAGTCGTTCGGCAGCACCCAGATCCTGAAGAACATCAACTTCAACTTCCAGCACGACGCCATCACCACCGTGCTGGGCCCGTCCGGTACCGGTAAGTCGGTGCTGATCAAGCACCTGGTCGGCCTGCTCGCCCCGGACCGCGGCGCGGTCTACGTGGGCGGCGTCGACATCTGGTCGATGAGCGAGAACGAGCGCTACGACATGCGGACCCGGTTCGGCGTCTGCTGGCAGGACGGCGCGCTGTTCGGCTCGATGAACCTCTACGACAACGTCGCCTTCCCGCTCCGCAAGCACACGCGGATGTCGGAGAAGGAGGTCGAGAAGACGGTCATGACCGCGCTCGACGAGGTCGGTCTGGCCAAGGCCGCGCACAAGGCGCCGAACGAGGTCTCCGGCGGCATGAAGAAGCGCGCCGGCTTCGCCCGCGCGCTGGTGATGAACCCCGACATCGTGCTGTTCGACGAGCCGGACTCCGGTCTCGACCCGGTCCGCACCTCGCTGCTCTGCGACATCATCATGGACGTCCACAACCAGCACGGCGGTACGTACCTGCTGGTCACGCACGACATCAAGACCGCCCGCAAGGTCAGCGACTACGTCGGCCTGATCTGGAAGGGCGAGGTCGTCCACTACGGACCGGCGCACGAGGCGTTCGAGCACCAGGACCCGTTCGTCAAGCAGTTCCTCGCGGGGCAGTCCGCCGGACCCCTCGGGATGGACTGAGCGATGAGCGGAATCCTGGGCAAGCTCGCCGCCGGTGTGGTGGCGCTGCTCGTGATCGGGGGTGTGTTCGTCGCCGTCGGCGGCACGCAGCCCTACACGGTCAGCGCCGTCCTGCCGGCAGGCAACCCGAACCTCATCCCCGGTGCGCCGATCTACATCGACGGCTTCCAGGCCGGGAAGATCTCCTCGGTCCGTCCCGAGGAGGGCCACGCGGTCGTCGAGTTCACCGTCGACGACGGCCTCGCCCCGCTGCACGCCGGCGCGTTCGTCCACGTCCAGTGGAAGGCCGTCGTCGGTGAGCGCCTGCTGTTCGTGCAGGACGGACCCAAGGACTACGCCGAGATCCCCAGCGGCGGCATGGTGCAGGGCGACTTCCCGAAGCCGACCGAGGTCGCCGACGTGCTCGCCGCCCTCGACGAGCCCACCCGGGCGCGCCTGACCAGCCTGGTCGGGACCCTGCAGAACACCGTCACCGGGCACGAGCAGGACCTCAACGCCACCGTGAACACCGCCGGACCCGCGCTCGCCGCGGTCGGCAACGTGCTGCGCGGCATCGGCACCGACGGTCCCGCGATCTCCAAGCTGGTCACGGACCTGAACGGCACCGTCGACACCCTGGCCCAGCGCCAGCAGGACCTCGGCGCCGTCGTCGACGAGCTGGGCACCAGCACCCGCGCGACGGCCGCCCAGCGCGAGCAGCTGCGCGCCGCGCTGGCCAAGCTGCCCCCGACGCTGCGCACCGCGCAGGGCACCCTGAACAAGGTCCCCGGCGTCACCGACGAGGCCCTGCCGCTGCTGGAGGACCTGCGTCCGGCGACGGAGAAGCTGCCCGGCGTGTCCGAGCAGCTCGCCCCGCTGCTGCAGGACCTGCGGCCGCTGGTCGCCGACCTCAAGCCCACCCTCGAGGCGGCGTCGGCGCTGCTCGACCGCACCCCCGGCCTGCTCGACTCCTCGAATCGCGCGCTGCCGGGTCTCGCCGAGACCGCGGGCGGCTACGCGCCGGTGCTCGAGGCGCTGCGCCCCTACACCCCCGAGGTCGTCGGGTTCCTCTCCACGTGGGGCTCCGCCGCCCAGAACTTCGACTCGAACGGCCGTTACATGCGGATCTTCGCGCAGGCCGGCCCCGCCACGCCGGTCATCTACCCGCCGGGCGTCACGCCGCCGGGGATCGTCCCCAACCTGAACCCGGCCCCCGGCTCGGCCGACGAGACCTCCGGCAACGGCAAGCAGAACCCGGGCGCGCCGCTCCTGCCGCAGCTCGGTGACGCCAGCGGGGAGGGCCCGCGATGAGCTCGACCCTGGGCTTCTCCCGCTGGCGGATCCTCGCCGTCGGCCTCGTCGCGCTCCTCGCGGGCACCGGCGCCGCGGCCGGCATCTCGAACGCCGAGTCCGGCCGGATCGTGATCGCGGAGTTCACCGACGTCAGCCCGATCCTCGCGGGCCAGCAGGTCAAGATCAACGGCGTCACGGTCGGCGAGGTGGGCCAGCTGCAGTTCGACCCGCAGCGCAAGGTCGCCGAGGTCCCGCTGCGCGTCGACGCGCGTGCCCTGCCGATCCACTCCGACGCGAAGGTGACCGTCGCCCCGGTCTCGCTGCTCGGTGAGCGCTTCCTCAACCTGAACACCGGCACCCCGGGCTCGCCCGAGCTGCCGATGAACACGCCGATCGGTGTCGAGCGGACCGGCCAGGAGGCCGACCTGCAGAACATCCTCGACACCCTGGACGACCCGACGGCCGGCGCGCTGGCCGCGCTGGTCACCACGCTCGGCCAGGGCACGCAGAACAACGGCGAGAACATCCAGAAGACCCTCGCCGCGCTCGCCCCGGCCATGAAGGACACCAACCAGCTCGTCGGCGTCCTGTCCGACCAGAACGAGCTGCTCGGCCGGGTCATCGACCAGGTCGAGCCGGTCACTGGCGCACTCGCCGTCGACCAGGGCAGGCGGCTCGACGGCCTGGTCGCCTCGACCACGTCGCTGCTCGACACCACCGCCGCCCGCGACGCGCAGCTGCGCGGCACCCTGCAGGAGCTCCCCGGCACCCTGGCCGCGGCCCGCGCCACCCTCGGCGAGCTCGCCGGCACGGCGCAGTCCACCGCGGTCACCCTGGGCAACCTGCGGCCGACCACCGACAACCTGGTGGACATCAGCCGCGAGCTGCAGCGCTTCGCCGACTCGGCGGACCCGGCGCTGGCCTCGGCCGACCCGGTCCTGGACCGGGCGAGCGAGCTGCTCGACCAGGCGCAGCCGGTCGCCGCGGAGCTCCGGGCCGCGGGCCCGGACCTGCAGCGCACCGTCACCGGCGCCGAGCCGATCGTCCGTGACCTCAACGGCAACCTCGGCAACGTCCTCGGCTTCATCCGGAACTGGGCGCTGACCACCAACGAGAAGGACGGGCTGTCCCACTACTTCCGGGCCAGCTACGTGCTCAACGGCGACCCGATCACCGGCTTCGTGCCGGGCGGGCTGCCGGACATGGCGCCCGCGCCCGCCCCGGACGCCACCCCGAACCAGCAGGTGAACGAGCCCGCCCCGTCCCAGCCGGGACCGGGGACCGCGGCCCAGCCGGGTCAGGACTCCAACACCCTGCTGCAGAGCCAGCCCACCCCCGAGAGCAGCGCCACCGGGCTCAGCCCCGAGCAGGAGCAGGGCGCGCTCGGAACACTGCTGGGAGGCCAGTGATGGCGAGTGCCAAGCCCAAGCGCGGCGCGCGCTTCCGGTCCGGCCTGATCGGCCTGCTGATGTTCGTCGCGGCCGGGTTCTTCCTCTACGTCGCGCTGAACGCCCAGAAGGGGCTGCCCTTCGCCCAGCACGAGTTCCGCACCGCCGCGGTGTCGGACACCGGTGACCTCGCCGTCGGCAACGACGTCCGGGTCGGCCAGGTCCGCGTCGGGCGCGTCGACGACATCACCGTCGCCGACGGCGTCCCGCAGGTCCGGATGCAGCTCGACGACGCCGCGACCGAGGTCTTCAAGGACGGCTCGGCCGCGGTGACCGGCCGGTCCGGTCTCGGCCAGCAGTACCTGGACCTCGACATCGGGCACGAGCAGGCCGGCCTCCTCGGCGAGGACGACGTCCTGCCGGTCCAGCGCTCCCGCGGTGCGGTGCAGCTGCTGGACCTGGCCAAGGTCTTCGACCCGGCCACCCAGGACGCCACCCGCGGTGCCCTCCAGCAGCTCGGCAACGGCGCCGCCGGACACGGCCAGGACCTGCAGGACGTGGCGAAGGCCGGTCCGCAGATCCTGCCCTCGCTCGGCACGACCGCCCGGTCGCTGTCGGTCGACGGCGGCCGCGACCTGACCGGCATGCTCCAGTCCCTGGAGAGCCTGTCGTCCCGCTTCCAGGGCCGCGAACAGGAGATCTCCTCGCTGGTCGGCCAGCTCGACACCACGTTCGCGGCGATCAACGCGGACAAGGGCAAGGCGCTCGGGGACACCCTCGACATCGCCCCCGAGGCGCTGCCGGCCGCCCGCAAGGCCCTGGAGGACCTGCAGCAGCCGCTCGCGTCGACGAACTCGGCGATGACGCAGCTGCAGACCGGTGCCCGCTCGCTCGGCGACGCCACCCCGGACCTGCGGGGCGTGCTGGTCGAGGCCCCGCAGCCGCTGGACAAGCTGCCCGGTGTCTCCGACTCGGCCGAGCCCGCGCTCGGCTCGCTGACCCCCGCCGTCGCCGACGCGCGCCCCGTCGCGCCGAAGGTGACCCAGGGAGTCGGCTTCGCGAACACCCCGCTGCAGGTGCTGGCGCCCTACTCGCCGGAGATCGCGCAGTGGTTCACCAACGCCAGCTTCGCGCTGTCCGACGGTGACGCCGCCGGCCACCACCTGCGGTTCACTCTGATGGTCCGGCCGGAGTCCTTCGCCGGTGCGGCGGGTCTGCCCGACCCGACGCGGGCGGGCGACCCCTACCCGGCCCCCGGCCAGGCACCGAACGACGCCTCGCTCGGCCTGCTGCCCGCCCCGGGTCCGTCCAACCGGACCCCCCAGGAGCAGCCCGGCCAGGGCGACAGCGCCGCCGGCGGCGGCCTTCTCGGAGGTAACTGATGAGCGCCCCCGCACAGGGCACCACCGCCACGCCGCGGCTGCGGCGCCGCCTCCCGCTCTGGGTGGCCGCGCTCGCCGTCATCGGCCTGATGCTGCTGTCGCTGGTCCTCGGGCTGTTCAAGCCGCAGGTCACGACGCTGCTGATGAAGCTGACCGGGTCCGAGACCCGCACCATCCACTTCGCCGCGAACCAGTTCCTGTTCGAGGACGCGTCGAAGGCGAAGGTCGCCGGTGTCGACTCCGGTGTCGTCAGCTCGGTCGACCCGGCTCCCGACGGCGGCGCGATCGTGACCGTCGTGGTCGACCCGAAGGTCGTGAACACCGTCGGCGACCAGCCGTCGGCGCGCCTGCGGCCCACGACCCTGCTGTCCGGCCTGTTCTACATCGACATCGTCCCCGGCGGTGACCGCACCGCGGAGTGGACCCAGCAGATCCCGGTGGACCGCACCCGGCTGCCCACCGAGGTCGACGACGTCGCCGAGCGCCTGCAGCCCGACGCCCTGGAGGGCGCGAAGGTCGCGGTCACCCAGTTCGACGAGACCCTCGGCAACGCCGGCGGCAACGAGGCGCTGCACGAGCTCCTCGCCGCGGCGCCGGGGACCCTCGGCCCGGGCGCCGGGGTCATCGAGTCCCTGCGCGGCACCCAGCCGGAGAAGGACCTGACCGAGGTCGTCCGGGGCCTGCAGCGGACCACCGGCACGCTCAACCGCGAGCCCGGTCAGCTGGACGGCATCGTCGCGAACCTGCAGGACACCACGCAGGTCATGGCCGAGACCTCCGGGCCGGTCGCGGACGCGATCAACAAGCTGCCCGGCGTCCTCGACACCACCGACGCCGGCCTCAAGCGGCTCGACGTGTCGCTGGACAAGCTGCGCGACACCGCGGGCCCGGCCCGGCCGACCGTCCAGGAGCTCGACGGGTTCCTGGGGCGCGCCGAGCCGGTGCTCGCCAACGCCCGCCCGCTGGTGTCCGACCTGCGCGGCGCGCTGGTCGACACCCGGCCGCTGGTCGAGGGCCTGATCCCGGCCAGCGAGGGCGCCACCAGGGTCTTCGACGACCTGCCCGCTCCGCTCGAGCGGCTCAACGGTCCGGTCCTGGACTCGCTGAACACCCCGTTCGTCGGGGAGGGCCCCTACTCCGCGGTCGACAACCGCGGTGTCCCGCTCAAGGACGAGGTCGGCCACATGTTCTCGAACCTGAACAAGACCGGCGCCTACGTCGACCCCAACGGGCACGCGGTGTCCTTCCACCCCGGTCCCGGGCTCGGCACCGTGCCCGGCCTGGGCTCGGTGAGCCTGGAGAACATGTTCCAGCAGATCTTCCACGGGACGGGTGGTCGATGATGACGGCAACTCCCACACCTGCACCGGAGGCCCCGCGGGGCCTCGGCGCCCGGGTGCGGTCCGGTCTGGACCGCGTCCGGAACGAGCCGGGGCTGGGCCGCAACGTCATCGCCCTCGGCGTGGTGATGGTGCTCGGGCTCGTCTGCGGGGGCTACATCCTGTCCCAGCAGCGGTTCGTCGCTCCGTGGGCGAACGAGAAGATGGTCTACGCGACCTTCTCCGAGACCCCGGCGCTCGCTCCGGGCCGCGGCCAGGAGGTCCGGATGTCCGGCGTCCCGGTCGGCGACATCCGCTCCTCGGAGCTGACGCCGGAGGGCACCGCCCGGGTGCTGCTGGCGATCGACCGCAACGACTACGACGGCCCCGTCTACGACAACGCCACCGTGGTCCTGCGGCCGAAGAGCCCGCTGAACGAGATGTACATCGAGATGGACCCCGGCACCCCGGCCGGCAAGGTCCTCGACGACTACGGCGTGCTGCCCGTCGCCAACGCCAAGCCGCCGGTGCAGATCGACGCGGCACTGGCCCACCTGGACCAGAACGCGCTGGCCGCGGTGCAGTCGCTGCTGGAGGCCTCGGACGTCGCGCTGGCGACGGCGCCGCAGGACCTCCCGCAGGGCGTGCGCGCCACCACCGAGGTGGTCAACCGGCTCAAGCCGGTCGTCGACCAGCTCGACCGGCGCCGCGACAACCTCGCCCGCCTGGTCACCTCGATCGGTCAGCTGTCCACCGCCGTCGGCGGCGACGAGAAGCGCCTCACCACCCTGGCGAACTCGCTGTCGACCACGCTGAAGACGGTGTCCGCGCAGAGCCAGGCCCTGCGCGACTCGCTGAACCAGCTGCCCGGCGTCGTCGACAACCTGGGTGCGGCCACCGGCAACGTCCAGCAGCTGTCCGACCAGCTCGACCCGACCCTGGACAACGTCCGGGCCGCCTCGGAGCAGCTGCCGGACGCCCTGGACCGGCTGACCGACACCGTCGACACGCTCGACACCACCGTCGACAAGGCCCGCCCGGTCGCGCAGAAGCTGAAGCCGGTCGCGGCGGACCTGCGCCCGTTCGTGAACGACCTGAACGGGACGCTGCCCGCGCTGAAGGAGATCTCCGGCCGGCTCGACCCGGTCACCGCGGGTCTCCAGCATTACCTGCCGGACCTGAACGCCTTCGTCTACCAGACGTCGTCGGTCACCAGCCTGCGCGACGCCAACGGCGGCATCCTGCGCGGTCTGCTCCAGTTCGGCCCGACCACCATCCCGGCGCCCGGCGCCGACGAGCTCACCCAGACGCCCCGGTAAGGAGGTGACCCCCGGATGAAGATCCCCCACTCCGCGCTCCCCGCGATCAGGACGACGATCCTGCTCGCCTTCACCGCGGCGTCGGCGTTCGTGTTCCTGTTCTTCTGGACCTCGGTCGGCGGCTACGTGCCCGGATACACCCAGAAGCAGTACACGACGGCGTTCCACGTCGACAAGGTCAACAACCTGGTCCCGCAGTCCGACGTCACCCTCAACGGGGTGAAGGTCGGCAAGGTCCTGACCGTCGAGGCGACCCCGGACGGGCGCGCCGACGTGCTCGTCAACATGACCGACGCCGACGCCATCCCGCTGCACGAGGGCGTCACCGGCCGGATCAACTCGAAGACCCTGGTCGAGGAGACCTACGTGTCCCTCGTCGACGGCCGCGGTGCCGAGCTGCCCGACGGCAGCCGGCTCCCGGACGGCGCCGTCCAGTCGGCGGTGCTGCTCGACGACCTGATCCGGACCCTGCCCGAGGACCGCCGCGTCGCGCTGGCCTCCACCCTGCAGTCGCTGGGTGCGGCCACGAAGGACTCCCAGGCCGGCGTCGACGGTGCCCTGGCCGGCCTCGGCCAGCTGGGCCGCGAGGGCGGCACCGCCCTCGACGCGCTCGCCGCGCAGTCGAAGGACCTGGAGCAGCTGTCGCAGAACACCGCCGCGGTGCTCGCCGCGCTGGACATCCAGCGCGGCCGCATCGCCGACCTGGTGACCGACGCCAACCTGGTCACCGAGGTCACCGCGAACAGCCGCACCGACCTGGAGAACACCATCCGGGAGCTGCCGCCGACGCTGAAGGCGGCCGACGACGCCAGCGACGACCTGTCCCGGCTCGCCGGCGGGCTCGGCCCGGTCGCGGCGAACCTGGACCGGGCGGCACCGGCGCTCAACGCCGCGCTCAACGAGCTCCCGGCCACCACCCGCGACCTGCGGGGGCTGCTGCCCTCGCTCGACGCGACCCTGGGCAAGGCCCCGGTCACCCTGGACAAGGTCCCGCAGTTCTCCGACGACCTGCGTGCCCTGCTGCCCGAGGCCGACCGCGCCCTGCTCCAGCTCAACCCGATGCTGGAGTACCTGAAGCCCTACGGCGGCGACATCTACCAGTTCTTCACCAACTTCGGTGAGACGGTGTCGCGCGGCGACGCCAACGGCACGCTCCTGCGCGTGATGCTGGTGTTCCACGCGCAGTCGTTCGCGGGGAACCCCGTCCCGCTGAACGAGATCCCGCCGCTGGACGACAACAACCCGTACCCGCGGCCGGGCACCCAGAACAGCCCGGAGGACGACGCGCCCCCGCCGCAGGTGGCCGACCCCGGACCGGCGAACCAGTCGCCGCCACCCGGACCGGCTCCCACGGTCGGGCCGCAGTCCGAGGGCGACGCCGCCCGGGGCAGCCAGCCGGCACCGGAGCCGGAGCCGTCCGGTGGTGGACTGTTCGGGCTGGGCGGATGATCCGCCGCCTCCGCACGACCCTCGAAGGGCGTAGCGCCGCATCCGCGGCGCTGCGCCCTTCGGGGCGTTCCGGCCTCGTCCTGATCATGGTGCTGGTCCTGGCGGCGCTGACCGCGGTGGGCGTGTCCCGGGTGAAGGTCGAGACCGGCGTCGAGTCGTTCCTGCCCTCGTCGGACCCGTCGGTGCAGCGCTACGCCGAGCTCGCCCGCTCCTTCGGCGGTGACCCGATCGTCGTGCTGCTGCGGGCCCCGCAGGCCCCCGGCCTGCTCGACCGGGACGTGCTGCCGCAGGTGCTCGGCGTCGAGGGCAGGCTGTCGCAGCTGCCGGACGTCGCGTCGGTCTACGGCCCGGCGACCACGCTGAACCAGCTGGCGTCGCAGTCGCAGAAGCTGCTCGCCGAGCTCACCGGCCGCCGCGACGGGCTGCAGCGCGCCGCGGCGATCACCGCCGAGCAGCGCGGCGAGGACCCGGTGGCGGCCGGCAACGCGGCCGTCGCCGCCTTCGACGCCCGCTACGGCCCGCTGATCGTGCAGGGCCTGCCCGTCGGGCTGCCGACGCTGCGCAACCAGCGCTTCATCGACCACTCGATCATGGGATCGGGCGGTGAGCCGCGGCCGCAGTGGCGCTACGTCGTCCCCGACGACCGGTCGCTGGCGATCCTGGTCCGCCCCCGTGAGGGCCTCGACCAGGCCGGGACCGAGCAGCTCGTCGCCGCGGTGAACGACACCGTCGCGCAGGCCCAGCTGCCCGCCGAGGCGACCGTCTCCGGCGTTCCCGCGATCACCGCCTCGCTCGGTGTCGCGGTGGACCGGGAAGCCCCGGTCCTCGGTGCCGTCGCGGTCGTCGCGATCGGCCTCTGTCTGTTCCTGGTCCCGTGGACCCGGCGGCGACGGCGGCTGATCCCGCTGGCGGTGACCCTCGCCGCGACGGCCGCGACGCTGGCCGTGCTCGGCTGGGCCGGGCGCCCGGTCTCGCTCGGGGTCGTCGCGTTCCTGCCGGTGCTGGTCGGGCTCGGCAGCTACTACCCGACCTACTTCGCCCGCGGGGCGCGGCCGCGGACGGTCGTGGTCGTCGCGGCGGGCACGGCGGCCGGGTTCGGCGCGCTGCTCCTCTCGCCGCTGCCGTTCGTGCGCGACCTCGGGTCGACCCTGGCCCTGGGTGTCGCGTTCGCGGTGGCCCTCGGCTGGTTCGTCTACCGGCCCGGAGGCTGGGCCGGCCCGGACCGGCCCGCGTCCGACGCGCAGGCCGACCCCGCGACCGACCCCGCACCCGATGCCGCCGCCGACCCGGCCGACACGGCCGACACGGACCCGGCCGCCCCCGACGCCGACCCGGCCGACGCCGGTGCACCCGCCGGCGACGACGCGGCGGCGCCGGACGGGCCTGGGCCGGTCATCCGCCCGGGCCGGTCGCGGCTGGTCGCGGTCGTCCTGGCCGGGCTGGTCGCGGTCGGCGGCTGGGCCACGCTGCCCTTCCTGCCCCTGCAGACCAGCGTCGACGCGCTCTCGGCGGGCCTGCCCGCCGTCGACGACGCCACCCGGGTCGAGCAGGTCCTCGGCTCCGGCGGCGAGCTCGCCGTCGTCCTGCGCTCCACCGACGGGACGGGCGACGTGCTCACCCCGCAGGCCTGGGAGTGGATGACCACGGCCCAGCAGCAGATCGTGCGGCTGCACGGCGACGAGGCCCGGCCCGCGCTGTCGGCGCCGTCGCTGCTGTCGTTCCTCGGCCCCACCCCGGACCAGGAGCAGATCCGCGCCGGGGTCCGGCTGCTGCCGCCGTACCTCACCGGGGCCGTGCTGCGGCCCGACGGCGAGGTCGCGGTGCTGTCGTTCGGTGTCCGGCTCGACGACCTCGACCGGCTCCGCCGGCTGACCGACGCCATCACCGCCGAGCTCCCCCCGGCCCCGCCCGGCTTCGTCGCCGAGGTGTCCGGGCTGCCCGCCGTCGCGGTGCAGGGCTACGAGCTCGTCTCGGCCGACCGCTACCTCGCCGGCACCGCCGGTCTGGTCGCGGCGGCGCTGGTGCTCGCCGTCGGGCTGCGGCACCGCCGCGACGCGCTGCGCGCCGCACTGGCCGCCGTGCTCGCGACGGGCGCCAACCTGTTCATCCTCTGGGCGTTCGGCATCCCGCTGAACCCGCTCACCGTCGCGCTCGGGTCCCTGACCGCCGCGGTCGGCTGCGAGTTCACCGTCATGACCTGCGACGCCGTCCGCTCGCGCGACCCGCGCCTGCGGACCGCGGTGACCCTGGCCGCCCTCACCTCGGGCACCGGGTTCGCCGTGCTGGCGCTGTCCGACCTCGCCCTCATGCGCGAGTTCGGGCTGCTGCTGGCGCTGTCCGTACTGCTGTCCTACCTGGCCGCGCGGCTCGTCGTGCGGGCGTTCCCGCCCGCGCACGGCACGGCCGGACCCTCCCGGAGTACCCCCGCCCGGGAGAAGCTCGTTGGAGTGATGTGATGCGAGTGAAGTCCACACTGGCGTGGATCGCCGGCGCCGCCCTCGACCGGATCCGGACCACCTGGACCGGCCGGATCGTGGCGGGCGTCCTCGTCCTCGCCCTCGTCGCCGGGATCGGCGGCGGGGTCTGGTGGAAGATGCAGCAGGTCCCCGACGGCGCGGCGCTGGCCGTCGGCGACCGGGTCGTGACCGTCACCGACCTCGACGACCGGGTGCAGACCCTGCGGGCGCTCTACGGCGTCCAGCCCCCGGTCGAGGACCCGGTGAAGATGGACGGCTTCCGCCGGGACGCCGCCAAGGCCGTCGCGCTGAGCATGGTGCTGGAGGACCGGGCGACCGAGATGGGCGTCGGCATCGCCGACGCGAAGGTCCGCCAGACCCTCGACCAGTACATCACCCAGCAGCTCGGCAACGGCCCCGGCGCGCGCGACGACTTCATCAAGGTCCTCGGCAACGTCGGCACCACTGAGGACAAGGTGATGACCGAGGTCCGCCAGCAGATGGTGGTCGGCGAGCTGTTCGACCGGGTCACCAAGGACGTGACCGTCACCGACGACGACCTGCGCGCCGAGTTCCCGAAGTACGCCGAGCGGCTCGGGACCCCGGAGAAGCGCGACCTGTCCAACATCGTCGTCGCCAGCAAGGAGGCCGCCGAGAAGATCGCGGCCGACCTGCGGGGCGGGGCCGACTTCGCGACCGTCGCGCGGGCCAGCACCATCGACAACGCCACCCGCGCGAACGGTGGTGCACTGGGCCCGATCAGCGCCGACCAGCTCCAGCCCGACTACGCGAAGGCCGCCTTCGGCGCCCCGGCCGGCCAGGTGTTCGGCCCGGTGCAGAACCAGTTCGGCTGGAACGTCGGCCGGTCCGGCGCGGTGACCCCGGGCGTCCCGGCGAACTTCGACCAGGTCAAGGACCGGCTCCGCGAGCTGGTGCTGTTCGACCGCCGGATCAGCCTCTGGGGACAGTGGATGACCGACTCGCTGGCGAACGGCGACGTCCGCTATGCCGACGACTACCGCCCCGCCGACCCGGACACCGCCCCCACCGGCGCGAGCCCGGGCCTGCCGTCGGGCACGCCGCAGACGGTCCCGCCCGCGCCGGGCGGTGGCGGGTGAGTCCTGCCTGGACCGTCCTGACCTTCGCGGGTCTCGGCGTCCTGCTCGCCCTGATGGGGTGGGCGGGACGCCGGCACGCGGCGGGCCTCGGCGCCGTCCCGGGGATGCCCGCCGAGCTGCAGCAGCACCGGGTCGCCGTCATCCGCCGCGGCGCGACGGCCTGCCTGGTCGTGGGCGTCGCGTTCGTCGTGATCGGGGTGCTCGCGCCGCTGCTGTGAGGCCGTCACGGCACCGCCGTTACGGGAGAGCCCCGGCCGGGATCCGGCCGGGGCTCTCCCGTGCGGGTCAGCGGACGGTCGCCGCCGGGACCGGGTCGCCGTTCGGGTTCAGCGGCATCCAGGTCCCGCCGAAGGCCTCGACGCCCTGGCCGGTCACCGCACCCGGGGCCGCGTCGCCCGCGAAGCGGTGCAGGAGGTGCCCGGCGTAGGTCACGACCTGCTCGCCGCCGGCCGTCGGGGTGGTGCCCAGCACGTCGGTGCGCAGCGGGTTCAGCGCCGCGTCGGCGGGGTGCGGTACGCCCTCGGCGACGTAGGCCGGCCACTGCGCGAGGCAGTCACCGGTGCAGTCCCCGGCCGGGACGCGGGCGTACAGCACCCGGCCCTGCCCGTCGGCGAGCACCGCGCCGGCCGCCGAGGTGACGACGTCGACGGTCGTGTCGCCGCCGGCGAGGGTGAACCGCTCCTCGGGGGCCGCGGGCCCGGGGGACGAACAGGCGCCGAGGGTGAGGGCGGCCGCGGCGAGGAGCAGGGCGGCACGGTGGCGGGACGGGGTGGGCACGGTTCCTCCGGACGGTGGGGGTCGGTGGGCTGGGGCTCAGCGGGTGAGCAGCAGGAAAAGGCAGTACGAGGTGACCAGCGCCAGCACCACGAGTGCCGGCACCAGCAGCCGCGGGTCCAGCTCGATCGTGCGGGAGCCGCGGCGTGGTCCGTCCAGCTCGGCGCGGGTCGCGTCCGGGTCGGGCGGGCCGAGGAAGTCCGAGATGCGGAAGCGGCGGTCGAAGTCGTCGGAGTCGGTGACGCCGTGCAGCAGCTCCGACGGCGGCCCGCAGGCCACGATCCGGCCGTGGCACAGGATCGCGACGGTGTCGGCCAGCTCCCGGGCCAGCGCGATGTCGTGCGTGGTGACCAGCACCGTCGCCCCCGTGCGCTCGTGCTGCTCCCGGACGGCCGCGACGAGCGTGCCCGCGTGCGCGGCGTCCAGCCCGGTCTCCAGCTCGTCCAGGACGAGCACCGGGGCCTCGACGGCGAGCGTGCGGGCGATCGCCAGCCGCTTGCGCCCGTGCGCGGGCAGCTCGGCGGGCAGCGCGTCGGCCCGGTCGTGCAGCCGCATCTCGCGCAGCCGGTGCATCGCGACCCGCTCGACCCGCTCCGGGGACAGGCCGCGGCCGTCGAGGGCGTAGGTGAGGTTGTCGTAGGCCGACAGCGACCCGAACAGCGACGACTCGAACACCGACGGCCCGCCGAACAGCACGCTCATGCCGCGCCGCAGCCGTCGCAGCTGGGCCTCGCCCGCCGCGTGCACGTCGACGCCGTCGACCGTGACGGTGCCCCGGCCCGGGGCGACGAGCCCGGCGAGGTGACGGACCAGGGTGGTCTTGCCCGAGCCGGACGGTCCCATCAGGACGGTGACGGTGCCGGGCGCCAGGTGCAGGCCGAGCCGGAACAGCACCGGGGTGTCGTCGATCATCGTCGTGACGTCGGTGAAGTCGATCGCGGGCCCGCGGGGGGACTCGCCGGACACGGGTCCCGTCATCGCACCAGTGGACGCCGTCGCGGCGGGCCGCTCGTCTCCCGGGGGTGGTGACTCCCTCTCCCGTAGTGGGTGTCCCTGCGCGTGGAGGGGTCCGTACGGCCGGACGGGCGCTCTAGCCTGCGGCCATGAGCGAGCAGGTGCGGAGCCGGTCCACGATGCCGTGGGCACTGGTGGTGTCGGCCGCCGCGTGGATGCTGACCGCGGTGCTGCTGGCCGTCGCGTGGGCGGGGTTGCGGCCCGAGTCGACGGTCGACGAGGACACCGCGAGCACGCTGGCCGGGCAGGGCGCCCCCGTCGTCGAGGTCGGGACGACCGCGCCGTACCCGGCGTGGCTGCTGCTCCTGCTCGCGGTGCTGCTCGTCGCAGCGGGCGCCGGCCTGGCGCTGCGCCGCCGCGCGGCCCGTTACCCCGCGGTCGTCCTGTCCGTTGTGTCGGTGGTGCTCCTCGCCTCGGCGGGGCGCTGGGAGACCGTCCCGGCGATGGTGCTGCTTGTGGTGGGGACCGTCCCGCTGCTGACACCCTCCGCGCTGCGACACCTGCGCTGAGCCGACCGAAGGGAGACCTCGTGGCCGTCCCGGGGTTCGACTGGTTCTCCGACCGCGTGGACTGGGTCAGCCTGGTCCGCGGCGCCTCGCTGGCGTTCAGCGTGCTGGTGATCGGCGGCCTCGCCGCGCCGCTGGGCTCGCAGATCCCGGTGGTCGGCCCGGCCTGGCTGATCATCACCGCGGTCGTCGCGTTCGTGCTGGCCGGCTACCGGATCGGCGACGCCGTCGACCCGCGGGTGCACGGCGCCGGCGCGGCCGTCGCGGGGTACCTGCTCGTGCTGCCGCTGGTCGTCCTCGGCACCGGGGGCCTCGACCCGACGCAGCTGGTCCTCACCCTGCTCACCGCGGTGGTCATGGGCGCGATCGCCGGGCACCTCGCGGGCCGGAACCGGGACCGCCGCCCCGCGTAGGCGGCGGCCCCGGGTCTCACCTCCCGGTGGCGACGGCCGCGGCGTGCTCCTCGCGGCGGGCGCCCTTGAGGCTGTACCCGCGGCTGACCTCGTACGGGTCCCAGTCCGGGCCGTGCTCGGGCAGGGCCGCGACGTCGGTGATGACCTCACCCCGGTGGAACCGCCGGAGCAGGTCGGTGCCGAGGATCTCCGACGCCGTCCCGACCCCGCCGCGCATCGTGAACGCGATGCCGTACATGTAGGTCGTCGAGGCACCGGCCAGGTACAGCCCGCGGATCTCGGTCGTCGCGGCGATCCGCCGGCCCGGGCCGATCTGGTCCCTGGCGTTCTCCGGGCCGTAGGGCATCCGGGACAGCGTGAAGCGCTCGTGGGTCAGCGGGGTCGCCGACTCCTGCCACAGCACGTGCCCCCGGAGCTCGGGCAGCGCCTCGAGCATCCGCTCCATGACGACGCCCTCGATCTCGGCCTTGCGCTGCTCGTAGAGCGGGGAGTGCTTGTACGACGGACCGCTCATCGGGTCGCCGCCGCCCCAGAAGTCGTACTCGCCGGGGACGGAGCAGAACGCCTCGATGCTGCTGTGCCCGGGCGGGCCGAAGTGCTTGCGCCCCCAGGTCTTCAGCGTCGGTGAGCTGATGGCCAGCCAGCCCTCGGGGTCCCAGCCGCCGCGGTCCATGATGTCGTAGGTCGTCTGCATGTCGTAGCGGCCGTGCAGGACGAAGTTGGTGGCGGGCCGGGTCCTGGCCAGCTCGATGTCGGCCGCGACGTAGGTGGAGAAGATCGAGTATCCGCGCCGGAACCGGCGGATCCGGTCGAGGGTGCTCCGCTTCAGGTGCTGCGGCTCGATCAGGTCCTGGAAGGTCCTGTGCACGTCGGCGTTGCTGACGACGACGTCGGCGTGGATGCGCTCGCCGTCGGTCAGGGTCACCCCGGTGACGCGGCCGGACTCGACGTCGATCGAGCGCACCCGGGCGCGGGTCCGGATGACCCCGCCGTGTGCCTGGATCACCTCGGCCAGGTTGGCCGCCAGGACCTGCCCGCCCTGCTCGGGGAAGTAGGCCCCGGCCTTGAAGTAGTGGCGCAGCAGCACGGCCAGCAGCAGCGCGGGCGTCCGGACCGGGGCGGTGTTGTGCAGGTGCACCAGCGCGAGCAGCGCGGCGCGGGCCTCGCGCCCGAGCTTGTGCCGGTCGAAGAACGCCGAGATCGGCTGCTCCAGGCTGCGGACGATCGCCGCGACCTCCCACGGGCGCTTCCCCAGCGGCAGGATGGCCTTCACCGAGTGCGGCACGTCGTTGATCCGGTCGGCGCTCTCGCCGACGTAGCGCAGCTCGGCGATGGCGGAGCGGAGCCCGTCGGCGTCGGACGGGTAGGTCTGCGCCAGGTTGTCGGCGAACCGGTCCCAGTCGGTCGGGACCCGGAACGCGTGGTCGGGGAACTGGACGGTGTCCATGCCGTCGTCGTCCATCCGGGACCAGGCGATCCGGTCCTCGACGCCGAGGCCGCGCAGCACGGTGGGGATCAGCCCGTCCGAGCCGGGTACGCAGCCGCCGACGTAGTGCACGCCGCAGTCGAACTCCCAGTTGCCGCGGCGGCGGAACACCTGGGAGCAGCCGCCGAGGATCTCGTGCTGCTCCAGCAGCAGGACCGACTTCCCGGCGGCGGCCAGGCAGGCGGCGCTGGTGATGCCGCCGAGCCCGGACCCGACGATCACGGCGTCGTAGCGGCGCACCGGGTGCCCGCCGCCCGCCGCGGCGGCGACGAGGTCGGGGACCGTGGTCAGCTTGCGGCGCGGCCGGCCCTCGGTGGCGCCCGCGGCGCGCTCGGCGCGGTCGATGCCCTGCCACCCCGCCAGGTCCACCGGGCGGGGGAGCAGCGCGTCGACGGAGCGGCGGTCGAGGGTCCCGGAGCGCGGGAGCCGACCGGCGTCGAGGTCGTCGAACAGGGCGCGCACGGTGTCGCGGGCACACTTCTTGTTGGTGCCGATGATCCCGGTGGGGCCGCGCTTGATCCAGCCGGTCACGTAGGTCCCCGGGCGGTCGGCAACCCGGCCGTCGGTGTGCCGGACGATGCCGCGGTCGCTGTCGAACGGCAGACCGGCGGGCGGGGTGCCGCGGAAGCCCACCGACCGCAGCACGAGCCCCGCGGGGATCGTCTCCTCGACGTCGGTCGGCACGGCGCGGGCGACCCCGTCGGCGTCGCGGGCGATCCGGTTGCGGACGGTCCGGACCGCCTCGACCCGGTCGGTCCCGAGGATCTCGACCGGGGAGGTGAGGAAACGGAGCACGATCCGGCGCGGGGCGCCGGTGAGCGGACGGCCGGCCCACCCGGTGAGGGTGTCGTGCTTGCGCCGGACGGCGCCGGCCGGGATCGAGGCGGGGTCGACCCCGGCCAGGTCGCGCTCGTCGACGACGAGGTCGACACCCGCCACCTCGGCGAGCTCCTCGAGCTCGGGGTGGATGGCGTCGACCGGGCAGGCGTCGACGCAGGCACCGCAGTCGATGCACGCCTGCGGGTCGATGTAGAGCTGTTCGACCGTGTCGAAGTCGGGATGGTCCGGATGCGGGTGGATGCAGGAGACCGGACAGATCTCCAGGCACGAGTAGTCGGCGACACACGGCGCTGTGATGACGTAGGCCACGATGGGATCCTCTGGTGGGAAGGCAGGTCCGCAGGTCTCGGTCGAGAACGGACCGGACGGGATCATCGGAAGCTATCGCCGCAGGTCAGGGCGTTCCATCACGTCGCGGCGGTAGATCCCTACCCCCGCCGGTGTAGGGCGGGTCCCATCGGCCCGCAGGAGCAGTGCGGCTCACCCGAGGAGGACGCGATGCCCCAGTCCCTGGGGAGGCGCCTGACGGCGCCCGACCCGACCGCCGGCGTCGTCGACGGGCCGGACGGAGAGCCGGAGGAGCACCGTCGTGTCCTCGGTGCACTGGCGGCCGTCCCCGAGGTGCTCGCGGCCGCGCCCCGGCACGACTCGCTGGACGCGGTCCTCGGATGGGTGGCGCGCGAGGCCGTCGACCGGTTCGGGTTCGACCGGGTGATGGTGCTCGGGCTGGAGGACGACCGGCTCGCGGTGCGCAGCACCGTGTTCCGGGACCGGCCCGAGGAGGCCGCGGAGGCGCACGAGAACGCCTGCCGGTACCCCGTCGAGCTCCGTCCGGGCGGTCTGGAGGTCGAGATGCTGCGGCGCCGGGCGCCCGCACTCGTCGACACCCGCGACGACGACCGCGTCTGGCGCCCCATCGTCGACCACATCCATACGCCGGGCTACGTGGCCAGCCCGGTGCTCGCGTTCGGCCGCGTCGTCGCCACCATCCACGCCGACGCCTGCTACTCCGGCCGGGAGCCGACGGTGCCGGACCGGAGCGTGCTCGGGCTGCTGGCGCAGGTGAGCGGGGTGATGCTGGAACGCGCCCTGCTCGCCGAGGAGCTCACCCGGCTCCGTACCGCGGTGCGGCTGAGCGCCGGGCAGATGCTCGCGCTGACCGCCGTCGACGGCCTCGCGGAGCCCGCGGCGGCGACACCCGTCGCCGGCGCCGCGCCGGCGGCACCGGACCGGTCCGGGCTGACCGCACGGGAGCGGGAGGTCCTCGAGCTGCTGGCCCGGGGGATGACCAGCGCCGAGATCGCCCGCCGCCTGGTCGTCTCGGTCGACACCGTGAAGGTGCACGCGCGCAACATCCTGCGCAAGCTCGGCGCGTCCACCCGGGCCGAGGCGGTCGCGCGGTTCCTGCGCGGCTGACCCCTGCGCCCGAGCGGGGGAGGAACCACCCCCTCGGGAGGGATGCCGGGTCACCCGGTGTGCCGACACGATGCGGGCTGCGACGGCGGTGCCTCGCCCCGGCGCCGTTCCGACCCACTCTCGAAGGGGAGAGCAGCCCGTGTTCCCAGGGACCCATGCGCGCACCCGGCCCGACCACCCGGCGGTCGTCCAGCCCGAGACCGGCCGTACCACGACCTACGCCGAGCTCGACGACCGTTCGCGCCGGATCGCCCACGTCCTGCGCGACGCCGGACTGCGCCGCGGCGACCACGTCGCGTTCGTCTCCGACAACGCCCCCGAGGTCTTCGAGATCTACTGGGCCGCGCTGCGCTCGGGCCTCTACGTCACCGGGATCAACCACCACCTGTCCCCGGACGAGGCCGCCTACATCGTCACCGACTGCGGCGCGCGGGTCCTGTTCGCCTCGGCCGCCAAGCGCGAGCTGGCCGAGGCGCTCGTGGACCGGACGCCCGGCGTCGAGCGCCGCTTCGCCTTCGGGGGAGCGGTCGAGGGCTACGAGGCCCTCGGCGCGGCCATGGAGCTCGCCCCCGACGAGCCGCTGCCCGAGCAGCCCCGCGGTGCGGACATGCTCTACTCCTCGGGCACCACCGGCCGGCCGAAGGGCATCAAGCCCGCGCTGCCGACCATCCAGGTCGACGAGCCCGGTGACCTCTACACCGCGGTGTTCGGCCCGATGTACAAGTTCGGCGAGGACACCGTCTACTACTCCCCGGCGCCGGTCTACCACGCCGCGCCGCTGCGGTTCGGCGGCATCGTGCACGCCCTCGGCGGCACCGTCGTCATGGCGCAGAGGTTCCGGGCCGAGGACACCCTGGAGCACCTCCAGCGCTACCGGGTCACGCACGGACAGTTCGTGCCGACGATGTTCGTGCGCATGCTCAAGCTCGACGACGAGGTCCGGAACTCCTACGACGTCTCGTCGCTGCGGGTGGCCGTGCACGCGGCCGCCCCGTGCCCGGTCGACGTCAAGCAGAAGATGATCGACTGGTGGGGCCCGGTCCTGCACGAGTACTACTCCTCGACCGAGGGCAACGGCGTCACCTTCATCGACTCGGCGGCCTGGGCGGAGAAGCCCGGCAGCGTCGGCAAGGCGGGCCTCGGCGTCATCCGGGTGTGCGACGACGACGGCAAGGAGCTCCCGACCGGCGAGGTCGGCACCGTCTACTTCGAACGCGACGTCCCGCCGTTCGAGTACCACAACGACCCCGAGCGGACCCGCGACGCGCGCCACCCCGAGCACGAGAACTGGTCCACCACCGGCGACGTCGGCTACGTCGACGACGACGGCTACCTGTTCCTCACCGACCGCAAGGCCTTCATGATCATCTCCGGCGGGGCGAACATCTACCCGCAGGAGGTCGAGGACGTCCTCACCCTGCACCCGAAGGTCTACGACGTCGCCGTGATCGGCGTGCCCGACCCGGAGATGGGCGAGCAGGTCAAGGCGGTCGTGCAGACCCCCGAGGGCGTCGAGGGCTCCCCGGAGCTCGAGGCCGAGCTGCTGGAGTTCGTCCGCGAGCGGATCGCGCACTACAAGGCCCCGCGCAGCGTCGACTTCGCCGCGGAGCTGCCCCGCAGCGCCACCGGGAAGCTCGTCAAGGGCGAGCTGCGCAAGCAGTACACCGAGGTCGCCCCCGCCTGACGGACGCGCCGCGACGGTCACCGCGCGGAACCGTCCGTCACGCACCGTGCATCCGTAGGGAGCACGGAACCACCCCCCGGGAGCGATGTGACCCCCCTCGCTCCCGGACAGCATTCGTACCACCGACGGCGCCCACTTCCGGGTGTCGGCACCAGCACTCAACGAGGAGATCGAGATGGGCTTCTTCGCCGACAGCAACGAGGTCGACAAGTACATCGGCGGCGTCTTCCGCGCGGCCAACGACCACCCGGAGTCGGGCCCGAAGATGCGCGCCGCGGACATCAACCTGCGGGTGCTCTACACCGACCCCGACACCGAGATGTGGGTCAAGATGCACGAGCCGGCCCTGGACGTGCACACCGGCGCCGACGAGGACAAGGCCGACATCACCCTGATGATGCGCGCCGACACCGGCGACAAGTTCTGGCGCGGTGAGTACAACCTCGCCGTCGGGCTGGCCAAGGGCGAGGTCAAGGCCAAGGGCCCGGTCAACAAGATCCTGAAGCTGGTCCCGCTGACCAAGCCGCTGTTCCCGATGTACCGCGAGCTGGTCGCCGAGAAGGACGCCTCCGCGAACGCCTGACCCACCCGACGACACAGGAAGGGACGCCGACGAGATGGCGACCATGAAGGCGGTCGTGCTCCGCGAGCCGCACAAGATCGAGGTCATGGAGGTCCCCAAGCCGGAGATCACCGACCCCGGTGACGTGCTGATGCGCGTCGACCTCACCGCGATCTGCGGTACCGACCTGCACCCCTACGAGGGCCGGATCGTGATCGAGGACGACGTCGTCCTGGGCCACGAGTTCCTCGGCACCGTCGAGGCGGTCGGGTCCGGGGTCAACCTGATCTCCGAGGGCGACCGGGCCGTCGCGTCGTGCGTCGTGAGCTGCGGGAGCTGCTACAACTGCCGCCGCAACCGTCCCGGCCAGTGCTTCGGCACGATGATCTTCGGTCTCGGCGTGACCTTCGGCAGCCTGTCCGGCGGCCAGGCCGAGTACGTGATCGTGCCGAACGCCGACCGCACGCTGCGCAAGCTCACCGACGAGGGCAAGGGCAACGACGAGGACAAGCTCTTCGTCGGCGACATCATGGCCACCGGCTACGAGGCCGTCCGCAAGTTCATCCAGCCCGGTGACACCGTCGCCGTGGTCGGCGCGGGCCCGGTCGGGCTCTGCGCCGCGATGGCCGCGAACGTGCTCGGCGCGTCCCAGACCGTCGTCGTGGACAAGGTCGCCTCCCGGCTCAAGGAGGCGGAGGCCATCGGCGCGATCCCGGTCAACGCCGACGAGACCGACCCGGCCGACGCCGTGCAGGACCTCACCGACTGGCGCGGCGCGGACGTCGTGATCGACGCCGTCGGCCACCCGTCGGCGCTGCTCTCGGCCTGCTCCCTGGTGCGCTCCGGCGGCGCCATCTCGATCCCCGGCGTCTACACCGAGGACTCGATCGAGCTGCCCTTCGGCGACCTCTACCTCAAGGGCGTCACCATCTCGCAGGGCGTCGCCAACATCACCAACTACATGGACGAGACGCTCGCGCTGATCGCCGCCGGCAAGCTCGACCCGAGCCGGTTCATCTCGCACCGGATGCCGATGTCGCAGGCGACGGAGGCGTACCGGATGTTCGAGGAGCGCGAGGCCACCAAGATCGTCCTGGACCCCACCGCATGACCGCCGGGACGACCGTCCGCCACTTCCCGATGCGGATCGGTGGCAAGGACGTGGACTCGAACGACCACCTGGAGATCCGCGACCCGCAGAACGGCGAGCTCGTCGCCACCGCGGCGTCGGGCGGGGCGGCGGTCATCGACTCCGCCGTCGACGCGGCCCAGGCGGCCTTCGACGACGGCGGCTGGTCCCGCGCCACCCCCGCACACCGCGCGTCGGTGATGCGGGCGATCGCGGACCGGCTCGGCGAGCGGCTCGACGAGATGGTCGAGCTGGAGATCATGGCCAACGGCGCCACCGTGCGGCAGGCCACCGGTTTCCACGTCGGCTACTGCGCCCCGCACCTGGAGTACTTCGCGGGCCTGGCGGAGCGCTACGAGTTCGAGACGCCCATGCCGCGGGCGACGTTCCCGGTGCTCGGCCAGTCGACGCTCCGCAAGGAGCCGATCGGCGTGGTCGGCGCGATCGCACCGTGGAACTTCCCGCTGCTGCTGTCGCTGTGGAAGTTCGCGCCGGCCCTGGCCGTCGGCAACTCGGTGATCCTCAAGCCGGACGAGAAGACGCCGCTGTCGGCGCTGGAGTTCGCCCGGATCGCCGAGGAGTGCGGGCTGCCGCCGGGCGTGTTCAACGTCGTCCCGGGCCCCGGCCCGGACGCGGGTGCCCGCCTGGCGTCGCACCCGGGCGTCGGCAAGATCGGTTTCACCGGGTCCACCGACGTCGGGCGCGAGATCATGCGCCTGGCCTCGGGCACGGTGAAGGCGGTGACCCTGGAGCTCGGCGGCAAGTCGCCGGCGCTGGTCCTCGACGACGCCGACCTGGACATCGCCGTCGACGGCGTGCTGTACGGCTGCATGCTCTACTCCGGCCAGGTCTGCGAGTCGATGACCCGCCTGCTGCTGCCGGACTCGCTGCACGACGAGTTCGTGGAGCGCATGGTCGCCCGGGCCTCCACCATCCAGCTCGGGGACACCCGGGACTGGGAGACCGACATGGGCCCGGTCGTCTCGGCGAAGCAGAAGGACCGCATCCTCGAGCTGATCCGGTCCGGCAAGGACGAGGGCGCCACCGCCGTCCTGGGCGGCGGAGAGGCCCACGTCGAGGGGTACGAGGGCGGCCACTGGATCCAGCCGACCATCTTCACCGGCGTCCGCAACGACATGCGGATCGCCCGCGAGGAGATCTTCGGCCCGGTGCTGTCGGTCATCCGCTACGGCTCCGAGGCCGAGGGCGTCGCCCTGGCCAACGACACCCAGTACGGGCTCGCGTCGTCGGTGTGGAGCCGCGACAACTCCCGTGCCCTGGACGTCGCCGAGAAGATCAAGGCCGGCTCGGTCTGGATCAACGACGCACACCAGATCAACTGCGAGGTGCCCTTCGGCGGGTACAAGCAGTCCGGTGTGGGCCGCGAGCTCGGCCCGCGCGCGCTGGACCCCTACGTCGAGGAGAAGAACGTCCACCTCGACCTGTCCGGCACCCGCGACGCCCGTCCGTACGACGTGCTGCTCAGCCACGCCGAGGACTGAGCACCCTCTCGGGCCCTCCCCGGCAACCGCCCGTGCCGGGGAGGGCCCCTCCCTCTCCCGTTGGGGGTACGACGTCGCCCTCCCGGGGTGACGCCCGCCCCCCACCCGTCTCCGCACACTGTTCCCCGACCGTGTGTCGCCAGCTTTCCGCCCGCGGAGCAGACCGCAGGGCTCGGAGGAGATCCGATGACCGCCACCTTCGACGCCACCGACTTCGAGTCGGAGATGTACGACCCGGACGCCGTGAACATGATCCCGGCCACCAGCGAGGGCAAGCCCGAGCACTACCCGGTCGACATCTCCACCAAGGCGTTCTGGAACCAGACCTCCGAGCAGCGTGAGGAGACCTTCAAGGTCCTCCGCGCCGAGCAGCCGGTCTCCTGGCAGCGTCCGGTCGACGACGCCGTCACCCCCGACCCCGACGATCCGGGCTACTGGGCCGTGGTCAGCCACGCCGACATCGTCGCCGTGAGCCGGGACAACGACACCTACGTCTCCGGCCAGGGCGTGCTGTTCGACCTGCTCCCGCCGATCTTCCTCGAGCTGACCCAGTCCTTCCTGGCGATGGACAACCCGAAGCACGACCGGCTGCGCAAGCTGGTCGCCTCGGCGTTCACGCCCAAGCAGATCAAGCTGATCGACGACAAGATCGCGCTCGCCGCGAAGGAGGTCGTCGACGGCGTCGTCGCCGAGACCTCGGGCGAGATCGACTTCGTCACCAGCGTCGCGAAGGTCCTGCCCACCCGGATCTTCTGCGACATCATGGGCATCCCGGAGCACCTGCGCGAGGCCACCGAGAAGAACGCGGCGGACATCGTCGCCTGGGCCGACGACGAGGTGCTCGCCGGCCGCCAGGCCGACGAGGTGCAGGTGCAGGCCGCGACGAACCTGCACGACATCGCCACCGAGCTGATCGAGCTCAAGACCGCCGAGCCCTCCGACGACCTGATCACCTCGCTGATCAACGCCGAGGTCGACGGGCAGAAGCTCGACGAGTTCGAGATCGGCTCGTTCTTCGTGCTCATGGCCGTCGCCGGCACCGACACCACCCGGCACACCTCGTCGTTCACCGTCCGCGCCTTCACCCACTTCCCCGAGCAGAAGCAGTGGCTCATGGAGGACTACGACGGCCGGATCAACAACGCCATCGAGGAGTTCGTCCGGTACGCCTGCCCGGTGATGACCTTCCGTCGCACCGCGGTCGTCGAGACCGAGCTGGGCGGCAAGAAGATCGTCCCCGGCGACAAGGTCGTCATGTTCTACCCGTCGGGCTGCATGGACGAGAAGGTCTTCGACAACCCGGAGAAGTTCGACCTGTCGCGCGAGAACGCGAAGGCGCACACCGGGTTCGGCGGCGGCGGTGTCCACTTCTGCCTGGGCAACCAGCTCGCCAAGTCCATGCTGAAGGCGCTGTTCCGTGAGCTGCTGTTCCGCATCCCGCAGTTCGAGGTCGGTGAGCCCGAGCTGCTGGGCACCAACTTCATGCGCGGGGTGAAGCGCATGCCGTTCCGATTCTCCCTGGAGAAGTGATGGGTCTTCGTATCGAGCTGGACGAGAGCAAGTGCAGCGGGCTCGGCCTCTGCGAGGCCGAGGCGCCGGAGCTGTTCGAGGTGCGTGACGACGGGTCGCTCGACATCCTCGACGCCACCCCGTCCGACGAGCACCGCGCGGCCTGCGAGGCGGCGATCGCCTCCTGCCCGACCGAGGCCCTGCGCCTCGTCGAGAGCTGACCCCACCCCGTCACACCACACCGCAGACGCCGGGGGCCGCCACCCCCGGCGTCTGCTCGTTCCCGAGGAGGACCACCGTGGAGCACCTCGTCGTCGTCGGGGCGTCGCTCGCCGGGATCCGTGCCGTCGAGTCCGCCCGCCGGGCCGGCCACACCGGCCGGATCACGCTGGTCGGTGCCGAGCGCCACCTGCCCTACGACCGGCCCCCGCTGTCCAAGGCGTTCCTGGACGACACCGGCGAGGAGCCCGCCGACCCGCGGTACCGGACCGAGGAGCACCTGCGTGAGGAACTGGGGGTGGAGCTGCGCCTGGGGAGCCCGGCCTCGTCGCTGGACACGGACGGGAAGCTGATCGGGATCGGCGACGGCTCCGAGCTGTCCTACGACGCGCTCGTCGTCGCCACCGGGGGAGCGGCCCGGATGCTGCCCGGCACCGGGCAGCTGTCCGGTGTGCACGCCCTGCGGACCTGGGACGACGCGCTCGCCGTGCGGTCCGCATTGGACGCGGGCGCCCGCACCGTCGTGATCGGTGCCGGGTTCATCGGCTCGGAGGTGGCGAGCTCGGCGCGCAAGCGCGGCCTGTCCGCCACGATCGTCGAGACGCTGCCGGTCCCGCTGGTCCGCTCGGTCGGCGAGGACATGGGCAAGGCCTGCGCGGACCTGCACCGCGAGCACGGCACCGACCTGCGCTGCGGCGAGACGGTCGACGGGCTGGAGTCCTCCGCCGACGGCGCCGTCACCGGCGTCCGGCTGGGCTCGGGCGAGGTGGTCCCGGCGGACCTGGTGGTCGTCGGCATCGGCGTGTCGCCCTGCACGGACTGGCTGGAGGGCTCCGGCGTCGAGCTGCACGAGCGGGACCGGGGCGTCGTCGCCGACGCCACCCTGCGCGCCGCCGACGGCGTGTATGCCGCGGGCGACGTCGTGCACTTCCCGAACCACCTGTTCGACGGCGAGGTCATGCGCCTGGAGCACTGGACGACGGCCGCGGAGCAGGGCGCGCTGGCCGCGAAGAACGCGCTCGACCCGGAGAACGCCACCGAGCTCGGGACCGTGCCGTACTTCTGGTCGGACTGGTACTCCAGCCGGATCCAGTTCGTCGGCCGCCCGGCCGCCGACGAGATCCGGGTCGTGTCCTCCGAGCTGGGCGACGACCGGTTCCTCGCGCTCTACCGGCGCGGCGACCGGCTCGTCGGGACGATCACGATCGACCGGCCCACCCAGATCATGAAGTACAAGCGGCTGATCTCGAAGCGCGCGAGCTGGGCCGAGGCGCTGGAGTTCGCCGGCGTCTCCTAGCCGTCGGCGCCGCCCGCCGGGTCCTCGTCGGGAACGTCGAGCATCCGGCGGGCCAGGCGCTTCCAGCTCGGGAGGTGCGGCTCGGTCACCGGGTCGCGGGGGTGGATCGCGTAGGTCATCGCGACCCCCCGCATGCTGGTGAACAGCAGGTCGCGGCACTCGTCGAAGTCGGGGTGGCTGGACAGCACCGGCCCGAACATCGCCGCGACCACGTGGGTCAGCGCGATGCCCAGCCGGCGCTCCGCGGGGAGCAGCTCGGCCCGGATGTCGGCATTGGTACGGGCGGCGGCCCACAGCTCCATCGACGCCCAGAAGTACGGCTGCAGGAACGTGTCCCACAGCAGCTCCACGGCCCGGTCGCAGCGCGCGGGGCCGGTGGTGCGCCCGTACTCCGAGCCCAGCACCCACTGCTCCATGTCGGCGATCCGCTCGACGACCAGGTACTGCGCGGCGGCGATGAGCAGCGACTCGCGGCTGGGGAAGTGGTGCAGCAGCCGCCCGCGCGACACCCCGGCCCGCCGCTGCACGGTCACGGTCGTGGAGTGCGCGTAGCCGTTCTCGAACAGCTCCTCGAGGGCGGCGGCGAGGATGATCGCCCGGCTGCTGGCCCGGCGTTCGTCCTGCGTGCGGCGGGGTCGGGGCGGACGCGGTTCGTCCGCGGGGGAGACCATGCGGGGCAGGGTAGCCCCCGGCCGCACAGCGGATGTCTGTACACGCTGCTCCACCCGACCCTATGGTTCGTCACCCGAGGGGGTGACGATGATCGACGACGTACTGGTCCCGACGGCACCGGCGGTCTCGTTCCGCGCGGTCCGGATGTCCTTCGACTCCGAGCCCGTACTCGAGGGGATCGACCTGGAGCTACCACCCGGCCGCACGACCGTCCTGCTCGGTCCGTCCGGCGTCGGCAAGACGACGCTGGTGCGGATCCTGCTCGGGCTGTACACGCCCGAGTCGGGCGAGACCCTGGTGGACGGCCACGTCGTCGCCGGTCTGCGCGACGCCGAGCTGGCCGGGCTGCGCCGCCGGATGGGGGTCCTGCTCGGCGGGTCCTCGGTCTACGACGCGTCGCTGTTCGCGTCGCTGACGCTGTTCGACAACGTCGCCTACCCGCTGCGGGCGGCCGGGGCACCCGACGCCGACGCCGCGACCTGGCGGATCCTGCACGAGTTCGACCTGGCCGAGCACGCCACCGCGCTGCCGTCGGCGGTGTCGGCGGGGCAGCGCCGGCGGGCCGCGCTCGCCAGGGCACTGGTCGGCGCGCCGCAGCTGCTGGTGCTCGACGACCCCGGGCCGGCCATGGACCTGCACAACCGCGAGCAGGTCGTGCGCGCCGTGCGCCGGCGCGCCGCGGACGCGACGGCACTCGTCGTCACCCACGACCTGGACCTGGCCCGCGACCTGGGCGACCGGGTCGCGCTCCTGCTCGGCGGCCGCATCGTCGCCGACGGCCCGGTCGAGGAGGTGCTCGGCGGGATCACCACCGCCGCCGACCTGGACGCCCGGTTCGGCGTGCGGGCGTCGCTGCCGGTGGCCTCCGCTGCCGAGCAGGCGGCGCTCGCGCGGCGGGCCCGGCGGCAGGGGCTCGGCGAGGCGTGGCTGCTCATGGGGGTGCTGTTCGTGATGCTCGCGTTGCTGTCGATCGCGCTCGGCTCCGGGATGCTGGCGAACCCCGCGATCTGACGACCGCCGGTCCGGCACGTCCGCTCACATCGTGGGACGGGACGTAACACTCACGGGTATCCGCTTCGATCACCAGAGTGACGTCGGACGTGAGGCGGGTGGATGGACGGCACCGGACCGTACGAGCGGTACTACGCGGAGCGCGCCGCAGCAGGTCAGCGCACCGTGCTCTGGCCGTGGGTGCTGCTGGCGCTGGTCGTGCCGGTGGTGCTGGTCGGGGTGTTCGTGCACGGCGACGACCGTGCCGAGGCGACCGCCGTCCACCAGGCCGCGCCCGTCCCGGTGCGGGAGGCGGCCGAGGGCGTGTACCGGGCCGGTCTCGACCTCGCGCCCGGCACCTGGAGCACCGACGGGCCCGCCCCGGGCCGGGAGTGCGTCTACACGCGCACCGGGCCGGACGGCGCCGAGGTGTCCCGCGGGGTCCTGCACGGCCCGGCCGCCGCCCGGATCCTCGCCGGCGAGGCGGTCGTCTTCACCGGAGCCTGCACCTGGTCGGTCCGCTGACCCACCGGCCCGGGTCGCCTGCCCGGGGGGCCGCGACGGTCCGGCCCGTACATTCACCAGGGTGCGTGACGCCGAGGCCGGACCGGTCCCCGGACCCGCCGTGCTCCGCCGCGAGCCGGGACGGCTGCTCTGGGAGCAGCTGCTCGAGGACCTGCGCCGCCGCCTGGACTCCGACGCGTTCACCCACGGCTTCCCCGGCGAGCTCGCCCTGGGCCGGGAGTACGGCGTCAGCAGGCACACCGTCCGTCAGGCGGTGAAGGTGCTGCGCGACGAGGGCCGCGTCGTCGGGACGCGGGGCCGGCCGTCGCGGCAGGCGGCACCGGTCGAGACCGCCCAGCGCCTGGGTGCGCTCTACAGCATCCACGAGTCCGTGCGGGCCATGGGCCTGGAGCAGCGCAGCGTCGTGCGGGCCCTGGACGTGCGCGCCGACGGTGTCGTCGCGGCGCGGCTCGGGCTGGAGGAGTCGACGCCGCTGGTGCACCTGGAACGGCTGCGGCTCGCCGGTGGTGAGCCGCTCGCGCTGGACCGGGTGTGGCTGCCGTACGACCTGGCCGCCCCGCTGCTGCACGCCGACTTCACCGGGGTCGCCCTCTACCAGCGCTACGCCGAGCTGTGCGACGTGGTGCTCACCGGCGGCGAGGAGACCATCGCGCCGATCCTGCCGACCCCCGCCGAGCACCGGCTGCTGGGCGGGAGCCCGTCGACCGCCGCGTTCTCGGTGTCGCGGCTCGGCAGCGCGAAGGGCCGCCCCGTCGAGTGGCGCCGCACGCTGGTGCGCGGCGACCGCTTCGTGCTGCGGGCCGACTTCTCCACCCGCGACGGCTACCAGCTCGATCTGCTCGGGTCCCCCGACCGGAGCGACCCGCGCCGCTGAGGGCGCCTCACGCGGGGTCGAGCAGGTTCGGAGCGGACGAGCGCACCGTGCACGGTCCGGGCCCCGACGACGAGCCAGGCCGCCACCAGCAGCACGTACAGCGCCGTCGCGACGACGGTGAGCGCCGGCGTCCCCAGCCGCGCCACCAGCAGGTTCGTGCCGGTCACGCAGGTCCCCACCGGGAAGGTGAAGCTCCACCAGGTCAGCGTGAACGGCAGCCCCCGCCGGACGGTCCGCAGGGTCACCGCGGCCGCGAGCGCCAGCCACAGCATCGCGAACCCCCAGACCGGGACGCCGTAGACCACCGCGACCACCGCCGCGGCGCCCGCGTACGGCTCGGGCAGGCTGCCCGGCGCGGCGTTCGCCAGGAGCCCGGCCGCGGTGACCGACTGGCCGAGCGGGCCGAGCACGATCCACAGGGTGGGGACGGCCGCCGCCGGTCCGGTCCCGTGCACGACGAGCCGGTTCCAGATCTGCGGGAGCAGGGCCAGCGTCGCGAACAGGCTCATCCCGAACAGTGCGACGCAGGCGAGCAGCAGCGTGGTGCGGCCCGTGCCCGGCGCGAGGTGGACGACGAGCAGCGCCCCGTCCGCGGCCGACACCATCGGCGGCACCACCGGCAGCAGCCAGGCGGGGGACACCGCGTCCGGTGCGACCGTGTGCCGGGTGATCATCAGGTACGGCACGCCGACGGCGGTGACCAGCCCGAACGCCGTCCCGGTCAGCCACAGCGCCCCGCTCGTCGCGAGCGCGGCCGGGGTGCCGAGCACGGCCGGGCCGAACTGGACCGCGCCCGCGCCGACCGTCATGAGGGCCATCGCGACGGCGCCGTAGGACTGCACGGCCACCGGGTCCGCGGCGTGCGCGCGGGCCCGCTCGGGGAACCGCACCCGGTGCGCCACCGTCGCGGCCACGAGCACCACCAGCAGCGCCGAGGCCAGGCCCCACACCCCGGTCGCCCACGCGGTCAGCCACGGGGAGCGGAACGGCAGCGTCGCGGCCGCCCCGCCGACGATCCCGGTGCCCATCACCGCGGCGAACCAGTTCGGCCCGAACGACCGGACCGCGTCGCCCGGGGTGCCGAGCTCGCGCAGCAGCCCGAGGCGGGCGAACGCGTGCGGCGCCGGCGGGGCGGCCGCGGCCGGGGGGCTGAGGTGCGTCGTCATGCCTCCACGGTCGGCCGGTCGGCGGCCCGGCGGTACCCGTCGCGAGGTTGCGGAGTCATAATCGGAGGTTGTGACCCTGTCCCCGCGCGTGGCCGACCTCGTGCCCTACGACCTGCTGGTCTCGGTCGCCACCCTGGGGAGCATGGGCAGGGCCGCGGCGGCCCACGGCATCTCCCAGGCGGCGGTCAGCGCCCGGGTCAGGACTCTGGAGGCCGCACTCGGGCTGACCCTGCTGGAACGGTCGCCGCGGGGCACCCGGCTCACCCCGGACGGGGCGCTCGTCGTCGAGCGGGCGCGGGCCGTGCTGGACGCCGCGCACGCCCTGGACGAGGGCGTCGCCGCGCTGCGCACCGACCGGGCGGCCCGGCTGCGGGTGGCCGCCAGCTTCACCGTCGCGGAGTACCTGCTGCCCCGCTGGCTGGTGGCGCTGCGGGCCGAGCTGCCCGGCACCGCGGTCACGCTGACCTCGCACAACACCGCCGAGGTGGTCGACGACGTCCGCTCCGGCGACGCCGATCTGGGGTTCGTCGAGGGCCCGGACCTGCCCGCGGACCTCGACGGGCAGGTCGTCGGGCGGGACCGGCTGGTGCTCGTCGTCGCGCCGGACCACCCGTGGGCCCGGCGCCGCGCGGTCGACGCGGCGCGGCTCGCGACGACGCCGCTGGTGGCCCGCGAGCCCGGGTCGGGCACCCGGGAGTTCCTGGAGCGCGCGCTCGGGACCGTCGCGTCGCCGGTGCTGGAGCTCGGCTCGACGACGGCGATCAAGAACGCGGTCGCGGGCGGCGCGGGCCCCGCGGTGATCAGCGGTCTGGCCGTGGCGGCCGAGGTGGCGGCCGGGACGCTGCGGACGGTCCCGGTGCGCGGCGCCGACCTGCAGCGACGCCTGCGCGCCGCGTGGCGGCGGGGCCGCGCGCCGTCCGGTCCCGCGCTGGTCCTGGTGCGTCTCGCGGCCCGCCGCTGACCGGTCCCGGGGGTGCGGCGGCCACGCCCCGGGACCGGCCGGTCAGGCGGCCGAGGGCTGCTGTCGCACCACCTCGGGCCGGTAGCGCTCGATGATCTCCATGAACTCGGTGTGCTCGGCCGTCGGCACCCCGCAGAAGCTCAGCGTGGACGCGATCTCCAGGGCCACCGCGTCGAACTGCTCGTCGGTGATCGCCAGGGTCTCGTGGGCCGCGACCATGTCCAGACCGGGGTAGCAGGGCGGGCCGCCCGCGGCCTGCACCGACCAGGCCGTGACCAGGAACTTGTAGCCGGGGGCGTTGGCGGGCTCGCCGTGGTGGGCGTGCACCCCCTCGTTCGCGTTGACCGAGGCGTTCGCGAAGAGCCGGTCGACGAGGACGTCGACCGCCCCGGCGATCGCGTAGATGCCGCCGAGGCGGTCGTACAGGGACTGCTGTTCGGGCATGACGTCGCTCCAACTCCGTTGTCGGGACCGGATCACGGTCCCTTGCGGAGGGGGTCTCGTCAATAGTGCACAACCGATCTCGGAGCGTCGGGTCAGTCGTCGACGGCGTGCTGGCTGCGGCGCCGGCCGTAGCCGGTCAGCGACGGGACCTGGGCCCGCAGCCCGGACGGCAGGTGTCGGGCCAGGTCGTCACGGGCGTCCGCGCCGAGGCTGCGGGCCAGGGTGTCGAGCACCGCGACCGAGGCGTTGGTGGCCCAGGCGACGTCGTGCAGCTCCAGGTACTGCTGCACCCGGGACAGGAACACCTCCTCGGTGAACGGCTGCGTCAGAACGGGCACGACCGACACCGGGACCGCGGGCTCCGCCGGCGCCGACGCCCGGTGGTCGGGCACCGGGGCGCCGTCCGCCTCCGGCTCGGCCGGGTTGCCGCCCCAGCGCTCACCCGGGGCCACCTGCTCGCCCTTCATCAGGAACGAGTCGGCGGCCAGCGTCGCGCCGTCGCCGATGTCGGTGGAGTAGTGCACGAACGCCCGCACGCCGACGGACACGCCGTCGCCGACCCGGATCCGGCCGGACTCGAACCGGCCGTCCTCCAGCGAGTGGCACTGCAGGACCGACCCGGAGTTGAGCACCACGTCGTCGCCGAGGGAGACCAGGCTCTTCTCCGGCATGGCGGCACCGTCGTCGAAGACGCGCCTCCCGGCGCTCAGACCGGCCAGGCGGTTGCGCCACACGAGCAGCGGGGTCCCGGCCAGCACCGGCCGGACGTAGAGCTTCCAGAGCCGCTCGTGGAACCAGAAGTAGCGGTCGTAGATGGACGCGGTGCGCGGCTGCAGGCCACGGAAGCCGAGCGTCGCGCGCTCCAGCAGCGCCGACCACACCATGAGCAGCAGCGGGCCGAGGAACACGGCCGGGCCGAGGGCCCACAGGCCCCACGCCGGCCAGAGCGCCACCGAGATCCCGAGCGGGACCAGCGCGACCGCGACGCCGAGCGCCCGCAGCAGCACCGTGACGACCACGGTCGAGGCGTTGTAGCGGTTCTTCGAGCGCAGCCGGCGGGCCAGCTCCTCGTCGGTGGCCGGGTGGTTCGGGTGCGGCCCCGCGCCGATGCGCGGGATCTCCATCGGCGGCGAGCCGAGCAGGCCCACCCCGGTCCGCACCGGCCCGTCGACCGGGACCATGACCTTGGTCGCGAGCAGCACGTCGTCGCCGATCCGGGCGTCCGGCGGCAGGTGCACGTCGTTGCCGACGAAGTTGTCCCGGCCCAGCCGCACCGGGCGGATCCGGAACGAGTCGTGCGACAGCTCGGTGTTCATCATCCGCAGCCCGTCGGACACCATCGTCCCGGCGCCGACGCGGGCGTGCCGCGGCGACTCCTGGCGGAGCTGGGTGCCGAAGTTCGACCCCGTCTGGCGCAGGTCGTCCAGGTCGTAGCCGAGGCCCTTCAGGTAGCCGGTGATGAACGAGCTGTCGCCGAGCAGCAGCACCAGGAACCGCGCGTTCGACACACCGGTCACGATCTGCTGCGCGACGTGGCGCACGCCGTAGAGCGGGAAGGTGCGGTCGACCGGCACGAACAGCGCGGCCAGCCGCGGCAGCGTCAGCACGGCGAGCACGCCCACCAGCAGGGCGAGCACGACCAGCGTCACCACCGCGATCGCGCCGATCAGGAAGAACCACCAGTGCGTGCCCATGTCGGCACCGGTCAGGCCGATCAGCCCGGCCACCTGCGGCGCGAAACGGGCGAACAGGCCGACGAGCAGCGCGAACACCGCCGTCGCGACGGCCCAGGACAGCCCGGCGAACACCGCCGAGTAGACGACCCGGCGCAGCCGCCCCGCACCGACGGCGTCGGGCCCGCGGTAGTCCGAGTCGGACGGACCGGCGGGGGAGCCGTGCCAGACCTCCCCGGCGGGCACGGTGACACCCGGCCGCAGGGCCGAGGCGTGGCCCAGCTGCGACCCGTCCTGCATCCGGGTGCGGACGTCGAGCACGGCGGCCTCGCCGACCACGCAGTCGTCGCCGACGTCGACCGGGCCGAACTCCAGCGCGCCGGGCACGGCCCGGTAGGCCTGCAACGACGCCTCCGGGTGCACGATCGTGCGGGCACCGACCCGGACGAGGTCGGTGGCGACCGGGACGGCCCCGAACAGGGCGCTGCCGCGACCGATCCGCGCGCCGAGCAGCCGCAGCCAGCCGGTGTACAGCGGGGTGCCGACGGCCAGCGCCATCGGGTTGGTCCGGATCAGCGTCGAGACGACCCAGAACCGCAGGTGGGCGGCGCCCCACAGGGGCACGGTCCGTTCGCGGAAGCGGCCGACGAGCGTCCACTTCGCGAGCACCGGCAGCAGCACGACGGCGACGAGCACCCCCGCGGTCCACAGCGCGGACCGGCCGGTGAGCGACACCGCGTCGGGCGCGGCGGAGACCCAGCGGTAGCCGAGGACCAGCACCGCGGCGACGGCGAACCCGGACGCGAGCAGGAACAGCAGCTGCGCGACCCCGGTCAGCGCGTGCGCCACCGGGCGGGCGCGCACCGGCTCGACCGGCTCCGCGGCCACGGTGGGCACGACGTCGCCGAGCGCGGCGGCGAGCCGGCGCACGGTGGGGTGGCGGTAGACGTCGCGTGCGGACACCGACGGCAGGTCGTCGCGACGGCGCACGGCGGCGGCGAACCCGGCCAGCAGCAGCGAGGTGGCGCCGAGCTCGTCGAAGAAGTCGGCCTCGACCGAGATCTCGTCGGGCCCGACCCGCAGCGCGGTGGCGAGCTCGGCGACCAGGCCGCGCTCGACGTCGGTCGCCGGGCCCACGACCGGGCCGGTCGCGGCGACGCGGCTGCCGGTCGGTGCGGGCAGGTTCTTGCGGTCCGCCTTGTCGCTGGTCGTCATCGGGATGAGCTCGAGGTGCTCGAGGTAGGCGGGCACCATGTAGGACGGCAGCCGGTCCTGCAGGCGGGCCCGCAGGTCGGTCGGCGGTTCGGCACCCCGGACCAAGCTGTAGTAGCCGACGAGCTCCTTCGTGCCGGGCGTCGGCTCGAACGTGTCCACCACGGCCATCGCGACCGACGGGTGGTCCTGCAGCACGGCCTCGATCTCGGAGAGCTCGATGCGGTAGCCGCGGACCTTGACCTGCAGGTCGATGCGGCCCCGGTACTCGATCTCGCCGTCGGCGTTGATCCGGGTGAGGTCACCGGTGCGGTAGATCAGCCCGGACGGGTTGTTCGGCAGGTCGACCGGGGCCGGGACGAACACCTCGGCGGTCTTCTCGTCGCGGTTGAGGTAGCCGTCGGCCAGCCCCACCCCCGCGACGGCCAGCTCCCCGGTCTCGCCGAACGGCAGCACCCGGGTCGGGTCGGTGGTGTCCAGGACGAGGGCGGCGTAGGTCGGCAGCGGCCGCCCGATCGTCACCGGACGGTCCGGGTGGACCTGCGCCATCGTCGCGGTGACGGTGGCCTCGGTGGGGCCGTAGACGTTGAGGAAGCGGCGCCGCGGGGTCCACCAGCGACGGATGAGGTCCTGCGGGCAGGCCTCGCCGGACACGAGCAGGAAGCGCAGGTCGTCGAGGTCGGCCTCGACGGTGGCGAGCAGCGTCGGCACCACGCACATCGCGGTGACGCGGCGCTCGACCAGGAAGTCGTGCAGGTCCTCGCCGACCAGCGACACCCCGGCCGGCTTGGGGACGAGCGTGGCGCCGGTCAGGAACGAGGTCCAGATCTCCTCGACGGAGAAGTCGAAGGCCAGGGTCAGGCCCTGGTACATGCGGTCGTCGGCGCGGACGCCGTACTCGTCGGCGGCGACCCGCACGAAGTTGCAGATCGCCGGGTGTCCGATCACGACGCCCTTGGGCCGGCCGGTGGAGCCGGAGGTGTAGATCAGGTAGGCGGGGTGCTCGCGGCCCGGTGTGCGACGGCTGTCCGGCCCGAGCCGCTCGTCGGAGCAGGCGGCGATGTCGGCGGCCGCCGCACCGGTGACCGAGAGGATCTCGACGTCGCCCTCGACCGGGTCACCGACCTTCGCCAGCGCGCTGTCGGTGACCAGCAGCAGTCCGGCCGCGGAGTCGGACAGGATGAACGCCACGCGGTCCGCGGGGAAGCCCGCGTCCATCGGGACGAAGGCGGCCCCGGTCTTGAGCACCGCGAGCATGGCGGTGTAGCTCTCCACCGGGTCGTCGAGCAGCAGCCCGATGACGTCGCCGGGGCCGGTGCCGCGCCCGCGCAGGTGCCGGGCGAGACGGTTGGTGCGCCCGTCGAGGTCGCGGTAGGTCAGCGTGGCGTCGCCGGTGTCGACGGCGACGGCGTCCGGGTGGTGGTCGACGGCCTCCTCGAACACCTCGGCGAGCTGCTCGCCGGGCCGGGCCCGCGAGGCCTCCAGGGTCGCCCCGGGGACGAGCACACGGTCGTCGAGTGTCCGGGGACGCGGGGTCGGCACCGGTCGTTTGGTCGGCGACGGGCGGTAGGGGAGGTCCCGGCGGATCACCTGGGGCTGTCCCGGCTGTGTGTTGCGGCTGTCGCCGCCGTCGACCCCACCGGTGAGGGCCGACCGGTTGGACACGTCGGACATGACTCCGGCCTACCCCTTCCCGAGGGGACGAAAAGTGCAGGTCGGGCGTGGCGATCATCACTCGCAAACCGGTGAACCCCGGTCGGGTGGAGTGCGTAGCCAGACGAGGGGTCCGCCGTCGTCAGGACGGCGACGACGACCCGTGGACCGTCCTGACCAGCGTGTCGACGAGGTCGATCCCCAGGTCATGATCATGGTCGGCCGGGAGGTCGACACCGTGGTCGTGGAACCACGAGGGCGGGGCCTCGGGGTGCGGGCCGACGACTCCGACCGCGCCGTCACCGCATCGGGTGACGCAGGCGGCCACCGTGCCGTCGGTGTATGTGGCGAGGATCTCGGTCTCTGCGAGCGCCCGGCGTGTCGGCCGGATCACGCCCCCGTCCTGGAAGTACATCCGCCGTTCGGCTCCACGCCACCGGACCGTGACCAGGGCCGGGTCCGGGGTGGACGGATCGGCCCCCGGGCGGGACCAGTACTCGTCGACGGCGAGGCCGACGAGGTTGAGGAAGCCGTGCTCCACCAGGAACGCGCCCATGCAGACGCCCAGGTAGCACCCGCCCCGGTGGACGAACCGGCGGATCGCGCCCTTGTCCGCGCGCAGCCGCCGGAACGCGGCCTCGTCGTCGCCGGAGGCACCGGGGTGGGCGAACAGCATGGTGTCCGGGTCGGAGAGCGCCTCGCGCAGTGGACGGTCGCCCGCCGGGCCCGCGGTCCGGACGTCGAACCCGTGACCGCTGCGGCGCAGCAGGTCGGCGACGGCCTCGGTGTCGTCGGTGTGGTCCTCGGCCGACGGCCGGGTCCAGGCGTCGGCGAACACGACGGCGACCGGCCGGCTCATCCGGAGCGCTCCGGTACGGCCGGGGCGTCCACCAGGTGCGCGAGCAGGTCCGGGACGCCGCCGGGCACGGCCACCTCCACCGGCCGCCACGACGACGGCACCCGCTCCACCGGCAGGAAGGTGTCCGGCCCGCGCCGCCCCTGCGCGAACAGCGCGGCGCCGGAGTTGATCCGGGTCACGAGCACCCGGTCGCCGTGCGCGGCCAGGAGCGACGCGGTGTCGACGGTGAGGACGACGTGCTCGGTGTCGGCGTAGCGGGGCAGCGCGTGCAGCCGGCGCAGGCGGGCGGGGTCCGCCCACAGGAACGCGCAGCCGTTGATCCGGCGCAGGTAGTCGGCCACACCGAAGCCGGACCCCGGGTCGAGCATCCGTCCCAGGGCGGCGGGGTTGAGCGGGCGCTGGTCACGCAGCCAGGCGGTGCCGTGTTCGGGGTGGTGCAGCCGCACCGCCCGCGGGCGACGCGTGGTCAGCAGCCGTTCCCGCTCGTCGCCGGTCACCCCGAACAGGTCGAGCAGCCCCGCGACCGGCAGCAGTCCGTGCGTGGCGATCCCGGGCCACGACGCGGCGGGCGTGGTGTGGAACAGGCGCGGCGCGCGGCGGACGAGATCGTCGGGGTGCAGGCTCAGGCCCCCAGGGCCGTGTCGAGGTCCGGGTACCAGGTGATGACCTGGTCCAGCCCGGTCATCCGCACCGGCCGGATCACCGCACGGTTGCCCGGGCCGGTGACCCCGTCGAGACGGACCCCGGCCTCACCGGCCGCCCGGGAGGACCGGACCACCGCGGTCAGACCGTGCGACCCGAGGAACCCGACGCCGGACAGGTCCAGCAGGGCCCGCGCCGGTCGCGTCTGGTGGAGCATCTCCGACATCCGGGCCCGGATCGCCTCGGCCTCGGCGAGGTCGACGTCACCGATCACCTCGAGGACGGTCACACCGGGCTCCGGGGTGTGCTCGCGCAGGCTCACCCGGGAGTGCGGCTCCGGCCAGCTTCCCGTGTGGCCGAGCCGCCGGCGGCCGGGCTCGGCGGACGTCACGACGGCCGCCCGGCTCGGGGCACGCCTCGCCCACGACCCCGCCTGCCGGATGGTGCGGGGCCGCGTGTCCGGGGACGTACGGCCGAGTTTCCGATGGGTTCACCGTACCGGGCCCCGGGCCGTTGTCCACCGGTCGACCTGCGGGATCCCGGCCGGGGAGAGAGTCTTCACCGGGTGACCACCTCCGCATCACCGCGCCCCCCGGACCCGGCCGACGACGGCGCCGTGACCGTCGTGCGGCGCGCCCGCGTCCCCGGCCACGACGGCGCCGTCGACATCGTGATGTCCGGCGGCAGGATCCGGTCGGTGGGTGCCCCGGCCCCCGCCGGGGCACCCGGTACCGACGCGGGGGACCGGCTCGTCGTCGGCGGCCTCGTCGACGCGCACCTGCACCTGGACAAGGCGCTCACCGCGGACCGCTGCTCGTGGTCCGGCGGCACCGTCGACGACGCGATGGCCGAGACCGCGGCGATGAAGGCGGACTTCACCGTCGACGACGTCGCCGCCCGCGCCGGGGCCGTCCTGGCGTCCTGCGTCGCGCACGGCACCACCCGGGTGCGGACCCACGTCGAGCTCGACCCGACCGTCGGGCGGCGCGGGCTGGAGGGTGTGCTGGCGGCCGCGGCGGACTGGGCCTGGGCCGTCGACGTCGAGGTCTGCGTGTTCGCCCAGGACGGTCTGACCGGCTCGCCGGAGACGGCCCGGCTGCTCGACGAGGCGCTCGCCGCGGCCCGCGCGGCGGGCCGGCGCGCGGTCGTGGGCGGCGCCCCCTACGCCGACGACGACCCGGCCGGCCAGCTGGACCGCGTGTTCGGGCTGGCCGCGGACCACGACGCCGACGTCGACCTGCACCTGGACCTGTTCGACGGCACCGCCGAGGGCGCGCTGATCGGCACGGTGTGCGACCTGACCGAACGGGCGGGGCTCGGCGGCCGGGTCACCGCGGGCCACGGCACGGCCTGGTCGTTCCTGGAGCCCGAGCAGCGCGCCGCGGTGCTGGACCGGTGCGCCGGGACGGGGGTCGGCGTGGTCTCCCTGCCCTCGACGGACCTGTTCCTCACCGGCCGGGAGACCGGCGCCGGGGCGCCGCGCGGGGTCGTCGTGCTGGACCGGCTCGTCGAGCGCGACGCCCCGGCGGCGGTGGCCACGAACAACGTCCGCAACGCCTTCACCCCCTACGGCGACGGCTCCCTGGTCCGAATGGCGAACCTCTACGCCAACCTGACCCACCAGGCGTCGCCGGAGCAGCTGGCGGCCTGCCTGGACCTGGTCGGCCCGCGCGCCGCCCGGGTGCTCGGCACCCCGGCCGCCGCCACCGGGGTCGTCGTGGGGGCCCCGGCCGACCTGGTCTGCCTCGACGCGCCCGACCCGGGCACGGCGGTCGCCGCCGTCGCACCGGTCCGCTGGGTGCTGAAGGGCGGTCGCCGGACCGTCACCGGCGCGGCAGTGGAGCTGCACCCACCGGTGTGACCCGGCTCATCGGTGCAGGCCGTCGCGCAGCGGGAACGCTGCCCGACATGAGCACACGTGAGGGCAGGGCCGTGCGGTACGACCGCTACGGCGGCGTCGACGAGCTGTACGTGGCCGGTGTCGGGTTCGACGACCCCGGTCCGGGCCGTGTCCTGGTCGAGGTGCACGCGGCCGGGATCAACCCGGGCGAGACCGCGCTGCGCGAAGGCGTGTTCGCCGAATCCTGGCCCAGCACGTTCCCCAGCGGGCAGGGCAGCGACTGGGCCGGGGTCGTCGCGGCGGTCGGGGAGGGCGTCACCGACGTCGAGCCCGGTGACGACGTCTTCGGCTGGACCGACGACCGCGCCTCCCAGGCCACCCACGTCGACGTGCCCGCCGAGCAGGTCCTGCGCCGCCCGGCCGGTCTCGACGTCGCGACGGCCGGGGTGCTCTACATCGCCGGGACGGCCGCGGCCGCGTCGGTCGCGTCGGTGGACCCGCAGCCGGGGGAGACGGTCGTCGTCGCCGGTGCCGCGGGCGGGGTGGGGCAGATCGCGGTGCAGCTGCTGACGCTGCGCGACGTGGAGGTCGTCGGGATCGCCTCCGAGCGCAACCACGACCGGCTGCGCGAGCTGGCCGTGACCCCGGTCGCCTACGGGGCCTCGCCGGAGGCGACGCTGGCGAACCTGCGCGACGCGACGCCGGACCGGGTGCACGCCGTCGTCGACCTCGTCGGCGGCGGCTACGTGGCGCTCGCCCGCGAGCTCGGTGTCCCCCCGGAGCGGATCAACACGATCATCGACTTCGAGGGCGCGCAGGCCCACGGCGCCGCCACCCGGGGGACCGCCGACTCCGCGGGCCGCGACGACCTCGCCGCGCTCGGCGCGCTCGTCGCCGACGGGGCCCTGCAGGTCCCGATCGCGGCCGGGTACCCGCTCGACGGGGTCCGCGAGGCCTACACCGAGCTGGAGAAGCGGCACACCGCGGGGAAGATCGTCCTGCTGCCGCACGAGTGATCCGACGCCTGCCGGGAACCCCGCCGGGGCACCCCCGAGGAGAGGACACCCGTCGTGCAGATCGGCTTCAAGCTCTTCGCCGAGGCCCACACGCCGCAGGAGATGGTCCGCCAGGCCGTCCGGGCGGAGGAGGCCGGTTTCGACTTCGTCGAGATCTCCGACCACTACCACCCGTGGCTGGAGAGCCACGGGCACTCCGGGTTCGCCTGGTCGATCCTCGCCGCGATCGCGATGCGGACCGAGCGGATCGGCCTGGCCACCGGGGTGACCTGCCCGACGATCCGCTACCACCCGGCGATCATCGCCCAGGCCGCGGCGACGACCGCACTGCTGTCCGACGGCCGGTTCACCCTCGGCGTCGGCTCCGGCGAGCAGCTGTCCGAGCACGTCACCGGGCACCCGTGGCCGGTCGTCGGGGTGCGGCACGCCATGCTCCGCGAGGCACTCGAGATCATCCGTCTGCTGTGGAGCGGCGGCTACCGCACCTACCGCGGCACCCACCTGTCCGTCGAGGACGCGCGGGTGTTCGACCTGCCGGAGACGCTGCCGGACATCGTCGTCGCCGCGGGTGGGCCGAAGGCGGCCCGGATCGCCGGTGAGCTGGGCGACGGCCTGTTCGCCACCGAGCCCCGCACCGACCTGATCGACGCCTACACCGCGGCCGGTGGCACCGGCTCCCGCTGGGCCGAGGTCCCGCTGGCCTACGCCGGCACCGTCGACGCGGCGCTGGAGTCCGCGCACCGGCTGTTCCGGTTCGGCCCGACCGGCTGGAAGATCCAGGCCGAGCTGCCGAACGTGCGCAACTTCGAGGCCGCGACGGCCTTCGTCCGCAGGGAGGACATGGCCGACGCGTTCGGGGCGGGCCCGGACGTCGAGACCCACGTCGCGACGGTGAAGGGCTTCGCCGACGCGGGCTACGACCGGCTCGCGCTGATCAGCGCCGGACCGGACGTCGAGGAGTTCTTCACCTTCTACGAGAAGGAACTCGCCGGGCGCCTGCACGACCTGCCCGGCCGGTGATCACGGATCGGGCACCGGACGGGTCGCCGGGCGACGCGAACGGTGCCCGATCGTGGATCACGGCCGGTCCGGCCCCTCCGGTCGGACGGGGTGCACGGGCCGTCGCGACCGGCAGGGTGGGGTCATGAACAGGGTCGTTCGCTTCACCGAGCTCGGCGGGCCCGAGGTGCTCACGGTCGTCGAGGAGCCCGTGCCGCAGCCGGGGCCGGGGGAGGCCGTCGTCGCCGTCGAGGCGATCGGGCTGAACCGGGCCGAGTCGATGTTCCGGCGCGGTGAGTACATCGAGCCGACCCGGCTCCCGGCCGGTCTGGGCTACGAGGCCGCGGGCACCGTCGCCGCCGTCGGCGCGGGCGTGGACCGCTGGTCGGCGGGGGACCCGGTGAGCATCGTCCCGGCGTTCTCGATGAACGACCACACCGTCTACGGCGACCACGCCCTCGTCCCGGCCCGGGCCCTGGTCCCGCGGCCGGTGGACGCGGTGACCGGGGCCGCGACCTGGATGCCGTTCCTCGTCGCCTACGCCGGGTTGCTCGAACCGCGCGTCCTGCAGCCGGGCGACCACGTGCTGGTCACGGCGGCGTCGTCGAGCGTGGGGCTGGCGGCGATCGCGACCGCGAACCGGATCGGCGCCGTCCCGATCGCCACCAGCCGCAGCCGCGCCAAGGCGCAGGCGCTGCTCGACGCCGGCGCCGCACACGTCGTCGCCACCGGGGAGGAGGACCTCGTCGCGCGCTGCCGGGAGATCACCGGCGGGCGGGGCCTGGACGTCGTGTTCGACGCCGTCGCCGGACCCGCCGTCGAGACGATGGCCGACGCGGTCCGCCCGGACGGCACGATCGTCATCCACGGCAGGCTCTCGGGCGAACCGACGATCTTCCCGACGGCGACGCTGCCCGACCTCGTCGTCCGCTCGTTCACCCTGTTCGCGATGACCCGCGACGCCGAACGCCTGCGCCGGGCGGCCGCGTTCGTCGCCGCGGGGATGCGCGGCGGGGACTTCGCCCCGCAGGTGGACCGGGTGTTCGACGGCCTCGACCAGGTCGTCGCCGCGCACGAGCACCTGGAGTCCAACGCCCAGGTCGGGAAGATCGTCCTGCGGCCCTGATCCGGGCTCAGCGCCCGGTGAACCGTTCCAGGGCGTCGGCGCCGAGGGCGGGGCCGTCGACCTCGCGCATCCGCTCGCCGAGGGCCGCGGCGGCGGACCGGACGGCCGGGTCGCCCGCCACCTCGTCGACGGCGCGGCGCAGCGTCGCGGCGTCGGGGGTGCGGTCGTCGAGGCGGCGGCCCAGGCCGAGCTCCTGCACCCGGCCCGCGTTGACCCACTGCTCGACCATCTGCGGCACCCCGACCTGCGGGACCCCGAACAGCAGCGCCTCCAGCGTCGACCCCATGCCGTTGTGCGTGACGAAGGCCCGGGCCCGGCGGAGCAGCGCGATCTGCGGCACGTGCGGGCGTACGACGACCGAGCGCGGGAGCGGCCCCAGCGCGGCCGGGTCGATCCGCTCGCCGACGGCCATGACGACCTGCCAGGCGCCGTCGTCGAAGGCCTCGGCGCAGGTCCGGAAGAACTCGGCCCGGTCGTTGAACGCGGTGCCCAGCGACACCAGCAGCAGCGGGTCGGCGAGCTCGGGTCCGTCCCACCGCTGGTGGGCGCGCTCGCCCAGACAGGGACCGCAGAAGACGAACGACTCGTCGAAGGTGTCCCCGGCGATCTGGAACTCCCGGGGCACGAACACCAGCGACAGCTCCGCCGGCGAGCCGAACGGGACGGGCTCCAGCCCGTGGGAGCGGGCGAAGGCGGCCATCCGCTCGTGGTTGGCGGCGAAGGCCGCCATCATGGCGCGGTTCGCCGGGTCGTCGGGCGGCACCAGGTCGCGCATCGAGAAGTGCGCGTTGCTCGCCATCGACGGCCGCAGACAGACGAACGGCAGGTCACAGGCCTGCGCGGCGAGCGAGCCGACCGGGATCAGCGCGTCCCCGCAGACGACGTCCGGCCGGTCCCGCCCGATCGCGGCGGTCAGGACCGGGTGCACGGCCTCCAGCGAACCCGCGAAGAAGCCGAGGTGGTTCCCGTCCGGCCCCGGCGGTCCGGGGAGCACGAACGGGACCTCCAGCGGCTCCGCGCCGGCCGCGCGGACCGCGTCGACCATCGTCGCGCCGGTCGCGTAGCGGACCCGGTGGCCGCGCCGGACGAGCTCGGCGACCAGGGGCAGGGTCGGCAGGACGTGCCCGGCGGCGGGCATGCTCACGAGGACGATGTCGCTGCTCATGCCCGTCGATGGTGGCACCGACGGGCCCCGGTGACCTCCGGATTCCCGGGCACGGACACCGCGCCGCCGGACACCCCGGGACGAACGGGACCCCCCGTCAGCCGTCCAGCTTCGACGGGTCCAGGGCCGCCTGCTTCACCCCGAGCCTGCGGTTGAGCAGCAGGGTGATCGCGTAGAGCACCAGGCCGAGCAGGAGCAGCAGTCCGGCGAGCTCGTACTGGATCGTGTCCCGCCCGGAGAACGGCAGGACCAGGTACAGGCTGGCGACGGCGCCGACGACCGGCAGCCCGGGCGGGGCCCGGAAGTGGTCCTCGGCGATCCGGTCGCGGCGCAGCACCAGCACCGCGATGTTGACGATGGTGAAGACCGCGAGCAGCAGCAGCGACGTGGTGCCGCCGAGCGCGGAGACGACGTCGGAGTCAGAGTCCAGCGACACGTAGCTGATCAGCGCGAACGAGATCAGCGTCGTGAAGATGATCGCCACCCACGGGGTGCGGCGGAACGGGTGCACCCGGGCCAGCGGCTTGGGCAGCACGGCCTGGTTGGCCATGCCGTAGAGCAGCCGCGAGGCCATCAGCATGTTGATCAGCGCCGAGTTGGCGACGGCGAACATCGAGATGAACGGCAGCACGACGTCGGCCGGGATCCCGGGGGCGCCGGCGCGGACGACCTCGACCAGCGGTGTCTCGCTCCCGGCCAGCGGGCCGACCGGGACCAGCGCCACCGAGCAGATGGCGACGAGCACGTAGATGACCCCGGTGACGGTCAGGCCGGTGATCATGATCTTGGGGAAGATGCGGCGCGGCTCGTGGCACTCCTCGGCCATGTTCACCGAGTCCTCGAAGCCGACCATCGCGAAGAACGCCAGCGAGGTCGCCGAGGTGACCGCGAGGAACACCCCCTTGTCCTCGGGGGTGTCGAAGGCGACGACGCGCGACCAGTCGGCGTCGCCGCCGGCGATGGCGTAGATCCCGATCAGGATCACCAGCAGCAGCCCGGACAGCTCGACCAGGGTGAGCACCACGTTGAGCTTCACGCTCTCGCCGACGCCGCGGAAGTTCACCAGCGCGACCAGCAGCATGAAGCCGAGCGCGATCAGGACGATCCCGCCGTTGCCCAGGTCCAGCCCGAAGCCCTCGTTCAGGTTCGCCGCGAACGCCCGCGACGCCGTCGACGCCGAGGTGATCCCCGAGCTCATCACCACGAAGGTGACCATGAACGTCAGGAAGTGGATGCCGAACGCCTTGTGCGTGTAGAGCGCCGCGCCCGCCGCCTGCGGGTACTTGGTGACGAGCTCCAGGTAGGAGAACGCGGTGATCATGGCGATGGCGAAGGCGACCAGGAACGGCACCCACGCCGCCCCGCCGACCTCCTCGGCGACCTGGCCGACCAGGGCGTAGATGCCCGTGCCCAGGATGTCGCCGATGATGAACAGCAGCAGGAGCTTGGGCCCCATGACCCGCTTCAGTGCGGGCCCGTCCTCCGCCGTCGACGTCGTGACGTCCGCCATCGTGGTGCGCTCCCCTCCGCGGCGGCCTGTGCCGCCCGCGACCGGCACAGCCTGGTGGGGGGTTCGTGCCGTGTCGAGTCGAAAGGGTGGAGTGTTTCATCTGGATTGAGCATGTGTGACCCCGCTCACGTGGCGTTCACTGTCCGGCGTCCGCTCGTCGCAGGAGCCGGAGGTCGCCGTGCGTACCGCCTACCGAGTGATCGCCTATCTCGTCGCGCTGGAGGTCCTGATCCAGGCCGCCGCGATCGCCTACGCCGTGTTCGGTCTGTCCACCTGGATCGAGGGCGGCGGGGTCCTCGACAAGGCCGGGATGGAGAGCGAGACGACCGACTTCACCGGGGTCGGCGGGTTCGCGCTGCACGGCATCAACGGGCAGATCGTCGTCCCGGTGCTGGCGCTGGCACTGCTGGTCGTCGCGTTCTTCGCGCGCGTCCCGGGTGGGGTGCGATGGGCGGGGATCGTCGTCGGGCTGGTCGCGCTGCAGGTGCTGCTCGGCATCCTCGGGCACTCGGTGACCGGGCTCGGGGCGCTGCACGGGCTCTGCGCGCTCGCGCTGTTCGCCGGCGCGGTCGTGGCGGGGTACCGGGCCGGTGCGCGGTCCGGTGCCGCCGCGACGGCCGGCGAGCGGGTCGCCTGAGCCCGGGAGCTCCGCCATCACCGCCGACCCCGCACCGCGGCCCCCGGACACGCGTCCGGGGGCCGGCGTGGGTGTACCGGCTCCGCGGCAGCCCGTCGGCACGGCGCCGCCGGGGCCCGGCTCCGCCTCCACGGCACCGCCGGAGCCCGGAGCGCCGCTCGGTCCGCTGGTGGAGCTGCCGCCCGGACCGCCGGACGGCCCGCCCGCACCGCCGCGGCCCGGGCGTCGCCGGGTGGTGGTGGCGGTGCTCGCGACGCTCGCCCTGCTGGCCCCGATCGGCTGGCTGTGGTGGGGGAGCCTGCTGCCGGCCCCGTACGCGGTGACCGACATGGGCTACGTCGACACCGGCGGCGGCGCCCCGGTCCCGGAGATGCACGACCACCACGGGGCGGGCGTCGACACCCTGCGCGAGACCTCGACGGCCGCCCCCGCCGTGTCGCTGACGCTCACCGCCCGCAGGCAGGCGATCCCGCTGCCCTCGGGCCGCACCCTCGACGGCTACACCCTCAACGGGATGTCGCCCGGCCCGCTGATCCGGATCCGGCAGGGCGACGTGCTGCAGGTCCGGCTGGTCAACGCCGACGTGCCGGACGGCATCACGCTGCACTGGCACGGCGTCGACGTCCCGAACGGCGACGACGGCACCGCCGGCGTCACCCAGGACGCCGTCGGGCCGGGTGGGGAGTTCGTCTACCGCTTCGTCGCCCGCGACGCGGGGACCTACTGGTACCACTCGCACCAGGTCGCGAACACCCAGGTGCAGCGCGGCCTGTACGGGGTGCTGGTCGTCGAGCCGCGCGACGGCCCCACCGGCCCGGACGTGGTCGCCGCTGCCCACGTCTACGAGGGCGCACGCCTGCTCGACGGCCGCCGCGCCGTGCTGCCCGTCCCCGCCGCGCCCGGCACCCGGGTCCGGGTCCGGATGGTCAACACCGACAACGGCCCGACCTCGGCGTGGGTGACCGGGGCGCCGTACCGCCTCGTCGCGATCGACGGGGCCGAGGTGCACGACCCGCCCCCGGTGACGGGGGAGTCGGTGCTGCTCACCGCGGGCGGGCGGCTGGACCTGGAGGTGACCGTGCCGCCCGGCGGGGCCCGGGTGGAGATCGGCGGCAACGCCGCGGTCGTCCTCGGCGACGGCCCCGGCCCGGCGGCGGCACCGCGCCCGGACCGCGTGCTCGACCCGCTGGTCTACGGCATGCCCGCGCCGCTCGGGTTCGACCCGGCCGCCGCGGACCGCCGCTTCGACTACGACATCGGCCGCCGCCCCGGCTTCGTCGACGGCGTGCCCGGTCTGTGGTGGACGGTCAACGGGCACATGTGGCCGGACGTGCCGATGTTCATGGTCGCCCGCGGCGACGTGGTGCGGATGCGGATCGCCAACGGCAGCGGCGAGGTGCACCCCATGCACCTGCACGGGCACCACGCCGTCGTGCTGTCCCGCAACGGGGTGCCCGCGACGGGCAGTCCCTGGTGGATCGACTCGCTCGACGTCGCGGACGGCGACAGCTACGAGATCGCCTTCGTCGCCGACAACCCCGGGGTGTGGATGGACCACTGCCACAACCTGACGCACCCGTCGGAGGGGCTGATGGCGCACCTCATGTACGAGGGCGTGACCACGCCGTACCGGGTAGGCGGGCCGTCGGGCAACGACCCGGAGTGAGCGGGGCTCAGCCGCGGTGCCGGGACCGGCGCGGGGTGTCCGGGTAGGGCTCGGGGAAGCCGTCGTCGACCGGGCCGGGCTGCGGCGGCTGCGACGCGTGCGGCGGCGGCACCGGACGGCCCGGCGGCGGGCCGGGCGGCATCGGCGGCGCCGGCACCGGCGGCTGTCCGACGGCGCGGGGTGCCGGGGCGAGGGCCCGCTCGCGGTCCCGCTCGGCCTGGTCGCGGAGCAGGTCGCGGATCTCCTTCAGCAGGTCGAGGTCGGTCTCCAGGGCCGGGTCCTCGGAGTCGCGCTTGCGGCGCTCCTGGAGCCACTTCATCGGGAAGACGACCAGGAAGTAGATGACCGCGGCGGTGATCAGGAAGGTGATGACGGCGTTGAGGAAGCTCGCGTAGTCGAGCTGCACCTCGTCGGTCAGCGGGATCGTGCCCGGGGGCACGGCGTTCTCCCCGCCGGAGAACAGCCGGAGCAGCGGCTCCAGGAACGCCTTCGTGAAGGCGGTGACCACGGCCGTGAACGCCGCACCGATGACGACGGCGACCGCCAGGTCGATCACGTTGCCACGCAGCAGGAATTCCTTGAAGCCCTTCAGCACGCCGGAGCACTCCTCGAGATCGGGTCGGGGGCGGGGGGTGGGTCCGGCGAAGGAGGGTAACCGGACCGTGACCTCCGTGCCGGGCCTGCGCCCGCACCGTGCGGCCCGGCGCGGCGGACGGGACGCGCCGGTCGACGGGCGGCCCGGGTGCGGGGTCGCGGGTCAGGCGGTGGGGCCGGCCCCGGCGGGGCCCTGCGGGGTGACCGGGCGGGCGGCGATGAGCCGGTCCAGGAAGTCGCCGGCCTCGCGGGCGGCACGGTCCACGTCGCCGTCGGCGATGGCCTCGACGATCCCGGTGTGGGAGATGTCGTCCTCGGTGCCCGCGGTGCCGGGCATCGTGGTCTTCACGCTGTCCGCGACCGCCTCCACCACGCCCCGGTAGAGCTCGACGAGCAGGCTGTTGCCCGCACACCGGACGACGGCCACGTGGAAGTCGGTGTCCGCACGGGCCGCACGCTCCAGGTCCGCGGTGTCCGGCTCCTCCCCGCGACGGCCGTAGGCCGCGACGGCCGCGACGGCCCGGTCGCGCTCGGCCAGCGCCGCCCGCAGGACGGTCAGGTCGGCGTCGGTCCGCCGGGCGGCCGCCATCCGGGCCGCCTCGACCTCCAGGGTGCGGCGGACCTCCAGCACCTCGCGCAGCTCCGGGCCGCACAGCGTGCGCAGCGCCCCGGACAGCTCGGTGGTGGCCCGCACGTAGGTGCCGTCGCCCTGGCGCACCTCCAGCAGGCCGCCGTGGGCGAGGGCGCGGACGGCCTCGCGGACGGTGTTGCGGCCGACCTCCAACGACGACGCCAGCTCCGACTCGGGCGGTATCCGGGCACCGACCGGCCACTCACCGCCGGTGATGGCGGAACGGAGCTGGTCGATGACCTGGTCGACCAGGCCACCGCGGCGCGCTGTGACGAGAGGCACCGGATCATCCTTCCATCCGAACATCCTACGTCTGCGACAATACTGTTTCGTGAGCATTGCTGAGCAGGAGACACGCGCGGAGGAGACCATCGCCACCGGACGGGCCGAGGAGACCGGGCCGTCGCGCCGCGGTGCGCTCGTCGGGACCCCGCTGCTCGTCGTGGGGGTGGCACTCGCCGCCTCGAACCTCCGCCCGGCCGTGACCTCGATGTCCTCGGTGCTCGGCGAGGTCCGTGACGGCCTCGGCGCCTCCGCGGTCTGGACCAGTGTGCTCACCGCGGTGCCCACCATCTGCTTCGGCCTCGCCGCGATCGCCGCGCCGCTGCTCTCCCGCCGGCTCGGCATGGCCCGCGCGATCGGCCTCGCGATGGCGGTGCTGACCGCCGGGCTCGTGCTGCGCGTCGTCGACGGCCCGTGGGTCGTGCTCGGCGGCACCTTCGTCGCCGCGGCGGGCATCGCGATCGGCAACGTGCTGATCCCGGTCGTGGTGAAGCAGTCCTTCCCGCACGCCGTCGGCCGGGTCACCGGCATCTACACCGCCGCGCTGGCCGCGGGCGGTGGGATCGGCGCCGCGTTCACGCCGCCGCTGGAGCCGCTGCTCGGCGGCTGGCGCGGCGCGGTCGGGGCGTGGGCGCTGCTGTCGCTGGCCGCGCTGGTCGTCTGGACGATCGGGGCCCGGCACGGTGAGCCGGAGCCGGTCGTGCGCGCCGCCGACGCGGGGGAGCGGCGCCCGATGGTGCGCCGCCCGCTGGCCTGGGTGGTCACCGCGTTCTTCGGGCTCCAGGCCTGCGTCGCCTACGTCGCGATGGGGTGGCTCTCGGAGCTGTTCGTCTCGGTCGGGGTCACCCGCACCGACGCCGGGCTGATGCTCGCCCTGATCAACCTGATCGGCATCCCGCTCAGCTTCGTCATCCCGCCGATCGCGCTGAACCGGGCGTCGCAGTCGGGCTGGATCGTCGGGCTCGCCTGCTGCTCGCTGGCCGCCGTCGCCGGGCTCGCGATCGCCCCGGCCGCCGCGCCCTGGCTGTGGACGGTCCTGCTCGGCGTCGGCATGGCGGTCTTCCCGCTGGGGCTCGGCGTGATCGCGCTGCGCACCCGGGAGGCCGCCGAGACCACCGACCTGTCGGCGATGGCGCAGGGCTTCGGCTACCTCATCGGCGCGACCGGCCCGTTCCTGTTCGGGATCCTGCACGGGCTCACCGGGTCCTGGACGCCGTCGCTGGTGCTGCTCGGCGCGGTGATCGTCGTCGAGATGGTGCTGGGCTGGGTCGCGGGGCGCCCGCGCTTCGTCTGAGGCCCGCCCCCGGCACCGGGGCGCTGATATATGAGAGCCCCCGGTGCCGGGTCCGGTGCCGTGGGCCCGGTGTACCGTCGTGACCGCCCGATCTCCCGGCGCATCCCCGCCCGGCGGCGGCCCGAGATCGGGGTCCTCGATCCGTCAGGGAGTACTCGTGACCGACACCGCCCTTCCCCCGGCCGGGGACACGGCGCGGCTGGTCGACCAGACCGGCCCGTACTTCGGCCGCTTCGGCGGCCGCTACGTCCCGGAGGCGCTGGTCGCCGCGCTGGACGAGCTCGAGCAGGCCTACCACTCGGCGATGACCGACGAGGCCTTCCAGGCCGAGCTCGCCGAGCTGCACCGCACCTACTCGGGCCGCCCGAGCCTGGTCACCGAGGCGCCGCGGTTCGCCGCGCACGCCGGCGGCGCGCGCATCCTGCTCAAGCGCGAGGACCTGAACCACACCGGCTCGCACAAGATCAACAATGTGCTGGGTCAGGCGCTGCTCACCAAGCGCATGGGCAAGACCCGGGTCATCGCGGAGACCGGAGCCGGGCAGCACGGCGTCGCCTCGGCCACGGCCGCGGCCCTGATGGGGCTGGAGTGCGTCGTCTACATGGGCGAGGTCGACACCGAGCGCCAGGCGCTCAACGTCGCCCGGATGCGCATGCTCGGCGCCGAGGTCCGCCCGGTCACCTCGGGCACGCGGACCCTCAAGGACGCGATGAACGAGGCCATGCGCGACTGGGTCACCAACGTGGCCGACACGCACTACCTGATCGGCTCGGTCGCCGGTCCGCACCCGTTCCCGGCGATGGTGCGCGACTTCCAGCGGATCATCGGCGTCGAGGCCCGGCAGCAGGTCCAGGACCTCACCGGCGCCCTGCCCGACCTGGTCTGCGCCTGCGTCGGCGGGGGCTCGAACGCGATGGGCATCTTCCACGCGTTCCTCGACGACACCTCCGTCGAGCTGGTCGGCTTCGAGGCCGGCGGCGACGGCGTCGACACCCCGCGGCACGCGTCGTCGATCGGCGGCGGCGACGTCGGCGTCCTGCACGGCTCGCGCAGCTTCATCCTCCAGGACGAGGACGGCCAGACCCGCGACTCGCACTCCATCTCCGCGGGCCTGGACTACCCGGGCGTCGGCCCGGAGCACTCCTGGCTGCACGACCTGAAGCGCGCCCGCTACGAGTCGGTCACCGACGCCGAGGCGATGGAGGCCTTCCGCCTGCTCTGCCGCACCGAGGGCATCATCCCGGCCATCGAGAGCGCGCACGCGCTGGCCGGTGCGCTGCGCGAGGCGAAGCGCCTGGGCGAGGGCAAGGTCGTGCTGGTCAACCTGTCCGGCCGCGGCGACAAGGACGTCGACACCGCCGCGAAGTACTTCCAGCTGATCGACGACGAGGGCAACGCCGTGACGGACGGAGCGGTCTGATGGGCAGCGTGCAGCAGCGGATCGAGGCGGTCCGGGCCGAGGGCCGTGCCGCGCTGGTCGGGTACCTGCCGGTCGGCTACCCGACCGTCGAGGGCTCGGTCGAGGCGATGCGGGCCATGGTCGCCGGCGGCGTCGACGTCGTCGAGGTCGGGCTGCCCTACTCCGACCCGCTGATGGACGGGCCGGTCATCCAGCGCGCCACCCAGCAGGCGCTGGACAACGGCGCCCGCTCCCGCGACGCGTTCACCGCCGTCCGCGGGGTCGTCGACGCCGGCGCCCCGGCCGTCGTCATGACCTACTGGAACCTGATCGACCGCTACGGCGTCGAGCGGTTCGCCGCGGACCTGGCCGAGGCCGGCGGGTCCGGCCTGATCACCCCGGACCTGCTGCCCGACGACTGCGACGACTGGCTGGCCGCGTCGGAGAAGCACGACCTGGACCGGATCTTCCTGGTCGCGCAGACCACCACCCCCGAGCGCATGCGGATGACCGTCGAGTCCAGCCGTGGCTTCCTCTACGCCGCGTCGCTGATGGGTGTCACCGGCGTCCGCTCGGTCGGCGTCGAGGCCCGTGACCTGGTCGCCCGCGCGCGCGAGGTCGCGACCCTGCCGGTGTGCGTCGGCCTGGGCGTGCGGACCGCCGAGCAGGCGGCCGACGTCGCCTCCTACGCCGACGGCGTCATCGTCGGGACGGCGTTCGTGCAGGCGCTGGAGTCCGGCGGGCCGTCCGCGGTCGAGTCGCTCGCCCGCGAGCTCGCCGAGGGCGTCCGCGCCGCGGAGCGCGTCTCCGCCTGACCCCTCCACCGGCCGCGTCCGTCCCCGTGGGCGGGCGCGGCCGTCGTGCGTCCGGAGGTCGTCGGCAGCCGCCGGGTCGCCGCTCCCGACCGTCCACCCGCCGATCGTCCCGGTCGTCCGGAGCGGCCCCACCGGTCTCCGGAGCGCCCGGGGGTCCGGGCTCCGGCCGTGCCGGCGTGCCCGCCCGCGCCGCCGGAGGCCGACTGTGCGGGACCAGCGGTGGTCGCGCGCGGTGAACGTGATGTTCCTGAGAGTCATCGCGCCGGTCGGTCGTACGTCCGTACTCCGACCGGAGCGATCGGTCCCCGCCCGCCGGACGCCGGCGACCGGACGGCGGTGCGCGTTCTCAGGAACGCAACCCCGTCCCGGCGGGGTTCCTATGTTCGTGTCACCGCACCGCGGCCCGCTCCCCCTGGATGCCGCGGCGGTGGCCGGGGCTCCCCACCCGGCCGGTTCCACGAACCGGAGTGATCCGATGACCCGCCCCGCCCTGCGCGGACGCGCCCCCGGCGTCCGCCCGACCGTAGCGTCGCACCCGCGACCGGCCCGAGGCCGGTCCGTGACGGTCCACCGCTCGCGCACCCACCACCCCCGCCCGCTGCGGGCACCCTCACCGGCCGGGCGCACGCCCGGCGACCGGTGACCCGCCCGGTTCCGCATCCGGTCACCGCACCCCTGCGGCGGGACACCCCGCCGCCCGCCGACGCCTGGCTGGCGCACCGCCGCGCCCGCACGGTGTGGGGATCCGTGCTGGTCACGGTCCTCGTCGGCCCGTCGTTGATCTGGATGCTCCGTTCCGGACCGCAGCCGCTGCTGCACCAGCTCTCGGTGCTGACCGGGCTGCTCGCGCTGTCGGCGATGGTGATCGTCGCGGTGCTGCCGTCCCGGGTGCGCGGGCTCTCCGGCGCCCTCGGCCTGGAGACCCTGCTCGGCCTGCACCGCAGGCTCGGCGTGCTCGCCGGGGTGCTGGTCGCGCTGCACCTCGCCTGCGTGGTGGCCGACCACCCGGAACGTGTCGGGCTGCTCGTGCCGCTCGCCGCACCGGCCCGCGGCCAGGCCGCCACCCTCGCGACGATCGCGGTCGTCGTGCTGCTGGTGCTCGCGCTGCGCGGTGTCCGGTCCGGCTCGCACGAGGTGTGGCGCTGGCTGCACCTGAGCCTGGCCGCGGTCGTCGTCGGCGCGTCGTCGCTGCACGTGCTGTGGCTGAACAACCTGGTCGGCGGCGCCGTCATGGGGCCCGTGCTGGGCGGGCTCGGCCTGCTGCTGGTCGCGGTGCTGGTGCTCCGCTGGGGCGCCCGCGCGGCGACCGGCGAGTTCCGGGTGCACGTCGTGCGCCCGGAGAGCCCCACCGTGTCGACGCTCGTCCTCGCCCGGCCCGGCCGGCACGCCGGACCGTGGTTCCGGCCCGGCCAGTTCGCCTGGCTGCGGCTGGAGCGGATGTCGGTGGAGGAGCACCCGTTCACCATCGCGTCGTCGGCGTCCGACCGCGGGCGGGTCGAGTTCACCGTGCGGCACACCGGCGACTTCGCCGGGCGGCTGCGCGAGCTGCGCCGCGGCGACCCGGTCTGGGTGGACGGACCGTACGGCTCGTTCACCCCGGACTCGGTGCCGTCCACCGGGCTCGTGCTGATCGCGGGCGGCGTCGGGATCACCCCGATGATGAGCATGCTGCGCACCGCCGCCGACCGCGGCGACCGGCGGCCGTACCGGCTGGTCGTGCACGCCCGCGACCGCGCCGACCTGCTGTTCCGGGCCGAGCTCGCGCACCTGCGCACGCTGATCGACCTGCAGGTCACCGAGGTGCTGCGACGCCCGTCGGCGGACTGGTCCGGGGCGACCGGGCCGATCGACACCGCGCTGCTCGCCGCCGTCCTGACCGACCTCGACGACCCGGCCCGCCGGCTCGACTACTTCGTCTGCGGCCGACCGCAGCTCGTCGGCGACGTCCTCGCCACCCTCACCGCGCTCGGTGTCCCGGACGACCGGGTGCACACCGAGCAGTTCGCCCAGGTCTGAGAAGGGTAGGAGAACCCATGTCCCGCCGGATCCCCGGCCCGCTCCGCTGGTCGGTGCTCGCCGCACTGGCCGCGGTCGCCGCCGTCGTGCTCGCCCAGTACTGGGTGGCGACGTCGGCCGCCACCGACCAGCAGCAGGGGTGGACGCAGACCCGGTGGGGTCCGCTCGGCCCCGCCGACCGCGACCTGCTGCAGAAGGTGCGCCTCGCCGGTCTCTGGGAGGCCCCGACCGGGCAGCAGGGCGAGCAGCAGGCCACCTCGCCCGCCGTCCGCGAGGTCGCCCGCAAGCTCGGCGTCGAGCACCACGACCTCGACGAGCTGGTCCGCTCCACCGCCGAACAGCTCGGGGTCCTGCTGCCCAGCAGGCCCAACGACCAGCAGATCGGCTGGATGAACGACCTGACCGCCCGCACCGGGACCGACTACGACCGCCAGTTCGTGCAGATCCTGCGCGCCGCGCACGGCTCGGTCCTGCCGGTGATCACCGACGTCAAGGTCGGCACCCGCAACGAGCTCATGCGGCAGTTCGCGAACGAGGCGTCGGTGTACGTCACCCGGCACATCGGCTACCTGGAGTCGACCGGGCTGGTCGACTACGCGGCGCTGCCCGCCCCGCCCGACCCGGTGCCGACCGGGACCCGCACCGCGTCCGACGTCGTCGTGCCGGCGCTGGTGGTCGGGGTCGCGCTGCTCGCCGCGGGCGGGCTGCTCATGACCCTGCACCGGCGCGGCCGCCCGGCCCCCGGCCCGGCCGCCGCCCTCGTCCCCGCCCCGCGCCACCCCCGCGACGGCGCCCGGCGGGCCCTGCCGGTCGGCCCGCCCGACCCCTGGGACGAGCTGGCACACGTGCCGCCCGTCCGGCCGCAGCCCGATCCCGAGCCCGGCCTCACCGACGCCACCCCCCACGACCTCGACCTGGACACCGACACCGGAGCGCCGCCCTCCCGCACCACCGGAGCGCACCGCACCGCCCCGAGGAGCCGATACCGATGAGATCCACCACCAGCCGCAGCAGGACGATCGCGGTCACCGCGCTCGCCCTGGGCCTGCTCGTCGCCGGGCCCGCCGCCTATGCCGCCGGGGCCGCCTCCGCCGACCGGAGCGACCGGCCGGCGAACGTCGCCTCCGGGCCGTCCGACTCGACCGGCTCGTCCGGCTCGTCCGACGGCGCCTCCGGGTCCGCGGGGTCCTCCGGGAGCGGCGGTTCGTCCGGGGGCGGGGGGCACGACCACTCCGGGCACACGGGCTCCGGCTCGTCGGGCTCCGGCTCATCGGGCTCCGGTGACGGGTCCGGTGACGGCGCCGGGGCCGGGGCCGGCGGCGGCTCCGCCGACCAGGGTTCCGGCGGCGCGGGGGACAAGCCCGACGCGGGCAAGGACGGGGAGAAGAAGGGCGCGCAGTCGGCGCTCGACATCCTCGCCGTCGACTGCTCCGGCAGCCGGCTCACCGCCCACGACGGCTTCCAGAAGGCGCCCCGCTGCGTGTCCACCGCGTTCGGCGAGGTCGCCGACGCCGACCGCAGCCCGTCGCTGCTCATCACCCAGGCCCCGACGAAGGTCCGGCTCGGGGAGGCGTTCCGCCTGACCGTCAGCACCCGGAACCTCGTCCGCGACCGGTTCCTCCCCGCGGCCCAGGGCGGCTACTACGCCGAGGCGTCCCTGCTCAACGGCCAGGGGCTCCAGCGCGGCCACTTCCACACCGCCTGCCGGATCCTGCCCGACCCGGGCGAGGCACCGGACTCGTCGCCCGATCCGCTGTTCTTCCAGGCCACCGAGGACGGCGGCGGAGGGGCACGGCCGGACAGCGTCACGATCGACGTGCCCGGGGTCGAGCAGACCGGCGAGCTGCAGTGCTCGTCGTGGGCGGGGGACGGGTCGCACCGCACCCCGATGATGCAGCGGGCCAACCAGACGCCCGCGTTCGACTCGGTCCGGATCGAGGTGGGCTGACATGCGACTCTCCGGACCCCTCCTGACCATGGTCGCCGTCGGCGCGGTCGCCGCCGGGGCCGCGACGGCCAACGTCGTGCTCACCGCGGAACCCGAACCGCTGCCCGCGGCGGCCCCCGCCGCCGTCGAACAGGCCGCGGGCTCGCTCGCCCTCCCGGCGGCGCCCGCTCCGACGGCCGCCCCGGCACCGGCCGCGACCGGCAAGGTCGTCTACAAGGGCCGGTCGACGAACGGGAAGGTCACCGTCGACATCTGGGTCACCGACGGCGCCGTGAAGGCCTACGTCTGCGACAACCGCGGCATCGAGTCCTGGACCAAGGGCACCGCCACCCCCGGCGGCACCACCCGCCTGACCGGCAAGGACGGCGCGGAGGTCGAGTACACCGTCGCCGACGGCGTCGCCACCGGCACCGCCCGCGCCGACGGGAGGTCCTGGGACTTCACCGCGGCCCGGACCGACGCGTCCGACCCGGCCCCGGCTGCGACGCCGGCCCCCGCACCCGCCGAGGCCCCGGCCCCGGCCGAGGCGCCGGCTCCGTCCACCGGCGGCAGCGGCTACGGCGGGGGGTACTGATGTCCCCCCGCGCGCGGCACGCGGACCGCGAGCTCACCGACCCGGTCGGGTTCGCCCCGGTCTCCGCGGACATCCCGACCCCCCGCGGCCCCGAGCACAGCGGCGGCTGGGCCGCCGTCCCGGAGCCGTCCTGGGCGCCCGACCACGACCCCGACGGCGGCGCGGACCGGTGGGCGGGCACCGCCGACCGTCGCCGCGACGCCGTCGCGGGGGACCTGTTCACCCCGACCGGCCCGCTCACCCCGCCCCCGGGCGGCGGTTCGGGCGCCCACGGGGTCACCACGCCGCGCCGCCCGGCGCGGGACGCCGGGACCGCGGGTCCCGGCCGCCCGCGCCGGGCCGCCGGTGACCTCCCGCCCTCCGGATGGGCTGAGGGCGCCGACGACACGGCCTGGTCCGGGAGCACCCCCGGCCGCTCCCGGCCCGCCGGCGCGGACCGGCTGCACTGGTCCGACGACGTCGACCACCGCGGCCGGCCGGCCGGCACGGCCGACCACCCCGACGCCTACGAACCGCTCGCCGGCTACGCCGAACCCGGCCGCTACGACCGGACGGGCGACTGGACGGCCGACGGGGCCGATGCCGGCGCCCCGGCCGAGGACCCGGCCGCCGCGTACCGCGAACGCCCCGCACGCCCCGCCGTCCGCGACCGGGCCGACGGCGACGACGGCCCCGGCCGCCGGCCCGGTCGGCGCGGCCCCGGCCGTCGATGGTCCCGCGCGACGGCACCCGACCCGGCACGCGCCCGTCGCCTCCCCGCCGCCGAGGCGGCCCACGACGTCGCGCTCCCGGCGGAGGGCCTGTCGTGGCGGGTCGTCGCCCTCCCCGTCGTCATCGGGTCGCTGGTCGCGGTCGCGCTCGGCGTCTGGGCCCGCCAGCACGTCGGCACCGGCGTCGCGGTCAACCTCGCCGGGTTCTCCAGCGGCGCCGCGGCCAAGGCGTGGCTCGGTTCGGCCGCCCTGGTCCTCGCGATCGTCCAGGGCGTCACCGGCCGGATGATGATGCGCGGCTACGCCGACCCGGTCACCGCGGTCGCGCACCGCTGGTCGGGCCGCGCCGCGGTGCTGGTGACCATGCCCGTCGCCGTGCAGTGCCTCTACGCGTTCGGCTGGTCCGGCGCGACGACGTCGGCGCTGCTGCACTCGGCGCTCGGCTGCCTGTTCTACGGCGCGTTCGTCACCAAGATGCTGCTCCTGCGCCGCCCCGGCGTGCCCGGGTGGCTGCTCGCCGTCGCGGGCGGGGTGCTGCTCGCCGTCCTCGCCGGGGTCTGGCTGACCTCGGCGCTGTGGTTCTTCGCCGGCCACGGCCTGTCGTTCTGACCCCCCCGACCGCTCCCACCGTCCCCCGGAGGTCCCCCGTGTCCCCGATCCCGCGCCGCCGGCTCCTCGCCGGCGCCGGTGCCGCCGTGGCCTGCTGCGCCGCGGGCTGCGCCACCTACGGAACCCCGCGCGACACGGCACCCGCCGCGCCCGCGCCGACCACCCCCGCCCCCGCGGCGGCCGCCCCGAGCAGCAGCGCCGCCGCGGCGCCCGCCGGCATCGCCGCCGTCGACGACGTCCCGGTCGGCGGCGGCCGGGTCTTCGCCGAGCAGAAGGTCGTCGTGACCCGCCCGGACGCGAACACCGTCCTGGCGTTCGACGCGACCTGCCCGCACCAGGGCTGCCTCGTCGACCAGGTCTCCCGGTCCGGCATCTCCTGCCCCTGCCACGGCAGCCGGTTCGCCGTCTCCGACGGGGCCCCGCTCGACGGCCCCGCCAAGGCCCCGCTCACCTCGCGACCGGTGCGGGTCGAGGGCGGGCAGGTGGTCCTGGCCTGACGGTCCCGACGTGACGCCGCCGACGTGACGGTGGGCCCGCACACCCCCCCGGTGCGCGGGCCCGCCGTCGGATGCGGTCAGGCCACCCGGCCCGCCGCGACGACGTCCGGGGACCCGCGGCGGATCATCCGCACACCGAGCACCATCAGCGGCGCGCCGCACAGCACGGTCAGCGCGGCCGTCGCGACGACGCCGACCATCGAGCCCAGCATCGGCGCGAGGAACCACATCGCGAGCCAGCCCGGCACCGCCCACCAGCCGATGACGCCCGCCCGCGCCAGCCCGGCCATCAGCACGGCCGGCCCCAGCAGGCCGAACACCTTCCCGGTGAGCAGCCAGACCTGCACCCACGGGACGCCCGCGTCGAGGCTCTCCAGCACCGCACCGGCGACGTCGGGTCCGACCCGGTTCGACATCGACGCCAGGTAGTGGTCGCTCAGCAGGAGCCCGGACATCTGCACCGCGCCGAACGCCGTCGCCGCCGCACCGACGGTCGTCAGGCCCCGGCCCCGGCGACCCCGCACCATCGCGACCGCGGCGAACGCCCCGAACACGAGGGCGACCCACCCGTAGTGCAGGAAGGCCGCGGAGATCCCGGTGACCACCGGGTCCGCGCCGAGCGAGGCGGCGTAGTCGGACCCGGAGTTGCTCGCCTGCGGCGGTGAGGTCGCGAACCCGCCCGCCACGAGCAGCGGGGTGAGCACGAGCAGGCCACCCGCGATCCGGAACGGCCACACGGAGGCCGCGGCCCGGTCGGCGGCGGCGTCGGCCGGAACGGCGGTGGCGGGCGTGGTGGTGGACATCGGTGGACTCCCCGTCCTCGGCGGGCCCGCCGGTCGCGGCGCCCTGAGCAGCGACGACGATGCCGCCGGACCCCGCCCCGGCGGATCGTCCCGGTCGGCCGACCCGGCGGGCCCCGGAGAGGACCCGGGCGGCCCCGGGGTCCTCCGTGGAGAGGATCCGCAGGGCCCGGATCGCCGCTAGCGTCGCGGGCGTGCGCCTGCCGAAGCCCTCGATGCCGTGGGCGTTCGCCGTGCCCGCGGCCGGGCTGTGCGCGGCGGCCGTGCTGGCCGAGGCCGGCGGCGACCCCGAGGGCGTGGGGCTGGTGCCGTCGACGTGGGGGCTGGCCGCGTTCGTCGCCGCGGTGTTCCTGCTGGCCGCCCGCGTCCCGGTCGCCGGGCCGCCGCTGATGCTGGTGCCGTTCGCGTGGCCGCCGCTGTTCGGTGGCGGCGCGGGCGGTGCACAGCTGATCGCGCTGATGCTGCTGCTGGGCCACCTCGGCTACCGGTGCACCGGGCGGGTCGCGCTGGGCGTCTACGCCGCCACCGCCGGGTCCGCCGGGCTCTACGTCGGCATCTGGCTCGGCTCGCCCTGGGAGATCGCGTTCTACCCGTTCGTCCTCGGCGCGGCCACGGCGATGGGGGTGCTGCTGCGGCGCGAGGAGCTGCGGTCGGCGCAGCTGCGGGCGATGACCGCCGAGCTCGCCGCGCAGCGCGACGCGCTGGCCGAGGCCGCCGTCGCCCAGGAACGGGTGCGGATCTCCCGGGAGCTGCACGACGCCGTCGCCCACACCGTGTCGGTGATGACCCTGCAGGCCGGGGTGGTGCGCCGGCGGATGCCCGACGGGTCGGCCGAGCGCACCGCGCTCGAGTCGGTGGAGCAGCTGGGCCGCCGGTCGGTCGACGAGCTGCGCCGCGTCGTCGGGCTGCTGCGCGAGGAGACGCCCGGTGCGGCCGAGCCCGCGCCGTCGCTGGCCCGGCTCGAGGAGCTCGCCGCCGACGTGCGGGCGGCCGGGACCCCGGTCGTCGTCGACGTCCGCGGGCGGCTGCGGGACCTGCCCGACGACCTGGACCGGTCGGCGTACCGGATCGTGCAGGAGGCACTCAGCAACACCGTCCGGCACGCGGGGACGGCGACCGCGCACGTCGTCGTCGACCACTCCGACGGCACGCTCGTCGTCTCCGTCCACGACGACGGCACCGGCGCCCCGGGACCGGACCGGGCCGGGTACGGGCTGGTCGGGATGCGGGAGCGGGTCGAGCTGTTCGGCGGCGAGCTGGCGGCCGGGCCGCGCCCGGGCGGCGGGTTCGCCGTGCACGCCCGCTTCCCGCTGGAACGGGGGACACCGTGATCCGGGTCGTGCTCTGCGACGACGAGGCGCTGGTCCGCGCGGGCCTGCGGATGCTGCTCGACGGTGAGACCGACGTCGACGTCGTCGGGGAGGCCGACGACACCGCCTCCGCGGTCCGGGCGGTGCGGGCCCTCGACCCGGACGTCGTGCTGATGGACGTCCGGATGCCCGGCGGGGGCGGGCTCGCCGCCGCCGCGGAGCTCGCCGCGGCCGGCTCGACCGCCCGGGTACTGGTGCTCACCACCTTCGACGACGACGCCGTCGTCGACGCGGCACTGCGCGCGCGGGTGGCCGGGTTCCTGCTCAAGACCTCCCCGCCGGAGCAGCTGCTCGACGCGGTACGCCGGATCGCCGCCGGCGGGGGACAGCTCGACCCGGCCGTCGTGCCGCGGGTGATCGCCCGCTACGCCGAGGCCCCCGCCCCGTCGGCCCGGGCCGAGGAGCTGTCCCGGCTGACCCCGCGGGAGACCGACGTGCTGCGCGAGGTCGGGCGGGGCCTGTCGAACGCCGAGGTCGCCGCCGCCCTGCACCTGGGCGAGACGACGGTGAAGACCCACCTCGGTCGGGTGCTCGACAAGCTCGGCCTGCGCGACCGCGCCCGGGCGATCGCCTTCGCCCACGAGAGCGGGCTGCTCGGCGACCGCTGAGAACCCTGCGCGCGAACGACGGGCTCGGCTGGTCCGGACGGCCGAACGCATTCCCATCCGTCGCGCTCGCGGGTCCGTCCACCGGTCGGGGTCTCAGCTCGCGAACAGCGGCCCCCACCGGTCCGTAGCGTGCGGTCCGCACCGGTTCCGTGGTCGCTCCCCGACTTCCGCGCCGCGCGACGTGCCGCCGGATCCGGCGACGCTCCCCGTCGCCGGACCCGCGCGTCCTGGCCGCGGTGCCGGAGGACCGCCGTGCCCGGGACCTCGACCCCGGGCACGGCGGTGCACACCGCCGACGGAAGGCCCCCATGAGCACGTCCGAGACCCGTACCGACACCCCCGCCGCCCGCGTGCCCGCCCCGCGTCGTGCCGACCGCGGCGAGCGCTGGACCGAGCGGCTGGGCTGGGAGGAGTCCCCGGACCGGGGGTCCCGGGTCAGCCGAGGGTGAACGGGTCGCGGGTGCCGCCGGACAGCTCCACCCACACCGACTTGTTCTCCAGGTACTCCTCGACGGCCGCGACGCCGTTCTCCCGGCCGAGCCCGGAGTGCCCGAACCCGCCGAACGGGACGCTCGGCGCCACCACCCGGTAGGCGTTGATCCACACCGTGCCGGCCCGGATCCGTCCGGCGACGCGGTGCGCCCGGTGCACGTCCTTCGTCCACACCGCGCCGGCCAGGCCGTACGGGGTGTCGTTGGCCAGCTTCACGGCCTCGTCCTCGTCGGTGAAGGTGAGCGCCGCGAGCACCGGGCCGAACACCTCCTCCCGGTAGACCGTGGACTCGGGCGTCACCCCGGTGATCACGGTCGGCTGCACGAAGTAGCCGCCCAGCCCGGACTCCGCGGCCCCGCCGTAGGCGACGGTGTTGCCCTCCGCCTTCGCCGTCTCCAGGTAGCCGAGGACCTTCTCGTACTGCGGCCCGTTCGCGACCGGACCCATCTCGGTGTCCTCGGCGTTCGGGTCGCCGAGTGTGATCGTCGCCGCGCGCTCGGCGATGAGCCGGACGAGCTCGTCGTGGACGTCGGCGTGCACGATCAGCCGCGACCCCGCCATGCAGGTCTGGCCGGTCGCGGCGAACACGCCGGCGATGATCCCGTTCGCGGCCGACTCCAGGTCGGCGTCGGGGAACACGACCTGCGGGGACTTGCCGCCCAGCTCCAGGGTGACCTTGTTCAGGTTCTCCGCGGCGGCCTTCGCGATCGACCGCCCGGTCGCGGTGGAGCCGGTGAACGCGACCTTGTCGACGCCCGGGTGCCCGGCCAGGTGTGCTGCGGTGTCCCGGTCGTTCGTGGTGACGACGTTGACCACGCCGGCCGGGATCCCGGCCTTCTCGATCAGCTCGGCCCACTTCAGCGTCGAGGCGGGCGAGTGCTCCGACGGCTTCACGACGATCGTGCAGCCCGCGGCCAGCGCGGGCGCGACCTTCCAGGTCATCAGCAGCAGCGGGGAGTTCCACGGCGTGATCGCCGCGACGACGCCGACCGGCTCCTTGCGCGTGTAGACCAGGTAGTTCGGGTTCGGCGCCGGGATCTGGCGGCCCTCGATCGTCGGGGCGATCCCGGCGTAGTAGTGGTACCAGCCGCCGAGCCCGTTGAGCTGGCCGATCATCTCCCGGTACAGCTTCCCGGAGTCGTTGACCTCGGTCCGGGCCAGCGCCTCGGCGTTCTCGGTGATCAGGTCGCCCAGCCGGCGCAGGCAGGCGGCGCGGGCGAACGGGGTCATCGCGCCCCACTCGCCGTCGAGCGCGGTGCGGGCGGCGGCGACGGCGGTGTCGACGTCGCCGGGGCCGCAGTCCGGCACGGTCGCCCACGGCGCTCCGGTGAACGGGTTCTGCGTCTCGAAGGTGCGGCCGGACGCCGCGTCGGACGGCTTCCCGCCGATCAGCATCCTGAAGGTCTCGAGCTCGGCCATGGACGGTCCTCTCTCCAGCGGCTCCGGTGGCGCACGTCCTCGCCGGTGACCCTACGAACCCGGGCCACGATCCGCAGCCGGTGCAGGATGGGCACATGGCACTCGCTCTGCACCACGTCGTGGACGGTCCGGCTGACGCACCGGCCGTGCTGTTCGGCCCGTCGCTGGGGACCGACCTGCACCTGTTCGACGCCCAGGTGGCGGCCCTGTCCGACCGCTTCCGCTGCGTCCGGTTCGACCTGCCCGGCCACGGCGACTCGGCCCCCGTCACCGGTGACCTCACGATCTCCGAGCTCGGCCGCGGCGCGCTCGCCGCCGCCGACGCCGCCGGAATCGGGGACTTCCACTACGTCGGCGTCTCGATCGGCGGGGCGATCGGCCAGTGGCTCGGCGTGCACGGCGGGGAGCGGGTGCGTAGCATCGCGGTCCTGGCGACGGCGGCGCGCTTCCCGAACCCGGACTCGTGGCCGCAGCGCGCGGCGACCGTGCGGGCCGACGGCACGGCCGCGATGGTCGGCTCCCGGCCCGGGACCTGGTACGTCGAGACCTGGGCGCAGCGCGACCCGGCCGGAGAGCAGCGGCTGCTGGACATGCTGCGCGCCGCCGACGACGAGAGCTACGCCGCCTGCTGCGCCGCCATCGGCGCCTTCGACATCCGCGCCGAGCTGGGGGCGGTGTCGGTGCCGGCGCTCGTCGTGGCGGGGGCGGACGACCCGGCGACGCCGCCGTCGTCGCTGCGCGAGATCGCCGACGCGATCCCCGGCGCCCGCTACGCCGAGGTCGCCGACTCCGCGCACCTGCTGAACTACGAGCGCCCCGACGAGGTCAACGCCCTGCTCACCGAGCACCTGCCCGGCAGATGACGTCGATCAGTACCCGAGCGCGGTCCCGACCGGGGCGCACCGCGCTCAGGTACTGATCGACACGGCGGGGACGGGGTGTCAGGGCGTCCGGGTGGCGCGGCGGGCGCGGTAGGCGGCGACGTGCGCGCGGTTCGCGCAGTTGCCGGTGTCGCAGAACCGCTTGGACCGGTTGCGGGACAGGTCGACCAGCACGGCGTCGCAGTCCTCGGCGGCGCAGCGGCGCAGCCGGGACAGGTCGTCGCCGCGCACCAGGTCGACGACCGACATCGCGATCTCGGCGCCCATCCGGTCCGCGAGCGGCGCGTCCTGGGGCGTGACGTGCAGGTGCCAGTCCCAGCCGTCGTGCCGCGCGAGGTGCGGGCGCGCGTCGGTCTCGGCGAGGATCGCGTTGACCAGCGTGACGGTGCCGTCGCGGTGGGGGCCGTCGTCGTCGCCGTGGGCGGGCCACAGCCCGGCCAGCCGCTCGCGGAGCGCACGGACGGCCCGGCGCTCGTCGTCGGAGCCGGAGCGGCGCCCCGAGTACGGCTGCTCGGCCAGCCACGCCGCGAAGCCCGGCACGTCGTCGAGCGGGTCCGGCTCGGCCCGACGGGTGTTCACCAGCGCCGCGGCCGCCGCGAGCAGCACCTGGGTGTCATGGGCGAATTCCATGTTGACCCCTGACATGGTCGGTTCCTAGTGTCAGGAGTCTATGGGTGCTTCGGTCGTGACACGGGATCACATGGTCCGCGGGCTGATGTGGGCGCTGGTCTCGGCCGCCGCGTACGGCTTCTCCGGACCGCTCGGCGCGGCGTTCCTGGAGGCGGGCTGGTCGCCCGGGCTCACGACGCTGCTGCGCATCGCGGGCGCCGCCGTCCTGCTGCTCCCGGTCACGGTCGTGATGCTGCGCCGGCACCCGCTCAGCGCGCCGAACGCCCGCAAGGTCCTGCTCTACGGCCTGGCCGCCGTCGCCGGTGTCCAGCTGTGCTTCTTCCAGGCGCTGCAGCACCTGTCGGTGGGCGTCGCGCTGCTGCTGGAGTTCCTCGCGCCCGTGCTGCTCGTCGGCTGGACCTGGGCGCGGACCCGGCGCACCCCGGCCGCGGTGACGCTCGTCGGCTGCCTGGTCTCGCTCGCCGGACTCGTGCTGGTCGTCGACCCGTTCGGGCCCCAGCGCGTCGACCTGACGGGAATCCTGTGGGGCCTCGGCGCGGCGGTGTGCGTCTGCGTCTACTTCCTGCTGCCCGGCGGCGACGACGAGGGCGGCGTCCCGCCGTTGCTGATGATCTCCGGGGCGATGGTCGTCGGCGCGGTCACGCTCACCGTGACCGGTCTGCTCGGCATCACGCCATGGCGGGTGGGGGAGTCCAGCGGCCGGCTGGCGGGCGTCGACGTGCCCTGGCCGGTGCTGCTGGGGATGCTCGTCGTGCTCGCGACGGCGCTGCCGTACCTCACGGGGATCATCGCCATCCGGCGGCTCGACACGCGCGTCGCGTCGTTCGTGGGACTGTCCGAGGTGATGTTCGGGGTGCTGGCGGCCTGGGCGCTGATCGCGCAGGTGCCGACCCTGGTCCAGGTGGGTGGTGGGGTGCTGATCCTCGGGGGGATCGTGCTGATCCGGCGGGCGGAGAACCGGGTCGCGGCGACGCCGAGTGAGATCGCCACCCAGGGCTGAGGACTCCTCCTGGCCGGACCGCTAGTCTCCTCACCGCGACAGTCGGCAGCTCACCCGTGAGTGTGCGTTTCCGTTTCCCGACGCCCGCTCCTGTCGTTTGCTGAACACGGCGTTCCCCGGCGCCGGTGACGCTCCCCGACAGAACGAGGCGACGGTGTCCGAGAGCAACTTCGTGGTCAGTTCCTTCTGTGTACGCGGCGAATGTGTGGAGGTCGCGGCGCCTGCGGACGTCATTGTCGTCCGGGCGACCGGCGACCGGGATGTGACGGTCACCTTCACCGACGCCGAGTGGACAGCCTTCGTCGCAGGCGTCAAGAACGGTGAGTTCGACCTCGAGACTCTTCGCGGCTGAGGTCAGCCCCGACTCAGCGGTTCAGTGCTGCTTCGATCAGCACTCTGCTCGCGTCGGGTGTCAGTGCCACGCCAAGCAGTTCTTCCCAAACGCTCTCGTATCCCGCAAGGGATTGTGGTCCGTCGACAAAGGAGTCACTGCCGGTCCCCTCGACGTTGACGACCGGCCAGTCGAGGTCGGGGTCGCGAGGATCAAAGATCGAGAAGGTGCTGGTGGCGTTGGTCCATCCTGCGCTGAACGGAACCACCTGAAGGCAGACGTTGTCCTGATCGGCCCGCCGAATCAGCTCGGCTGCCTGATTGCGCATCACCTCGGGATCGGAACAGCGGTAGAGCGCCACCTCGTCCATCAGGACATGCAACTCCAACGGCGGAGCGTCGGATCGGCGGAGATCGATCACATGCTGGCGGCCCATGCGAATCTCGACCATTCGGTCGATCTCCGCAGGTTCCTTCTCCGAGTACGCTTGGGTGATCAGCTGCCGCGCGTAGTCCTCCGTCTGTAGTAGGCCCGCGACCGGGATGCAGTACATCCGCTTGGCTCGTGCTTCGGTCTCCAGTGAGATGAGCATGTCCAGGTCGACGCCGAAGGAGGCGGGTCCCAGAGGCTGCCACCAGCCTCGGGACTTCGCGCCATCCGCCCATTCGAGCAGCCTCCTGCGGTCTGTCTCAGAGGCGTCGTAGATGTCGAGCAGATCGCGAACATCCCGAAACTTGGGCTCGACCTGTCCGGTCTCAATGCGAGACAGCTTGGACGGGGAGATCTCGAGGATCTTGGCGATCTCAGACAGCTGCTTGTGGCGTCTCACCCTCAGCTGCTTGAGAGCCCAGCCGAGACGTCGGCGAATGACGACCGGACCGTGCGTCGCGGTCATTCTCGATCTCCTCATGCTGGTCCGGACGGCCGAGGAGATCGTACCGCGGATGCAATTGCAGAGTAGATATTGCTTTCAGTCTGGTGCAGGCGGGCGTTCGCACCGCATACTCAGCTCCCAGATCCTGGACAGCGGTCACCACCGCTGAAGGGGGTGCGCCATGCACGACCATGACGGCACCACACACAGTCCCGAGATCCCCACCCCGCCGCACCAGAGCGGAGGTGGCACACCATGACCACCTCGCTGATCCTCGTCGGCGGAGTCCTCGCCCTCATCTGGTTCTCCGTGCTCATCGGCATGTCGATGGACACCGAGACCCAGCGGCGCCAGTGGAAGCGGGTCGCCCGCGAACGCCGGGACCACTGGGAGGAACGGCAACTGGTCCTCCGCAGCTGCCCCCGGCTGGACTGTCCGCTCCGACGTCCCGGCTGACCGGCAGGTCCGTCCGGGCCCGGCCCGATGAGCTGGGGCGCCGCTGGAGCAGCCTCGGGCCCGAGGGGAGTGCCGTGATGCAGGTCGTCGACCACGAGCCGCACGCCTGGTTCCTGCTGCGCGACGACGCCGGGACCTACCTGGACGTGAACTGCTCGCACGGCCCGGTCGGGTGCTCGGTGCTCCTGGAGCTCGACGACGACGAGCGCCGCGCCCTCGACGAGGGCGGACGCGGCTACCTGGACGATCTCGCCGCGACCGTCGCGTACCGGGTCCGCTCGCCGTACCGGGACCGCGACCTGACCCGGGCCCGCGGCCACGAGGTGACCGCGGCCGTCGCCGCGTGGCGCTCCGGTGGCGCGACGGACTGAGCCGTATGGCGCCCCGGTGGCGCAGAGGACCGGGGCCTCAGCCCGCGGCGACCGCCTGCTGGAGGGCCTGCGGGGTCGCGTCGATCTGGGTGCCGTCGACCTTCACGGTCGGGGTGCCGGACACGCCGTCGCGCAGCGACTGCTGGGTGATCTGGGTGACCCACGGCGCGTAGCGCTGGTCGTCGACGCACTGGGCGAAGTCGCCGCCCGCGCCGGCCTTCTGCCCGAGCGCGACCAGCTGCTCGTTCGGGAGCCCGGCGCCGCCCTCGGCGGGCTGGTTGTCGTAGAGCTCCTTCTCGAACTGTGGGAACACCCCGGCCGCGGCGGCGCATCCGGCCGCGGCGCCCGCACGGGTCGAGTACCGGGTCGACGACGCCCGGTCCAGGATGGCGATCGGGTGGTAGACGATCTTCGCCTGGCCGGAGGACACGATCTGGTCGAGCGTCTGCCCGGACTGTGCCTCGAACTGCTTGCAGATCGGGCACTGGAAGTCGAGGTAGATGTCGATCGTCTTCGGGGCCGCCTCGTTGCCGACGGTCACGCCCTGCGCGGACGCGTTCGCCGGTACCGCGATCCCGCCGCCGGAGTTCTTCCAGTAGACGCCGACACCGACGACCGCGGCGAAGGCCACCACGACGATCAGCGCGATCACCGTGAACTGCGACGGTCCCTTCCTCGCGGTGAGCGGGTTCTTCGCCGCCGCCTTCCGCTTCCCGGTGGCCATCAGGGTTCCTCCTCGGACGTCCGCGTGCCCCCACTCCCGACGACCAGTTGTACGCCCTGTCGCCCCGCAACGGTTCGGCGGGGCGCCGGTCCGCCGCAGGTCAGGGGCCCGGGTGGCGGATCTTCGATCGCGTGTAGAACCATGGGGTCGTGAGTACCGACAGCGCCGTGGACCGGGCCGTAGGGGAGACGGACGTCCGTACGGTCGAGCTCAAGATCGACGGCATGACCTGCGCGGCCTGCGTCGGACGGGTCGAGCGCAAGCTCGGCAAGCTCGACGGCGTCGACGCGACCGTCAACCTCGCCACCGAGCGCGCGCTGGTCCGGTACCCGTCGGCGACCCCGGTCGCGACCCTGGTCGAGACGGTCCGCAAGGCCGGCTACGGCGCCACCGAGATCCGCCCGACCGACACCGGCGACGAGGCCACCTCCGACGACACCGCGCTGCGGCGGCTGCGGACCCGGATGGCCGTCGCGCTCATCCTGTTCATCCCGCTGGCCGACCTGTCGCTGGCGATGTCGCTGGTCCCGTCGCTGCGCTTCCCGTACTGGCAGTGGGTGGTCGTCGCGCTGGCGCTGCCCGTCGTCGGCTGGGCGGCGTGGCCGTTCCACCGCACCGCCGTGCTGAACCTGCGCCACGGGACGACGTCGATGGACACCCTCGTCTCGCTCGGCGTGATCTCGGCGTCGGCCTGGTCGCTGGGCGAGATGGCGTTCCTCGACACCCGGCAGACCCTCACCGGGTGGGACGCGGTGCTGCACCCGTCCGGCCCGCTCTACCTCGAGGTCGCCGCCGGGGTCACGACGTTCGTGCTGGCCGGGCGGTACTTCGAGGCCCGCGCCCGCCGTACCGCCGGGCGTGTCATGCGCTCGCTCGCCGCGCTGGAGACCGACGAGGTCACGGTCCTGTCCGGGGGGACGGAGTCCCGCGTCCCCGTGCGACGGCTGCGGGTCGGCGACCGCTTCCTGGTGCGGCCGGGCGAGCGGGTCGCCGCCGACGGCGTCGTCGAGACCGGGCGGGCCGCCGTCGACACGAGTGCGATGACCGGCGAACCGGTCCCGGTCGAGGTCGGGCCGGGCGACGCCGTCACCGGCGGCACGATCGCCTCGGGCGGGCGGCTGGTCGTCGTCGCAGAGCAGGTCGGCGCGGACACCCGGCTCGCGCGGATGATCGCGGCCGTCGAGCGGGCGCAGACCGAGAAGTCCGCGACGCAGCGGCTGGTCGACCGGGTGTCGTCGGTGTTCGTGCCGGTGGTGCTGGCGCTGGCGCTGCTCACCCTCGGGGGCTGGTTGCTGGCCGGCGCGGGCTGGGCCGGCGCGCTGGCGCCCGCGATCGCCGTGGTGATCATCGCCTGCCCCTGCGCGCTGGGGCTGGCGACGCCGACCGCGCTGATGGTCGCGACCGGCCGCGGCGCCGAGCTGGGCATCTTCGTGAAGGGGCACCGGGCGCTGGAGACCACCCGGGCCGCCGACACCGTCGTCCTCGACAAGACCGGCACGCTGACGACCGGGCGGATGGCCGTGGTCGAGGTCGCCGCCCTCCCGGGTTCGGACGCGGCGCAGGTGCTGGCCCGCGCCGCCGCCGTCGAGAGCGGGTCCGAGCACGCCATCGCCGCCGCGATCCGTGCCCACGCCGGACCGGACGTCCCGGCGGTGGAGGACTTCGTCGCGCTGCCCGGGCTCGGCGCCCGCGGCACCGTCGACGGCCGCACCGTCTCCGTCGGGCGCCCCCCGGAGGACGCGGGCGCGCTCGCGCCGCGGCTCGCGGAGTGGGAGGCAGCCGGGCACACCGTCGTCGCCGTGCACGTCGACGACGCCCTCGCCGGGCTGGTCGCGCTGGCCGACCCGGTGAAGGAGTCCGCGCCGGTCGCGGTGGCCGAGCTCGTCGCGATGGGGCTGCGCCCGGTGCTGCTGACCGGTGACCGGCCCGCCGCCGCGCACGCCGTCGCCCGGGCCTGCGGGATCACCGAGGTCGTTGCCGGGGCGCTGCCCGACGGCAAGGTCGACCACGTCCGTGCGCTGCAGGCGCAGGGCCGCACCGTCGCCATGGTCGGCGACGGGGTGAACGACGCCGCCGCCCTCGCCGCGGCCGACCTGGGCATCGCCGTCGGCTCGGGCACCGACGTCGCCCTGGAGGCCGCCGACGTCGTGCTCGTACGCGACGACCTGCGCGTGCTCCCGGCGACCGTCGAGCTGGCCCGCGCCACGATGGGCACCATCCGCGGGAACCTGTGGTGGGCGTTCGGCTACAACACCGCGGCGATCCCCATCGCGATGGCGGGTCTGCTGAACCCCCTGCTCGCCGGGGCCGCGATGGCGCTGTCGTCGTTCCTGGTGGTCACCAACAGCCTGCGGCTGCGGAAGGCGGCGAGCTGGGCCGACGGCACCCTCGGCGGGACGCGCACCCCGGTCGGCGAGGAGTCGACCGACTACGTGGAGCCCGCGGTCCACACCCCCTGACCGGGCGGGCGTGGTCGCCGGAATACGGCGGCCCGTCCCGCGGCTGATCCAGGGGTGACCGCACCCCTTCCCGATGCGATCGACACCCGTCTCGACCGGATGCTGGCCGGCATGGAGTGGGAGCTGCAACGGTCCCGCCGCTCCCGGGTGACCGACGGCGCGACGGCCACGGTGCTCCGCGACGCCGCCGGGTTCGTCTTCCTGCACGAGGGCCGCGCCTCGGTCCGCACGACGACCGGCTGCTGGACGACCGTCGTGGCGGGGGACCTCGTCCTCGTCCCGCGGCCGGGGGACCTGACGGTCCGCGGCGAGGACGGGGCGGACCTCACCGCCGTCGTGTTCGCCGGGGCACCGGCCCGCCCCCGCGACGACGGCACGCTCCCGCCCGCACTCGTCGCCCGCGCGTTCGGGCCCGCCGAGCCCGGCATGGCGACGCTCGTGCGCGGGATGGAGTGCGGGTGGAGCACCGTCGGCGGGCGGGTCCGCAGCGGCGACACCGTGATCTGCAGCCGGATCGCCACCACGATCGCCGTGACCGCGGTGCGGATGTGGGTCGAGCAGCAGCCGGCCGGTACCGACCGGTGGCTCGCCTCGGCGCTCGACCCCCGGATCGCCCGTGCCCTGCACGCCATCCACACCGACCCGGCCCGCCCCTGGACGGTCGCCGACATGGCCCGGGAGGCGACCATGTCGCGGGCGGTCTTCGCGGCCCGCTTCGCCGAGGTCGTCGGCCGGACCCCGGCGGACTACCTGGCCGCCACCCGGGTCGACGCCGGCCGGGCGCTGCTGGCCGACGGCAGCGCCACGGTCGCCGAGGTCGCCCACCGGGTCGGCTACCGCTCCGAGCTCGGGTTCGCCCGGGCGTTCCGCCGCGAGTCCGGGATGTCGCCGTCCCGGTGGCGCTCGTCGGTCCGGTCCTCGCCCGCGTCGTAGGGCGGGTCCTGCGGGGCGGAGCCGAAGGTCAGACCGCCGACCGCGGCCGCGACGGCCGCACCGGCGAGGGTCGCGCGCACCCCGAGGCCGTCCACGAGGAGCCCGCCGGCGGCGGCCCCGATCGTGATGGCGAGCTGGAACCCGGCGACGAGCAGGCCGCCCCCGGCCTCCATGCGGGTCGGCGCGACCCGGGCGATCCAGGTCGTGACCACCGTCAGCCACGCCCCGAACGACAGCCCCCAGACGGCCACGCCGGCGACGACCACCGGCAGCACCGCCGGGAACGCGGCCACCGCGGCGACGCCGGCCGCGAGCGTCGCCGGGACCGCGAAGCGCACGACCCGCAGGTGGCGGTCGACGACCAGCCCGACGACGACGTTCCCCACCACGCCGCCCGCACCGAACACCGCCAGCAGCACGGCCACCCCGCCGGCGTCGAGACCCGGGACGGTCCCGAGCGCCGGGCGGATGTAGGTGAACGCGGCGAAGTGCCCCAGGACGGTGAGCACGTGGCCGGTGAGCCCGCGCCCGATGCCGGGCGCCCGCAGGGTATCGAGCAGCGGACGGAGACCGTCCGAGGCGTCCGGGGCCACGGTCGGGAGCGCCGACCGGATCGCGACCGCGGTGGCCGCGGACAGCACGGCGACGCCGACGAACACGGCCCGCCACCCGGCCACCGACCCGAGCAGGACGGCCAGCGGCACCCCCGCCACCGTCGCGACGGTCGTCCCGGTGTTCACGAGCATCACCGCGCGGCCGAGCCGCCCGGGCGTGCTCAGCCGGGCCGCGACGGCCAGCGACATCGCCCAGAACCCGCCGATCGCGGCCCCGAGGAGCAGCCGCGCCAGGAGCAGCACGACGAAGTTCGGCGCCACCGCGACCGCCAGGTTGGACGCCGCGGCGGCCACGGCGAGCGCGGTCAGCAGGGCCCGGCGGTCGAGCCGGGGCAGCAGCACCCCGATCGTGGGGGCGACGAGGAGCCCGACGAACGCCGTCGCCGACACGGCCTGCCCGGCCTGGCCCTCGGTGATCCCGAGCGCGGCGGCCATCGGGGTCAGCAGGCCGGGCGGGAGGAACTCGGCGAGGACGAGCACGAAGCTCGTCATCGCCATCACGGCGACCGCGCCCCAGGCGGTGCGTTCGGGGCGGGTCGTCGGTACGAGGGTGTCGGTCATGCCCCCAGGTTTCGCTACGGAACGGTCGTCGGCCCATCGGATCGTCCGGCGGAGCAGACCGAGCGTCCGGATCCGGATCGTGGTCGACGCAGACGATCTTCGATCCGGAGCGCGCGGCGCTGACCCTTTCGCCAGAATTGAGTATCTGAACGGTCGAGTCGAAATGAGTCCGTCCGGCCCAGCGACACGCTGGTCGTGACCACCTCGCACCGCCCGCAGCAGGGCGCACCCACGTCCCCGTCCGCGCAGCCCGGCCACCCCGCCGGCCCGCAGTGGCACCAGTCCGGCCCCGTGCCGCAGCAGCAGTGGTACGGCGCTCCGCCGGCTGCCGTCCTGCCGCAGTGGACCCCCTCGGCCGGCACCGGCCCGCAGTCGAACTCCTGGGGCGCGGTTCCCGTCCCCGCGCCCCGGAACGGCCTGGGCATCGCTGCGCTCTGCCTCGGCATCGTCGGCCTGCTGTTCGGCCTGGTCCCGTTCACGGGCTTCATCGCGTTCGCTCTCGGCTCGGTCGGCGTGATCCTCGGTCTGGTCGGCTTCGGCCGCGCGCGTCGCAGCATCGCGACCAACCTGAAGACCTCGATCGTCGGCACCGCGCTCTCGGCGATCGCGCTCGCCCTGGGGATCTGGGGCATGGTGATCGTGTTCACCGGTCTGAACCAGCTGTCCGAGGACCTGAGCGCGCTCTCGGCGCCGCCGGCGCCGGTCACGGCCTCCGGGACGGAGGCCGCCCCGACCGACGTGTCCACCCCGTACACGGTGGGGCCCGCGAGCTACCGGCTCGAGATCACCGGTGACGCGAAGAAGATGATGGTCGGCTACGGCACGGACAGCGCCACCAGCTCGTCGTCGGACTACCAGACGCTGCCGTGGAGCAAGACCGTCGAGGTGAGTGGCGAGTACGGGTTCGCCCACGTCAACGCCAGCAGCTTCGGTCCGGGCTCCATCACCTGCACCATCACCGACGTGGCGACCGGTCAGGTCGTTGACACGAAGACCTCGACCTCCCTGGACGACAGCGAGTACAGCTCGGCGAACGTCGACTGCAACACCATGAACTGACCCCGAACCGCCCCCGGACCGTGCCCGGCCCGAGGTGGTCACGCACGACCGCGCCGGGCACGGGGGAGCCCCGCCGGGACGCCGGCGGGGCTCCCCTCGTGTTCTGTCCAGGACTACCTTGCGGGTGTGAGCAGCTACGTCGTCGAGCGCCGGACCGTCGTCGACGCCCCCGCGGACCGGATCCACGACCTGGTCGCCGACCTCCACGCCTGGCGGTCCTGGTCGCCGTGGGAGGACCTCGACCCGGCCCTGGAACGCCGCTACGACGGCGCCGAGCGTGGCACCGGCGCCCGCTACTCCTGGTCGGGGAACCGCAAGGCAGGCCGCGGCACGATGGAGGTCGTCGCCGACACCCCGGAGCGCATCGAGGTCCTCGTGCGCTTCGAGAAGCCGTTCCGTTCGACCAGCACCTCCGCGTTCCTGCTGGCCCCGGCCGGTGCCGGGACCGAGGTCGTCTGGCGGATGACGGGTGAGCAGTCCGGGGTGGCCGCGCTGGTCGGCCGGATCGTGCCGATGGACCGGCTGCTCGGCGGGGCCTGCAGAAGGGCCTGGCCCGGCTGGCGACGGCCGCCGGCACGGGGTGAGCGGCGCTCAGCCCCAGTGCGTGCCGTACCGCTCGGCCAGCTCGCGGGCCTGCCCGTCGTCGAGCCACCGGGCCTCGCGCCCGCCCAGCAGCACGGTCACCCGCGCGGCCTCCTCCAGCTCCACGGCGGCGTCGACGGCGCGGTCCAGGTCGGCACCACCCGTCAGCGAGCCGTGGTTGCCGAGCAGGGCGGCGGTGAACCGCCCGGGCAGCCCGTCGAGGCTCGCGGCCAGCTCCTGGGAGCCCGGCGGGGCGTAGGGCGCCAGCGGGGTGCGGCCGACCCGCATGACGAAGTACGGGGTGACCGGCGGCAGCGCCGAGGCCGGTGACCAGGGGGGCAGGCAGGACGCGGCGACCGCGTACGGCGAGTGCAGGTGGACCACCGCCGCGACCCCGGGCTCGCTGCGGTACAGCGCCAGGTGCAGCGGGACCTCCTTGGACGGCCGCGCCCCGGTCACCGGCGCCCCGGTGGTGTCGACGACGGCGAGCCGGTCGGGTTCCAGCTCCCCGAGTCCGAGCCCGGTCGGGGTGACGACGACCAGGTCCCCGACCCGCTCGGACAGGTTCCCCGAGGCGCCGGGGCTCAGCCCGGCCGCGACGACCTGCCGGCCGGCCGCGCAGACGCGGTCCGCGGCCGCGAGCAGGTGCCCGGGAAGCGACCCGGTCACCGTGCCCCGTCCGGCGCCGCGTCCCAGGCCCGCACGAACAGGTCCGCACCGCCGAAGTTGCCCGACTTGAGGACCAGCCCGAGCGGCTCCTCGCCGGGGCCGCGCTCGGCCCGGGCCCAGGCCACGCCCGGGTCGAGCCGTGGCCCGACCACGAGCCCGCGGACCCCGAGCGCCGCGACGACGGCCCCGGAGGTCTCACCCCCGGCCACGACCAGGCGCCGCACCCCGCGCTCGACCAGCAGCCGGGCGACGGCGCCGAGCGCCTCCTCGAACAACGGCGCGGCCTCGGGACCGGACAGGTCGCCGTCGTCGCCGGTCGCGTAGACCACGACCGGGCCGTCGGCGGGGGAGCAGGCCAGCGCCTCCTCGGCGACGGCGCGGTGGGTGCCCGCCGGGTCCCGGCGCAGCGCGGCGGGGTCGAGCCGGATCCCGCGGCCCGCGGCGGCACCGGTCCGGACCTGGGCCCGGGTGGCCTGCGAGGCGCTGCCCGACAGCACCACCCGGGGCCCGTCGCCCGCGGCGGGGATCGCGGCCTCCGCGGCCGCGTGCGGCCCTTCGAGCCCCTGGGCGACGGCGCTGCCCCCGGTGAGCAGCGGCAGGTCGGCGGTGGCCTCGACCAGGGTGACCAGGTCGGCGTCGCACACGGCGTCGACGACGACGTGCCGCGCCCCGGCGGCGGCCTGCCCGTCCAGCGCTGCACGCAGGGCGGCCGGCCCGGCCGTCACCGCGGGGAGCGGGAGCAGGCCCACGGCCCCGGCGCCGCCGCGGACCTGGGGGGCGAGCAGCCGGGGCAGGCTGGAGTCACGCATGGGGGTCAGCGGGTGGTCGCGCATCGGCGACTCGTCGAGCGGGTCGTCACCGACGAACAGGTGGCCGCGGTAGACCGTGCGCCCGTTCGCGGGGAACGCGGGCGCGACCACCGTCCACGGGGCGCCGAGCGCGTCGAGCAGGGCGTCGGCGACCGGCCCGATGTTGCCCCCGGGGGTGGAGTCGAACGTCGAGCAGTACTTGAACAGGATCCGGTCGCAGCCGTGGGCGCGCAGCGCCGACAGCGCGGCCAGCGAGCCCGCGACGGCCTCGGCGGGCGGCGCGGTCCGGCTCTTGAGGGCGACGACCACCGCGTCGGTGCCGTCGGCGGCGGGGGGCAGCCCACCGGACACGGCCTCGCCGGGGACGACGGCGGTGCGGAACCCGGCGGCGGTCAGCACGATCGCGAGGTCGGTCGCGCCGGTCAGGTCGTCGGCGATGGCGCCGATCGTGGTCACGGTCGTCCTCCTGGGGTGGGGGGCGGTACGGGGGTCGTCACACGACACCGACGGCGATCAGGACGTTGAGCACCGCGAAGCCGGTCACGCCGGAGATCACCGAGGCGACGCCGATCGAGCGGATCCCCTGGCCGACGGTCATGTTGGACAGCGTGGTGGTGACCCACCAGCCCGACGAGTTGGCGTGCTTCATGATCTGGGCGCCGGTGGCGCAGGCCAGGTAGATCGCGATCGGCGCGAGCCCGAGCACGTCCACCAGCGGCTGCATGATCGCCGCGGCGGTCATGACACCGAGGATGTTCGACCCGGTGATGGTGCAGACCGCGGCCGCCACGAGGAACGGGATGATGATCGGCGAGATGCCGATCTGCTGGACGCCCTCGGCCACGCTCTCGGCCACCCCGGTCTCCCGGATCGTGGCCGCCAGCGCCCCGCCGACACCGGTCAGCGCGAGCGGCATCGCGGCGATCCGCAGGCCGCTCTCGAACAGGTCGGTCAGGGTCTCCTTGTCCCGCCAGCGCCCGCGGAACAGCGGCAGGGACAGCACGCAGGCCAGGAACAGCGCCATCGTGGGCTCGCCGACGAACTCCAGCGCCCCGCGCACGGGGTTGTCCTCGGCCATCAGCGGCCCGAGCAGCGAGGCGCCGCTGATCAGCACGATCGGCGCGACGATCGGGGTCAGGCAGGCGAGCAGCGACGGCCCGCGGACGGCGGTCCGCTCGGTCACGGCGGTGTCGCCGGAGGGTCCGCTCCCGCCGGTGGCCAGGTGCTCGACGAACTCGGGCTTCGGGTCGACGTGGGTGCGGATGGTCGTGAGGTAGAGGGTCGCGGCGAGGATGCCCGGCACGCCGACGGCGAGGCCGAGCAGGATCGCCTGGCCGGTCGGGACCCCGAGCAGCGCGGCGGAGGCCAGCGGGCCCGGTCCGGGCGGCACGACCGAGGTCATCACGTAGGCGCCGATGTAGAGGATCGGGCCCAGCTTCATCATCGAGATCCCGGTGCGGGCCGCGAGCGCCGAGACGATCGGGATCAGCATGACGACGACGGAGTCCGCGATCAGCGGGATCCCCACCACCGACGACGCGAGCGCGACGGCCCAGGGGACCTTCCGCTCGGAGAACAGCCGCAGGCACCGTTCGGTGATGGCCTCGGCGGCGCCGGAGAGCTCGAGCATCTTCCCGAGCACGCAGCCGAAGATGACCAGCAGGCCGACGCTGGCGAGGGTGTTGCCGAAGCCCTCGGTGACCAGGTCGATCGTCCCGGTCCCGCCCATGCCCAGCGCGAGGCCGAGCGCGACGACCACGACGAACAGCGTCGCGACGGGGTGGACCTTGAAGCGGGCGATGAACAGGACGAGGACGACGAGCGCGAGCAGGAACGCGCTGAGGACGTAGATGTCCGACACGACGATGTATCCGATCGGGGAAGGGGAGGGCGGGGTCAGCCGGTCGCGCCGGTGCGCCAGGCCGCGAGCAGGTGGGGGTCGGGGTCGGCGAGGTCGCCGATCCGCACCGGGGCACCGGCCGGTACGTCCCGGGCGAGCGTGGTGTGCGCGGCCAGGTAGAGGGGTGCGACGTCGTCGGGCGCCTCCGCCGCGGCGAACAGCACCGGGGCGACGCCGTCGACGTCGTGGTGGTGCCCGCCCATGGCCAGGGTGCGGCCGGCGGCGAGGCCGGTCCGGGCGCGCCCGGCGAGCACGACGTGGCGACCGCGGTCCGGGGGTGCCGCGGCGGCGCCGCGCTCGGCGACGGCGAGGACCGACAGCGGCGTCTCGACGCCCATGAGGTGGTAGGGCAGGTAGAGGCAGGCGTAGCGCCCGTCGCGGCTCACGACGTGGCCCTTGCCGGACAGCGTCTCCCAGGTCACCGGGTCGTGGGTGCGCACGACGACGAACACCCCGCCGGCGAAGCTCGCCTCGTCCGGGCGGCGCAGCACGGTGAACACGTCGACCACGCCCGGCCGCCCGGTCACGCCGCCGTCCCCGGCGAGGGCGTAGACGTCGGCGAGCTCGGCGACGCGGGCCACCGGGTAGTGCAGGGTCTCGACGTCGGGGACCAGCCCGGTGGCGTCGGCGACGACGGCCATCTCGCACAGGTCCGCGGCCGCGCTGCGCCGGATCGTGGCGACCGCGTCGGCGCGCGCGTCCAGCGTGCCGCGGACGCCGCCCGGCTCCGGCGGGGCGAGCAGCCGCTCCGGGTCGGCGACGTCGATCTCCTGGTCGAGGTGGCGCAGCCGGCCGGTCGACGGGTCGAGCACCAGGTCGTACTCGCCGGACTTGCCGGCCGCGACGACCTCCAGGCCGAGTTCGCGGGTGCGGGCGTACCACTCGACGAGGTTCGCCGGCTGGTCCCCGGCGCCGGGCACGTAGCCGAGGCCGCGGTCGGCGGCGCGCCGGGCGAGGTCGGTGCCGACGACCGTCTCGACCTCCTTGGACACCATCACCACGTGCCGGTCGTGCTCCAGCGCGTCGACGGCGGCGCGGTACCCCGCGGCGGGGCTGCCGGTGGCCTCGACCAGGACGTCGTGCCCGGCCCCGGTCAGCAGCGCCAGGTCCGGGACGACGGCGACGGTGCCCGCCGGGCGGGCGGCGACCTCGTCGGCGGTGCGGCACACGGCCAGCTCGTCGGCGCGGAAGCCGAGCTCGCGGCACATCGTGACGGTGCCGTCGACGTCGAGGTCGCACAGCGCGTCCGGGACGACCCGCGGGGTGTGCCGGGTCTGGGCGAGCAGGGTCCGGCCGAAGCCGCCCCGTGCGCCGGTCAGCGCGTAGCGCACCGGTGGTGCTCCGGACGGGGGCATGCGACCTCCTCGAACGCCGGTGGCGACAGCACGGCGTTGTCGACGACCGCCCGGCGGCGCGGCGGACGCTAGCACAGCAGCTCACACGAGAGTCAATATTCTTCACGCAGCGGCACATGCGCTATCGTCCGCAGGTCCGTCGGCGAGTTCGACCGCAGGTGTCCGGAGGCCGTCCAGTGATCCCCGACCAGCGCCGCGAGCGGCTGCTCACCGAGCTCCGCGGAGCGGGCGTGCTGTCCGTCCGCGAGCTCGTCGAGCTGCTGGGCGTCTCGCACATGACGGTGCGCCGGGACATCGCCTCGCTGGAGGCCGAGGGCCGGGTCTCCTCGGTCCCCGGCGGCGTCCGGTCGGTGGAGAAGCTGCACAGCGAGCCGACCTACCGCGCCAAGGTGTCGGTCCGGCCCGCGGAGAAGCGCGCCATCGCCCGCGAGGCGGTCCGGCTGATCGGCGACGACCAGGTCGTCTACCTCGACGCGGGCACGACGATCGGGCAGGTCGCGGCCCTGCTGTGGGGGCACACCGGGCTGACGGTCGTCACCAACGACCTGACGACGGCCGTGCTGCTCAGCGACCACCCCGGCCTGGAGCTGTACCACGTCGGGGGCCGGGTCGACCGCGGCAACCGGTCCACCGTCGGCGAGCTGACCGCCCGGGCCGTCCGCGAGCTGAACATCGACGTCGCGCTGATCTCGTCGAGCTCCTGGGACGACGCCCGCGGCAGCACCACACCGGTCGAGGCGAAGGTGCCGGTCAAGCGGGCCGCGATGGCGTCGGCCGAGCGCTCCTACCTGGTCTCCGGCTCCGACAAGTACGGCGCCGTGAGCACCTTCCGGGTCGCCGGGCTCACCGACTTCGACGCCGTCGTCACCGACGCCGGGCTGCCCGCAGGCGCGGCCGCGCGGCTGCGCGAGCAGGGTGTGACGGTGCACGCCGCCGAGCCGGACGGGACCGCGCTGCCGGGCTGAGCAGGCTCAGCCGCCGCGCCGCATCTGCTCCAGCATCGCGTTGTAGGCCTTCAGCTCCGCGTCGTCGTCCCGGTCGGCCTGCCGGTCCTTGCGGGTCGCCTCCCGGGAGTCGTCGCGCGACCACTGCACCACCAGCGTGACCATCACCAGCAGCATCGGGATCTCGCCCGTCGCCCAGGCGATGCCGCCGCCGGTGCGCTGGTCGTCGAGCAGGTCCAGCCACGGCAGCCCGACCTGGCGGTAGAAGTTCTCCCCGAGCACCGTCGAGGAGCTCATCACCGCGACGCCGAAGAACGCGTGGAACGGCATCGTCGCGAGCATGACCGCGAGCCGCCCCAGGTGCGGCAGCCGGTGCGGGGCGGCGTCGACGCCGATCAGCGGCCAGAAGAACAGGTAGCCGACGAGCACGAAGTGCAGGTTCATCAGCTGGTGGGTCCAGTGGAACCGCAGCGCCCCGTCGAACAGCGGGGTGAAGTACAGGACGTAGAACGAGCCGACGAACAGCACCGCCGCGAACGCCGGGTGGGTCATGACCTTCGCGACGCGCGAGTGCACCGCCGCGAGCAGCCACTCGCGCGGGCCGGGCGGGTTGCCGCGGCCCGCCGGGCGTAGCACCCGCAGCGCGAGCGTGACCGCGCCGCCGAGGCTCAGCAGGATCGGCGCGAGCATGTTCAGCGTCATGTGGCTGATCATGTGGACGCTGAACATGGACGGGGAGTAGAAGCCCAGCCCCGACGACGTCGCCAGCAGCAGCGTCGCGCAGCCCAGCAGCCAGGCGACGGTGCGCCCGACCGGCCACACCACCCCGCGGGCCGCGAGCCGGCGCACGGCCACCAGGTACAGCCCGGCCAGCACCAGCGCACCGGTGCCGAACAGCAGGTTCCAGCGCCAGTCGGTCAGCACCGCGAGCGCGGAGAACGGCCGGACGATGTCCCAGCCGATCAGGGTCTGCAGCGCCGAGTCGTCGGCGACGACGAACCGCGGCGGCACCAGCCGGATGCTCGCGACGCCCAGCGTCGCCACCGCCGCCCCCAGCACCGCGACCACCGGCAGCAGCCGGCCCGGCACCGGCCCGGCCGGGGCGGCGACGAGCCCGCGGACCAGCAGCGCGGTCAGCGGGACCAGGGCTGCGAGCAGCACCGCGACGACCACGGCGACCCGCACGTAGGCCGACCCGCCGAGCGGCCCGGCGTCGGTCACCACCAGCTGGAAGATGATCTCACCGGTCAGGTACACGACCCCGCCGACGGCGAGCAGCCCGCGGACCCGGCCCGCCGTCCGTCCCTCGATCACGCCGCCGTGCGCGCGGAACGCGACCAGCGCGGCGACCAGCCCGAGCCAGGCGGTCCCGGCGACGGCGCGCAGCACGTTCGCGTCCCCGCTCCAGTCGTGCCCGGCCCCGGTCGCGGCCGGGTGGACCGCTGCGGGCACCGCCATCGCGCACGCGGCGACCAGCCCGAGCGCGGCGGCGGCCTTCCAGCTCAGCGAGAACGCCGACCCGAGGGCGACGAGCAGCAGCAGCGCCCCGGCGAGCGCCCAGCCCAGCGGCTCCTCGATGGTCGCGGCGGCGCCGAGCCACCCGAACGGGCCCACCGACGCCAGGACGCCGGGGGAGTTGCCGGTCATGTCGGCCACCGACAGCCAGCCCGCGGCGATCGCCGACACCCCGGCGACGGTGGCGGTCAGGGTGCCCCGGCGCAGCGCGCGGTAGCCGTGGACGTCGACCGTCCCGGACCCCTGCGGCGCCGCGACCAGGCCGCCGACCAGCAGCGACCCGGCGGCGAGCGCGGTCGCGGCGACGGCCAGGACCTTCGCGACGACCGTCGCGGCCTTCAGGCCCGGCTCGGGCACCGGCAGCCCGCTCTGCCGCCAGAAGCCGTCGTCGCCGATCGAGACGGCGACCGCGACGCCGGCGCACAGCAGCACCAGGGCGACCGTGAGCGCGGTCAGGAGCCCACGGCGGTCGCGCCGCGCCGGCACCGCCGGTGCGGGCGGCGCACCACCGGCCGCGTCGGTCGTCGCCTGCTCCGTGCTCGCGCTCACCGAGAACCCCTCCGCAGGTGGTCACCGGGCACGTACCGCGCCCGTGTCACCCCCGATGGTCCCCGTCCGGCCCGGCGCGCGCCGCACCGGGTCGGACGGGTCACTCAGTTGCCGGTGATCCCGGACCACCAGCGCTGGATCGACTCCCAGAAACCCTGCGCGTCCTGACCGATCTGGCCGGGGTCGGGCAGGTTCGACGGCAGCGACGGCAGCTCGCTCGGCAGCGACGGCAGGTTCGACGGGAGCGAGGGCAGACCCGACGGCAGACCCGGGATGTTGCTCGGCAGCTGGATGCCGCCGCCGTTCTCGCTGGTCGGGGCCTCGGTCGTCGTCTCGGTGGTGGGCGGTGCGCTGGTCTCGGTGGTCGGCGGGGCCTGGGTGTCGGAGTCGCCGTTGCCGAACAGCAGGAACCCGAGCAGCAGCACCAGCAGCGCGACGACGAGCGCGCCGATCGCGATCCACTTCCCGATCCCCGACGAGCCGAGGTCACGCGGCTCGGGCTCCGGCTCCGGTGCGACGACCGGCGGAGCGACGGCGGCCGGCTCGGAGAGGATCTCGGCGACGCGGCGGGCGTCCGGGCGTCGCTGCGGGTCGGTCGCGGTGGACTGGGCGATCGCCGTCCGCACCGGCTCGGGCACGTCCGCGGGCACCACCGGGGCGCGGTTCACGCGCTCGGCGGGGCCCTGCAGCCCCTGGCCCTGGTACTCCTGCCGCCCGGTCCAGGCCTCCAGCAGCACGAGGCCGAGCGCGTACACGTCGGTCGGCGGCCCGACCGGTCGGCCCTGGACCTGCTCCGGCGACAGGTACGCCGGCGTCCCGATGATCTCGCCGGCCGCGGTGTGGCCGTCGGCGCCGAGCAGGGCGGCGATGCCGAAGTCGGCGAGCCGGGCCCGGCCGTCGGAGTCGACGAGGATGTTCGACGGCTTGACGTCGCGGTGCGTGACGCCCTGCGAGTGGACGTAGGCCAGGGTCTGGGCGACCTCGGTGCCGATCCGTCGGATGTCCTCGGGCGGCAGGTCCTCGCGGGCGATGACGTCCTTGAGCGTGGGCCCGTCGACGAGCTCCATGACCAGGTAGGCGCGGTCGGCCTCGACGGCGAAGTCGTGCACCGCGACCAGACCCGGGTGGCGCAGGTTCGCCATGACCTGCGCCTCCTGCTCGAAGCGCTGGTCGGCGCTCGGGTCGTCGGCCGCACCGAAGATCTTCACGGCGACCGGCCGGTTGAGCCGGGTGTCGGTGGCCCGGTGCACGTCGGACATCCCGCCCTGGCCGAGCAGCCCCTCCAGCCGGTACCGGCCGCCGAGCAGCTCGGGCTCGGTGATGGGTGCGGGCATCATCCGGGTCGCGTCCGGGCGCGACGGGCGCGGCGCGCCGTAGGCGGCGGTCGGCGGGGCGCCGAGGTGGTGGGTCGGGGCCTCGCCGGGCCCGAGGCGCCGGGTGCCGTCCGCGGGGGCACCGGGCCCACCGGGGCCCGGGCGGCCGGGGCCGGGGGGCGGGCCGACCCGGCGGGTGGCGTCCGGCGCGTTGCTGCGGGTCGCCGGGTCGTCGTCGGCGCGCCGCGGCGCGGGCCGGGCCCCGCCGACGCGACGGGTCGGGTCGGGCGCGGGACCGCCCGGCGGCCGCTGTCGGCGGTTCCCCGTCCGCCACGGGTCGGACGCATCCCTGCGGGTGCGCTCCGGATCGTCGCCGCGGGTCACGGGCCCTCCCGGTCTGCTGGTGCAGCCGGGCCGCGGGCGCGCGCACCGGCCGTCCGCCGTCGTGGCGGACCTCCTGGCGGCGACCGTACCGTCCGGAACCGGTCACCCCGGTGGACGGCGCGCTGCCACCACCCGGTGATCCTCCCGCCCCGGAGCCCTCAGCGCGCCGCGACCGGTGTGCGCAGGTCGGCGGCGGGGAACGGGGGCCGGTCGTCGAGGCGGACCGACAGCTTCCCGGCGGCCCGCCAGGCACGGGCGGTGAGGTCGCGGTCCTCGTCGGTCACGAGGTTGCCCATCACCCGCAGCGCGACGGTCATCAGTGCCCGCGACCGCATCCCGACCGGCCCGGCCAGCGGCAGCAGCCGGGGGATCGTGATCAGCCCGGCGAGCCTGCGGGCGATCGAGAACGCCAGGCCGTAGTGCGAGCGCAGGGTCGCGGGCCAGGCGCGGTCCAGGTCGGCGCCCGACGCGAGCAGCTCCGCGACCAGCCGGCCGGTCTCCAGGCCGTAGTCGATGCCCTCGCCGTTGAGCGGGTTCACGCAGCCCGCCGCGTCGCCGATCAGCGCCCAGTTCGGGCCCGCGACCCCGGAGACGGCGCCGCCCATCGGCAGCAGCGCGGACCTCACCAGCTCGACCTTCGGGCCCAGCTCCCACTCGGCGCGGCGGGCGTTCGCGTAGTGCTCGATCAGGCCGCGCAGCTTGATGTTGGCCGGGCGCCGGTCGGTGGCCAGGGTGCCGACGCCGATGTTGACCCGGCCGTCGTTCAGCGGGAACAGCCAGCCGTACCCGGCCAGGACCTCGTCGGCCTCGCCGCGCAGCTCCAGGTGCGAGCTGATCCACGGGTCGTCGTGCCGGCCGGAGGTGACGTAGCCGCGGGCGGCGACGCCGTAGGCGGTGTCCTGGTGCCACTCCCGGCCCAGCACCCGCCCGAGCGTGGAGCGCGCCCCGTCGGCGACGACGAGCCTGCGGCACCGGACGGAGCGGCCGTCGTCGAACAGCACGGCGTCGACCCGGCCCCCGGCGAAGGTCACGTCGACGGCCTTGGCGCCCTCCATCGGGGTCGCGCCGGCCTCCAGGGCGACACGGCGGATGCCCGCGTCGAGCTCGGTGCGCGGGATCGCCGAGCCGTGCGCCGGCAGCGACCCGCCCGGCCACGGCAGCTCCAGGACCTGCCCGAACCCGTGCGCGCGCAGTCCCTGGTTGGTGCCGTGCGAGTCGACCCAGCCACCGAGGCCCAGGTGCCCCAGCTCGGCGATCGCGCGCGGGGTCAGCCCGTCACCGCAGGCCTTGTCCCGGGGGAAGGTCGCGGAGTCGGCGAGGACGACGTCGAGCCCGTGCCGTGCCGCCCACGCCGCCGCCGCCGACCCGGCCGGTCCCGCCCCGACGACGAGCACGTCGGTGGAGTCCGGAGTGGTGGCGGGCGGGACGGGGCCGGTGCTCATGACCCCAGTGTCGCAACCCGGCCGGGCGACCGCCGCCGAGCGTGCCCCCGGTCACGACCGGGGCCGCTACCGTGGCACCCGTGACCGGACCGCAGACACAGGACCCGGCCCGGCTCGACGCCGTCCGGGCGGTGGCGGCCCGGGTACCGGGGCTGACGCTCCTGCTCCTGCACGGGTCGCGCAGCCGCGGTCAGGAGCATGCCGGGTCGGACTGGGACCTGGGCTATCGCGGCGACGCCGACCCGGCCACGCTGCTCGACGCGGTCGCGTCGGCGCTGGGTACGGACGCCGTCGACCTCGTGGACCTCGACCGGGCCACCGCGCTGCTCCGGTACGAGGCCGCCCGTGACGGCGTCGCCCTGCACACGACCGGCGACGCGTATCGCGACTTCGTGCTGGAGGCCACCCGCTTCTGGTGCGACGCCGGTCCCGTGATCCGGCGTGCGCAGCAGGACGTCCTCGCGGGGCTCGGGCGGTGAGCGGGGCGATCCGGCCGGAACTGCTCGCCGAGCGCGCGGCGACAGTCCGCCGGCACCTCGATCGTGTGCGGGACCGGCTGCCGTCGGACCCGGACGGGCTGGCCCCGATGACCGACGCGACCGACGCCGTCGTCCTGCACCTGTGGCAGGCCATCCAGGTCGTCATCGACACGGCGGTGTCGGCCTGCGTGACATCGGGGCTGGGCTCCCCGCCCACCTACGGTGACGCGTTCCGCCTGCTCGGGAGGCACGGCGTCGTCGAGACCGGACTGGCAAACCGGCTGGCCAGGGCCGCTGCGTTCCGCAACCTGCTGGTCCACGCCTACGGCGAGCTCGACCTGCGCCGGGTCCACGCCATCGCCTCTCAGGGCCCTGCCGACCTGCTCGCGTTCCTGGCGGCCCTGCGCGACGCGTGAGCGCCGGTCACGACCGGGTCAGGTGCCAGAGGATCACGTCGTGGGCGTGGCGGGCCTTGTCGTCGCCGCGGAAGGCCACCTCGTGCACGGCCGCCCCGACGGTGATCGCGATCTGGCTGGAGCTCGCGAACCGGCCCAGCAGGTTCCGGTCGGCGACGAACGAGACCGAGGAGATCCGGCCGTAGGGGATCGAGGTGATCGCGGTGCGCTTGCCGACGAAGGAGTTGTCCTGCAGGACCGCCCGCAGGTCGGTGAGGCCGAGGAAGCCGGTGCCGGCGCCGATCGCGTCGTAGACGGCGATGATCCGCTCGCCCTCCAGCAGGCCGGCGGCGACCTTGTCGAGCTGGTCGCGCTTGTCGAAGACGGGTTCGCTCATGGCTCCGATACTGCCCGGCGGGCGAGCAGTGTCCGCACCGTCCAGACCAGCGCGGAGACGGCGAACAGCACGACGGTCAGCCACACCCACCGCATCCGGTACGGCTCCTGGTCCAGCCCGGTCGCGTTCAGCGTGCTCAGCGCGCCCTGCCGGATGATCCCGGGCAGGAACATCAGCAGCGCGAGCCCGGAGCCGAGCACCGGGATCCGCACGTGGTTGACCAGCGGAACCCGGGTGCGGGGCAGCGCGAGCAGCAGCAGCCGGTCCCCGACGGCGTAGAGCGGGAACAGCACGAGGTCGTGCAGCAGGACCGCGCCGGCGAACCACCAGGCCATCGTGACCAGGTCCGGGGACCCGCCGACGATCGCGTACACCGCCCACCCGGCGAGCGCGAAGCAGCCGAGGGCGGCGAGCAGGCGGCTACCGAGGAGCAGCACGGGAGAACCCGATCGTCGCGACCCACTTGGTGTTGTGCACCCCGGGGAGCGCCGGGACGATCAGCCGCGCCGGGTACCCGTGGTCGGGTGACAGCTCGGCGCCGTTGACCCGCAGCGCGAGCAGCGAGTCCGGCGACAGCGTCTGGCCGCGGTTGAGCAGCGCGCGGGCGAACGGGCTCCCCACCTCGACCGACCGCACCTCCGCGGTCTCCGGGTCGGTGACGCCCGCGGCGCGGGCCAGGTCGGTCAGCCGCACCCCCGTCCACACCTGCGAGGTCGACCAGCCCTCGACGCAGGCGATCGGCAGCTCCGCGGTGTGCTGCGGCAGCGCGGCCAGCGCCGCCCGGTCGAGCACCACCGGTGCCGTGCCGCCGGTCAGGGTCAGCGTCCAGGCGCTCCCGACCGCGGCCGGGGCGATGCCGGACGCGACGAACGTGCGATTGACCGGGAAGTCGTTCGGGCCGCCCCGCTCGGTGCTGTCGGGCGCCGTCGTCCGGCCCCGGGGCAGCAGCAGCGCCGTCGACCGGAGCCGGTCGGTGAACTGTCCGACGGTCAGCGCCGCGACGAACAGCATCCCGCCGCCGACCAGGGCGAGCGCGCCGCGCCGCGACATCGTCGGGGGGTCCGGGTCCGGCGCGACCAGTGGGTGTGCCGGCTCGGGCCGGGTGGCGGCGAGCGGCGTGACCAGCTCGGTGCGCAGCGAGCGGCCCCGCAGCGAGCGGACCATCGTCGGGAGCTTCGTGACCACGTGCAGCGCGAACGAGGCCAGGAACACCCAGGCCGCGGCGTAGTGGCCGTCGTAGAACGAGAAGCCGAAGACGTAGTCGTACTGGACGTTCAGCAGGCCGGTGACGATCAGGAACAGGATCGAGCCGACCAGCAGCACCAGCGACAGCCGTTCCAGGAGCGTCACCGGGTTGCGTTCGGGTGCGGTGAACAGCTTCGGGATGACCGACCACAGCTTCGCCAGGACCAGCGGCACCAGCACGATCCCGAGCCCGACGTGCAGACCCTCGGTGAGCCGGAACAGCCAGGCCGGCGACGCGGGCCAGTCCCACCACGGCAGCTGCAGCCCGCCGACGGCGTCGGCGGCCGGGATGGCCTGTCCCCGGCCGTAGGCGAGCCGGTCGAGCAGCCCGGTGAACGCCACGACGGGGAGCCCGACGAGCAGCGGCAGCGCGAACATCGAGGTCAGCCAGGGGCCCCGGATCGGGCTGCGCCACCGCACCGCCCGCCTCACGGCCCGGTCAGCTCCAGGAACACCCGGGCGCCGAGGTGCACGTCGGTCACCCGCAGACCGGCCCGCCCGGCCGTCACGGCGAGCGGCACCGCGCCCTGCGCGGCCCACGGGATCGGCTCGCCCGCACCGCTGCCGCACAGCACCCGGGCGGTACCGCGCCACGTGTGTTCGGGGCGCGGGTCGGCCTCCACCAGCACCGTCCCGCCGTGGGTGAGCAGCCGGACGGCCCGGGTGAGCAGGGCGACCGGGTCGCCGCCGATGCCGATGTTGCCGTCGGCGAGCAGCACATGGGACCAGCTGCCCTCGCCGGGCAGCGGGCCGAACAGGTCGGCCTGGACCATCGCGACGCTGCGGCGGTGGCACAGCACCCGGGAGACGGCGGAACCGTCGACGCCGAGGGCGGCGATCCCGCGCGCGGCGAGCGCGACGAGCAGCCGGCCGGGTCCGCAGCCGAGATCGAGGGTGGGGCCCGTGCAGTGGCGCAGCAGCCAGTCGTCGCAGCCACCGGCGGCGTCGGCCCAGCGGTCGACGTCCAGCGCGATCTCGGTGCCGTCGTCACAGAGCAGGCGGGAGGGGGCGCCGGACAGCGGCATGTCGAAGCCCTCGGCGGTCACGGTCACGCCGACACCTCCGGACATCGCAGCCTCAGCTCGGCGACGGCGCGGGCGAAGCGGCTCCCCGGGACCTGCGCGGCGACGGCGACGGCCTCCGCGGCCGTGTCGACGTCGGTCAGCGGCTCGGCGAGGGCCACCCGCAGGCCGGCGGCCCGCAGCGCGTCCAGCGTCCGGCCGCCGGTCTCGGCGGTCGACATCGGCACGCCGTGCAGCGCGGTGGCGGCGAGCGGGTCGCGCAGGCCCAGCACCCACCAGCCGCCGTCGGTCGCGGGGCCGAGGACGGCGTCCACACCCGGTTCGGCGAGCCGGTCCGCACAGTGGGACAGCAGCCCGGCCGTGGCCTGCGGGGTGTCCATCCCGACCTGCAGGGTCGGGCGGCCCGGGTGCAGCGCGGCGGCGTCGGCGTGCGCGGCGGCGATCCGCGCGGCCAGTCCCTCCCCGCGCTGCGCGACGACGGCGAGCCCGTCCAGCGCGGCGGCCAGCTCGGCCGCGCCGACGGCGGCGGCCCGGTCCCCGGTCATCGCGACGACGGTGTCGCCGGCCACCCCGGCGGCGGCCTCGAGGGTGTCGAGCAGCGCCGCCGAGGCGATCGCCGCGGCGAGCTCCGGCGTCGCGGGCGGACACAGCCGCGTCTTGACCCGGCCCGGCTCGGGCGCCTTCGCGAGGACGACGGTGGTGACGGGGCCGGTCATCGCAGCAGCCGGATCATGTCGCGCCCGGCCCGGACGGTGCCCTTGACCGAGCCGGAGACCTTGGACCGCCCGCCGGCCCGCCGGGAGTAGGCGACCGGGATCTCGTCGAACCGCCAGCCCGCCCGGCCCGCCCGCAGCAGCAGCTCCAGCGGGTAGCCGAACGCCCGGTCCTCGACCCGCAGGTCCAGCAGCGCCTGCCGGCGTGCGACCCGGATCGGGGCGATGTCGTGCACCGGGACCCCTCGGGTCCGCAGCATCCCGGCGATCACCGCGTTCGCCGCACGGGCGTGCCAGGGCCACACCCCGACCGTGTCCGGCACGCGCCGTCCGACGGCGATGTCGGCGCGGCCGGACGCGACGGTCTCGGCCATGCCGGGCAGCACGTCGGCGTCGAGGGAGCCGTCGCCGTCGAGGAAGGCCACGAGTTCACCGGTGGCCGCCTCCAGCCCGGCGTGCACGGCCGCGCCGTAGCCGCGACGCGGTTCGACGACCACCCGCGCCCCGTGCCCGCGCGCGACCGCCGCGGTGTCGTCGGTCGACCCGTTGTCGACGACGATCACCGGCCAGTCGTCGGGCATCCGCTTCAGGACGTAGGGCAGCGCCTCCGCCTCGTCGAGGCACGGCAGCACGATCTCCGGGTGCACGTCGCGATCTTCACCTCTCCGCCGGGCCACCGCCCGCCGAATGCGGGAGGGTCCCGCAGGAGGTTCGAACGGCGCCCCTCAGCGGTTCGTGGTGATCGGTGAACGGAGTGGGTCGGTCGCGAACGCCGTCACCCCGTCGGTGAAGGTGGTCCGGGCGCGGAAGCCCAGCCGGGCCGCGGCGTAGGCCGGATCGGCGACGACGTGGCGCACGTCGCCGGGCCGGGCACCGCCGACGATCACGGGCTCGGGGCCGTCCATCGCGCGGGCCAGCTCGGCGGCGAGGTCGCCGATGGTGTGCGGCTCGCCGGAGCAGACGTTCGCGGCGCCGAAGCCGGTCGGCTCCGGGTCGGCGACGAGTGCGGCGGCGTTGGCGGCGGCGACGTCGGTGACGTGCACGAAGTCCCGGCGCTGCCGGCCGTCCTCCATCACCCGCGGCGCCTCACCGCGCTCCAGCGAGGACCGGAAGATCGACGCGACGCCCGCGTAGGGGGTGTCGCGGGGCATCCGCGGGCCGTAGACGTTGTGGTAGCGCAGCGACCACACCGTCCCGCCGGTCTGGCGGGCCCAGGCGCTCGCGAGGTGCTCCTGGGCGAGCTTGGTGGCGGCGTAGGTGCTGCGCGGGTCGACCGGCGCGGACTCCGGGACGAGGCCGGACTCCAGGTCCTTGCCGCACTCCGGGCAGCGGGGCTCGTAGCGGCCGGCCTCGATGTCGTCGAGCGCACGCGGCCCGGGCCGGACGACGCCGTGGTCGGCGCAGTCGTAGCGGCCCTCCCCGTAGACGACCATCGACCCGGCCAGCACGAGCCGGTCCACCTTCGCGGCGTGCATCTGCGCCAGCAGCACCGCGGTGCCCAGGTCGTTGTGGGAGGCGTAGTCGGGGGCGTCGGCGGGGGAGACACCGTGCCCGACCATCGCGGCCTGGTGGCAGACCGCGTCCACCCCCGGCAGGAGCCGGGACAGGGTGTCGGCGTCGCGCACGTCGCCGCGGACCAGCTCGTGGTCCAGCTCCGGAGCCTCCCCGCCGTGCGCCTGCGGCAGCAGCGCGTCGAGCAGGACGACCTCGTGGCCGTCCGCGACGAAGCGGTCGGCGACGTGGGACCCGATGAATCCGGCACCGCCGGTGACGAGGACGCGCATGCCCGCAGACGCTAGGGCGTGCCGGTCCCGCCCGCCGGGTGCGCCTCCGGCCCGGTGCCCGCCCGACCCGCGTCCCAGGTCTCGGCGGCGGCCAGCGCCAGGCCGAACAGCCCCGCCCGGGCCTCGCGGGCGCTGGTCCAGCCGCGGTGCTCCCACTCCGGCCCGGCGAGCGAGTCCGCGGCGAGGAACACCTGGCCGTAGCCGACCCCGATCCGGCGCGCGGCCGCGACCAGCGCGGACGCCTCCATGTCGACCACCGCGCAGCCCTCGTCGCGGCGCCGCGCGACCCGCGCCGGGGTCTCCCGGAACACGGCGTCGGTGGTCCAGCACCGCCCGACGACATGCGGCACCCCGGCCTCGTCGAGCACCCGGACCACCGCGTCGACGCCGTCCGGGTCGGCGTCGATCGTCCGCGACGGCGGCTGGTAGTGGAACGAGGTGCCCTCGTCGCGCAGCGCGCTGCCCAGGACGACGGCGTGCCCCAGCGTCAGCTCGTGTCGCAGCGCCCCGGCCCCGCCGACCCCGACGACGGTGCGGACGCCCAGCGCCGCGAGGTGCTCCAGGAACATCGCCGCCAGCGGCGCGCCGACGCCCGGGTGCAGTACCGCGACCGGTGTCCCGCCGGGCCCGGTCGTGCGCCACACCGGGCTGCGGCCGAGCTCGCTGCGCAGCACGGTCACCGCCTCGGAGCGGGTCCCGACGTCCTCGACGACCTCGGGGAACCAGCACAGCACCGCCGCGGCCGGCATGTCCGGGCGGTGCGGGGTGATCGCCGACGCCCGGATCACGCCCTCGGCGTCCAGGTCGTCCTCGTGCAGGGGGAGGTCCATCGTCGACGATCATCCCCCGCGCACCCGGTCGGGTGGAACACCGCAGGTGGGCGGGGTGACCCTCTCGCCCGGCGTCCCGGGGACGACGGCGCGCAGTATCGTCGGCCACGAATGCCCAGGATCCGGGCCGATCGGAGGGTGGCACAGGCATGGCCGGAGACTTCCGCGGCCCGCCCCCCGCGGGCGGGCGCCCGCCGCAGGGCGAGCCGCCGCGCGGCGGCCGTCCCGCGCGGCCCGGCAGTCCCGGCTGGACGAACCAGCCCCGCAACCCGCTCCCCGGACACGGGGGCCGTCCGCTCCCGCCGCCGTCCCCGCCGCAGCAGCCGCCCGGGGCCCCGCCGTCGCGCGGGGGCCGCGGACCGCTGCGCAAGCCGCCGCCCGGCCGCGCCGCCGGGGCGCCGCCACCGACCCGGGCCGCCGCGCCGACGCGTGGCCCGGTCATGCCGCGTCCCGCCGGAGCCGGGGCCGGGGGAGCGGGCGCCGGGGTGCATCCCGCGTCGCAGGCCCCCCGCGACGGCCGGGTCACCCGCGGCCCGTCGATGCCGGACTGGCGCCGCGTCCGCCGTGCCACCCGTGGGCGCTGGAAGGCCGTGCTGATCCTACTGCTGGTCGCGTTCGTCGGGTTCGGCGTCTACCTCGACCAGAACATGACCCGGGTGCAGGCGCTGCCCGCGGACTCCCAGGCGTCGTCGTCGGGGACGAACTACCTGATCGTGGGCTCGGACAGCCGCGAGGGACTCTCCGCCGAGGACGAGGAACGCCTCGCCACCGGCGACGCGGCGGGCCAGCGCACCGACACGATCATGCTGCTGCACACCGGCAGCTCCGGCAGCGTGCTCGTCTCCATCCCCCGTGACTCCTACCTCCCGATCCCCGGGAAGGGCAGCAACAAGGTCAACGCGGCGTTCGCGTTCGGCGGCCCGGAGCTGCTCGTCGAGACCGTCGAGGGTGCCACCGGCCTGCGCATCGACCACTACGTCGAGGTCGGCTTCGGCGGGTTCGTCGGCGCCGTCGACGCCGTCGGCGGGGTGGACATGTGCGTCCCCCGCGCCATCGACGACCCGAAGGCCGGGCTGGACATCCAGGCCGGCTGCCAGGAGCTCGACGGGACGACCGCGCTCGGCTACGTCCGCACCCGCGCGACGCCCGGCTCGGACTTCGACCGCGTCAAGCGGCAGCGCGAGTTCCTCTCCGCGCTGCTCGGCAAGGCCACCAGCCCGCTCACCCTGATCAACCCGTTCCGGATGGTCCCGCTGGCGTCCGCGGTGACCGGCACCATCACCGTCGACGACTCCGACCACATCTGGAACCTCGCCGGCCTGGCCTGGGGGATGAAGGGCGTCTCCGGCGGCGACGGCGTGCAGACGACCGTCCCGATCGGCGGCAGCGCGGGCGGGTCGAACCTGCGTTGGGACCGCACCCGGGCCCAGGCGCTGTTCGGCGCCCTGCAGAACGACCAGGCGCCGCCGGAGTCCAGCTTCGGCCCCTGAGGGGCGTCGGTCAGGCGGTCTTCTTCGTCGACCGCCGACGTGTGGTGGCCGGCTTCGCGGGCTTCGCGTCGTCGGTCCCGGTGTCCTTCTCCCCGGTCTTCTCCGGCTCCTCGGTCTTCTTCGACCGGGAGGACGACCGCCGGGCCGGGGCCTTCTTCTCCGTCGACCCGGAACCCGACCCGGCATCCGACTTCGTCGACCGGGCCGCGTCCACACTGGCCTGCAGTGCCGACAGCAGGTCGCTCATCGAGTCCCCGCCGTCGTCGGCGGCCTCCGCGGCGGGCGCCGGGCGGGCGTCGCCGTCGGAGCGCTTCTCCTCGATGAGGTCGGCCATCGCGTCGCGGTACTCGTCGTGGAACTCCGACGGGTCGAAGTCCGCGCCCATGCTCTCGACCAGCGACGACGCCATCTTCAGTTCCTGCGGCTTGAGGTCGACCTCGTTGTCGAGGATGTCGAACTCCGGCTCGCGGATCTCGTCCTGCCAGATGAGGGTCTGGAGCACGATCGCCTTGCCGCGCACCCGCAGCAGCGCGAGGGTCTCGCGCTGGCGCAGCGCCACCTTCACCACGGCGGTGCGGTCGGTCTCCTCGAGCGCCTCGCGCAGCAGCGCGTAGGGCTTGGCGGCCTTGGTCTCCGGCTCCAGGTAGTAGCTCTTGTCGAACAGCATCGGGTCGATCTGGTCGTTCGGCACGAACTCGATGACGTCGATCTCGTGCCCCGTCTTCACGGGCAGCGACGCGAGGTCGGAGTCGTCGAGGGTGATCAGCTCGCCGTCAGGGGTCTCAAAGCCCTTCACGATGTCGGCGTAGGTGACCTCCTCGCCGCACACCTCGCAGGTCCGCTTGTAGCGGATGCGGCCGCCGTCCTCACCGTGCACCTGGTGGAACCGGACGTCGTGGTTGGACGTCGCCGAATAGACCTTGATCGGCACACTGACCAGCCCGAAGGACACGGCCCCGCTCCAGATCGCGCGCATGCGGTCCCCCCTCGCGTGCCGTCCGGAGTGACAGCATGACGGTGTGCAGCCCATGCTCGCCACCCCCGGACCCCTGCCGACCGGGGCCGGCTGGTCGTTCGAGGTCAAGTGGGACGGCATGCGCGTGCTGGCCGAGGTCACCGACGGCGGTGGCGACCCGGCACTGCGCCTGCGTACCCGTTCCGGCCGCGATGTCACCGCGAACTTCCCCGAGCTCGCCGGTCTGGTGGACCTGGCCCCCGACGTGCTCCTCGACGGCGAGGTGGTGCTGCTCGACGGTGGTGTCCCCAGCTTCGCCGCGCTCGCCCACCGGATCCACGGCCCCGCGGGCGGCCGCCCGGTCACGTTCATGGTGTTCGACGTGCTGCGCCTCTACGGGGTGCCGCTGCTCGACCGCCCGCTGGCCGAGCGCCGGGCCACCCTGGAACGGCTCGACCTGTCCGCGACCCCGCACGTCGAGACCTCGCCGCTCTACCCGGACGGGGCCGCCCTGCTGGAGGTGACGGCGTCGCGGGGGCTGGAGGGCGTCGTCGCCAAGCGGGAGGACTCGCGGTACCGGCCGGGCCGGCGCAGCCCGGACTGGGTGAAGATCGCCCACCGGCACTCGCAGTCGTGTGTGGTGGGCGGCTGGAAGCCCGAGAGGTCCGGTGGTGCGGGGCGGATCGGGGCGCTGCTGCTCGGTGTCCCCGGGCCGGACGGGCTGGAGTTCGCCGGCCGGGTCGGGTCCGGGCTGGCCGGGGCGGCGGTGCAGGAGCTGCTCACCGCCCGGCTGACCGGGGCACCTGAGTCGCCGTTCGCGCAGGTCCTGCCCCGGGTCGACGCCGCGGGCGCACGCTGGTGCTCCCCGACGGTCGTCGCCGAGGTCGCCCACCTCGGGTGGACGGCGGCCGGCCGGCTGCGGCAGCCGGTCTTCCGCGGGATCCGCGACGACGTCGACGCCGCCGACGTCCGCCGGGAGCCCCGCTGAGGACGCCCGATCATCACCCGTTCGCGTGGTCCGTGCGGCGATGTGGTTCGGTGTGCCCGACATCGACGACCCGGAGGTGACGCGCGTGGCGGTCATGCTGACCTGGCGGTCCGACCCCGAGACCGACGGCGCCGCGGGCATGGAGTCGGCGCGCATCACGACCAACGGCGGCGGCTTCCGTGCCGTCGGCCGGATCATCCGCGGCGGGGCGGGCGGGGTGCTCACCGCGTCCTACCGGCTCGTCGTCGCCGGCGACGGGACGCTGTCGCGGCTCGCCGTCGACGTCGCCACCGCCGAGGGGGAGCAGCAGCTCACGCTGTCGCGCAGCACCGACGGCGTCTGGCTGGTCGACGACGGCTCCGGCGGCAGCCGCGGCCACTTCGGCGGCGCCCGCGACGTGGACCTCGCCTTCAGCCCGGTGTTCAACGCGCTCCCGGTCCGGCGCCTCGCCCTGCACCGCGAGCCCGCCGAGCACGTGCTGCCGATGGTGTTCGTCGACCTCCCGACGCTGACCGTCGAGAACACCGAGCAGACCTACCGCACCGTGACGGCCGGGTCGCCCGGCACGCCCGCGGTCGTCGGCTTCGCCGCGGGCTCGTTCGCCGCCGACATGACCGTCGACGACGACGGCTTCGTCCTCGACTACCCGGGCATCGCGTCCCGGGTGACGCTCTAGCGCTTCACCGGCTCGACGACGTCGCCGCGGCGGCCGAGCTCGCGCAGCTCGGCGAACACGTCCGGCGCGCCGAGGTCGACCGGCACCTCCAGCGGCTCGCGGGTCGAGGCCCACCGCATCCGCGCCTCGTGCCCGGAGCGCACGGTCGCGGCCAGCCCACCGGTGGAGGCCAGCGCCCCGCGCATCGCGCCGAGCCTGCCCAGCGCGTCGTCGACGGCGGCGAGCAGCGCGCCCCGGTTGCCCTCGCACATCGCCAGGACCAGCTCGGGACGGGTCCCGGCGACCCGGGTGCCGTCGGCGAACGAGCTCGCCGACAGGGCGAGGGCGAGGTCGTCGCCCTGCTCACCGGCGCCGACGGAGGCGAGCACCGCGGCGAACAGGTGCGGCAGGTGCGAGATCCGGGCGACGGCGACGTCGTGCTCGTCGACGGCCGCGGGCACCACCCGGGACCCGCAGTCCCAGGCCAGCTCGGCGACGTCGCGCCACACCTCGACGTCGAGACCGTCGTCGGCGGCGACCACCCAGGCGGCGTCGGTGAACAGGGCCGCGGACCCGGCGGGCCAGCCGGACTCGGCGGTGCCGGCCATCGGGTGCCCGCCGACGAACCGGGTGCGGGGCGCGAACTGGGCGACCGCGTCGGCGACCGGCACCTTCACGCTGACCGCGTCGGTGAGCCGGCAGGTGGGGGCGACCGCGTCGACGCGGCGCAGCACCGCTTCCAGCGCGGTCAGCGGGACGCACACGACGACCAGCGCGTCGGCCTCGGCGGCCCGGGCCAGCGCGGCGTCGGTGTCGGTGGTGACGTCGAACCCGTCGGCGACGGCGGCGGCCGCGGTCGGCTCGGACGCGGCGGTGCCCCACACCTCACGCCCGGCGCGGGCCGCGGCCCGCAGCAGCGACCCGCCGATCAGTCCGGTCCCCAGCACGCACACCGCTCGCATGCGTCACGAGGGTAGAGACCGCGGTTCCCGGCCCCGCGCGGACTCCGCTCGTCGCACCGCCCGACCCAGTGATCACCGGTTGTGGAGCGCAGAGGCACGGACGGCGCACCCCGGACCCCACAACCGGTGATCACGGTCCGGCGAGCAGCGCGGCCCCGCGGGGGGGGGGGGGGGAGAGCCGGTAGCCGACCTCCAGGCTCTCGGTCAGGCCCAGCTCCTTGAGCGCGCGGACGTCGCGCTTGAACGCCGGGGTGTCGCGCCCGGCCCGCTCCGCGAGCTCGGCGGCCCGTACCCCCGGCAGCTCGGCGACCAGCCGCAGCGTCGGCCGGGTCCAGGGCCCCCGGCGCGAGCGGCGGTCCATCCGGTCCAGGGCCGCGACGACGTCGTCGAGGTCCCCGGTCGCGTCCCGCAGCGACTCCCGCGGGTCGACCCCGGCGAAGCGCAGCCCGATGCGGAACACCGGGTCGGACCGCGTTCCGCGGAACGCGCGGCGCACCCGGTCGGCGGAGGGCTCGCCCGCGGCGCGGGCGTCGTCGTCGGTGATGCGGTCCGGGTCCACCTCGTCGACGGTGACGATCTCGACCACTCCGGCGGCGGTGCGCAGCGTCGAGCCCACGGCCACCCGGGACCGCGCCCAGCGGCGGTACACGCGGTCGACCTCGCCCGCGGCGACCCCGCGCGCCACCGCCACCGGGAGGATCACCGCAACGCCCTCTCCAGCGCCCGCGCCAGCCCCAGCAGCACGTCCTCACCGACGGTGACCCCCACCAGCTGCACCCCCGCGGGCAGCCCCGGCACCGGGACCGGCAGCGCGACGACGGGCCGGTCGAGCAGGTTGAACGGCGAGGTCAGCTGCAGCATCGACGGCAGCACCGGCACCCCGTCGTGCTCGGTCGCGCCGATCGGGGTGGCCCGCAGCCGGGTGGTGGGGCAGAGCAGCACGTCGCAGGAGGCCCCGAGCCGGTCGAGCAGGGCGCGCCCGATCCGGCGGCGCTCGCGCCGGGCGTCGACGTAGAGGTGCGCCGGCGCCTCGGCGTGCGGGGCGAGCCGGGCGGCCGTCGCAGGCTGGTACTCGTCGCGGCGCTCGGCGAACCAGCGCCGGTGGGTCGCGTAGGCCTCCGCGCCGGTGATCACCGGGTAGGTGGCGGCGAGCTCGGCGACGCCGGGGGTGTCCTGGGCGGCGACGGGTGCGCCGAGCGCGGTGAGCGCGTCGGCCGCGGCCCGGACGGCGTCGGCGATCACCGGGTCGTGCGGGCGCCACCAGTCGTCGTCGGCGACGCCGATCCGGGGCAGCACCGCCGCGGCCGACGCGCCGGGCTCCCCGAGCGCGGTCCGGGCGACGGCGAGCGAGGCGGCGTCGGCGGCCAGCAGCCCGACCGTGTCGAACGACTCGGCCAGCGGGAACACCCGCTCACCCGGGATGGCCCCGCGCCGCGGCTTCAGCCCGGCGACGCCGCACAGCGCGGCCGGGGTCCGCACGCTCGCCCCGGTGTCGGTCCCGACGGCCAGCGCGAGGTGCCCGGCGGCGACGGCCGCGGCGGACCCGGACGACGAGCCGCCCGTGATCCGGGCCGGGTCGTGCGGGTTGCGGGCCGGGCCGGTGGCGGCGACGTCGCCGGTGGGGCCGTAGGCGAACTCGTGGGTGTGGAGCTTCGCGACGACCACGGCCCCCGCGGCCCGCAGCATCGTCACGACCGGTGCGTCGGCGGTCGCGGGAGCGGCGTCGGCCAGCAGCCGCGAGCCGCACCGGGTCGGGAGCCCGGTGACGTCGACCAGGTCCTTGATCCCGACGGCGACGCCGTGCAGCGGCCCCAGCCGTCGTCCCGCCGCGGACAGCGCGGTCAGCTCGGCGGCCCGCTCGCGGGCCCGGTCGGCGTCGAGGGCGACCACGCAGTTGGTCGTGTCGGACTCCAGCCGGGACAGCACGTCGTCGACGTGCTCGGACGGCGAGAGCTCCCCGGAGTCGAGGGCCCGCAGCAGATCGGGGAGCGGCAGCACGCGCTCAGCGTGCCGTCGCTCCCCGACTCCGACAACCGGTGATCAGCGCGCGGCCATCTCCCTGGCGATCTCGCGGGCCTCCTCCGGCGACGACGCCGACGGCTGCCCGTCGCGCAGCGGACGCCGCGCCGTCTCGGGCAGGAACAGCAGCGTGACGACGCCGATCACCCCGGCGGCGATTAGGTAGTAGCCCGGCCACAGCAGGTCCCCGGTGGCGAGGACGAGCGCCGACATCACCAGCGACACGGTGCCGGCGAACGCGGAGACGAAGATGTTGAACGCGATCGACAGCCCGCCGTAGCGGATCTGGGTCGGGAACAGCGCGGGCAGCGTCGAGGGGCCGGTCGAGGAGAAGCAGATCAGCAGCACGCCCATGAGCAGCAGCCCGAGGAACACCGACGGGATCGAGCCGTTCTGCATCAGCAGGATCATCGGGATGCCGAGCACGATCAGGCCCGCCGCGCCGGTCCACATGATCGGCTTGCGCCCGATCCGGTCGGAGAGCCGTCCGAGCAGCGGGATGGCGAACACCGCCAGCCACAGCACGGCGATCTGCAGCCACGACGACGTGCTGGAGTCGATCGCGGTGCCGCCGTGCTGGTCGACCGTGGTCTCCAGGTAGGTCGGCATGTAGCTGGTCAGCATGTAGTTCGTGACGTTCTAGGCGACGACGACGCCACCGACCATGATGAAGGTCGGCAGGTACTTCGTGAAGATCAGCTTGAGGCCGTCCTTCACCTGGGTGCCCTCGCGCTCCTCGGACTCCGAGAGCATGTTCTGGAAGGCCGGGGTCTCCTCCAGCTTGACCCGCAGGTACACCCCGACGATGCCCAGCGGCAGCGCGACGAAGAACGGGATCCGCCAGCCCCAGCTCGACATGTTCTCCGGGCTGAGCACCAGCGGCAGCACCGAGGCGATGGTGGCGCCGAGCGCGTAGCCGACGAACGTGCCGAGCTCCAGGAAGCTGCCGAGGTACCCGCGACGACGGTCCGGGGCGTACTCGGCGATGAAGGTCATGGCGCCGGCGTACTCACCGCCGGTGGAGAAGCCCTGCAGGACGCGGGCGGCGACGAGCAGGATCGGCGCGGCCAGCCCGATCGAGGCGTAGGACGGGATGAGCCCGATCAGGAAGGTGCCCAGCGCCATCAGGATGACCGTGATCGACAGGACCTTGGTCCGGCCGATGCGGTCGCCCAGCGGGCCGAAGAACAGGCCGCCCAGCGGACGGAAGAAGAAGGCGATCGCGAACGTCGCGAACACCGCCACCTGGGACAGCGGCCCGGGTGGGAAGAATTCGGCCTCGATGGTCGTGGCCAGATAACCGTAGACACCGAAGTCGAACCATTCGGTGATGTTGCCGACCGCGGCCGCCGCAACAGCGCGGCGCATGGTCGCGGGCTCGGTGACGGTGACGCCGTCGACCGCCCCCTCTGCTGTGTCGTCCACGCGTTCCCCCTGGCGACAGTGCACGCCACGGGTGAAGCTTTCGTCGGGAAACTGTCGATCCGTGGCGTTCTGTCCGTTTCGTTGAACAGTTCTCTCCGACGTTAACGAGACGTCGCTCCCATTGCCGGATGAGGCGCCGACGTGTCTGTGAGCGGAGTCATCCGATTCGGTACTTCCGCAGGCGGGACAGCGCTTTTCCGACGTGGGACCGTGGTCGGTGGGCGCAGGTAGCGCCCGTGGGACTCGCAAGCGTCGCGACTCCGCCCGGGTCATCCGGACCCGGTCACCGGACCCGGCGCGTGCCCGTGTGAGGAGGAGCCGTCATGGCTGTGTCGAGCGCCGTTTTCCTGTCGATCATCGCGAGCACGGGGGTGGGCCTGGCGGTCACCTCCGCGCTGGCCGCCTACGCCCAGCGCAACTGGAAGGGCTACGGCCGCGTGGCCCCGGCCGTGCAGGTCGAGGAGACCGTCTGAGCGTCCGCGCTCCCGGCGCCGCATCCCGCAACGGGGTGCGGCGCCGTCGCGTACCGGGCGGGGCTCAGCCGGTCGCGGCCAGCGCCAGACCCGCGTGGACGGCGACCCCCGCCGGGAACGCGGCCTCGTCGAACACCACCCGGTTCGAGTGGTTCGGCGGGGCGAGGGCCGGGTCGACCGACGGCGGCCGCGCCCCCAGGAAGGCCAGCGAGCCCGGCACCCGGTCCAGCACGTAGGAGAAGTCCTCCGAGCCCATCAGCGGGTCCGGCATGGCGACGCAGGCGCCGCGGCCGAGCACCTTCTCCGCGACGCGCACCAGCCCGGCGGTCGCGCGGTCGTCGTTGCGGGTGACGGGGTAGCCCGGGACGATCTCCGCCTCGGCCGTGCAGCCGTAGGCCAGCGCGGTGTGCCGGCAGTGCTCGGTGACCGCCCGGTGCAGCAGCGTGCGCACCGGCTGTGACAACGTCCGCAGGGTCCCGGTCAGCTCCGCGGTCTCCGGGATGACGTTGTCGGTGGTGCCCGCCTCGATGCGGGACACCGTGAGGACCGCGGACTCCTGCGGCCCGACCCGGCGGGTCAGCAGGGTCTGCAGGCCGCCGACCATCGCCGCGGCGGCGGGGACCGGGTCGCAGGCGTCCTGCGGGGCCGAGGCGTGCCCGCCGCGGCCGGTCACCCGGACCCGCAGCACGTCCGCGGCCGCCATGATCGGGCCCGGCCGGTGGTGGAGCTGCCCCGTCGGCACCGTCGAGGTGATGTGCAGGGCGTAGGCCAGCTCGGGGTCCTCGTCGAGCACGCCCTCGTCGATCATGTGCCGGGCGCCGTGGAACCCCTCCTCGCCCGGCTGGAACATGAACACCACCCGGCCGGCGATCCGGTCCCGCCGGTCCGCGAGCAGCCGCGCGGCCGAGGCGAGCATGGCGGTGTGGGTGTCGTGCCCGCAGGCGTGCATGGCGCCGGCGGTGCCCGAGGCGAAGTCCAGTCCGGTGTCCTCGGACAGCGGCAGCGCGTCCATGTCGCCCCGCAGGAGCACCGTCGGCCCGGGACGGTCGCCGTCGAGGACGGCGGTCACCGAGGTGCAGGACCCGCCCGTGCGGATCCGCAGCGGCAGCCCGTCGAGGGCCCGCAGGACCGCGTCCCGGGTGCGGGGCAGGTGCAGTCCGAGCTCCGGTGCCCGGTGCAGCTCCCGGCGCAGCGCGACCGTCCGCGGCTGCAGGACGCGGGCGGCCTCGAGCAGGCCGCCGGGGAGCCCCGCGACCGAGGCGGGCGTGATGGGCATGGACCGATCGTCGCTGACCGGAGCCCGTCCGGCGCCCGCGGGCCCGGTGTGACCACGCGTACCTGGTCGTGGCGTGACTCACAAGCCCGGAGCGACGTACCGTTGGCGCGTGGCCACACAGAGCGTCGAGGCAGCCCCGGACACCCGTGGCGCCGCCCTGCCCGGATTCGCGGTCGCCGCGATCCGGGAGGAGGGCCGTTGGCGCTGTGTCCGGCTGGATTCCGAGGCGCTCGTGGACCTCGACGCGGCGATCACCGCGTTGCGCGCGCAGCGCTCCACCGGTGCGGTGCTCGGCCTCCTCGACGTCGACGACGAGTTCTTCGTCCTCCTCCGCCCGTCCGCGGGCGGGGTGCGGCTGCTGATCTCCGACGCCGTCGCCGCGCTGGACTACGACATCGCCGCGGACGTGCTCGACCTGCTCCGCGTCGAGCTCCCCCCGGACGACGACGCCCTCGACGACGCCTGGCCGGAGGGCGACCTCGGCATCCTGGCCGACCTCGGCCTGCCCGCCGACGAGCTGGAGATCCTCGTCTCCGACCTCGAGCTCTACCCCGACGAGCAGCTGGACACCATCGCCCGCCGCTGCGGGTTCGCCGTCCAGCTGGACGAGCTCGTCGGCTCCTGAGTTGTTCCGCCCGGCCGACCGGCTCGCGCTGGGCCGTGCCCTCGACGTCGCGCGCGGTGCCGCGGCGACCGGGGACATCCCGATCGGTGCGGTCGTGTTCGCCGCCGACGGCACCGAGCTCGCCGCGGCCTGCAACGCCCGCGAGGCCACCGGTGACCCGACCGCGCACGCCGAGGTGCTCGCCCTGCGCGCCGCCGCGGCCGTCGTGGGGGAGTGGCGGCTGACCGGGACGACCCTCGCCGTGACCGTCGAGCCGTGCACCATGTGCGCCGGCGCGATCGGGCTGGCCCGGGTCGAGCGCGTCGTGTTCGGGGCGTGGGAGCCCAAGACCGGCGCCGCGGGCTCGCTGTGGGACGTGCTGCGCGACCGGCGGCTCGCGCACCGTCCCGAGGTCGTCGGCGGGGTCCGCGCAGGTGAGGCGGCCGCCCTGCTGCGCGAGTTCTTCGGCCGGACCCCGTGCGCCGACCGCGACTGAGCCTCTTGTAACCTTGTCGGCGGTAGCGTGTCCGAGCGGCCGAAGGAGCGCGCCTCGAAAGCGCGTGAGGTTCACGCCTCCGTGGGTTCAAATCCCACCGCTACCGCTGGTCAGAGGGCCGGATCCCCGAGTCGGGGGTCCGGCCCTCTGTCGTCGGTGGCGGTGACGGTGGCAGCCGGGCCGCCGGGGCCCACCGATGAGATCGGCGGCCGGGCCGGGTCGCTACCGGCATGCGAACCGTGCACCCCATGGCGGCGGACGAACGCCGCGCCCAGGTCACCCTCTACTCCGGCCTGTCCGACGACGAGTGGGACGTGCCGTCGCTCTGCACCGGCTGGCGGGTGCGGGACGTCCTGGCCCACACGACGATGCCGTTCCGCTGGTCGGTCCCGCGGTTGCTGCTCGGTGTGGTGCGGGCGCGGGGGTCCTTCGACCGGTTCGCCGACCGCGCCGCGCGCGACGACGCGGCGGCACTCACCCCGGGCGAGCTGGTGGCCTGTCTCGACGCGCACGTCGAGGACCCGTGGTCACCACCCGGTGGTGGCCCGGTCGGCGCGCTCTCACACGACGTGATCCACGGCCTGGACGTCGCGCTCGCACTGGGGCCTCGAGCACGTCTCCCCTGAACGTGCGACGACCGTGCTGGCCTCGATGCGCCCGGAGCACCTGCGCTCGTTCGGGACGACGATCGACGGGTTGCGACTGGTCGCGACCGACACCGGCCCGGTACGCGGCGACGGTGCCGAGGTACGCGGCCGGGCGGCGTACCTGCTCGCCGCGGTCTGCGGACGACGTGTCCCCGGGGAGGCGCTCACCGGCCCCGGCGCTGCCCGGCTCGTGTAGCCGACGGCGCACCGCGGGACGTCGCGCCGGGTGGGCCGGGCGGCCGGTGACGGGCGGAGCGGTCTCCGGTCGTCTCCGACCGTGGTCCTACGCCGTGGATCATTCCCGGCTCCGATGTGGCCGACCCCCCTCCGGCGCGACAGTGGGTGCACACCCCGATACGAGGAGCTGGAGATGACCACGATGACCACCACCCCGCACGGCCACGGCACCCCGGAGCCCGCCCGCCCCGGCGACCCGGACGCGTACCCCGTCCTCACCGTCCTGATGCTGATGCTCGGCGGCTTCGTGCTGCCCGTCGTCGGCTGGCTCGCCGGTGTCGTGATGCTGTGGACCGGGCGCTCCTGGACGGTCGGGGAGAAGTGGCTCGGCACGCTGGTGTGGCCGGGGATCGTCGCCGTCCCGGCGCTGGTGCTGGTCGCGGGCCTCGCGGCGACCCCGGAGCCGGGCGCCGGGCACTGGGCGATCATCGTCGCCGGGATCGCCGGTGTCCTGGGTGCGCTGGTCGTGCTGCCCTGGACCTTCGTGAAGCTGCTGCGCGCCGGCCGCCGCACCCACTGAAGTTGGTAGTGATGCTCGCTCGAACAGGTGAACGGAATATCCGGCACGCAACCTCCTGATTCGGACCTGTGAGACACACCGGACCCGCATCTGCGGACACGTCCCTGCCGATCGTCGACGTCGTGCGGATCTCGCCGGGTTCCGTACGTCACATCGGCGGGCGCATCACGACGGCCGCCCTCTCGTTCCGCTCTCCAACGGACTCCGTCGGCCGCTCCCCAGGGCCACGGAGCGAAGGAGAGGACAACGATGTCTGCCCCGACTCGTGCACGCACCGGACGCCGTGACGTCAGCCGTCGCCGATTCCTCGGCTACCTGGTCGCGGCCCCCACCCTCGTCGTCGCCGCCGAGGTCGGCCGCCAGCAGCTGTTCGCCCCGCCGGGGGCCTCGGCCGCGGCCATCCCGTCGCCGCCCCAGCTCGCCGACACCTACGACCTGCTCGACGCGATCCGGGACACCTCCCGGCCGACCTCGGCCCTGATCCGGGTGGAGGTGAACCGGGACGGCACGGTGTCGTTCCAGCTGCCGCGGTCGGACAACGGGCAGGGGATCATCACCTCGACCGCGATGATCATCGCCGAGGAGATGGACCTCGACCCGGACCAGGTGACGGTCACCCTGGCCGACTCGCGCCCGGAGCTGGTGTTCAACCAGCTCACCGGCGGCTCCAGCACGACGTTCTCGACCTACACCCCGATCCGGGTCGCCGCGGCGATCGCCAAGGGCCGGCTGCTGGACGCGGCCGCCGCCCTCCTCCAGCAGGACGCGGACACCCTCACCAGCCGCGCCGGGCTCATCACCGGCGCCGGGGGCAGCGCCATCCCGTTCGGCGAGCTCACCGAGGCCGCGGCCGTCGACGCCACCCGCTCGGTCGAGGTCGTGCTCAAGCCGCGCGAGGAGTTCACGGTCATCGGGACCGACCGGCGCAACGCCCAGGCCCACGACATCGTCACCGGCCGCAAGCAGTTCATCGCCGACCTGAGGATCCCCGACGCGCTGCCGACGGTGATCTGCCGCGGCCCGAACCTGAACTGCGCCCCGGTGTCGGTCGCCAACGCCGACGAGGTGCGCTCGATGCCGGGCGTCACCGACGTCGTCGAGTGCGCCACCGGCGTCGCCGTGCGCGCGCACACCTACGGCCAGGCCGTCGACGGCGTGAACGCGCTGCGTGTGCGGTGGGACGCCGGCACCGTCGAGGGCGAGAACGACGAGTCGGTGCTGCAGAAGGTGCGGGCGGCCGAGCTGCCGCTGGCGGTCCCGTCGGTGGCGGGGGAGACCGTCGAGGGCGACTTCACCTTCTACTTCCGCAGCAGCTCGGCGCTGGAGACCAACACCGCGATCGCCGACGTCCGGGACGGCCGGTGCGAGATCTGGACCTCGCTGAAGATCCCGATCACCGTGCAGCACGACATCGCCGAGCAGCTCGGGCTGCCGGTCAACGCGGTCACCATCCACATCGTCCCGGGCGGCGGCTCCTTCGGCCGCCGGCTGTTCGGCGACGCGGCCAAGGAGGCCGCCGAGATCTCGCAGAAGCTCGGCAAGCCGGTCAAGCTGATCTGGTCGCGCGCCGACGACTCCCGCCAGGGCCGGGTGCACCCGATGGCCACCTCCCGGATCCGGGCGGTCGTCTCCGGCGAGTCCGTCGTCAGCTTCGAGCAGCGCCACACCGGCGTCACCTGCGACTTCGGGCACGGCTTCGGCGACGCCGTCACCGCGGCCGCCGCGAAGGCCCCGCTCGGCCAGCTCTCGGTCGCGGAGTCGATCTGGGAGCTGACCCAGGCCACGCCGTACGACTTCGGTGCCCAGACCCGGGTGCTCAGCGAGGTCGACATGCGGTTCAACACCGGCTCGATGCGCAACGTGTACTCGCCCGACGTCTGCACCGCCCGTGACCTGATCGTCGACCGCATCGCCGAGAAGATGGGCAAGGACTCCTACGAGTTCCGCCGCGAGTTCCTCCGCAACGACGCCATGCGCGCCGTGCTCGACAGGGTCGCGGAGGAGGGCGACTGGGGTCGGTCGATGCCCGACGGCACCGCGCAGGGGATCGGGTTCCACGTCGAGTACAAGGGCTTCGCCGCCTGCCTGGTCGAGATCGACTGCCGCCCGCAGACCGTGGACCGGAAGGTCCGCCAGGCGAGGACCGGTCCGCGCGTGACCAAGGCGGTCTTCGCCGTCGACGGCGGTCTGGTCATCAACCCGCTCGGTTTCAAGGCCCAGATCATGGGCGGGATCAACGACGCGATCGCGATGACGCTGACCGCGGGCCTGCACCTGGTCGACGGGCACTTCGTCGAGGCGAGCTGGGACAACTACTTCTACACCCGGCAGTGGAACACCCCGCTCGACCTGCAGGTCCACCTGGTCGACAACGGCCGGCCGGAGCCCGGCGGGGCCGGTGAGTTCGGCGTCGCCCCGACCTGCGGGGCCATCGCGAACGCCTACGCCCGGGCCACCGGCCGGGTGCCGGACCACTTCCCGATCCTGCACCACGAGCCGCTGCCGTTCGAGCCGTACCCGACCGTCCCGCCGATCCCGCCGTCGCCGACCAACGGTCTCGACTTCGCCCGCTGAGGAGCCCGACATGTCTTCCCACACCTTCACGGTCAACGGCGAGAAGGTCACCGTCGACGTCGAGGACGACGTCCGGGTGCTCTGGGTCCTGCGTGACCTGCTGGGCGTGACCGGTCCGAAGTACGGCTGCGGGATCAACGTCTGCAAGGCGTGCACGAGCCACATCAACGGCAAGGCGTTCAACCCGTGCTCGGTGCCGGTGGGTGCCCTGTCGGAGTCGGACGAGATCACGACGATCGAGGGCCTGGCCAAGGGCGAGGAGCTGCACCCGATGCAGCAGGCCTGGATCGACAACGACGTGGCCCAGTGCGGGTACTGCCAGCCCGGCCAGATCATGGCCGCGGTGGATCTGGTGAAGCGCTGCTCGGCCGAGGGCCGCTCGATCGACGACGAGGCCCTGGACGAGATCCGCAACATCTGCCGGTGCGGCACCTACAACCGCATCCGCGAGGCGATCAAGGCCGGCGCCGACAAGATGTGAGGGCGAGCGCCCGCCGCACGGGTCCGGGCGGCGGGCGCACTCCCCTCGGTGGCGCACCCGTCCCGGGCCTGCCGGGCTCGACCTGATCACCCGTACGAGTGGTGTCCTCCCAGTAGAGCAACCTCATCCTGCGGACTTTGCGGCGGCGAGTCATCCGCATCTGCGGGTAAGGGGACCCTGAGCGCCAACTCGTTGACCTGCCAATCAAGGTATCTCCGACGGTCCGGCAGCGGATTTCCCATGACACGTAGCGCGCGTACCGACGCGTATCCGTCGAATCAGGCACGTCGTTGATCGCCCGAATGCCCCGCAGCCGTCCCCCGCTCCCCGCACCGGACGTCGCATCGGGTCGTGCACCGCAGCACATTCGGAGAGGACAACGATGCCCGCTCACAGCGCCACCGCCCCCGAGCGCCCGGCGTCCGGCGACGGCCGCAAGAACGTCAGCCGCCGGCGGTTCCTCGGCTACCTGGTCGCCGCCCCCACGCTGGTCGTCGCGGCCGAGATCGGGCGCCAGACCTGGTTCCCCGGAGTCCCGCAGGCCAACGCGGCCGCGGTTCCGTCGCCGCCACTGCCCGCCGAGCTGTACGACCTGCTCGACGCGCTGCGCGACTCCATGCGCCCGACCGCGAACCTCATCCGCATCGAGGTCAACCGCGACGGCACCGTCTCCTTCGCCCTGCCCCGGTCCGACAACGGTCAGGGCATCATCACCTCGACGCAGATGATCATCGCCGAGGAGATGAACCTGGACCCCGACCAGGTCATCGTCACCCAGGCCGACGCGCGCCCCGAGCTGGTGTTCAACCAGCTCACCGCCGGGTCGAGCACGACCTTCTCCACCTACACCCCGATCCGGGTGGCCGCCGCGCTGGCGCAGAAGCGCCTGCTCGACGCCGCGGCGAACGAGCTGCGCCAGGACGTGAACGTGCTGCGCAGCCGCCAGGGCCTCATCACCGGCAACAACGGTGAGGAGCTGCCGTTCGGCGAGCTCACCGAGCTGGCGTCGAGCGCGGCGAACGAGGCCGTCGACGTCGTGCTGAAGGACCGCGAGCAGTTCACCGTCATCGGGACGCCGCGGACCAAGTCCGATGCGCGCGCCATGGTCACCGGCAAGAAGCAGTTCGCCACCGACCTGCAGATCCCCGACGCCCTGCCGACCGTGATCTGCCGCGGCCCGAACCTGAACTCGGCCCCGCAGGGCGCCAACAATCTCGACGAGGTCCGTGGGATGCCGGGCGTCACCGACGTCGTCGAGATGACGACCGGCGTCGCGGTGCGGGCGAAGACCTTCGGCCAGGCGATCGACGCCGTGAACGCGCTCGACGTCTCCTGGGACGGTGGCACCGTCGAGGGCGAGAACGACCGCTCGGTCCTGGAGAAGCTGCGCCAGGGCGAGCTGCCGCTGGCCGTCCCCCAGGTCCCCGGTGAGACGATCGAGGGCGACTTCACGTTCTACTTCCGCAGCAACTCCTCGCTGGAGACCAACTGCGCGATCGCCGACGTCCGCGGCGGCACCGCCGAGATCTGGGGCCCGGCGAAGAACCCGATCGCGGCCCAGGCCGAGATCGCGAAGAAGCTCGGCATCCCGCAGAACGCCGTCACCTTCCACGTCACCCAGGGCGGCGGTTCCTTCGGCCGCAAGCTCTTCTTCGACGCCGCGGAGGAGGCCGCCGAGGTCTCCCAGCTGATGGGCAAGCCGGTCAAGCTGATGTGGACCCGCGCCGACGACTCCCGTCAGGGCCGGGTGCACCCGATGGCCACCAGCCGGGTGCGGGCCCAGGTCAGCGGGGACACCGTCACGAGCTTCGAGATCCGTCACACCAGCGTGGCCACCGAGGGCAACCCCGGTCTCGGCGAGGCGATCACCGCGGCGGCGCAGAAGGCCCCGGGCGGCAACTACACGGTCTCGCAGAGCCTCTACGTGCTCACCCAGACCAACCCGTACAACGTCGGCGTCGCGACCTCGCTGCTCAACGAGGTCGACATGCGGTTCAACACCAGCTCGATGCGCAACATCTACTCGCCCGACACGGCGACTGCGCGGGAGCTGATGGTGGACCGGGTCGCGGAGAAGATGGGCAAGGACCCGTACGAGTTCCGGTCCGCCTACACCAAGCTGACCCGCTGGAAGAACGTCGTCGACCGGGCCGCCCAGGAGGCGGACTGGGGCAAGTCGATGCCGAAGGGCACCGCCCAGGGCATCGCGATGCACGTCGAGTACAAGGGCGTCGCCTGCGCCGTCGTCGAGCTCGACTGCCGCCCCGAGACCGTGGACCGGAAGATCCGTTCCGCGCGCACCGGTCCGCGCGTCACGAAGGTGACCTACGTCGTCGACGCCGGCTTGATCATCAACCCGCGTGGCTACGAGGCCCAGATGATGGGCGGCATCAACGACGGCATCGCGATGACGCTGACGTCGGGCCTGCACCTCGACGACGGGCACTTCATCGAGGCCAGCTGGGACAACTACTTCTACACCCGGCAGTGGAACACCCCGCCGGAGATGAACATCGTCCTCATCGAGGATTCCGAGTCCCCCGAGCCCGGCGGAGCCGGCGAGTTCGGCGTGGCCGCGACCTGCGGCGCGATCGCCTGCGCCTACGCCCGCGCGACCGGGAAGGTCCCGACCGAGTTCCCGATCCTGCACAACGAGCCGCTGCCGTTCGAGCCGTACCCGACCGTCCCGCCGATCCCGCCGTCGCCGACCAACGGCCTCGACGTCGCCCGCTGAGAGGACTGACATGCCTTCCCACACCTTCACGGTCAACGGCGAGAAGGTCACCGTCGACGTCGAGGACGACGTCCGGGTGCTCTGGGTCCTGCGCGACCTGCTCGGGGTGACCGGTCCGAAGTACGGCTGCGGGATCAACGTCTGCAAGGCCTGCACCAGCCACATCAACGGCAAGGCGTTCAACCCCTGCTCGGTGCCGGTCGGCGCCATCTCCGAGTCCGACGAGATCACCACCATCGAGGGGATCGCGAAGGGCGAGGAGCTGCACCCGATGCAGCAGGCCTGGATCGACAACGACGTCGCCCAGTGCGGCTACTGCCAGCCCGGCCAGATCATGGCGGCGATCGACCTGGTCAAGCGGTGCGCGGCCGAGGGGCGCTCCATCGACGACGAGGCCCTGGACGAGATCCGCAACATCTGCCGGTGCGGCACCTACAACCGCATCCGCGAGGCCATCAAGGCCGGCGCCGACAACATGTGAGCCGGGTGCGGCGTGCTCCGTATGCCGCATCTCACTGGGCCGTTAGTGTGAACGGTCTGCTCCCCGCTACCGAAGGACGGATTCGATGAAGAACCGGATGCGACGCTCGCTGATCGCCGTCGGCGCCCTCGCGGCCGTGGCGTTCCCGCTGGCCGGGATCGCCGCCGCCGACACCGACGAGGGTCACGGCTACCCCAGCACACAGAGCCCCACCCAGGGCCTCGACGCGGTGGGAGCCACCGTCGGGACCTTCGGGGCGAGCTTCCTCGACGCCGCCGACACGTTCTCGCCGAGCAACCGGCCCGACGGCGTCAACGGCACCGACACCGAGATCCCGCAGCCTGACCCGCGCTTCGTCGAGGGTCCGGCCGGCGGGCTGGTGAAGGACGGACCCTTCGAGTAAGGGGCTCCCAGACGGCGGGGCCGGCGCTCCTCACGGGGGTGCCGGCCCCGTCGTCGTACCGGGACTCAGTGCAGGACCTTCAGCCCCACCACACCCGCGACGATCGCGAGCAGGCACAACAGCCGCGCCGTCGTCGCCGGCTCGCCGAGGGCGGCCATGCCGTAGAGCGCGGTGCCGACCGCGCCGATGCCGACCCACACGGCGTACGCGGTGCCGACCGGCAGGTCGCGCAACGCCAGGGCCAGCCCGCTCATGCTCAGGGCGAGCGCGCCCGCGAACAGCAGCGACGGACCGAGCCTGCTGAACCCGCGGCTCTGCGACAGCGCCGCGGCCCACACCGTCTCCAGCACACCGGAGACCACGAGGTAGATCCATGCCATGACGAACTCCTCCCGGAAGGGATGCGTCGTCTTGGCGTTCCGGGTACGGCGCGTCTCGTCCGGGGAGCCGCCGGGTGGGCGGTCCGGTACCAGCATGGCGGACCGCCGGGCCCGGGTCGAGTGATGGTGACCGGTCGGACCGCCGCCTACCCTTCTCGGGTGCGCCTGCTCGCCGTCGTCGCGGGGTCGTGCCTGTTCACCGGCGGGATGGTGCTGCTGCCGTCCTGGCTGGACCGGGTGCTGCCCGATCCGGACGACCAGCCGTACGTGTACTACCTCCCGCCCGGCGCCCCCGACCCGCCCGGTCCGGACCTGACCTGGCCGATCCTGGGAGCGGTGCTGGTCGGCATCGGCCTGGTCTGCGGGGGAGCGGCGCTGCTGTGGCTGGTGTTCCGGCTGATCTCCCGGCTGCGCTGAGGCTCGAGCCGCATCGATCCCGCTACCGTCGTCGCATGCTGGTCGTCGGCTCGATCGTCCTGCGCGTCACCGACCTCGCACGACAGGTCCGGTTCTGGACCGAGGCGCTCGGCTACGAGGCGCGCACCCCCGCGGACGACGACTTCGTGCTCCTCCGCCCGGGCGACGGCCGCCCCGGCCCGAACGTCTCGCTCGACGTCGCCCCGTCCGAGCGGGTCCTGCCGCCGCGCATCCACCTGGACCTCTACGCCGACGACCAGCAGGCCGAGGTCCGGCGCCTGGTCGCCCTCGGCGCGCAGGAGGTCCCCTGGGGCAACCGGCCGGCCGACGCCGACTACGTGATCATGCAGGACCCCGAGGGCAACCGGTTCTGCGTCGTCGACGGTGGGGAGCGGTCCGCACCGTCCCGACGCTGATCGGGAACGGGCTCGACACCGGTGGCGGGTCGGCGGACGCTTCCGCCGTGGACCATCGACTCCTCGCGTTCGCCGCCGCCGCGGCCGTCGTCATCGTCATCCCCGGACCCAGCGTCGTGTTCACCGTCGGCCGCGCGCTCGCGGCCGGCCGGTCCGCCGCGCTGGCGACGGTCGTCGGCAATGCCGTCGGCGTCTTCCTGCAGGTGGTCGCGGTGGCGGTGGGCCTCGGGCACCTCGTCGCACAGTCCGCCGCGGCGTTCACCGTCCTGAAGCTGGTGGGTGCCGCCTACCTGGTGTACCTGGGGATCGCGGCGTTCCGGCACCGGCACGACGTCGTCCGCGCGATGCAGCGCTCGGCCGGTGATGCCCGGCGGGTGGGTCCGGCCCGCAGAGTCGTCGACGGGCTGGTGGTCGGCGTGCTGAACCCGAAGTCCGTCGTCTTCTTCGTCGCGTTCCTGCCCCAGTTCGTCGACGCCCGCGGGCCGGTCGTCACGCAGATCCTGCTGCTGGGGGCGTTCTTCGTCGCCATCGGTCTGGTGCTCGACAGCGTGTGGGCCCTCGCCGCCGGATCGGCCCGGGCCTGGTTCGCGTCGTCGCCGCGGCGGATCGCCGCCGTCGGCGGTGCCGGTGGGCTCGCGATGATCGGGCTCGGCGTCGGGGTGGCGGTGACGGGGTCGTCGCAGTAGCCGGCGGGGCGGGCTAGACCATCCGTGCGGGTGACCACCAGGAGATGCTGCGCCACAGCCACTCCACCGGCCCGTACCGGAAGCGCCGCAGCCACCAGCGGCTCACGACGACCTGGACCACCAGGATCGCGGCGGCGAGCGGGAGCAGGGCGCGGTACCCGCCCGGGCCGGAGAACGCCGGGGCCGTGGTCAGCAGCACGACCAGCAGCGTCGCCGTGAGGTAGTTCGTCAGCGCGAGCCGCCCGAGCGGGGCGAGCACGGACGACACCCACGGCCCGACCCGGGACGCCGTCAGCAGGACCAGCGCGCTCGCGTACCCGACGGCCATGACGAGCCCGGCGGTCGAGGACACGTGATCGAACCCGCTGTGCTCGATCGTGTCGACCTGGATGCTGAGCAACGGCACCGCCACGACGACGGACCCGGCCAGCACGGCCGCCCACACGGCCCGGTTCGGCGCCGCCATCCGGTGGTGCAGGCCGTAGCGGGCGGCGGCGAGGCCGAGCAGGAACAGCCCGGGTACGAGGAGGAGCCCGCCGCTGGTGAACGCGAGCGCCACCCCCGTCGCGACCGCTCCGCCGAGCGCGATCACCGGCCGCGGCAGCCAGGAGGCCGGCAGGAGCACGACGACGCCGACGATCGCGTACGGGAGCAGCGCCTCACCGGGCTGCAGGAGGTGGTGCGCGGCGCCGAGCACACCGAGCACGAGCAGCCGGCGCAGCAGCACGAGCCGTGGCCGGGTGGTCCGGCGGGCGGCCCCGTCCAGGAACAGGGCGGTGCCGAGCCCGAACAGGAACGAGAACAGCGGGAAGAAGCGCTGGTGCGCGGTGAGCTCCAGCCACTGCGGCAGGGTGCCGCTCCAGGAACCCGCGGCGGGCGGCAGCCGGGCGATCGCGGGCATGTTGACGAGCAGGATCCCGCAGAGGGCCAGCCCGCGGAGGGCGTCGAGGGCGTCGACCCGGTCGGGGGCGGTGGTCGTCGGATCAGTGGGAGCGCTCACGTCTGTTCGCTGCACCGGTCCAGCGTGGCGGCCGTGCGGGGCCCGCGGATCGGCCCGGAGGCCGGTTCCGCCTGCGGGGCGTCGTACTTTCGGCCGGGACCGTGCGATGCCAGGCTCGGGCGATGTCGGCATCCCGTGTCGCGCTCCTGCGGTGGCAGTTCGACCTGACGTGGGCCCTTTTCGAGTACCACCTCGACCGGCTCGACGACGACGAGACCCTGTGGCGACCGGCGCACGTCTGCTGGACGGTGCACCCGTCCGGTGACGGGACGTGGCGGCCCGACTGGGCGGACTCCGAACCCGACCCGGTCCCCGTCCCGACGATCGCGTGGGTCACCTGGCACATCGACTGGTGGTGGTCGGTGACGCTGGACCACCTCCGTGGCCGGACCCCGCGGGACCGCACCGACGTGGTGTGGCCGGGCGACGCCACGTCGACCGTCGCCCGGATGCGCGCACTGCGTGAGGAATGGACGGACGTCCTGGACGGACTGTCCGACGACGACCTCGCCGCGGAGGCCACGTTCCCGTGGCAGGGGGACCCGGAGATGACGGTCGGCCACACCCTGGCCTGGGTGAACACCGAGCTGGCGAAGAACGTCGCGGAGGTCGGACAGCTGCGGCTGGTGCGCGCGGCCGGTCGCTGAGCAGGCCCGGGAACGACGAACGCCGGGCCACCCGCGAGGATGTGCCCGGCGTTCCGCCTTCCAGACGGAGGATACGGGATTCGAACCCGTGAGGGATTGCTCCCAACACGCTTTGCGAGTCTGGTGAGGCGTGTCCAGTCGCAGTTTCATCCTCTCGTACCGGTGCCCGGCCCCCTCGACCCAGCCTGCGCGTACCTCGGTGAACGAGCGTGAATGAGACTGCGACCGAGCCCAGGGGAGAGCGGCGTGACCGCCCGGCGTCGTCTGTGGTGCGGCTTCCCGCGCCAGTTCAGCCTGCGTCGCCGGGAAGTTTCGGGAGGGCCGAGTAGGGGTGCGCTGCAATGCGCATCGGCGGCTCGGCGAGCAGGTCGATGATCTCATCGCGTAGCTGGTCGGCCAGGGGGCTCTGCTCGTAGGCATCCTTGGCTTCGACCGAACGGAACACCTCGACGTTCCACAGCACGTCCGGATCGTCATCTTCGCGGAGAATGGTGAATCGATCAGACGAATCGGACTTCTCCATCCCAGCTGTCGCCAATTCGAACAGCCGATCACCCTTCCCCGGCTTGGCACGCATCTTGATGATGTAGGCGGGCTGATCGCGGAATCCCATGACCGGAGCATGTCAGGCCGCATCGCGGGGAACCATCTGCACGATCACGGCCGAGCGGGGATCCCCACTCTGCCTGCCTCGCCCTGCCCGCTCGGTGATGGCGTCCAGAGCGGTCCGACGGTCATGGGTGTCGTCCGCCGCGTACTCCAGGCTGCGCTGGACGATCCGGGCGTATCGGCGAAGGAGTTCCAGCGCGTGACAGCAGCCGGTCTGCTGGTGACTCGCCAGCATGCCGACCGCGTGGTGCACCACGGTCGAGGCGCGGAGCGTCGACGTCGAGTCGTCGCCGAGGGTGGGTCGTGATCATCGGACAGCCCGTCGGTGAGCAGGCTTGCACAGCTCGCGTCCGACCGGGGTCCAGGATCATGAGATCGGTAGCAAGGTGTGGGGCGACCCTGTGGAGCCCGGGCCTGCTCGGCGGTGACGCGGTGCGCCGGCTACCGCCCGAAGCGGCTCGCGGACCGGCCGGAGACCGACGAGACGACGTCGCGCGCCGGACGCCGCGCCATCGGCCTCCCGGACGAACCGGTCGCGCTCCTGGAGTCCCACTGCGAGGAGCAGGACCGCGAGCGCGACACGGCCGCGCAGCTCTGGCAGGACTCCGGCTACGTATTCACCGACGAACGCGGCGAACCGCTCAACCCGAACACCGACCACCATCATGGGAAGGAGCTCCTGCGCGACGCCGGGGGCCGTGACGATCGCCTGCGCGACGCCCGCCACATGGCCGCGACGGTGCTGCTGATCCTCGGCGTCCCGGAGAGCGCGGTCATGGGCCTGATGGGCTGGTCGACGACCGCGATGGCCCCCCGCTACCAGCACATCACCGGGGTCGTGCGCAGCGACGTCGCCCAGCGTGTGGGCGGCCTGATCCGGGGCCGGCCGGATGCCGGGTGAGGCTGGAAATGAGACTGAACGCCGAACGCCGGGCCACCCGCGAGGGTGTGCCCGGCGTTCCGCCTTCCTGCTGGCGGAGGATACGGGATTTGAACCCGTGAGGGATTGCTCCCAACACGCTTTCCAAGCGTGCGCCCTAGGCCACTAGGCGAATCCTCCGCGAAAGAGGTTACGCGACGCCCTCGGCGATCCGACGCGGCCCCCTCGCCGCCCGACGGCGCCGTCCGTGGCACACTGTCCGTGGACCCCGTGCAGCGTCCATCCTGTGAACTCCCCCAGGGCCGGAAGGCAGCAAGGGTCAACAGGCTCTGGCGGGTGCGCGGGGTCCCCTTCTGTCTCCGAGCGGGTCCCCGAAGTGTCGGACCCCCTGGGTAGCCTTCCCCTCGTGGCTCTGGCTCTGTACCGCAAGTACCGCCCGGCCAAGCTGGCCGACGTCGTGGGGCAGGAGCACGTCACCGAGCCCCTGGCCACCGCCCTCACCGCGGGGCGGATCAACCACGCGTACCTGTTCTCGGGGCCGCGGGGCTGCGGCAAGACGTCCTCGGCCCGCATCCTGGCGCGCTCGCTGAACTGCGAGCAGGGGCCGACCCCGGACCCGTGCGGCGTCTGCAACTCGTGCATCGCGCTCGCCCCCGAGGGGTCGGGCAGCATCGACGTCGTCGAGCTCGACGCGGCGTCCCACGGTGGTGTCGAGGACGCGCGCGAGCTGCGTGACCGCGCGTTCTACGCGCCGGCCGAGTCGCGCTACCGCGTGTTCGTCGTCGACGAGGCGCACATGGTCACCACCCAGGGCTTCAACGCGCTGCTCAAGATCGTCGAGGAGCCCCCGGAGCACCTGGTCTTCGTCTTCGCGACGACGGAGCCGGAGAAGGTGCTCCCGACGATCCGGTCGCGGACCCACCACTACCCGTTCCGGCTGATCCCGCCCGGCACGATGCGCGCGCTGCTGGAGAAGATCTGCGGCGAGGAGCAGGTGACCGTCGCGCCGCCGGTGTTCCCGCTGGTCATCCGGGCCGGGGGCGGCTCGGCCCGCGACACGCTGTCGGTGCTGGACCAGCTGCTCGCCGGCGCCGGGCCGCAGGGTGTCACCTACGAGCGCGCGGTCGCGTTGCTCGGGGTGACCGACTCCGGCCTGATCGACGACACCGTCGACGCGCTCGCCGCGGCCGACGGCGCGGCCGTCTACGGCGCGGTGGACCGGCTCGTCGAGGCCGGGCACGACCCCCGCCGCTTCGCCTCGGACCTGCTGCAGCGCTTCCGCGACCTGATGCTCGTGCAGGCCGTGCCGGACGCCGCGGAGCAGGGCCTGGTCGACGGCGCCGCGGACGAGCTGTCCCGGATGGCCGACCAGGCCGCCCGGCTCGGACCGGCCACCCTCACCCGCTACGGCGAGATCCTGCACCAGGGCCTGATCGAGATGCGCGGGGCGACCGCCCCACGGCTGCTGCTGGAGCTGCTGGTCTCGCGGATGCTGCTCCCGGCGGCCACGACCTCCGACGGCGGGCTGCTCGAACGTCTGGAGCGCATCGAGCGGCGCAACGCGATCGCGCCCGACCCCGCCGGCCCGTCCGACGACGGCGGCGCCGCCAAGCGGTTCGTGCGGCCCAGCGAGCGCCCGGCCGGCTCGGAGCCGGCCGGCGGCGCACCGTCGCGTTCCGCGGAACGCGAGGCCGGGGCCCCGATGGCCGTGCCCGCCCCGGCACCGTCGCGGCCCGCCGAGCCCGCACCGGACGCCGCACCCCCGGCACCCGCAGCCCCGAAGCCCGCGGGGACCCGGCCGGAGGCGGGCGCGGCGCGTTCCGCGGAACGCGACGACGACGGCCGTGCCACGGCCACCGCAGCCGCCCCGCCCGCGGCTCCCGGCGCGGACCGGCACAGCGGCCCCCAGGACCGGGGCGGCGACGCCCAGGGCCGGGGCGGTGAGGCCTCCGGGCGTGGCCCCACGTCCGCGGAGGCCGGGAACCGGCCGACGGGCGCCCCGGCACCCCACGCCGACGGGGCGACCGGACCACGCGGACAGGGGAGCGCGACGACGGAGGCGGAGTCCGGCGCGGAGCGTTCCGCGGAACGCGCTCCGGCGACCGCGGGCCCCGGTGCGCCCTCCGAGGCGGCCGCCGGCCCGGCCCGGGCGCACGGCCCGGGAGCAGACGGCCCGGGTGCGGACGGTCCGGCCGCAGAGGGCCGGCCGGCGGACGGTCGCCGGGCGGACGGGCCGGGAGCGGGCGGGGCCGAGGAGCCCGCCGCGCAGGAGGCCGCACCCCGTCGCCCCGCCCCGCCCCGCGACGGCGCCCCCGCCGACGCCGTACCGCCGGAGTCGGCGCAGCCGGTGTCGTCGGCGTCGTCGCTGGACGCGACGGCGGTCCGCCGGGTCTGGCCGGAGATCCTCGCCGCCGTCCGCCAGCGCAGCCGCAGCACCGAGGCGCTGCTGGTCAACGCCACCGTCCGGGCGGTCGACGGCGACACCCTGGTCCTCGCGATCGGCGCCCCGCCGCTGGCCCGCCGGCTGTCCGAGGCGCGCAACACCGACGTGATCGCCGATGCGCTGCGCGCCGTCCTCGGGGTCCAGTGGCGGGTCCACTGCGACACCGGGGAGGCCGCGACCGCGCGTCGCGCCGCCACACCGGAACGCGCGCAGCGGGCGGTGCCGCAGCGCCCCTCCCAGCGCGACGCCCCGCAGCGCGAGCAGGGCGGGCGGCCCACCCGCCGTCCCGCGGGGGACTCCGACGTCCCGCTGCCGCCGGAGCCGCCGCCGGAGGACGCACCGCCGGACCCTCGTGATGCCGGACCGCAGGGGGGCGACGGTCCGGGTGCACGACCCGCCCCGGTACGGAACCAGGCCGCCGAGGAGGAGGACATGCTCGCCGAGGCCGCGGCCGAGGCGGCGTCACCGGGTGCCCGTCGCGACCCCGAGGCCGCCGCGCTGGAGATCCTCACCTCGCACCTGGGGGCACGCGCGATCGACCCGCGCTGACTCCCGGCCCGGGCGGGGTGGCCGGGTCGCGGGTGGTCAGCGGCGCAGCTGCGCCAGCACCGCCGTGGCCACCGCCGCCGCGATCCGGTCCCGCCCGGCTGGGTCGGTGAGCACGGCGGCGTCGCCGGCGTTGCGCATGTTGCCCGCCTCCACCAGCGCGGTCGGCACGGTCGAGGTGTTCAGGCCGGCCAGGTCCTCACGGCCGTCGAGCCCGTCGCGGCCGATGTAGCCGGCCGGGGCGAACCCGGCCGAGCGCAGCGCGTCCCGCAGCCCGGTGGCCAGGCGCAGTGACGCCGGTCCGGTCCCGTGCACCGCGGGCTCGGCGTAGGCGACGTGGAACCCGCGGGCCGAGGCCGCCGCGCCGTCCGCGTGCAGCGACACGGCCAGCGCCGCACCGGCCCGGCCGCCCGCCGCCCCGCGGGCGTCGACGCAGGGGCCGACGCCGTCGTCGTCGGGACGGGTGAGCACCACCCGCACACCGGCGGCCTCCAGCCGGGACCGCACCCGCCCGGCCAGGTCCCAGGTGAAGGTGTGCTCGGCGTAGCCGGCGTTCGTGGACGTGCCGGTCGTGTTGCACGGTTTGGTCCCGCCGCGCCCGTCGGGGACCGGCCGGTTCACCGCGGCCGGGTCCGCGGCGTTGCCGCCGTTGTGCCCGGGGTCGAGCAGCACGACGGGGGCGGGGACCGGCGCCGGGGTGGTGGGCAGCGAGCGGGTCGTCGCGGCCGGCACCGGGGTCGCGTCGACCGAGGGCGGGGCCGGTGCCGCTACGCCGCAGCCGGCGCACAGCAGCGCGACGACGGCCGGGGGGACGGCTGTGGCGGAACGGATCAGGGCGCGCACGGTCGGTCAGCCTGACACGTCTACCCTGGGAGAAGGACACGTCCGCGCCGGTCGCGCCGGGGAAGCCCCCGATCGCGCGAGCCGGACCCGACAGCGAGGGGTACGCGTGCAACCCGGTCAGCCCGACATGCAGATGATCCTGCAGCAGGCCCAGAAGATGCAGCAGCAGCTCCAGCAGGCCCAGGCCGAGCTCGCGACCGCCGAGGTCACCGGCCAGGCCGGGAACGGGCTGGTCGAGGTCACCGTCACCGCGGGGCTGGAGCCGCGCTCGGTGCGGATCGACCCGAAGGTCGTGGACCCGGAGGACGTCGAGACCCTGCAGGACCTCGTCGCCGGCGCGCTCGCCGACGCAGTCCGCCGTGCGCAGGAGCTGCAGCAGGAGAAGATGGGTCCGCTCGCCGGCGGTCTCGACATGGGCGGCCTGGGCCTCCCGGGCGCCTGAGGTGTTCGAAGGACCGGTCCAGGACCTGATCGACGAGCTGGGACGCCTGCCCGGGGTCGGTCCGAAGAGCGCCCAGCGCATCGCGTTCCACCTGCTCGCCGCGGACCCGGCCGACATCAACCGGCTCCAGGAGGTCCTGCAGACGCTCAAGCAGGGCGTCGCGTTCTGCGACGTGTGCGGCAACGTCGCGTCGGACACCCGCTGCCGCTACTGCTCCGACGCGCGACGCGACCCGACGCTGGTGTGCGTGGTCGAGGAGCCCAAGGACGTCCTGGCCGTCGAGCGGACCCGGGAGTTCAAGGGGCGCTACCACGTGCTCGGCGGCGCGCTCGACCCGCTGGCCGGGATCGGCCCGGACACGCTGCGGATCCGCGAGCTGCTCGCCCGCCTCGGCGGCACCGGTCCGGCGACCGACGAGACCGAGATCTCCGAGGTCATCATCGCGACCGACCCCAACACCGAGGGCGAGGCGACCGCGACCTACCTGGTCCGGCTGCTGCGCGACTTCCCGGGCCTGAGCGTCACGCGGCTCGCGTCCGGCCTGCCGATGGGCGGCGACCTGGAGTTCGCCGACGAGATGACCCTCGGCCGCGCGCTCGCCGGCCGGCGGGCCCTCTAGGTGTGATGCCCAGGCACGTTGGTCGAGATCGTGTGACGACACGGTCTGATCTGTAGATGGGCGAAGGCCTCCCGGGTGTGGAGTGGAGCTGTCGAGGAACCGCTCCGCACCCAGGAGGCCTTCGTGTCCCACGCTACCCACTCCAATGCCGCGCTCACCTGTCGTGCCCGACTCCGACTCGCTCGCTTGGTCGTCGATCTAGGCTGGTCTGTGGCCCGCGCCGCCGAGCGCTACGACGTCTCGTGGCGGACTGCGAACAAGTGGGCCCAGCGCTACCGCGATGAAGGCCCGGCCGGGATGCACGACCGGTCCTCGGCCCCCCGTCACCAGCCGAACCGCACGCCGGCGCCGGTGGTCCGCAAGATCGTGCACCTGCGCTGGAAGCAGCGCCTGGGACCGGTCGAGATCGGCGACCGGCTCGACATGGCGTCCTCGACCGTGCACGCCGTGCTCGTGCGCTGTCGCATCAACCGGCTCACCCACATCGACCGGGCTACTGGCGAGCCGATCCGCCGCTACGAGCACGAGGCGCCCGGCGACTTGATCCACGTCGATGTCAAGAAGCTCGGCAAGGTCCCCGACGGAGGCGGATGGCGCTACGTCGGTCGTCGACAAGGCGAGAAGAACCGTGCGGTGACCTCGACACGAACCGGTCTGCCCAGGAGTCGGTACCACCAGCCTCTGCTGGGCACCTGCTACCTGCACACCGTCATCGACGATCACTCTCGAGTCGCCTATGTCGAAGCACACGAGGACGAGACCAAGCAGACCGCGGCCGCGGTCCTGCGTAACGCGGTCGCCTGGTTCGCCTGCCGCGGTGTCACGGTCAAACGCGTGCTCAGCGACAACGGCGGCTGCTACAAGTCTCATCTCTGGCGCGACACCTGTGCCGAGCTGGGCATCACCCCGAAAAAGACACGGCCCTACCGGCCGCAGACGAACGGGAAGATCGAGCGCTTCCACAGGACCCTGGCCGAGGGCTGGGCCTTCAAGAAGCTCTACAACTCCGAGTCAGCCCGACTCGCGGCTCTGCCAGCATGGGTCCACGACTACAACCACCACAGGCCCCACTCGGCAATCGGAAAGGCCACACCCATCACCAGGTTGAACAACCTGGCTGGGCATCACATCTAGGCCCCGGACACAGAACGGGCCGGTCCGCCCCGGGCGCGTCGCCCCGGTCGTGACCGGCCACCCGGCGCAGCAACCCCCCGCCGCTGCGCCGTCCTTCCTGGTGGGTCCCGACAGTGGTGTCAGTCGGAATCCTCGTCGCCCCACGCGTCCACGTGGTGCGGCCGGCCGTGGAGCTGGCGCTGCCTGCGCTCCCACTCCCGGCGTCGCTGCTCGGCGATCCTGCGCCACGCCTCGCTCTGGCGCCGGTCGGTCACCCCGATCACGATCGCCGAGACGACCAGCGTGGCCAGCCCCGCCAGGGCCACCGCCACCAGCGCGATCACGGCGACCACCGCCCGGTACGGGCGCTGTGGTGCGTGCCTGTGTGCGGCACCTGCGTCCTGCGGATCATGTCAATCTCCCTTCGTGTGTCGCGGTCGGTCCGTGGTCCCCGGTCGCCACGGTCGGTGTGTCTGCCGTCACGTCCGGGTGACTCCAGGATGCACGACGATGCGCCTCCGTGCAATTGCAGGCACAGGGAATTGCACAGAACTGTAGATTGCACGGCGGGGCCACGGAGGGGGCGCGAGGTGGAGCAGGAGCCGACCGGCGCGCGACGACGGCTGGGTGCCGAGCTGCGCAGGCTGCGCGTCAACGCCGGTCTGAAGCTGGAGGACGCCGCGGGCGGCGTGGGCTGCTCGACGTCGAAGATCAGCAGGCTGGAGAACGGCAAGGGGGTGCCGCGCCCGGCCGACGTCGCCGCGCTGGTCGAGGTCTACGGCGGGGTCGCCGGGGTCGAGGCGGAGATGCTCGAGCGGCTGGTCACCGAGAGCCGCACCCGCGGCTGGTGGGAGCCGTTCACCGAGGGCCTGCGCAGCGACCCGCACTTCCTGCCGTCGCCGGGGCGCTACGCCGCCGCCGAGTCCGACGCGACCGCCGTCGCCGCGTTCGACCTGACCGTGCTGCACGGGCTGCTCCAGACGCCCGCCTACGCGCACGCCGCGCTGCGTGCCCGGCTCCCGGGGCGCCCGGACTGGGAGATCGACCAGCTCGTGCGGCTGCGCGGACGTCGCCACGAGGCGCTCACCGCGACGCCGCCGCTGGTGCTCGACGCCGTCGTCGACGAGGCCGTACTCACCCGCGCGACCGGCGGCCCCGCGGTGATGGCCGAGCAGCTCGACCGGCTGCTCACGCTGTCGGGCCTGCCCGACGTGACGCTGCGCGTGCTCCCGTTCGGCGCCGGGCCGCAGCGGGCGCACGCCGGCCGCTTCGCGATCCTGACCGTCCCCGACGAGCTCGGCCCCGACGTCGTCCACACCGAGGGGCACGCGGGGGAGTCGTTCCTGGAGTCGCCCGCCGACCTGCGCACCTACCGCGAGGTCTTCGACGAGGTCCGGGCCGCCGCGCTCGACGAGGACGCCTCGCGGGCCGCGGTGTCGGCCCACCGGGACGCGCACCGGTCGGCCGTCGACGACGGCCCGGACGAACGGGACGTGCGTACCAGTTCGTAGCACTATCGTGACGCAAGGGTCTACCGGTTGGTAACGGACCGCTATAGGTTTCCCCGTCATCAGGTGTCCTCACGCACACATCGGGTGGACGCCTCTGCCGACGAGGGGACCGGAATGCGCAGACGGTGGATGACGGCGGTCATGGCGGGCGTGCTCGCAGTGGGCATGACCGCCTGCGCGAGCTCGGAGCGCGGAGCGGGTGGCGACGCCGCCGGGGGGACGTTCGTGTTCGGCGCCGCGGGTGCGCCGAAGAACTTCGACCCGATCTTCAACGACGACGGCGAGAGCTTCCGCCCGGCCCGGCAGATGTTCGACACGCTGATCACCTACAAGCCCGGGACCACCGAGCTCGAGCCCGGCCTGGCCACCGAGTGGAAGTCCACCCCGGACGGCAAGACCTGGACGTTCACCCTCCGCGAGGGCGTCACGTTCCACGACGGCACGCCGCTCGACGCGACCGCGGTCTGCGCGAACTTCGACCGCTGGTTCAACATGAAGGGCGCCGCGGCGCAGAGCCAGATGATCTACTACGGCGACGTCTTCGAGGGCTTCGCCAAGAACGAGGGCGACGCCTCGGGTACCCCGCTCTACAAGTCCTGCACGGCGCAGAGCCCGAACACCGCCGTCCTGGCGCTGAACAAGTTCAAGGGCGCGTTCCCGGCCGCCTTCGGCCTCACGTCGTTCTCGATCTCCAGCCCGGCGGCGCTCAAGCAGTACGACGCCGACGCCGTCACCCAGAGCGGTGACTCCTTCACCTACCCCGCCTACGCGAACGAGCACCCGACGGGCACCGGGCCGTTCAAGTTCGAGAGCTTCGACAAGGCGAACAACACGATCACCCTGGTCCGCAACGACCAGTACTGGGGCGAGAAGGCCAAGCTCGACCGGCTCATCTTCAAGATCATCCCGGACGAGAACGCCCGCAAGCAGGAGCTGGCCGCCGGCACCATCGACGGCTACGACTACCCGTCCCCGGCGGACTACCAGACCCTGAAGGACCAGGGCGACCAGGTGCTGATCCGCCAGCCGTTCTCGCTGCTCTACATGGGCATCAACACCAAGAACAACCCGAAGCTCAAGGACCTGCGGGTCCGCCAGGCGCTCGCCTACGCGATCGACCGCGAGTCGCTGGTCCGCACCAAGATGCCGGAGGGCTCCGCCGTCGCGAAGGAGTTCGTGCCGCCGACCGTCGCGGGCTACGCCGACGACGTCACCCAGTACCCGTACGACCCGGAGAAGGCCAAGCAGCTGCTCGCCGAGGCCGGCGCGCAGAACCTGACGCTGAACTTCTACTACCCGACCGAGATCACCCGGCCCTACATGCCGAACCCGGCGGACCTGTTCTCGGCGATGTCGGCGAACCTGAAGGCCGTCGGCATCACGGTCAACCCGGTCGCGCGGCCGTGGAACGGCGGCTACAAGGACGACGTCCAGAAGGCCGGCAAGCACGACCTGCACATGCTCGGCTGGACCGGTGACTACAACGACGCCGGCAACTTCGTCGGCACGTTCTTCGGCCGGGAGAAGGCCGAGTTCGGGGCGCAGGACCCGGCGATGTTCGCCGAGCTGGCCAAGGCCGACGCCATCCCGGACCCGGCCGGTCACGCCGCCGCGTACCAGCAGGCGAACAAGGACATCATGGCCAAGTACCTGCCGGCCGTGCCGATCCTGACCACCGGCCCGGCGATCGTCGTCGGACCGAACGTGCAGGGCGTGATCCCGTCGCCGCTGACCGACGAGCGCTTCGTCTCCGTCAGCAAGAACTGACCGTGCCCCGGGCGCCGCGGAGATCCCGCGGCGCCCGGTCGCGTGTCCCGCCTCCCACCACTGAGGACATCCACGCATGCTGCGCTTCGTCGCGCGCCGCCTGCTCCAGGTCGTCCCGACGCTGCTCATCCTGTCCGTCCTGTTGTTCGCCTGGCTGCGGTCGCTGCCCGGCGGACCGGCCGGTGCGCTGCTCGGAGACAAGGCGACCCCGGAGTCGATCGCGGCACTGAACAAGACACTGGGCCTGGACCAGCCCATCCCGATCCAGTACCTGCACTACCTCGGCCGGGCGCTGACCGGCGACTTCGGCGCCTCCCTCGTCACCGGCGACCCGGTGATCACCGAGCTCGGCCGGGCGCTGCCGGGGACGATCGAGCTGTCCCTGTCGGCGCTGCTGCTCGCCGTCGCCCTCGGGATCCCGCTCGGCTACCTCGCCGCCCGCCACCGCGGCGGGATCTGGGACAACCTGACCATCGTCGGGACGCTGGTCGGCGTCGCCGTACCGGTGTTCTTCCTCGGCTACGTGCTCAAGCAGTTCCTGGCCGTCGACCTCGGCCTGTTCCCGCCGTCCGGGCTGCAGTCGACCGGCATCGACGCCACCTCGGTCACCGGCTTCCCCACCCTCGACGGCCTGCTGACCCGCGAGTTCGACGCCAGCTGGGACTCGCTGCTGCACCTCGTGCTGCCGGCCGTCACGCTGGCGACGATCCCGCTCGCCGTCATCGTGCGGATCACCCGGGCGTCGGTGCTCGACGTGCTGGAGTCCGACTTCGTCCGCACCGCCAACGCCAAGGGCCTCGCGCCGGGCACCGTCCGCGGCCGGCACGTCCTGCGCAACGCGCTGCTGCCGGTCTCCACGACGATCGGCCTGCAGACCGGCCTGCTCCTCGCCGGCGCGGTGCTGACCGAGAAGGTGTTCAACCGGCCCGGCATCGGCACCCTGATCGCCGAGGGCATCGAGCGCCGCGACTACCCGCGGCTGCAGGCCGTGGTGCTGCTCGGCGCGCTGATCTACGTGCTGGTCAACCTGCTCGTCGACCTGTCCTACGCCGTGATCGACCCGAGGGTGAGGCTGCGATGAGCGCACCGACCACCTGGGCGCAGCGGCGGAAGGACCGGATCGACGACACCGCCGGCCGCAGCCTGTCCGCGGACGCGCTGCGCCGGCTGCGCCGCAGCCCCACCGCGATCGTCGGGGCGGTGATCATCGGGCTGTTTCGTGCTGGTCTCGGTGTTCGCGCCGCTGCTGGCCCCGCACGACCCGGCCCAGGCGTTCCCGCAGCTGCTCGACCAGCTGCGCCCCGGCTCGATCCCCGGGCCGCAGCCCGGCTTCCTGCTCGGAGCGACCAGAACGGCCGCGACGAGTTCTCCCGGATGATCCTGGCGTCGGCGCCAGACCCTGCTCGTCGGCGTGCTCGCGACCGTGTTCGGGCTCGCGGCTGGCCTGGTCATCGGTGTGCTCGCCGGCGCGTTCGGCGGCTGGATCGACACCGTCCTCATGCGCGTCACCGACGTGCTGCTGTCGATCCCGTCGCTGCTGCTCGCGATCTCGGTCGCGGCGCTGGCCGCCCGGCCCAGCCAGACGACGGTCATCATCGCCGTCGCGCTGGTGAACGTGCCGATCTTCGCGCGGCTGCTGCGCGGGTCGATGCTCGCCCAGCGCGACTCCGACCACGTCCTCGCGGCCACCGCGCTCGCGTGAGGCGACGGGCGGTCGTGCTGCGGCACATGCTGCCCAACGCGATCGGCCCGGTGATCGTGCAGGCCACGCTGACC
>NZ_JAHLJD010000032.1:0-19752 GCF_020496225.1 Pseudonocardia sp. ICBG162
AACACCTCGACGTTCCACAGCACGTCCGGATCGTCATCTTCGCGGAGAATGGTGAATCGATCAGACGAATCGGACTTCTCCATCCCAGCTGTCGCCAATTCGAACAGCCGATCACCCTTCCCCGCTTGGCACGCATCTTGATGATGTAGGCGGGCTGATCGCGGAATCCCATGACCGGAGCATGTCAGGCCGCATCGCGGGGAACCATCTGCACGATCACGGCCGAGCGGGGATCCCCACTCTGCCTGCCTCGCCCTGCCCGCTCGGTGATGGCGTCCAGAGCGGTCCGACGGTCATGGGTGTCGTCCGCCGCGTACTCCAGGCTGCGCTGGACGATCCGGGCGTATCGGCGAAGGAGTTCCAGCGCGTGACAGCAGCCGGTCTGCTGGTGACTCGCCAGCATGCCGACCGCGTGGTGCACCACGGTCGAGGCGCGGAGCGTCGACGTCGAGTCGTCGCCGAGGGTGGGTCGTGATCATCGGACAGCCCGTCGGTGAGCAGGCTTGCACAGCTCGCGTCCGACCGGGGTCCAGGATCATGAGATCGGTAGCAAGGTGTGGGGCGACCCTGTGGAGCCCGGGCCTGCTCGGCGGTGACGCGGTGCGCCGGCTACCGCCCGAAGCGGCTCGCGGACCGGCCGGAGACCGACGAGACGACGTCGCGCGCCGGACGCCGCGCCATCGGCCTCCCGGACGAACCGGTCGCGCTCCTGGAGTCCCACTGCGAGGAGCAGGACCGCGAGCGCGACACGGCCGCGCAGCTCTGGCAGGACTCCGGCTACGTATTCACCGACGAACGCGGCGAACCGCTCAACCCGAACACCGACCACCATCATGGGAAGGAGCTCCTGCGCGACGCCGGGGGCCGTGACGATCGCCTGCGCGACGCCCGCCACATGGCCGCGACGGTGCTGCTGATCCTCGGCGTCCCGGAGAGCGCGGTCATGGGCCTGATGGGCTGGTCGACGACCGCGATGGCCCCCCGCTACCAGCACATCACCGGGGTCGTGCGCAGCGACGTCGCCCAGCGTGTGGGCGGCCTGATCCGGGGCCGGCCGGATGCCGGGTGAGGCTGGAAATGAGACTGAACGCCGAACGCCGGGCCACCCGCGAGGGTGTGCCCGGCGTTCCGCCTTCCTGCTGGCGGAGGATACGGGATTTGAACCCGTGAGGGATTGCTCCCAACACGCTTTCCAAGCGTGCGCCCTAGGCCACTAGGCGAATCCTCCGCGAAAGAGGTTACGCGACGCCCTCGGCGATCCGACGCGGCCCCCTCGCCGCCCGACGGCGCCGTCCGTGGCACACTGTCCGTGGACCCCGTGCAGCGTCCATCCTGTGAACTCCCCCAGGGCCGGAAGGCAGCAAGGGTCAACAGGCTCTGGCGGTGGCGGGTGCGCGGGGTCCCCTTCTGTCTCCGAGCGGGTCCCCGAAGTGTCGGACCCCCTGGGTAGCCTTCCCCTCGTGGCTCTGGCTCTGTACCGCAAGTACCGCCCGGCCAAGCTGGCCGACGTCGTGGGGCAGGAGCACGTCACCGAGCCCCTGGCCACCGCCCTCACCGCGGGGCGGATCAACCACGCGTACCTGTTCTCGGGGCCGCGGGGCTGCGGCAAGACGTCCTCGGCCCGCATCCTGGCGCGCTCGCTGAACTGCGAGCAGGGGCCGACCCCGGACCCGTGCGGCGTCTGCAACTCGTGCATCGCGCTCGCCCCCGAGGGGTCGGGCAGCATCGACGTCGTCGAGCTCGACGCGGCGTCCCACGGTGGTGTCGAGGACGCGCGCGAGCTGCGTGACCGCGCGTTCTACGCGCCGGCCGAGTCGCGCTACCGCGTGTTCGTCGTCGACGAGGCGCACATGGTCACCACCCAGGGCTTCAACGCGCTGCTCAAGATCGTCGAGGAGCCCCCGGAGCACCTGGTCTTCGTCTTCGCGACGACGGAGCCGGAGAAGGTGCTCCCGACGATCCGGTCGCGGACCCACCACTACCCGTTCCGGCTGATCCCGCCCGGCACGATGCGCGCGCTGCTGGAGAAGATCTGCGGCGAGGAGCAGGTGACCGTCGCGCCGCCGGTGTTCCCGCTGGTCATCCGGGCCGGGGGCGGCTCGGCCCGCGACACGCTGTCGGTGCTGGACCAGCTGCTCGCCGGCGCCGGGCCGCAGGGTGTCACCTACGAGCGCGCGGTCGCGTTGCTCGGGGTGACCGACTCCGGCCTGATCGACGACACCGTCGACGCGCTCGCCGCGGCCGACGGCGCGGCCGTCTACGGCGCGGTGGACCGGCTCGTCGAGGCCGGGCACGACCCCCGCCGCTTCGCCTCGGACCTGCTGCAGCGCTTCCGCGACCTGATGCTCGTGCAGGCCGTGCCGGACGCCGCGGAGCAGGGCCTGGTCGACGGCGCCGCGGACGAGCTGTCCCGGATGGCCGACCAGGCCGCCCGGCTCGGACCGGCCACCCTCACCCGCTACGGCGAGATCCTGCACCAGGGCCTGATCGAGATGCGCGGGGCGACCGCCCCACGGCTGCTGCTGGAGCTGCTGGTCTCGCGGATGCTGCTCCCGGCGGCCACGACCTCCGACGGCGGGCTGCTCGAACGTCTGGAGCGCATCGAGCGGCGCAACGCGATCGCGCCCGACCCCGCCGGCCCGTCCGACGACGGCGGCGCCGCCAAGCGGTTCGTGCGGCCCAGCGAGCGCCCGGCCGGCTCGGAGCCGGCCGGCGGCGCACCGTCGCGTTCCGCGGAACGCGAGGCCGGGGCCCCGATGGCCGTGCCCGCCCCGGCACCGTCGCGGCCCGCCGAGCCCGCACCGGACGCCGCACCCCCGGCACCCGCAGCCCCGAAGCCCGCGGGGACCCGGCCGGAGGCGGGCGCGGCGCGTTCCGCGGAACGCGACGACGACGGCCGTGCCACGGCCACCGCAGCCGCCCCGCCCGCGGCTCCCGGCGCGGACCGGCACAGCGGCCCCCAGGACCGGGGCGGCGACGCCCAGGGCCGGGGCGGTGAGGCCTCCGGGCGTGGCCCCACGTCCGCGGAGGCCGGGAACCGGCCGACGGGCGCCCCGGCACCCCACGCCGACGGGGCGACCGGACCACGCGGACAGGGGAGCGCGACGACGGAGGCGGAGTCCGGCGCGGAGCGTTCCGCGGAACGCGCTCCGGCGACCGCGGGCCCCGGTGCGCCCTCCGAGGCGGCCGCCGGCCCGGCCCGGGCGCACGGCCCGGGAGCAGACGGCCCGGGTGCGGACGGTCCGGCCGCAGAGGGCCGGCCGGCGGACGGTCGCCGGGCGGACGGGCCGGGAGCGGGCGGGGCCGAGGAGCCCGCCGCGCAGGAGGCCGCACCCCGTCGCCCCGCCCCGCCCCGCGACGGCGCCCCCGCCGACGCCGTACCGCCGGAGTCGGCGCAGCCGGTGTCGTCGGCGTCGTCGCTGGACGCGACGGCGGTCCGCCGGGTCTGGCCGGAGATCCTCGCCGCCGTCCGCCAGCGCAGCCGCAGCACCGAGGCGCTGCTGGTCAACGCCACCGTCCGGGCGGTCGACGGCGACACCCTGGTCCTCGCGATCGGCGCCCCGCCGCTGGCCCGCCGGCTGTCCGAGGCGCGCAACACCGACGTGATCGCCGATGCGCTGCGCGCCGTCCTCGGGGTCCAGTGGCGGGTCCACTGCGACACCGGGGAGGCCGCGACCGCGCGTCGCGCCGCCACACCGGAACGCGCGCAGCGGGCGGTGCCGCAGCGCCCCTCCCAGCGCGACGCCCCGCAGCGCGAGCAGGGCGGGCGGCCCACCCGCCGTCCCGCGGGGGACTCCGACGTCCCGCTGCCGCCGGAGCCGCCGCCGGAGGACGCACCGCCGGACCCTCGTGATGCCGGACCGCAGGGGGGCGACGGTCCGGGTGCACGACCCGCCCCGGTACGGAACCAGGCCGCCGAGGAGGAGGACATGCTCGCCGAGGCCGCGGCCGAGGCGGCGTCACCGGGTGCCCGTCGCGACCCCGAGGCCGCCGCGCTGGAGATCCTCACCTCGCACCTGGGGGCACGCGCGATCGACCCGCGCTGACTCCCGGCCCGGGCGGGGTGGCCGGGTCGCGGGTGGTCAGCGGCGCAGCTGCGCCAGCACCGCCGTGGCCACCGCCGCCGCGATCCGGTCCCGCCCGGCTGGGTCGGTGAGCACGGCGGCGTCGCCGGCGTTGCGCATGTTGCCCGCCTCCACCAGCGCGGTCGGCACGGTCGAGGTGTTCAGGCCGGCCAGGTCCTCACGGCCGTCGAGCCCGTCGCGGCCGATGTAGCCGGCCGGGGCGAACCCGGCCGAGCGCAGCGCGTCCCGCAGCCCGGTGGCCAGGCGCAGTGACGCCGGTCCGGTCCCGTGCACCGCGGGCTCGGCGTAGGCGACGTGGAACCCGCGGGCCGAGGCCGCCGCGCCGTCCGCGTGCAGCGACACGGCCAGCGCCGCACCGGCCCGGCCGCCCGCCGCCCCGCGGGCGTCGACGCAGGGGCCGACGCCGTCGTCGTCGGGACGGGTGAGCACCACCCGCACACCGGCGGCCTCCAGCCGGGACCGCACCCGCCCGGCCAGGTCCCAGGTGAAGGTGTGCTCGGCGTAGCCGGCGTTCGTGGACGTGCCGGTCGTGTTGCACGGTTTGGTCCCGCCGCGCCCGTCGGGGACCGGCCGGTTCACCGCGGCCGGGTCCGCGGCGTTGCCGCCGTTGTGCCCGGGGTCGAGCAGCACGACGGGGGCGGGGACCGGCGCCGGGGTGGTGGGCAGCGAGCGGGTCGTCGCGGCCGGCACCGGGGTCGCGTCGACCGAGGGCGGGGCCGGTGCCGCTACGCCGCAGCCGGCGCACAGCAGCGCGACGACGGCCGGGGGGACGGCTGTGGCGGAACGGATCAGGGCGCGCACGGTCGGTCAGCCTGACACGTCTACCCTGGGAGAAGGACACGTCCGCGCCGGTCGCGCCGGGGAAGCCCCCGATCGCGCGAGCCGGACCCGACAGCGAGGGGTACGCGTGCAACCCGGTCAGCCCGACATGCAGATGATCCTGCAGCAGGCCCAGAAGATGCAGCAGCAGCTCCAGCAGGCCCAGGCCGAGCTCGCGACCGCCGAGGTCACCGGCCAGGCGGGAACGGGCTGGTCGAGGTCACCGTCACCGCGGGGCTGGAGCCGCGCTCGGTGCGGATCGACCCGAAGGTCGTGGACCCGGAGGACGTCGAGACCCTGCAGGACCTCGTCGCCGGCGCGCTCGCCGACGCAGTCCGCCGTGCGCAGGAGCTGCAGCAGGAGAAGATGGGTCCGCTCGCCGGCGGTCTCGACATGGGCGGCCTGGGCCTCCCGGGCGCCTGAGGTGTTCGAAGGACCGGTCCAGGACCTGATCGACGAGCTGGGACGCCTGCCCGGGGTCGGTCCGAAGAGCGCCCAGCGCATCGCGTTCCACCTGCTCGCCGCGGACCCGGCCGACATCAACCGGCTCCAGGAGGTCCTGCAGACGCTCAAGCAGGGCGTCGCGTTCTGCGACGTGTGCGGCAACGTCGCGTCGGACACCCGCTGCCGCTACTGCTCCGACGCGCGACGCGACCCGACGCTGGTGTGCGTGGTCGAGGAGCCCAAGGACGTCCTGGCCGTCGAGCGGACCCGGGAGTTCAAGGGGCGCTACCACGTGCTCGGCGGCGCGCTCGACCCGCTGGCCGGGATCGGCCCGGACACGCTGCGGATCCGCGAGCTGCTCGCCCGCCTCGGCGGCACCGGTCCGGCGACCGACGAGACCGAGATCTCCGAGGTCATCATCGCGACCGACCCCAACACCGAGGGCGAGGCGACCGCGACCTACCTGGTCCGGCTGCTGCGCGACTTCCCGGGCCTGAGCGTCACGCGGCTCGCGTCCGGCCTGCCGATGGGCGGCGACCTGGAGTTCGCCGACGAGATGACCCTCGGCCGCGCGCTCGCCGGCCGGCGGGCCCTCTAGGTGTGATGCCCAGGCACGTTGGTCGAGATCGTGTGACGACACGGTCTGATCTGTAGATGGGCGAAGGCCTCCCGGGTGTGGAGTGGAGCTGTCGAGGAACCGCTCCGCACCCAGGAGGCCTTCGTGTCCCACGCTACCCACTCCAATGCCGCGCTCACCTGTCGTGCCCGACTCCGACTCGCTCGCTTGGTCGTCGATCTAGGCTGGTCTGTGGCCCGCGCCGCCGAGCGCTACGACGTCTCGTGGCGGACTGCGAACAAGTGGGCCCAGCGCTACCGCGATGAAGGCCCGGCCGGGATGCACGACCGGTCCTCGGCCCCCCGTCACCAGCCGAACCGCACGCCGGCGCCGGTGGTCCGCAAGATCGTGCACCTGCGCTGGAAGCAGCGCCTGGGACCGGTCGAGATCGGCGACCGGCTCGACATGGCGTCCTCGACCGTGCACGCCGTGCTCGTGCGCTGTCGCATCAACCGGCTCACCCACATCGACCGGGCTACTGGCGAGCCGATCCGCCGCTACGAGCACGAGGCGCCCGGCGACTTGATCCACGTCGATGTCAAGAAGCTCGGCAAGGTCCCCGACGGAGGCGGATGGCGCTACGTCGGTCGTCGACAAGGCGAGAAGAACCGTGCGGTGACCTCGACACGAACCGGTCTGCCCAGGAGTCGGTACCACCAGCCTCTGCTGGGCACCTGCTACCTGCACACCGTCATCGACGATCACTCTCGAGTCGCCTATGTCGAAGCACACGAGGACGAGACCAAGCAGACCGCGGCCGCGGTCCTGCGTAACGCGGTCGCCTGGTTCGCCTGCCGCGGTGTCACGGTCAAACGCGTGCTCAGCGACAACGGCGGCTGCTACAAGTCTCATCTCTGGCGCGACACCTGTGCCGAGCTGGGCATCACCCCGAAAAAGACACGGCCCTACCGGCCGCAGACGAACGGGAAGATCGAGCGCTTCCACAGGACCCTGGCCGAGGGCTGGGCCTTCAAGAAGCTCTACAACTCCGAGTCAGCCCGACTCGCGGCTCTGCCAGCATGGGTCCACGACTACAACCACCACAGGCCCCACTCGGCAATCGGAAAGGCCACACCCATCACCAGGTTGAACAACCTGGCTGGGCATCACATCTAGGCCCCGGACACAGAACGGGCCGGTCCGCCCCGGGCGCGTCGCCCCGGTCGTGACCGGCCACCCGGCGCAGCAACCCCCCGCCGCTGCGCCGTCCTTCCTGGTGGGTCCCGACAGTGGTGTCAGTCGGAATCCTCGTCGCCCCACGCGTCCACGTGGTGCGGCCGGCCGTGGAGCTGGCGCTGCCTGCGCTCCCACTCCCGGCGTCGCTGCTCGGCGATCCTGCGCCACGCCTCGCTCTGGCGCCGGTCGGTCACCCCGATCACGATCGCCGAGACGACCAGCGTGGCCAGCCCCGCCAGGGCCACCGCCACCAGCGCGATCACGGCGACCACCGCCCGGTACGGGCGCTGTGGTGCGTGCCTGTGTGCGGCACCTGCGTCCTGCGGATCATGTCAATCTCCCTTCGTGTGTCGCGGTCGGTCCGTGGTCCCCGGTCGCCACGGTCGGTGTGTCTGCCGTCACGTCCGGGTGACTCCAGGATGCACGACGATGCGCCTCCGTGCAATTGCAGGCACAGGGAATTGCACAGAACTGTAGATTGCACGGCGGGGCCACGGAGGGGGCGCGAGGTGGAGCAGGAGCCGACCGGCGCGCGACGACGGCTGGGTGCCGAGCTGCGCAGGCTGCGCGTCAACGCCGGTCTGAAGCTGGAGGACGCCGCGGGCGGCGTGGGCTGCTCGACGTCGAAGATCAGCAGGCTGGAGAACGGCAAGGGGGTGCCGCGCCCGGCCGACGTCGCCGCGCTGGTCGAGGTCTACGGCGGGGTCGCCGGGGTCGAGGCGGAGATGCTCGAGCGGCTGGTCACCGAGAGCCGCACCCGCGGCTGGTGGGAGCCGTTCACCGAGGGCCTGCGCAGCGACCCGCACTTCCTGCCGTCGCCGGGGCGCTACGCCGCCGCCGAGTCCGACGCGACCGCCGTCGCCGCGTTCGACCTGACCGTGCTGCACGGGCTGCTCCAGACGCCCGCCTACGCGCACGCCGCGCTGCGTGCCCGGCTCCCGGGGCGCCCGGACTGGGAGATCGACCAGCTCGTGCGGCTGCGCGGACGTCGCCACGAGGCGCTCACCGCGACGCCGCCGCTGGTGCTCGACGCCGTCGTCGACGAGGCCGTACTCACCCGCGCGACCGGCGGCCCCGCGGTGATGGCCGAGCAGCTCGACCGGCTGCTCACGCTGTCGGGCCTGCCCGACGTGACGCTGCGCGTGCTCCCGTTCGGCGCCGGGCCGCAGCGGGCGCACGCCGGCCGCTTCGCGATCCTGACCGTCCCCGACGAGCTCGGCCCCGACGTCGTCCACACCGAGGGGCACGCGGGGGAGTCGTTCCTGGAGTCGCCCGCCGACCTGCGCACCTACCGCGAGGTCTTCGACGAGGTCCGGGCCGCCGCGCTCGACGAGGACGCCTCGCGGGCCGCGGTGTCGGCCCACCGGGACGCGCACCGGTCGGCCGTCGACGACGGCCCGGACGAACGGGACGTGCGTACCAGTTCGTAGCACTATCGTGACGCAAGGGTCTACCGGTTGGTAACGGACCGCTATAGGTTTCCCCGTCATCAGGTGTCCTCACGCACACATCGGGTGGACGCCTCTGCCGACGAGGGGACCGGAATGCGCAGACGGTGGATGACGGCGGTCATGGCGGGCGTGCTCGCAGTGGGCATGACCGCCTGCGCGAGCTCGGAGCGCGGAGCGGGTGGCGACGCCGCCGGGGGACGTTCGTGTTCGGCGCCGCGGGTGCGCCGAAGAACTTCGACCCGATCTTCAACGACGACGGCGAGAGCTTCCGCCCGGCCCGGCAGATGTTCGACACGCTGATCACCTACAAGCCCGGGACCACCGAGCTCGAGCCCGGCCTGGCCACCGAGTGGAAGTCCACCCCGGACGGCAAGACCTGGACGTTCACCCTCCGCGAGGGCGTCACGTTCCACGACGGCACGCCGCTCGACGCGACCGCGGTCTGCGCGAACTTCGACCGCTGGTTCAACATGAAGGGCGCCGCGGCGCAGAGCCAGATGATCTACTACGGCGACGTCTTCGAGGGCTTCGCCAAGAACGAGGGCGACGCCTCGGGTACCCCGCTCTACAAGTCCTGCACGGCGCAGAGCCCGAACACCGCCGTCCTGGCGCTGAACAAGTTCAAGGGCGCGTTCCCGGCCGCCTTCGGCCTCACGTCGTTCTCGATCTCCAGCCCGGCGGCGCTCAAGCAGTACGACGCCGACGCCGTCACCCAGAGCGGTGACTCCTTCACCTACCCCGCCTACGCGAACGAGCACCCGACGGGCACCGGGCCGTTCAAGTTCGAGAGCTTCGACAAGGCGAACAACACGATCACCCTGGTCCGCAACGACCAGTACTGGGGCGAGAAGGCCAAGCTCGACCGGCTCATCTTCAAGATCATCCCGGACGAGAACGCCCGCAAGCAGGAGCTGGCCGCCGGCACCATCGACGGCTACGACTACCCGTCCCCGGCGGACTACCAGACCCTGAAGGACCAGGGCGACCAGGTGCTGATCCGCCAGCCGTTCTCGCTGCTCTACATGGGCATCAACACCAAGAACAACCCGAAGCTCAAGGACCTGCGGGTCCGCCAGGCGCTCGCCTACGCGATCGACCGCGAGTCGCTGGTCCGCACCAAGATGCCGGAGGGCTCCGCCGTCGCGAAGGAGTTCGTGCCGCCGACCGTCGCGGGCTACGCCGACGACGTCACCCAGTACCCGTACGACCCGGAGAAGGCCAAGCAGCTGCTCGCCGAGGCCGGCGCGCAGAACCTGACGCTGAACTTCTACTACCCGACCGAGATCACCCGGCCCTACATGCCGAACCCGGCGGACCTGTTCTCGGCGATGTCGGCGAACCTGAAGGCCGTCGGCATCACGGTCAACCCGGTCGCGCGGCCGTGGAACGGCGGCTACAAGGACGACGTCCAGAAGGCCGGCAAGCACGACCTGCACATGCTCGGCTGGACCGGTGACTACAACGACGCCGGCAACTTCGTCGGCACGTTCTTCGGCCGGGAGAAGGCCGAGTTCGGGGCGCAGGACCCGGCGATGTTCGCCGAGCTGGCCAAGGCCGACGCCATCCCGGACCCGGCCGGTCACGCCGCCGCGTACCAGCAGGCGAACAAGGACATCATGGCCAAGTACCTGCCGGCCGTGCCGATCCTGACCACCGGCCCGGCGATCGTCGTCGGACCGAACGTGCAGGGCGTGATCCCGTCGCCGCTGACCGACGAGCGCTTCGTCTCCGTCAGCAAGAACTGACCGTGCCCCGGGCGCCGCGGAGATCCCGCGGCGCCCGGTCGCGTGTCCCGCCTCCCACCACTGAGGACATCCACGCATGCTGCGCTTCGTCGCGCGCCGCCTGCTCCAGGTCGTCCCGACGCTGCTCATCCTGTCCGTCCTGTTGTTCGCCTGGCTGCGGTCGCTGCCCGGCGGACCGGCCGGTGCGCTGCTCGGAGACAAGGCGACCCCGGAGTCGATCGCGGCACTGAACAAGACACTGGGCCTGGACCAGCCCATCCCGATCCAGTACCTGCACTACCTCGGCCGGGCGCTGACCGGCGACTTCGGCGCCTCCCTCGTCACCGGCGACCCGGTGATCACCGAGCTCGGCCGGGCGCTGCCGGGGACGATCGAGCTGTCCCTGTCGGCGCTGCTGCTCGCCGTCGCCCTCGGGATCCCGCTCGGCTACCTCGCCGCCCGCCACCGCGGCGGGATCTGGGACAACCTGACCATCGTCGGGACGCTGGTCGGCGTCGCCGTACCGGTGTTCTTCCTCGGCTACGTGCTCAAGCAGTTCCTGGCCGTCGACCTCGGCCTGTTCCCGCCGTCCGGGCTGCAGTCGACCGGCATCGACGCCACCTCGGTCACCGGCTTCCCCACCCTCGACGGCCTGCTGACCCGCGAGTTCGACGCCAGCTGGGACTCGCTGCTGCACCTCGTGCTGCCGGCCGTCACGCTGGCGACGATCCCGCTCGCCGTCATCGTGCGGATCACCCGGGCGTCGGTGCTCGACGTGCTGGAGTCCGACTTCGTCCGCACCGCCAACGCCAAGGGCCTCGCGCCGGGCACCGTCCGCGGCCGGCACGTCCTGCGCAACGCGCTGCTGCCGGTCTCCACGACGATCGGCCTGCAGACCGGCCTGCTCCTCGCCGGCGCGGTGCTGACCGAGAAGGTGTTCAACCGGCCCGGCATCGGCACCCTGATCGCCGAGGGCATCGAGCGCCGCGACTACCCGCGGCTGCAGGCCGTGGTGCTGCTCGGCGCGCTGATCTACGTGCTGGTCAACCTGCTCGTCGACCTGTCCTACGCCGTGATCGACCCGAGGGTGAGGCTGCGATGAGCGCACCGACCACCTGGGCGCAGCGGCGGAAGGACCGGATCGACGACACCGCCGGCCGCAGCCTGTCCGCGGACGCGCTGCGCCGGCTGCGCCGCAGCCCCACCGCGATCGTCGGGGCGGTGATCATCGGGCTGTTCGTGCTGGTCTCGGTGTTCGCGCCGCTGCTGGCCCCGCACGACCCGGCCCAGGCGTTCCCGCAGCTGCTCGACCAGCTGCGCCCCGGCTCGATCCCCGGGCCGCAGCCCGGCTTCCTGCTCGGCAGCGACCAGAACGGCCGCGACGAGTTCTCCCGGATGATCCTGGCGTCGCGCCAGACCCTGCTCGTCGGCGTGCTCGCGACCGTGTTCGGGCTCGCGGCTGGCCTGGTCATCGGTGTGCTCGCCGGCGCGTTCGGCGGCTGGATCGACACCGTCCTCATGCGCGTCACCGACGTGCTGCTGTCGATCCCGTCGCTGCTGCTCGCGATCTCGGTCGCGGCGCTGGCCGCCCGGCCCAGCCAGACGACGGTCATCATCGCCGTCGCGCTGGTGAACGTGCCGATCTTCGCGCGGCTGCTGCGCGGGTCGATGCTCGCCCAGCGCGACTCCGACCACGTCCTCGCGGCCACCGCGCTCGGCGTGAGGCGACGGGCGGTCGTGCTGCGGCACATGCTGCCCAACGCGATCGGCCCGGTGATCGTGCAGGCCACGCTGACCCTGGCGACGGCGATCCTCGACGCGGCCGCGCTGTCCTTCCTCGGCCTCGGCGACGCCGACCCGGCCCGCGCCGAGTGGGGCCTGATGCTCGCCTCCGCGCAGCCCTACCTCGACGTCCGGCCCGGGCTGGCGGTCTACCCGGCGATCGCGATCATCGTCGTCGCGCTCGGGTTCACGCTGCTCGGCGAGTCGCTGCGCGAGGCCATCGACCCGAAAGGCCGGCGATGACCACACCTCCGATGAACCCGTTGTTGCAGGTCCAGGACCTGTCCGTGCGCTTCGTGCGGCGGGGTGAGGCCGACGTCGTCGCCGTCGACGGGGTGTCGTTCGACGTCCGCCCCGGCGAGGTCGTCGGCCTGGTCGGCGAGTCCGGCTGCGGCAAGTCCGTGACCTCCCTGGCGATCATGGGGCTGCTGCCGGGCCGCACCCCCCGGGTGGGCGGCTCGGTGCTGTTCTCCTCCGGGGACGAGTCCGTCGACCTGCTCACCCTGTCCGACGCCGAGCTGCGCGAGCGGCGCGGCCGCGACATCGGGATGGTCTTCCAGGACCCGCTCTCGTCGCTGAACCCGGTCGTCCCGGTGGGTGTCCAGATCACCGAGGCGCTCACCCGGCACCGCGGGATGAGCAAGGACGAGCCCCGCACGGAGGCCGTCCCCTGAGCGCCACCGACCCCAGCAGGCGTCCGACGCGGATGTCGGCGGGCCCGGGGCGCGTCGCGCCGCCCCGCACCACGTGAGGATTCGCGCCACGAGGTGACGCCCCGACCAGGCATCCGGCCCGCGGCGAGCGTGCCCGGGGAGAGCTCGTGCCCGACGGGCAACGGATGCCGACGAAGGCCGACGCCCATCAACACCACGGTGACCGACGCGGCGAGCGCCGGGAGAGCACGGTCGAGCGGTTCTGGGACCAGCCTTGGCGCTCCGGATACTTCAGCACCAGCGATGATTCCTTTCTCCTGGATTGCAGTGCCGCTGTACTGTCGAATCGTGCTCGACACCACCGCCTGCGCGTGTTTCCGGTCCTCGTCGCCAGCGGCTCGGTCCCAGGCCGCGGCAGAACCTGGCTACGACGCCGTCGGGCGGTCAGCCGCACTGTAAAGTCACCACCTCGCGCGGGAGACCGGGCTGACCCTGTTCGAACGGGCCGGGCGCGGCCTGCGTGCCACCGCGGCCGGTCACGGCGGCCGAGCAGGCGATCTGGTCCTTTCCCGGATCGGGGAGCCGAGGCGGTCGTCCGCCGACCTGCGGGCCGGGCGGACCGCACCCTGTCGGTGGCCTTACTTCGCCTCGGTGGGCTCGGCGCTGGCCGCTGCCCGCGTTGTCGCCCGGCTGACCGTCGACTTCCCGGGCGTCCCGGCTGGACCTGCGGCTGCGGAGTGGCTGCCCGACGACCCGCCGACCGCGCCGACGTGCAGATCGGGAGCCCGTCGAACGGCCGGACTTTCGCGGCCTGGCCCGGCTTCTCGGTGACCCCGCTGCTCTCCACCCCTACGTGGCGGTCCTGCCCGTGGGGCACCCGCTCGCCGGCCGGGACGAGGTCGAGCTCGCCGAGCTGGCCTGCGAGCGCTGGGTGGACAACGACTTCGCCCGCGGCTGGTGCCGCCGCAACCTCGTCGAGGCGTGCACGGCGGCGGGGTTCCGGCCGCCGTTCCACGTCGAGGCGCACGACTACCCGACCGCGCTCGCCTTCGTCGCCGCCGGGATCGGCTCACCGTGCTGCCGCGCCTCGGGGCCGCCCACCTCCCCGCCGGGACGTGTGCGGTGCCGGTCGTGTCGGCCGACCCCGGTGCGGTCGATCCTGGCCGTCGTCCGCGACGCCGTCGCCGCCGCACCGCCGGTGGAGGCGGCCCTGGCGGAGCTGCACGCGCGCGGTGGCGGCGGGACCGGCCCCGTGTGATCCGGCGCGGGTCAGCCCTGGGCGGACCACGATGTCGGTGAGGTGGGCGTCGCGGGTCGCGTCAGCGCGTCCGGATCGCGGCCACCGACCGACTCCGGCGCAGGAACCGCGAGCCGTCGTACTCCCCGCCCTCGTGGGCGACGACCCGCTCCTGCATCGCGGTGTCCACCCGGCCCGGTGCCACGGAGGTGACCCGGATGCCGTGCCCGGACTCCTCGGCGCGCAGGGCGTCGCCGAACGCGCGCAGCGCGAACTTGCTCGCCGCGTAGGACCCCCAGCCCGCGCGGGCGGTGAGCCCGGAGCCGGAGTTGACGAGCACGACGTCGGCGCCGGTGTCGGCACCCGCCGCGCGCAGTGCGGGCACAGCAGCAGCGGGTCGCCTCGGCGACCGCGACGACGTTGACGTCGAACTGGTGGCGCCAGGTCTGCGCGCTGGTCTCCGCGACGGTGCCCAGCTCCCCGACCCCGGCGAGTGGACCAGCGCGTCGAGCCGTCGATGCCGTCGAGGGCCGTGGCCAGCGCGTCGTCGTCGGTGAGCTCCACCGCCACGGTGCGGACCGCGACCGGGCCCGCCTCGGTCAGCTCGCCGGCCAGGGTCTCCAGCCGCTTCTCGTCCGGCCGCCCAGGGACCAGGTCGTAGCGCGGTGCGAGCAGCCTGGCGGTGGCGGCGCCGATGCCCTGGGAGGCACCGGTGATCAGGGCGAGCGGGCGGCGGGGAGCGGTCACCCGGTGAACCTACGACGACCGGCCCCGTCCTGCGCGAGGACGGGGCGGTCGTACCGGGAGCGTGCGCGCTCAGAGCTGAGCTTCGTTCCGCAAGCTTCTCTCAGACCCGGCGGGCCGAGTTGAACGGCATCCGGTCGATGTCGGAGATCTTCACCGGCTGGCCGCTGGTGGAGGCGTGCACGATCTGGCCGCCGCCGATGTAGATGCCGACGTGGCTGACCGGGCTGTAGAAGAAGACCAGTCACCGGGCTTCAGGTTCGACTTCGACACCGGGGTGCCCACCTGGGCCTGGGCCCGGCTGGTGCGGGGCAGGTCCTTGCCGGCCTTCGCGAAGGCGTAGCGGACCAGGCCGGAGCAGTCGAACGCGCTCGGGCCGGTGGCGCCCCAGCGGTAGGGCTTGCCGAGCTGGGCCATCGCGGTCGACATCGCGCCGCTGCGCGCGGCGGCGGCCTGCGCGGCCGGGGCCGCGGCCTGCGCCGCGGAGGAGACCGACAGCGCGGCGGGTTCGCGCCGAGCGCCGGCAGGACGTTCGCGGCCGGCGCGACGTCACGGGTCACGGTCTCCGCGACGGGTGCCGCGGAGGCGGCGGCGTCCGTGGGGGCCGCGGTGGCGGCGGGGAGCACGGACAGAACTGCGGCCGCGGCGGCGGTGGTGGCCACGACGGCGACGCGGAGCGCCGGAGCGGAATGACGCTGGGGCACGGTGGGGTCCTCGGGATGTTGCACCACCGGAGGAGCGGTCGGGGCGGGACCCGTGGGCGCCGGTACGAAGGGGGAGTTCCGGTGGGGACCGGACGGCACTCACGACCCGCCCGCGTCGTCGCCCGGCGGTGACCCTGCACCCCTCACCCCGGATGGGCGGTGGTCGCACAAGCCGGACCGCACATTACGAACAGATATCGCTCGGATAATGACGCAGAGCACATTCATTGCATGACTGCGCTCACGACGAATAACGAGAACATTCCGGATCGGTAATGTCGTCTTCCGGAACGTCTCCGGTACGGCAACGGCCCGGGGATGACCTGCGCGGTCGTCCCCGGGCCGTTGTACCGAGAAACGGATCAGTTGTCGATCTCGCCCCGGATGAACGCCTCGACCTTGTCGCGCGCCTCGGAGTCGCGGTACTGCTCCGGCGGCGACTTCATGAAGTAGCTCGACGCCGACAGGATCGTCCGCCGATGCCGCGGTCCTTGGCGATCTTGGCCGCCCGCACCGCGTCGATGATGATGCCCGCGGAGTTCGGGAGTCCCAGACCTCGAGCTTGTACTCCAGGTTCAGCGGGACGTCACCGAACGCGCGGCCCTCGAGCCGGACGTAGGCCCACTTGCGGTCGTCCAGCCAGGACACGTAGTCCGACGGGCCGATGTGCACGTTGCCCTTGCCCATGTCCCGGTCCACCTGCGAGGTGACGGCCTGGGTCTTGGAGACCTTCTTGGACTCCAGCCGCTCGAGCTCCTTCATGTTCAGGAAGTCCATGTTCCCGCCCACGTTGAGCTGCATCGTGCGGTCCAGCTGCACGCCGCGGTCCTCGAACAGCTTCGCCAGCACCCGGTGGGTGATGGTCGCGCCGACCTGGGACTTGATGTCGTCGCCGACGATCGGGACGCCGGCGGCGCGGAACTTCTCCGCCCACTCCGGGTCCGAGGCGATGAAGACCGGCAGCGCGTTGACGAACGCGACGCCCGCGTCCAGCGCGGCCTGCGCGTAGAACCGGTCGGCGTCCTCGCTGCCCACCGGCAGGTAGGACACCAGCACGTCGGCCCCGGTGTCGCGCAGCACCTGCACGACGTCGACGGGCTCGCCGTCGGCCTCGGTGATGGTCTCCGGTAGAAGCGGCCGAGACCGTCGAGGGTCGGACCGCGCTGCACGGTCACCCCGAGCGGCGGCACGTCCGCGATCTTGACCGTGTTGTTCTCGCTGGCCGAGATCGCGTCGGCGAGATCCTGACCGACCTTCTTCGCGTCGACGTCGAACGCGGCCACGAAGGTCACGTCCCGGACGTGGTACCCGCCGAAGTCGACGTGCATCAGGCCGGGACCTGGGCCGACGGATCGGCGTCCGCGTAGTAGTGAACCCCCTGGACCAGCGACGCCGCGCAGTTGCCCACGCCGACGACCGCCACCCGAACCTGGCTCATGTCAGGCTCCTCCTGTTGTCTCGTCCTGTCGTACCCCGCCGGTCGCGGGCCGGGATGGCCCGCCGCCGGGGAAGGTCCTCTCGTCGCGGCCGTCCGCGGCGCCCTGCTCGGCCCGTTCGGTCGCGATCAGCTCGTTCAGCCAGCACACCTCGCGCTCGGAGCACTCCAGCCCGAGCCGGTGCAGCTCGCGGGTGTAGCGGTCGACCCCCTCGCAGGGCCTGCCGAGCGCGGTGCGCAGACCGTCCCGGCGTTCCTCGACGGCCCGTCTGCGGCCCTCCAGGATCCGGATCCTGGTCTCCGCCGGTGTCCGCGCGAAGAACGCCAGGTGCACGTCGAAGCTTCCGTCCTCCCACGCCTGGGGGCCGGCCTCGGCGAGCATGGCCGCGAACCGGTCCCGGCCCGCCGGGGTGATGCGGTAGACCCGCCTGCCCCGTCGCAGCCGTCCCGGAGCGCGTCCGTACTGATCACCCGCCTCGTCGGTGGTCTCGGCGATCGACCCGGCCCGGAGCAGCCGGCGCAGGGCCGGGTACAACGAGCCGTAGGAGAACGCGCGGAAGCCGCCGAGCCTGCGGCCGAGCTGCTTGCGCAGCTCGTACCCGTGCAGCGGACCGTCCTGGAGCAGGCCGAGGACCGCGAAGTCCAGCATCGCGACCTCCTCCGTGCGGACCGCCGACCGGTCATCCTATCGGTCCGATACATCGATCCGTCCCCTCCATGATCGTCATCACAGGCGGTCACGGACCGGACGAGTGCCCCGACCAGGCACGGAACGGTCGTGCCCGCAGGGGCCCGTGCGGGACGGCGATGGGTCCGCGGGTCCGTCCCGTACCCTGGTCGGGTGCTCAGCCCGCGACAGGTGGTGGACTACGCCCTGCAGCGCCGTGCTCTGCTGGCCGATGTCCGGGGCCGGCCGGGTCGGCCGTGAGGAGGTGTGCGATGCGGGTGCCTACCTGCTCCGCGCCGCGCGCTTCCACGGCACGGCCGCCGGTCGGCCTGTCCGGTCGGTCTGCCGGCACGACGAGCTCGCCCAGGTCTCGTGGGTGTTCGGCGAGAGCCTGCGCCACGTCTCCGGCTCGGCCCGCTCCGCGGCGGACCTCGAGCAGCTCGCGGCGCAGGTCGCCGACTTCTCCGTGCACGTCGTCGAGGTGTGCACCGAGTGCCGCTGGAACCACCTGGTCCGCTCGTTCGTCCTCGGCACCGGCCGCCCCCGCCGCGGCCGGCGGAGTGCGGGTGGCTGAGTCCGATGGCGCCCTGCCCGACGAGCACGACCACCCGGACCGCGCGCACCGCGCGGTCCGCTGCCGGATCCCCTCCGCCCCGGGCACCCCCGGCCCGGGCCACTGCGGATCCGGTCCACCGCATCCCACGGAGCCGCCCGGTGAACGACGAGCGTGACCCCCGGCGCACCCCGCCGCCGCCCCCGCCCCCCGGTCCTCCGCGGTCCCGTCCCCCGATGCCCCCGCCGGCACCCCGACCGGGCGTGGGCCCCCGTCCCCCGATGCCCCCGCCCCCCGGTCGTCCACCGGTGGGCGGCCGTCCCGCACCCGCGGGCCGCCGCCGCGCCCGGTCCCCAGTCCCCTCCGCCGCTGCTGACCCACGACGACTCCGGGGTCGGCCACTTCGACCCCGTCGTCCGGCCCGCCCAGGCCGGTCCGCGCACGGCCGCCCCGCAGCGCACCGGCCGTCCGCCGGCCCGCGGTGCCGCGGCGGCCGCGGCGGCACCGGCCACGGCCGCCCGTCGTGGCGGCGGTGGCGGCCGCCCGCCCGCCCGCCCGGTCGTCCCGACGGTCGCGGTCCCGGGGACGGCGGTGACGGGCGGAAGAAGCCCGGCCGTCGTCGCCGGCTCCGGCGCTGGGTGATCGGGCTCGCCGCGTTCGCGGTGATCGGCCCGCTGGTCGCGTTCGCGATCGGCTGGCTGGTGTTCCCGGTCCCCAAGGCCGACGACATCGCCGTCACCCAGGTCGCGACCTTCACCTACACCGACGGCGCCCCGCTGGCGACCGTCCGGCCGGACAACGTCAACCGGACCAGCGTCGACCTGTCCCAGGTGCCGGTGCCGGTCCAGCAGGCCGTGCTGTCCGCCGAGGACCGCACGTTCTTCTCCAACCCCGGCTTCGACATCACCGGCATCGCGCGGGCGGTGATCAACCAGCTGTCCGCGGCGGGATCGGCGGCGGCTCGACGATCACCCAGCAGTACATCAAGGTGACCACCGGCAACGACCAGTACTCGCTGTTCCGCAAGTTCCGCGAGGTCGTGCTGGCCGCGAAGATGTCCAAGGAGATGACCAAGGAGCAGATCCTCGGCAACTACCTGAACGCGATCTACCTGGGTCGCGGCGCCTACGGCATCCAGGCCGCCAGCCAGGCGTACTTCGGGAAGAACGTCCAGGACCTGAACGCCTCCGAGGGCGCGATGATCGCCGGCTGATCCAGTCGCCGTCGCGCTGGGACCCGGCGAAGAACCTCGAGATGTCCCAGCAGCGGTGGAACTTCGTGCTCGACGGCATGGTCTCCCAGGGCTGGATGACCCAGGCCGACCGGGCGCAGCAGAAGTTCCCGCAGTGGCGCGAGGCCTCCGCGGCCGAGGGCGGCGGCATCCCCGGCGACGACAAGGGCCACATCTACAACGCGGCCGGGCCGAGCTGGAGGAAGCTCGGGATCTCCGAGACCGAGATCAACACCCAGGGTCTGACGGTCACCACGACGATCGACCCGAAGGCCCAGGAGGACGCGGCGACGGCCGTCCAGAAGGTCATGGACGGCCAGCCCGGCAACCTGCGGTCCTCGCTGGTGTCGGTGAACCCGAAGACGCGCGATCATTGCCTACTTCGGCGGGGAGAACGGCGTCGGCCTCGACTACGCCTCGGTGCTCAAGCA